>NZ_CP119993.1 GCF_029338575.1 Halomarina halobia
CTGATGACTTCATCCTCGGTGGTGGACAACTCGGTATCGCGCTCGGGATGACCTCGCTACTTGCCTTTTGGATAACGGGCAACACAATGCTCGCTGCTCCTGAAAGTGCTTACACGTTTGGTATCCTCGGTTCTCTCGGCTACGGTATGCTCGGAGGTGCAGGCGTTCTCCTGTTCGGGTTGCTCTCGAAGCGTCTTCACCAGGTCATCCCGCACGGTAAGTCCGTCGGCGACTTCTACGGCACACGTTACGACGAGAAGAACTACTACGTGTTCGTGTCGCTGCTCGTCGTGTACGTTCTCGGCCTCATCGTCACGCAGGGTATCGGCGGTGGCGTGTTACTCGAGCAGATATTCGGAATTCCGTACTATCTGGCTGTGTTCCTAACCTTCAGCATCGTCATCGTTTACTCGTATCTCGGCGGATTCCGGAGCGTCACCGGTGTGGCGTACTTTCAAGTTCTTCTGATCCTCCTCGTCGCACTCATCGTGCCGCCGCTGGTCTACTTCAACGTTG
The DNA here is from genome assembly GCF_029338575.1 of Halomarina halobia. Taxonomy (GTDB): domain Archaea; phylum Halobacteriota; class Halobacteria; order Halobacteriales; family Haloarculaceae; genus Halomarina; species Halomarina halobia. The sequence goes on from NZ_CP119993.1 coordinate 517, forward strand.
GATTCGAACCCGTCTATGAACGGATCGTTGCTGATTCGCCGGCAAAGCTCAGTCTCACCGCCCCCAGTGGTCTCCTGTTCGCGACGGCCGGGGCACTGCTCGGGATCGGAGAGGTGTTTATGGATAACACCTTCTGGCAGCGGGCATACGCTATCCGAAGCGACGTCGTCGCGAAAACGTTTGGGCTTAGTGGTATCGGCTGGATTCTCGTCCCGCTCGCGATCTCAAGCCTCTCGTTCGTCGCGTTAGCGTTCAATCGGACCCCCGATCAGGTCAACCAGGTCGCACCCATGATCGCTCAGATATACGGCGGGCCAGTAGCGGGATGGCTCTTCCTCGTCGCCGTCTGGAGTGCGCTCTGTTCGACGACGGCCGCGAGCATCAACGCACTCGCGACGCTCCTGATGAACGACGCCGTCCCACGTGTGACAGACGACGTGACCGAAGATGAACTCCTCCAGTACGGAAAATACTTCACGATCGGTATCGGAGTCCTCGGCTTCCTGTTTAGCCTTCCTCGCATTCTGACGATGTTACAGATGTTGTTCTTCTTGGGCGTGATTAACGTCGCGTTCGTCTTCCCCATTATCGCCGGTCTCTGGTGGGAGAAGACGAACCCGCGGATCGTGTTCGTCGCGACGACCGCTGCGACAGTCGTCGGCTACACCGCGTACTTCACGCTCGGAGCAAATCAAGGCATTATCCTGAGCGGGTGGGTTTCGTGTCTCGTCACGTACGGCGGCTCATATCTCCGACCAGCGGACTTCGACTGGAGTAAACTCCAACGCGTCGGTCGAGATATAACCAGTGGGGGTGATAGGGTATGATCCTCCCACTCGTTGTCAGTCAAACGTTCTTCATCGGGATGGTCGTCGTCGGTATTATCGGGACGCTCATCGTGACTGGCATCATCCTCCGATATACCATTCGAGAACTGCGTAATGATACGATGTGGTAATCATGTTCAGAAGGAGTAATGAGGGCCACGGTCGGACTGCATCGAATCACACGGAGAGTCGACGGTCGAACAACGGTCACCGTCCGTCCGCCTGGGCAACGGTGAATCGAGATCAGTTAGAATGAGTGAAACACAACCTTCCACAAACGAAATCAGCAGTAGCGAAGACGAACAGTCACCCAACAGGCAGTCGTCCGTTACCATCGCCTGCGTGCAGTTCGAACCACACGTCGGAGAACTTGGGACAAATCGCCGGGAAACGTGTCGACTTATCGAGGAAGCAGCAAAACGGGGGAGTGACTTCATCGTCCTCCCGGAACTCGCGAACTCGGGATACGTCTTCAAGAATCGAACAGAGGCCCAGTCACTAGCCGAATCCATCCCGGACGGCAAGACGGTCCAGCAGTGGGCCGACCTCGCGGCCGACCGTGACCTATACATTGTTGGCGGTTACGCTGAACGAGACGGAAGTGATCTCTACAACTCCGCGGTGCTCATCGGCCCCAACGGATACATCGGGACGCATCGAAAGCTCCATCTATGGAACGAGGAGAAGCTCTGGTTCGAGCCAGGAAACGAGATCAACGTATTTAATACGGAAATCGGACGAATCGGTATGCAGATCTGTTACGACCAGTGGTTTCCAGAACTTTCGCGCATCCAGGCTGCGAAAGGTGCTGATCTCATCGCGGAGCCAACCAACTGGGTACCGATAAACGAACACGAGCGAACGGCACTCGCGGACGGCGAGTTCGCCCGGGCGAACTATCTCGCTATTTCAAACGCCCACGTCAACACTGTCTGGTTCGCTTGCGCGGACCGAATCGGGACGGAACGTGGACAGCCGTTCCTCGGACGGAGCCTGATCGTCGATCCAACTGGAACGACGATCGCCGGGCCCTGAGTCAGTCGGACGAGGAGTTGCTCATCGCCAAGGACTGTGATCTGATGGACGCACGAACGGAAAAGGTCTGGAATGAGCTGAATGTCATCCCTCGAGACCGACGAACCGACCTTTACGACGAATTGCTCGGATATGACGACGATGCCCATCCCCATTGATGAACTCGTATCGACGACTGGAGACGACACTCAGTCCCGCTATGCAAGATCACCACCACTCCGCGATCTGTCGCCCGAGCGCAGCAGGGTTAGACAGAAGGACTGATTCGACCTGGGTGAACGTGACTATGAGGAACACATGACATACTCGATTTGTACTACTGATGGCACGCGCCACGGTATCGCTATCGCGACCAAAGCCCCTGCAGTCGGCGGGTTGGCACCGTTTCTCTCCCCGAACGGAGCCGTCTGTACGCAGTCGATCGTCAACGTCCCGCTCGGCCCAAAGGCAGTTACGCTCCAGATGGAGAGGCAAGCGTCGACGATGCGATCGAAACCCTCATTGAGAAAGATAATGATGCATCTGTTCGACAGCTCCATGGGGTAGACGTGTGGGGCAACACATCTACGTACTCCGGCGACGAGTGCGTCGACTGGTTTGGGTCGGTAACGGGCACAACCGATTACGAGACGTACACTGTCGCCGGTAACATGCTTGAGGGTAAATCTGTCATCGAAGCGATTTCCGACGAATACGTGGCCACAGCCGAGACGGAGCAGTCGTTCGAGAAGCGACTGATAGCTGCCCTTCAAGCAGGGGAAGACGCAGGTGGGGACAAGCGAGCGGGGAACGCACAGAGTGCTGCACTGAAAATATACGATCCAGAGAACCCTCGGCTGTATCACGATCTCCGGGTCGACGATCACGAGGATCCGGTTGCCGAATTACGGCGAGTGTACGATGTTGCTCGGCAGGATGACGAGCAGTGGAAAGAGGAATTCCCTGAAGCGGTTCTTCAACGGACACTGTAGCTGCCACCTTCTCGCTTAAGGGAGTGTCTGATGATCGTTGACTTTCGAGTATGGTCTCGTATTGATCGTTCGGTTCTTAAAGGAACTCAGATTAAGCAGAACGATGTGCCTCGATAGGGCGGGAGATACGCTCGAATGACTCCCGCAACCCTACTGATGAAAGAATATATTCCATTTCCAATAGCCTGTATAGCGTGCACTTGCGTTCAGTCCTCATCGGAGCCGTGTGCAATTTTGATCGGTGTGAGTGTCGAGCAATGCGGACGGATTTCTTGGAGATGCGTCGCGGGCAGTAGACGATACTCGGTCAAATGGTGAGCACACGACCTACTGACGCGGCTCGTGTCCGAATGAAGGCATGCGACGCACACCAAGGTCCGTCTATCGTCAGATCTGCTCGGTTACATAGAGGAGGTGACCCGCAGTTGCTCTATTCGTGACACTGGCGGTCTTCTCGCCACACCACTCAATTCTACGAGGGCAATAGTGCTAATACTAATTACTCGGTCAGCTACTGAATGCGCTGCTTCACTGGGCCGTGCATCGACAAGCCAGGGTCAGGGCAACAGACGTGGCAAACTCCGACTAAAACTCGGTACGAGAACAACTGTTAGCATATCCTCAAAGATCATACGTGCTCGGTCAACTTTTCAATGCGCGTATACTACTCGACTGTCGGACCATGGAGAATAAATATGCCACTCACGGACCATGCACTGACTGTCGCACCGATCTCTCAGTATCGTGTACCTTACGTCATATTTTCCTATTGACGTACGACGCTCCTCTCTTCGCCATCTTGACTTTCGATCTGTCTAAGATGTTTTCTATTACTCGCTCACTCGACAGCTGGTGTCCAACCGCCTGCACAGACCGCTCATGCTGCGCATGCGCTGAGAACGAAGATAGGTGCGTTGTAGGGCACAGTCGCATACAGAGGGAGAACGGGTCTGTCTCAACGCGTACCGTCCGCGGTGCTCCTCTAGAGCGGCGAACCCTCCACAGCGTGGAGTAACGCGCCGATTCTCCAACGGAGTATCCCATCTGACTCACCTCGTGACGATGTGTCCGTCGCGTTTCCGTGGCGCATATTCCGCCCAGTGCCCAGCACCGGTCATGGCCGGTGTCGATGGTGTCGCATCTATCCGAGTAATTACTTTCAGCGTATTTCATGACTGAGACCTAGGGTAAATCACGAGCCCTCCGTCGACTGGAACTGTCGCATGATACGTGCACTGTCTATTTCACTGACTACAAAGCAGATGCCAGGCGGGGCGAAACGCCAGGCGTCGGCAGCCAGAGATCGGACGGACACTGATACGATCCGTCTCGATCTCTCAGCATGACCCGAGGGGTCCACGGCTGGTCCCCCACTCCCTCGGATTCCGCCGTGCCACGGTGGTCCCCCGCGCCCGGTCATTGACTCACGCCCGATCGCGGTCCCCCTCGGCGGGGATGCCGACGCTTCCTCCACTCCTGCGTCGGCACGTGACACAGAGTGTATGCCGTGAAATGACTCATTACTAACACTAATTCATCGGTGAGTGATCATCCGGACCGTGGGGAGCTCCGATTCACACTCGTCAAACACCGTTCATGGAATCTCTTCAATCGTGTTTGATGTGCGAGCGAGACACTTGTGATCGTTGTGCGGGGCAACGATCTAGGAGGCTCTGTATCACCTGTGTAACAATACTCCATGCCCAATACTAGACGCATGTGGTTGATGATGTCACTGTTTGAGCTCACCGGGTTCCAGCGCGATCTGCTGTACGTGATCGCCGGCTTCGACCAGCCCTCGGGGCAGGAGATCAAAGCCGAATTGGAGGCCTAAACTGGTCGCGAGATCACCCACGGCCGATTGTATCCCAACCTGGATACGCTCGTGAATCAGGGCTACGTCGACAAGGGCCAGATCGACCGTCGTACGAATTGGTATGCGCTCTCAGAGAAGGGCCGGGAGACGTTGTCCGAGCGCCACGACTGGGAAGACAACTACCTCCCGTTCGACACCCCACGCCGACGTAGCAGGGCCAGCCGGCATCTCCTCTGGTCTGGAGACATCACACGAGGCTTGGCTTCCCGGCCATAGGGGAGACCAGCGGTAGTGATGCCTACCAGTCGTCGATGACTGGATGGTGTGGGACCGTGCTGTGTCGTCATTGGTCACGCCTGGTGCTGCGTCACGGTGGCGCCTGCAGCCAGCCACATTCACGCCTTTATTGCTGAGGGTAGATTCTCGATTCGATTAAAATCGCTTACTGGGACGGAGGGAGTCATGAAGATGGGGCTGTGGCAGTGCAGACCCAGAGAGGGTGTGTGAATGCTCTCCATCCCCACGATGGACGGCGCCGTCCCCTCTCTCCCCACCTATGTCCGGCGATGAAGTGCACTGGACCGAGGCATCGCCATGCTTCTCGAACGGTGAAGAGGGCCACCGATAGTTGGTCGGAACGAGCCGGTAACTGACCACGTACATTCACAGCCATCGCAGCGAGGCAGCCGTCGCGATGGCTGGAGAGAGACCCGAGCCGATACGACCGTTCCTATAGCGATCTCTACCGTGTGTTGTCGGGTGACGCTTGACCCAGTCGTGCGGCCAACCAACACCTACATCTTTACGTCGGAGAGGAGAATCCTCCATGACGCAATGTACGATTTTACCGGGTTTCAACGCGATCTGTTGTACGTGATTGCCGGGCTTGAGGAGCCCCATGGCCTCGCGATTAAGGACGACCTCGAAACGTATTATGAGCGGGAGATCCAACACGGGCGCTTGTATCCGAATCTCGATGTCCTCGTCGAGAAGGGTCTCGTCGACAAAGCACAGAAAGATCGCCGGACCAACGAGTATACGATCACGCGGCGCGGGCGGCGTGAACTCGCTGATCGGGCCGCGTGGGTGGACCAGTATGTCGATATCGAAGCGCTACGCTAAGCGTGAATCTTAATACGAGTGTGGAAGTGATAGATGACAGCACAAAATCGTGATTGTCTCAATTTGCTGTGACGACCGAGCGCTACTATCGTTCGTACAGCGTGTGGCAGTGATCCTCGGCGCTGTTTACGGCACGTCAGCGGGCAGTTTACCGGTATCACGCCAGCGCTGATAGGCGGTTTCGACGTGGCGCCAGTTGCCGTCGAAGCGCTTGTAGTAGGTGTTGACGCTGTGGGTGCCGTCGCGCACAACATCGTTGGCGCGCGGCAGCCGGCCAAGCTTGATTTCTAAGCGCTTGAGGTCGAGAACCGTCTGCATCGATTTCCTGGACAACCTGTTCCATGGCACCCCAGAAACGACAACGAGATCCGGCGGATGGCTGCTCAGGACGGTACAACCCAGTATCATCGGTACTGCACGGCGTTCGTGCTGAGCGCAGGGAAAGCCACTGACGCTGGCGGTTGAACCGGTAGATGGCGAGGAAAGCAAGGCTGACGCGGGCGAGCACCCGCTCGCCCGCGTCGAGATCTATCTGTTCGAGATCGAGCGGATTGTCATGGATCGAGCAACCTATATCGGAGAGGTGATCGGCGTGCCGGGCGATTGCGCCACCAGTCTTCCCAGTCAAGACCCGGAAGGCGTCGCTTCAGGAGAAACTCTTAGCGATGGCGTCGTTCATGACCGAAGCGACGATCTGTGAAGGAAAAGAGCACGAACAGATGTTCCTGCTGGCGGTGAACGTCACCTACCACAATAGTGATCGTGGGGAGTCTGGCGTGAAAGCGACGGGACACGCGGCGTACGGTCTTCAAGACCGCACGCTGCCGCAGGTCGCAGCGGTCTACGACAAGCGAACACGAATCGAAAAGAGCTACGAGAAGTTCCGTGAGGCACGTGCAATGACGACGACCCCATCGACGACGATTCGGTTGTTCTACGTGGGCGTAAGCTTTCTGTTAGAGCAGTGGGGTTGGTGTTGCAGTGGACTGTGCTCGTCCAGGCATAGCGTGGCGGATGAGCACTTACTGAGGAGCTCACGTTCGATGACGCGTTTCTCCATGGGATCGAGCGGGAGTTAGACAACGAACTGGGGTGGAAAGAGAAACACCGAACGAACGGTGTCGGGCTGCTGGCAGAGTGTGAACACGGCCTCGGTTGAGCCGCCTCGCTTCGTCCGAAGCGAGGCTGGCGAGGAGCGACACCCGTGTTCTGAGACTGGCCTCAGCACCGGCCACAGCAGGAACAAGTAGTTAATTTGACACTCCCTCGACTTCTCGCAGCGTTCTTGCCACTCTTCGTCTCTTTTCGGCGGTCTTCCAGTCTGATATCGAGCTTTTGCTTCCAGCGTTATCGATGGAGTGGACAACTGCAGCGATTCTCCGCTGTGGACCGGCAGTCAAAGGCGGTAACGGCCACGGAAACGTCTGTCAGGATTGCTTCGAGATTGGATTTGAGATAGATTGGTAAGGGATTGCGACGCCCCTCAGGGGGCGTCTGTCGACAGAGCTGTTTCGCCGGTATTCAGTGAGCGGTTCACGATCATGCCATTCGCGACATGTGCTGGTACCCTTGTCACGCCACTCGCGTTCATGAAGGCAACAGCAGTCGGAGTAATACTAATTACTCGATTCATTGAAGAGGTGCACTGTTTGAGTGGAGGGAGATATTGACGCGGCAGTGCTAGTAAAAACGACCATGATCCGCGAGGGCTATAACTCGTTGCGAGCATCGCGATGAATGCGTCTCTGAGAGTCCCCTGTGTCTAAACGACTGCTTCTACGCATTTATGCTTCCCAGTCGCCATTCAAGCGAGTATCGTCTATCTAGCACGTCTACTACCGCTTATTCGGTTATTTGATCTGCGGAATCTAGCTATCTTTGAAGATGATCTTCACTGCGCGTACCCAATGGGAAGTAGTTGTGAAACCTAGGTAGTATACACTAGGGGTTCCATGGCTTATTGAACGTCTTCGGCAAATATCGGGCTATAGACGGCATATATAACAAATAATGGTCACGTATATCGGTATATTCTGATATCTGCTTAACGTTCATTCCTCGGTACCGAGCACGTACATTGTTTCCTGTAGTGGTTCTCTATCCGAGCAATTATTTTTACTCGATCTGCTGTTAGTAATCGATGTAACCTACCCTGCCCTAACTACATGTCCTATGTCCCGCTTGGTCGCAAGCTCGCCGTCCAGTCGGCTGCTGAAGCGCTGCTCACAGCGCTCGTGCAGTTATTTGATCAGATCCTCGCCGTTCAGTTCGTCTTCGCGTAAATTGCACCGACTGAGGCGAATTCACCGGCAACCAGTACTATTTGGACCTAGAGGTACTCCTGGACAGTCGAAACGAGAGTGCGGACGAGGTCGCCCCGCGTCATCTCCTTTTTGACAGGCACCATCGCAGTGGTGAATGCGACAGGCTCACTCACGGCCGTTCGCGTGGCAACCCGATACGTCCACGCGTGCTTGTCCTCGATTTCATTCCTATCCCTATCTCTGCGTCCGCGTGATCGCCATAGTACTCTCAGTGGGTGATATCGATCGCGGCCGTCACGCTCCGATCGGTGAGCCTCTGTACCCCCTGGTGAGTGAGGATCTCGAAGAGCTGTTGAATGACGTTTCCCGCCCAGGCTTCGGGTCTCTCGTCCTAATCTGTTGGTTGTCCCAGGGCTATTCGCTACGCCCGGTCTTGGTCATGATCAGGATGGTCACTATTCGTTTCGATTGGCAGGGTACCGTACTCGTTATTGAACGACGTTCGGATCACTTTCTTATTATACTTCCCCGTGCTTGTTCGGGGGATCTCCTCCGAGAAAACGAATCGGTCTGGAAGCCACCATCTGGGAACCTCTTTCAGGGGATGCTCGCGAAGGTCGTCTTCACCCACCTCGTTTTTCGTGACAATGTATGCGACTGGACGTTCTTGCCACCGTTCATGGTCAACACTAATGACTGCCGCTTCTATGGCCGATTCGTGCGCTAGTAGCTCGTTCTCGCTTTGACTGATGAGATCCACTCGCCGCCACTCTTGATGATATTGTCTACCCGGTCAACTACGGCGAGGTACCCGTGTTCGTCAATCGTGCCGATATCACCGGTCTTGAACCATCCATCGTCGGTGAACGATTCTTCGGTCGCTTCTGGTCGAGCGAAGTATTCATCGATGACCCATGGTGCTCTCGCCTGAATCTCACCCTTAGATGTACCGTCGTGGGGAACGGGTTCACCGTCCTCACCGCGGAGTCTGAGCTCCGCACCGGGAATCGGGATACCTGGCTTTGTTCGAAGCTCGTACTGTTCGTCCTCCGGAAGATCTTGAATCTCGGTGGTCACTAACGTATTGACGAGGTGGGGAGAGGCCTCCGTCATGCCGTATCCCTGGATGATAGGGGCCTCAAACTCTTCGTCGAATCGTCGCATTATCGCAGGCGGTGGCGAGCTTCCGCCGGTAAGAATGCGATCGAGTGTGCTGATGTCCGCCTCGGAATTTTCGCCGATATAGGCGGCCATATTAGTCCAGATCGTAGGCACACCGGCTGCCACGGTCACGTCTTGTTTCCGGATCTGTTCCTCGATACTCGCTGGTCAGTGTGCTGGTTTGGGAGGACGAACGACGAGCCGTAGAACGTCCCACTGTACGGGAGGCACCACCTGTTCACGTGGAACATGGGGACGATCGGAAGAATGATGTCCGACTCACAGATGCCGAAGGTGTCCTTTGCGCCGTAGTTCATGCTCAACAGGTACAGACCACGGTGAGAGTAGGCTGCGCCCTTCGGGAGGCCGGTCGTACCAGACGTATAGCAGATGCCACACTCGCGTTCCTCGTCGAGGTCTGGCCAGTCGTACTCCGTATCGTGTCCGCCGACGAATGCTTCATAGTCGCGAACCGGGGAGAGTGACGTTTCTGGGACCTCACCGGCGAGGATGACGTACTCTTCGACCGTCTCTAATTGGTGAGCAATCTCCACGGTCCGGACAAATTGCGTAGCGTCGCGCTCATTCAGTCTTCTCACGGTGATTTCGGGTGCTTCGGGGTCCCGGTCGTTGCAGCGACGCTCGGGCGACAGCGGTGGCGATTGCGAGTGTGATCTCGGGACTCGGGACGCTGATACAGGTATCGTTGACGGTCTATTTACTCGTGCGTATCAATGACCGCGATGCGGACATCCCTCGTGAGGTCACGAACGTCGTAACGAATCCGATCTTGTTATCGCTCGCCGTGAGCCTCTGCTTCACGACGTTCAACCTACCTGTCCCAGACGCCGTTGACGTGAGTCTGTGACGCGTGTCGACGCTCGCACTCCCCGTAGCGCTCCTCACCGCCAGGGGGTCGCTCAAGCCCACGGGCGCCGGAACGCCACTCGGCTGGACTGGGTGGGTCGTCGGCTTGAAGGTCCTCGTGATGCCGCTCGTCGCGTTCGCGGTGTTTTCGGATTGGACGCGGACGTACTCACTCGGAACACCGGTATCATGTTCGGGGCACCTCCGCAGTCTCGACGTACGTCTACTCGCCGGACCCGGCGGTGATCCCACATTCGCGTCCGTGAATGTCTTCGCGACGACGATGGCCTCCACCGGCTCGCTGTTCGTCCTCCTCTACTTCATCACGTGAGCGACCTACAGCGAAGCGGCACGTCCGGATCCCGTGCGGCCCACCCTCCGTTAGCGAAACCTTTGTCTCTATCCCGTGAGTCGGAGGTGCTACCCATGACGACAGAGCGACCACTGCGAGCCGAACGCGAGGACATCTCGCGTATCGGACGGGAGATGCGCGAAAAGGGCCTGACCAAGGGGTCGGGTGGGAATGTCAGCGCTAGAAGCGGCGACCGGGTGGCGGTCAGCCCATCGGGAATCCCCTACGAGGATATCACCCCCGAAACCGTCCCCATCACCGACCTGAATGGGACGCTCCGCGACGGGGAGCGAGACCCGTCGAGCGAGACTCCGATGCACGTGCTCATCTACGCCGGTCGACCCGACGTCGGAGGGATCGTTCACACGCACTCACCGTATGCGAGTACGTTCGCGAGCCTCGGCGAACCGATACGGGCGTCTCACTACCTTATCGCCTTCGCCGGGAAGGAGGTTCCGGTTGCCGGATACGAACCGCCTGGGACCGAGGCGCTCGGCGAACTGGCAGTCAACGCGCTGGGTCACGACCACGACGCGTGTCTCCTCCAGAACCACGGCGTCATCGCCGTCGGAGAAGACGCCGACGCTGCCCTGGAGACCGCGGAGATGGTCGAGTTCGTCGCCCAGATTCACTATCAGGCGTCGGCCATCGGGGACCCTGTCATCATGGCAGACGACGATTTAGAGTACCTCGTGGACATGTTCGGGTCCTATCGACAGCAGAGCGAGTGAGGGCCGGTGAGTCAGCGTATGTCGAGCACGAGAGCGTTCGACAGAGCCGGTCAGAGCGACCGCTCGATCATGTCTTCGACGGCCGACAGGGAGGGCTCTCGGATTGTTCGACGTCAAGCGCTCGAGCTGTATGGTTCGTTCGGCGAACGACCGGACGTCGTCGGCTGTGGCGCCGAAAGCCGAGAGGCCGTCCGGAAGTCCCAGCTCTGACCGCAGTTGCTCGACCGCGTCCGCCGCCTCCTTGCTTCCCGTCCCCGAACCGTTCTCGGCGTCGGCGAGCAGCGTCGCTATTCTGGCGTGTCGGTCCGGGCTCGCACCGGCGTTGTACCGCATCGACGCTGGCAACAATACCGCCACGGTCGCGCCGTGGGGACTGTGTAACCGGCCGCCAATCGCCATCGCCATCGCGTGATTGACTGTGACGCCCGCGTTCGTGTACGCGAGTCCGGCGAGGAAGCTCCCGAGGAGCATCCCGGATCGAGCCTCGAGGTCCTCGCCGTTCCCGACGGCCCGTCTGATGTTCCCGGAAACGAGTTTAATCGCCTGCTCGGCCAGCGAATCCGTCAACGGGGTGCGCCCGCCGTAATCGGGTCGACCCACGGAGTCGTCTGCGCGTGGCTTCTGGTCGTACCGTCGGACGGTGTGCGCCTCGATCGCCTGTGCGAGCGCGTCCATGCCCGACGAGGCCGTCTGTTCGGGCGGGAGCGTCACGGAAAGCGTCGGGTCGAGCACGGCGAGGTCGGGATACTGGTAACGACTCGAAATCCCGACCTTCGTCTCTCGGTCCGGAAGGGAGATGACCGTAACCGGCGACGTCTCGGCGCCGGTGCCGGCCGTCGTCGGTAGACAGACGACGGGGCGACCAGATCGAGGAACGGGCTTTCCCTCGCCCGTCGGCGGTGCCACGAACGCGAGCGGGTCCTCGTCGACCTCGAGGAGCGCGCCGGTCGTCTTGGCGACGTCCATCGCGCTTCCGCCCCCCACGCCGACGACGACGTCCGGCGAGTCTGCGCGTGCACGCTCGAGTGCGTCCCGGTAGACGTCGATGTCGGCTTCCGGCTCGACGTCGCCGTACACGCCGTATTCGATTCCATCCGGGAGTCGGTCAGTCAAATACGAGACGATGCCGGCGTCGACCACGCCCGCGTCCGAGACGAACAGCACGCTCGATGCGTCGAACGCCGACAGTTCGTCGCCGAGTTCGTTCGCTGCACCCACGCTGAACGATACCCGGTCGGCTGCATCGAACGTCCAGACTGTCTCCGGTTCGAACATAGCCCCCTTGTGGTCGATAACAACCTATCTCTTTCCCCCGAAGAAGCAGCCCGGTCCCGCTCCGATGTCGGTGCGACTACGGGTCGAGGATGTCGGCGTTCGGAGGGAGGGGGAGCCCTCGCTGTTTCCGCGCAGCCATCACACGTTCGTACTCCTCGATCTGTCCCGGTCGGTCCGCAACATCCAGGTTCGCGATGTCGAAGTCCCCCTCGATACCGCCTCGCGCTCCCCACGCCCCGATCCAGAGCGTCTCCGTGCCGACGTTTCCGATCCCGTGTGGGTTCCCGGTCGGGAAGAACGCGCAGTCGAACCGACGCAATCTCGCATCCCTGTACTCCGTGATCAAACGCGCTTTCCCCGCCATGACCCAGTATATCTCCTCGTGTGGCCCCTCGTTCTCGAAGTGCGTGTGGGTGCTCGCGTACATCCCGGGATCCAGTTTCATCACCGTGCTGTCCGAGAACCACTCCAGTTCTGGAAGCTCGGCGATCCACGCGAGTCGGTCGGCGTTGCATCCCACCTCCGGCGCTTTGGGACATAGTTTGGCCGCCGTGTTAGCGAACGACGTAACGACGGGTTCCGGTCGGTCCTCGTCTGGGTCCGCATCGTATTCACCATCGTACCCGGGTGATGTCGCGAGGTCGCGGTCGGATCGCGTCGCCATGATCCGGTCGAATTCGGCGTTCCCCTCCGGTCTCGCAGCGGGTTCGAGCGTGGACTCGTCTGTGATCTCGTCGCCGCCGACAGACGACCAGGCACCGATCCAGAGCGGCTCCGTACCGGTATACCCGATCTGATAGGCTGTATCGGGAGGGACCGAAACCAGGTGGAACCGTTCGATCGTCGCGTCCCAGTATTCTGTCCGGAGCACACCACGTCCAGAGAAGACTCGCAACGATCTCTCGAGCGCGCCTTCCACGTCCGGCTGATGTGACTGAAAGTCGGTGTATGCACCGGGATCGAGCCGGACGAGTTCCCCGCTGTCGAACCACTTCGAGGCCGGGAAGTCGTACTCCCACGTGGCGTGGCTGAAATTACAGCCCGCCGTCGACTCGTGGCGCGTACGTGGAATGCACTCGTCGAATCGCACGACGCTCGCCTTCGGTCGTTCCTCGACCGGTCGAAACGGGTCTGACTCTCGTTCGACATCCATCGTGCTCAGATCTCCCCCGGAACGAGCACTGCGTGAACGATGTCGGGATCGAATTGCTCGCCCGGTAATTGCCGGTGGATCGCCGTCTCCGCCTCGGCGATCGCAAAGGTGTGGGTGTTAATCCGCGCGACATCGTCGGCGTTCCGTTCGAGGACGTTCATCGCCTTTTCGACGTCGCCCGCCTGTCCACGCCCCCGAGTAGCGTGATCTCGTCCCCGACGATATTGTCGAGTGGAATGCTCGCATCGGATCCGAGGAGTCCAACCTGCACGAGACGCCCGCGCGGTCTCACCACGTCGATGGCTAGGTGCACCGCGGCTTCTGCCGGAGCAGTCACCACGACGACGTCGAACCCGGATCCGCCCGCAATGTCGATCGCTCGCTCCGCGACATCGTCCTCGTCGGTGTAGAGCGTGTGTGTTGCGCCGACGGCCTCCCCGACTTCGAGGTTTTTCTCGTCCGCGGACAGCCCCATGACGACCAGCGGGTCGGCGCCTGCCTCCTTCGCGACGATCGTGGACGCCAACCCCTGCGCGCCGGGACCGACGATCGCGACGCTGTCACCGGGGGACACCTTCCCCTTTCGACTAATCCAGCGAACGCCGTTCCCGATCACGCTACTGAGACAGGCCGCCTTCGGCGAGATGTCGTCGCTGACGGCGTGGACTCGGGACTTCGGATGCAGGTACATGTACTCGCCGTAGCCGCCCCAGAGGCTCGGTTTGACATGTGTCGGGAGCGTGATCCCGTAGAGGCGACCCTCGGAACACATGTGGTAGTGGCCCTGGAGACAATCCCCGCAGTCATTACAGGGGAGGTACGGCTCGGGGGACACGCGATCGCCGACCCCGACACCCCATCGGTCCAGGGTTTCCGCCGCCCCGTCGACGATAGTGCCTGCGACCTCGTGTCCGAGTACCACGGGGAGGACGCCCATATTCGACGTTCCCTTATACAGGCTCAGGTCGGTCCCACAGACCGACGCCGCTTCCACTTCGAGAATCGCCCCTTCGTCAGCGACGTCGGGCACGGGGAACGCTACCTGCTCGAGACGACCGGGTTCGGATAGTACCATCGAGGTTGACTCCACGCTAACTCACTCCTCGGTGTATGTTATGTCGTACCATAAATGGAGGGGTCAAACGGAGCGTTCGCACCATCGCCGTCCTCGGGTGTCGGATCAGGTTCGCACCGTCGGCTTACGAACGTTCGAGGCGTAATCGTTAACAGGGTGCACACTAAGGGCACAGGTGGTACAATGACCGACTGGTTAGCTAGCGACGTAGCGGTAGTCACCGGTGGTGCAAGTGGGAATGGACGAGAGATCAGCTGTACACTCGCCGAGTACGGCGCCGACGTGGTCGTCGCCGACCTCCGGATGGAGCCCCGGGAGGGCGGTCAGCCGACGACCGAGCTCATCGAATCCGAGTACGGTCAGCGCGCAGAGTTCGTCGAGTGCGACGTCACGGATTCTGAGGACCTCCAACGCACCTTCGACGCGGCCGAGACACTCGGCGGCGTCTCGATCCTCGTCAACAACGCCGGCATCACCGAGAACCGCGACTTCCTAGACGAAACCGAGGCTGACTTCGACCGCATCATCGACATCAACGTCAAAGCACCGTTCTTCGCGTCGCAGCTCGCTGCCGAACGCATGATCGACGCGGACCACGACGGACGCATCGTCAACATCGCGAGCATCTCGGGTATTGCCGGACGCGGGAACGGTGTCGTCTACAGCGCCTCCAAGGGAGCATTGCGACTGATGACGTACGCGCTGTCGGCCTCGCTCGGCCCGCGGGGCATCCGTGTGAACGATGTCTCCCCCGGCGTCATCGAGACCAGCATGACTCGCAACGACCTCGAAATGTTCGACTCGGGCGCAGCCGAGGAGTACGCGACCACCACACCGATTGGACGCGTCGGCACGCCGAACGACGTTGCGAACGCTGTTCTCTACCTCGTCAGTCCCCTCGCGGGATTTGTCAACGGTGAAACCCTCGTCGTCGACGGTGGCGCGACGAACTCCTGGGGTGGCATCGCCGGCGAGGACTAAGCCATCTGACCGGCGTAATCGAACGACGAGCCCGATCCGACGCGGGATGATCACTCTCCAGCGACGCCGCCCTCGCGCACGACACCGAAGTAATCCGCGGCTTCGTGCCTCGTCCCGATCTGCCCACCCTTGAGCGCGATCTCGAGGCCGTCGAACGCGGGGTCGTCGGCGTGAGCCCGGCAGAGAGGGGCACCCGGGCCAACGGGTGCGATCGCTTCGAGCGCGCGGATGCCGAGTCGCGGAATCGCGTGACTGCTCGTGTCGCCGCCGGCGACGCACGCCCGACGCAACCTCGTCCGCTCCAGGACCTCGCGGAGGATCTCGCCCTGCTCTCGACCGAGGCGAGTTTCGAGCGCTCCGCCGATACCGAGCGACCGGAACCGCCGTCTGGTGGCCTTGAGCGCGGGATCGTCCGAACCGCGAGCCGAGTAGAGGACGACGCTATCGCCCGCAACGAGCGCGTCGGTCGCCACCTCGACTGCGGATTCGCGGGCCGTGGCGGCCGCGTTGGGATCGACGAGCGCTTCGGTGTCGAGCCGGATGTCCCGGAACCCGTTCTCGCTCGCCCAATCGATCTGTGCGGCGGTCATCCCCGACGCGCTCCCTGCCACGACGAGCAGTTCGTCGACGGACTCGCGCTTCCGGTATAGTCGCTCCTCGCGGTCGATTCGGCCATGTTCAGCCCACGTGTGAACGAGCGCGTGATGTTCCAGACCGGACGAACCGACCACGAACAGTGGATCCGAGATCGCGATCGCACGGTCCCAGAGGAGTCGCCCGATCGTCTCCAAATGATCGGTGTGGAGCGCGTCCAAGACGACGATCTCGGAAGCGGCGCTCGCGTCCGAGAGCGCCGAGTCCGCTGCCACAGCAGGTTCAGGTCCGTCACGTGGACGTGACCGACGTCGCGCTCGGTCTGCTCGCCGAGGTGCCGGCGGAGGTCACCCTCCCGCATCGGCGTGACCGGATGGTCGCGCATCGTCGGATGACGGTCGATCCGGTACGTCTCGCCGTCCTGAACGGCGAAGAGGTTCGAGAAGGCGACGTAGCGACCGTGCGGTACCTCGGTCCCCTGCGAGACCGGGACGACCGGGGAGTCGAACATCTCTTGACCGATGTCGATTGCGCGACCGATACTCCCGACATCGGGCGCGGAATCGAACGTCGAACAAACCTTGTAGTGGACGATCGGCACGTCGAAGGCGGAAAGCGCCTCGAACGCCGGTCGTAGTTCCTCGGTCATCTCACCCGGCGTCATCGACCTGCTCGCACCGGCGATTCCGAGCGCGTCCAGGTCGTCGAACCGGTCGAGGTCGGCTCGCGTCGGTGGATCGAGGAAGAGCACCGCACGAACGCCGTTGGCGGCGAGCCCCTCCAGTGCGTCCGTCGACCCCGTGAAGTCATCCCCGTAGAACGCCAAGAGGAGATCGTCGTCGGTCGGCCGGTTCGTTTCTTCGGTCATAGCTTCGGCTCGTGTTGTCTCATCGTTTCCCGTAGAACGCCAGTGCAGTTCCGAGTTCCTCGTGGTCCTCCGCGTACTCCTCCAGCGGGATTCCTCTTACTGCGGCCTCCCAGCCTTGTTTGAGGTGGGCGACGCCCGCTCCCGGACCATCCGGATGACCGAGTATCCCGCCCCCCGCGAGGTACAGCAGGTCGCAGTTCCCGAGCGCCTCGTAAGTGTCCGGCGCCTGGTCGGCCCACTGGCCGGAGGAGAACACCGGCATCGCGACATCGTCCGTAGCGGCGATCGGGCGCTGGACGGCCTTCGCCGATCGGATCACGGACTCGTCGGACTCAGTGAACTTGTTCCGGAGCCCGCTCACGTGGAGGTGGTCGATTCCGGCGAGCCGCCAAAACTTCTGCCACACTTCGTAATTGAACCCTAACTGCGGGCAGCGCGACAGGGCACCCCAGCCGTTTCGATGCCCGTGGATCGGCAGGTCGGCTTCGGCCCGGAGCGTCTGCACCGCGGCGAGGCCGACGCTGTGGAGGCTGACCATCACGCAGTTTCCGCCGGCATCCTTCACGGCGTCGTGGCGTTCCAGCATCTCGTCGACGGTTCCCGTGATGTTGCAGGCGTACATGACCCGGCTGCCGGTTGCCGCCTCGTGCCGGTCGATGACTTCCATCACTGCCACGACGCGCTCGTGGACCGGCGAGTACGGCGGATCAGCGATCAGCTCGTCGTCCTTGACGAAATCCACGCCGGCCTCGACGACCGCTTCTACGACGTCTGCGGTTTCCGCCGGAGTGAGGCCGACGTTCGGTTTGACGATCGTCCCGATCAATGGGCGGTCGTGGACACCGACGAGGTCGCGCGTCCCCTCGACGCTGAACTGGGGTCCAGGGTTCGCCGCCGCAAACGCTTCGGGGAGCGCGATATCGACGAGCCTGATGCCCGAGAGCGGCCATAACTCGTAGAGGTTCCCGGCGACCGTCGTCAGCAGGTTCGGGAGCGACGTCCCGGTGTTCTCGATCGGGTACGATATCTCGACGTCCGCACGCGTGTACGGCGAGTCGGCACCCTCGGAGGGTGACGACGCTCCAGGGAGAGACGGTTCCGCGACCGTCTCCTGCTCCGTAATCGATTCGACGCGGGCCGCGTGTCGCTCGCGGAGGGCGTCCGTCTCGCCGGGAACGTCGACGAACGTCCCCGAGGACTGCTCGCCCGCCATCAGCTCGGCGACCTTCGTGACATCCTCGGCGGTCTCGACGCGGTACGTCGCCGTCGTTCGAGCGGTATCGTGCGTCGTTCGGTCCGTCATTTGGTAGTGTGACCGGTTGCGTTCATTGCTGTCTCGTGGTTATTCCGCGTTTTGGACCGTCTCTACGAAGTCCCGTGGCGTGTCACCCGGTTCGACGCACAGGCTCGCGGCGCGTTCGTTGGCGTGACTCGGGACGCCGTCCCCCCACGCTGACAATGCGTCGCTGACGTGCGCGTCGTTGAAGACGACCCCTGTCACTCCCTGCCGGGCGGTCGGCCACCCGGAGGAGATACCGCCGTGGCTGCCCGCGGTCACCGCGGTACCGGTCGCATCGGGTTTCGTGCTACTGTCGACGGTACGTCTGTCTCCCGGCATCCTTCCCCTCAGTGCGTGGGGAGCAGCCTAAAACGTTCCCCCGGTCTCGACCGCCACGGTCGACGGACGCGGGACCGTTTGTTTTGGTGGTCCCCCGGAGCCGAGATCGTCACGACCCGTAATCGTAATATGTGTTCGTACCGACCGCTCGGACGCTGTCGACGCCGGTTCCGGTCAGCCGATTCGGTTCTGGGTTCTGTTCGGCTTCGAACGTCTCGTGCGGGAAGGACCGTTAACAGGGTACACGCTGAATGCGTAGGTGGGACAACGGCCGACTACTTAGCACGTACCGGTGTCGTCGTCGACAGCGACGCCACGGACACGTAGCGAATCGAATCTCTAGTGCCACGACGATCCACGACTCCCTCCTCCACACGGTCACGGCGCTCTCGGAGCGGTTCGAAGCTCTGATCGCGGACTACCTCGCGGACGGGTGGTACCACGCCGTCGACGAGAGCGCCCCTGACGACGTGCTCACGGCGGGTGAGTTCACGCCGGGCGCACCAGCAGATCTATACACAGCTCTCGCTCGCCGAACGCGGCGGGGTCGACGTAATCTTGGACACGTACTCGAGTACGTCGCCCGCGGTCGATATCGCCCGCCGTAACGACGACGTGAACGCGCACGACCGCCTCGTGACTGGCGCGATCGAGGACGTGATCGACGTCGACGTCGTCGTGCTCGCCCAAGCATGGCTGAGCCATCTCGAACCGTCGCTCGCCGACCGGGTGAGCGCCCCGGTGCTCTCGGGACTGACCTCGCGGTTGAACGCGTCGCAGAACTTCTACTTTAGAATATCCAATCGTGACGGGTCGAGGCGCGGACAGAGAGGACGGGAGGACGCCGTTCCGAAGAGACGCCATCAGCCAGGGTACAGTTATACGGACCTGGGGCCTGTACTCGAAGGTGATGACGTCATGGAACCACGAGTATGCCCGGGTAAACGGCGTCGAACTGCACTACGTTCGAGAGGGCTCGGGCTTCCCGCTATTTCTCGTTCACGGGTGGCCCGAGTACTGGCGGACGTGGCGGAAGAACGTCCCCGTCCTCGCCGAATCGTTCGAGGTGATCGTCCCGGACCTTCGGGGGTTCGGGGACTCGGAGAAGCCCGACGTTCCCGCCGTGAAGGGATACGGCGTCGACGCACACGTCGCTGACCTAACAGCACTCGCAGCCGAACTGGACATCGACGAATTCGGGTACGTAAGCCACGACCTCGGCGCGTACGTCGGGCAGACGATCGCGCGCGAACGCCCAGGGTCACTCCGCGGCTTGTTTTTCTTCGATACCCCGTATCCGGGGATCGGCAAACGGTGGCGCGACCCCGATCACATCGGCGAGATCTGGTACCAGTCGTTCAACCAGCAGCCCTGGGCCGCGGACCTCGTCGGTTCCAGTCGAGTGGCCTGTGAGACGTACATCGGCCACTTTCTCGATCACTGGTCGGGCGACCCATCGGAGTTCGATGCTGACGACCGGGAATCCTGGATCGACACGTACCTCAAACCTGGAAACCTGCAGGGCGGGTTCAACTGGTACGTAGCCGCGGACGAGGATCGAAAGCGACTGATGCGCGACGGCGCACCCTCGATGGACCCGATCGAGGTCCCGACGCGCATCCTCTGGGGGGAACTCGACCCGATCGTTGACTCCGAGTGGAGCGACCGACTGGACGAGTACTTCGCGGACTATCGCCTCGATACCGTCCCGGACGCCGGGCACTTCGTCCACCACGAGAAACCCGACCTGGCCAACGACGAGATCGAGTCGTTCTTCGCGGGGCTCGACTGACCGACGCTCTGTCCGCTCTCGCCGCGAACCCCTCGCATCCGGGTCTCGACGCCCGGAGTCGCCTTCAGAAGTCGAGGCGCGTGTAGCGAACGGGGACGGTTCACTGCAGGTCGACCGATACCCAAGGCGGGAGCGAGAGTCCTCGCTTCTTTCGCGCGGCCAGCACTCGCTCGTACTCTGCCACCTGCCCCGGCCGCTCCGAGACCTCGAGGTCCTCGAGCGTGAACTCCCCCTTTCGCCCGCCTCGAGCGCCCCACGCCACGATCCAGAGGGTATCGGTCCCGACGTTCCCGACTCCGTGTGGGTTTCCGGTCGGGAAGAACGCGCAGTCGAACGTTTCGAGCGTGGTATCCCGGTACTCCGTGAGGAGACGCGCCCTGCCGTCGACGACCCAGTAGATCTCCTCGTGCGGCCCCTCGTTCTCGAAGTGCGTGTGGAGGCTCGTGTACGCGCCGGGGTCCAGTCGCATGACGACGCTGTCGGAGAACCAGGTCACGTCGGAGACCGTCGTGACCCAGTCGGGTCGATCTGCGTTACAGCCGACCTCGGGTGCCTCGTGGAACACCTTCGGCATCGATTCCGCAAAGCGAGTGACGGCCGGCTCCGGTCGGTCCTGGTCCGGGTCGTCCCCGTACTCGTCCGAGTACCCGGGGGCGGTGGCGAGTCCCGCCGCGGCTCGCGCAGCCATGATCCGCTCGTACTCTTCCCGTGCACCCGTTTGCGCGGACGGTTCTCGCATCGATTCCTCGCCCAGTTCGGTATCGCCGGCCGACGTCCACGCTGTGATCCAGAGCGAGTCGGTCCCGACGTTCCCGAACTGGTAGGCGGCACCCGTCGGGACGGTGACGAGGTCGAACCGTTCGAGCGGAACGTCCCGCCGCTCGGTTCGGAGGACGCCGCGCCCCGAGACGACGCGGACGCACATCTCGAGGGGTCCCTCTACGTCCGCTCGATGTGACTGGAAGTCGGTGTACTCGCCCGGTTCGAGCCGCCGCAACTGCCCTCGGTCGAACCACTTCGAGGCCGGGAAGTCATACTCCCAGACCAGGTGATCGAAGTTACAACCGGTGTTCGATGCGTGCCGCGTTCGTGGTTTGACGTCACCGAATCGAACGACGCTGGCGTCCGGCCGTTCCTCGGGTGACCTGAAGGGATCACCATCATACGTTATCTCGACGACCATTGGAACGGATTGTGGCTACCCATCGCATTAAGCATTCGCGTGCCCGGTGGCGCGATCAGCGAGCGTGTTTCGTTGACAGGCCAGCCCCGGCGAGGGAAAAGAGTAATCGCCCCCCGCGACACACGTTGTACCATGACACCGAAGGAAACGGGTACGGTCGCGTATCTCGCGGAACCTGGTCGCGTGGAGTTCAGGGAGTACCCCGTTCCGGACCCGGCGCCAGGCGAGGTCGTGACGACCGTCGAGCGGGCGAACGTGTGTGGGTCGGAGTTGCATATCTGGCGCGGGAACCACCCCGAGGTCAAGGAGGGCTCGCTCGGTCACGAGGCGCTGTGTCGCGTCGACGCACTCGGGGAAGGCGTGGAGACGGACTACGCGGGCGAACCCGTCGAGGAGGGGGACCTGGTCGCACCGGTGTACTACCTCACGTGCCGGCGATGTTCGGCCTGCCAGAACGGCCAGTTCCACCTGTGCGAGAACGTCTACGAGTACTGGTCGCGGTCCCCTGAGGAACCACCGCACTTCCACGGCACGTTCGGGACGCACTACGTCGTTCACCGGGACCAGTACTTTTATAAGGTCCCCGACGGAATCGACCCAGGCATCGCCGCGGGTGCGAATTGCGCGCTCTCACAGGTGATATTCGGCCTCGACTCGACCGGTGTCGAGTACGGGGACACGGTCGTGATCCAGGGTGGTGGCGGGCTGGGACTGAACGCGATCGCGTACGCGAACGAGTGTGGTGCAGAGACGATCCTCATCGAGGGCGTAGACGGCCGCATCGAGCGGGGTCGCGAGTTCGGCGTCGACCACGTGATCGACTTCCGTGAGTACGACTCGGTGGAGGCGCGCGCGAAACGCGTCCGGGCGCTCACCGACGGTGTTAGCGCGGACGTCGGCGTCGAGGTCGCGGGCGCACCCGAGGCGTTCGCAGAGGGGATCCACCTCCTCCGCGACGGCGGCCGGTACCTGGAGATGGGGAACGTCACTCCCGGGGCGACGACCGAGTTCGACCCCGGGCTTCTGACGCGGAAGTCCATCGACGTCACCTCGGTGGTCCGGTACGATCCGTGGTACCTCCACCGGGCGCTCGAGTTCCTCGAAGCACAGAGCGACGTCTATCCCTACGAGAACCTAATTGACGCGGAGTTCGACCTCCGCGACGTCGACGATGCCCTCCGGCAGTCCGACGCTCGCGAGGTCACGCGGGCGACGTTGTTCCCGAACTGAATCGCGGCGTCTCCTTTCTCCCGAACTGCGCCACGCCGTCTCCGTCGCTCGGGTCTTTGGCCTTCCCGTACCCACTGCACCATCGCCGATCGACTCTCAACAGCGCGACGGGAGCGTGATCCCCTGTTTCTCCTCACGTTCCATTCCTGTACGGAAAGGGCGATTGGGTCGACCCGTTCAGGTCGTCCGAACGAGCGTATCCACGACGGAAACGCCGTCTTCGTGGACGACAACCGGATTCAGGTCGAGTTCGGCGACGCCCGCGACCTCGGTGCACAGTTGACCGACGTTCCGGACGAGTTCGGCGAGTTCGTCGATGTCGTGCGGCGGACTACCGCGGTACCCGGCGAGTTGCTCGCCAAGGGTCGTTGCGTCGATGGCGTCTAGCGCGCCGCGCTTTGAGAGCGGGGCGACGCGAACCGCGACGTCGCCGTGAAGTTCGACGGCGACGCCGCCCGACCCGACCGTCACGACCGGCCCGAACGCGTCGTCGCGCGTGACTCCGACGAGCGCCTCGACGCCCGCGCCGGCGTGGGGCTGCACAAGCACGCCCTCAAGCCGCGCGTCGGGCGCGTATTCCAGTGCGTTCGTCACGACCTCGTCGTACGCCTCGCGGACCGCGGTGACGTCCTCGAGTCCGGTCCGGACCGCGTCCGCGTCGGTGCGGTGGGGGACGTCCGGCGAGTCGACCTTGAGGACGACGGGGAAGCCGAAGTCGGTCGCAGCGTCGACGGCCTCGCTCGGATCGGCCGTGAGCACGGTCGGATGCACGTCCATGCCGTACGACGCCAGGAGCGCGGACGCCCGATTCCACGAGAGCACGTCGTTCGACGGGAGGGCCCCGCTATCCCCGCCACCGTCGATCTCGGCGTCGGTGTCTGCGTCGGTCCCGGTGTCGACTTCTCGTTCGAGTGTTGCGCGCGAGGGTCGGTCGGCGAGTCGGTGGCGGAACGCTCCGGCGTCGACGAGGGAGGCGACGGCGTCCATGCAACGGCCCGGGTCGTAGTAAAGCGGCGTGCGCCGACGCACGCGTTCGTACGGCTGGACGCCGTCGGGGTCGATCGGTTTCTTCCGTCCCGTCCACAGGAAGAACACGGGGTCGGATGCGACCTCGGCGACCGCGAGCACCGAGTCCGCGATGCGTTCGGCGTCGTCGCCGACAACGGGGAGGCCGATCGCGAACACGTACGCGTCGAAGGCGTCGTCTGCGAACAGCACCTCGGCGATCGCAGGAAGGACGTCGGCACCCTGCCCGCGGATGTCGGCCGGATTGTGAAGTTCACCGAACGTCAGCAGATCGTCCATGTCGAGCAGCGCGCGTTCGGTCTCGTCCTCGATCGCGGGGAGGTCGAGTCCCCGATCGGCGGCCATGTCCGCGAGCAGGCTCCCCATGCCGCCGCTCGTCGACGCGATGCACACCCGGTCGGACGCGGGCGGATCGAACGCGGCGTGCGCCCTCGCTCGGCCGAGCAAGTCGGGGATGTCCGGGACGCGTTCGACGCCGACCTGCGCCAACGCCCCGTTCCAGACATTGTCGCTCCCGGTCACCGAACCCGTGTGTGAGCGGATCGCGGTCTCGGCGACCGACGACTTGCCGACCTTCACGGTCAGGACGGGCGTCCCGTTCCGGACGACCTCGTCGGCGACGCGGACGAATCGGCGCGGGTCGTCGAGCCCCTCGACGTACGTGCAGACGACATCTACCGCGTCCCGCGCGCCGAGGTACTCGACGACGTCGGTCACGGAGAGCGCCGCTTCGTTCCCCGTCGAGACGACGTGCGAGAAGCCGACGTCCTCGTCGGCTGCGCGTTCGAAGAACGTCGTGAAGGCGAGCGCACCGGATTGGCTCACGAGTCCGATCGACCCCGGCTCGGGCTGGCGTGAACACGTGCTCGTCAACACTGTTCCGTCGATGACGTTCGCCAGTCCGATACAGTTCGGTCCGACGATCCGCATGTCGTACGTCGCGGCCACCTCCACGAGTTCGGCCTGGAGGCGTCGTCCCTCCTCGTCGGCTTCTGCGAACCCGGCGGTGATGACGAGCGCGGCGGGAACACCGCGTTCGCCCGCCGCACGGACGACGTCCGTGACGGCGCCCCGAGGGACGCAGACGACGACCAGGTCGACGGGCTCCGGAAGCGTGGAAACGTCGTCGTAACACCGCCTGCCCCAGGCTTCGTCCCGCCCCGGATTGACGAGGTAGACGTCCCCTTCGAACCCGTACTCAAGGAGGTTGTCCACGAGCTTCCCGGAGTACCAGTTCTCCGGACTGGCTCCGACGACGGCGACGGAATCGGGCGAGAAGAGTGCGTCAAGCGGCGAGCGATCGGCGGTCATCGCCACCACCGTCGGCCGCCCGGTGTAGACCGCCGTCGAGGGGCGACCACGGGAACCCATCTCGAGAGTGGGACCAGCGTCCGAAACGTTTCGACGACGACGGAGGAACCGTTGGCACCTCGCTCGGCATGAGAACACGTACTGGTCGACATACGCCGTACGTTGGCGGCCGGCCATGTAAAACTACGGCGCGTCTGCAGGTCGCGGTCGAGCCCCCACCACGGTGCGAAACCGGGTCGACGCCACGGTAAGAGTTAAGAGGGGCGATACAGATATTCGTACTGTTCGTTGCGAACAGGCCACACAGTGGCCTGTGGTGCGCGAATACGGGTTCGCGATCGCACAGCGAGCGTTCGATACATGAGTACGGATACCAATAATCACGAAACTGGGCGAGCTAACCGATGACTGTCGGATTCGTTGGCCTCGGTCGAATGGGGCTTCCGATGGCGATAAACCTCGTTGAGGACGGAGTCGACGTCGTCGGGACCGACCTGGATGAGGAACGGAAACGAGCGCAGAAGATGCAGGCGGCAGAACCGCCGACACGGTCGCCGAAGCCGTCGTTGACGCCGACGTCGCGATTACGGTGCTACGCACACCCGAACAGGTCCTTGCCGTGGCGGAAGACCTGCTCTCCGCAATGGACGAGGGCGACCTCTACATCGACATGAGTTCGATCGATCCACTAACGAGCGAAACAGTTGCCGAACTCGCTGCGGAGGAGGGGATCCGGACGGTCGACGCGCCCGTCAGCGGCGGCGTGTCCGGCGCTGAAGAGGGAACCCTCTCGGTCATCGTCGGCGGTGCAAACGACGACGTCGCGGAGGCTGAGGAACTGTTCGAGTCGATGGCGGCGACTGTGTTCCACGTCGGATCGATCGGCGCTGGCCAAACTGTCAAACTCGCGAATCAACTTCTCGTCGGCGCACAGACTGTGCTCGTCGCGGAAGCGTTCCGCTTCGGTGACGCGAACGGAATCGACCGCGAAACGCTCCGGGACGTCCTCGTCGAGAGCGCGGGCTCGTCGTGGGTCCTCGAGACGTGGGGCGAGCGGTACATCGAGGAGGAGCACGAACCGGGGTTCGAGATCAACCTGCAGCACAAGGACCTCCGGCTCATGACCGAAGCCGCGGTCGAACTGGACGTCCCGGTGCCCCTCGGTGCCGCAGCGATGCAGACGTACGTCGACGCGAAGCGCAACGGACTCGGCGACCGTGATGTCACGGCCGTCTTCCAGTTGTGACGCTCCCACTCAGAGCGCCGTCGACCGGATCGACTATCGAGCGACTACTAACCGACCGACCGTAGCAACCCAACACGAGACACAATGTTCACCAAGATTCACCACATCGCGTTCGTCGTCGAAGACATCGAGGACGCAATGGAACGATTCGAGGCCAATTACGGCATGACGCTCGTCAACCGCGACGAAGTCACGGGCGCGTTCTCTATGGACGTCGCTCTTTACAATGCCGGCGACAACATCGTCGAATTGATCGCCCCGCTCAGCGACGAAGGCTGGACGTACGACTACCTCCAGGAGAACGGCGAGGGCTGGTTCCACATCGCCTTCGAGGTCGACGACATCCGCGAAAGTATGGCCGAACTCGAGTCGCGCGGCATCCGCGTGAAGGACGACGAACCCCAGGAGGGCTATGATTGGGAGGTCGTCACGCTCGACGAGCGAGACACCATCGTCCCGATGCAGCTCGTCGAAGAGTACAGCTGAGCGATGCGGGCTGCACCGACCGTCGCCGTCATCGGCGCGGGCATCATGGGTAACGGCCTGGCGACGCACTTCACGCTCGAGGGCTGCGACGTCACGCTGATCGACCACCGTCAGTCGAACCTCGACGAGGCCGGTGCGAGGATACTGGACGCCGTCGAGTTCCTCCGTGACGCCCGGGTCGTCGACGACGACCCCGAGGACGTGTTGTCCGCGACCGAGCTGACAATCGACCGGGACGTCGGCGTCGCCGACGCCGATATCGTCCTCGAGACCATCTCGGAGGACCTCGCCGTCAAGCGATCGCTGTTCGAGGACGTGGCCGCTGCGGCGCCCGATGCCGCGGTACTCGCGTCGAACACGTCGAGCATCCAGATCTCGAAGATCGCCGACGCCGTCCCGGACGCAGCCGGCCGTATCGTCGGGTGTCACTGGTGGAATCCACCGTACCTGATGCCGCTCGTCGAGGTCGTCCGCGGTACGGACACCGCCGACGAGACCGTCGATCGCGTCGTCGCGTTCGTCGAGTCCGTCGACCGGAACCCGATCGTCGTCCGGCGCGACGTCCCCGGGTTCGTCTGGAACCGCGTCCAGTTCGCGGTGCTCCGCGAGTGCATGCACATCGTCGAGGAGGGCATCGCGTCCATCAAGGACGTCGACGCCGCCGTCCGCGACGGCTACGCGCTCCGGACGGCCGTCGTCGGGCCGTTCGAGACCGTCGACCTGAGCGGCCTCGAGTTGTTCCGCGACATCTCGGACGACCTGTACCCGCACCTCTGTAACGACGACGAGGCGAGCGATATCTTCGACGAGTACATCGACGACGGCCGGAGCGGCGTCGAGGACGGCGCGGGCTTCTACGAGTACGACCGGTCGGCGGAGGCCGTGCTGGATGACCGCGACCGCACGATCCTGGCGCTCCTGCAGGCTCGCGGTGGCCCGGACGAGACCTGAAGTCGAGTCGAAGGACGAACGCTGCAGTCGAATCGAGGCACGACCAACTGTCATCCCACCATCCGCTCGGGCCCCCCCGGGCGGTCGTTCTACGAGCCCGCGAGTGTGACGACCGAGTCGTTCGGTCGTCGTCCGTCAGTCCGCTGGGCGTTCCTCGACGAGTTCGATGGGCGTTCCGGGGACCTCACTGGGTTCGACGAACGCCCGCACGTACGGGCCGAGCCCCTCGACCGGTTCCTCGTCGTGCATCGGGACGTCAGCTGCTTCGAAGGTCTCCATCGCGGCGACGATGTCGTCGACGACGAACGCGACGTGCGACTCGGGTTTCGCGACGAGTTCGTCGAGCAGGTCGTCGAGGTACGTGCCGCGCTCGTGTCGACAGATCAGTTCGGTCCGGTACTCCGGGAGTTCCACGAACGCGACGTCGACCTTCCCGTCGACGCTTCCGCAGCTCGTGATGGTGCCGTCGAGTACGTCCCGGTAGAACGCCTTCGTCTCCTCGATGTCGTCCACTATCTGTCCGACGTGGTGTACGCCCTCGAACATACCGGGTCGTTGACCCGCGGGGTACTTTAGCGTTCACCAGCCACACCGGGCAGCGACTCCCGGTAGGGTTGTGGAGTGGCCGAGGGGCGCGGGCCGCGACCGCGGGTACCGTGGTCGGTTCCCGGTGTCAGCGCGCCGAGAGCCTCCCCAGCGGACCCACATCGGGGCTGATTTGTTTCGG
Organism: Halomarina halobia; assembly: GCF_029338575.1. Taxonomy (GTDB): domain Archaea; phylum Halobacteriota; class Halobacteria; order Halobacteriales; family Haloarculaceae; genus Halomarina; species Halomarina halobia. Next base: position 29,179 of record NZ_CP119993.1, read on the forward strand.
TTCAACGAGTCCGCTCTCGTGTGGCCGGAGGTTCCAGCGACGGAGCGGGAGCGACCCGTACGGCGTACGACCGCTTCGTCGACGGTACGTACCGTCCCTCGAATGGCGACGAACGAATCCGGGTCAGTTCACCGTGCGACGGGACTGCATGGGCGACCGTTCCCAACGGGACCGAGACGGACGTCGACGCCGCACGCAGCAGGTCAGCGAGGCACCGGGAAGCGCGCTCGCTGGCGATTCACTCGTCGAGCCAGTTCGGCGAGTGGCGGGGTGGACTGAAAATATCGATCGCGAGCATCTCCTCGTCCCCCTGATTCTCCGCGGCGTGAACCTCATGGCTCCTCAGCCAGTAGGACTCGCCGGGGCCGGCCGTGACCTCCGACCCGTCCTCGAGGATGAACGTCTGCTCGCCCTGATAGACGAACCCCAGTTGCTCGTGATGGTGGCTGTGCTCCGGGACCAGCCCGTCGGGTTCCATGCGAACGTGCTGGATACTCATCTCATCACCGGCGGCGAGCTGCGACAGGTACACGCCGGGCCTTACCTCCACTTCGTCGGACGGGTCGCTGTGACCAGGTCCATACGACTGCACCGACCGCCTGCACTATAGTGCTACCGCCGATCAGCAACCGTCCGCTACTACTCGACCGACGCGAATCGACCGTCGCGGCCGTGCCCACTACGTCGGTCGCACCCGGACAGACCGCGTTCGCCCCGGCGCCCGCCGGCCCTCCTCGGCGATGTGCCTGGTTAGCCCGACGACACCCCACTTCGAGGGCGTGTAGTGGGCGACGGCGAGCAAGCTCCCCCGGCGTTCAGCCGCCGACGCGACGGCGGCGATCCGCCGTCCATCAGTTCGGCGTACGCCGCTGCAGCACAGCTCTGGACGCCCGTTCGAGTCGTCGTCGATCACTGGCTCACAGGGCTCGTGAGTGATCCTCTCGTAGGATCCGGGATCGATGATCGCGGCGTCTCCGCCGAGCAACTCCATCCTCGCACGTCGACCGTTTCACCCGTCGGTATCTAGCTGTACCGTCGACACCACGCCCCCCAGACGGACAGGGAGTCGCTGGACGGAGTGGTCGTCAGTACGGAAGTCGAGCCGGCGATCGGTCGAGGAAAGGACGGCCCGGAACGAGTCCGCGTCAGGCGAACCCGAACATCCGGGGCAGGAACAGCACCACGTCGGGGACGAAGATAACGAGCAACAGCACCGCGAAGAGGGGGATGTAGAACGGTCCGACTCCCCGAATGATGTCGAGTAGATCCAGATTCGTTACCCGTTCGAGGACGAACAGGACGACGCCGAACGGCGGCGTGATGAGGCCGATCATGAGCGTGATCATCATCACGATCCCGAACACGAGCGGGTCGATGCCGAGCCCTGGGAAGGTGGGTGCGAGGATCGGGACAGTGATGAGGATGATCGCGAGGGTCTCCATGAATGTCCCGAAGACGAGGAGCACCACCACGAGCAGTAACGTGGCGACGATCGCGGTGTCGGCGACCGTGAGTAGCGTCTCGGTCAGGTACCGGGGAACGCCCGATATCGTGACGAGGAACCCATAGAGGTTCGCGAGGCCGATGATCAGTATGAGCGCGGCCGTGTCAATAAACGTCTTCTTGATGACAGCGTACAGCGTTTCCCCGTCGAGTGAGCGGTAGTAGAACGCGCCGAGGAAGGTCGCGTACATGACGGCCACGACGGCGGACTCGGTTGGGGTGAAGTACCCGGAGATGATGCCTCCGATGATTATCACGGGGGCGACGAAGGCCGGAGCAGCCCGCACCAAGGTGCCGAGGAGCTTCCGTGCGTTGTACGCGTTGCGCGATGCGAACCCCTCCCTGATGGCGATGTACGTCACCATCCCCATCAGGGACACGCCCATCAGAATGCCCGGGATGACACCGGCGATGAACAGCGCACCGATCGACACCTGCGCCATCACGCCGTAGACGATCATCGGAATACTCGGCGGGATGATGGGCCCAATGGTCGATGACGCGGCGGTGATTCCGGCCGAGAACCCGGGTTCGTATCCCCGATCGGTCATCGCTTCGTACTCGATCGTCCCGAGACCAGCGGCGTCGGCGACGGCCGCGCCACTCATCCCCGAGAAGATCATGCTGACCACGACGTTGACGTGACCGAGACCGCCGGGGAGCGGACCGACGGCTTCTTCCGCGAAGTCGAAGATGTCGGACGTCATCCCGATGACGTTCATGATGCGCCCCGCGAACAGGAAGAACGGGATCGCGAGGAGTGTGAACGAGTTCATCCCCGTGTACATGCGTTGTGCGATCACCTGGGCATTGAAGTCCGGGCCGACTGGGAGTACCATCACCACGATGGCGCTCAAGCCGATCGCGTACGCGACGGGGACACCGAGCACGTACAGTAACAGGAGCACGAGGATGAACGCCAACGTCAGGGTGAGCATCTCGGCCACGGTCTAGTCACCCCCCTCGCCGTCCGGCATCGCGAGATTCCCGTTACCACCCTTCGGTTCTGACACTCCCGCCGTGATCGGGGCTTCATCGGATAACCACACGAGTATCGTTTCCTCGATGGCGAACAGGATGACGATCCCGAACATGACGCCGAGGACGATCTGAGCGTGGCCCACGGTCAACCAGTCTATCGTCGCGAGCGTCACGCCGAGGGTCCGGTTCGTGGCTCGGTCGACGGCATGGATGACCAGTATGGAGAACACGACGATCATGATATTCGAGAACGTGATCAGGACCTTCTGGGTGCGTGCTGAGAGGAGCCGGAACAGGGGACGGATCGATATGTTGTCGTCGTTCCGCATGGCGTACGGTGCACCGACGAAGACCATGATGACGAGCAGGTACCGCGCCAGTTCTTCCGTCCAGACCGTACTGAAGCCGAGGTCGACGAACCGCATGAGGATCTGGAATGCGGCTATGAGGTTGATGATGACGAACAGCGCGATCCCGAGTAATACGGTTCCCTGCTCTACGTAGTCGAAAGCACGGTCCACTTTGGAAACCACCTTGGATACGTTCATAATGTGGCGACTATCTGGGGTGCGTTAGAACGTCAGGCGAGGCCCATCACTTCCTCGAAGGACGGGTCCCAGCGATTCTCGAAGAACCGCTCGAGTTGAGGTCGCCCCGCTTCGACGAACGCCTCCTGGTCGACATCTTCCGCCCGCGTGATGGTCGTGCCGTGCTCTTCCTCGGCTTTCTTGAGCAGGACGTCGACCTCCGACCGCGTCTCCTCGTTCGCCCATTCGATCGCCTCGTCCAGGCTCTCCTGGATCATCTGCTGGTCGTCGCTGGAGAGGTCCTGCCAGAGGGCCTCGTTGATAAGCCAGCTGAGCCCCTGAAGCAGGTGTTGGGTCTCCGAGAAGTGCGTCTGGACCTCGTAGAGACTCGTATCCATGAACTGCTGGATTGGACCTTCGGACGCCTCGACGACGCCGGTCTCGAGTGCGGAGTAGAGTTCGTCGAACGCGACGGGCGTCGCGTTCACGCCGATTTCCTGCCAGGTCTTGACCCACGTCTCGAACTGTGGCAGTCGCATGTCGAGGCCTTGGACGTCGTCCGGGTGCTTCACGACCTTGTTCGAGGTCGTGCCGCGGAGCCCCCGGAAGGATTCGCTGAGTTGGCGCTGATTACCTTGGTTGATGATCTTCTCGTTGAATCCGCCGTCGGCGTACGTGTACTCCTCTTGCATCGCCACGAAGTGATCCCAGTTCTGGGCGACGAAGGGCGCTTCGAGGAACCCGTACTCTGGGCCGTACGCGGCGGCTACCGACGAGATACTCGTGCCGTGCATGTCGACCGTGCCGGATGCGACTGCTTCGATCTGGTCTTCCTCGCCACCGACGGATGCAGCAAGTACGTCGAACGTGATCCGACCGTCGGTCGCCGAATCGACGTTGTCGGCGAATCGACTGGCGAGCTTCGTCTGCGTGTGCTCCGGGTTGAACGGCGTCGCGATGGACAGGCTCCGGCTCTCTCCGCCACCACCGCCCCCGCCCCCACCGCTGCCACCGCCGCCGTTCCCGTCGTTCCCATCGTTTCCACCGAGGCACCCTGCGAGGCCGGTGAGTACCATAGCGCCCCCGGCTCCGAGTGCTCGCAAGTAGCTACGACGACTGGTCCGTGATACCATACCTACAGCCTTGCCAACCTGGTTATCAATATATCGTGTCGGGGAATTTTTGCCTATACAATAACTTATAAAAGTGGATCTTGCATGGTCTGACACAGATTCCACCTCCGACCGGACGCGACCGCAGCCAGTCCTCACGCAACCATGATCAATACTCATCGCAAACTGGGGGAACTAGACGAACCGATCGACGTCGGAATAATCGGTGCCGGCCTGTTCGGGACGAAACTGATGGACCAGATCGCGCGAGTCCAAGGCATACGAACGGTCGCTGTCGCCGACCTGAACCTCGACGCCGCCGAGCAGTCCCTCGAGGAAGCCGGTGTCGCCGACCGCAGGACGCGAGCGTCAGGGACCGACAGCATCGATCGAGCCATCGCCGACGACAAGATCGCCGTCACGGACGACGCGATCGCGCTCACGGCATCGGGCGTCGACGTCGTCGTCGAGTCGACCGGCGTCCCGGACGCCGGGGCTCGCCACGCGTACAACGCGATACTCGAGGGGAAACACGTCGTCATGGTGACCGTCGAGACCGACACCGTCGTCGGCCCGCTCCTCGCAGACATGGCAGCGAGCGCCGGCGTGACGTACTCGCTCGCGTACGGTGATCAGCCCGCACTCATCGTCGAGCTGTACGACTGGGCTCGAAGCATCGGCATGGATGTCGTCGCCGTCGGCAAAGGGAATCCGTATCGCGAGGAGTATCGGCTGGGGACGCCCGACGATGTCTTCGAGCGCTACGGGTTCAACGACTCGTTCGTCGAGGACCACGGCCTGAACCCGCGGATGTACAACTCGTTCCTCGACGGCACGAAGGTCGCCGTCGAGATGTGCGCCGTCGCCAACGCCCTCGACCTCGAACCGGACGTCTCCGGCATGCACCTCCCGACGTGCGAGATCCCGGAGATACCGAACGAACTCCGTCCGGCCGAGGACGGCGGACTCCTCGACGGGACCGGCGTCGTCGACACCGTCAGCACGCTCTATCCCGACGGCACGAGTGTCGACCACAGCATCAGTTTCGGCGTCTTCGTCGTTACCTCGACCCCGAACCGCGCCGTCGCCGAGTACATCGAGCAGAACAGCTGCGACGGACTGTACGTCTCCGACGACGGCGAGTACCAGGTGTTCTATCGTCCCTACCACCTCCCGGGCGTCGAGACGACCATCAGCATCGCCAGCGCGGCACTCGAGAACGAACCGACGGGAGTCGCTCGCACGCACGCGGCAGAGGTCGTCGCCGCCGCGAAACGCGATCTCTCGCCGGGCGACGAACTCGACGGCGGTGGCGGCTACACCGTCTACGGAACGCTCGAAACGGCGGAACGCGCGGCGAGCGAGGGATACGTTCCCTTCGAGTTGCTCGACGGCGCGGAGGTCGTCGCGGACGTCTCGACGGACGACGTCATCACGTACGACGACGTGAGCCTCGACGAGTCGTCGTTCATCTACACGCTCAGAGCGATCCAGGACGAACGGATGGCCGGCGGCCGATGAACAGACAGACGGCCGGTGAGTACCGCGTACGGACGACCTCCCTTCCGAAGTGAGGGATTCGGGGCCGTCTCGGTCGCTCGCTTCGCGAACGACGGTCGGACGAGCGTTCGGAACAACCGTTCGATATTTATAGCTCCTGGCCATCGTCCCCTTCTATGGCAATCCTTGTCGTAGTTGACGACGACGAACACGTCGGGGATATCGAGGAGACGATTCGCGTCGCGACGGACATGGCACAGGTGTACGAAGACGAACTGGTAGCGCTCAACGTGATATCCAAGGACGAATTCCTCAAGGAACAACAGGGGAAGACGTCCATCGCCGACGTCGAACCGGAACCCATCAGGCGCTACGAGCGCGAGGCCGCCGACCGCGCCAGGGCGCTCGTCGAGCAGATTCTGGACGAACCGCTGGACGTGACGTACCTGGGACGGGTCGCGGACCCGGCCGACGAGATCGTCGAAACCGGACGCGAGGTCGACGCTCGATTTATTGTCATCGGCGCACGCCGACGGTCTCCGGTCGGGAAGGCGATCTTCGGGTCGACCACTCAGTCCGTCCTCCTGAGCGCGGACCGACCAGTCGTCACGGTCATGGAAGGATGACGATGCTGACCGAAGACCCGGGCCGCCCGGGTACGGACGTGACCGAGGGTCAGAGCGTGCACCCTCCGTGCGATGTTCCGCGCGATGGGGTTCGATGACGACCAGAGCTCGTCTCTGATCAGCGTCACCGACCCCACGGCGGACGCCACGCCCTGCAACGTCAACCTTGCCGTGGAGGTCGTCCGAGAGGACCGGCGGCCGTCGGACGTTCCCACTCGAGAGTCCGTCGAGAATGCCATCGCGGTACAGGCCGCGACCGGCGGCTCGACCGGCGGTGTCCTCCACCTGCTCGCGATGGCGTGCGGGGCGGGTATCGATCTCGAACTCACGGACTTCGATCCGGCCGCGAACGGGGCCGTCACGAACTCAGGCTGTTCGGACCGTCAGTAGCGGTTTCGACGGGCTCTCGGAGCGGGGCGATGGGATGGGGAGCTCGGGAGACGGGGGCGTGGATCCCCCGTTGAATCGTTCACCACGCCGTATCGAGCGCGTCGAGGTCGTCGCGCCGGGTGTGGCGTGGGACCGGCCCTGCCCGCGCCAATCCACCATTAAAGAACATTCGATATAGTCGAAGGTATATGTGACCATACCACACGCGACGGTCGCAGAGTGTGCTTTGAGAGGGCGTTCGAGTCGGTGACGAACGCCAGATCTCCAGAAGGATTGCCAGACGTCCGCATCACCGCCAGACTGGTCTCGGAATCACGCGAGAGAGGTGATCACCCGATAACCACTCGATCGGGCCGTCGCACCCTGTGCTACGAGTTACCGTGGACCGCATCCACGTCTCGTGAATATTAGATACTCTACGACTATCGTGGGCGGAAACGGTTCCGATGACGCCCGCATCGGGACTGGAAGCGAAAGCCGTCGGCGTCGACCTCTGGTCGACAGCGCACGGAGTACGGCCCGTTCGAGGCCCGCCATCGGACGTATCCTGCAGGAATCTGCGGCTGCGTTCGGGCGAGCGTTTCGTTGTGAGTGTCTTCCGAGATACCCCACGGTCGCGCCCGAAATCGAGGACGTCGGGACCGAGGCAGCATTGTGACGGTCCGAGTTCCGGGGATCGATTCCCTGTCCGGAGTCCAGCGTCCGAATCGCCTACTGACGACGGTCTCACCCAGTCGGTCTCCGACACTACGACGAAAGGTGGGAAGCGGTTGGGCGAGGAGTCGGTCTCGAGACGACCTGTCCCCTTTCGCCGCAACACATCCCCCGGAATTCACGAGAATAGAATATCTATATTATAATAGGTTTGGGGGTACATCGCTCTCAGCGGTTCGGTACTCGTGACTGGCCGGGGATGGACTCCGCTAGAGAGGTGAGACGGAGCCGTCTGTTACCGTCGCTGTAACGAGTTACGACTTTATGATCGTCCCCGGAAGTCGCAACCGCGTTCGAACCGGGTCCGAACCGTCGCGACCACGAACCCTTCGTCCGCATTCCTCGGGCGGGGTTCCGAGACCGACTGATCCGAAACGCGTCAAAGGAACCCGATCCATCGATCTCCCCCGACCCGTACCGACGAGTCAGCCGCGCCCGGCCCGATCACTTCGGTCCGTAGAATGATCGGATGTCCGCCTCGAACTGTCGCTTCACGTCGAGTATGATCTCGGGAAACTCCTCGTGGAGCTTCTCGCCGGCGATCCGGTAGGTGGGACCGCCGACGCTCAGCGCGCCAAGGACGGACGAATCCGGGCGCTTCACCGCCACACCGACCGCGGAGAGACCGTTCAGCATCTCCTCCTGGTTGAACGCGAGCCCGGTGTGTCGGATCTCCTCGAGCTCGTCGAACAGTTCGTCCTCGTCCGTGATCGTCTGATCGGTCTGTGCTGGCAGCCCCCACTCATCGATCACCTCGGAGACCGCCTCGTCCGTCATCTCCGCCAGGAGCGCCTTGCCGACGGCAGTGGTGTGCATGTCGAAGACGTTCCCGGTGTCGTACGCCGGGTCGTACGCCGTGCTGGCGCCGTTCAGGACGATCACCTGGCCGTGCTCCTCGACACAGAAGTTCGCCCCCTCGTTCGTGTCGTTCGCGAGCCGCTCCACGTTGTCCGCAGCGAACTGGTACTCCGGTTTCCGTTGCTTCGTGAAGTTCCCGTAGTGGAAGAACTGTAGCCCGAGGTGGTACTCGTTCCCCTCCTTGACGAGCAACTGGTTCGCCTCGAGCGTCTTCAGATGCCCGTGCACGGTACTGTTCGCGAGACCGAGGCGGTCGCTAATCTCGGGCATCGTCGCCCCGTCGAGCTCTTTGAGCAGGTCGATGATCTCGAACGACGTTTCGGTCGTCTGGATTCGCCTCGACATTGGTATACAGTACCGCGTCACCGACCAACATAAAGATTCGGTTCTCGTGAATCCGCGGGAGCAGCGGGGCGTCTACGGGGCTGTCGACCGGGCGCGTCACAGAGCACCGACCAGTGACGGTCGGTCGTCACCCTGACGAAGAGCCACTCGCTGTCCGCTCGTCCTCCCGTGTTTCCTCTAGATTGTATCGTGCCCGTACATAGAACATTATCCATGAATTATATATAAAATTAGTCGGACGGGATCGAGATAACGACCGTATGTCTGTTATCCCCGCCGCTGAACCCGGGCATCGAGATAGAGAGATAACGAAGTCTGTCCGCTCCACGGAATTGATAGCAGATGAGTGTAATCCGGGCTGCGGGAATCTAGTCAAGACGCGTGCGAACCCGCTCTTTCGTCCGCTCTTTCGGCGATCGCACCGCGCTCTCGCCATTGAATGCGCAGAAGCCGACCGTTTGTCCGGGTCGACGAACAAACGGTCGGTAGATATGTGGATCATCAACGTACCACATACGCCGCGAGTTATCCCATAGATACGGGCGCGACGCATCGAAAAGTCAACGACGGTGCCGCCGTCCATGTGAATGTCCTCGTCGACCGTCCAACCGTCATCGTCGTCGCCTTCAGTGATGGACGACGTCGATCCATCAAACAGTAATACTCTTTACTCATATGAGGGATGGGTGCTGCCTGATCAGGCTAGTTCGAGCCGCGAACAGGTCGTTGAGTGACTTGGTCATGACGCTCGCAGACCTGCTCGGCAAGAGCGTAGATCGGTATTCTGAAGAATTATGAGAAATGAGCGGACGGCGATCGCGTCAGGGCGTTCGCCGTCCGCGGCCACGCGATCGGTTGTTCGCTTAGAGAGACAACAGACGTTCTTCGGCGATTCTGCGTGGAACGCTCGCATCAATCGATCTTTTAGTTGGTATATCGCGTATCTGATGGCGTTGTTAGCCTATCTGAGACGCAGTCGAAGCGGGTCGCGGGTGACGAGGCTGCTATTGAGATTGACGGTAAGTGACCTCGGTTGTATGCTCCAATCGACCTGGGCACGAAGGCAGTCCTCGACATTCGGTTGTTTGGACGGCATGACACCGGTCCGGCGGCTTGCGTTTCTGGCTGGGTTCAACGAGAAACACGATCTCTCAGACACCGTGTTTCTCGTCGATCAGTTCGGCTATCGGACTGCCCTTGCTCGAGTAGGGTTGAACGGTCGGGTGGATTATACTGACCGAAACCTGATCGAAAGGTAGTTTCATACGCTCAAAATGCGCATCGGCCGTTTCCATAACTCGTGGGTGGGCAGTCGGTCGAGCGCACGCGAGTGGATTGAACAGTTCGTGCATCACAACAACCATCAAAGACCGCACCAATCACCCGATGGGAGAACGCCATCTGACGAGGTACTAAACTAGACAGTACCGTACATGGAACTACTCTTATAAAAAATATTATATATGGATCATCACTCCTATCAATTTCCTCGAAGGTGATGCTCTCAGCGCGCGGACGACCCACGGGTGGTCTTGGTGGGGCCGTAGGTACACACAGAAACGCCAGCGATACATAACGGCTATACTATTGTTATTCTATCGTCGTGACGGTGTTGGGATCGCAGAAGTGAGCGTTGACGCTTGCGCCGGCCGTCAAGGTCTCGAATTCTAAATCCCATAGGACGGAATGTACCACCTAGTCGCGGTGATTCGGCCACCTGGCAAAACGAATGGATTCGACGCATTCGCCGGGTATTATTACGTATGGATCACCGTAACCGGTCACTGGCTGCTCGATTCTGGTGCTTCAGTGTAATTCTGCTCTGTAGAAGGGATTTTCCCCCGGCGAATTCCGGCTGGTGGCCTTTTCTCCGTTTGAGAACCGCTGAACGCCTGTATTGAGACTGCTCGGCTCTCTCCGACATGATTCTGTAGAGTAGAAAAAACTATGGTTTACGAGTGGTACGCCCAAACATGCCAAAAACGAAGGGCTCAGCACTGATCCAGACGACCGCGACGAGCTTCGAGATCATCCACGTTCTGCAAGAAAACGGTCCGTGCCGACTCTCGGCTATCGCATCCGAACTCGGCATGCCGGAGAGCACGGTCCACCGCCACCTGAACACGCTTCACTCGCTCCGATACGTCTCCCGATGCGGCCCGAAGTACCAGATCGGCCTCCGGTTTGCCCGACTAGGCGAGGCGGCGCGAACCCGTGACCCGGCGTTTCGCCAGGCGAAAGACTACGTCCGCGAGGTGGCCGAGGAAACTGGTGAACGCGCCCAATTCGTCGTCGAGGATCACGGACTGGGAGTGTATCTCTATCTGGAGACGGGACGCAAGGCCGTCCGCGCCGGTCTCGAGGTCGGCCGGCAGATTCGCCTCCACTGCTCGTCGGCGGGAAAAGCCATCCTCTCCGGGTATCCGCGGGCACGCGTCGACGAAATCCTTGACCAGTGGGGCTTACCGCAGCAGACGGAACGCACGATCACGGATCGGGACGCATACCACGAGGAACTCCAGCGCGTCCGCGAGCGCGGAGTGGCGTTCAACGAGGAAGAACACATCCACGGCCTCAACGCCGTTGGCGTCCCTGTCACGGGAGCCGACGACGATGTCCTCGGCGCGCTCTGCGTCTCCGCCCCGTCGCACCGGATGAAGGGTGAGTTGTTCCGAGAGACGGTCCCCGACCTGCTGCTCGGGTCGGCCAACGCGCTCGAACTGAAGCTCGCCTACAGCGACCGTGAACAGACCGACAGCGTCGTCGTCGAGTAGCCTGATTAGTCGTTATTTCCCGAGACTGACCGATCGTTCCGCGCTCAGTACTACCGGTTGGGTGGTACTCCCGAGGAGCGCCCTACGGATCAGACTCCACTTTCGCCCGCCAATCAGCATGTTGCCCGCGTCAGCCTCAGCCGCGACGGCGACGATGTACGCGGCCGGGTTCCCGCGTTCGCGGCGTACTGTCGCCTCGATAGCGCTCACCTCCAATTGCTCGCTGGCGCTCGTGACCGTCTCGGGGATGTCGTTCGGGTCGTACGGTTTCATGGAGGGTCATCCCATGACTCATCCTTGATGCCCTCGAACTCCTCGAAGACGTCGAGCAGCGTCACCCTGACCGGACAGCCCTTCTCGGCGCGTCTCGCCGGCGTCGCCGACTCAGTAGGTCCGTTCGTCGTCCTCGTTGACTGGGAAGAGGACGCGGTACGAAACGCCGTCATCACCCTCCGTCGTCGGTGGGTTCGTACCCGCTTGCGAGTGCGTCGACGGCGACGGCTCCGTCGGCGGTGACGACCAGCGGATTGACGTCCGCCTCGGTTATCCATCGGTTGTCCATAAACAGTTTCGAGAGCCCGGTCACCGCATCGACGACCGCCGAACGTTGTCCCTCAGTGAAGGACTCAACCGGCACCGTCGTCAGCTCTTCGAGCATTTGGCCGGCTTGCGCCCTTGAGACGGGGACCGTCCGGAACGTGACGTCGTCGATGGTCTCTATCTCCGTCCCGCCGCGCCCGAGCATGAGGACGGGGCCGAAGTCGTCGTCGATTGTCAGTCCAAGGCCGAGTTCGTGTTCGAACTCGACCTGTCGCTGGACCGTGAGTCCGACGCCCTCATCCACCGCGCCGCCGACGTTGAGAAGTTCTGCGGCCGCCTCCCGTACCGCGTCCACGTCTCCCATCCCGAGCCTGACGCCGCCGATTCGGTTCTTGTGGTCGATCGCCGAGGAGACGATCTTCACCACCACCGGATAGCCGATTTCATCGGCCGCCGCGGCCGCCTCGCTGACGCTCGTTACGTACCGTTCCATGGGCGTCTCGATTCCGTAGTCAGCGAGCAACTCTTTCGCATCGACCTCCGTGAGTTTCTTCGGCCGGTCACGGTCGAGCGGTGGTACGGTAACCCGGGCGGGATGGTCCTTACTGGCGTGGAGCGCGGGGCGCGCCGCGACGAACGCGCCGACCGCTGCGATCGACTTCAGACACCGGGCGGGGTTCTCGAAGACTGGAACGCCGGACGCTCGATATCTATCGAGGCTTTCCACCTTCTCGAGTCCCCCCGTCCAGCAGACTACCACCGGTTTCTCGTACTCGTCCTTGACTCGACAGAGCGTATCCGCGAGCTCCGCTGCGCGTTCACCGCTGACGTTCGTGAGTTGGAACAGCAGCGTGTCTACCCCGTCGTCTTCGAGGAGCGCGGTCAAGCACTCCTCGAACGCGTCCGTCGAGTTCAGGACGGCGGCCGTGGTGTCAACTGGGTTCGTCGCCGACCCGTACCCTGGCAGGTGATGACCGATGCGTTCGCGGGTTCGAGCGGAGAGCGTTGCGAGTTCGAGACCCAGGTCGTCAGCGCGGTCGGCGATGTAGACGCCGGCGCCGCCGGACGTCGAGATGACACCCAGTCGGCCGTGGGGCAGCTCCTCGACGCCGGTTTCCAGTATCAGCTGCGTGACCTCCACGAGGAGGTCGATGTCGTCGACGGCGACGACGCCGTGCTCGCGGAGTACGGCGTCGTAGACTGCCGATTCGCCCGCGATCTTCCCAGTGTGAGAGCTCGCAGCTGCGCGCCCGCGCTCCGACGTTCCGACCCTCAGAACGACGAACGGGAGGTCGATGCCCACGTCGGTGCGCTTGAGTTCGACGAGCTGACGGGCGTCCTCGAATCCCTCGACGTAGCCGACGACGACGTCGGTCGTCTCGTCACGGGCGAGTTGGTCGACGAACGTAAGCGCCCCGACGGCTGCCTCGTTGCCGGTCGCGACCCACTTGTTGAGCCCGACGCCTGCCTCCTGGAGGAGCGTCGTGAGCGCACCGCCGAACGCCCCGCTCTGCGTGACGAAGCTCACCGGTCCGACGAGCAGTTCGTCCCGCTTGAGCGCTGGGGTGAAGCAGGCGGTGACGCCCGTCGAGAAGTTGATCATCCCCTGGCTGTTCGGCCCGATGACGGTCGCGTCGTGCTCTTCGGCCAGCCGTTCGATCTCCCTCTCCCATCGTTCCCCCTCCTCCGTGCCGGTCTCGGAGAACCCGGAACTGACGACGATCACGTCCTCGACCCCGACGGCGAGGCAATCGGCGACGATGCCGGTGACCAGCGACGCGGGGAGCATCACCATCGCCAGGTCCGGCGTTTCCGGGACGGCCTCGATGGACGGGTAACACCGTCTCCCGGCGATTTCATCGCGGTTCGGGTTGACGGGATAGACCGCCCCGGCGTAGCCGTGCTTGTCGAGGTAGTGTAGCGGCAACCCCGATATTCGCGTCAGGTCGGACGAAGCGCCGACTATCGCGATGCTACCGGGATTGAAGTCGAATCCCATGGTGTGTCTCTGCGACACATGATATCGTAAAACTATCGGAGTATGTGACGCAGATTCGATTTAACTACCGAGGTCGGTGCGGGTGAACCGAGCGAGGAGCAGTGCATAGACACGGGTCTTCCAGGCGAAGACCGACAGCAAGAGCAGCGCGGAGACGATTTGGACGGCCTCGGCGTAAGCGCCGGCGAACGCGTTGGCGAAGAGGGCGACCAGCGCCACGACGACCATCCCGACTCGCACCGGCAGCATGAGCGGTCCGTCGATGTAGTTAATGACGGCGACGGAGATTGCCACCAGGCCGAGGTAGAGGACGCAGAACGTGATGAGCGTCATCGGAAACTCCCAGTAGAGGAGCGTCGGGTTCACGAGGAAGACGTAGGGGAGGACGAATAGCGGGAGGCCGATCAATACTGCCTTATAACAGACCTGCCAGAAGTTCGCGTTGGCGATGCGTGTAGTGACGATGCAGGCGATGGCGACGGGAGGAGTTAGCGCCGAGAGGATGGCGAAGTAGAACACGAAGAAGTGGGCGGTCTCGAGAGGGACACCTACGTTGACCAGCGCGGGCGCGATCAGCAAGACGGCGACGATGTACGCCGCGACCGTCGGCATCCCCAGGCCGAAGAGGATGGCGGCGAACATCGCGAAGATCGCGAGCAAGATCAGGACGCCGCCGGCGAGGTCGACGAGCGTCGACGCGAACACCTGTGTGAACCCCGTCAGGTTGAGGATGCCGACGAAGAGGCCCATCACTGCCAGCGCCATCGTGATCGGAGCCGTGTTCTCGATACCGATACGACATGCGTCTAACGTGTCGGCGATGAACCCGATGACTGTGATCTTGAGTCCCTCGTCACTCAGGACAAGTCGCTGGACGAACGCCACGGGAATCGTCGAAACCGTTGCATAGAACCCCGCGAGGAGGGCACCGTACCGGAGCCAGACGAGCGTGTAGATGAGCACCCCGACCGGTACCCAGAGAAAGGAGCTCTTGACGAGTTGCTTCCAGAGCGGAAGCGCCCCGCTGGAATCGAGCTGTGCGGCGATCCCCTCGTCCGTGGTTCCGATAGCGATATCGTTGACGTCCGTCGGGTCCTCGGGCGTTCGAGTGTTGATAATGACCGGTGTCTCCGTCTCTGTCACTGTCTCCGCGTCGGAGACGAGGTCCGGCTTTCCGGCGCCCTCTTTCAGCGTGATCAGGTGGACGGCGACGACGATGGTCCCGTAGAAGAGCAGCGCTGGGAGCAGCCCTATCTGGACGATACCGAGGTATCCCGTGCCGGTGATCTCGGCCATGATGAACGCTGCCGCTCCCATGATCGGCGGCATCACTTGCCCCCCCGAAGAGGCCACTGACTCAATGGCGGCGGCGGTTTCGGAGCGGATATTCTCGCGTTTCATCAGCGGGATGGTGAACGCGCCGGTCGTCGCGGCGTTGGCCGCTGCGCTTCCATTGACCGACGCCATCCCGAGGCTGGCGATGACCGCGGTCTGGGTGACGCCCGACCGGATGTTCCGACCAACTCGTGCTCCGAGATCGATAAAGTAGCTGAGCGCCCCGTAGGATTCCAGAAACCCAGCAAAAATGATGAAGATAACGATGTACGTGGACCCGACTCGGAGGATCTGGCCGTAGATGCCCGCGAGTTCGACGGTATTCGCCGTAATGAGTCGGTCGAATGAGACGCCTTGGTGCTGGAGGATCCCCGGGAAGAGTTGGCCGTAGAGGGCATACACCATCCCGAAGATCGCGATTCCGGTGAGCACCCATCCGAACGTCCGTCTAGAAAGGTCGAGCACCAGGAGTATCAGAATACCGCCGACGAGGACGTCGGTGTCGCTGTAGATGCCGAGGCTCTCGAACGCGAGTCGCTGGTAGTTCGACCAGAGGTAGTACGTAAGGCCGACGGATACTAGGAACTCGACCGGGATGACCACCGCATTGTCTATCTTGGTGAGCAGGCTATCGGCCTCGCGGAAGTCCGGATCGAACACGAGGACGCTCGTCAGAGCGGCGAGTAATCCCAGGTGGATGACCATGTGAAGGCCGATCGAGAACGGGTACGACCTGGCGTACCACAGGTGATACACCGTCGCGACGACTCCGAGGACAAGTAACAGCAGGTACTTCATCCGCAGCAGTAGTTTCCCCCGAAGAGGACGTGTCAGTAACTCGCTCATGATCTATGATACCACGATGTAGTTGCGACATATATACCTTGAGGAATAATATCTGTCAATTCGCTCTTCGATGTGAGTCTCTCGAAAATGCAACTCTCGGCGTTCGGATGAGGAAATGATTTATTAGGGTAATTCGCCTCGGTCCGTGTGATGTCATCGTTGTCAACCGACCAGCGACAGTACGTGAAATCGGTGCAGGACGTCGTCGAAGCGGAGATACGGGACCGGGCGTTCTCGTGGAACGGCGAGACCCCTTGGGCGAACCTTCGGGCGCTCGCGGGGAAGGACCTGCTATGTGCGAACTTTGCGCCGGAGTACGGCGGTCGGGGATTTGGAGAGTTCGAGGCCATGCTGGCGGTCGAAGCCGTTGGACGGGTCTGTCCGGACACCGCCTGGTTCGTCTACACTCAGCAGATGGTCGGCCCACGTGCCATCGAGATGTTCGGGAGCGAGTCCGCGAAAGAGACGTACCTCCCGCCGGTCGCCGAGGGCCGCAGCCACATTGCTATCGCCATTTCCGAACCCGACGCGGGGTCGGACGTCGGGTCGATGAACACGACCGTCACCGAGACCGACGACGGGTCGTTCGTCCTGAACGGCGAGAAGATCTGGGTCGGAGGCGTCCCTGCGTCGGACGCCGCGGTCGTCTGGGCGAAGTTCCCCGACGGACTCGGATCGCTCGTTCTCGACCTCGATGCGCCGGGAGTGGAGGTCCAGAAACACTACCGGAACATGGCGAACTACACCCAGACGCACTTCACCATCGCCGAAGTCGAGATTCCGGAAGAAAACGTCCTCACCCGCGGTCGCGAGGGGTTCAAACAGCAATTGAAAGCGCTCAACTGGGAGCGCCTGGGAAGCGCCGTCGTCGCCAACTCGTGGGCGATCTGTGCGCTCGATCACGCCCTCTCCTACGCCGCTGAGCGTGAACAGTTCGGCCAGCCAATCGCTGACTTCCAGGGGATGGAGTGGAAGTTCGCCGACATGCTCACCGAGATCGGGGTGTCGACGGCTATCGCCTACCAGGAGGCCGTTCGGGCGGCCAACGCCGGAACGTCCCCGGATCGCCTGGCGACGTCGATGGCGAAACTCTACTCCTCGAGGATGGTTGAGCGGGTCGTGAGTGAGGCCGTCCAGACGGTCGGGGCGCGCGCCTACCAGAAGGGTCACCCGCTTGAGTATCTCTTCCGGTTGGTTCGCGGCCGACGGATCGCTGCAGGGACCGATGAGATACAGAGGAACACTATCGCTCGGACGCTGAAGAAGGAGGGTATCCCGTCGATGCTCGACCGATAGGCTGCTCTCTTGGGCGTCGTTCTGGAGCGTGAAAACCGCGATAGCGAGGTGCTCGCTCAGTCCTCGTAGTCGTCGAGCGAGAGGAGATCGTCGCTCCAGAGATCGTTCTCCTTGTAGTAGCGCTCCGCACCTGGATGGATCGGCCCGTTCTCGCTTTTTAACAACCACTCGAGGGCGAACTCGGGGCTGAGTTTTTCGAGGTACTCCGCGTACTCGTTGACCTCGTCCGAGTTGTCGAGAATGGTCTTGGTGAACTCGTATACCGCCTCCTCGTCGGTGTCTGCAGGGAAGCCGACGAGGTAGCCAGTGACGAGCGCCGTGGCCGGCTTGGTGACCTCCTGGTCCCATACGTCCGGCGAAATCTCGCCGTAGGCTACTGGGAGGCTGCTGTTCTGGAGGTCCTCTTCGGAGAAGGTGAAGTTGACCGGTTCGATATCGACCGTCGCGTCGAGTTCCTGAACCCACCCCAGTTTGCTCGTGAGGTTCGCGGTATAGGGCATGATGATGTCGACGCGCCCCTCGCGCAGCGCTTCGGCCTGGTCGGCGACCGCGATGTCGCGGAGGTCGGTAAAGTGTTCCGTCGGGTTGTCGATGCCGGACAGTTCCATCGCCTCAATCGCGACCTCGAAGTTCGTTCCTTGGCGCTGTCCCCACGACATCGGTGTGTCCGGGGGGATGTCGTTGACCGTCTCGACGCCGTCGAGCCCCGCGTCCTCACGCTTCATCAGGTGAAAGTCGAGCGTGAGATACGAGAACGTCTGCGTGATGGTCGTGTCGACGTCTTCGAAGGGTGCGACGCTTCGGTTCGCCCGGTCGACGAGGACCGTAGTGATGGTTCCCGCCTCGTTTTCTCCTTGCGCCATGAGCGCCAGACTGGCGCCCGTCCCGCCGCTCGTCTGGGCGCTCATCTGAATCATGTCGCTGTGTTCGTTGACGACCTCCGAGAACGCGACGCCGGCGGTGTGTGCGGTCGTGCCATCGCTACTCGTTCCGATGACCCAGTTGTACTGCCCGCTCCCGCCGCCGCTGCCGTTTTCGCCGTCTCCGCCACCACTGCCGTTTCCGTCACCGCCGTTTGTCCCGCCAAGACACCCTGCAACACCCGCGATGCCGCCGACGCCGAGCGTCCGTAGTACTGTCCGTCGGTCCACTGTCCTACCGCTGGCTCTGTCAGCCATGGCATATCATAACATTACCTTGTATATATGCCTTTTCAGCGAGTGCTGGGTCATTCGGTTTGCTCGTCGAAGCGCATCTCGCCGTCGACGAGGGTAGGCAACGAATTCGATCTCGATTCGGTCGGTGAGTTCATCGACCAGTGTCGGTGAGAACCGGAGCCGTGACTGTTCCGAGGTGTTCTCTGGCCAGACGCCCTGAACCGTCCCGTCGTCGACCGTGTCGCGGGTTAGGAAGTCCGTGAACGCTGTGCTAAGTCGTTGCACAGATCACTTATCGCACTCCCGTCGAGAGTCGACCGATACCTGCCGGCGTGGAAATCTATTTCACACTGTGCTGTGCCTACGTGGCATGGAGATCGAATCGGTAGAGTCCTTTCCGGTGACGCTTCCGCTCGCGGAGCCGGTCTCCTTTTCGAACCGAACGATAGAGTACCGCGATCACGCCATCACGTACGTCAGAGCGTCCGACGGTACCGAGGGCGTCGGCTACTCGCTCGGATACGGGGGGGCGGCCCTGATCTCCCGCGCGGTCGAGTCCCTACTGGAACCGATGCTCGACGGCGAGGACCCCCGAAACACCGAACGGCTCTGGCGTAAGATGTTCGACGGAACGGTCCAGATCGGGCGCGCGGGCCTCCTCCTACGCGCCATCTCCACCGTCGACATCGCGCTCTGGGACCTCAAGGCGAAGGCGGCAGGGCAACCCCTCTGGAGACTCCTCGGTGGGTACGCGGACCGCGTCCCGTCGTACGCTAGTGGAGGGTACTACCGCGACGAGAAGGGACACGGAGCGCTCCGCGACGAGGTCGCCCGCTACGTCCGAGAGGGACACGACATCGTGAAGATGAAGGTGGGACGGCTGTCGACGGCCGCCGAGGTCGAACGGGTCGCGGCGGTCCGCGACGAGATCGGCCCCGACCGGACGCTTCTCCTGGACGCGAACGGGGCGTGGTCCACTGCGACGGAGGCCATCCGCGCCTGTCGGGCCTTCGAACCCTGCGACCCCTACTTCATCGAGGAGCCAGTAATGATCGATAGGGTCGATCTGATGGCGACCGTCAACGAGGCCATCGACTACCCGGTGGCGACGGGCGAACTGGAAGGGCCGCGATACCGGTTCGCACAACTGTACGACAGGGGGGCGGCGGAGATCCTCCAGCCCGACGCTACGGTCTGTGGGGGCATCACGGAGTGGCTCAAGATAGCTCACCACGCCGCCGCGTACGACGTGCCGGTCGCCCCGCACTACAACTGGAACCTCCACGCCTCGCTCGTCGCGGCCGCCGAGAACGGCCTCTGGGTCGAGTACTTCTACCGGGACATGGAGGTGAAGCTGTTCGACGACCTCGTGTCCGCCCCGCTGACGCCCGACGACGAGGGGTTTCTCTCGGTCCCTGATCGACCGGGACACGGTGTCGAACTCGACGAACACGCCGTAGAACGCTTCCGCGGCGTGCCGTGATGCGCCCTTCTAACCGGCCGTTCAGGGTTCGACCCCTTGCCCCGATGGGCGACGCGAACCGACGTACCGTGCGATAGACCGACGACGCGGACGATCACCGATGAAAGACTTCTCCAACTAGACGGCGGACCGAGGCGTAGCGGTTACGGACACCCGGTGTTGCGTGGTCGATGATAGGTTCGAGTGGAACCTCATTGAGGCCGATACGGACGCCGGGGTGACTGGTATCGGTGAGTCCTACCGTGGTGGTGGCCCTCGAGATCATAGAGTACACGAAATAGTTTCTCGTCGGTGAGAACCCGCTCGACATCCGGCGGTTCTTCCGGCGCGTCCTCCAGGAGATGTCCGGGCACAGCGGGACGACTGGCAAGGTCGTCACCGCGACCTCGGGTATCGAGATAGCGCTCTGGGACGCGGTGGGGAAGATCCTCGACCTGCCGATGTACCAACTGCTCGTCGGGAGTACCGCGACCGGGTGCGGATGTACTGCGACTGCGACACGGGTGAGGTGAATGCCATTGAGGACGGCTACACGAGCTACACTGAGTCGTCGGTGTACAGCCCCAAAGCGTACGCCGTGGAGACCGCACAGGTGAGAGACTTCGGTTACACGGTGCTGAAGTTCGATCTGGACTTCGCGATGGACAACGATTCCGATCCGTTCAACGGTCCGCTGAGCAACGCCACGATCGAGCGCAAGCGCGAAATCGACGTCGCCGTCCGTGACGAATTCGGCCCCAAGGCAGATCTCGCCTCCGACTTTCACTGGGATACACCGTCGAAAGCGCGAAGCGCCTCGCCCATGAACTGGAGGAGAACTACATCCCGATGTCGCCCCACAACGTCTGCAGCCCGGTCGGCACGATGGCGTGCGTCCACCTGGGCGCGGCGGTACCGAACTTCGACCTGTTAGAGTTCCACGCCCTCGAGGTCGACTGGTGGGACGACCTCGTGACCGCCCAGGACCCGCTCATCCAAAACGGCTACATCGAGATACCGGAAGGGATGGGTCTCGGTGTCGAGCTCAACCACGACGTTGTCGAAGAACATCCCCTGGAGGGAACCGAGGGGTTCTGCGCCACGAGCGTAGTTATTTTTATCGCTCCCCTCTATCGGTAGCGCGACGACCCATGCCGTCGTACCCACTAGCGGACCTGAAAGCGCGTATCGGCGAGACGAAGACAACTGTCGAGGACTTGGTGGTTGAAGCGGGGAAGGTAGAGGAGTTCGCGACCGCGATACACGATCCGAACCCCCTCTATCGGGATCCCGAGTCCGCCCAAGTTGCGGGCCTCGACCCCATTCCCGCACCGCCGACGTTCCTTCGGACCTGGTACTTCCCGCGCTACCGTCCGGACGGAGTCGGCATCGACTTCGGGTTCGACCTCGGACTCGACCCGCGTCACACGATTCACGGGCAGCAGCGCTACGAGTACCACCGGCCGGTGTTCGTCGGCGACACGCTGTCTGGGGAGACGACGCTCGCGGACGTGTACCAGCGGACGGGGAGTCGCGGAGGGACGATGACGTTCGCGGTGTTCGAGACGACGTTTACCGCCGACGATGGGACGTGCGTCGCTCGCGTCGAGAACACGCGTATCGAGACCGAAGGGGCGATAACGGGCGACCCGAACACCGACGACCGCGATTCGGAGGGCCGGGATGACTGAGGTCGCCGGCGAGTCGACGCTCGACCCGGCGACCGTCGCCGTCGGTGATACGGGGCCAACAGTCGAAGTCGGGGACCTGACTCGTAAGGACTTCGTGCGCTACGCGGGAGCGAGCGGCGACTTCAATCCCGTCCACTACGACGAACCGTTCGCCCGCGAGGCGGGCTACCCGAGCGTGTTCGCCCAGGGGATGTTCACTGCGGGCGTCGCCTCGCGCTTCGTCGTAGACTGGGTCGGCGTCGAGACACTCGCATCGTTCTCGACACGCTTCGCCGCCCAAGTGTGGCCAGGCGACAGCCTTACGGTCGAGGGGTCGGTCGCCGCGGTGGACCGGACGGCCGACGGGACGACCGTCGAACTGGAGTTCGCGGTCCGTTCGGACCGTGAGGATGCGGTTCTCACCGGGACCGCGGCCGCTTTCTACCCCTCGACTGACCGGGAGCGCCCGATGGATTGAAGTAGAGAGCCATCGCATCACCCCGTGACGTGAGAACATGACAATCATCACCGAAGCGATGACTACGGCCGACGAGGGGTGGAGCGAACAATGACTGACGACGTGCTGTACGAGGTCGACGCCGGCATCGCGACCATCACTATGAATCGCCCGGATGTCCACAACGCATTCACCAGAGATACGATATTCCAGCTCAATGGGGCAATTCGCGACGCGCGGGACGACGACGCCGTGTACGCTATCATCCTGACCGGGGCGGGCGACGGGTTCTGTTCCGGTGCCGACGTGCGTAGCATGCCCGACTGGACGCAGATGACAAAGGAGGATTACGCCGGTTACCTGTGGAGCGTCCAGAACGTCATTCGACAGCTTCGCACGACTACGAAGCCGAGCGCGGCAGCAGTCGACGGCCCTGCGGTGGGTGCGGGGTGCGACTTCGCGCTCGCCGCTGATGTCCGCTACCTCTCTCCGAATGCCCTCCTCCGCGAGGGATTTGTCAGGATCGGCCTTATTCCCGGTGACGGCGGCGGATGGCTGCTTCCCCGACTAATCGGAGAGGCGAAGGCCCGCGAGTATCTCCTTACTGGAAAGGACATCACTCCGAGCGACGCCGTGGAGCTGGGGCTGGCCGTCGAGGTGACGGACGACCCACTCGGGGCGGCCCGAGGATTTACAGAGGAGGTTCGCGACCTGCCGGCGACTGCTGTCCAACACACGAAGGCGCTCATCGACTCCGAGCAGAGCTACGAGGACTACTCGGAGCGGGCCATCGAGTACCAGTGGGCGTGCGTGAACGATGCAGAACACCACGAGGCCGTCGCGGCGTTCAACGAAAAGCGGGTACCCGACTTCGATCGTGAGTACTGAGTACCCTCGCCTGGATACGCCCGATGGATAACCGCGATAGGCTGGTCGAGGTCGACGACGCGACGAGCCTAATTACGGTCACCGCCGACGACTACGCACCCGATGTCGTCACGGTCGAACTCGACCGCCCCGACCGTCGAAACGCCCTCAACGCAGCGCTCCGAGCGGAAATCTGTGAGATCTGCGACGCACTGGAAGCCGTAGGCGGCCTCAAGGGCGTGGTGCTCACCGGTTCGGCGGCGGCTGGCTCGTTCGCCGCGGGCGGCGATGTTCGCGAAATGCGCGGCAGAGACGCGCTCGAACAGCGCGCCGCTCTTGAGGACGTGCCTATCTACCGGCGGATCGCGGAACTCTCCGTCCCCGTCGTCGCGCGAATCACCGGTTACGCGCTCGGCGGCGGCTGCGAACTCGCGATGGCCAGCGACATCCGCGTCGCGCACCACGAGGCGATGCTCGGACTTCCCGAGATCAACCTGGGCATCTTTCCGGGCGGCGGCGGGACGCAGCGGCTGCCGCGCCTCGTCGGCGTGGGGCAGGCGTCGCGGTTGATCCTGACCGGCGAGCACATCGACGCCCCTGAGGCCGCCGACATCGGACTGGTCGACGAAGTGTGCGACGACACCCACGCGCTCGACGAACGGGTCGCTGAGATCGCGACGGCGCTTTCGGCGAAGAGTGGGCTCGCGTTGCGGACGGCTAAACGGGCAATTCGCGCCAGCTCCCAGACCTCGCTCGATGCCGGCCTCGAGTATGAACAGGAACTCTTCACGACGCTATTCGCCTCCGGCGAGAAGGATGAGGGTATTGACGCGTTTCTGGAGGGGCGCGACCCGAACTGGCGGTACTGACGGACGACTTGGATTTGTCCCTCTCGTCCGTCAATAAGTCCCAGTACCTTCCCCTTCCACGTCGGCGTCGCTCCCTCGCGACAGGTCCCCTGCATAGGGTGTTCCTTCCGATTCGATGGCGAGCACGGAGATAGACCGGACGGTCACAACGTAGTGCGCAACAAGGACCGAAGTTCCGGCGACGGTGACTTCGTCGTAGGATGTGACGGGCCCGTCGTGTACGGCGCTCGAGCTATGGTCGTCGGCCACTGTCCGGGCGTAGCGGAGGAGCGCACGCCCGTCGTCGTTGACCAGCTCGTTGTCGTGTGCGCCGATGGCACGGACCCCCGCGTTGACGAGCCCATGTCGTCGACGACGTCGACGTTTTAAAACCACTCGTGGGTTGATCCGAGCTTCCGAGCGACCGTCCAGATGACCAGTCCGACCTGCCGGCGTGGTTCGTATACGAAGGAAGGGAGGCGATGCTCTTCGAGGTTCGCATGTCGCCAGAACTGCCCAATGTATACTGTGAGGGGTCCGTAGTCGCTCCGTTCCTGGTACTCGGTGGCTTTCTCGCCACGCCACGCGTGCCCGAAACCAGTATTGACCTTAATATTAATTACTCGGATTAATGGTCCGAATAGCCTGCCTCAATGGGGGTGTACCGATGAGTTAATGCTGGGGAGATACGCTTGGCATGCTCCGGCGAAAACCCGGTACGCGAACGGTGATTGGCGCAGTCACTGCGACCAGGTGTCTCCGGTCAACGTCAACCATTTTTACGTGTATACCGTCCGACTGCCGTACTATGGAGCGTCATGGATTGCCCACGGGCCACGTACTGGAGATGGGCGTAGTACCGGAAATTTCAGTACAAGGGATATTACACAGCAGTTCCCTCAGGGCGTGCAATGTTCATCTCGGTACGTGACCAACGGGGAGCACATCGCTCGGAAAACACACATCCAGTGGCCAGTAGAGCCACGCGCATACCGCTTGACTGCCCTACCGTGGAGGACACACGTCACGGACTCAGTACTGGACGACGGATGTCGCATCACTCATCTCAGTTCGGTGAAGCTCATGCCATACTCCCCGCAAAAGTACGACGTCCCTCCCTTCGTCGTCCCGCCCCCCGATCTCCCCCGATCCCTCACTCGTTCACCCGGTATCTGGCGCCAAACAGCCTGCACAGACCGCTCGTGCTGTGTGAGCGTCAAACAACGAGGATGAGTGTAGAGCTCAGTAGCGTGTGGAGGGGAAGTCTGTAGCAACGCTTTTCGTCGGCGGTGGATGAGAGCGCGGTGAGCTCCACAGGGGATAGAATACGTCCTCTGTTCTCGAACGGACGATTCCACTCGACTCACCTCCTGACGGTGTGTACGACGCATTTCCGTGGCGTATATTCCGTCCAGAGTCCAGCACTATCTACAGTCGGTGTCGATGGTGTCGCAGCTATTCGAGTAATCACTTTCAGCTCAGACGATAGGAGCCCCGACCGGGGACCGCACTCGACGATCTCGGGAGTCTCCCTCGCCCCGGTTGCGTGGACCGTCACGTCGGTTTTACCCCGCGTCGCTGATACCGCCGATATGAGCCGCGTTCGCGTACTGCCGACCGGAACGAATCTCGGTGCTGGACCCCTCTCGTTCCTCCCGTTATCGTTGCACCCCTTCACCGTCGGTGGGGGCCGGGCGTCGCGTCGGGGATAACCGCGCTTCGAACGGTGTCGCGGAGGGTGTGGCGTCGAGCGTGAGTATGCGCTGTCTCTCGACCTCCGCGTGAACGGCGTCCGTTATCCGCGGATGCTCTCCGAACGGGTCGGCGTACTCGATGCCGCCGCGTGCGAGTTCGAGTTCGTCGGGGATCCGGCCCTCGGTCGCTTCGGTCCGCGTCAGAAAGAGCGGGACCGCCACCGAGCGGCCCTTCGTGACGTTGTACCGGACACATTCGACCGCGGGATTCTGGAGGAGATAGCAGGTCAGCACCTCCCCGTATCCCGACTGTTCACGGAGTCGGGCCGCGTGGTAGTCGGCAGTCCGCCGGTAGTACGGTTTCGAACTGCTTCCCGTCCCCACGAGGACGAGCGAGGCGTCGTCCGATGCCGGAACCAGCTCCGTTCCCCGCTCCGCTATCACGTCGGTCACGGCGGGACTCCGTCCGAGTGGCTCGCAGTAGCGGACGTCCCCGGGGACGGAGGAGAGCGCGGCGGGGACGCCGTGGATCGTGTCGTGGGTGGGTGCGACACACATCGGGACCGCGTACACCGTATCGGCGGAGATCCGCTCGAGCGCTCCTCGGAGCTCACGGGTCGGTTCGCTCTCGTACGTCACCACCTCGACGTCGTCGACGACAGCACGCCGGTCGAGGCGGTCGGCGTGCGTCCCGAGCACTTCGCGGGCGTTTCTCGTATCACGGCCGATGAGCAGGATCGATTCGGATGTCATGGGTCACTACTTTTGCAATTGCGTTTGAATTAACCCCGATAGGGTTGTCTTCCGCCTCGGGACGGAACCAAAAATACGTTTCGGTGATGTCGGTCCCGTTCCGAGGGTGGCCGCATCGGTCGATCCCTAGGGGCGGTGTGAGCTGTCGTTGCAGCCGGGCTCTCGGGTACGACGTCTCGCGTAGTTGCGCTCGTACCAGGCGACGCGACGTTGTCGACGTGTCTTCGTCTCCCGACTCGATCGTGTGGCTTCCGGCGTCGCCGTTCGACGACGACGCGACGCAACCCGCGCCGTTCCGACATTGTCGTATTCCGTCCGATACCCGGGAGCACATCCCCGAGAAGGTATGGGGGATGGGCGCTCCCGGGCGTGACTGGTCTCTCCCCTCACGCCGCGTAAACCCGACAGACTATATAACAAGCGTACTAGTGTTATCCGATTCGCGGTCGTCACCCCCCTCTGGAAACACTGGCGTAGCGTGGGAGTCCGTCGCACACGTGAGGTGTGGCGCTGCACGCCGACCGCGCGGGTTCCGAGCGCGGAGAGATCGGCGGTGATCGCGCGTCGACATCGTCGTAATCCGCCGGAGTCGGCCGAAATCACTCCCCGAAGCGCATATTTTCACCGTGTCACTGTTCTAACTATCCGTCCTCCGCGGTCATTCTCCCCGGACGGTTGATCGATCCACCCCGTAACGACCATCGCCGTCGCGGTATTGTCGGACCCGTTCGGATCGTACGTCGGCACGTGCCCACCTCCGCTCGTAGGGTACCGAGTGACGGGACGATATTGTCGGACAAGCTTAAGTGGTGTCGACCCGGGTGTTGGTTACGAATACGCTATGTCCGATCGCGTCCCGATAAAAAGCGTCCGAACCACGTTCGAACTACTCGAAGCGTTAGTGACGTCGGGCGGCATGTCGTTACCGGAGCTTTCGGAGGAGCTGGCGATGCCGAGGAGTACCGTCCACGACTATCTACTTAGTCTTCGAAACCTCGGGTACGTCGTCAAAGACGGGATGGAGTACCGCATCAGTACGCGCTTTCTGGCCATGGGACAGTCCGCGCGGGGGAAGATCGGGATCTTCGGCCCCGCGAAGAACACCGTCGACGATCTCGCGGAGAAGACGGGCGAGCACGCGAGCCTCATGATCGAGGAGAACGGGCTCGGCGTCCTGCTGTACATCGCGAAAGGGGAGAACGCGCTGGATCTAGGGGTGTCCGAGGGGTTCCGGATGGAACTACCGACGAACGCGCCCGGGAAGGCGATACTGGCGCATCTCTCGACGGCGCGTGTCGAGGCGATACTCGACCGTCACGGACTTCCGAAGGTGACGGAGAAGACGGTGACGAGCCGTGAGGTCCTCTACGAACAGCTGGAAGCGATCCGCGAGCAGGGATACGCGATCGACGAAGGCGAACGGGTGGAGGGTGTTCGCGCGGTCGCCGCGCCGATCGTCACCGGGGACACGGTCCACGGCGCTCTCGCCGTCAGCGGTCCCGCCCACCGTCTGGAAGGGACGCGGTTCGAAACCGAACTCCCCGATCGGGTACTCAGAGCGGCGAACGTCACTCAGGTACAGTACACGCTCGGCGAATGAGGGTGCGAGCGAGGGCGGAAAGGACGCCGGACCGCTCAATGTGAAATGAGTCTTACAGCAAACCAAAACGTTAATAACCATTAAAATTGTTAAGTGCCATGGCACATGGTGCCAGTTCAAAGAGTCGACGACAGGTATTGAAACGGGCCAGCGTACTCGGTACGCTCGGGATAACTGGTCTGGCTGGCTGTACCGGTGGCGGCGGTGGCGGCGGTGGCGGCGGTGGCGGTGGCGGCGGCGGTGGTGGAAACGGTTCCTCCGGGGGCGGCGGTGGGATCGAGAAGATCCACGTCGGTCTCGCCGATCCGTTCAGCGGCGTGTACGCCAGCCTCGGGAAGGCCGAGCAGCAGGGGGCGGAACTCGCGATAGCCGATCTGAAGGAGGAGCTGGGTGTCGATATTCAGCTCACCACCGCGGACACGGAAGCGAACCCCGACACCGGCGTACAGAAGGCACAGGAACTCGTCACCGAAGACCGGGTGGACGTTCTGATGGGGGGCGTCTCGTCCTCGGTAGCGATCGCCATGGGCCAGTGGGCGACGCGGAACAGCGTCGCCTTCATCGCGTCGGGGAGCCACTCCGACGCGACGACGGGCTCGTCCTGCGCTAAACACATGTTTCGGACGCCGAGTTCGAACACGATGCTCGCGCGGACGGCGGGCAATGCCATGGCCGAGCACGCCGACTCGTACGCGCTCATGTACGCCGACTACACGTGGGGACAGACGGCGCGTGACGCCGTGCGTTCGGTCCTCGAGGAACAGGACGTCGAGGTCGTCGGCGAGATCGCCGTGCCGCTCGGTGCGGACGATTACAGCGGCGCTCTGAGCCGTATCGCGGACTCGGGCGCGGAAGCGATGGCGAACATCACGGCCGGCGCGGACACGACTCGGAGTTGTAAGCAGTACCTCGACAGCGGTATCTCGGACCAGGTCAAAATGAGCGGCGTACTGCTGGAAGACGAGAACCTCTTCGCCCTCGGACCGGAGGGTGTAGCGAAGATGGGTGTCTGGGGTACCGTCTGGGGTCCCGCCATCCAGGAGGGGAAAACGGGCGAGCTCGTGGAGCGCGTCGCCAGCGAGTACGACCGAACCGCGTTCTCTCGACACTATCTCGGATACACGTCGATGGACCAACTCGTCCGTGCGGCACATCGAGCGGGTTCCGTGAGGGCCGAGGACATCACGGAGGCGCTCGAAGGTCACGACTACACGGACGGCGGTCTCCTCGAGGGGACCCAGAAGTGGCGCGAGTGCGACCACCAGAACCTGAAGCCGACCTACGCCGTCAAAGCGAAGGACGCGAGCGAGATGGGCAGCGAGCACCCGCGGGTCTGGTTCGAACAGACGGCGAAGAAACAGGCCGACGAGGTCGTCCGATCGTGCGACGAGACCGGCTGTCAGTTCGAGTGACTGTCGGACCGTAACAGCTAACAGTCTCCGTTTTCCACTATCGGCCATGTGGGTGTGTAACTATGTCAAGTGAAACAGCGTCACAGGGGAGATGGCACAGCGATCTCACCGAGGCGCTCGCGAACATGCGAACGACCTGGAAGGTGCTTTACGCCCTGCTCGCGGGGTGGATCCTCCTGACGATCGCCGTCTACAGGGACCTGTTCTTCACGCAGGTCATAAACGGGCTCGTGTTCGGAATGACGCTCGTGATGATCGCGCTCGGGCTGGCGCTCATTCTCGGGTTGATGGGGGTGATCAACTTCGCCCACGGCTGGTTCTTCATGCTCGGCGGGTACCTGTCGTACGCCGTCGTCGTGCAGTCCGGCATGTCGATCTGGGTCGCGCTGCTCGTCGTGCCGATCGCCGTGGGACTCTTCGGTGCCGTCATGGAGCGGTTCCTGCTCAGGCGGCTCTACGGCACTGAGCCGATCAACGGCCTGTTGCTGACGTTCGGCGTCGCGCTGATGCTCGAAGAAGTGATACGGTACACGTGGGGAGCTTCTCCCCTCGCGTATCCGGCCGAAATCCTCGGCCGACCGATCTCCCTGGGGATCACGTCGGTGGCCGGGATACGGATATTCACGGCTACGGTCGGGATCCTGGCGGTCATCGCGTCGTACCTCTTGATCGTCCGGACTGACTTCGGGCTTTCCATCCGAGCAGGTGTGCAGGACGCCGAGATGACGGAACTCGTCGGTGAGAACTTGCCGATCAAGTTCACGGCGCTGTTCTTCTTCGGGTCGCTCCTCGCCGGGCTCGCAGGTGTGCTCCGGGGGGCCGCAACGGGAATCAACCCCGGGATGGGAGGGCAGTTCATCATCATCGCGTTCGTCGTGATCGTCGTCGGCGGTATGGGGAGCTTCTTCGGGAGCGTCGTCGGCGGTCTTCTCATCGGACAATCGATGCTCTTAGCGCCTATAATGTTCAAAACGCTCGCGATCTACACCGGCCTTCCCTGGCTCGGACTCCAGGGAGTCCGGCGGGTCATCCCGTTCATCGTCATGATCGTCGTGTTGCTCGACCGGCCGCGCGGCCTCTTCGGTCAGGAGGGATTCCTCGAATGATCATCACGCGCGGATCCACCCTTCGACCGGTCGTCGCTACGGTGACCCCCCGCCGGGAGGTGATCACGGATGAGTAGACGAGCGTCCACGGGGAAAGAACGGATCAGGCAGTTCGTCAACGGAACGACGACGGTACCGGGGTGGCGGGCCGACCTCCTCGTCATCGCCTCGCTGGGGATGCTCGTGCTGATCATGCCGGTCGTCGCAGAGACGCTGATGGGGTTCCGTGGTGTTGCCGCGAACGTCCTCATCTGGATGTTGTTCGCGGTCGCGTTCAATCTTCTCTTGGGGTACGCCGGGCTGCTATCGTTCGGGCACGCGATGTTCTTCGGCGGCGGTATGTACGTTCTGGCGATCACAATGAGAGAGCTCGGTCCGGTAATGATCGTCGTCGGGGCACCCCTGGCGCTGCTCTCGATGGGCCTCCTCGCGTACGTGATCGCGCGACTGATCGCCGAAAAGGGTGAGATCTACTTCGCCCTGCTGACGATCGCCTTCGGCGAACTCGTCTGGTACATCGGGAACTCGAATCCGGGCGGCCTCACCGGGGGAAACGACGGGCTTTCCTCCGGCATGCTCCCCCCGTTCGTGGAGGCGTTCCGCGGCAATCTCCAGGTCGTGGTCGGCTCCGTACAGGTCGACATCTACTGGGCGGTCGCGCTCCTGTTCGTCGTCGGGGTCTTCCTCCTGTACCGCATCGTTCGTTCGCCGTTCGGGCGAACGCTCCTGACGATAAAGGAGAACGAACAACTCGCCCGGAGTATCGGCGTCAACACCTACCGGTACAAGGTTCACACGTTCGTCATCAGCGCTATCTTCACCGCCGCTGCGGGTTGCATGCTGGTGGTGGTCAATCAGAGCGTCGCGACGAGCCAACTGACGTGGCACACCAGCGGCGAAGTGGTCATAATGTCGATCCTCGGCGGTATCAATACCTTCGCCGGCCCGATGTTCGGCGTCTTTCTCTGGTTCCTCGCCGAGGAGTCCCTCAGCGGGTTACAGGCCATCGGCGAACTGCGTCACTTCTGGCAGTTCGGCCTCGGCCTGCTGTTCGTCACCGTCATCCTGGTCGCACCTCGGACGGGAGGCTACGGAGCGATCAAGGGAGGCATCCGCCGGATCGCGAACGAACTCCTGGGAGGGAAGTGAACGATGGCAGAGTCAACTGACGTGAGACGAGACGCGGACGTGGAAGCGGACACGGTGCTCGAAGCGAGAGACCTCACCAAGAAGTTCGGCGAAGTCGTGGCCAACGACGCTATCTCCCTCAGCGTGAAGCGCGGCGAGATGCGCTCGATCATCGGCCCGAACGGCGCCGGGAAGACGACGTTCTTCAACCTCATAACCGGCGTGTTGGCCCCGACGGACGGTACGGTCCACTTCAAGGGCGAGGACGTTACGGGCGTTTCGATCGAGGACCGCGCACAGCGCGGCCTCGGCCGTTCGTACCAGAGTAACGAACTGTTCTTCGACCGGACCGCCTTCGAGAACGTCCGAATCGCCGCGCAGACGGCCGAACTCGGGTCGTTCAGCTTCGACGTGTTCTCGAGGGCAGACACTATGAAGCGGGACCGGGCCGAGGCGCTAATCGAGCGGCTCAGTCTCACCGACGAGCGCAACACGAAAGCGAGAAACCTCTCACACGGTGACCAGCGCCGTCTCGGTATCGCGATCTCGCTGGCGACGGATCCGGACCTGCTGTTACTGGACGAACCGACCAGCGGAATGGGCCCCGAGGCGACCGACGAAACCGCGGAACTCATTCGGACCATCGGCGATGAGTTGGGGATCTCGATCGTGCTCATCGAGCACGACATGAGCGTAGTGATGGGAATCAGCGACCGTATCAGCGTGCTGTACAACGGTGAACACATCGCCACGGGCACTCCAGAGGAGATTCGAGGGAACGAGGACGTACAGGACGCCTATCTCGGTGGCCTGAAGGAGGGGATAGAGTAGCCATGACGTTCTTCGAAATAGCGGACCTCTGTGCGGGGTACGGAACCGGACAGGTACTGTTCGACGTATCGCTCGACATCGAGAGGGGTGAGGTCGTCTCGCTACTGGGGCGTAACGGCGCCGGAAAGTCGACGACCATGCGTTGCGTCGCGGGCGCGAAACCGCCGTACGTACAGGACGGAGCGATCCGTCTCGACGGGGACGACGTGACCGATCTGAAGACGTACGAGCGGATAAATAGAGGGATCGGGTACGTCCCCGAGGAACGCCGCGTCTGGCCCGGTCTCACTATCAGCGAGAACATCCGGATGGCGATCAACAACGCGGACGACCCGCTGTCGATGGACGAGGTCATGGGATACTTCCCCCGGCTCCGAGAGCTGGGGGACAAGGCCGCCCGGAACCTCAGCGGCGGCGAGCAACAGATGCTCGCCATCGGTCGCGCCCTGGCCAGCAACCCCGAGATCATGCTCATGGACGAGCCCAGTGAGGGGCTCGCACCGTTCATCGTACGTGACGTCGAGAACATCATTACGACCCTGAACGAGGAGGAGGGGCTCACGATCTTCCTGGTCGAGCAGAACGTCGTCATGGCGATGGACGTGAGCGACCGCCACTACTTCATCGACCAGGGGAGCATCGTCGACGAGATGACGCCGAACGAACTCCGGGCGAGCCCCGATCTCCGCAAGAAGTACCTGAGCGTTTGACGTCCTCCCCGCGCTACAGCGCGAGGATTCCTCACGTCGGGGGTTCGGCTACGACCCACGGGGGCGGCGGGTTCGTGCGCACTTCTTTGGGACTGTCGTGAGGGTATGGTGTCCCCGACCAGTCGCGGTCGTCCCACTCGAATCGCACGGGCCGTGCCATCGGCCTGACTTCGCTATCGCTGTTTTCCCGAAGGAACGTCTCTGACGTCCCGAGAACCTTCGGTTCTCGTGGGCACGCAAGACGCTTAGCGTCTCGAGGTGCGCGTCCGTCTAACGTGCGAGAGGTCGACGCTTCGGACGCGAACGTCACGACAGGTCATAGCGCGGCTTTTCCGATCACTTCTCGCCGTCTACGGGGTTGCCCGCTTCGTCGACCGTGTACGTGTCTCCGTTGATGATCGCCGGCGAGTGGATGAACATGGCCCGGAACGTCTCGCCGGCGTCGCCGGGGTTGCGCGGATAGTGCGGAACACCCGGCGGGATGAACACGAGATGCTCGTTCGCGTGGCAGGGGACTGGCTCGCCCTCGATGACGATCTCCCCCTCGCCTTCGAGTCCGTAGAAGGTCTCGCCACTGTAGCGATGGACGTGGCGAGTAACGCTCTCGCCCGGTTCGACGTGGATGATACCCTGGTCGAACATCTGCGCGTCATCGCGGTCCTTGGCGTTCATCAGGAACTGAATGCCGATGCCGAGTCTGTCGTCGATCGGTTGTTCACCGACCTCGTAGAGGTGGTAGGGTCTGGAGTGATCCATTCCACGTCACTCCAGAGCGGGAGTAGATAAAAAAGCTCAGGCCCCTCTATCGACTCGTCCTCGCGAACGTATTCGGGCGTAATCGCGCCTTACCCGCCTTCGAGCACCGAAAAAATAATACGTCGTCCAGCAACAATTGCTCTGGATGGCAACCACTCACACGGGAGCTCGCATAGCAGCCAGAACCTTGTCCGAGTTGACCGAACGGGTGTACGGTCTCTGTGGTGGACACGTCCAGCCGATCTGGGACGAGATCGCGGACACTGACGCCGATCTCGTGGACGTGCGCGACGAGCGTGCGGCCGTCCACGCGGCCCACGCCCACGCCGAAGTCACGGGCGAGTTGGGCGTGGCGATGGTCACCGCGGGGCCGGGTTTTACGAACGCGGTGACGGGAATCGCTAACGCCCACACGTCGGGTGTACCGGTACTCGTCGTGACCGGTCGACCGCCAATTCCGCAATTCGATCGTGGAGCACTGCAGGGGACCCCTCACCGGGCCATAGCGGACGCCATAACGGTAGCGGACCGAACAGCGTTCGAACCGGATCGGATCCGGGACCACCTGGTCGAGGCCGCTGGCGCGGCGCTCGACGAGCGAGCGCCCGCGGTCGTCGAGGTCCCCACCGACGTGCTGCGCGATGTTGGACGGGCGAACTTCCAGCGACCCGTCCCGACCGGACCTCACGACACGAGTGCCGACGGGGACGCACTCGACCGGGCTGCTACGATCTTGAACGAGGCCGAGCGGCCGGCGGTCGTGCTGGGCCGCGGCGCGCGCGCCGCGGCGGCGGAGGTCCGATCGTTCGTCGCCGCGGCGCAGTTACCGGTCCTCACGACCGCCGGTAGCAAGGGCGTCGTCTCCGGGTCGAACGAGTACTGCGTTCCGGGTGCCCGAGGGGACGTCATGGCGCAGGCGGACACGCTCCTCCTGCTGGGCAAGCGAATGGATTTCACGCTCGGGTACGCGAGTCCGGCCGTCTTCGAGGACACGGCGTTCATTCAGGTCGACGTCGATTCCGGAGCCCTCCGGAAGAACAGGACGCCGGACGTCGCGATCAAGGGAACCGTCGCTTCGGCGGTCCCCGGGCTCGAAGCGCGGATCGACGGGCCGGTCGCCAGTGCGACCTGGGTCGAGGAGGTACGGGACACTCACGCGGAGCGCGCACGGAGACTCGCCGATCGGAAGCGGGCCGACGCCGAGCCACTCCACCCGTATCGGGTCTGCGGTGCCATAGAGCGCGCACTGGGCGACGACACCGTCATCGTGTGCGACGGCGGCGACGCGCTGTCGTTCGGTCGAGTGGCGTTAGCGGCGTCCGGTCCGGGGCGCTACCTCGACCCCGGACCGCTCGGCTGTCTGGGTGTCGGCGTCCCGTTCGCCATCGGCGCCTCGCTCGCCCGCCCGGAGGCGGACGTCGTCTGCTTCACCGGCGACGGCTCGCTCGGGTTCAATCTCGCTGACATCGAGACCGCGGTCCGTGAGGACGCCGACGTAGCCATCGTGGTGGCGAACAACGCCGGATGGAACATCGAGCGCTACGATCAGGTCGAGAACTACGGTCGCGAGGTCGGCGTCCGCCTCGAGAACGTGGCGTACGACGAGGTCGCGGAGGCGATGGGTGCCCGTGGGCTGTCCGTTTCCGGCGTGGCGGACCTCGACCGGGCCGTCGAGACCGCCATAGATCGGGACGGCCCGGTCGTGGTCGACGTTCCCGTCGACCCGGACGTCGTCAGTCCGGACGCTGCAAACGGGCTCGCACGCGTCCCGGACTACCAGCCCCTCGATCTCTGGGACAGACTAGAGCGCGAATATCGCGCAGCGAAGTGAGTTCCCGACCGAAACTGCGACGGACGGCGTTTCCGGTGGTGGGACGCGGTTCGTCCCGCGCCCTGGGACGATCCGTCCGTAGAGTGATCGAGTCGCTGTAGACGGAACGCGCGAGTCGTGTCGCCTCGGTGCGTGTTACTCTGACACTTGGTAGCTCATGCGAAACCTATATCATAGTCGAGTGGGATACTCCGCGTGTGATATCTTGGCCGCCGACAGAGATCGGGAAACCGATCCCTGCTTCAGACAGCGAGTACTGGGAGAGGGACCAAGAGACCCGTCCACCGGACGAACGACGGACGGTGATACTCGAGAAGATAAACGAGCAAGTCAGGTACGCCTACGAAAACAGTGGGTTCTACCGGGAGTACTACGAGGACGTCGACGTCGATCCGACCGATATCACCTCGTTCGAGGAGTTCCGGGAGTTGCCAGTATTGACGAACGAGGCCATCAAGAGGGAGCAGAAGGAGCATCCCCCGTTCGGGCGATTCCTCTGCATCGACGAGAACGGGATCGAACGTATCTACGGCACGTCCGGGACGACCGGACGACCGAAGGTGTTCGGCATCGGGGCCGGGGACTGGGATCGAATCGCCGAGTGGCACGCCCAGATCCTCTGGAGTATCGGTTTACGACCGGACGATCGCGTCATCATCACCAGTCCGTTCATCCAGTATCTCGGTTCGTGGGGTGCGCTTCAGGGCGTCGACCGGCTCGGCTGCTCGACGTTCCCGTTCGGTGCCGGCATGGAAGGCCAGACGGAACAGGCGGTCGAATGGATCGCCGATCTCCGTCCCGACGCGCTCTACGGAACGCCGTCGTACGCGATTTATCTCGGAGAGACGGCGGAGGAGAAGGGGTACGACCCCACCGAGGACTTCGAGTTCAAAGTCATGTTCTTCTCGGGGGAACCGGGTGCGAGCGTTCCCTCGACGCGCAGACGGATCGAGACGCTGTTCGACTGCACGGTCATCGACCAGGGGAGCATGGCCGAGATGACACCGTGGATGTCGAACTCGGGCTGCCGACATCTCGAAAACGGAATGCACGTCTGGCAGGACATCGTGTACACGGAACTGCTCGACCCGGAGACGGAAGCGTTCCTCGAGTACGGAGAGGAGGGAGTCCCGACGTACACGCACCTCGAGCGGACGTCCCAGCCGATGATCCGCCTGTGGAGTGGGGACATCTCCTACTGGGAGAGCCCCGAGGAGACGGACTGTGAGTGTGGGCGGACGTATCCGACGCTTCCGAGGGGCGTGTACGGCCGGGTCGACGATATGCTGGTCATCCGTGGGAAAAACGTCTTCCCCTCCCAGATCGAGGATCGGCTCCACGCCCTCGACGCGTTCGGCGACGAGTTCCGCGTCGTCGTCGAGAACGAGGAGGCGCTCGATACCCTCGAGCTCGTCGTCGAACGGGACGAAGACAGCGACGTGGAAGACGACGAGTTTCGCGCCCTCGTCCGCAGGTCGATCAAGGCCGAGATCGGCCTCAGCCCGAACGTGACAGTCGTAAAAAAGGGTACGCTTGAGCGAACACAGTTCAAGGCGGATCGGGTGGAAGACAGACGAAAGATCCCGGTCGATATCTGAGAGGAAATCACGACATGAGCCCGCAAACACGAGACGACGAAAAGGAGTCCCCGTTGGACGAAGCGACGGGGATGTACGATCCGGACGAGCAGCGGACCGCCTCGATGTTCGACGAACACCGACTCAGGGAGTTCGTCGAGGCATACGATAGCTGGGAGGGCGGTACGCTCGAAGAGTGGCTGGAGAGCCATCCCGAGCGTCGGGAGATGTTCAAGACGCTCTCGGGATACGAACGCAAGCGCCTCTATACGCCCAAAGACCTCGAGAACCTCGATTACGAGAGTGACCTCGGGTTCCCGGGGGATCCACCGTTCACGCGCGGTCCGTATCCCACGATGTACCGGGGACGCCTGTGGACCCACCGCCAGATCGCGGGGTTCGAAACCGCCGTGGAGACCAACGAGCGGTACAAGTACCTCCTGGAGGCTGGACAGACGGGGTTGTCGACCGACTTCGATCACCCCACACTGACCGGGTACGACTCCGACGATTCCCACTCGGAGGGTGAGGTCGGCCGCATCGGCGTCGCCATCGACACGCTCGCCGACGTCGAGGACCTGTTCGAGGATATCCCGCTCGACGAGGTCTCGACGAGTATGACGATCAACTCCCCCGCACCGATCATGCTCGCTTTCTACGTCGCGCTGGCCGACAAGCGCGGCGTCGATCGAGAGAAACTCCGCGGGACCATCCAGAACTCGATCTTCAAGGAGTTCATCGCGCAGAAGACGTTCGCGCTCCCGCCGCGTCCCAACATCGAGATCGTCAAGGACGTCATGGAGTACTGCACCGAGGAGGTGCCGAACTGGTACTGGGCGAACGTCAGCGGCTATCACACCCGGGAAGCCGGCGGTTCGGCGGCCCAGGAGGCGGCGTTCACGCTCGGCGCGGGGATGGGCTACGTCGACGCCGGCATCGAGCGCGGGCTCGATCCCGACGA
Organism: Halomarina halobia; assembly: GCF_029338575.1. Classification (GTDB taxonomy): domain Archaea; phylum Halobacteriota; class Halobacteria; order Halobacteriales; family Haloarculaceae; genus Halomarina; species Halomarina halobia. The sequence goes on from NZ_CP119993.1 coordinate 67,345, forward strand.
CTTCGTCCCTCGCATGTCGTTCTTCTTCGTCTCGCAGACGGACTTCTTCGAGGAGATCGCGAAGTTCCGAGCGGTCCGGCGCATCTGGGCGCGGATCATGGAAGAGCGCTACGGCGTCGAGACTGACGCCGCAAAGCGGATGCGCTATCACGTTCAGACGGCCGGCGAGAGCCTCACCGCAAAGCAACCCATGGTCAACATCGTGCGGACGACGATTCAGGCGATGGCGGCGGTGTTGGGGGGGTGCCAGTCGCTGCACACGAACGGATACGACGAGGCGCTGTCGATCCCGAGCGAGGACGCGATGCGCATCGCGATCCGCACGCAGCAGGTCATCGCCCACGAGAGTGGTATCAGCGAAACGATCGATCCAGTGGGCGGGAGCTACTACGTCGAGAGGGCGACCCGGGACATGGAGGAACGGATCCTCGAGTATCTCACGGACATCGAGGAGATGGGCGACGGAAACATGAAAGAAGGCATGCTTCAGGGCATCGAAAGCGGCTACTTCGAACAGGAGATCGTCGACTCCTCCTATCAGTGGGAGAAGCGCAAAACGCGGGGCGAGTTGAAGAAAGTCGGCGTCAACTGCTACACCGAGGGTGGCGATGCGGCGGACGTCGAGCTGTTCACGGCCGATCCCGCGACCGAGGAACGTCAGATCGAGCGGCTGCGAGCGGTGAGAGACGAGCGGGACGAGGAAGCGGTCGACGCGAAGATCGGGGCGCTACGGGACGCCGTCGAGAACGACGAAAACATCATGCCGTATCTGGTGGACGCCGCGAAGGTCTACGCCACCGAGGGCGAAATGATGGGCGTGCTTCGTGAGAAGTACGGCACCTACGAAGACCCCGGGGTGTTCTGACGTGAGTTCATCACAGGATACGGGCGACTGGTCGAAGACCATCCGCGTGCTGATCGGCAAGCCCGGCCTGGACGGCCACGATCGCGGGGCGAAGGTCGTCGCTCGGGCGTTCCGCGACGCCGGCTGTGAGGTCATCTACTCCGGCCTCCGGCAATCGCCGGAGGCCATCGTTCAGACCGCGATCCAGGAGGACGTCGACGTCCTCGGTCTGAGCATCCTGAGTGGCGCACACGACACGCTCGTCCCGAAGGTGTTGGATCGGCTGGAAGAGGGCGGTATGACGGACGTCCTCGTACTCGTCGGCGGAACGATCCCAGACCAGGACAAGCGAGAACTGCTCGACGTGGGCGTCGACAGAGTGTTCGGTCCGGATAGCGACATCAACGAGATCGTCGAGTACGTGCAGGACGAACTGGGTGAGTGACCGATATGCATGCCAAACCACGAAGTAATGACCACATCGGAGTACCCAGCCGGTGATCTAGACGGGGAGTTGGCCGGCCTCGTCGAGGGTGTCCTGGCCGGTGAGCAACTCGCCCTCTCGCGGCTCATCACGCGCATCGAAAACGGATCGCCCGACTATCAGGAGGCAGTGAAAGCACTGTACCAGCACGCGAACGGAACGCGCACCATCGGCGTCACCGGGCAGCCCGGTGCGGGGAAATCGACACTCGTCGACAAACTCGTCGACGGGTTCCGCGAGCGCGGCCTCACCGTCGGTGTCATCGCGGTCGATCCGTCCTCGCCGTACTCGGGCGGCAGCGTGCTCGGCGATCGCGTACGTCAGGTCTCCCGTCCGGAGGATCCCGACGTGTTCTTTCGCTCGATGAGCGCCAGAGGCCACTCCGGAGGGCTCGCAGCCGCGACGTTCGACGTCATCCGCGCGATGGACGCGTTCGGCAAGGACATCATCATCGTCGAAACAGTCGGTGCGGGCCAGAACGAAGTCGAGATCGTCCGAGCGGCGGACTCCGTCTGTCTCGTTGCGATCCCGGGCGCTGGCGACGACGTGCAGGCGAACAAGGCGGGGATCCTCGAAATCGCCGATGTCTTCGCCGTCAACAAAGCGGATCTCGATGGAGCGAGCGCGACGGCCCAGGAACTCGCGCAGATGATTCGTATCGGGCAGGACCTGGACCGCGAAGGCGCTGACCGGACTGATGAGGCCGCAGAGTGGGTACCGAGGGTCGAGACGACGGTCGCCACGCGACGGGAGGGGATCGACGAGCTCATCGACGCCCTGAACGCCCACTACGAGCATCTCGAATCGAGCGGGGAACTCGAAGAACGACGGGCTGCGCGGTTCGAGCAGGAAGTCGACGTCCATCTGGCGACCGAGGTCGAGGAGTTACGAACGCGGTTGCTGGCCGCCCACGGCGAACGGCTCGACGACGAGGTGGACCCATACACCTTGGCCAGCGAACTGGCGCTTCCGTTGCGACGAGCTGTAGAGACCGAGATCGACGAGAACGACCGCTCGGAGGTAGATCGTGGATCCAGTTGAACGGCTCCACAGCTTCGTCAGCGGTTTTCACGCCACGTACTACGTGTACACGGGGGTCGAGTGCGAGTTATTCGAGGCGCTCGTCGAGCCACGGACGCCGGACGACCTGGCCGACCGTCTAGACCTGCACCGTCCGTACGTGCGACGGTTCTGCGAGGTCGGGCTCCGATGGGGATTGCTCAGTGCCGAGCCGCGATCCGACGTCGATGGAACGGGCTCCCCCGTCACCTTCCGTCTCGAGGAGGAGTTCGTCACGCCGCTGGCGAACGCGGACGCCCCTCAGTACATGGGTGACGTGTTCAGGTTCGCCGGAACGTATCTGAGCGAGGATTACGCTGCGTACCCGGCGTACTTCGGAAGCGGCGAGGAGCGACCGTTCACCGCACGAGGCGCGGCGTTCACGGACGTCGTCGAGGGGGCTACCCGCGGACTGCAGGTCATCTTCGTCGGTAAACTGCTGCCGGAACTGCTCTCGGCGCTCGAGTCGCGGCTCTCCCGAGGCGGTCGGGTACTCGATCTCGGTTGCGGGACGGGACACCTCGCCTGCCGACTCTGCGATCGCTACCCGGACGCGGAGGTCGTCGGGCTGGATCTCGACGGGGACGCGATCGAGCGCGCGAACGAGCGAGCGGCGCGCTACGGGGTGTCCGATCGAGCCACGTTTCGGACGAAAGACGCCGTCGAGGTCGTCGGCGAGTACGACGCCGTCGTCCTCTTTATGAGCCTACACGAGATCGATCCGGACGGTCGTCGACAGCTCTTCGAGCGGTTGCGCACGGTTCTCACCGACGACGGCGTGATCGCAGCGTTCGACGAAGTGTACCCGGAGGACGACGACCAGTTCGACCTGCCCCCGTTCGTCGCGGGCGTCGAGACGCAGTGGTCGGAACTCGTCTGGGGAAACGAGGTGCCGACGCGCAGCGAGCAGCGGGAACTCCTCGCAGCCGCGGGTTGCGAGGAACGGATCAGCACGACGTTAGCGGGGCGGTTCGTGGTGTACGAGGGTGAGAGAGTATGACTCGCGAGAGACGATACGATCGAACGGTCGCGTACGAACGGGACGTCGACGAACACAGACACGAGTACCCCGAGTTCGGGTACGAGCGACGTTTAGCCGCCCTTGCAGCGGCGCTGGACGACGCCGACGTCGACGGTGCCGTCCTGCCGAATTACATCGACCTGACGTATTTCGCGGGGAGCGGTCAACCGATGAACCTCTACGTCCCGGCGGGCAGCCCCGAAGCGGCGCGGGTGTTCGTCCGACGGGGGATGGGGTTCGCGGAGCAGGAAGTCGGACTCCCCGACCAGCAGGTGCGTCACGGCGGTCTGTCGGCGCTCGCTGAGTACGTCAGTGAGGTCGGGGCTGTCGGGACTGTCGGGTTGCCGACCGACGTCGTTCCCGTCTCGCTGGGCGATAAGCTCGCGGAGGCGCTGGACGCGACTGTCGTCGGTATCTCCGATCTACTCCTCGATCTACGCGCCGTCAAGAGCGGTGAGGAAATCGGTATGCTGAAAACGGCCGCGACGTTGTACGAGCACGCCCATGCGGGTATTCGGGCGCGTGCAGCGCCGGGCGTGACGGAGAAGGAAGTCGCCGGCGCGGTGTCCGACAGGCTCGTCTCGGCCGGGATGGACGATCGGGTGTTCTTTCGGCGCTGGGACGCACGGCTCCCGGCCGCGGGACTGATCGCGAGCGGTGACACGCTCCCGCTCATCTCCGGCCACGCGATGACGATTACGGGGACGGGCACCTCCCGGAGCATGCCCTGGGGGCCGTCGAATCGGCGGCTCGAAGCGGGGGACTTCCTCGTCGCCGACCTCGCGCTCAATTACGCGGGGTACCACGGTGACGTCGCTCGCACGTACGTCGTCGGCGAGGCGACCGAGGAGCAGCGCGAGTGGTTCGACCTGACGCTCGCCATCCACGAAGCAGCGCGTGACGCCATCGAACCCGGAGTGGCAGCCGAGACACCGTATCTCGCTGCACGGGAGCGAGCGGTCGCTGCTGGCGTCGAAGACTGGTTGTGCGGCTACGCCGAGATGCAGGCTCCGTATATCGGCCACGGGATCGGTCTCGAAGTCGACGAGGAACCGACCCTCATGCAGGGGAACACGGAGGAGATCGAGGAGGGAATGGTGGTAACGGTCGAGCCGAAACTGGTACATCCCGACCGGGGCGCTGTGATGATCGAGGACGACTACCTCGTCACGGCGACAGGTGTCGAGCGACTCTCGACCATGCCTCACGAACTGTTCGAGATCCCGGTCGACGCGGTCGACACGTGACGCTCGGTCTCCACCCCGCCTCCCCGAATCCGGGAGCATGGGAACAGTTATCCCCCTCTCACTGTATCCGTAACACATGGCCTTCGATGTCGCCGGCGATATCTACGGTATCGACCTCGAGATGTTCGACGAACAGGTGCTGGCTGCGTACGTCGTCGACGGTCCCGAACCGGTCCTCGTCGAAACCGGCTACGCACGGGGGGTAGAGACCCTTCGTACCGGGCTACGCGACGTCGGCATCCCCCCCGAGGAACTCGACCACGCGGTCGTCTCGCACATCCACCTCGACCACTCGGGTGGTGCAGCAGCCCTGGTCGAGGACGCGCCGGATCTCCGCGTGTACGTCCACGAGTCGACCGCGGAGTTCCTGATCAGCCCCGACGCCCTCATCGAGAGTACGAAACGAGCGATGGGACGGCACTTCGAGGAGTTCGGGAGCCCCGAACCGATCCCCGAGGACAATCTCGTTCGTGTGGGTGACGAGGGAGCATCGCTGTCCGCAGGTGATCGCGCGCTGGACCTCGTCTATACCCCCGGACACGCTCCGGACCATCTCGCGGTCTGGGACCCCACGAGCGGAACGTTGTTCGCCAACGAAGCGATCGGTTCGTACTATCCCCGTGCAGGCGTCTGGCTTCCTCCTGCCACCCTCCCGCGGTTCGACGTCGCGGCGGTCGGGGAGACGATCGATCGACTGCGCGGGTTCGACGCCGAGCGACTCGCGCTCTCGCACTTCGGTAGCCGAGACGATCCGCACGCCGAGATCGATACCGCCGCCGAGCGTCTGACGCTGTTCGACGAGCGCATCCCCGAACTCTACACGGAACACGATCGCGACCTGATGGAGACGGAGCGGGCGGTCCGGTCGGAGCTCGTCGATCTCGACCCCTATCACGACGACATCGAGAGTTTCGAAGCCCGTTTCCAGACTCGTGGCTTTCTCCGCTATCACGGATTGATCGAATAGAGCGATACGAGGCCCTGTCTGACTCCTACGGTTCGCTTCCGCTCTCGCGGCAGTTTCGCGATCGACACCCCGTAGCGGTTCAGTCGGGGGTACGTCCGAATCCCCCGTCCATATCCACTGGGATCTCCCCGGGACGGATCGGTCGGCGAACGTCAGGTATCGTCTCCCTCGGAAACGAGCAGTCGGTAACTCTCGAGCGTCTCCTGCATCATCTCGCCGCCCTCCGTTCCCTTCCGTTCGCTGCCGAAGGAGAGCCACGTCATCTCCCCCTCGTAGTCTGTGTAACTGAACATGTCGTACCGATCGTCCGTCTCGAGGACGACGTCGAGAACGACGTCGTCCGGCGTATCCGCGTCGAGCAGTACCGCTCTGGTGTTCTCCTCGTAGTCCATGATCCAAACCGCGACTACCTCCCCGCCGAGTAGATCGCGCGCCTGGGCCCTCGTCAACGGGGCGTCCGGCCAGTCCTCCGCCGGTTCACGGTGCATATCGGTTACTCTCTTCCTCGCCGCCATTAGTCGTATCGGTCCGAACGAGGCGGTCGATGGCTCGATCCTCACAGGCCGCTCGACGACTAGCGTGCCCGGAAGCGTCGTCCACACTGTGCTTGTCCCCGTGACGAGATCGGAGAGACTCGACGGACGTTCGTTGCCTCCACGGGGCAAGACCCACCGCATGCCCCGCACGACCCCTAGGGTTATCAACGCCGTTACTGTAGGTGGGAACGATGCCGCATCGAACCGACGTTCCGATCACTTGGGGGGACACCGACGCGGGGGGATTGATCTACTATCCCCGACTCTTTCACTTCTTCGTCGTCGCCCTGAACGACTACTTCACTCCCGTCGCCGACCACCTGATGGAGCAATTACGCGCCGACGGGTACGTCCTCCCCGTGGTCGAAACCTCGGCGTCCTTCACGACTCCACTTCGCGCCGGCGACACGGCTCGGATCGAGACCGCGATCGAAGTGGGCGAGCGTTCGTTAACCGCGACCTTCACGGTCACGCGGGAAGCTGACGGGAGACGGGCCGCCGAGGGCAGGGCCGTCTTTATCCTCGTCGATGCCGATTTCGAGCCGACACCGCTCCCTGCGTCCGTTCGACGGTGCGTAGAGGACCGAGAGTCGAGCGCCACGTCGTGAGAGGCCCCCGTTCGCTTCGTCGAACGAGCCGTCGAACGGTCGAACCCGTCGCCCTCCGCGGATTCGATGGAGCCAGCCCTCACCGAACAAGGGGGTCGGGATGTCGGAGTGCTACTGTCCCTCGACCCCGTCACCTTCGTTCATCTGCTCGATAACTTCGCGAGCGTTCCCTGCTTCGTAGGCATAGAGGACGGTATTTGCGTACTCCGCTGCCACCTCTGTTGCGTGGACGAGGTTGCCTGTCTCTACGTGGACGGCGTAGAGTTCGACGCTGAACGGGGTCTCGAGGAGGGTTTCGAAGCCGGAGGCGATCACCTCGAGCCAGTAGGTAGTCGAGTACTCGAGGTCGTACAGCGGGACGACGAATTCGTCGACCGAGGCCGAGAGCGCTTCGACGTCGATCCCGGCGCGTTCGTAGAGATGACCGGGATAGGGGTCCGGATACAGCGTCATGTAGACGCGGTCGGGTATCCGCTCGGCAGCAGCCCCGACGAAGTCGGTGATGACGCTCGCCCGCCACTCGAACCGGTCGTCGTGGTCGCTGTCGGCGAACGCCGCGTTGCAGGTGTCACAGTGGCAGTACTCCGGCCGAGGGAACCCGACGTCGTCGAGGCGAACGTCCCGATTGACGGCCGTCGCCCTCTCGATCAGGTCTAACAGCTCCCGTCGGTACTCGGGCCGGGTCGGGCAGACGTACGACCAATCGAAGTAGGTCCGCTCCCGGGTCGCCCGCTCCCCGTCCTCGCCTACCGGAACCAGCGACGGATTCGACTCCGCCTCGGCGCTATCGCCGAAGCAGGAGATCATACTGATGCCCTCGGGCATCGGTTCGGCCCGTCGACCGGTCACGTCCTTCACCTCGTAGAACGCGAGGTCGAACTCCGGCCAATCGAGTTCGTCGGCGTTTCGGGTGACGATCCCCGGCATATCTCTCCGTGTTCGGGCTGCGGATTAATAGTTCCGTTCCGCTGACGCAGTGGTCGCCTCGAGTCGGTCGGCTTCCCCGGATCGGGTCGCGTGTCCGCCGGCTGGCAGCGCAAGCGCGAACACGTGATCCACTACCAACGGCGGTCGCTGCTCGACGGCCCGGAGGAGTGGCCTGCGGTGGCGTCTCCGGAATCCCGATCTACAGCGCGTGAAGCCGTGGTCACCGTCGCGATAGCGGGCACTACTGCGGGGCGATCACCGGGACGAGCGGGCAGCCGACGGACTCAGGCTAGACCACTGAAGAACGACTCGATCGCCAGTACTCCGGCCAGCCGTGGATCAGGAAGAGCGGAAGCCCGGACCCCTCGCGAACGTAGTGGAGTTCGATACCGTTGATCCGGGCCGCTTCGTGGTTCCATGATATCGTCCGACGTTCGCTGACCGCGTTGCGCCGCCACGAAATAGCGGATACTGGAGGACCTCGACGCGCTGCGCTGTACCAGCAGCGTTCGCGCGGTTCACGACGGAGTACGGAGCCACGAGGGGACGCGACCAGGGTAATAGGCGTACACGCATTACCCGATAGACATTCTCAATCGTGAGGCAGCCTCTCACGGGTCGTCCCTGTGGCGGACTCGCGAGCAGTTTGTGGCCCACACGGGAGACGAGCGAAGAACAGTTCGGTCAGCGCGACTACCCGCACGTGACTGCGCTCCCCGGAAAGGGATACCGTGCGGCGATAGCACTGTGATCTCAGGCCCGGATGATCGCCCAGTCGGTCGCGTTCTCACGCTGTGTGGAACGGTGGAGTGAGCGGCGACGCGTACGGACCAGTCGGACACCCCTCACGAGGAGTTCAATATTAATTACTCAGTCTCTCGGGCTGTGCTACTCCCGGGGGTGTGCACCGACGGGCCGGTGGCAACGCCACGGACGTGACGCGCGCGTCGGATTCGCCGCGGGAACGGCGGCTGTGCGTCTTCCGAGAACGCGCGTCTAAACGCTGTTCTCGGCCCGTATACTGTTCGACCGCCGGACAGTGGACGGCGCGGGACCGCTCGGGTAGTAGAAGCGGGACGGCGGACGTCGCACCGATCCTCGTGGCATCGTCCGTTCGAGCGGTGTTCTCCCCCACGAACGTACGGAGCTAGTCGCCGGTCGCACTGACCGTCGTCTGTTTCGGGCACCGACTACCGCCCGCTCGCGCGAATCCGTGACCTTCTACTGCCGGCGCGGGCGGCACTCGTCGCGCGTATGTTGCGGAACGAGAAGGTCTCGGGGTTCAGCAGCGTGCGGAGGAGTGGTCCATCTGTCTCAGTACGTCTCCCCCACACGGACACTCCAGAACGGCCCTATCGACGGAGAGACCGCTGCGACCAGCTAGGGGTCGGTTCCAGTACCGCACGAGGTATCGAAACGGGTCGGCCAGTAACTGCGCGGAAGACGCCACTCCGTGGCTCGCGCGGGTCCACTCCCGGTATCGGACACCGCCTCCGCCGACGTGGTGGCCAAATAAACGAGCAATTAGTTCTAATGATAATCGCGACTGTAACCGTCGCGAGCCGATTCCGCCGACGGGGACACGGCATGATATGTACAATCTCCCTTTCACTGACCACAACACAGATGCCGGGATGGGCGAAACGACACGTGTCGGCAGACGGGGCCCGGACGGCATCGATACCCGCCGTCCCGGATTCCCTCTGTTCGATGGGCCGGTGGTTGGTCCCCACTCCCTTGAGCCACGGTGTGCCGAGGTGGTCCCGCGCCCGGTCATTGACTCACGCCCGATCGCGCCCCCCGGCACGTCTGTCGACGCTCCCTCCGCTCCCGCGTCGGTGCTCGGCATCGAGCGCCGTCTGTGCCATCACGTACGTTCCGGACGGTACACGTCTGATCGACACACGAGGGGGTTCTATCCACGAACCAAACCGTGGGCTGAATCCCTCGGGGGACGGGATGCGCTCGGGGATGACGTCACGAGAGCGTCCCTCGAATCGAACACGACGTCGGATAGAGCGCGGTGGAGGGAGGAGGATCGTGCTGTTCGGCGACGGTGCGATCGGTCGCTCTCTCTCGTCGGGTTCGCTCCCGCCGCCCGTCCGGACAAAGGGTTTTGCATACGCCGGGTGTACCGGTAGCTATGCCACTCGAGCCAGGCGATCCCGCGCCGCAGGTCTCGGCACCGAACCAAGACGGCGCGGAGATCACCGTGCCGTTCGACGAGCCGACGGTCGTCTACTTCTATCCCGCGGACGACACGCCGGGCTGTACGACGGAGGCGACGGAGTTCACGAAGGAACAGGGGGCGTATCGCGAGGCCGGGGTGTCGGTCTACGGAGTGTCCGTCGACGACGTCGATTCTCACGCCGCGTTCGCCGAGCAGCACGGCATCGAGTTCGACCTGCTCGCGGACCCGGACGGCGAGATCGCGGGAGCGTTCGATGTCGACCGGCGGGCGAGCGGCGAGACCGAGCGGACGACGTTCGTCGTCGTTGACGGGGAGGTCTATGCCGTCTACACGGACGTCAAGCCGAACGGCCACGCTCGCGAGGTCCTCGGTACCCTGCTCGACGACGGCGTGGTCGACCTCGAGTGAGCGCGGACTCGGCGATCGACCGTCCGGTTCGCTCAACCACCGCTCTTCGAGCGAGGCTTTCGGGGACCACCTACGGCCCGTTTCCACCGGGAAGGCGGTCGCCCACAGACCGAGACGCCAAGGACGCCTCGCTCGGTCGTCTTCACGAGGGGTCCAGGACGGCTGTGGCGTCGAACGCGCCCGAGACGCCGGGTGGACTCGCTCCCCTCCGCCTCGCCTACTTTTTTATCATTTGAGCGCAACCGCTTCGTAATGTACGACGAGATTCTCATTCCCACCGACGGAAGTGCCGGGATGGCGCGCGTTAGCGACCACGCGCTGGGACTCGCGGCGTTGTGCGGCGCGACGGTCCACGCCATCTACGTCGTCGACGAGCAGGCCTACGTCACGGTCCCTGACGACGCTCGTGACCGCGTCCGCGACGCCCTGGAACAGGACGGTCTGAGTGCCACGAAGACGATTGCTCAACGCGCACTGGAGAGGAACCTCGACGTCGTCCGCGAGGTTCGCTGGGGTGATCCTGCGGTCGCGATTATCGCCTACGCCCTCGAAAACGACATCGATCTGATCGTGATGGGGACGCGAGGGAAGACCGGATTCGAGCGCTATTTGCTGGGGAGCGTCGCCGAGAAGGTCGTTCGCGTCTCGCCGATCCCGGTCGTCACAGTGCGCGTTGGCGACCACCAGGAGCTCGCTTCGGAGATTCACGAGCTCATCGGTACATGAGAAACGCTCGACGGATGATCGACACGGAGAGGATCGAGCAGCTAGCGGGAGCGAAGAGCCATTCGGGACTCTACTCGTCCTAGACAAGCCTGGTCCCCAGACGCGTCGAGGGGATCGTGCGATGTGACACGACCGAGGGCCGTCATCAGGGTCGGACGACGAGCTTCCCGAAGGCGTCGCGCCGTTGCATGTCCGCGAACGCCGTGCCCGTTCCCTCGAGCGGGTAGGTCGCGTCGACCGGCGGCTCGAACGCCCCCTCCGCGATCAGCTGGACCAGGCGTTCGAGGTCGCCCTGCGTGCCCATCGTACTCCCGATGATCCGCTGGTGGGAGAGAAACAGCCGCGGGACGTCGAACGCCGACCGGTCGCCGGCGGTCCGTCCACAGATCACCATTCGCCCGCCGCGACGCATCACGTCGAGCCCTAGTTCGGTGAATTCACCGCCGAGGTGGTTGAGCACGGCATCAGGTGCGCTACGCTCCCCGAGGGCCGTCGCGATCTCCTCGGGATCGCTCGCTTCGATCACGTGATCTGCGCCGAGGTCTCGCAGTCGGGCCGCCTTCGCCGCCGACGACGTCGTCCCCACGGAGCGCGCGCCGAGCACGTCGACCAACTGGACGGCGGCGACGCCGACGCCTCCGGTCGCTCCCGGGACGAACACGAGGTCGCCCGGTGCGGTCTCGGCGCGTCGGAGCATGTGATAGGCTGTCATGTACGCCGTGGGGATCGCCGCCGCGGTCGTCGCGTCCACCGAGTCGGGGAGGGGAACTAGGCGATCTACGTCGACGAGTGCGCGTTCCGCGAGGCCACCGTGAAAGAGGCTGTAGCGTTCACAGAGGTTCTCCGGACCTTCGCGGCAGTAGCGGCAGACCCCGCACGTCTGGTTCGGACAGAGCACGACCCGATCGCCGGCCACGACCGTCGCGTCGTCCCTGCCGACCTCGCTGACGGTGCCGGCGACGTCGAGTCCGGAGACGAACGGCAGTTCGTCGGTGCCGACCATCGCGGAGTCGCCCTCGAGGATCCACAGGTCGTGGCGGTTGATCGAGCACGCCTCGACGTCGATCACGGCCTCGCCGGCGCTCGGCGCGGGGTCATCTCGTTCCAGTACGGCGACGTCGTCGGGTCCGGTGAATCCGGTGAAGGCTGCGACGCGCATGGGCGCGACGACGGTCCCACGCGGAGTATACCTTCGGGTCGCGGAACGAGTCGAGCGCGCGTGATCGAGCGCGGTACCCCGCCGACGACCGGTCGGTCACGAGCGTGGAGACGGACGGGGACCCCGTCAGGCGACCGTGGCGAGCAGTTCGCGATGTCCTCGATGCGGTGGCGAATCCGCTCGCCGCACACCGCCCGCCGCGCCGCTCGCGACTGTGCGAACTTTTCACCTCGGAACGTGACGAATGGTATTTTGTCGAGATAGTCTGTACTGAATACGGGGTGTGCACCCACCGCTAACGAAAGTTTAGAGACTCGATAGATAGCTTGGGCCGCAGCGAAGACTTCGTCACCGGAGTAGATAACCTTAACAGGCAAAAGCAACAATTTCTCGGTGATGAGCAAGTCCAACCGAGACTGGTGGCCGAACCAGCTAAACGTGGAGATCCTCGACCAGAACGCTCGCGAGGTCGATCCGATGGGCGAGGAGTTCGACTACGCCGAGGAGTTCGAGAAGCTCGACCTCGAGGCCGTGAAGGCGGACATCGAGGAGGTGATGACGACGTCCCGGGAGTGGTGGCCGGCGGACTACGGCCACTACGGGCCGCTCTTCATCCGGATGGCGTGGCACAGCGCCGGTACGTACCGCACCAGCGACGGCCGCGGTGGCGCGTCCGGCGGCACGCAACGCTTTGCGCCCCTCAACAGCTGGCCCGACAACGCGAACCTCGACAAGGCGCGCCGGCTGCTCTGGCCGGTCAAGCAGAAGTACGGCCGCAGGCTCTCGTGGGCCGACCTGATAGTCCTGGCCGGGAACGTCGCCCTGGAGTCGATGGGATTCGAGACGTTCGGCTTCGCCGGCGGGCGCGAGGACGCCTTCGAGCCCGACGAGGCCGTCGACTGGGGGCCCGAGGACGAGTGGGAAGCGTCCGAGCGCTTCGACGGCGACGGGGAACTCGAGGAGCCGCTCGCCGCCACCGTGATGGGTCTCATCTACGTGAATCCGGAGGGACCGGACGGTGAGCCGGACCCGGAGAAGTCGGCCGGGCGGATTCGAGAGTCGTTCGGCCGGATGGCGATGAACGACGAGGAGACGGTCGCGCTCATCGCCGGCGGACACACGTTCGGGAAGGTCCACGGTGCCGACGATCCCGACGAGCACGTCGGCCCCGAACCCGAGGCGGCCCCCATCGACCAGCAGGGCCTCGGCTGGGAGAGTAGCCACGGCTCCGGTAAAGGGGCCGACGCGATCACCAGCGGGATCGAGGGGCCGTGGAACGCCACGCCGACCCAGTGGGACACGGGCTACCTCGACAACCTGCTCGACTACGAGTGGGAGCCGGAGAAGGGCCCCGGCGGCGCGTGGCAGTGGACCACACGGAACGGCGAACTCGACGGCGTCGCACCGGGCACCGAGGACCCGTCGGAGCGGGAAGACGTGATGATGTTGACGACGGACATCGCCCTGAAGCGGGACCCGGAGTACCGGGAGGTCATCGAGCGCTTCCGGGAGAACCCCGACGAGTTCCAGGATGCCTTCGCGAAGGCGTGGTACAAGCTGATCCACCGCGACATGGGCCCGCCGATCCGGTTCCTCGGCCCGGAGGTCCCCGACGAGGAGATGCTGTGGCAGGACCCCCTCCCCGACGTCGACCACGATCTGATCGGGGACGAGGAGATCGCCGAGCTCAAAGAGGAGATCCTCGCTTCGGACCTGTCCGTCTCCGAACTGGTCAAGACCGCCTGGGCGTCGGCGTCGACGTACCGCGACAGCGACAAGCGCGGCGGGGCGAACGGGGCCCGCATCCGCCTCGAACCCCAGAGGAGCTGGGAGGTGAACGAACCCGAGCAGCTGGAGACGGTGCTTTCGACCCTGGAGGGGATCCGGGAGGAGTTCAACGGCTCGAGATCCGACGGAACGAGGGTCTCGCTCGCCGACCTGATCGTTCTGGGCGGCTGCGCAGCCGTCGAGCAGGCGGCGAGGGATGCCGGGTACGACGTGGACGTTCCGTTCGAACCGGGCCGTACCGACGCCTCGCAGGCGCAGACCGACGTCGAGTCCTTCGAGGCGCTGGAACCGGAAGCCGACGGCTTCCGTAACTACCTCGGGGACGAGCACGACCGCTCGGCGGAGGAGTTGCTGGTCGACAGGGCCGACCTCCTGACGCTGACGGCTCCCGAGATGACGGTGCTGGTCGGCGGCATGCGCGCGCTGAACGCGAACTATCAGGGGTCCGACCTCGGTGTCTTCACCGATCGGCCGGAGACGTTGACCAACGACTTCTTCGTGAACCTGCTCGACATGGACTACGAGTGGGAAGCGGCCTCGGAATCCCAGGATATCATGGAGTGGGAAGCGGCCTCGGACGCCCCAGAGATCTACGAACTGCGCGACCGTGAAACGGGCGAAGTCGAGTGGAGGGGGACCCGCGTGGATCTCGTCTTCGGGTCGAACTCCCGGCTTCGAGCCATCGCGGACGTCTATGCATCCGACGACGCCGAGGAGAAATTCGTGCGCGACTTCGTGGACGCGTGGGACAAAGTGATGACCCTCGATCGCTTCGACCTCGAGTGAGCTGAGCCGCGAGCCGCCGGGTCGGTCGCCGTGGGCGACGTCTCGACGGCGTGTCGCCACGGGCCCCGGTCCGGTCTCGCAGACGAGTCGTGCGGTGACCGTAGCGGGGTGTGACGTTTTCCCCTAGTCCACCCCCCTCTTAGATTGGCCGACCATATTTTCGGCGAGCGGTCATCTCATACGGCCGCCTTTCGGACCGTACCGAGACTGCCGTTCTCATCCCTACCGCGAACATAGACAACATATTATTACATTGTTCAAATACAGAATTTATTCTCGGATGGGCGCGACGCGCTCGTTGAGGACACGATGTCAGATCAGACGCACTCTAGCGACGAACCGGAAGCCGACCGCCGGACGTTCCTCCGCGCCGTCGGCGGCACAGCAGCGGCCACGGCCGGTCTCTCCGGGACCGCGAGCGCTACCGACCGACCCGGGGCAGGCCGGACCGACACGGTACCGATAACGCACGGCGTTGCGTCGGGTGACGTCACGGCACGGACGGCCGTCGTCTGGGCGCGAGCGGCCGACGAAGCGACGCTCCACGTCGAGTTCGGCCCCGACGAATCGTTCTCGACGTCTCGGCGGAAACGCACGACCGTCGACTCGTCGACCGATTTCACCGGCCAGATTCGGCTGACGGGACTCCAGCCGGCGACGCGCTATCACTACCGCGTCTGGGCGACGTCCGCCGGCGGAAGCGACGGCGCTAACGCCGCGTCCGCCCCGGAGTCGGCGGTCACGGGGACGTTCGTCACGGCACCGGCACGGAACGAGGCGGGTGGCGTCTCGTTCGCGTGGAGCGGGGACACGTGGGGCTACGGGGACGACCCCGTCGAACCGCCCTATCCGGGACTCCGGACGATCGCGGAGCGCCAGCCGGACTTCTTCCTCTATCTGGGGGACACGATCTACGCGGACGCGAACACGCCGGCCGGGAAGATCACCGAGAACACGCCGATAGAGGACGCGCTCGACATCTACCGGGGGAAGTACAGGGAGATGCGCGATCCGCCGGCGGAGGTCGCCGAGCGGACGAACCTGCGGATGCTGCTCGAAGCCACGTCCGTCTACAGCGTCTGGGACGACCACGAGGTCATCAACAACTTCGCCGGCCCGATCGAGCCGTTGATGCCGGAGGGTCGGCGGGCGTTCCTAGAGTACTGGCCGCTCGACCGGGCCGGAAGTGGGGGGTCCGGGGACCCGAACCGGCTCTACGGGTCGTTCCGCTGGGGCGAACACCTGGAGCTGTTCGTCATCGATACGCGTCAGTATCGCGATCCGAACGTCGAGCTGGACTCGAAGACCCTGCTCGGTCGCGAGCAACTGGACTGGTTGAAAGACGCCCTCTCGCAGTCCGACGCGACGTGGAAGGTGCTCGCCTCGCCGGCGCCGCTGGGGTACCCCTCGGATTCGTGGGCGACTCCGGCTGACCGAACCGGGTACGAAGCGGAACTCCTCGAGGTCGTCAGGCACGTCCAGACCGAACCCGTTTCGAATTTCGTCGTCGTAGCCGGCGACGTTCACAAGTCGGTCGTGGGCGCGTTCGACCCGGACGACGACGGCGAATTCGAATTCTACGAGGCCATCGCCGGTCCGCTCGGCGCACCGGCCGGGAAACCCGACGACCTGTACCCGCCGCTCAATCCGACAGAGTTCTTCTCCAAGGGCGAGTACACTAACTTCGGGACCGTTACCGTCGACGAGTCGGGGGAGACGCTCACCCTCGGCATCTACGACGAGGAGGGGACGGAACAGTTCACGAAGACGATCGCGGCGACGGAGGCCGATGCCGCCACCTCGCCGCCGGATCGAGTCGAGAGCACGTTCGACGAGGACGCCGAGGGGTGGCTCGTCTCGAACAACGGCGGGAGTAACCTGCCGGAGTACTTCGAGAGCGGCGGCAATCCCGGCGGGCACATCGGCGATGCGGAGAACAAGGGGGGCGTCGCGTGGTACTACCAGGCACCGTTCAAATTCCTCGGCGATCGAGCGGCGTTCTACGGGGGGACGCTCTCGTTCGATCTCCGGCAGGAACAGACCGATCGGCAGTTCGACGCCGAGCCGACAGAGGGGGGAGATGTCCTGCTCGTGAGCGGGGAACGGAAGCTCGTCTACGAATTCCGCGGTCCCGACGCCACGCCGGGCACGGAGTGGACGTCGTTCGAGGTGCCGCTTACCGCGGACGCCCCGTGGATCGACCTCGCGAGCGAGGAACCGCTCGCGACCGAGGACACGCTCCGTGCCGTCCTCGAGGATCTAGAGGTCATCCGCATCCGCGGTGAATACCGGGGAGGGGACGACAGGAGTTACCTCGACAACGTCGTCCTCGAGCGAGGCTGAAGCGCGCCGGTCCCTCCCTGGCCCCGGCCCGGAGCTCTCCGGGTCGTGAGGTGACCGATCGCTTCGACGAGAGAGCGTGCCGGCACCGGGTCGTCGGTTCACCGCCCCCTCGCCCGACCTGCGGTACTCGAGCATGGCGGCCCCGTTCGGGCCCCTTTCGGCTGCCGTGTCACCACGGTCTCGGAGGCGCCTCCGAGGAACGGTGTAGCGGCCTTCGTCGTCCGGTTCACGCTCGACCTGAAGGGCGGGGATCGCCGTGGTTCGGGTAGGGAACTCGTGAGTCAGCCGTCGCTCGTCACCGGTTGAGCGGCGGACGAGTCGTGGATGCGCATCCCCTTGATCAGCACCTCGCGATATTCGTTTTGATGGTCCTCGGGGACCGGCGTCGTCGCCTTCGATACGACGTAATAGACGAGCGTTGCGAACACGAGACCGTACACGGGCGGTCCGAAGTACGGGAAGACGTCACCGAACGGGGTCCAGATGGAGAGTTGCATGAAGACGAGACCGAGCAATAGTGACCACTTCGCGCCCGCAGTCGACGCGTTCTCCCAGACCAGAAGCCCGACGACACAGGGGACGTAGAGCAGCGCGAGCGCCACCCCGTCAGTGGCGAGGGGGATGATCGCCTGTTCCGCTGCCGGGCTCAGCGCGAACGCCAGCACGACTGCGGAGAACACGACGGTGAAGTACCGCCCGATCTGCCCCTCCCGCGTCGATTCCATGTTCGGGCGGAACGGCCGTTTGACGATGTCCCGAACGAAGATCGAACTGGAGGTCAGGATCTGGCTGCTGATCGTCGACATCCCCGCAGCGAACGCAGCCACGACGATGAACAGCGCTCCCGCCGGGAAGATCTCCGTGTAGACGTACGCCATCAACCCGTCCGCCGGCACGCCGTCCGGGAGTTCGGGGATCATCCCCGAACTGATCCCGCCGATGATGACCGCGGAGAACGTGATTATCCACAGAGCGGCGGTCCCCGAGAGGATGGACGTTTTCGCGATGACCTTCGGATTCTTCGCCATCAGCATCCGCTGCCACATGTGGGGGATGAATACCCAGGCGACCGTCCAGATGAGCGCTCCGGTGTACCACTCGCCCGGCGACTCCGACGCCGTAAAGACCCACAGCTCTTCGTTGTTCTTCAGAGCGAGCGAGAACCCGGTTTCGATCCCCCCCGCCCAGAGCACGACCACGCCCGCGGTAATCACGAGCAGACTCATGAAGATCGCCCCCTGCAAGGTGTCGATCCAAGCCACTGCTCGGAGCCCGCCGACGTAGAGATAGAACGTGACCATCACCATGAGCGCGACGACACCCCAGACGAAGTACTCGGAGGCCCCTGTTGCACCAACGAGCGCCTGCGCGGCCCCCGTGAGCTGAATCACTGCGTACGGGACGAGAGCGAGGATGGCGATCAGCGCGACGAGGATTCGGACGCCGTCGTCCTCCTCGTAGAAGCCAGCGACGAGGTCCGATGGCGTGATGTGGTCGAACCTCTGTCCGAGAAGCCAGAACCTGGTTCCGACGACCCAGATCAGCAAGGCGCCGGTGATGTTGAAGAAGGCGAAGTACAACCACGAGGTTCCGCTCGTGTAGTAGGTGCCCGGTCCACCGAGAAACGCGAACGTACTGTACCACGTCGCGAGCACGGTCCCCGTCAGAACCAGCGTCCCCAGCCCCCCGCCGAGGTAGTAGTCCTCCGGCTCGACGCTGAGGTGCCTGTTCGCGTAGTACGCGATAACGAGGACGACGGCCATGTAGAGACCGAGGACCAGCAAGACGTTCTGAAGCGTGAGAATCCCTCCCTGTAGCACCAGTGGTTCAGTCATCCGACACCGCCTCCGGTTCCTCTATGTCCGGGGTCGATCCCACTTCCGCGATTTCCAGCTCGCTGGCCGCGTCAGCCCACGGTTCGAACAGCAGGAAGTACGTCGCCACCAGTACGAGATAGATTATTCCGTACCAGAAGTAGTGCCAGAACACGCTCTCCGGTAGCGGACCGAACAGCCGGGGTTCATTGAAGACGAGACCGAAGACCGACAGCCCGATAGCGACGAACGCTACTACGACGATCGTCAAGAGTACCCTCCCGGCCCTCGACCGCGGGATAATCGGAAAGGCGCGCAGTTCCAAACTAGACATACGTACCACCGATAGCGTAATTCAGTCGATACGGGTAGTGCTTGGGTATGGCAGGCATACATCTATCCGTGTAACCACTTCAAATAAAGGTACCGCTCAAGCGTATCGAACAGCGGCGCGCCTTTCGACAGAGGGTGACGTCCGACGGATCTTGGCGCCTCCCTGCTCGTGGGGACAACTTCTCACGCGCGATTACTGGACGATGAGGCCGGCGACGGTACGGGGAACTCCACCGGTATCGAGCCCGAGCGATACGACCGTGCGCGGTAGGAGACGTCCGGAGTATCTCGTCGACTCGAGGCGACCTCGTCGTACCTGGCGAGGAGTTGCTTCCCGCTCGATCGACTAATCCCGATGGTCTAGAGTCCAAGCAAGTCCGCCGGCCGATCGCGGATGAGTCGCTGGACCGTCGTCTCGGACAGGCCGGCATCGACGACGCTCCGAGCGAACGCGGCCAGACCGTCGACGGGCGGGTTGCCCACCTGTCCGTAGTCGGTGGCGAGCAGACAGTGCTCGGGCCCGATTCGGGCGACGGCCGCTGCAACGCGTTCCGCCGAGTGTTCAGCCGTGCTGTCGACCGCGTACGCGCAGTACTCCAGCATCGCCCCCCTGTCCGCCAGCGACTCTTGCGTCGCTATGGACAGATCCGTGATCCGGAAGAAGGGGTGATTGACGAGCACGTCGGCGCCTCTGTCGGCGCAGGCGGACACCACTGTCTCGATCTCGTCGGCGGTGACGTGTCCGGTCCCGAGGACTGCGTCGTGCTCAGCGACGAGGTCGATGACGGCACGGGTCTCGTCCAGCAGCGATCCGTCTCTCGCGACCGACAGTTCCTCGTCGGGTCCGGGGAGTCGCTGGCCGACGAACGAGTCCGCGCCGGCCCGTCGCTCCTGTCGGGCGTGGTTCGCACTCCATGCGGTCGGGAGCCAGACGATCCGCCCCCCTTGCTCTAGGGCGATTCGTACCGCCTCAGGGTTGACGCCACCGGTCCCGGCGTTCAGCGCGACGCCGCCGTAGAGGATCTCCTCGCCGAGAGCGCGGTTCACCTGGTCGACTCGCCCGACGGTCGGAAGGACGTGGCTCTTCACGACGAGGCCACGCATACCAGCGTTCCGCGCCTCGCGGGCGATGTCGAGGTCGTACGCGTATCGCTCGATGAGGTCCGGGGCCGAGTGAACGTGGAGGTCGACCGCACCCTCCAGCGAAACACTCACCGATCGCCCCCACCGTGTGCGTGGTCGCGATCGTGGCCGTCGGCGTGCGGCCGGTCGTGCGGATGGGCGTGGTCGTGGCCGTGGTCGCCCTCGACGAACTCGGACGCGTCGCGGTCGCCGTCGGCGAACGCTCGCACCCGCTGCCGGACCTCGTCGGGGGCGACCAACCCCGCTTCGAGCAGGACCCGCTCTAGCGCCCGAAGCCACTGTTCGTAGTACGTCGACTCGGAGTACGCGCGCTCCGTATCGGACGTTACGGCGCTAGAGGCGTCCCCAGCGTCCGTTTCCGACTGGACCTCCTCGACGAGTTTCCGCTGGAAGTCCTTCCACGAATAGACGTCCGCATCGTAGGAGGAGAGCGCGACGGCGAGCGCGAACGCTCTGGCCTGCCACGGCGCCTCGAACGTCGGTTCGGGGGTGTCAGTCGGAGGAGGAGGGAGCACCCCCTCCGGTGCCGACGCTGCACCCTCGCGGTCGGACCGACGAGTATCGTCGGTCATGCTAACCGATCGACACCGATCATCGAGTCGCGCGTCACGCGTTCGACGAGTTCCGACTCGTCCAGGTGCTCCGTCTCCGGCGGTCGCTGGGGGAGGACCATGTACCGGAGCTCGGAGGTGCTGTCCCAGACGTTGATCTCCACGTCCTCGTCGAGGTCGACCCCGAACTCCTCGCGCAGCAGCGCGCGGGGTTCTCTGACGACGCGCGAGCGGTACGACGGCGACTTGTACCACGTCGGTGGGAGGCCGAGGACCGCCCACGGGTAACACGAGCACAGCGTGCAGACGACGACGTTGTGGGTGTCCGGCGTGTTCTCCAGGACTTCGATCTCCATGACGTCGCCGTTGACTTCGACGTCGAGTCGCTCGATCGCCGCCATACCGTCCTCGAGCAGCTGTCGTCGGTACTCCTCGTCGGACCAGGCGCGGGCGACGACCTTCGCCCCGTTCAGCGGGCCGATTTCTCGCTCATACGTGGAGACGACGGCGTCGACGGCGTCGGTCGACAGCAGCTCCTTCTCGATCAACAGCGACTGGAGGGCCCGCGCTCGCGGCTCGGGGTCGTACTCCTTCGCCAGTGCTTCGACCGTTTCGTCGATCGACGCCCGAGTCGATTCGTCGTAGGGGGGGTGGTCTCGATCGCTCATCCGTCTACGTCCTCCAGATAGCTCTCCCAGAGTTCGACGCGGATCGTGTCGCCCGCGCCGTCCGACTGCGAGTCACCGTCGCTCTCGCCGTCGGCGTCCCAGAGCGCGCTCAGGTCGAAGGCGACGTTGTACACCGGCTCCGCCTCGTCGCCGCCGTGTGCGTGGGCGTCCGGAAGGGTGTGCGTTCCGCGGTATTCGACGATCGTCCCGCGCGCGTTGCGCACGTAGCCCGGACAGCGGGTGTGCCCGTCCGGATGCATGTGCCGTACGCGCACTTTGTCCCCCGGCTCGAAGGCGGGCTCCCGGTCGTCCTCCCACGCTGCGTACGCGTCGACGACGCCGTCGATCAGGTCGTCGACGAGCGTCGGATCGCGACGTTCGGTGACCGTCGCCTCGCCGTCGGCCATCGCGGCCGTCCGCTCGCGCAGTTCCGCCGGCGAGATAACCCCCTTCTCGACCGCCAGCGTCGAGACGCCGACGAGCCACCGGTCGTAGTAGGCGGCCGTGAGGTAGTGCTCGGGGTCCATCCGCTCGATGGCGTGTCTGAACTCGTCCAAGTTGTGGACGCCGGAGCCGAGCGTCCCGGTGAAGGCGCCGTGGACGAGCCCTTCCCAGTCGTCGTGATATCCGACGACGTCGTCGTGCGGGTCCACCGGGGGGAATCCCTGCATCCCCCCGAGGTCGTGGATACCGTCCATAGTGACGTCATAGCATACCGCGTTGTTAATACTTACCGGCACTCCCTCCGGTGGCACGCACCGCGCCTCGAGCCGCGAGTCGAATCACGTCCTCCCCTACGGCAGGTATCCACCGACGGTAGGTACTTATTCCGAGGCGCTGATGCGTGTCGCATGACGTCCCTCGGGTTTGTCGGACTCGGACGGATGGGCGGACGGATGGCGGCGCACCTCGCTCGGGACGGCAACGACGTCGTCGTCTTCGACCGCAGACGGGACGCGATCGACGCCGTCGAGTCCGCGGGCGCGAGCGGGGCTGCGTCGACCGCGGACGTCGGAGCCGAAGCGGACGTGGTCTTCCTCTCCCTGCCGGACCCCGACGCGGTGAACGCGGTCGTGTCGGAACTGGAACCGACGCTCGATCCGGGCGCTGCGATCGTCGACACCACGACGTCGACGCCCGAGGTGACGCGGTCGATCGCCGATCGACTCGCCGACGACGGCGTGACCGTTCTCGGCGCCCCCGTCAGCGGCGGTGCCTCGGGCGCCGAGAACGGAACCCTCACCGTGATGGTCGGCGGGGACCGGGCGACGCTCGAGGCCTGCCGCGAGTACTTCGCCGCGTTCGCGACGAACGTCGTTCACGTCGGGGACGACCCCGGCCACGGCCACGCGGTGAAGCTACTCAACAACTACCTGTCGAACACGGCGATGGTCGCGACCTCCGAGGCGATCGTCCTCGGACGACAGGTCGGCCTCGACGTCGAAACGATGTGCGAGATCTTCAACGTCAGCACCGGCCGCAACTCCGCCACCGAGGACAAGTTTCCCGACCACATCTCGGCCGGTCGTGACGTCGGGTTCGCCCTCGAGTTGATGGAGAAAGACCTCCGGCTCCTGCTCCAGTTCGCCGAGGACAACCGCGTCCCGCTGCTGCTCGGGAGCGTCGTCCGCAGTCAGGTGGGGTGTGCGCGAACGCGATTCGGCGACGACGGTGACATGACCGACGTCTACGACTACCTCCGCGAGACGATGACGGCCGACGAGTGCGGGGACTGACTACTCGGGGTCCCACCCGACGAACTCGTCGCCCGCTTCGATCTCGACGCCGAGCGCGTCGATGACCTGACCGAGTGCGGCGTAGCCGGCGGCAGTCGACGCAGTCCCGGCGACGGTCGCCTCGTCGAAGTGGGCGAGGAGGGCGTCGTGGAGCGCGTCGGTAACGCGGCCGCGGGTGACGGCGCGCGTGTACGCGACGAGCGTCCGCTCTTCGTCGGAAAACGGGCGTCGGTCGTCGCGGGCGATGGCGGAGATCTCCTCGGTCGTGAGACCGGCGTCGGTGCCGATGTTCACGTGCTGCTGCCACTCGTACTCCGAGCCGATCTCGGAGGCGGCGGTCAGGATGACGATCTCGCGCTGGCGATCGGTGAGCCCGGAGTGAGTCCACAGCGCACCGAGGAACGCACGGAGGCCGCTCAGCACCTCCTGATTGTTACCGATGGCGCTGTACACGTTCACGGTCTTGCCCGGCTGGAGCGACGAGACGATGAGGTCCTCGTACTCCGGGTCGAGGTCGTCCGGTGTCACGTACGGAAGCCGTTCCATGTCGGAGAGGGACGCACGCGCTCGCATAGTCCTTGCTATCGCAGCACTACTCCCACGTCACGGCACTACCATCGGTCGGATCGGAAGCAGTCTTTTTCGCGTTCTGGCACGACAACTAGTGACATGAACGCGACGGACGACTGGTACGACGTCTCGCAACTGACGGAGGGGAGTTACGACATCGACGAGTGCACCAAGTACGGCATGCACCTCGTCGAGGGAACCGATCGGTCGGTCCTGATCGATACCGGCGTCGGAGTCGGTGACCTCCGGGGGCTGGTGACCGAACTGGTCGACACCCCCGTCACGGTGGTGCTCACTCATACCCACTGGGACCACATCGGGGCCGCGTCACAGTTCGAGGAGGTGCTCGTCAGTCCGATCGAACGTCCGCCCGACGGTCGGATCGCCGTCGACAGCATCTCGGACGAATTCACCCACCGACCGGGGGAGTTCGCTCGACAGTGGACCGCCGAGGGCAACGCGTTCCCGGACGGAGTCGACCCCGACGAGTACGCCATCGAGCCGTTCGAGGCGTCGCCCGTTCCGACGGCGGGTGGTCTCTCCCTCGGCGATCGCTCCCTCGAGGTCCACCACCTCCCGGGACACTCCCCCGGCCACCTCGGCGTGCTGGACCCGAAGACCCGCGTCTTCTACGGAGGTGATATCGTCCACGTCGATCGCGGCCTGTACGTCCTGTTCGAGGGTTGCAGCCTCGATGACTATCTCGAGTCGTTGGCCACGCTCAGAGATCTGCGTGACGACGGCGTCTTCGACGTCCTGGTCACCAGCCACAACGAGCCGCTCGCCGGTGCGGAGCTCTCGGTCCTCGACGAACTCCTCGAAGGACTCCGCGAGATCGCCGACGGCGAACGTGACTACGAGGTCGTCGAGACCACCTGGGGTAGGGCCCACTCGTACCACATCGGGACCTCGGAAGTACTGACGAAGACGACCGTTCGAGGGTGAATCCGAACGGCCCCATCGACCGAGCACGTCGGTCGGCACCAGTGACTATCCCTCCTGAGTGATCCGACGGACCCCGGCCGTCGCTCCGGACCGCGAGCCTCGGGCCTCGAACACCACAAGAGTAATCACCTAGAAGTAAAACTGAGTGGTATGTCGCTTACCGACGAGCAGTTCGAGCAGTACCAGCGAGAGGGGTACGTCGTCGTCGAGAACGTTCTCACCGCGGACGAGGTCGAACGGGTCCGGCGTCGACTCGACGACTACGTCACGGGGGAGCGCGAGGAGCGTCAGTTCGGTCGGATGCTCGAACCCGCGGCCGAGGAGGACGGGTTCGAGTTCGACCGTCCGGGCGACCCGGTCCGTAAGTTCGAGGGGGTCGGGATGGTGCGCGAGGACGACGTCTTCCGCGAGGTGGCGTTTCACGACGGCGTCGTCGAGGCCGTGACCCAGTTACAGGGGCCGAACCTGAAGCTGCTGCGGAGCGCGGCCATGCTGAAGCCTCCCGGCGTCGGCAGCGAGAAGAAGTTCCACCAGGACGCGGCCTACTATCCGATCCGTCCGATGGACCACGTGACGGTCTGGATCGCGCTCGACGAGGCGACGACCGAGAACGGCTGCATGCAGGTGGTCCCCGCCGCGCACACGGACGGTCTGCTCCGCCACGAGGAACTCGAGTACGAAACGGACATCGCGCTCGCCGGGTCCGACTACGGGGAGCGCGACACCGTAGCGCTCCCGATGGGACCGGGGGACGCCCTGTTCCAGCACTGCCTGCTCCCCCACTACACCGCGCCCAACGAGAGCGAGCGCTGGCGGCGGGCGTTCATCGTCGCCTACATGCGCGCCCGGTCGCGATTCACCACGGAGGACCCCCCGGAGTGGGTGGACAGCCTGCGCGTGACCGGCGAGGAGTTCCCCGGGTGCGTGTAGATGGTCGCGTTCGACCGCGTCGAGTCCTACGTCGCCCGGATGGGGCCGGCGTGGCTCGCCGGGGCCATCGCCGCCGGCCCGGCCACGATGGCGAGCCTCGTCACCGCCGGCGCGGGCTTCGGCTACGCGCTCCTGTGGATCGTCGTCCTCTCGGCGGGGCTCGGCGCGCTCTCCCAGTACCTCGCGATGCGGCTCGGCCTGCTGACCGAGGCGGGCATCGTCTCGGTCGTCGAGGAGCGACTCGGCAGCGGCTGGGCGTGGCTGCTCGTCGCCGACACGGTGCTGGCCTCCGGACTCGCGCAGCTCGTGATCATGAAGACGGTCGCCGACGTGTCCGCGACCGTCACCGGCCTCGATGCCCGCCTGTGGGCCGTCTGCTGGGGGCTCGTCCTCGCCGCCGGCCTGGCCGGCGGCGGCTACCGCATCGCCGAACTCGGGGCGAAGGTGCTCGTCTCGCTCGTCGTCCTCGCCTTCGTCGCCTCGCTGCTCGTCGTTCCCGTCGACGTCCCCGCCGCGGCGACTGGACTCGTCCCGGGAATCCCCGCGGGCGTCGACGGCGCGCTCGTCGCCGCGGGGATCCTCGGCGGGGCCGTCCACATCACGCTCGTGACGATGCACTCCTACACCATGCGGGCCCGCGGGTGGACCCGCGAGGAGTACGGCCTCGCCACCTTCGACATCGGCGCGTCCATGCTCGCGGCCTTCGGCGTGTACAGTCTCGGGATCTTCCTCGTGGCGGCGACCGTGTTACACGACCCGAGCGTCTCGGCCGGGGGGTTGACCGCGACCGCGGCCGCACAGGCGCTCGGCCCGCTCGTCGGGGAACACGCGAAGTGGCTGTTCCTCCTCGGGCTGTGGGGGGCGGCCGTCTCGACGCTCGGCGGGAACACGGTCGTCCCGCCGTACCTCCTCGCGGACAAGCTGGGCTGGGAGCGCGACGTCTCCGACCCGCGCTATCGGGGTGCGATCGTCGTCACCGCGCTCGCGGGGATCGGCGGGGTGTTCGTCGGCGGGCAGTTCTTCCCGCTGCTCGTCCTGACGCTCGCGTTCGGCCTCGTCGGGACGCCGTTCGCGCTCGCGCTCGTTCTCTACCTCCTCAACGACGGCGAGGCGGTCCCCGAGAGGACCCCGACGGCCACCAACGTCGGCGGCGTCGTGCTGATCGCCGTCACCGCGATCACGGCCGGGGCGTTCCTGCGCGAGCAGGTCGCGGGCGGGTTCGACCCGATAACGCTGTTCGTCCTCCTGTTCGCCGTCGCGCTCGGGGTCGCGACGCTGTTCCTGCTCGCGCTGTTCGTCCGCGAGCGGCTCGCCGGTGACGATCCCGCGGTCAGCTCCGCCGACTGAGCGCGCCGATTGCTAGTTTCCGAACGGATCGCCCCGCTCGAATCTGTCGCGTCACCCGAGGCGAAGCGTGAGGCCGACGGGACTGTTACTGTTATTCGTCGTCCCGTTCTACGGCGCGCATGGACGAAGCGAACACGGGGGCGCTCGTGACCGGCGGATCGGGGGCGATCGGGTCGGCCGTCGCCGCGGAACTCGCCCGCGCCGGCATGGACGTCACCGTCGGCTACCGCTCCGATACGGCCGGCGCGAACGCCGCCGCCGCCGCCGTCCGGGAGCACGGACGCGACGCGCAGATCGTCGAGGCCGACGTCACCGACCCGGCGGCGGTCGGGCGGTTGGTCGAGCGCACGGTCGAACTCGGACCGCTCGGGGTCGTCGTCAACAGCGCCGGCGTCACCGAACCGCACGCGATCGAGGAGCTGTCGTCCGAGGCGGTGCGCCGGAGCCTCGCGGTGAACGCCGAGGGCGCGATAGCCGTCGCGCGCGCCGCGGTGCCGCGGCTCCGCGCGCACGGTGGCGCGATCGTCAACGTGAGCAGCGTCGCCGCCGAGATCGGCACCGTCGACGTCTCCTACGCGACGTCGAAAGCCGGCGTTCTCGGAGCGACGAGAGCGCTGGCCCGCGAACTCGGCGGCGACGGCATCAGGGTGAACGCGGTCTGCCCCGGGCCGGTCGACACGCCGATGAACGACGCGATCCTCGAACACCTCGAATCGCGGCGGTTCCGCGGTCACCGGACGGTCGACGCGCTCCTGGACCGCTACGAGGCCCAGCCCGAGGAGGTCGCGACCGCGGTCCGTTTCCTCGCGACTCACGAGTTCGTCACCGGCGAGACGCTCCGCGTCGACGGCGGCCTCTCGCTCTAGGGACCACGGGACCACAGGGGGCGGCCCGCGTCAGGGGTCGTACGTCGTCGTCTCGTAGAGGAACGAGGCCAGGTACTCCTCGTGGGTCTCTCGCAGGTCCACGGCGGCCGGGTACCGCCCCCCGTACACCTTTCTGACGCGTGGGGACCGGACGAGCCGCCGCGTCACGCCCTCGTCGCCGATACACACGCCGAGATACGACCGGCCGAGTTCGCCGGGGATCGCCTTCGCCGGGAGCCGCGTCACGCCGGCGAACGGGAACGGGAGTTCGTCGACGAGCCCGTCGATCCGGAGCACCGTCGGTCGGAGCACGGCCGCCCCGTGCGCCTCGATCCGACGCGGACCCTCGCGGTACGCCGCGGTGACGTCCGTTCCGCCGCCGGCCTCGATCCGGTCGTCGATCGCCTCGGCGGTCGCGGGGTCGGGGAAGGCGGGGACGTCCGCGTCGGGCGACTCGACCGGACCGATCGGGGCGTCGGCGACGCGTCGGGCGAGTCCGTCGGCGAGCGCGTCGGCGTCGCACGCCCCCGTCGCGACGATCCGGGTGAGGTTGTAACACGTTCGACCGCCGGCGCGGACGATCCCGCGCGCGAGCGTGTCGAGTTCGCCGTCGGTCGGCTCGCGGGCGACGACCGCGACGCTGTTCCCCGGGCCGTACGTCTCGACCGTCGGATCGTCACGGAACGGCGCGACGGCTCGGTCGTCGCCGAACGCCATCCCGTGATCGGCCTCCAGGAGGACGGTTTCGCCGACCGACCGCGCGCCGGGCAGGACGTGGATCGCCTCCGGCGGCAGGCCGGCGTCGAGCAGCGCCCGCGCGAGCCGGACCGCGGTGAACGGGTCGCGGTCGGACGGGCGGACGACGATGGGGATCTTCATCGCGAGCGCCAGTGCGGGCCAGGCGTACACGCCGGGGTCGTTGCCGGGCATGAGTGCGCCGAGGACCCGGACCCGCGGTGCGAACGCGAGCCCGACGTTCCGCTCGCGGGTGTACGCCGGATCGTCGTACACGTCGAGGTCGGCGGTCGGCGACTGCGCGCGCAGCGCCTCGCCGGCGTGGCGTAACCCGTAGGCGAGCCAGTGAGCGCCGACGCGAACCCAGCCGACCGGCATCCCGGTCGCGCGGGCGACCCGCCGTTCGTACCCCGCGGCGTCGGTTCCGGGCGGTCCGACGCCCTCGAACCGGAGACTCGCCTCCCCGAGGATGGCGAGCAGTTCCCGGACCGGCAGCGCTCGCAGCGAGTCGAATCCCTCCTCGCGAGCCGTCTCGACGGCGTCGCGGACGGAGACGCGTGGGGTGCGCGAGACGTCGGCGATCGGCCCGTCGATCCCTCCCAGCGTCGTCGTCCGGAGCGTCTCGGTCTCGCCGCCGGAGATCACCGGCACCGTCGGGCGCCGGTCTACCACCTCAGTACACCCCCTCGATCCCCCTCGAAGCGGCGTCGGTGGCCGGCGCGGGGTCGCGCAGCCAGTCCCACTCCAGCGGGGCCTCCCCTCGGACGCGGGTCGCCTCGTCGCGCTCGGACAACAGCGGGATGAAGAACTCCTCGTTGAGCACGGTCACCCGCACCCGGCCGCGCTCGCCGTAGTCGACGAGGTCGTCGCCGTCGACGACTTCGGGGACGAAGTACGGGTAACAGGGGGCGTAATCGAGGCTGTAGTCCCGCCCGTCGGCCGGCCGAAGGTGGAAGGGCTCTTGGGCGACGCCCATCAGCGTGTTGCCGTACTCGCCGACGAAGGCGACGTCGGCGTACCACTCCTCGCGGAAGACGCGGTGGGTGTCCGGATCCAGCGCCGTCCCGCCGTGGTAGACCGCCTCGACGGAGGTGTCGGCGACGAGGTCGCGGACGGCGGTACGTTCGAGCAGCCGCGAGGTCGTGAACAGGACGGTGACGCGCTGGGTGTCGAGTACCCGCCCTGCCTGCTCGATCAGGTGATCGACGTAGTCGTCGAGCCGGGTCGGATCCGACCGGGCGAGACGTTTCGCCCACCGCGGATCCATGTTGACGTAGAAGGGTAACGCGTCCCACGCGGCGGCCAGATGCCGGACGAACGTGCCGGCGTTGTTCGCCCCGCCGGGCGGGCCGAGCATGAGTACGTTCCCCGTCGGAAACCCACCCGCTGCGAGCAGGTCGGCGGCCCACTCGGCCTGTTCGCGCCAGTACTCCGCCATCACGACGCGCTTCGGCGCGCCGGTCGTACCGCCGGTCTCGTAGACCCGGCGGGTGCCGGTCAACGAGCGCGGCGCGAATTCCTCGACCGGCAGCGTCCGGAGGACATCCTCGTCGAACGGCTCGAACACCCGGCGAATGTCGGCGAACCCGTCGATCTCGGCGCGGACGTCGACGCCCCGGTCTGCGGCCCACTCGAGCCAGTACGGCGTTCCCGTCTCGGGGTCGAAGTGCGTCCCGATCACCGCCCGCGTCCACGCGTCGAGGTCGGCGTCGGTCGCCGCGTACGGGTTCGTCGTCATCCCGTTTCGGCCCCCGTCGCGACGGATTCGGTTCCCCGGGCGGTGAGCAGCGACCCGCCGACGAGCGCCAGACACGCCGCGGCCAGCGCCGGAACGAACGGCATGAAGCCGAACGCCGGCGCGGGGCCGAAGGCGCTCGCGAGGAAGTACCCCTGGCCGACGAGCACGGCGCCGAGCGCCCCCGACGCCGTCGCCCGCGGCCAGTACAGCGCCGCCAGGAACACCGGGAGCAGCAGCGCGTTCCCCTGGATGAAGTAGACGGCGAGTTCGACGATGGTCCCCAGTTGCGGCAACGCCAGCAGGTAGCCGCCGGCGAGGAGAACGGCGACGGTGAGCTGACCGACGCGCGTTTCGGCGGCGTCGGAGGCGTCCGGTTCGACGTGGTCGCGGTACAGGTCCCGGGAGACGAGCGACGACAGCGTCAGCGCGAGGCTGTCCGCGGTGCTCATCATGGCGGCGAGGGCGCCGCCGACGATCACGCCGACGAGCCACGCGGGCGCGTACGACTGCAGGAGCGCCGGGACGACGGCGTCGGGGTCGTCGACCGCCGGAACCAGCTCGGTCCCCCAGACGCCGAGGAGGACGGGGACGACGGCGGCGACGAGCACCATGATCGGCCACCACAGCATCAGCGCCCGGAACGATCGTTCGTCCCGGGCAGCGAAAAAGCGCTGGAACATCTGCGGGTAGGCGACGATCGCCATCGCGTTCATCAACAGGAACGAAACCCAGATTCGCGGCGTGAAGAACCCCTGCTGGCCGGCGGGGGTCAGCAGCTCCGTCGACGTAGCCAATCGCTCCGTGATCCCGACGGGATCGATCGCGGGGAGAACGTAGACGAACGCGACGCAGAGAAACGTCACGAGGACGATCCCCTGGAGGACGTCCGACCACGCGACGCCGCGGAGGCCGCCGAGCGCGAGGTAGACGCCGGTGACGCCGGTGACGACGAGTGCGCCGGCCCAGAACGGTACGGCCCCCTCGGAGATCGTCTCGAACAGCAGGCCGCCGCCCATCGCCTGAACGGCGAGATACGGGATCGCCCAGGCGAACTGGACGGCGAGGACGGTCAGCTTCACCGCGTCGCTGTCGAACGTATCGCCGAGGAGTTCGGTCGGCGTGATGTAGCCGGCCGCGCGGGTGCGACGCCACGCCCGCAGTCCGATCAGCGCGAGCGGGATCCCGGCGATCGCCTCGACGCCGATCATCGCGAACCACGCCACGCCGTGGATGTATCCGAACCCGGCGCTGCCGAGGAAGACGAACGCGCTCATCAGCGTCGCGAACGTCGTCAGCGGGAACACGACGCGCCCGAGCGTCCCGCCGGCGAGGAAGTACTCCGCCGGCGTCGCGCCGGTGTGGCGGTACCCGTACCAGCCGATGGCGAGCGTGACGAGGAGGTAGACGGCCGTGATCGCTACGGCGACCGCGCTCATCCGTCACCCTCCAGGGGCCATCCCGCGGCGACCGCGACGACGGCTACCCCGATCGAGGCGAGGATCGAGAGGAGCACGACGACGCCCCACGCCGGTAAGACCCAGAGGATCGGTTCGACCGGTAACACCGACGCGCCTGCGACCACGGCGAACAGGACCGCGAACCCGATCCAGAGCCCGCGGTCGAGCGCGTTCACACCCATGCTAAAACTCTATTATATTACTGCGTTATAGTCGTGCCGGTACGAGTGAGGGTCGTTAATACGGGCCGCGTCCGAAGGGCGTGGCATGTCGCTGCGATTGCCGAGCGAGATCGTCGTCGAGCGGTTCCTTCCGACCGTCCGGGCGATGCTCGCCGTCGAACTCGACGCCCGGGGGCTCACCCAGCAGGAGATCGCCGCTCATCTGGGGGTGACGCAGGCCGCCGTGAGCAAGTACGTCGGCGGCGGCGGGACGATCGAGGAGCGGTTCCGCGAGGACCCGCGGACGCGAGAGACCGTAGCGCGGATCGCGGAGGGGTTCGAGACGGGGACGATGGACGGGTACGAGGCGCTCGCGGAACTGTTGGGGTTGATCCGGGCGTTCGAGGACCGCGGCCCGATCTGCGAACTCCACGAGGAGGCGATGCCGGAACTGCGGGGACTCGGCTGTGATCTCTGCGTCCGGGGCGAGGACGCGACGGTACGGGCCGAGCGCGAGGCCCTCGACGCCGTCCGCCGGGCCGCACGGCGTCTCGCGACGGCACCGGGGGTGGCGGCGTACGTTCCCAACGTCGGCACTAACGTGGGGGCGGCGCTCCCCGGCGCGACCGACGAGAGCGACGTTGCGGCGATTCCGGGCCGGATCTACGCCGTCGCCGGGCGCGTCGAGGTGCCCGCGAATCCGGAGTTCGGCGCTTCCCGCCACGTCGCGAGCGTCATCCTCGCGGCCGCGGCCGTCGATCCGTCGATCCGCGGCGGCATCAACGTCGCAACCGACGATCGGCTGCTCGCGGCGGCGCGCGATCGCGGGATCGAGCCGCAGTCGTTCGACGCCGGCTACGACGACCGCGACGAACGGCTCCGCGAGTTGTTCGAACGCCGCGGCGTCGCCCGGGTGCTCTATCACGAGGGGGACTTCGGTATCGAACCGATCACCTACGTCCTCGGCGAAACGCCCCTCGACGCCGCCGAACTACTCGTCGCGTTGGTCGAAGCGACGTAGGCCGTTCGCGGTTCGTGTGAGCGCCGACGTTCCGTCCCTCTCCCCCGCTCGGCGCTCGGCGGTGCTTCAGAGGGAAACACCATGAGTACGACGCCGGCCGAGCGCGTCTCGGTGAGCATTCCGCAACCGAAAGTCGTACTCGGTGGTTCCGAGACGTATTCGGTCCGGTTGTGGTCGTGGTCGGTGACCTGCTCGCGTACAGCGTCAAACGAGATCCGTACACCCGTGCCAGGGTGAATCGAACACGTAAACCGAGAGGCAGCGAAAGGGACACCGATGGTCACACTCAAGACAATCGACCGACTCATCGGCCTCCTCGCAATCGGGGTCGTCCTATTCGGGAGCTACAGTTGGTGGCGAGCGACGCGGCAGGCACTCGCACGGGACGGGATGATGGGCCAGATGATGGAAACGGTGCCGGGGATGACCCCGGTCTGGTATCTCTTCGGGACGCTCATCGCAGTGAGCGTCGTGCTCGGCGTCTACGTTACCAGCCGGAAACAACTCGCTGATATGCTCTCGACATCGACCCCAGCGGGCACAGCGGCAGCTAACCGCGACGAGTCCGACACGTCCACAGGCCCTCACAGTCGCTCGTCCGAGCGTGCGTCGGAGCAATCCTCTCAGGAGTTGTCGATGGATGGTTCGTCCTCGGAACGACCCTCTGCACTGACGCTTCTCCCGGAGGACGAACGACGCATCATCGAACCGATTCTGGAATCACCCGGTCTGACGCAGGTCGAACTTCGAGGACGCTCGGACTTCTCGAAGGCGAAGGTCAGCCAATCCGTGAGCGAACTCGAGGACCGAGGGTTGATCTACCGCGAGAAGCAGGGACGGACGTATCGCGTCTATCCCGGCGAACTACTGAAAGAACGCTACTCGTGATCGAGTTCGGACAGCACTCTCTGCTCATCGTGGCCTGTGCACTGGCGTGCTCGTCCTCTGTGCTCCGCGTCGTGTCGGGTTGCTCCCTACCTATCTCGCCTACTTTACTACCCACGGTGAGGGCGGGACCGAAGCCCCTCTACTCGAGTCCACACCGTGAAACCTTCACCGCCTCGCCCGCGTTCTCGGTGTTCTCGCCCCGAGTCTGTTCCTCGCTGGCGCGATTCCGTTGTCCTACTGGCTGTTGCCAGGTCACGTATTCAGTCGCCTATCTACCGTCCCGTACCGCTGGAAACGGCTGCGATGAACGATCCTCTCCGAGAGACACGCTCAGAGCCGCGTATAAACGATCTAGGCCGATCTCCTCGCATCGTTCACGCCCACAGCCATAAATCCGGAGCAGTCCTACGAGCGGGTGTTGGTGAACGACAACATGCGCACTTTCACACTCGCGATAACAGCCGTCCTTGCGATCCTCCTGCTTGCCGTGGGTGCCGCCGCCGCACACGGAATGAACAGCAGCGCTGCTGACCACGATACTGGACCCCACAACGGCACCGCGGCCGGGTGGGCTACCTGGATGGAACAACACATGACCGAGCAGATGGGCGCGCAGACGGCCGCGCAAGTGCAAGATCGGGCGGGTATGAGCCACGAGGAGATGGACGAGTACATGGCATCTCACCGGAACGGTTCGACGATGAACGGGATGATGCACGGTGGTATGTCCGGAATGGACTGTCACTGAGCGTCGGTCCATTCGAACGCTCCCGATCGTGATCAGTCAGAGTGGTATTCCGTCCGTGGACTCCCTCCGGGAGCGTGCACGCACCCTTCGTTTGATCTGACTCCCCCTTCGGATCAACAGTCACTCACGCGACGCCGTCCGCTCCGAATAGCGAGCAGTGGTGCTCTCGTGGGACTCGCTGGCTGCTGTCCCTGAGGACGTTGAGAGCTGCCACACGATGGACACCGGGTCGTACTTCGTGGAAGGGCACGTCCCCCGCGAGGCCATCGGCAAGTTGGCCGCGGAGGAACCGGACATCGCCGGCATCGCCCTGCCCGACATGCCCGCTGGATCGCCGGGAATGCCGGGCGAAAAAACCGAAGCGTTCGCCATCTACGCCATCTCTAAAGACGGCTCCTACCGCGAGTTCATACGGTTATAACGCTTTGTGCTGGGCGGCTAGTGACTTTGCGTCCTTGGACATGTCATAACGGCTGTACCTCACACAAGGTCCGAAATAATCGCCGACATCGTTGTTAAATAGGCCAGCTTCGGGTCCGCGTCTCTCCATGGAGCGGTAAGGGTGTCGGTGGTCTTTGGAGGCGGTTACCCCGTCTCGAATGAGAGCGCAACGACGCGACCGTCGCCGTAGATGACGAGGATTTCGTCATCGCCATCACCGTCGATATCGACGAGTGTCGGGTTAGTCTTGATCGGTACCTCTCGTTCATACGTTGCCACCTGCTCACCGGTCGCGGGATCGACAACCACGACGACGCCCTCGGAGGTCCCGGCAACCAGTTCAGACGCTTCGTCTCCGTCGATATCTCCGAGCGCGGGCGGTGGCGTAATCCTCTGTTCAGCCCCGGGTAAGCGTGTTGTCCATTCGGTGACCCCGTCAGTCGCATTGAGCGCGATGAGCGTCCCACCGCTGGCACCGACGTACACCTCCGGCGTGTCGTCGGCATCACCGTCGCCGACCGCGTGGAGCGCGGGCGTTCCGTCAAACGTACGCGACCACTGTATCTCTCCAGCCCCCCCGTCGAGTGCGTACACTGTGTTGTCGACGTTGTCGGCGATGAAGAGTTCAGGAGCCGTATCCGCGTCGGCCTGGCCAGTGGCCATCCAAAGGCTCGAGACGTTTGTTCGCCACACTTGCTCGCCATCGGGCTCGAGCAGGAACACGGATTCTCCGGTGGCGACTGCGATCTCTGACGCCCCATCCCCATCGAAATCATCGACGGCCGGATCGGCCCACACCGTACTTCCGAGTTCACGATCCCAGGCGGTCGATCCATCCGCGCGGATCATGAAAAGGTGCCCGGAGAGATCCACTACAACGATCTCCCTTCCCGGTGCTGATAGGAGATCAGCGACGGCCGGTCTGCTGTAGCCGAGTTCAGACGTTGAGTGTCGCCATACTTCGGCACCGGTGACGGCGCTATGGACCGTGAGAGTGCGATCTCCTCGGACGATCAGGACCTCAGCAGTCCCATCGTCATTGACATCAGCGATTGTCGGACTCGGGAGTGCGTGGTTCGTGCAGTTCGCTGGCGGTACTCCTGCACGCCACATCACAGCGCCGGTCGTTGCGTTGAGCCGCGCGAGCGAACAGGACGTTTCCGTGAGTTCGACGTCATCACCGATCTCGTTGAGTGGTGCTACGATGAGGACGCCAGCGTCCGTCCTCTCGGCAGCGACTGGATGATGGTTCGCCTGATAGTTCCGCGCCGTATCCGATACCCAGAGCTCCGTGAGGGTCCCACCGCTCCCGAGAATCTGGAATGCCCCGAGGACGCCGACGAGTATGAGAACGAAGAGGAGAGCAAACACCACGATGAACGTCCTTGGTTTCATCCAAGTGAAACGAGTGGAGGCGCTGCTAAAAGCCCGTTCATGTACGATCGCGAGGCGTCATTCGCGGTCTTTCGCTGGGCCTTTGATTGATCACCTACTGTAGCCACACATGAATCATACTCGTGATGTTCTCCTTGCGGCGCCTCTTTTTGTCATTATCATTTCAGGAACAGCGAGCGCCCATGAAGTCGGAGGACGGTTTACGGCCCCGATTCCACTCGAACTACTGTTTGGCGGTGCAGCGGTAACTGTTGCCATCACTGCCCTCTTGCTCGCCTTCACTGTGAACGAACCTCCCACAGATCCAACCGGCCTGTCTGTCGGGAGGGTTTCGCCGTCAGTCGCAACTGGGGCTCGTGTAGCTAGCCGCGGACTCTTCTTTATCGCGTTCGTCCTCGTCATCGTTATCGGTTTCCTGGGGAAGCAAGTGCAGGCAGAGAACTTCGCGACGATCTTCCTCTGGCCCGTCTGGCTGAAAGGAGTGGCTATCGTGTCGGCGCTTATCGGGAGCCCGTGGGCTGTCCTCTCACCCTGGAAAACGCTCTACGATGGCCTCGTGCATCTCGAAGGTGAACCGATAGCGGTTCTCGGGGAATATCCCTCATGGTTGGACGTGTGGCCAGCGCTCGGCGGGTTTCTCATTTGGATTGGAATCCTAGAAAATCTCACTGTCGCCCCCCGCTCTCCTCGTTTAACGGCGCTCCTCATCACCAGTTACACAGTCGTAATGCTCGTCGGTGGGCTCG
Source organism: Halomarina halobia (assembly GCF_029338575.1). GTDB lineage: Archaea > Halobacteriota > Halobacteria > Halobacteriales > Haloarculaceae > Halomarina > Halomarina halobia. The sequence continues at coordinate 104,672 of NZ_CP119993.1, forward strand.
CATTCGGTCCCCAATGGTTTCGACGGGCAGACGCGTTGGCCGTCCTCTACCGATTGTTCGGGCGCGTTGCTCCGATCACCCTCGAGTCGACTACTTCTGGCGGGTGTCGGATGGACCTGCGGTGGCCGTGGCTGGGATGTTTGTATTCGGTATCTAGCATCGCGGTGGCGGCGTTCGTCATTGCAACGGTGTACACGGTGAGCTTTGATGGATTTACTAGCACGCCGGAGTTCCAAATACTCCTCTTCGGTGTCAGAGAGGCCCTCGGTGTCGGACGGAGCGTGAGTGTCCTCCTCTATCTTCTCGGTTTCAGTGGGTTCGTAGCCGTCTTCATCTCCGTGAGTCGCCTCACGCAGCGCCTCGCCGGTGCGCAGCAGGTCGAGTGGGCAGTGGCTGTCTTCGCCTTCGCGCCGACAGTCCTGCCGATCGCGGCCGCCTACGAAATCGCGCACAACTATCCGTTCGTACTTGGGAACGCCGGCCAGCTAGTAGCCGTCCTCTGGTCGTTCATGGGGCTTGGGCACGGACCGTCGGTCGACCTGCTCGCCTGGCTATCACTCAGTGCGTACTGGTGGTCGCAAGTCCTGCTCATCGTCGTCGGACACATCGTTGCGGTGATCGCGGCCCATTACGTCGCCATGGCTCGCTATCCCACAGTCACGGCTGCCCGCCGCGGACACGTTCCGCTGACGCTCCTGATGATCGGCTACACCGTCCTCTCGTTGTGGATCGTCTCCCGACCGATCGTCACTGGATAGCAACACCGATGACGGATTCTGCGCGAATCACGACGTGTGGTCTGCGTATACCCGTTGTCGTTACTCGACGAAGGCCGCTCCTCCTGTCGACGTCTGTTGGTGTAGGATCCGTTCTCGAGCCTCGCCGTAGCAGCACTTGGACACCACCGCGCGCCGTCGTATCGGTCGTCACCCTCGCACCTGCGACCCTCCACTATCTGAGCCGCCATCACCAGACGTACGATCACAGGGGTCGTCGCTTCGACGACGCATCACCTCCTCGAACACGGGTTAGACGTCATCACACCTACACTACCGATCGTCAGCTATAGATCATCGTTTATACCGCTCGTCAGATGAATCTCTGCCCTTTGAGGGGGGAAATTCGGCACATAGAAGTCGATTCGTGCGCTGAGAGCTAGCGATGAGACTCGGGACACCGTCAGACGAACAACGTACGGCACATCGACGGAGCATCGTCTATCGCTGTTCGCGTCTCCAGGCGGTGAGTCTCGGACTGTTACTCTTCATCGGTGTCAGTACTGTTCCGGGCGTCGTCTCTGCCCACGGGGGCGAACACACTCCGGGTATCCCGCAGTGGTACGGCCTCGTCGTTCTTCTCCTCGGATTCGGCGTCCTCGGCGCGAGCGTTGCGCTGAACCGCCGAGACCGACTGGCGAGGACTGAACACGCTCTCGCCGGCGTGTTCCTCGGCGTCGTCATCGCGGCTCTCGGCGGCATTCTGATCGTCCAACTCTCCCCCATTAACGAGTTATCGGGGAACACCATGCCGTTTTCGCGAACCTTATACCTCCCACTTGCCCTGGGCGTCGGGCTCGCGATCATCACGGCGAGCGTCTTTCTCGGTCAACTACGCTGGCCCACCCGGCCGCGATACGCGATCCTCGGCGGTCTGTTAGGACTGTGGGTCGCCTATCCCGCGCTCGTCCGTGGACTCGCCGTCTATCACCACCCAATCGGATACATGATTGCACTCGCCGTCCCACTGACGGTCGGCTACATCATCCGGCGCGACGGTCAGGACGTCCTCCGAGAGGTGGCACGGGATCCAGTCGCGCGGCGCTTCGGGTTCGGCGTGGGATTCGTCATGGTGATCTTTTTCATCTTCTCGACGGGCCTGCTCTCGTTCGTCCCCGAAGAGGGCATCATCAACGGTGAGACGACGATCCATACGCCAGCGTTCGTCGATACGGTTCCGACGGCGAATCCCCTCGTCGTCTGGCCGGCGGTTCAGTTCTGGTTCCCCCAAATCCCGCTCAGCGGCATGCTCTCCGTCGGGACGCTCCTGATCGTTGGACTCCTCGGCGCGCTTGTGAGCATGAACGCGATGCTCGCGGCCTATCAGTGGCTACGGGTCAAACGCACGTCCTCGACGCAGAGCGCAGCGGGCGCAGCAGCGCTCGTCGGCCCGAACACATGCGGGTGCTGCGGTCCGATGTTCGCACAGCTCGCCGTCGTACTCATCGGTCCCTCGGCTGCTGCTCCCCTGTATTGGCTGTTCGTGGATTTCTCGTCGCCGGTCGGCGCGTTCTTCTTCGTCGGGAGTGTTGCACTTCTCACTGGCGGCTTCGTCTATTCAGCGAACGCTCTTGCGCCGGACCTCTGTTCGATTTCTGCCGACGAGCACTCCCACGGTACGGAACAGATCAGAAGTTCGAATTAACCCCGCTTTCGTTCACTCGTGGGCTCTCTCCGAACGATACGAACACCCTGCGCCTCGACGTGGATGATCGGTTTGCCACTCGTAAGACGTCAGTAGTACATCTCCGGCGGATCCAGTACGATCAGGACCGGTGGCTCGGTGACTCAGTCCTCACGGACGTAGCACGACATACACACTTGAGAGACGACCCCTACGACGATTATATCCCTCGAGACAGGGACACCACGTGTCCACTGGAACTCGACCCAACGCACCCCTCTTACCACTGATCGAAGGAGCGATCCCTCTCGAGCGTTCGGTAAGACGATTCTACTGCTCAACTGGATCTGACACCGCTGGAAGTGACCCCTCTACCAGTATACCAGTCGTTGTGCAAGCGGTCGAGTGCACCCCCCGCATTTCGACCGCTGCGTTCCCGACGTGATCCGTTCACCGGCGAGAGCGCGAATCCGGCGTCGTCCCGGATCTAGCACGGACCTGGGCCTGTGGTACGACCACCGCCGGCGCTCTGTGCGTGTGGGGAGACCGGAGAACCAGGGAAGGACAGTCACACGTCGAAGCGTGGTTCGAACCGCTGAAACACCGGCCGACACTGTTCGGGCATCGGCTTCCCGACGATGGCTCCGGAGGAGAACAGCACGCTGGCCGACGACCCTCGTCGCACGGCCCGGACCGACCCTCGGGTAGCGTTCTACGCAGATGACATCGTAATTTTTATTACGAGCCGTGTACCCGATCCCTGTGGAGGAGACGCGAAGCCACCAGGGGTGCACCGGCAACTGCCGCTCGGAGAGGAGTTCCCCCACAACTCCGGGCATCTGTGCGCGTGACGCCCCGCCCGTGCTTCGGCCGTCCCTCCCCACCTGTGTTTCCGACCAACTCCGACGAGCGCGAGCCGCACGTAACTCCATGTGAGACACTGTCCAGTGTCCGGCGCTATTCTTTCGCGAGTGGGGTTCGCTGCGGGAGGTGCACTCGAACGGCGACTACTCCCCCGTCTGAATAGTCTACGCGAGGGTACCTTCTCAGGCAAGCTGAAGTATTAAGTGATACTCGCTACTCCTTGGATCCGAGTGTCTAGCGCACAGGTGGGAGGACGGTGGTCGCCCCCGGACGGTCAATTCCGTCCACGACTCGAGTAAGGTCACGGTCAGACGGTGGCGCTCACCGTGAGACCTCGTGCCCGACACTCGTCTTCTCGTTACCGGGTCCGTGGAGAGCCGCGTCGCCAGCGCTGTCGATGCGCTGGCGCTGCCGCACGCCGTGCGCCCACCGCCGATATCGCTCGTTCAGGTGGTCCCCGGGAGTCCCCTCGTCGGGGTCGAGCGTCCGCAGCTGCCGACCGAAATCGCCCCTCGTGGCGCTCTTGGACGGCGGCCGGGCTTCCAGTGCCGTTCGAGGGGACCGCTTCTCGCCGGGCGTTACCGCGAAGCACATAGATAATTTCAAGTATGTTCGGTCGGTAAATGCACGCGTATGACCGATCTGGTCGTCAAAAGCGCGGTCAAGGACAGGCTCGAGGACCACAACGTCGCGGCCGACTTCTACGATGCCCTGGACGGTCGGGTGTCGGCACTGCTCGACGATGCGGCCCGACGGGCAGACGCGAACGACCGCAAAACGGTACAGCCACGCGATCTCTGAGACCCACGGCCCGCGAGTGACCGTCGCGTGGGACCGCGACGGTCCGACGAGGGGTTCCGCGACGTCAACGATGTTCCCTCTCCCGCCCCGTTCTGTATCAGTCCCTCGGAGACGTCACCCGGGGTAACCCGTGTCCCGACGACTATTCCCTCGAATCCGTGACCGAGGAAGACGACTGCCCCTCCGTCGGCGAAGGGGCGCGGGACCCACGGAGCGGTGAATATCATCGTGTCCGTCAGTAGAGATTAGTAGTACTGGCCGGTAACGATCAGTGTGCTCTGGGATAAAGATTCACACGGGGATGCGTATGAATCGGAGGAGTCGGCCCTCTCGGAACAGTTCCTCGGCGAGGCGTACGACGCCCTCGGGGAGGTGTATCTGGCGTCAGTGGATCACGCTTCGGCGATCGAGGACCGGATTCAGGAGAAGACGCAGGAAGTCGAGCGACACACTCGGGAGATAGAACGACTGAACGAGGAGATCGAGCAGTTGAAACACGAGCACGAGCGGTTGGACGATATCCAGGGGAGGCTCATCGACGCACAACTGCTGGTCGAGGACGGAGAAGACGAGGAGGAAGAGGGGACCAGGGTAGCGATCGAAGACGAGGAAAGCGAGTGATCGGACGGCGTTACTCGTCCGGTGGCCGGTAGTCGCGGGCGGATATCGTCGGCATCGATCCCGCTCGATCACGACTCGCGGAAGTCGGATCCGTCACCCCGGCTACGGGACCGTGCTTCTCGGGGAGAGAGGTGGAGGAAGGGCGCGACCTGCCGCCGCCCTCCCCGACGCCATAGCTACCGTCGACCGATGATGTTCGTGCTGCCGCACTCGGGGCACTGCGTCATCCTCCCCAACGGCGGAACCTCGACGCGCCCCCACGTGGCGTCGCCGGCCGGCGCTTCGAAACCACACCGCAGACAACGTGACGTGACCGTGTCAACTGTGGTCATAGCCGGCGGTAGGAGCCCCTCCGTGTTAATTACTGTCCCCCACGTCCCGTGGCCCCCGACGAACCGCTTCTCCCGCCCGGTCGGGGCGACCGGCCCGGAACGTTCGTATACCCCGATAGTCCACCGTTCCGGACGGTTCGAGAGCCCGTTCGATCGACACTCCGTGCTATCGAGCGGACCGACACAATTATTGCCTCTAGCGTTACCTGTTAACGTATGGCAAGTCAAGTCGACCACCCCACATCGGATGTACAGGGTCTGACCGCTGTCTTCACTCGTCTCGTCGAGGGTCCGTTCGGGAAACTAGTCCTTCCCGCCATTATCCTCCAATCCGTGCTGATCGGCGGCGGGTACGCGAGCGGTCGGGAGATCGTCCAGTTCGGTGCCCGGTTCGGAGCGGCGGGGTGGATAGCCATCGTCGCGATCTTCGTCGGGTTCACCGTAATGGCGATCCTCACCTTCGAGTTCGCCCGCGTGTTTCACGTCTACGACTACAAGAGCTTCGTCAAGGGCCTCATCTGGAAGTTCTGGCCGTTGTTCGATCTCCTGTTCCTCGTGATGGCCGTCCTCATCATCGCGATCATGGCGTCCGCCGCCGGAGAGATCATGCAGCAGACGATCGGTATCCCCTATCTGGTCGGGATCGTCGGCATCATCGGGATCGTCGCCGTACTGACGTACTACGGGGCCCGGGTCATCGAGGAGTTCAAGACGGTCGGGACGATGCTCCTGTACGTCGGATATCTCACCTTCGGAGCGATCGTTCTCGTTGCCGTCTGGCCCGAGGTGACCGCGACGTTCGCGGCCGGGGATACCTCGTACGTCGCCGACGCGAGCGCGGACGCCGTACTGCTCTCGGGGATCCTCTACGTCGGGTACAACCTCGCGGTGTACCCGGCGGTGTTCTTCACCCTCCACCGACAGACGACGCGGCGCGAGGCGATCCTCTCGGGGGTACTCGCGGGCACGCTCATGACGCTCCCCTTCCTGCTGACGTACCTCTGTCTGATGGGGTTCTACCCCTCCGAGGACGTGATGGGGGCGCCCGTGCCCTGGTTACCGATGCTCGAGAGCGCCGGCGGCACGGTGGTGATCGGTCTCTACGGGCTCGTAGTCGGCTGGACGCTCGTCGAGACGAGCGTCGGGCTCATCCACGCGATCATCGACCGCGTGGACGAGGACCTCAAACAGATCGACGTCGGTCGCCTGGCGGGCGCCGACGGGCTGTCCCGAGTGCAGAGCGGACTGCTCGGTGCGGGTATCCTCGTCGGCGCGACGCTGCTGGCTCGCGTGGGCATCATCGAACTCATCGCCACGGGGTACACGCTGATGGCGTACTTCTTCATCGCGCTGTTCGCCGTGCCGTTGCTCACGATCGGCGTCTACCGCATCGCCAAGCCGGACTGGCGCGCCGAGTTCTGGAACCGGACGCAGCTTCGCTCTCGGAAACACGCGTAGTAATGACAGATAAATGACCCGCGACCGACACACCCCTCGACAGGAACGATGCACGACCCACAGCACCCGCTAACGACGAGCGAACAGTTACACGCGGCCGCCCTGGACGTGTTCCCGGGCGGTGTCTCGCACAACATCCGCTACTTCGAACCGCACCCGATCTATATCGCGCGAGCGAGCGACAGCCGGATCTGGGACGTCGACGGCAACGAGTACGTCGACTTCTGGATGAACCACATGGCGAGCGTGCTCGGTCACGCCTATCCCGACGTGGTCGAGGCGGTGACCGAGCAGGCGAGGGACGGACTGCACTACGGCGCGCCGAACGAGGTCGCACTCGAATTGGGACGGCTCGTCCGGACGTTCGTCCCCTCCGCCGAGCGCGTTCGGTTCTGCGCGTCCGGCACGGAGGCGACGATGTACGCCGTTCGCCTCGCGCGCGCGCACACGGACCGCGACCGGATCCTGAAGGCCGAGGGAGGGTGGCACGGCGGCAACACCGACCTCTCGGTGGCGATCCACGCGCCGTACGACCAACCGGAGACGGCCGGTCTCCCGCCGGGGGTAACCGAGCAGGTTCACGCGTTCCCGGTCAACGATCCGGACGCAGTTGTCGACCTCCTCGAGCGATATCGCGGCGAGGTCGCCGCGATCATCGTCGAGCCGATGCTGCTCGCCGGAGGTGGGGTGACTGCGACCGACGAGTTCCTCCGCACGCTCCGCGAGGAGTGCGACGCCCGCGGCTGCGTACTGATCTTCGACGAGGTCGTCACCGGGTTCCGCGTCTCTCCGGGGAGCTATCAGGCGCGTATCGGCGTGTTACCGGATCTCACGACGCTCGGGAAGTTCCTCGGCGGCGGCCTCCCGGTGGGCGCACTCGCCGGGCGTGCCGAACTGTTCGAGCCCGCGCGCCCGGACATCGACGTGCCGCCGGTCGAACGGGTGATCGCCGGCGGCGGAACCTTCTCGATGAACCCGATGACCGCGGCCGCCGGCGTGGCGAGCCTTCGCGTGCTCGACGACGAGCCGGTGTTCGCGTACACCGAATCGCGGGCGGAACGTGTCCGGACGGAGTTGGCCGCGCTGTTCGAGGAGCTGAACGTCGACAGCGTCGTCCTCGGGGAGAGCTCGTTGTTCCTGCCGCACTTCGCCCCCGAGGGCCCGCTCGACTCTGTCGGCGCGGTCGAAACGAAGACCGACCGTGACGCACTGCGTGCGTACCACGTGCGGTTACTCGAGCACGGCTACTACTTCCTCCCGGGACACATGGGGAGCGTCTCGTATCAGACCACGGACGCCCAACTGGACGGCTTCCTGGACGCAACCCGTACCGTCGTCGGACAGCTTCGAGGGGCGGGGCGAGTATGAGCGGGAACGCGGGCGAGCGCCCCCGGCTAACCGCGGTCCAGTACGGCGTCGGTCCGATCGGTTCCCGGATCGTCCGGGTTGCCGTCGACCGCGGAATCGAGTTCGTCGGCGGGATCGACATCGACCCGACGAAGGTCGGACGGGACCTCGGACGCGTCGTCGGTCTGGAGCGCGACCTCGGCGTCGACGTGACCGACGACGCGCAGACCGCGCTCGAGGCGGAACCGGACGTCGTCTTCCACTCGACCGGGTCGTCACTGGCCGCGGTATCTCCGCAATTGACGGACGCCCTGACCGCCGAGGCTGACGTGATCTCGACGACCGAAGAGCTCTCCTATCCGTGGTGGGATCCGGACAACCGCGGTCTCGCCAGCGAGCTCGACGAGACCGCGCGAGAGCACGGTGTGACCTGTCTCGGCACCGGGATCAACCCCGGATTCGCCATGGACACGCTACCGGCAGTACTCTCGACTCCCTGTCAGGTCGTCCAATCGATCCGGGTCGAGCGCGTGCAGGACGCCGCCCAGCGCCGCCGGCCGCTCCAGGAGAAGATCGGCGCGGGACTGGATGTCGAAACGTTCGAGAGGGAGATCGCGACGGCTGGCGGACACGTCGGCCTCTCGGAGTCGACCGCGATGCTCGCCGATGCGCTCGGCTGGACGTTACAGACGACGGAACGGGACATCGAACCGGTGATCGCAGACGAGCGAGTTCGAAGCGACTACGTTACGGTCGATCCGGGGGCGGTCGCGGGGATCCGTCAGCGTGTGCGAGGAATCGTCGACGGCGATGCGGTCATCGAACTCGACCTGCGAATGTACCTGGATGCGCCTGACCCCCACGACCGGATTCGGATCACCGGTCGCCCGCCCCTCGACGTCGTTGTCGCCGGCGGGTTTCACGGGGATCGTACGACCCCGGCTATCGTCGTGAACGTCGTTCCGCGGGTTCGAGCGGCCGCTCCCGGCGTCGCGACGATGCTGGATCTGGCGGTGCCGTCGTACACCCGAGCGCTGTGACGTCTCCGTGTCGGCGAGTACAACGACGACGGTTCGGCTCGCCACTGACGACGGTGTCACGCCGGTCGAGGTGCCCCGGCGACCACGAGGTCGCCGTGACGGTCCGTAGTTGAACGTTCTCACGTCCATCGAGCCGAGTCTACGTTGGAGGCGGGGGACGAGTCGGCCGACGAGTTCGAGCCGTCGCCTCTCGGCACCTCTCACGGAAACGAATCCGGTCGGTGCCGTCTCGCAGCAGGTAGTCCGAAATCGGCGGAGGTTCCGCCGAGACGGCCGAAAGACCGGTCTGCACCTTCGCTTTTGACTGTTCGTCGGGGTCCTCTCGGGTGGGTTCCTGCGACACCGTCCGGAGTATCAGATCGGCCGTGCACGCCGAGTATGTATAAAAGTAATTACTCGTAAATGCTCGTCGATCAGGCGGTGTCTGCAGGATGACTACTACGCCACCCGACTGATCACCCTGCAGGTCGTCCAGTTGCTCTGGTCCTGCTACCCACCGGGCCTCTGCGTGAGTTACACCCCTTCTGTCTCGCCCGTAACTCCATCGGTCATCTCCGTACTGAGACGCTATCGTGAGGCGTTCTTCGGTGCCTGCTCCCGGTTCGAGAACGCATCCTCGACGGGTTATTCGAGTCGACCGTCGATATGATCAGAGACCGTCGGTGCGAGTGTAGGAACACGCGCCGTAGAGGTCTGTTAACGAACGAACGCCCGACGTCACCCTCTGATACTGAACACTTCTAAGATATCATATGGTAGGAAGGGTGACGGTACGGGGTGAACGCTGCACGTAGCGCTAGGGCGCACTTTCCTCTCCAACGAGCGAAGATGTCCCCGACACGTTAGTATCCTGGACGAGCAAGTATTTCTACGACTATTGGGTTGATGCTGTGTGCCAGCGTTCGATCCGAGTGGCCGTGGCTGTCCGATAGCTCCCGTCACTCGGATATGATCTGGTCGTCGCGAGGAACCTTCTCGTTACGGGTCTCTCACTCTTTGAACTCGCCGGGGTACGTGATGAGACTGCCCAGCGTTCTCTGGCCATGGATTCATGCCCGTTCCGAGCCTCGTCACGACCCATGAGTCACGATACTCTGGACCACACCGAGGGGATAGCGATAAGGCCGGCGACCGAAAGACCACAGTTCTCCGTAAGCGATATGCAGAGGGTGCCCCGTCAGGAACTCGATCGAGAAGACGTAGTAGCCGTTTTCTCTCGGTTGTAGATGGGGGGTGGGTAGAGACGACAGCCTTACAACCGTTCTCGGGTCAGTAGTCCGACCCTCTCGCTCGTGAATACGGAAATCTGGTGAAATCTTGCAGGGGATCTCGAGGGGGCGATTTCGGTGATCCATGGCCGAAGGAGTCTGTGATCAGACTCGTTTGCCGCCCGTTCTCTTCGTTTCCGGTTATAGCCGCGGGGCTCACAATGGTGAGCGGAGAATCGTCGAATTTTGTCAGAAACCCCCGTCAGTAGCTTACCCACCCCGACCTACGCAAAGGTCTATGCGACATCGACCGAATCACGTTCACGTGATCGAGCAACGAGTCTACGAGAGTTTCGAGATCGGTGAGAAGTACGTTACCCATGGGCGAACTGTGACTGATTCCGATATCCGGGCCTTTATCGGAGCCACGGGATCAACGGATCCGATCCATATCGACCGGGAGTACGCGGCCACTCATCCCCTCGTGGACGATGTTGTGGCACAGGGAACCCTACTTCTCGGAATTGCTGATGGGTTTTTCGTCGACGCTGTTGCTACCGATGCCGCCCTAGCGATGAACTACGGCCACGATCGAGTTCGCTACCTCGGCGCGGTCTCCCCCGGCGATAGTGTTCACGCGACCGTGGAGATCACCGGGAAAGCTCGACGTGACGAGGATTGGGGACTCATTACCGCTAACGTGGAACTTATCAATCAAAATGATGAAACCGTTCTAACCGATACGCATCGACTCCTTGTCGCCAGCGAGGAGAACGGCGCGCTCTGAATTCGGGGGATTCGACCTCCGAGTTGGGGAGAGTGGATCTCCGTGCAGTTATACGTAACGTGATATTACTGCGCCGAGATTCCGCCATCGACTACGTGCACTTCGCCGGTGGCGTACCTCGCTGCATCGCTAGCGAGGTAGACTGCGGCATGTGCGATCTCTTCAGGTTCCGCGAACCGGTCCTGCGGAATCGTCTGCAGGATGTCCTGGCGGATGCTCTCGTTCTCGCGGACCCCCTTGGTGAACTCCGTCGCTACGTACCCCGGCGCGAGGGCGTTGACCCGGACGTCCGGCGCCCACTCGACGGCGAGACACCTGGTCATCCCGACCATGGCGTGCTTAGACGCGGTGTATGGCGTCTGATAGGGGAGCGCGACGACTCCGCCCACGCTCGCAACGTTGACAATAGCTCCGTCGCCGTCTCGGTCGAACACTCGCCGGCCGAACTCGCGAGCACACTTGAACGAACCAGTCACGTTCACCGAGAGGATCTGCTCCCACGTCTCGATGTCGAGATTCCGTGCGTCTCCGAAGTACGGATTCACGCCGGCGTTATTGACGAGAACGTCGACGCCACCGAACGTCGATTCCGCTTCGTCGAACATCTCCTCGATACCTCCCACATCCGTCACGTCGAGCGGATAGGCGAGGGCGTCACCGCCGATCGCCTCGATTCGATCTACCGTCGCGGTCAGAGCGTCCTCCGAGCGAGCGACGGGAACGACGTCGGCGCCAGCTTCGGCCATCGCGACGGCGATCGCTTCACCGATACCGCGACTCCCTCCGGTAACGACGGCGACCGAACCTTCGAGCGAAAACGCGTCGAGCACCATGTCAGAGGGTGGTAACGGAGAATGTATAAACGTTCGGTAGCTGCCGGCGTACGGTAGGGTTACGTCGCAACCGTCCCGGGCCTCGGTCGATGGCTCAGCTTGATCCCCTCGAACGGGATCTACTGCGTCCTCGCGCTGTACTACGGGACTCGCCACTGGCACCAGAACGTCGCCCTGCACTTTCGCCCTTCCCCGCTGTTCTACATCTATGCCGTCGTCCCTGGCCGCAGTGTATACGTAACGCAAAAAACCGATCGTTTGTTTTTCCAGGCCCAGATTGCGCCGGTGACGGCGGCTGTACCCTAGATATCTGCACGTATAGGGGATGTATCTGCTGATTTATGTAGATACTACTCCTCCACGACGTTTTTATCCTTCAAGAAATCCATACAGACGTCAGCGAGGCCTGCGGGATCCTCGAACATCGGGTAGTGGCCCATCTTTTCGCCGATCACCATCTCCCCGAGATCGTCCGCGATCCCCTCGATGGTCTCTTCCATCCGTTCCTCAGGAACGTAGAAATCGGCTTCACCCTTGAAGTTCAGGAAGGGACACGTGATGTCCCCGAGTCTCGCTCGAACGTCGTGGTTCACCCAGCACTGGAGATCGCCCGTCGCGATCTCCTGTGGCGCATACCGATGCATCCACCTCGTCTCCGTTATCTTCTCCTCCGGGACTGGCCGGTACATCGACTGTTCTGCGGCCCGTTCCATGATGTCGCGCCACCCGGGACACGCGTGAGGGTGCTCGTAGACGTTCACGTTCGGGAACGTCGGCGTGTACGCGGCGCCTTCGAGGGCTAGCGCCGCTCGCATATCGTCCGAATGGTGACAGGCCATGTCCGTGACCATGTTGCCACCGATCGAACAGCCCGCGACGACGGGCTTGTCCTCGCACACTTCCTCGATTATCCTCCAGACGAATTCGGCGTACTCGTGCATTTCCCTGAACGGCTCCCAGTTCACGGGGTACGACTTCCCGTGTCCCGGAAGATCGACGGCAATTGCGTGGAAACCGTTGTCGGCCATAATGGGGAGGAATTCGTAGTACTCGATCGAGCAAGCGCCGGCGGTGTGGATACAGAAGAGGGGAATCCCCTCCCCGCACTCCTCGTAGTAGATCCTCGTTCCATCCACGTCCACGTAGTGACCCGTGATCTCGGTCATACCGTCACCTCCGCCTGCTGAGTCTCAGCCATCAGCTCCGCCATTCGAACGAGGGCCTCGTGCATGCGATTCGCTTCGAGGAGATCCCCGTCGATCAGGATCCCTCCACTGCTGTAGGCCTTCCAGAAGGTGTCGTCGCCGGCGACTACTGGCTCCCACGCTTCCTTTGACCCGGACACCACGACGTCGTAGCCGAGCGGATTGGACATCGGTTCGTACGTCATGGTATCGATGATTTCACCGCCGTACAGTTTCAACCAGTATCGCTCTTCATCGACTCCGATGACGACATTCACGTCCGACCACTCTGCCGCCCGGTTGAACTGTTCGTCCTCGTTACAGCGCTCTTGTAGCTCTTCTAGCCATTCTGCTGATGGGAAATCCATGGCTCACACTACTCTGATACGCCAGAGCAGATAACTATTTTTAATAATCATTATGTTATTCGCATTACCTGACTACTGCCGTGGCTCACCGTTTTCCGGTCCCTCCAATTCGGCCCCTCGAAAGTTGTGTTCCCAACGACTCCCCGTCTGATATGCAACCAAACGGTCTTGGAAGGGGTGAAGACGTTACTCGGTGAGTTTGTGGCGTTGTATCTTCCCGGAGACGGTCGTCGGGAATTCGTCCACGAATTCGATCACACGAGGATACTTGTAGGCGGCTTCTCGCTCCTTGACGAAACGTTGGAGTTCGTCGATCAGCGCGTCGGACTCAGTCTCGTTCGGTTCTACTTTGACGAACGCTTTGATGACGGTCCCCCTCTCGCTATCCTCGATTCCCACGACGACGACGTCGTTGACCGCGTCGTGTTCACGCAAACTGTCTTCCACTTCGAGGGGGCTGACCCGGTAGCCGCTCGTGATGATGACGTCATCGGCCCGTCCCTCGTAGTAGATGTACCCATCCTCGTCGTATGAACCCGCGTCGCCGGTTTTCATCCAGTCGTCGACAAAGAGGTCCTCCGTGAGATCGGGCTGGTTCCAGTAGCCGAGCAGCATGGACGGGTCTGGCCGTTTGACCGCGATATGGCCGATCTCCCCCGCGGCCTTCCGCTCTCCGGTATTATCATCGACGATAGCCACCTCGTGTCCGGGGCACGGTTTCCCGGACGCGTTCTTATTGACGTCCATGAGAGAGTGGTTCGTCCCAACGAGGAAGTTGCACTCGGTCTGACCGTAGATTTCGTTCACTCGAGCCCCCCATTCGGTTTCGACGAACTCGAAGATGTCCTCCGTCACCTTTTCACCGCCGCTAGGAACTACTCGGACGTCGAGCTCATCCGTTGGACGATCAACGCCCTTTAGCATCCGGATCATCGTAGACGTCAGGAGTGGATTCGTGACTCCGTATCGTTCCATGAGATCGTAGACGGTCTCCGGGTCGAACTGCCCACCGTACCCGACGACGGGATGTCCGTGGTACCAAGCACACCAGACGACGGCGAACAGACCCCCTACCCAGGACCAGCCTGCAGGCGTGTAGTGGACGGCTTCCTCACCCGGGAACTCGTTTATCATCTGCCACCCGGGGATGTATCCGAGCAGACTCCTGTGGGCGTGGTGGGCCCCCTTCGGTCTTCCAGTCGTTCCGCTCGTGTAGATGATGTACGCGGAGTCCTCGGCGTCCGTCACGAGAGGATCGAACCTCGGTGACGCAGCTTCGACCCCGTCTTCCCACGACTGCCCGTCGATCCCGTCGGGGTCGTCGAGAGTGATCACCGTTTCGAGGTGATCGAGGTCATCACGGAGGGTGTCGAGGACGTCCGCACGCTGTCGATCGACGATTGCGACCTGCGTCTGTGAGTGATCTAGTCGGTAGCGGAGTCCCTCTGACCCGTACAGGACCGAGAGGGGTACTGACACCGCCCCCATCTGGAGCACACCGAGGTTGGCGAACAACGTCTCTGGCCGCTGTGGGAGAACGATACCAACGCGCGTCCCTCGCTCAACGCCAGCGTCGGCGAGAACGTTCGAAACCTCGTTCGCTATCCGTTTAACTTGCCAGAACGTGTACGTCTCACGTGATCCATCCTCGTCCTCGTAGAAGAGAGCAACACGACGTTTCCCGTCCTCACGATCGGCCCACCGACCACAGACAGCGTCAGCCATGTTGAACGTTCCTGGGATGTCCCATTCGAACTGCCGATACGCTTCGTCGTACGAGTCGTACTGACTCAAGTCGATCTCCATAGTGGGGTGATACGCGTCCACGTTGATTATTGTATTGGGAGCTATTCTCGAACCGATATCTCCCGTTGTCAGGCCATCCCGTACCCGCCATCGACGACGAGGTTCTGACCGGTCACAAACGAGGCCGCATCGCTCGCGAGAAAGACGACGGCTTCCGCGATCTCGTCGGAAGTCCCGATCCTTCGCATCGGGGTCTGTCGCTCGGCGAACTCGATGGTTCCCGCGTGGGTGTCCTCCCGTAACATCGGCGTATCTACGAATCCCGGCGAGACGGCGTTGACGCGAATGCCATCCGCCGCATAGTCGCGAGCGACCTGCCGGGTGAGCGCGATAACGCCCCCCTTCGCCGCGCTGTAGGAGGCCGAATTCGGCGCGCCGACGACACCGAACACACTGCCGATGTTGACGATGGCACCACCTCCCGACCGCTGTAACCGTTTGACGGCTGCGAGACAGCCGTGGTAGACCCCGGTCAAGTTCAGTTCGACGGTGTCCCGCCAGTTTGTCGCGTCCGTATCGGTTATTGCGTAGGACTCCGCCCTCCCGGCGTTGTTGACGACGACATCGAGGTTCCCGAACCGGTCGATGGCTTCGTCCATGACCGCGTTCACCTCTTCGATATCTGTGACGTCCGTTTCAACGAACGTTGCCTCTCCACCGCTCTCTGTAATGTGTTCGTCGGTAGGCGTACCACCGCTACGGGGATCCCGTTGAACGTCCGCGTTAACGACACGCGCCCCCTCTTCGGCAGCTAGGAGTGCAGTTGCTCGACCGAGACCGGAACTCGCACCGGTGATGACGACGGTGGTATCCGCAAGTCGCATGTACCGTCTCTCGTTCCGGGGTGAGTAAGTGTTTCCCCACCAGTGTCGACCCCTAGCACCGGTATTTAAGACGGAGAACGCGATAGTAGTCATCAATGGACGATGGAGAGACGATATTGAGCGTGGATGACCTGAGGAAACAGTTCGACGGTATCGTCGCCGTCGATGATGTAACCGCCCGATTCTACGAGGATGAGCTTCACGCTATCATCGGACCGAACGGCGCTGGCAAAACAACCTTCTTCAACCTGTTGACCGGTGCGCTGACGCCGACGAGCGGGACGATCGTGTTTGACGGGGAGGAGATCACGGGTGTCCCTCCGAGCGAGATCGCCCGGAGAGGTCTCATTCGCTCGTACCAGGTGACGAAACTCTTCGATGGCCTCAGCGTGTTGGAGAACGTCGCAGTCGCAGTCCAAACGAACGAGAACTCGTACAATTTCTGGGGGAAGGCACCCCCGGAGATTACTGACCGGGCCCACGAGATCCTCGAACGGGTCGATCTCGCCCCCAAGGCGGATACCCTCGCTTCGAACCTTAGCCACGGTGAGCAGCGAACGCTCGAGATCGCTGTCGCACTCGGGACCGACCCGAAGCTGCTCCTACTCGACGAACCGACGAGCGGAATGAGTCCGGAGGAAACTCGAGACGTGATCCAACTCATCGGCGAACTCCGACGAGACCTTCCCATCATCCTCATCGAGCACAAGATGAGCGTCGTCAACGAAGTCGCGGACAGAATCCTGGTACTCCATAACGGCAAGAAGATCGCCGACGATGTCCCGGACGCAGTGAGACAGGATCGAGAGGTTCGTCGCGTGTATCTGGAGGGAACCGCATGAGCCTACTCGAAGTCGAACGGATCAACACGTTCTACGGGCAGAGCCACATCCTCCACGATCTTTCACTGACCGTCGATGAGGGCGATCTCGTGACGCTCGTCGGACGGAACGGCGCTGGAAAGACGACGACGTTAGAGTCGATCATGGGTTTCCAGACGCCTCGATCCGGAACGATCCGCTTCGACGGTACGGACGTTACGCGGAACAAACCCCACGAGACGTCACAGGCCGGTGTCTCTCTGATTCCGGAGCATAGACGAGTGTTCCCCGAGTTGACTGTCGGTGAGAACCTCCGGCTCGGACATATGGGACACGATATCGAGGCGGACAGGATCGACGAACTGACCGACCGGGTGTACGGATACTTCCCGCGGCTCGAAGAACGTGAACAGCAACGCGCTGGGCAGATGAGCGGTGGCGAACAGCAGATGCTCGCCATCGCGAGAGGGCTTCTCTCCGATCCGAGATTGCTCCTCGTCGATGAACCGACCGAGGGGCTGATGCCATCGCTCGTCGAGAGACTCCGGAACATCCTACAACAGATCAACGAAGACGGTATCACGATCCTCCTCGTCGAGCAAAACGTCGAACTCGCTCTCGATATAAGCGACTACGGCTACGTTATTGACGAGGGTGAAATTAAAGCCCACAAGCCGAGCGTGGAACTCAAACGAGACGAGGAGATCAAGAGCCGCTATCTGGCGCTCGGTTGAAGGGGAGTACGATCCCCCGCCTGGGTGTTACGGTCGCAGACGGTCGATCAATCGTCTCACGTCGACCCCGGCGTCGTCCCCCTGGAGTCGCGATTTCGCCAACCCGACGATGCCCTCGGGGGCCAGCAGAACGACGGCGATGATAACGATCCCGAAGAGCACCTGCCAGTTCTGGGTGATCTGCGCGAACGTATCCGACAGGAGGATGAATACGGCGGCACCGACCAGTGGCCCGATGAGCGTTCCGAGTCCGCCCATAATCGCCATCAGGACGACCTCGCCGGACATCGTCCAGAAGAGCAGGTTCGGGGAGATGAAGATGAACAGTACGGCATAGAGGGCACCGGCGAAGCCGGAAATAGCCCCCGACATCGCGAACGCCAACCACAGGTAGTTGTTGACGTCGTAACCCAGGTGAAGCGCTCGTTCCTCGCTCTCTCTGATTGCCTTCAGTGTGCGGCCGAACGGGGAACTGACCACGCGACTAATAGCCACAAAGAGGACGAGGAACACTACACTCACGACGGCGTAGAAGTGTAGATCGTTCTGTAACGGTGTCAGTGGTCCGAGCGGTGCCTCGCTGGTCGGAAGTGAAAGCCCGTTCGAACCGCCGGTTAGCCCGGACCACTGGAAGACGATGGTGTAGGTCATCTGGGCCAACGCGAGGGTGATCATCGCGAAGTAGATACCCCGCCGTCGAAGACTGAGGTAGCCGAACACGACGCTCACGACCGTCACTATCACGACACTGCTAAGGATTGCGAGATAGAGGTTTTGTACTGCGTGCTCGACGATGAGAACCGTCGCATATGCTCCGAGGCCGAAAAAGGCGGCGTGCCCGAACGAGAGTTCACCACCGTAGCCGAGAATGATGTTGTACCCCATCGCGAAGATTCCCATCACGACTATTTCAGTGCTGAGAAACGGGGTTGCGATGAACGGTAGAGCCACGAGGATGCCGAAGACGCCGAGGTACGTCAACCGCTTCTGACCGACCCTATCCACGATCGCCCCGAAGGACGTCGAAACGGTCGCCATCACTCGATCACCCCTTCCTTGCCGAAGAGGCCACGCGGTCTGACTAGCAGGACGATCGCCATAAAGAGGAACACGACGACCTCTGCGGCTTGAGAATAGAACATCCCCGTCAGGACCTGTAGTTCGCCGATGAGGATACCTGCGATGATCGTCCCCCGGAAGCTACCGAGGCCCCCCACGACCACCACGACGAACGCCGGAATCAACAGTTCGATGCCTAACGTCGGGTGGGCCGCTCGGATAGGGCCAATCAGGACGCCGGCGATTCCTGCCAGCGCCGCCCCGATACCGAAGACCAGGAGATAAATCCGGGAAACGTCGATGCCGAGGGCGTCGACCATGTCACGGTCCTGTGTCCCTGCTCGGATAAGTAGCCCGAGGTCTGTCCAATTGAGGAACAGATACAGCGCCACGATGAGTAACCCCGCAACCACGATGACGAATACCCGGTAGAGGGGATAGGAGAAGAGAACCAGATCCACCGCTCCCTGCGCCCAGGCCGGATTCGGGAAATTCTTGCCCGACTGGCCCCAGACCAGCATGACTCCCCCTCTGAGGAACTCCGCGATGCCGAAGGTCAAGAGCAACTGCAGGAGCGCATCGTAGCGTCCGTATGTGTATCTGAGGAGCGTCCGTTCGATGACGATCCCGGTGAGAAACGTGCCGACGACAGCGGCGACGATCGCGAACACGAAGCTCCCCGTCGCGCTCTGTACGGTCCAAGCGATGTACGTCCCCACCAGCAGGATGTCGCCGTGGGCGAAGTTGATGACACCCAAGAGACCGAAGATGATCGTGAGTCCGAGCGACACTAGTACGAGCGTCATCCCGAGCATGAGCCCGTTGAACAGCTGGGTCGCGTAATACTGCGTCTGAAGCGGTGTGGCCGGAAACGTCAACCCTCCCTGAAAGGCGGTGTTGAATACTGTAGAGAGCTCGATCATTATGGGTCTAGAAGCTGCAGCCGGTCTGTTCGCACGTTCGCATCTGCGTCTCCTCGGGGTCCTGCGGGACTTCGAGGATGCGGTAATAGTTCTGTCCGTCGACTTCCTCCGGCGGCCGTCCCTTTACCGTCATCGTCGCGATCGTCGCACGGTGATCGCAGGCGCGGAACCGCTCACCGACGTTCCACAGCTGGGGGAAGAGCTCTCGATCTTCCATCTCGTCGCGGACGGCGTTAGCTTCGGTCCCGTCAGCGGCGTTGATCGCGCGAAGGGTCGTCCGCACGCCCGCATACATACTCGCCGAGAAACCGAGTGGTCGGGTATCGTATTCCTCGTTGAACGAGTTGGCGAACTCCCGGGCGGCGGAGACGTCGTGCTGCCAGTACCACGGTGCGCTCGCGTAGAAGTTCTCGTGGCTGAGTATCTGCGGACCGATCTGTGCCGCCTCGATAATCCCCGTTGCCGGCCAGACGCAGACGTGGTCTTCGAACAGACCGAAATCGCCCGCCTGCTGGGCGCTCTGGACGTGATTCGATGCGAACAGGTTGAAGCTGATGATGTCGGCCCCCGAGTTCCGGGCCTTCGTAATGGCTTGTGAGTAATCCGTCGCGCCGAAGTCGACGAACGTGTTACCGAGATATTCTACGCCATCGAACGAGGGGACGATCTGGGTCTCGTTCCAGTTCTGGATCGATTGCCCCCACGAGTAATCCGCCGTGATCTCGTACACGCTCTCTCCGAGCCCCTGTTCGAGAACGTATCGTAGACCGCCGCTGGTCTGCATCACGGCGCTGTTGCCCGCATTGAACACGTTCGCTCGACACTGCTTCCCGGTGAGCGCGTTACTCCCCCCGACGCAGGTGTAGATCACGTCCTCCCGCTGCGCCAGCTCGCCGATCGCAAGCGCCACGCTGCTGGAGAAATTCCCCGCGAGGAAGTCGGCGTTTTCCTGGGTGATCAGTTCGCGTGCGACCTGCGTCGCTCGTTGGGGGTCCGTTTGAGTGTCCCGGAAGACCACCTCGATCTCCCTGTCACCCGCGTCGCCGTCCTCGTTTGCGTGTTTGACGGCTAACTCTACCGCTTGCTTCTGGTTCCCACCGATCTCGCCGTACGGCCCGCTCGTCGGAATAGTCCCCCCGATGGTCACTGAATCACCACCACCTCCTCCGAGACCACCGCCGAGACAACCCGTTATTGCCGCCAGGGTAGCGCTACCTGCTGCTCCTCTGAGGTAGTTGCGCCTCGATGTACCGCCGTCTGTCCTGCCATTACCTGACATGCGATAGTTGATTAGTGAATTAGTCCATATTAACTATTGCGTATAGCAACAACTACCCGGCGAGTTGATTACCCGATCTATGTAACATATCTAACGGATTCGTGGTGAGAATTCAAGTCGCGATCCGGGTTTTGTTTTCGAAACCTTACCGTGACCGACGACGGAATCAACGGTGACGCTGACCGACCGGTGGAGTGTTTCCGCCGAGCGTACGCACTGCTCGGGGATCAAATGTCGGTCGCCCCGTACCGTTCGAGCACCGTCTGGCGCTCGATCTTTCCGGTTCCGCTCTTGGGGAGTCCGTCGACGAAAACGAACTCTTTCGGGTGCTTGAACCGCGCTAGTCGGCTTTCGAGGAACTCTCGTACTTCCTCGGTCGGGATCGCCTCGTCATCTACCGTCGCGATCACCGCCTTCACGATCTGTCCCCATCGGTCGTCCGGGACGCCGAAGACCACGACCTCCTCCACCTGCGGATGCGAGTAGAGCGCTTCCTCGACCTCGCTCGGGTAGATGTTCTCCCCACCGGAGATGATCATGTCGTCCACGCGACCGTGGATGTGGTAGAACCCGTCTTCGTCGACCTCCGCGATGTCCCCCGTGTGGAACCACCCGTCCGTCCATGCCTGTTCGGTCTTCTCGGGCAGGCCGAGGTAGCCCTCGGACACGGTCGGCCCCCGGTGGAGCAACTCGCCGGCTTCACCGGACGAAACCTCGTCTCCCTCTTCATCGACCACCTTCGCATCCACGTGAGTGAACGTCATCCCGTTACACTTCGGAGGTTTCTCCATCGCGTGTTCCGGTCGAAGCACGAGCGATCCGTCCGTCGTCTCCGTGAGACCGTACGCGGCGACACACGGTACGTCGATCTCCCGAAAGGCCGCTTTGAGTTCACTCGGAACCGGTTCTCCTCCCCCGACGACCAGATCGAGCGCAGAGAGGTCGAGGTCCTGCCATCCATCTACGTGAACCATCGAATTCAGCATCGTCGGGATCGCGAACAGCTTTGTCACGTCGTACTCAGCCATCACCTCCCACGTTTCCTCGGGGACGAATTCCTGCTGTAGAATAACGGTCCCGCCCATGTGCAGGAGTGGAAGCGTGAAGATGTTGAGCCCGCCGACGTGGAAGACCGGACTGGAGGTCACCGTCACGTCATCGCTATTCAACTCCGTATCGACGATGTAGCTCACCGAGGAGAAGAAGATGTTCTTGTGGGACAGCGGGACGCCCTTCGGTCTTCCGGTCGATCCGCTCGTGTACAGCAAGATGGCGGGATCGTCGAACCCGTCCGCGACTGGTACCTCGGTGCCGGGGTTCTCGTAGAAGGCCGTCCAATCGTCGGCGTCGAGGCCGTGCTCTTCTCCGGGGTCTCCGATCCGGACCGTCGGAATTTCGTCCAGCGAGAGTCTGGACGCGGTGTCTTCGAAGACCCCCTCGTAGACGAAGAGGGCTGGATCGACGTCGGCCAGCAGGTATTCGAGTTCGTCCGCGGATAGACGGTAGTTGAACGGCGCAATGACAGCACCGAGTTTACACGTGGCGAAAAACAGGTCGAAGAACTCGACGGAGTTCCGGAACAATCCGCACACTCGATCCCCCTCCCCGATCCCTCTGTCCGTCAACTCCCGTGCGACGCTGTTCGATCGCCGCTCCAGCTCCTCGTAGGTGTACTCGTCTCGTGTCGCCTGCTCGACGATGGCTACCTCGTTCGGAAAGTAGTACGACTTCTTCCGGATGATGTACCCGAAGTTAGCTTGCCGCATACCCCTCTGGTACGGGCGATCGGTATTATCGATTGCGCATACTCCCTATCGGTCCTCCCCGCCAAGCGCCTCCATCCGAGAGGCCGTCTCAAAGGCGTGGGGGAACTCGGCCAAGAATACGAACAACCCGTCGAAATCATGGGGGTGATAGAGTAACTCGGTGAACTCTCCCACGGTGATCTCACCGACCGGCTCGATACCGTCCGTAGCTAGGTCCGCGCGCGCGGTCTCCAGATCGGCTACCCGAAACGCGATCGCGTAGAGCCCGGTTCCGTGCTCCTCGACGAAGTTCGCGATAGCGTTGTCATCGTCTTTCGGATCCGGTTGGACGATGTCTACGCCGATCCCGGCCGTGTCGATGACGCTGTTGAGGGTGTTTTCTCCCCCCGAGGTCTCTGTTGTCAGGGTCAGAAGGTCACCGAAGCCGATTCCCAAGCGATCGTCGAGCGTTTCAGCTGTTCGCTCCACGCTGTCCGTCGCAATAACCACGCGGTCTATACCGATCACTCGCATCGTGTCTAGCCGATTCACGCGGGGTCCCTTGAATGTATACCGACTGCCCCTCCCATCTCCGCAACACTGCCCGTTTCATCTACCGTCTCCGACCCACCACAACGATTATGTTCACCTCCCGAGGATGGCGTGGTATGGCAACTCACGCCTACGAGTCCAACACCTTCGTGTGGGGTTCTAACTGCGTCAGTGAACTACCGAGCATGATCGAAGCCGAAGGTTCGGGACGGGCCATGCTCGTCTGCGGCGAGAACGTCGGGGACAACGAAGAGCTCCTCGATGCGATAGAGGGCGTACTCGGAGACACCCTAGTCTGTACGTACACGGGGGTACGGAGCGACACCCCGCTCGAAACCGTCCATCGTGGGGTCGAACGCAAACGTAAACACGACATCGACGTTCTGGTGAGTGTCGGCGGAGGTAGTGCCAGTGACACGGCGAAGGCGATTGCGACCTTCGATGCAGAGGAAGGACGTTCGATGGACGATATGAAGACACGAACTACCGAGCGGGGTGACGCGCACATCCCTGAACTACCGGAGACGAAGGTCCCGATCTTCACCATCGCGACGACCCTTTCGGCAGCGGAAGTGAGCAACGCGTTCGGGGTTACGGACCACGAACGCGGCGAAAA
The DNA here is from genome assembly GCF_029338575.1 of Halomarina halobia. Taxonomy (GTDB): domain Archaea; phylum Halobacteriota; class Halobacteria; order Halobacteriales; family Haloarculaceae; genus Halomarina; species Halomarina halobia. The sequence continues at coordinate 128,274 of NZ_CP119993.1, forward strand.
GGGCGTCATCGTCGACGAGAAGGTACGACCCGTCGCCAACTACTATGACCCGGAGTTGACGGCAACCACACCCTCGAACACCATCGCGAGTACGGGGATGAACGCACTAGATCACGCCGTCGAGATCCTCTATTCGGATCCGCGAGGGGAGAACCCCTTCTATCAGGCGACGGCGACACGGGCTATCGATCTGTTGATGACAAACCTCGAGAGCGCAGTCACGGATCCGTCTCACACCGAAGCGATCGAGAGGGCTCAGATCGGTGCGGCATTGAGTGCTCTCGGCCTCATCGGCGGTATCTGTATCAATCATGGGATCAACCATGCTCTCTGTGCGCGCCACCCTGTCTCCCACGGTGACGGCAACAGCGTCCTCCTTCCCCACGGCGTCAAGTTCAACGCGTCGACGGTCCCGGAACGCATCCGACGCATCGCCGCGGCGATGGGGATCAACACCGAGGATCGGGGTGACGACTGGGTCGTGAGATCGGTTCTCGAAGAGATCCGTGACCTGCAGACGGCAATCGACGTGCCGTATCGACTCCGGGACGTCAACGTCGACCGGGATGACTTCGAGGCGATGGCCGAGATCGCAGCGAAGGACTCCGCCATGGCGAGCAATCCGCGTCCCGTAACCGAGGGAGACATCCGAGACATCCTCAAATCGGCCTGGTGATCGCGAGCCCCTCGACGCAGATCCAGGGACGGAACCCGCGGTGACGCTACTGTTTTAGTGTTCCGGACACCAGGGGTTGACGAACTAATGGTGCAGGCAATACGGATGCCGATGATGGGCAATACGATGGAGATCGGACTCCTCGCAGAATGGGTCGTCGACGAGGGGGACAGCGTCGAAGAGGACGACGTCATCGCGGTCGTCGAATCGGAGAAGGCCGTGGCCGACGTCGTCGCCTCTCAGGACGGAACGCTCGCTCGCGTCGATGTCGGCGAGGGAGAGGAGGTCCCGCCGGGTACCGTACTCGGGATCGTGTTAGGTCGCGACGAAAGCCTCGATGGCGCACCGGCCCCCAGGAGCCGCGTCGAACCCGGAGAGATCGACGGCGGGACGGCGCCAGAGGCGGCATTGCCGACGGGGACGACGAGCGAGCAGGATCCCGACGGCGGCGTAGCGAGCGCGGAGACCACCGGCGACGTTCCGGCGGCACCTGGCGCTCGGAGACTCGCAGCGGAACACGGTGTCGACCTGACCGACCTCGACGGCACCGGACCCGACGGGGCCGTCTTGAAGACCGATGTCGAAGAGCACCTCGACCAGACGGAGCCGGTACCCGCGGAACGGACCGATCGAAGTTCCGTGACGGAGCGTCGCGTGTTCACGAGCCCGAGCACTCGGCGTCTCGCGCGCGAACTCGGCGTCTCGCTCACCGACGTCGGGGGGACAGGCATCGGCGGTCGAGTCACCGAATCCGACGTCCGGGCTGCGGCCAGCAACGCCGATGGGCGGGAATCGACTCCAGGCATCGGGACGGCGCGTTCGGAGGGACTGGCGACCGAACCGACGAGAAACGACGCCGACGCGCTGGGCGTGACGATCGACGAAGAGCGACCTCTCTCGGGGGTGCGCCGGACTATCGCGGCGCGGATGTCCCGCTCCGCCCGTGAAGCACCTCACGTCACGTTAAATCGGGAAGTCGAGGTCGAGCGTGCACTCCAAACGGCCGAGGAACTAGCACAGGCAGGGGACGGCTCGATCGGATTCACGGACCTCCTCGTCGCCGCAACAGTCAGGGCACTCGAGAGATATCCCGACTTCAACGCCTGGTTCGAGGATGGCCGACTACGATCGGTTTCGGAGGTGAACGTGGCGATCGCGGTCGACGCGGCGGCAGGGCTGGTGACGCCGGTGATACGGGAGTCGGAACGCCGCTCGCTCGTGGAGATAGCCAGAGAGCGGCGGAGGTTAACGGATGCCGTCCTTGACGGCGAGTATTCGATGGACGATCTCCGGGGTGGAACGTTCACGATATCCAACCTCGGCATGTTCGGTGTCGATTCGTTCGATCCGATCATTAACCCGCCACAGGTCGCTATCCTCGGGGTCGGTCGCGTCCGTGACGGCGATGAGCGGTCGTGTACACTGTCGCTGTCGTTCGACCATCGCGTCGTCGATGGTGCGGATGCGGCGCGGTTCCTAGATGCGCTCACGACCGGTATCGAGGCCCCAGCGGTCGTCGTCACCGAGCGGTCGGCAGCCGGGGCAGGTGAGTGGGGGGTGAGCGACACCAGCAGCGCGACCGACAGTCGGGCGCCCGGGGACGACGAGCCCGTATCGATGGACGAACTCGTTCGCCGGGACCTGCGCGAGCGGGCGGGTGACATCGCGGCCGCCCACGATTGGTCGGTCCCGACGTTCGAGGTGCACCTGGAAGACGGGCACCCATCGATCACCGTTCAGGCTCCAGGGACGATTTCGCGGGCGAACACCAAGCGTCTCGCCTATGCTGCGTGCCGTGAGTCAGTCTACGCAGAGGCCATCACGGGACTTCGAGACCCCGAGATAACCGTCGAGTGAGAAGTCGGTAGTCATTCGACGGAGACCCAACAAAAACACTAAGACGTGAGACGGTGACGTAGGCCTGATGGACTTCACGCTCTCCGAGGAGCAGCAGATGATGCAGCGTCTCACCAGGGATATCTGTTCAGACTACGGTCTGGAATACTGGCGCGAAAAGGACGAAGCCGAAGAATTCCCGCACGAGATCTGGGACGATCTCACTGAGGCTGGTTTCATGGGACTTACTGTCCCCCAAGAGTATGGCGGCGAAGGACTGGGTATGGAGGAGGTTGCTGCGGTCGGATTGGCTCTTGGACGGAACGGTGGTGGTGTCAGCGGCCCCAACCTCCTTACGCTGGGACCGGTGTTCGGAGGGATTTCACTGAACGAGCACGGGAACGAGGAGCAGAAAGAGCGGTGGCTCCCGGAGGTGGCGGACGGGGCAGTCATCTCGCTCGGTCTGACCGAACCGGACGCGGGCCTCGATACGGCCGGGATCAAGACGACCGCCGAGAGGGACGGGGACGAGTACGTGTTGAACGGTACGAAGATCTGGACCACTGGTGCCCACGTCTCGGATTACATCGTCACGCTCGCTCGGACGTCGCCGATGGGCGATGGATCCCGGCACGAGGGGATCTCGCTGTTCGTCGTCCCGACCGACAACGACGGGATCACGACGAACAAGATCGACAAACTCAGTATGCGCTGTCTCGGCTCGTGCGAGGTCGTCTTCGACGATGTCCGTGTTTCCGAGGACACCCTCCTCGGCGAGGAAGACCGGGGGTTCTACCACGTCCTCGGTACGCTCAACACCGAGCGCATCACGTGGTCGGCTATCCCGCTCGCGGCCGGCGAACTCGCGCTCGACCTGGCGGTGGATTACGCGGGCGAGCGCGAGGCCTTCGAACGGCCGATCGGGAAGAACCAGGGCGTCCAGTTCCCGCTCGCCGAGAGCAAGATAGAACTCGAAACGGCCAAGCTCATGATCTACAAGGCAGCCTCGCTGTACGACGCGGGCGAGGATTGCTCCATGGAGGCGAACGCGGCGAAGTTCATGGGCGCTCGAACCGGGTTCAAGGCCTGCGATCAGGCCGTCCAGACGCTCGGCGGAATGGGCTTCGCGAACGAGTACCACGTCGAACGATTGTTTCGTGACGTCCGCCTCGCACGCGTCGCACCGGTCAGCGACGAACTCGTGAAGGCCTTCGTCGGGAGTAACGTCCTCGGCCTCCCGCGGTCCTACTAGGGTACAGTACCCCCAGGTACTAGGACGAATCCTCACGATGTCCGCTGGCTGAGAGCGACGCGATACCCTCCGATGGCTCCCTCCTGTACGGCTGGCAGAAGTGGGCGGAGGCTCACCCCCTGTAGTCGGCGGAGCCTTCGATACGACCCCCCAGCGATCGCCGACGTGGTGGCCGAGGATGAGAAACGGTGCCCCCTCGAAGCAGGCTAAAGTATATCACCCTACCGGCTGATCCGACAGCCATGCGTGCTGCAGCCTTCACCGGCCTCGGTGGACCGTCCAACGTTGAAGTGATTGACGCGCCGGAACCCACCGTCGCTGCCGACCAGGCGCTCGTCCGCGTCCGCGGGGCGGCGCTAAATCGACACGATCTACTCTATCTACAGGGGGACTTCCGACTGCGGGAAGAACACCTACCGTTCGTCTCCGGCGTCGATGTCGCGGGGGAGGTGATCGACATCGGCACGGATGTCGACTCGGTCTCGGTGGGTGACCGGGTCGTTCTCTCGCCGATGCAGACGTGTGGTAAGTGTAAGTTCTGCCGCGACGGACCGGAAAACCTCTGTGAGCACTACGGCCTCTTCCACGGCGGGTTCGCGGAACGAGCGGCGGTCGACGCGAGCCGTCTCGTGCCGCTCCCCGCAGACGTAGATTTCGTCTCGGCGGCGGCGCTCCCGGTCGCGTACATGACTGCCTGGCAGATGCTCCGACGAGCGGGCGTCGCCGCCGGCGATACCGTTCTCGTTCCCGGTGCCACTGGCGGTGTCGGTGTCGCGGCCGTCCAACTCATCGACACGCTCGGAGCGCGCTCCATCTGCACGTCGACCTCGGAGTCGAAACTCGAGAGGCTAGAGGAGTTCGGTGCAGACTACCGTCTGAGGGTGGAGGCTCCCGACGCTCTTGAGGACGCCGTCGCCGGCCTCCGACCGATCGACGCGGTCCTTAACCATCTCGGCGGTGCGTTCACTGCCGCCGGCGTCTCGGTCCTGCGCAGGGGTGGACGCATGGTCATCTGCGGGCGGACCGCGGGCCGACACTCCACCATCGATACGCAGGACCTGTTCCTCGAACACAAGCGGATCGTCGGGAGTACGATGGGGACCCAGGCAGATCTGGAACGCGTCGTGGAGTTCGTCGAGAACAACCGATTCGAACCACCGGTACACGCGACGTATGAACTGGAAGAGACCGGACGGGCCTTCGCGGACATGGTGTCGCGTGACTTCGTGGGAAAACTCGTCGTCACCCCCTGAAGGACCGAACCCCGCCCTTTCGCATCATCCTTCTATCCAGTACGCACTCTGGGGTGTGGGGAACAATTAACACGGGACTCGTACAATGGAGAGTGATGTCGACCGACTACGACACGATATCGGTAGAGCAGGATGGAGCGGTCGCCACCGTCAGCGTAGCCCGTCCCGAGGCGATGAATGCGGTCAACACCGAGGTCCTGACCGAGCTTTCCGAGGCGATCTCAGACCTGTCTTCCGGGACCAGAGTGATCGTCCTCACCGGAGAGGGAGAGCGAGCGTTCATCGGGGGTGGCGATATCAAGGACTTCCAGAACCGATCGGGCGTCTGGTTCCGGGAGGAGTTCCGGGACACGATGGCGAGCCTCGAGGACGCGATCGAGTCGAGCCGCGCCCCCGTCATCGCGGCTGTCAACGGGGTCGCTCTGGGTGGTGGCACCGAGATCGCGATGATGTGCGATATGATCGTCGCGACCGAAAGCGCCCGGTTCGGACAGCCCGAGATCGGCCTGGGTTTTATCCCGGGAGCGGGCGGTACTCAGCGGCTGACCCACCTCGTCGGTTACTTGAAGGCGAAGGAACTGATACTGACCGGGCGGCATGTACCCGCAGCCGAGGCGGAGGACATCGGACTCGCCAACGAAGTCGTGATGGACGACGAGTTCGAAGACAGGGTGTACGAGCTCGCGGACGAACTGGCCGACGGCCCACCGATCGCCCAGTGGTTCGCGAAGAAGGCCGTCAACCAGAGTCGGGCACAGTTGGAAACCGGGCTGGAGCTCGAGGCGGCGCTAGCCGGACTCCTCTTCGAGACCGCTGATAAGGAGGAAGGCCACGCAGCGTTCGTCGAGAAGCGGAATCCGGAATTCCGGGGGGAGTAGCGAACCACCGGCCGACGCATAGCTTTTTGTAGTTGGCATCGAGCTAAGACAGTATGCCAGATGCCGTAGAGCAGTATCCAGACCTCCTCACCGACCAACTCCGTGAGATGATACTCATCCGGGAGTTCGAAACCCGGGTGAGTTCGCTGTTCGAGGGGAACGAACTCCCCGGATTCGTCCACCTCTACATCGGTCAGGAGGCGGTCGCCGTCGGCGCATGTTCGGCCATCGAGGACGACGATTATATCACCAGCACCCACCGCGGTCACGGGCATTCGATAGCGAAGGGGCTCGACCCGAGCAGGATGATGGCAGAGCTGTTCGGCAAGGAAACGGGCTACTGCAGCGGTAAGAGCGGGAGTATGCACATCGCCGATGTGGATAGGGGAATGCTCGGCGCAAACGGAATCGTGGGCGCCGGACCATCACTGGCGGTCGGGGCCGGCCTGTCGATTCAGCAACGCGACCGCGATAACGTCTGTCTCTCCTTTTTCGGGGAGGGAGCGATGGCGGAGGGCCCCGTTCACGAGTCGATGAATCTAGCCGGGGTGAGAGACCTCCCCGTCGTCTTCGTCTGCGAAAACAACCAGTACGGCGAGATGACGCCGGCCGAGAAGCAGCATCACGTCGAGGGCTTCGCGTCGCGGGGTGAGACCTACGGAATGCAGACCGAAACCGTCGACGGAATGGTGGTCCAGGAGGTCTACGAATCGACGAACGCGGCCGTCGAGCGGGCGCGTAACGGCGAGGGGCCTTCCCTTCTCGTCTGCGAAACGTACCGCTATCGGGGCCACTACGAGGGTGATCCGATGACCTACCGTACCGAGGAAGAACTCCAGGGGTGGCAGAAACGAGACCCCATCGAGGCTCTCGAAGCGTCACTGCTCGATTCCGGAGACCTCACCGAAGACGACGTCGAACAGATGCGTGAGAGCGCGGCCACGCGCATCGACGAAGCCGTCGAATTCGCCCGGGAGAGCGACTATCCTGATCCGGGGACTGCGTTCGAGGGTGTCTACACGGAGGTGATCTGAGTGGCCGAGCGATCGATGCGGGACGCTGTAAACGACGCACTCCACGAGGAACTCTCCCGGGACGAGTCGGCCTATCTGATCGGGGAAGACGTGGGCGAGGCCGGCGGGAGTTTCGGTGTGACCAGGGGCCTCCACGACGAATTCGGATCCAGGCGCGTCATCGATACGCCGATCAGTGAAGCAGCGATCGTGGGGAGCAGTGCCGGCGCCGGGCTGATCGGATCGCGACCCATCGCCGAGATCATGTACGCTGATTTCATGGGTCTGGCTGCCGATCAGGTCATGAACCAGGCGGGACTGTTCAAATACATGTTCGGTGGCGACGTGACGGTTCCACTGACCGTTCGAACGGTCAACGGTGGCGCCGGATTCAATGCCGCCGCCCAGCACTCGAAGAGCCTCCACGGGTTGTTCATGCACATGCCGGGCATCCGGGTCGTGCTCGCTAGCACCCCGTACGATGCCAAGGGACTCCTCAAGAGTTCCATTCGCTCCGACGACCCCGTGTTGTTCTTCGAACACATGGAGCTGTACAATCGCGAAGGCGAGGTGCCGGAGGAGTCGTACACGATACCCCTCGGCGAGGCAGCCGTCGAACGGGAGGGTGACGACGTGACGGTGATCGCGACGCAACTGATGCTGCACCACGCGCTCGCCCTCGCCGATTCCCTCGAAGGCGAGATCAGCCTCGAGGTCATCAGCCCTCGCACGCTGAAGCCGCTCGACTGCGAAACGCTCGTCGAGAGCGCGAAGAAGACCGGCCGGGTCGTGGTCGCGGACGAGTCGGTCATCCAGAACGGACCGGCGTCCTATATTGCCGGACGCGTCGAGTCGGCCGCCTTCTATCACCTCGAGGCACCCGTCGAAGTGATCGGTGTCGACGATACGCCGATCCCGTTCTCGCCAGCACTCGCTGATGCGGTCGTTCCGGGCGCTGACGATATCGAAGAAACAATCCGATCACTACCCCGTCTCTAATCCAATGAACGTAGAAGAACGCATTACTCGACTCGAGCACAGAGAGGCGATCAAAGAACTCCGGGCGGAGTACTGCTACCGTATCGATGCCCGGCAATGGGACCGGTTCGTCGATCTTTTCACGGACGACGCACACATGAACTTCGGTCCTGTCGGGGAGTTCAACGGTCGGGACGCGATCCGTGACTTCGCGGAGAATATCGTCGGGAAGGAACACCCGTTCCTCGCGCACATGGTCCACAACCCGATACTCACGATCGATGGTCGCTCGGCGACCGGTCGGTGGTACTTCGAAGTCCCGTGCACGTTCCGCGATGGCAACGCCGGCTGGATACAGGGGGTGTATCGCGACGAATACACCAACGAGGGAAGCGGCTGGAAGTTCGCCTCCGTCGTCGCCGATTTCAACTACTTCGCGGACTACGACGACGGATGGGCGGAGATCGTATCCTCAAAGCAGGGTGACTAATCGTAGTTCATCAGGACCTCGACGATGTTCCCCGACCGGAGGAGCAGATCGACGAATTCCTCGTGGAAGAGGTGGTCGTCGATGCGGTTCGTCGGACCGTATATCGTCAGGGAGCCTCGAACTCGGTCGTCGCGATCGATAACGGGAACGGCGAGCGACCGCATACCCGTGAGCCGCTCTTCGTCGTCTAGCGCGTAGTTGTTCTCTCTGATCCACTCGAGTTCCTCGTAGAGGGTGTCCGGGTCCGTGATTGTGTTCTTCGTGCGGCGCTTCAAGCCGTGTTGTTCGATGATCTCCGTGATGCGGTCGGCCGGAAGGAAAGCCAGGATCGCCTTTCCGGGCGCAGCGGTGTGCATGTTCATCGGGATCCCGTCGAAGATGTGAACCGGAATCGCCTGATCACCCTCCTCGGTTGCGATGATGACCGCTCGTCCGTGCTCTTCGACCGTGAGGCTCACGTGCTCCCCGGTCTCATCGGCGAGTCGTCGGAGTTCGTTGTTCGCCGCTTGGTACAGTTTTCGGTTCTGCCGGTCGAGATCGCCCATCCTGAGGAAGTCGGACGTGATGTGATACTTCCCATCGGTCTGATCGAGGTATTCGAGTTCGTACAGGGTGGTTATGTGGTCGTATATCGTGCTCTTCGGGCGTCCGATCGCTTCCGCCAGTTCGGAGACTCCGGCTCCGTTGCGGTCGACTATCTCCTCCAGAACCTCGAACGTGATCCGGAGGGAGTTGACGGGGAGTTTTCGCGCCATACTCCCGGTCTATCCCCCGCCCGCATCAACTTTCCGGTACTGCCGGACGGTAGTGTTTACTATCGTATACAACACTGTCGTAACTCGGACTACTAGGTCGCGAACGCCGATGGCGTTCTCCGAAAACGAACCGACTGTGCTGTATCTCTACACCTTTCGAAATGTGTGCTCCACCTGAAGACCCTATGTCACGTTTTGACACGGTGATTCGGTGTCCGGCATTACCGGATCTACGCGCTTTCAGGATTGGTCGACGACTCCCGCAAAACAGAGCCCTCGTCACTACTGCTCAGAGCGAGGCCCTTTGTAGGAGATAATGGACCCCTGTCCGTCGGAACGTCGCGGATCGTCTGACGCGTGGTAGTACTCCCGCCCGAAGTTCACCGATACCTCGACTCCCGGAGAGGGAGCAGCCTGGAAACGTGCTCACATAACATCCGTATGAATGTTACCCATCCGTCAGGGAAGATTCCGTTACTACCGCACCCGAGAATCCGATTGTCGCCCGATATCGACAACGATCTCCTCACACGTTCAACACGGGCTCGCCCGTAAGAGTACGAGGGTCAGTTGTGCTTCAACTGTAACGATAGTTCGCTGGCCGTCTGTCGAACGGCCTCGGCGTACTCCCCCTCTAAGAGCCTAGAGGCAGGGGAGTCGGTCGGAACGGAGATGCTGATCGCTCCACGTTCGGAGCGGTCGCCGGCCTCTGTGCGATGCTAGATGGCCCCTCTCGGGCCGCCGGCTCGACTCGTCGACGCTGGACTGTGGAGACGAGAACGGGAACCTCACCGCCGCTGTCGTGGGCGAACCATCCGTCGTCGAACCGTCCGACGATGTCTCGCCGGGAACGGTCTTCCGACTCGTCGCTCGCTAGTTATGCTCGGCGCATAACCCAAGGTATATAATCCACGATGATGAGACAGGTACTGTATGGCACTCGATCACAACGATAGCGGTATCGCGCTCGTCACGAACCCAGTCACCCCCGAATCGTAGCAATGGTAGAGCCACAGACAGTCTCACTCGGTTGGCCGATGATCGTCCTGACGGCGACCGCGCTCGCCGGAATGGTGGGTATCGGCTGGTACTCGTACCGGAAAAGCGTCGGTGCCGACCTGGACGACTTCTTCTCCGCGAGCAAGTCACTCGGCTTCGTGGTCATCGCGCTCTCGATATTCGCCGACTCCTACAGCGGGAACTCGTTTCTCGGATACGCCGCGGCGACGTATCGGTCCGGAGCCTGGTTCCTCGTGTACCCCCAGTTCATGGTGGCCGGCGTCATCGGCGCGCTCATCATAGCACCACCGCTCATCAATCTCGGACAGGAGTGGGGGTACACGTCCCCGGTCGACTACCTGGAGCATCGGTTCGACAACAGGGTCGCGGGACTGGCGTTGCTCTTCATGATCTGGGGGACGTTCGTCCAGTTCACGGAGCAGTTCTTCGCGATGGGCTATCTGGGCAAGGTCGCCTCGGGGGGCCTGATCCCGTACGAGGCGGTGATTATCCTCTTCGGGGTCATCATCCTGGTCTACGTGGGACTCGGTGGCTTCAGAGGGACCGCACTAGCTGCCGCCGTACAGGGGGCGCTGATGCTGTTCGCGTTGTTCCTGATGCTCGTCCTCGTCGGCTATCTCGGCGGGTTCACCGCACAGATCGATACGGTCTGGCAGACCGCCCCGGACAAGCTGACGCTTCCCACGGACTCGACGATGGTGGGCTGGTACAGCACGGTGATACTGGTACTGCTGGGGCTGCCCACGTATCTCCACATCCAGCAGTTCTACCTCGGCGTGGACGACGCGAAGGACCTCAGGACGACCTTCAAACTCCAAGCGCCGATCTTCCTCTTCGCGGCGCTCACGCTGTGGGTGATCGGGATGTTCGGAGCCGGCGTGTTCCCCGGCCTGTCGGAACTGCAGTCGGAGAAACTCGTCCCGTATCTCATGGGGTCGTTCGCCGTGACCCAGGGGGGGACCGTGTTGCCCTCGCTCATCTCTCTGGGAGTGATCATGGCGACGCTCTCGACGGCGGGGGCCGCAGTGATGGTGCTCTCGATGGCGATCTCGAAGGACCTCTACAAACGGTTTGTCAACCCCGACGCGCCGGACCAGCGGGTCATCAACGTGAGTCGGGCGTTCCTGGCGATCTTCCTGGGACTCGCCATCGTGATCTCCTTCACGCCGAATCTCACGATCTGGGGGTGGACCCAACTGAAGTTCGAGTTCCTGCTCCAGGCGACGCCGGTGTTCGTGTTCGGCCTCTACTCCTCGCGGGTGAAGAGCAACCCCGCGATCGCGGGGATGCTCGTCGGCGCTGCGGTAGCCGTGGCCCTCTACTTTACGGGACACGCCGAACCCTTCGGAATCCATGCGGGCATCATCGGACTCCTCGTCAACTCCGTCGTACTGTTGGGCGGCAGCTACCTCTCGGGGACTGACGAAGAGACGGAGCGCGCCCGGGAGATCCTGCACTACAATTCGATAGAGTACCCGGACGACGAGAACGGCGTCAAGTACATCCTTCCCGCGCAGAACAGGTCGTTCTGGATCGGCCTCGTCGTCGTTCTCGCTCTCATGGTCCCCTGGTACGCTCCGCAGAGCTGGAACGCGCGAGCCGCGCTGGGCCTCCCGCTCTGGACCTGGGTGATCATCGGCTCGTTGGTCCTCGAGTCCCTGTTCGTGATCTATGGGGCCACCATCTGGCGCAAAACGCCGATCACGGGAGAGCGGGAGGGCGTCACGTCTCCGGAGGCCGTCGAAACGGACGACTAGGCCGTCGTTCGGGCGGCCCCCCGTCGAACCACCGTCGTTCGCGTTACCGCGGTAGCGAGCCGGAATTATGCTTTATTCGGCTATCTACTCCGTGGCACGCACCAGCTCCCTAGACAGTGATACCATAGATGTCGGATTTGTATCGCCTTGGTACGAGTAGGTACTTCTAATTGGGTCGGGAACTACCGCCTCTACGGATCAATTCTGCTGGTATTGTCCTTCTTCCTCCGTTCTACTATTCCTGCGTCTATTTATTATGGTCGGTGCACACAGTTTCTCGTGCCACGACCTGTCGTGGTGACCTTCGTTCCTGAATCATGGTATACTTTCGCTCGTATATCATCCGGTTAAATAACGATCTTAGCGCTTTTCTCGCTCCCATTAGAGCGTCTGTTGTAGTAGTGCCTTCACCCATCCAGCATACACTGTAAACGGGCTCTTCAGAAATAACTGCCCTTCTATTCGTACGCTAAGCAAGGGTTCCCGCAAGCAGAGCGGGTATACTGCTACCGATCACGATGCAGGGCCGACTCGCGTTCTGAGATCCGAGGCTGCAAGCGCGGTCGGCGCAGAGGGACTGTGGAATTGAGAACGCTGATCTGCCCGGTGAACGTCTCGAAAGGTCCTTCTGGCGCATACTTGAGTATGCTCCTCATCGCGCAGCGTGTGGACTAGTTTTCATCGGTGAGTATAGCTGGCGATGCATACGGAATAGTCGGATACCCGTGGTGGTTAACGCGTGACAGTCCTTGGAACAGCAAGCCCACGGCACGTAAGTCCAATCGTTATACAGACGAGTGTGATGCGACGTACATCGAGGTCCGTGTACGGCCGAATCTACCGTGGCCGAATTCGGTGAGCGGCGTGAGGCCGATCACATTTAAGGCACAGTGTGATATTCTCCGCACGCCGCGCGAGTTCATAGAGATGACAGTAGTTGCACTACTACTAATTACTCGATCACGTGGGGAAGGACGCTGCTCCGGTACGGGTGATAGTTCGACGAAGTTCGTGACGAGGAAGATAGGAACAGAGCGCTACGATGGCACTTGCTACGGGAACAATAGCTAGCGTATCTCGCCTATGAGTACTCAAAATCGAGCGAACAAGACGACTAAAAATATTATTATTAATTATATTATTGTAAGGCAGAAGAAAAGGGGCACAAACACCCGCATTTTCACCCTACTAAATAATACGATATCAAGGCTGGACGATCAACAGCTGGCGTAACTAACCCTAAATGAGCCGCTTGAGTCGGCTCTTGACTACGATTACCGAAGCAGTCGCTTGAGAAAAATTAGTGAGAACATCATCGCACTATTCGAACCCGCATCCCGCCGTCTCAGACCAGTGCACTAACTACGTCCATCGTTCCGGGTCAGCGCCTGTAAGCGTCCGTAAGCGTAGCGAGGGTTTCTTCGGGGTGACGAGTACGATGGGCGAGTTTCACGAGTCGCGGGCTGCCGACGACAGCGATAGTCTTACCACTTAGCCTACAGGCACATTCGACCGATGATTACGTGCAGTTCGAATCTGAGTCATCACTTCTAATACGAACCACCGTTACTGTGTTCTATCTCCCAACTTTCATATACGCTAGTGCGGTGTCTCCACGGTGATGTCTGCTCTGGACTTGAGGGCGTTTGTCCAGTCGATTTCGAGATCGGTTCTTCGGGAGTCCTTCAGGTACCGCAGAGGATAGAGGAGTCTTGGTATGAGCTTGAGGACCCACACGATACTCTCGAACCGGGAGAATGCGCTCACGGAGAGTTAGAATCTCGAAGAAGAGGCTTGGTGGCGGGGAGCGAAAGGCCCTCCAAGGAGAGCTCCTCAGCGAGGTCGGAGCACTCTGGGATCCCGCATCAGGGACGGAGATAACAAGATTACCACTGTTATCCGCTTTCGCCGTCGATATCGTGGATCATAATGGTGGGAATAAATAGCTTCGGGTACTTGTCGCGCTAGATCAGTTTCAATTGCCATTTAATAGGTCGACGTTTCGAACTGCCCCTCTTCGACACGGATATTGAACTCGATCGTGTTGGCTACGCTCAGCAGTGCCTCGGGGATCTCCTCCCGATACCGACTCCCCTTCATTTTACTCGTCGCCCCCGATGCGCTAACTGCCCCGAGAACGGTACCGCTGTCGTTTCGAATAGTCACCCCGACTGCCCGAAGCCCCTTGATTTTCTCCTCGTCGTTGTACGCGTATCCGCGGTCCCGTATCTCGGCGAGCTCCCCCATGAGATCGTCTTCGTCGACGATTGTGTTGGGGGTACGCGCCGGCAGCCCGTGGTGGCGAACGATCCTCCGAACGCGCTCTTCCGGCAGATGAGCGAGTATCGCCTTGCCGGACGCGATACAGTGCATGTAGTCCCGCTTTCCGATCCGAGTGGGTGCCGGGATCGTGTGTTCACCGCGTTCGATCGCGAGTACGACGACCATCCCGAACTCCTCGATGGTGATCTGTGTCCTGGTGTTGGTCTGCTCGGCGAGTTCCCTGATCTCTGGCCTTGCGACCTGGTATATCTGTGACCCGATCTTCGCGTCCTCCCCGATATCGAGGAATCGGAGACTGACGCGGTACGTGTCGCCGTCCTTCACGATGAAGCCGTTCCGACTGAGCGTCGCGAGATGGGTGTGTATCGTCCCCTTCGAGATGTCGAGTCGCTCCGCGAGTTCGGTGACGCCCGCCCCGCCGAGTTCGTGCACGGCCTCGACGATCCGGCACGTCTTGTCCACTGCTTCTATCGTCCGTGGCGAGTTCCCGCCATCCGCGGTGTCGTCCATAGGGTGGCATGAGTAACCACACCACTTAGTGTTTGCCCCCGTCAAACGGCCTTTTGGCCGTCATTCAACCGAAAGCGTATACGTGACGGCGTTAGTTTCCCGTATCCGGATTTCGATGCAACGAAACGGGCGAAAATTATTGTTTTGCACTCTCAAACTCGAAGACATCCATAGTAGGTGATGCCGCTGACCGATTCCCGTGCGAGTCGGGTTTATTAGCTAGGCGAAAGAGTGGCCTAGCATGGCTCGCATTGAACTCGCCGACCGGTCGGATCTGCCACCGGAGTCACGAGACCTCGTCGCCTCACTCTCGGCAAAGGAAGGGCTTCCGGAACCGTATCGCCACCTCATTCAGGACTCTACGCGGAACGTCTACCGGGCACTGGCGCTGTCTCCTCCGCTACTCGAAGCCTTCCGTACGTTCGGACGGACGGTTTGGGCCGACTGTGGTCTCTCTCCTCGTCGCCGCGAAATAACCATTCTCACCGTTGGCCGTGCACTCGATGCTGCCTACGAGTGGCATCAGCACGTCCGAATCGGGCTGCAGGAAGGCCTGACATCCGAAGAGATTGCGGCGATCGGTGCCGGAGCGGACGATCCGTTCGACGCCGCGGATCGGACACTCATCGCGTATACGCGCGCTCACGTCCTCGGAAACGTGGACGATGACGCTCTCGACGCCTTCATCGACTCGTTCGACGAGTCGTCGCTAATCGGCGTGAGCCTGCTGGCCGGGATCTACACGACCATCGCCCAGCTTGGCGACGCCCTCGCCCTCGAAACCGAGGAGCCGTTCGTGGGGTGGGACCTCACGGGGCTCTGACGATCAGATCTCGAGGCGGACGCCGAGCTGTTTCCCGCCATCGATCTCCAGTACCGTTCCCGTCAGGTACGATGCGGCATCGGAGACGAGGTAGAGTACGCCCTCCGCGTGGTCGTGGGGTCTCGCCCACCGGTCGAGGGGTATCTTTCGCTCCGTCTCCTCGCGGTCCTCGGAGGTCGTCGCTCCCTCGGTGAGCGGTGTCAGCGTCGAGCCTGGACAGACCGCGTTGACCCGGATGTCGTGCTGGCCGAGGTCCCAGGCCATGTGTTTGGTCAGGCCGATCAAGCCCCACTTGGACGCCGTGTAGTTCGCGGCCGCGTGGTAGCTGATGTTCCGACCGGCCATCGACGAGATGTTGACGACGCTGCCGCCGTCGCCGGCTACCATCTCCGGTACGACTGCGTGCGAGCAGTTGAACGCGCCAGTGAGGTTTACGTCGATGACCTCGTCCCACTCTCCCGGTTCCAAGTTGGCGAACGACGCGTGGCTCGCGATGCCGGCGTTGTTCACGAGGATGTCAACGCCGCCGAACCGTTCGACCGTCTCACGGACGAGACTGGTTGTCTCCGCCCGGTCGGTGACGTCACACGTGATTGCGGCCACCGAGAAGTCGCGGTCGTCGAGCACGGCCGCCGCCTCTTCGAGTTCGTCGTCCGATACGTCCGCGAGAACGACGGCCGCGCCCTCCTCACCGAATCGCTCGGCGATGGCGAAACCGATCCCGCGAGCGGCTCCGGTGACCACTGCGGTCTGTCCTTCGAGTTCCCCTGTCATCGACCGTAGGTGCCCCTCTCGAGAACATAAGTGTGTGGTCCGGACACGTGATCGGGATTCACATATCGCGTAGGTATCGCAGGGGGATACCGAGGGTGGCCACGCCCCCGCTCGAGGATGCTGCTCCGACCGAGTGATCGTGGGACGGTACGCTCGGTCGTCGTCCAGAATACATCAGAATCGGCGTTTGAACGTCCCCGGTGTGGCGACCGTATAGTACGGCCCACCGAGTCGACCCACTGTCTCGAGTTTGGTCATGTCTATCTCATCGTCGGTCAGTACCTCCGCGGCGACGTGGAAGTACTGGACCACGCCGAGAACCATCAGCCGATCGTGTATCGATATGGAGTCATAGAGGGTGCACTCCATCGTGACAGCGGCGTCCGCCACTCGGGGGGCGTCGATCCGCCGGCACTCAGCCCGCCGGACGGAGGCGAGGTCGAACTCGCTCTCGTTAGCGGGGACGGGTGCGGATGTGTGGTCCATCTGTTCGAGGTGGGGTTCGGTGACGACGTTCACGGCGAACTCCCCGGTGACCAGCGCGTTCCGCGCGGTGTCCTTCAGGCCGCCGGCGTCCCCGGTCGGCGAGTTGAACAGCACCACCGGCCGGCTCGAGGAGACGTAGTTGTAGGAGCTGAACGGCGCGAGGTTATCGGCTCCCTCCTCGTCCACGGTGCTGATCCAGGCGATAGGACGGGGGGTGACCGCGCTCTTGACGATGCGGGACCGTTCGCGCGGGGTCAGGTCGTCTATATCGAGTTCCATGTTATGTCGGTGCGTCGGTAGTGGGGCAGGACTCGACCGTGATTC
This sequence comes from Halomarina halobia, assembly GCF_029338575.1. Lineage (GTDB taxonomy): Archaea > Halobacteriota > Halobacteria > Halobacteriales > Haloarculaceae > Halomarina > Halomarina halobia. Next base: position 145,382 of record NZ_CP119993.1, read on the forward strand.
CCTGTCACCAACTACCGTGATTCGGTGTCTCGTAAGCTACCGCTTAGGTCTTTCTGTCGCGGGACATCGGCCTCGGTCGCCCGGCCGGTGTCGGGATGCCGGTTTCACCGGCAACTCGTCGGGTTCGCCCTGTCGGCCATCCTCCTGCTGTTGGCCTACTCTCTATGCCTGCTCTGAGTTCGTACTCCGTTCGGAAACTGATCATGCCGGAGCCACAGCTGCGTCCGTCGGCTGCGACGTCGTCACCACGGTGGATCGGCCGTTCGTCGTCGAGTTAAGGCCTACCACCGGATCGTCCCCGTACGCCTCCCTATCGAATTCGTCATTCAGCTAGCTGAGTCGGGCCCGCTCCATCTACGTCACGTACTCGGCGTGGCTCACGTCTTGCAGAACGTCGATGGCTCGGTTAGACGACGATCTCGTACGCGTGCGTCGGGTACGCCACACCGGATTACAGGCAAGCTCGTTCGCCCCGGACCTGTCATTCGACGCTTCGCCGGTCACCGTAGGCGCGGCTCTCGACACGGCCGGGTGTGTAATGGTAACCTACACCACTATAACGTTCGAGAGAATCAAACGTTCTCGTCTCGGGGTCTAGATGTCGACGAGTTAGTCGGTCTAGCCAGGCCGAGGGTCGACGGGCGTCCTCGTCGGCTGTCCTTCCCCGTCTCATCGGTCTACTGGGAACCCTACTCCCGTGACACTTCCGTACACGGAGTCCCCACGTCAGTCTCGCGGTTAGTGCGCCACCCGGTGACCACTCTATCCGTTCGACGTGATCAAACGCATCTGGAGGGGGACGAGCTGTCGGGTTGTTTCATTTTCAGGCGAGAGACCACCGTTCCGTGGCCATCCCTCGTGTCCGTCGCGGCGGATGAATTATGCGGGTGCGTACTCAGACCCAATATATGGACCGATGCGTTCGGAATCAGCGGCCGACCGGATCAGCGAGGTCCGGTCGGTCTGTTAGTACCGCGGGGACGAGCACTGTGCGCCCCATCGAACTCTGCTACATATCCCTCGAACCAGTACATCAACCACACCCCCGGACGACGGCCCGTCGATGATAGCGCTCGTCTCGTCCTGGAAGTCCTCGCTTCTGGAGACGTTGGCCGAGCTGTGTGGCGGCGGTCGTGGTCGCGTACTGACCTTCATCGCCTCCGGGTGGCTGTTCGTATTCGGAATGCGGTTCGTCTTCCCGGCGGTCCTCCCGTATTTCAGCGTCGAGTTCGGGCTGTCGAACGCGCTCGCCGGTTCGATCATCACGGCCATCTGGGTCTCCTACGCCGTCGCACAGCTCCCAGCGGGTCTCCTATCGGATTACTTCAACGAACGGTCCGTTCTCGTCACGAGCATGGTCGCCTCGTTCGCCAGCGTCTGCCTCGTCGTCGCGTTTCACTCGCTGGCAGTGTTCGTCGCTGCGAGTATCCTCTTCGGCCTCGGAACGGGGCTGTACGGGCCACCGCGGGTGATCGCCCTCTCGAACGTCTTCGCCCGCCACGACTCGACGGCTATCGCGCTGACCTTCGCGGCCGGGAGCGTCGGCTCGGCGGCACTGCCGTTCGTCGCCGGGATCATCTCGCCACAGTTCGGGTGGAGAGCAGCGTTTTCCTTTGCCTTACCCGTGTACGTTCTCTTGGCCATCGGGCTCTGGTGGGCCGTGCCCCACGAGACAGTCGACGCCGGGGTCGTCAGCGCTGACGGGGGAACACCCTCCGACGAACGGAGGGGTCGACGGGCCGCGGTCGCCCATCTCGTCGACGCTGTCTCCGACCGAGCCATCGTCATCGCGTGGGCCGGTATCGCGATGTCGCTGTTCATCTTTCAGGCCATCACCTCGTTTCTCCCCACGTACCTCGTCGTCGCGAAGGATCTCCCCGAGAGTACCGCGGCGACGATGCTTAGCGTCTTCTTTCTCAGCGGGGCGATCTGTCAACCTGTCGCGGGCGCGCTGGCGGACCGCTACGGTCAGGGGACGATCCTCGCCAGCATTGCGGGGGCGACTGTCCTCCCGCTGCTGGCGCTCGCGTTCGTCGGCGGTGTCGGGCCGTTGTTACTGCTGTCGACTGTCCTCGGTACCCGTCTCGGGCTCGGACCCATCAACAACGCCTACATCGTCTCTGCGCTCCCGGCAGATGTCCAGGGGGCCGGTTACGGTCTAGTCCGGACCCTTCACATCGTCGTCGGCTCGACCGGTGCAGTCTTCGTTGGCTTCCTCGCCGATTCAGGGTTCTTCGACGAGGCATTCATCGTCCTCGCGGCCGTCAGCGGGGCTGCAGCACTCCTCTACACCCAGCTTCCGGAGCAGCGACCGTCGGCGAGGTCAGCCCCCCCTGCCACCGACTAGGGTCACGTACGGTTTCCCCGCTCACACGCCGTGGCAGTTGTCACGAAAGTTCATATGGACGCCGCGTCAGTTCGTGACGTATGGGCGAAGACAGCTACGATGTCGTCGTTATCGGCTGCGGTATGGCCGGACTTGCGGCGGGCGTCAGAGCGGCGGAGCTAGGACGTGACGTTGCCATACTGGAGAAAGCCCCCGAGGACCGACGCGGTGGGCAGACACAGTTCAGCGAGTCGTTCCGTGTCCCGTCGGCCGCGGCGGACCTCTCCGAGTACGGGTACGAGTTCGCCGTCGACGATTACACCGTCGACGACTTCTACGATGACATCATGGACAAGACGAAGGGACGGGCCGACCCTGAGCTCGCACGGACGCTCGTGGAGAACGCCCCCGAAACCATCGAGTGGTTGACCGACCACGGCGTGTCGTGGGACATGGAGCCACTGGCCGTCGGCTACGTTGCCGGCCGGACGTGGTGTGACGGCAGGGAGCTGGTCGCGACGCTGATCGATCGGGCACGGGAACACAGTGCCGACGTCTTCTACGAGGCGGACGTAGAACGTATCCGTCGGGACGACACGGCGGTCACCGGCGTCGAGGCGATGATCGGGGACGAACGCCAGGACGTCCAGTGCGGTGCCGTCGTCCTAGCCTGCGGCGGGTACGAATCCAGTTCAGAGCGTCGCGCCCGCTACATGGGCGCCGGCTTCGACGATATGAAGGTCCGCGGCAGCCGCTACAACACGGGAGGTGGCATCGACGCCGCGCTCGACGCGGGAGCCGCTGCGACCGGCCAGTGGAGTGGCGCACACATGGCTCTGATCGACGCGAACGCACCCAACGTCGAAGGTGGTGCGAACCGCGTCGACGGCTACCAGTACGGCGTCATCCTCAACACGAACGGGGAGCGCTTCGTCGATGAAGGACAGGACGCCCGCGCACACACCTACGCGAAGTTCGGGCGGGAGGTCTTCCAGCAACCCGACCACCGCGCGTACATCGTGGTCGACGACCCTATCAACGACCTCGTCCGGGCGACGGGTCCGTCGGAGCCAGTGACTGCCGAGTCGTTCGATGCCCTCGTCGAACAGCTCGCTATCGACCAGGAGCGGGCGCTCGACACACTTGAACGGTACAACGAGGCGTGTAATCCGGACGAATTCGTCCCCGAGGTACTAGACGGGAACGCCGCCACCGACGTCACACCGCCGAAGACGAACTGGGCGCTTCCGATCGACAACCCGCCGTACTACGCGTACGCGATTACGGGGGGTATCACGTTCACGTTCGGCGGAATCGAGATCACGCCACGTGCCGAGGCTGTGGACGGACGGGGACGGGTCGTTCCCGGGCTGTACGCGGCGGGCAACAGCACCGGCGGTCTCTTCCACCACAACTACCCCGGTGGGACCGGACTGATGAACGCCGCCGTCTACGGAAAACTCGCTGCCGAATCCGCCGACGAGTACCTCGGCGCGTGACGTCGGGTCGACCGAGATTTGCGCGGAGCCTCGTGGATGCGCTTGGCCTATGACTCGCTCTCGGGGACGCCCTCCGCAGTGTAGGTTTGGCCGGTGATGTAGCTGGCCGCCGGTGAGACGAGAAAGAGGACCAGATCCGCGATTTCCGAGGGGTGGCCGATGTCACGCTCGACCCGCGTCCGGTCGATGTCGCCCGCCGTGACGTTACGGTTCTCCTCGACACCGGGTGTCGCGACTAACCCGGGGCGGACACAGTTGACGCGGACGTTCCGTTCACCCCACTCCATCGCGAGGGTGCGCGTGAACAGTTCGATCCCCGCCTTTGAGGACGCGTAGTGGGCGCTCTCGGCGGCCCCATCGCGACCGACGACGCTGCCCATCGTCACCACGCGACCGGTCTCCGCGTCGGCGAGCGCGTCGGCGAAGGCTGTCGTGGTGAGGAACGTCCCGTTGAGGTTGATGTCGACGATCGTCTTCCACGCGTTCAGGCTCATCTCCGCGACGGGGACGTGGAAGTTCGCACCCGCGTTGGCGACGAGGACCTCGACGGACCCGTCTCCGAACACCGTCGCCTCCTTGGCGAGGGCGTGCACCCCCTCCTCGTCGCGGACGTCGACGGGCACGGCCATCGCCTCCGCAGCCGTCTCGGCTTCGATCTCCGCGACGACGTCTTCGAGCATGTCCGCCGAGCGCGCAGCCGCGACGACGTTCGCACCTGCTTCGGCGAGTCGCATCGCCGTCGTCCGACCGATTCCACGACTCGCCCCCGTGACGACCGCCGTCTCTCCCTCCAGAAGTCCGTCTTCAAACATATCCCTACTGTGTGGGACTCGGAACAAAACGCTATCGAAACCTAACTGTTAGATGGCACTACTCGTCGTCGGTTACATCACGATGGGAGGACTCCGTGGCCACTTCCCGGTCGAGCATACCCTCGATCTCGTCCGCGCCCATCCCTAGCTCCCGGAGCACCGCACGCGTGTGCTCCCCGAGTAACGGCGCGCGATGGCGCACCCCGCCAGGGGTCCTCGTGAGTTTGATCGGGGTGCCCGCCAGGCGCACATGTTCACCCGTGTCGGCGTGCTCCACCTCGGGTAACATGCCCCTTCGATAGAAGTGCTCGTCTTCGAAGACATCCTCGACAGTGTTGACGGGGCCACAGGGAACGTCGCCGGCGAGGAGCTCGAACAGCTCGTCTTTGGTGTGGTCGCCGGTCCACTCACGTACGATCGGTCGGAGGTCGTCGGCGTAGTCGACGCGGTCCTGCTCGTCGGGGTACTGGTTGGCGAGATCCGGCCGGTCCATGTGCTCGCAGAGCGCACGCCACTGTTTGTTCGTCGGCGCGGCGATCATCACGTAGCCGTCCTGGGCCTCGAACCGGTCGAACGGGAACAAGAGCGGATGAGTGTTCCCCTGCACCCCGGGGACTTCCCCGCCGACGGAGTACTGGTGGACGATGCGTTCGGTGAGCGAGAGGACGGAATCGACCATGCCGACGTCGACGTACTGGCCCTCGCCGGTCCGCTCCCGGTCGTGCAGCGCGGAGAGGACGCCGACGACACAGAGGACGGCCGGAAAGATATCGCCGACGCCCGGGCCCACCTTGACCGGTCCCGACTCCTCGGTCCCCGTGATGCTCATCAGGCCGCCCATCGCCTGTGCGATGATGTCGAACGCCGGGCGGTCGGCGTGGGGACTCTCGCCGCCGCGCGGGTCGCCGAACCCGCGGATGGAGGCGTACACGAGCTGTGGGTTCACCTCCTTGAGGGTCTCGTAGGAGAGTCCCAGTCGGTCCATCGTCCCGACGCGAAAGTTCTCGACGAGGACGTCCGCGTCCGCTACCAGGTCCTTGAGCGTCGACACGCCCTCCTCCGATTTCAGGTCGAGGACGATGCTCCGCTTGTTCCGGTTGACGCTGTTGAAGTACCCGCCGTACGCCTCGTCGTCCTCGAGATGTGGCGGGTTCGTCCGGGTGAGATCACCCTGTGGTCGTTCGACTTTGATGACGTCCGCACCGAGGTCCGCGAGCACCATCGTCGCGAACGGACCGGCGAGCATCTGAGTGAGGTCGATGACCCGGACGTCCGTGAGTGGCCCCGCTCGGCAACCATCAGTGCCCGGGTCGTCGCCTTCGGATTGTCGGGCCATGGTCCCTAGTCGTGGTACTCGGCTTTCTTCACTAGGACCTTCTTCGTCGCCTCGAGGACGTCCTCCTGGTCCTGGTTGTAGCCCCGGACGCGGAACGTCACGACCCCGCCGTCGGGACGCTCGTCGGATTCGCGCTTATCCAGCACCTCGCTCTCGGCGTACAGCGTATCGCCGTGGAAGACAGGGGTGACGAACCGCACGTCGTCGAGACCGAGAATCGTGATGGCGTTCTCCGAGATGTGTTCGGACGCGAGGCCACAGACCAGCGAGAGGTTGATACCGCCGTAGACGATGCGCTCGCCGAACTCGCTGTCCTGCATCCGATCCTCGTTGAAGTGCCCCTGTGCAGTGTTCAACACGAGGTTCGTCAGCAGCACGTTGTCCATCTCGGTCATCGTCTTCCCCCGAGGGTGATCGTACACCGCGCCGACCTCGAAGTCCTCGTAGTAGTTGTTGTCGCTCGTTCGTCCCATCGTCACGCCTCGTTGTGCACGCCGTTCTCGAACATCCGATCGGCGATGACACGCTGTTGGATCTCGCTCGTTCCCTCGAATATCTTCGTCAGCCGGGCGTCCCGCCAGTAGCGTTCCAGCGGGTAGTCGGTCGTGTACCCGTTCCCGCCGTGGATCTGGATTCCTTCGCTGGTCACCTCCTCGGCGATCTCGCTGGCGAAGTACTTCGCCATACACGCTTCTCGGTCGCACCGACGCCCGCTCTCTTTCTGTTTCGCGACGTAGTGGGTGAGCTGGCGGGCTGCCTCGATCTTCGTCGCCATCGTCGCGAGCTTGAACCGGATGGACTGGAACTCGCCGATCGGCTGATCGAACTGCTCGCGATCCTGAGCGTAGTCGAACGAGTCCTCCAGGGCGCCGCGTGCAAGCCCGATCGCACGCGCCGCCGTGTGAATCCGCGCCGGCTCGAAGAACTCCATGATGTGATAGAACGCCTTGCCCTCCTCGCCACCGATGAGCTTATCCTCGGGGACTCGAACGTTGTCCAGATTGAGTTCCCAGGAGTACCAACCGTGGTACCCTATGGTGTTCAGTTTGGTCGCCGAGAGCCCGTCCACGTCGAACTCGCCGGGAGTCTTGTCGATGATGAACGAGGAGATGCCCCGGTGTTTCGGATCGGCCTCCGGGTCCGTCTTCGCGTACAGGATGATGAAGTCAGCACCCTTCGCGTAGGTACACCACGTCTTCTGGCCGCTGATCTCGTATTCGTCACCGACCTTCTCGGCGGTCGTACTCATGGCCGCAACGTCGCTTCCCGCTCCCGGCTCCGAGATGCTCGTCGCCTGAAGCCGCTCACCGGTCACCATGTCGGGGACGTACTTCGCTTTCTGCTCCTCGGTTCCGCCGGCGAGGTTCTGGCCGCGGGCGATAATGCTGGCGACGCTCATCCACCCACGTGCGAGTTCCTCCGTCACGACGGCGTACGCGAGCGGACCCATCCCGAGTCCCCCGTACTCCTCGGGGGCCGTAATGCCGAAGTACCCCATCTCACCGAGCTTCGCGACGAGTTCGTCACTCATCCGCTCGTTCTCCGAGTCCCGCTCGTTGGCCTCGGGGAGGACCTCGTTCGCCGTGAACTGTCTCGCCTCCTGTCGGACCATCCGTAGTTCGTCGTTCAGATAGCTCATTGTCCGCCTTCCTCGTTGTATTCCCGTTTGCCGATCAGGTTCTTCCGTTCGTACTCGAGCACCAGTTCCCCGTCGGGACGGGTCCCCTTCGTGTACCAGTGGACGATGCCCTGGTGCGGGCGTGACTCGCTCTCGCGTTTGCTGAGGACCTCGCTATCGGCGTACAGCGTGTCGCCGGGATACACCGTCTCGTGGAACTTGAGCCCTTCAACCCCCAGGAACGCACCTCCTGCCTCGGAGAGGTCCTGAACGCTCATGCCGAAGACGACGTTGAACGCCAGCAGGTGGTTCGCCACCACCCCGTTGTGACCCAGGTCCCCCGCGTAGTCGGCGTTGAAGTAGGTGGGATTCGCGTTCATCGTCAACGTCGAGAACAGGCTGTTGTCCCCCTCGTTGATCGTCCGCCCCCAGTGGTGCTCGAACTCCTGTCCCTCTTCGAAATCCTCGAAGTAGTTTATCTTTTCAGTTTTCGTACTACTGGTACTCCTTGCCATGCGCGTTTCCATAGTAGGCGATTCGGGTTAAGAGTCTTTCCCCGCTCCATCCCCCGGTTCGGCTAGGGGTCACTGCCGGGACGGGGCCGATGGCCGCCGCGGTGCTCTCGGTCGACGGCACGGAAAACGGCAAGGTTTGGGTCTAATCCTCCAGCGTCAGTCGACCATGCCGACCTGTCGGGCCCGTTCGAGTCGTCGTCGCGCACTCCTCACAGAGGCCTCGTCGATCATCTCACCATCGACCTGCACGGCACCGAGTCCCTCCTCGACCCCGCGTTCCATCGCGTTGACGACCCTCTGTGCGTACGCTACCTGCCCTTCGGTGGGGGCGTACACGTCGTTGGCAATCTCGATCTGGCTCGGGTGGATCGCCCACTTGCCGACGAATCCGAGCGTATTCGAGCGGACGCACTCCTCGCGGTACCCCTCGGGATCGGAGAAATCACCGAACGGACCGTCAATGGCGTCGAGTCCGTTCGAGCGCGCGGCGACGACGATTCGGTTGCGCACGTAGTGCCAGACGTCACCCGGGTAGAGTCCCTCGTCACCGGAGCCGATGCTGTCGAGGTTCACACCCTGCGACGCGGAGTAGTCGCCCGGGCCGAAGATGAGCGACTCCAGGCGGTCGCTCGAGGCCGCGATCTCGTCGACGTGCTGGAGCGCTTCGGTCTCCTCGATGAGCACTTCGATCCCGATCGGGCTCTCGATTCCCTCGTCGGCCTCGATCTGGCCCAGCAGTTTGTCGACCATGTAGACGTCGGCGGCGACCTGTATCTTCGGGACGATGATCACGTCGATCTCCTCGCCGGCTCCCGAGACGACCTCGACGAGATCACCGTACGCGTAGCGTGTGTCGAGGTCGTTGATCCGCACGGCGATGACCTTTTCGCCCCAGTCGAGATCATGGATCGCCTCGACGATTTTCCCCCGGGCCTCCTTCTTCTCGGCGGGAGCAACGGCGTCCTCGAGGTCCAACATGACCTCATCGGCGTCCGAGGAGGCCGCCTTCTCCATCATCTTCGTACTACTGCCTGGCGTCGTCAACTCGCTTCTGCGTAACCGCATACTGCTACCAAGTCGCAGGAGGTGACTTATATGTTTGGACCGGCAGTGCAGGGCACTGCCGTGGCTACGCGAACTGGGCTGAGGATCCATCCCGATCTGCTCCGGAGGATCAGATCGTCACAGGTTCTTCTCTCGGTCACCCTAGAGATAGATGTACCGACAGTCGGCCCCTGCTTTAGTGTTACTGCACTTCCGGCAGGACTTCCTCGCCGAGGAGTTCGATTGACCGATTCGCCTCCCCGAAGCCCATCCCCGGGAACTGCGTGCGGATCATGATCTGATCCGGATCCATCGTCTCCTGGTAACGTTCGAGTTCGGCGACGACCTCGGCGGGCGTCCCCACGATAAACCGTCCGTGTTTGAGCTTCTCCCACGGCGAGCCGAAGTCGTCCCCCTCGATAACGTCGTCCTGACCCCACGCCGAGTAGGACTCGTACTTGGCCGTCAGGTGATCCCTGACGGCCGATTCGGCCTCCTCGGTCGTGTCGGCGACGAACACCTCGCGGGCGATACCGACGAACCCTTCGTCGGCGTCCTGTTTGTTCCGCTCGTCACGGAACGCTGCAGCCTGGTCCGTAGCCTGGTCGAAGGGAACGTGCGCGCCGAGCCAACCGTCGGTCAGTTTGGCCGCTCGACGGACGCTCGACTCATTGCTCGCACCGGCGATGATCTCCGGACGAGGGTCCTGAATCGGTTTCGGATTAATCGTCACATCGTCGAACGAGTACACCTTCCCGTCGTAGGTGACGCCGTCCTCCGTCCAGAGTCGCTTGATCAGCTGAATACCCTCGACGAACCGGGCGAGCCCATCCGCTTTGTCGACGCCGAATACCTCGTATTCCTTCGGTCGGTACCCCTGGGCGACGCCCAGGCGGAACTGCCCGCCGGTGAGAACGTCCATCGTCGCCCCGTACTCGGCGATACGAACCGGATTGTGGTACGGGAGCAGGCACATCCCCGTCTCTATCGTCATCTCTCCGATATGGCCGGCGAGATAGGCGAGGAGGGGCTCGTTCAACAGGTACTGTCGGTCGTCGGTCGCGTGGTGCTCGCCGATGTACAGCGACGAGAACCCAGTGTCACGGGCGAGTTTCGTCTGTGCGATCAGTTCGTCGGCGATCCCGTCCAACGAACGGTCCATTTCGAATTGATTGGCCAGGAAGAGTCCAAACTCCATGGCATGCCGTAACGACCGAGGGGTCTTAACTGTAGGCCCGCCCGGCCCTCAGAAGATGTCGCTCACGTCGCCGCACCCCCTGAGGTCGTTCACGGCTTCGTATAGCCGTTCACTCTCGTAACGGTCGAGCGCGCGGTCGGCGCACATCAGGAACTTCTCGCGGAGTTCGGCCTCCGACAGCGGGTTGTCGTGGGTCCCTTCGGGTTCGTCGAGTGTCTTCGAGTGGGAACCGTCGACCGTCTCGATGGTCACGGTGGTTGTGTAGGACCCGTACGGCACGGTAGGGTCGGTGTCGAACGACACCTTCTCACGGACGGCCTGCACCGCCGGGTCGTCGACGTTCTCGTCGTCGAACGCCGCCAGTCCGACCCGATCGCGGGCGATGGCGCTGGCGATGCTGTACTGCATCGAGAACTTCCCCTTGAGTCCGGTGTCCGGATCGTCGTTGTGGAGGGCGTCGCCGGCCCCCCTCGACGCGAGGACATCGACAGCCACCACGTCCTCTGCGTCGAGATCGTGTTCGCCCATGAGCCGTGACGCCGCGGTGATCCCCGTGTGCGTGAAGTAGCAGCACGGATACTTTTTTACGCCGACACCGTACTCGGTGATCGCCCAGTGGTCCCCCAGCGAGTGCATGGCGTCGAAGTCGGGGTCGTCGGTCCCGCCGTACAGCTCGATGAACCCCTTGGAGTCGCGGATCGCGTCGTAGTCGGCCGTGAACCCGTCGGCGGCGAGGTACGCGGCGGTTACTCCCGACCGGGCCGCCTGGCCTGCGTGCATCGGTTTCGTCATCGTCCCGAAGTTGCGCTTCAGACCGGCGGGCATGGACGCGGCGATGTTGATCGCGTGGGCGGTCCGCTCCTCGTCGAGGTCGAGGAGACTCGCGGCCGCCGCGGCGGCCCCGAAGGTACCGATGGTGGAAGTCGCGTGCCATCCCGCCGCGTAGTGGTCCGGTGATATCGGTGCAGTGAGGTAGCACTCGGTTTCGAACCCCGCGACGAATGCCGTGAGGGCCGCCCGACCGGAGGCTCCGACCGCCTCGCCGACCGCCAGCGTCGGGGCGACGAGAGTCACGCTCGGGTGGCCGTTCACTCCGTCAGAAACATCGTCGAAGTCGAGACCGTGACCGGCAGTCCCGTTCACGAACGCTGCCCCGACCGCGGATGCAGTCGTCCCCCGGCCGAGGACGCTCGCCGGTCCTCCGTCCTCGCCGGTAGCACGCATTGCCGTCGCCGCAGTCTCACCGGCGCCTTCCACCGCACCCGCGAGGGTTACGCCAACCGTATCGACGAAGCAGCGCTCCGCGATTCGGACCGCATCGGCGGGGACGCCGTCGTAGGTCAAGTTCGAGACGAACGACGCGATCTCTGCTGCTGGCGCTTCGTGACTGCGGTGAGTGGTTTCACTGCTCATGATACGCCCTCCCATCCGAGAGATAATCAGTCTTGTCACCCGATCGGCCGATCACGGCACGGGGTTATGGGGTCGTATACCACCAAAACGTTTAAAACCACTTCGAATACAGTATGATAGTGATGTCCACACAGGCCGTATCCTCGATCGCTGGGAAAGCGCGGGACAACTACGTTGTGAGGAACGTCGCTGGAGCATTGGAGCTCATGCTCGAGGATCGGTCTACTGCGATGTATCTTCTCTTTCTCCTGTTCATACTCACACTCGGGGTCATCGGACCGTCACTCGCACCTTACGAGTACGACGAGCCAATATACGCCGAGGACGGGGATCTCCTTCGGACTGCCCCTCCATCGCTCGACCATCCGCTTGGGACGACGGATACGGGGCTCGATGTCTTTTCGCGTATCCTCTACGGCGCACGACCGACGGTAATAACCGGTCTACTCGGTGGATCACTCATAATTGGCATCGGGATGACTATCGGAGTCACGGCCGGTTACTTCGGTGGCTGGGTGGATACGTTACTCATGCGGTTCACCGACATCGTCTATGGCGTGCCGCTGATCCCCTTCGCGATCGTGCTCATCGCGCTATTCGGCGTCGGATTCATCCCGTCAATCGTCGTCATCGGGTTACTCCTCTGGCGGGGGAACGCGCGCGTCTTGCGTTCACAGGTGCTTCAGATCAAGGAGCGGCCCTTCGTTCTCGCGGCGAAAGCGACCGGCGCGAGTACGCCCCGGATACTCGCCAAGCATATCCTCCCGAACGTGGCTACGATGGCCGTGTTGTTCTTTTCGCTCGGTGTCGGCTACACGATAATCCTACAGGCGAGCCTCTCGTTCATCGGCGTCTCGAGCCCGTTCGTCCCGTCTTGGGGGATAATGGTGCGGAACGCCTACAACTCCGGCTTGATGGCAGACGCGTGGTGGTGGTCGCTGACACCAGGGATACTGATAGCACTGACCGTCCTCTCGACGTTCATGTTCGGGAGGAGCTACGAGAACATCGCGGGACAGGGCGCTGACGACGCGTTCGTGCAAGCGGGGTGACCATACATGACCGAACCACTACTCGAAGCCGAAGACCTCACCGTACAGTACAGGACTTCCAACGGCCTCCTGACGGCTGTTTCAGATGCGTCGTTCACCATCGAGGAGGGACAGTACTTTGGGCTCGTCGGCGAATCCGGCTGCGGAAAAAGCACCATCATCAAGGCGATTCTGGGTGGTCTGGACGACAACGGTCGGATCACTTCCGGGAAGATCAAGTATCGCGGCGAGGAGATCCAAGACCTCTCTGACGAGGAACGGAACCGAGAACTCCGGTGGAAGGAGATCTCCTGGATCCCACAGGGATCGATGAGCAGTCTCGACCCGCTGCAGCGGATCGACGAGCAGGCGATCGAGATCGCCCGGACGCACACCGACCTCTCGAAGGAGGAGATCCGCGAGCGGATCGAGCGGATGTTCGATATCGTCGGGCTCCAGAAGAGCCGGGTCTCCGACTACCCCCACCAGTTCTCAGGAGGGATGCAACAGCGTGCGCTCATCGCGCTCGCCCTGTTCCTCAAACCGGCGGTGATCGTCGCCGACGAACCGACGACCGCGCTCGACGTCATCATGCAGGACCAGGTGTTCAAGTACCTCGACGAGATCAAGGAAGACCACGACACGAGCATGGTACTCGTCACCCACGACATCAGCGTGGTCTTCGAGTCGTGCGACAAGATGGCGATCATGCACGCCGGACAGGTCGCCGAGGTCGGCAGCGTCGTCGAACTGTTCGACAACCCGCGTCACCCGTACTCCATCCTCTTACAGGAGGCGTTCCCGGACGTTCGGTATCCGGACCGGGACTTAGGTATCATCGAGGGGAACCCGCCACAGAACATGGGTAACGTGGACTACTGTACGTTCGTCGATCGGTGTCCGTGGGCTGTCGACGAGTGTCGGAAGAACTCGCCGCCGCTCGAATCAACCAGCAGTTCGACGAGCACGGAGCCCCACCTCGCCTCCTGTCTCCGCAAGGAGGAGGAGCTAAAGGTGGACCGAGCGAACGAGCGATCCCTCCGGGGTGATGTCTCGTGAACGACGGGACTCCCGTCCTCGAAATCCGCAACCTCAAAAAGTACTTTAGCCAGAGTACCAGCGTACTCGACACCCTGTTGCGGCGACGGCAGGACATGATACAGGCGGTAGACGGCGTTTCCCTCACTCTCCACGAGAACGAGTCGCACGGCGTCATCGGCGAGAGCGGTTGCGGGAAGTCGACGCTCCTGAAGACGCTGATCGGCCTCCACGAACCGACAGAGGGCCAGATCCTCTTCCACGGGCGCGACGTCTCCGAGTTCGGCCGTAGCGACTGGAAGGAGTTCCGCAGCAACGTCCAGATCATCTTCCAGGACCCGTTCAACGCGCTGGATCCGAAGATGACTGTCAAGGAGACGCTCCTCGAGTCCCTGAAGATCCACGGCATGGACGACCGGGAGCGCCGCGTCGAACAGGTACTCAAGCGCGTCGAACTCCAGCCTCCCGAGAAGTACGTCGATCGATTCCCGCGGCAGCTCAGCGGCGGTGAGAAACAGCGCGTCTCCATTGCGCGAGCGCTCATCGTAGAACCGGACCTCATCCTGGCCGACGAGCCGGTGTCCATGCTAGACGTCTCGACGCAGGCTGCGATCCTCAACCTCCTGTCCGACTTGATGGAGGACGTCGGCGCGTCCATGCTCTACATCTCCCACGATCTCTCGACGGTTTCGTACATCTGCCAAGAGATAAACGTCATGTACCTCGGACGGATCATCGAACGAGCGCCTACACAGGAACTGCTCGATAATCCTCGCCATCCGTACGCGCAGGCGCTGATCAACGCCATCCCAATCCCTGATCCGCACCACGGGCGCGAGCGGACGACCCTCGAAGGCGCACCGCGTGACCCGATCGGCCTCGATCAGGGGTGCCGGTTCCGCGACCGGTGTGGCAAGCGGATGGACATCTGTGAGCAGATGCCTGCGTTCGTCGAGGTGGAGGACGGTGTCGAGACTGCCTGCCACCTCTACTACGATCACGAGGAGCACGTGCCGGCTTCGGACGCGATGCCGGACGAATCGATGACGAACACGGCGGACGTCGCTACACGGAACGACTAACCATGGTATTCGAACGATCCACTCACGACCACGACCGCTCGAAGAAGACGCCTGCGACAATTGCAATAGGGGGTGAACTGTAATGGGACGTGCGCGGTTCCTCCTCGTCCGGACTCTCCAGACGGTGTTTATGCTCTGGTTCGCACTGACGTTTATCTTTTTCTTCTTCCGGCTCCTGCCGGGAAGCTTCACTGATATCATGATGTTCCGTGGTGCGAGCCCAGAGACCATCGCGGCGTTCGAACAGAAGTGGGGACTCAACGACCCGCTCCACATTCAGTACGTTCGGTACATGCGGAACTTTCTGGTTGGGGACGTTGGCATGTCGCTCCAGTTCCGCCAACCGGTCTGGGACTTCGTGAAGATGAAGATCTTCAACTCGTTCATCCTCGTCGCCCCCGCGATCACTGTCACGTACATTATCGGGTCGCTCATCGGTGGCTACCTCGGCGAAAAGCGCGGCCAAGCGATCGAGAAGTACGGTCTCCCGCCGATCGTCTTCTCGGGTGCGTTCCCGGAATTCTTCATCGCCATCGTGCTCATAATCGTTTTCGCGGGCTGGCTCAATCTGTTCCCCACGTCCGGCATGTTCGGGTTCCAGTCGGCGGGCCGGTTCGCCGACGCGCCGTGGTGGCGACCGTACCTCACCGCCGATTTCGCCCACCACTACATCCTCCCGTTTACGGCGGTCGTATTCAGGTATCTCTACCTGCCGGTACTCATCATGCGAACGAGCGTCGTTGAGGTACTCGGCCAGGACTTCTTCTTCTACCACCGAATGACCGGTATCCCCGGGGGCAATCGGATGCGCCACCTTCTGAAGCACGCCAGCCTTCCGGTCATCACGCTCTACCCGGTGTCGATGACGCGGGCCATCGGCGGTCTCGTCCTCATCGAGATCGTGTTCAACTGGCCCGGAATCGGTTACGCGCTCGTACAGGGCGTCCTCTCACGGGACTTCCCCGTCGTCCAGTTCGTCTTCTTCCTGGTTGCGGCGTTCGTCATCATCGCGAATTTCGGGGTCGACGTTATCTACGGCATCATCGACCCCCGCGTCTCCGTCGGCGACGACTGACGGTGTTCTCGCTCTTCCGCCGCTCGCCGATGATACGCCGGTAGGGTTAAGCGATCAGGGTCGAAATCCATGAGCATGAGTGGCACGATGGCGGAGAAGATACTGGCGAGCGCCGCGGGTCGAAGCGCGGTCGCCCCGGGTGACCACGTGGTCTGTGACATCGACGTCGCGATGTCCCACGACCTCGGAACCCTCGGCGTAATCGCACGACTGGAGGAGATGGGCGTCAATGAGGTGTGGGATCCCTCGCGTATCGTCTGCCCGATGGACCACGTCGCCCCGTCACACTCCATCGACGACGCGAACGACAAACGCCGGATCCGCGAGTTCGTCGAGCGACAGGGGATCGAGAACTTCTACGAGGTCGGCACCGGCATCGCCCACGAGGTGCTCCACGAACGTGGCCACTACAAGCCGGGAGACCTGCTCGTCGGCACCGACTCACACACGACGAGTGCCGGCGCGTTCGGCGTCGCTGGTACCGGACTCGGTCACACCGACATGGCGTACGTCTACGCCACCGGGCAGAACTGGTTTCGCGTACCCGAAACCGTCAAGTTCCAGATCGGGGGGACGTTCGGCGAACACGTCACGTCCAAGGACCTCCTGCTGTCCATCGCCGGCGAACACGGTACCGGCGTCGGCCAATATCGCTCGCTGGAGTTTGCCGGCTCAGCGATCGAGGGTCTGCCGCTCGACGGCCGATTCACCCTCACTAACATGTCAATCGAACTCGGTGCGAAGTTCGGGTTCACTCCCGTCGACGCGGCGGTGACCAACTACATCGACGACCGCACCGACGGTGAGTACGACCCCCTTCGGGCCGACGAGGATGCCACCTACCGAGCAGTCCACGAAATCGACGCAGATGCCCTCCGTCCGAAGATCGCGCTCCCGCACAAAGTCGGCAACGTCGTCGACGTCGACGAGGCGGCGGGCGTCGAACTCGACCAGGTGTTCATCGGCTCCTGTACGAACGGGAAGTTCGAGGACCTGAAGGCGGCAGCCGAGATCCTCGAGGGGGAGACGGTCGATCCGGATACCCGTCTGATCGTCACGCCCGCCTCCCGCGAGATATACGGCCGCGCAGTCCGCGAGGGACATGTCGACGTGTTCACCGACGCCGGAGCGACCACGACGAACGCGACCTGTGGGGCCTGTATCGGGATGGGCCTCGGGGTCCTGGGGGACGATGAGGTGTGCCTCGCGGCGATGAACCGCAACTTCCGGGGGCGAATGGGTGCCGACAGCTCCGAGATCTACCTGTCGAGTCCGGCCACCGCCGCGGCCTCGGCGATTACGGGTCGTATCACCGACCCCGCGGAGGTGTGACGATGCGAGGAGTCGCGCGCGTCTTCGGCGACGACGTGAACACAGACGTCATCACGCCGAGCGACTACTTCGGTGAGCCGCTCGCGGTGATGGCACAGCACGTCTTCGAACCCGAGCGCCCCGAGTTCGTCTCGACCATCGACGCGGGCGACATCGTCGTCGCCGGTGACCGGTTCGGCTCCGGGAGCAGCCGCGAGAGCGCCCCCGCGGCGATTCAGGCGGCGGGTATCGGTGCGGTCGTCGCCGAGTCGTTCGCTCGAATATTCTACCGCAACGCGGTCGCGATCGGCCTCCCGGCGGTTACCTGTCCCGGCGTCACCGGTGGGGTCTCGGAGGGCGACGAGATCGCGGTCGACATCGGTGCGGGCACCGTTCGCAACTGCACGACCGGCGAGCGCTTCGAGTCGGAATCGCTGCCCCCGGAGGTTCAATCCATCTTCGACCGCGGCGGCCTTATCGAACTATACCGAACGACCCCCGGCGAGTTGCGCCTGGAGTAGACCGCCGACCGGGGTCAGCCCCACCAGCCCTGTTCTATGGGGTGGGAGGCGGCGTCACTTCTCACGAACGTCGGCGCCGAGCGTTCCATCGTACTTCTCAGTCTCGCCGGCGGGCATGTAGCGCTCCTCCTGTTCGACGATCTCGGGGAACCCCGAAAACTCGTGGAATCCGAACGGGAGCCCCTCGAACGCCTCCTCTATCTCGACGAACGCTTCGGTCCCCGCGGTGTCGAGCTTCGACGCGTAGTTGTAGACGGCCGTAACCGTCGCCTGCATCGCCAACCCCGGATAGATGACGAGGTCGTAGCCGAGTACCTCCAGCTCCTCGGGATCCAGTCGGGGTGAAATTCCGGCGAGGTTGTACAGCAGCGGCGCGTCCACCGCCTCACTAGCGCGTGCGACCTCCTCCTCGTCCGCCAGTCCCTCGACGAACGCCGCGTCTGCCCCGGCGTCACAGTAAGCGTTCGCCCGCTCGACCGCCTCTTCGAGCGACCCGCCGACGGCACCGCGTGCGTCCGTCCGGGCCACGATGTAGAAGTCCTCGTCGCGATCGTCGCGTACGTCCGCCGCCGCCCGGAACTTGCCGACCGCCTCGTCGCGCGAGATGACCCTGCGTCCGCCGACGTGGCCACACCGTTTCGGGAAGCTCTGGTCCTCGATGTGGATACCGCCTACTCCCGTCTTGATGTACTCCCGCACCGTGCGGACGACGTTCGTCGCGTTCCCGTAGCCGTTGTCCGCGTCCCCGAGGACGGGAACGTCGACGGCCTCCTGGACGGCGTTCGCGTTGGCGACCATCTCGGGCATCGTGATTAGTCCCGCATCCGGGACCCCCGCACGCGACAGGGACGTCCCGTAGCCGGTCATGTACACCGCGTCGAACCCGGCTCGCTCTATCGCCATCGCCGTCATTGGATCGTGTGCGCCGGGACAGACGAGGATGTCGTCGTCCCGGATCAGTGCTCTGAGCCTGCTACCACTATCCATACTACAGCCGCGGCGAGGGCTCACTTAGTTCTAGCCGTCAGAGGTGGTCGGTGACGGCTGCGGTGAACGCCTCCGTGGTTGCCGTCCCGCCCTGGTCAGGGGTGAGCGACGCGCCGTCGCGGTACGTTGCCTCGATGGCCCGAACCAGTCGCGTCGCCTCGGCGGGTGCTCCGACGTACTCCAACAGCATCGCCGCCGAGAGTAGCGTCGCAGTCGGGTTGATGCTTCCCTCCCCGGCGATATCCGGCGCACTTCCGTGTACGGGTTCGAAGTACGCGACGTCGTCGCCGTAACAGCCACTCGGCGCGACCCCGAGTCCGCCAGTCGTCCCGGCTCCGACGTCCGACAACACGTCGCCGGCGAAGTTCGGGGTGACGATCACGTCGAACCGACGCGGGTCCGTGACGAGTCGCTGGGCCGCGTCGTCAACGTGGAGATGTTCGTAGGTGAGCTGATCGTACTCCGCGGCGGTCCGTTCGACGGTTCGCTCGAAGAGTCCGTCGGTCCCCGGTAGCACGTTCGACTTCGTCGCACACGTCAGCCGGATGGGTTGGGTCTCCTCGACGCGGTCGGCCGCCGTCTCGCAGGCGAACCGCGCGAACCGTCGCGTGTGCGCCTCGCTCGTGACCCGGAGCGCGTACTGTCCCGGACCGAGGTCCTTCAGAGACGTCCCACCGACGCTCGTCGCGTCGAGGGTACCGGCTGCCTCGGGCAGGTCGCCCTCGGCGCGAACGTAGAGCCCCTCCAAGTTCTCCCGGACCACGAGGTAGTCGATACCCTCCGGGTCGCTCAGGGGACTCGTCGCTCCTTCGAAGTGGCACACCGGCCGGAGGTTCGCGTACGTGCCGCCGCCGTACTCCCAGCGGAGGTACCGGAGGATCGTAGCGTGCAGGTCGCTCCCCGCGCCGAACAGTACGGTGTCGGCGGACTCGATAGCCGACCGAAGCTCCTCCGGTAGCGTCCCCGCACGAAGCGCGTCGGCATGGCCCCCGACGTGCGGTGTGGTGAACTCGAGGTCGACGTCCAGCGACGTGAGCAGTCCGCACGTCGCCGTGACGGCTTCGGGGGCGGCGTCGTCGCCCTCGAAGACACAGATTCGTGTTGTCATGACATATGATGACACGAGCTGACGAGCACATAGCCGTTCGGGTGGTTCGTGGGAACTTATTTACCGGGCGTCTCCGGTAGTACTGGTGAAGCATGAGCCGGAACGCACTGCAACTGCGGAGAGGGGAGTTGACGGACGCCGCGATCGGCGGCGGCGTCGCGATCGTCCCGACGGGATCCCTCGAACAACACGGCGCGCATCTCCCGGTCGGTACCGACAGCCTGCTAGCGGAGGCCGTCTCCCTGGGTGCGGCCGACGTCGCGACCGATCGCGGGGTCGATACAGTCGTATTCCCCGCTATCTGGACGGGGTTCTCCCCGCATCACGTCCCGCTGGGAGCGACGGTTACGATCAGCAAGGAGACGCTGCTGGCCCTGCTCGACGACGTGTGCGAGTCGATCATCCGAATGGGTTTTCGCAACGTGCTGCTCGTCAACGGGCACGGCGGCAACCGTCCCGCTGTCTCGCTCGCGGCGGGTGATCTCGGCACGCGGCAGGACGAGGCCGACGTGGGGGGACTCTCGTACAACACCCTGGCAGCGGATCTGTTCTCGGAACTCAGAGAGGGGGACTCGGGCAGCGCCTATCACGCCGGCGAGTTCGAGACGGCCCTCATGCTGTATCTCCACGGGGCGGCCGTGGAGATGAGTGCCGCGACCGACGAACCGGAGTCACGCCTGACACCGTACTCCGGGCGGGACATGTTCGACGGCGGCCCCCTGGGAATGCGACGGACGTACGACCGATTAACCGAGGACGGCGTCCGCGGCGAGCCCACGCTCGCGACGCCCGAAATCGGCGAGAAACTGTTCGAGGAACTCACCGACCGACTGGCGGACCTCGTCGTCGAGTTTGCCGACCTCGGCGAGTAGTCACTCCTCCCGGAGGACCTGAACCTCGCTCCCGACGGACTCGGGATGATGTGCCCCCTGGAGCCGGGACTCGACTCGTCCCTCGCGGACGAACAGCGTCGTCGGCCCCCCGACGACGCCGAACGCGTCGGCGAGCGTCCGCGCGTAGTCGGGCCCGTACACGGCGAACAGCGCGACATCGTCGGGATCTGTCTCGAACTGACCTTCTAACGTCTCGCGCATCGCATCACAGGGCTCACAGTCCTCGCGCCAGATGTACACTACCGACCGCTCGTACAGTCGAGTGAGGGTTTCGAGCCGGTCACCGTGTACGGCGAGGAACGTCTCCGGAGCCCCCTCATCTCGGGGCACACCGCGGCGGTACTGCTGGACGACCGAGGCTATCCGGGCGACGTCGTCAGTCGTACCGAGGCGCTCGCCGAGTACCAGGCAGATCGTGGCGAACTCCCGGTCGTCCTCGCCCACGTCACCGACGATCGCGACGACCTCTTCGTCGTCGAACACGGCCCGAACGTGCTCTCGAAGCGCAGACGGGCCGAGATCAGCTACCTCCTCCTCGTGTCGGTCGTCGACCGCCTCCACGAAGGACGCAGCGACCTCGTACCCCGCTCCGGTCGGGACGCACTCGAGTACGCCAGCGTCGACGAGCACCTCGATCGTCGTTTCCGTCTCCATACCTTGTCAGTCCGCGTCGGTCGCTTATGTGTTTTGGTCGAACGAATCACGGCCCCGGACAAAGACACCGATTCCGAGGCCTCAACGCGCCTAGGTCGGTCAGGCGACCTGGTAGGTTTCGTAGGTTGCGTCGCGTGGCGGGCCATCAGTGAGCGCCATGCGGCCCTCGTTTAGATCCATGATGACGCTCACCTTGGTGTGGAAGTCAGCCTGCGCGTCTTCGGACTCGGTTACGTACCGGCATATCCCCGTCGGGTGGCAGAAGTCGTCGCGCAACGTGCGCTTCAGCGTGTCCGGATCGATAGAACCGACCTCGCGTTCGAGGAGCCGCCGGACGCGCATCCCGCGGACCAACGAGTGGGGGCTCCGCCGTTCGAGTCGGCTTTCGACGCGCGTCCGGTCCTCGAAGTGGTTCGTGTGGGTGAGCAGGCCGTTCTCGGGGTAGCGGTAGTTGACAACCTCTGGTGCGGTCTCGAGATCGAGTAGCTCCCCATTCGCGTGGCCGATCAAGTAGTTGCGGGAGCCGGGCCGATCGGTGGCGATTACGGGCTCGATAGCCGTGTCGAGGCGTTCGGCGTCGAGTATCTCCCGCCCCCGGACGTGCGTCGGCTTCCGCGACGGATTCTCACCGTCCCGCGGCGTCGCGAGGCCGTTGACCACGTAGCCGATGCCACACTCGTTGAGGCCGAACTTTCCGCCGACCATCCCGGCTTCCGTCACCGCGAGGAAGTTCGGACCGTCGTCCCGGCGGACGTCCATGACGAACGTCTCGACGGCCGGGAGCCAGTCCCAGTTCTGTCCGATGTACGTGTGGCCGTCGGCGGAGGCTTTCGGCTCGACGCCGCAACTCGTACAGCCGTCGACCATCTCGTCGGTCGCCGCCGGTCGCTCGGATCCGTCCGTGTAGGCGTCGTACATCACTTCGTATCTGAGGTTGATGAGCGCGATCTCCTCGATCGGACGGTCGCTGCCGGCGGCGACGCCGGCCATCTCCTCGGCGTAGTCCGCGTTGTCAGCCTCGAGTCGCGGGATGAACGCCGCGGCCCGTTCGCGCACCCGGTCGGTGTCCACGCCACGCGTCTCGAACACGTCCAAGTACGTCCCGACGTTGTGGTCGATCTCGGCTGCGTACGATTCCCCGTGCCGAACGCCGCGTTCGTGCGGTGCTCCGGTGAGTACTTGCCGTGTCAGTCCGGACATGCGTGAGTACTCGCGAGGGCTATTATATAATCCTACTCCCGGGAGGATCACCCTGCGGCGGACAGCTGGCGAATCGCCCCGACGAGAACGTCGACGCCGATAGCGAGCGCGTCCTCGTCGATATCGAACCGCGACTCGTGGTGTCCCGCGGGGATCTCCGACCCGATCCCGACGTACGTCGCCGTCCCTCCCCGTTCCTGGACGCGCCGAACGAGGTAGGCGGCGTCCTCGCTGGCGGGGATACGCGCCCGGCGGACGACCCGCGTCACCTCGTCGACGGCCTCCGCGGTCGTGGCGACGGCGTCGATCATCGGCGCGTCGGCCTCGAACGTCGTCGCCTTCCCGTACAGCGCCTCGCGGTGGCCGACATCGTGCATCGACGCGGCGGCCGCCACGGTAGTCCGCGCCCGATCGAGGAGTCGCTCGTTGATCCGCTCACCCTCACCACGGACTTCGAGTCGGAGGCTGGCCTCCTCGGCGATGACGTTCTGTGCGTTCGGCGCGTGCACCTGTCCGACGTTGACCCGCGTCAGGCCGTCGGCGTCACGGGGGAGGGAGTAGAGGTTGGTGATGGCCGTCGCGGCCGCCTGGAGTGCGTTCCGTCCCGCGTCGGGCGCGACGCCGGCGTGAGCCGCCTCGCCCTCGAAGGTGACGTCGAGTTTCGCGTTCGCGTACGGTCGGTCGAACCCTGCTACGACCGTACCGGTCCCGTACCCGAGTCCGAGATGGACCGCGAGCAGGTGGTCGACGTCGTCGAGGTGTCCGGATCGACTCATCGCGAGCCCGCCGCGACACCCCTCCTCAGCGGGCTGGACGAACAGCTTGAGTGTCCCGTCGAACGTCGAGGTGGCCGTCAGCGCCCGAGCGACGCCGATCCCGATGGCCACGTGACCGTCGTGTCCGCAGGCGTGCATCTCGTTCGGATGGCGGCTGTGGTACCCATCGCGGTAGGGTGGGTGGTCGGGGTCGGCGTCTTCCTCCCGTTCGAGGGCGTCCATATCGACCCGGAGACCGACCGTCGTCCCGGCGTCGCCGAACGTCCGCGTCGCGACGAGCCCGGTAGTTTCGTCGAGTCGGTCCACGTAGTCGGCCGGTGCGCCCTCGTCCTCGGCGCGAGCGCGCGCGCTCGCCAGCGTCCCGTCCGGCGGAACCCCCATCCTGTCCGCCGGGTCGAGCGCTGCCTCCCCGAGATGGAGCGTGAACCCGAGGTCGGCGAGTGCTTCGGCGACGAGCGCAGTCGTCCGGTACTCCGTCCATCCGACCTCCGGATGGGCGTGGAGGTCACGGCGGATCTCCACGAGCGAGCGGTCGCTGAGCGTACCCATATCCGACGATATGCGACCGGCGGCATAAGTGTATGCTGCGCTCGTCGGCCTACCGTATCACTGGAACTCGTGAACGGTGAACTCCTCGATAAACCCCTCGTCGAGTTCGATGCCGAGTCCCGGTCCGTCGGGGAGGTGCAACAGGCCGTCCGCGATCCTCGGCAGATTCGTGACGAGGCGATGCCAGACCGGGTCGACGTCCGGGTGGAAGCACTCGGCGTAACGGCCGTTCGGAATGCTCGAGAGCAGGTGCATCGAGACGTGTGGCTCCTCGTGGTGGGCCATCTCGACGTTGTGAAGGTCCGCGGTAGCTGCCACCTTCCGCCAGGCGGTCGGCCCCCCAGCGATGCTCGCGTCGAGATTGATGACGTCGACCGCCTCGGCCTCGATGAGACGGCGACACGCGGTGGCCGTCGACTCGCTCTGGCCCGCTGTCACCGGTACATTCGCCCGCCGTCGGACCTCCCGCATTCCGTCGTATTGATCGTACCAGACGACCGGTTCCTCGAACCACTCGATGTCGTACTCGCGGGCGGCCGACCCAAACTCGACGGCCTCCTCGATGCTGTACCCCTGATTGGCGTCACAGGCGATGATGAACTCCTCGCCCATCGCGTCCCTGACCGCCGCCAACCGTTCGAGGTCCTCCGAGACCGAACGCCCGCCGACCTTTAGTTTGACTCCTGCGAGTCCCATCTGCCGGTACTCCTCCATCTCGTCGACGAGGTCGGTTCGCGTCTTCCCATCCTCGTAGTACCCGCCGATGGCGATGATGGGCAGCGAGTCGCGGTAGCCACCCCAGAGTTTGTACAGCGGGGTATCGAGGGTCTTCCCCACGGCGTCCCACAGCGCGATATCGACTGCACCGAGCGCGTGGATATAGAGGAGCCGATCTTCGGGCTGGTAGACGAAGAACTGCGAGGAGCGGACGAACAGATCCTCCCAGATGGCCTCGAGGGACAGGAGCGGCCGACCCACGACGCGCGGTCGGATCTCGTCCTCGATGAACTTCACGAGCCGTTTCGCCTTCTCAGGGCTACTGTCAGTGACGTCCCCCGAGTACGTCCGTCCGATGACACCGTCGCTCGTCCGGACCGTCACCACCATCGTCCCACGCTGTGCCTTCGTGTAACTGCTCCCGCTGGCCTCGGAGGCGACGGGGACCGCGATGGGTGTCACCTCGATATCGGTAATCTCCGACATAGGTATCGGCTACAGCATCGGGGGCTAAATAGCTGTGTTCGATGTGCCTGTCGGTGTTTCACGCCAACGACGCCCGGGATCACCCCGTCGCCCGCTCGTCCGCGCCGACCGAGCTCGCGGATTCGCTGCCGGTGACGGGTCGGTACCGGTGGCACGGTGTTCGCCAGTAGGTTAATGCGAGTACGGTCGAGAGCCGTGGTATGGAGCTGCGAGAGTGCCTCAGTGCGGATCGTGCAACCCGGGACTTCGCCGACCGATCCGTCCCGATCAGGACCGTCGAACGGCTCATCGATTACGCACGCCGAGCGGGGAGCGGACACAACCGCCAACCGTGGACGTTCATCGCGCTTCGGGAGCGCGAGAACATCGACACCCTCGCCGCGTTCGGCGAGTACACCACCCCCCTGCGGCGGGCCCCGCTCGGTCTCGTCCTCGCGGTCGACGGGAGCGACTCCCGACACCGCCGCGAGCACAACGTCTTCGACTGCGGTCGTGCGGGACAGAACCTGATGCTCGCGGCGGCGGAGGCGGGACTCGGAACCGTCCCGCAGGGCCTGCGTGACCGGGGGAGTGCGGGCTCCTTCCTCGATCTGCCACCGGACAAGCGCGTGCTCATCGGGTTCGCGGTGGGGTACCCGGCCTCGACCCAGGACGAGACGATCGAGGGCGTAGACAAAGACGGGGAGCTCGACCATCCAGGCCGGAAACCGGTCGACGAACTCCTCCACTGGGAGACGCACGCCTAGCGTCGCTACCTGCCCTCGTCGGCCGAGACGTCCCTCGCGAGCGAGAGTGCGCCCTCGAGCCCGACTGGACCCGCTTTCGCGAGCGCGTCGAGCAGTGCATCGACCCGTCTCTCCGACTGTTCGCCGCCCACGCGGGCGAGGAGTCGCCGGGCGGCTCCTCGCCCCGTAAGCCGGCCGAAGACCAGTTCGCGCTCGCCTCCGAACGTCGCGGGGTCGAACGGTTCGAACACCCACGGCGTTTCGAGCATGACCGTCGTGTGGAGCCCCGATTCGTGACGCACCACCTCCTCGCCCAACACCGGGCGTCGGGGATCGACGGCCTCGTCGAGTGCATCGAGTACCCCCCGACAGGCGGGGATGAGCGCCGCGGTGTCGATGCCGAACGTATCGCCGGACCCGCGGTCGCCAGCCACGACGAGCTGTTCGAGCGGCGTGTTTCCGGCCCGCTCGCCGAGCGCAGCGACGCTGACGTCAGCGCTTCCGACGCCCGCCCCTGCCGCGACTAGCGTGTTCGCGGTCGCGACACCCAGATCGTCGTGGAAGTGGACGCCGAGACGCGCGAGATCGACTCCGGCCTCGGCGAGTTCCTCGAGGAAAGTCTCGACGAACGCTGGCGTCCGCCCGCCGACCGTGTCCGCGAGGCCGAGCGGGAGGTCCGGGAACCGCTCGGAGACGGTGACGACGTGTTCGACCTCGGTACGAAACCCGTCCATCAGCCCTACCCGGACCGGAACTCCCGCATTCCGGGCCCGCGCGACGGCGTCGTCGAGCATATCGAGGACCGCCTCGCGGGACGTGTCGAAGACGCGATCGAGCATCGCCGAGGACACGGCGGCGAAGACGTTGACGACGTCCGCCTCCGCGTCGATGACCGCGTCGACGTCGCCGGGGACGGCGCGAGCGAGCCCGCTGACGTCGGCATCGAGATCCGCAGCGAGCCGTCGGGTCACCGCCGCGTGGTCGTCGCCGACGGCCGGGAATCCGGCCTGAACGGCGGCGAGCCCCAGCCGGTCGAGTTCCCGACCGGCCGCGATCCGCTGTTCGATCGTGTACGACCGCCCCGGCATCTGTGCGCCCTCGCGGAGAGTGACGTCGGTCAGCTCCACTCAGATCACCCCCTCGTCCTCGAGTTGCTCGTAGCGCTCTCGGCCGAGCCCGAGTTCGCCGACGTACACCGCCTCGTTGTGCGCGCCGGGACTCGGGCCCGCGTGTCGCACCTTCCCGGGGGTGCGCGAGAGCTTCGGGAAGGTGTTGGGCGTCTTCAGGTCGCCGACCTCCGGGTCCTCGACCTCGACGACGTCGTCGCGCGCGGCGTACTGCTCGTCGTCGAAGATGTCCGTGATGTCGTAGACTGGTCCGACGATCGCGCCGTATTCGGTCATCGTCCGTATGATTTCCTCGCGCGGTCGCCGGCGTGTCCACTCCTCTATCACGGCGTCGAGTTCCCGGACGTGTTCGACCCGCTTCTCGTTCGTCTCGAAGCGGGGATCGTCGACGAGGTCGTCCCGGCCGATGGCATCCATCACGTTCTCGAAGATGGACTGGGCTGACGCCGAGAGTGTGACGTAGCCGTCGGCCGCCTCATAGAGGTTCCGCGGCGCGGTAGTCGTCGATCGGTTCCCGACGCGGTCACGGACGTAGTCGAGCTTATCGTACGCCTCAACGTCGCCGACGAATAGTCGAAACAACGGCTCGTAGAGACTCACGTCGACGACCTGTCCCTCACCGCTGCCCTCGCCCTCAGGACCGATCTCCCGCTCGAAGAGCGCGAACATCGCCCCGTGGACGGCCGACTGTGCGGCCGTCAGGTCGGCGAGAGGCATTGGGGGAAGGAGGGGTTCGCTGTCGGGAAAGCCGTTGACGTGTGCGAATCCGGATAGCCCCTCGGCGATGCTCCCGAACCCCCGGTCCTGCGATCGGGGGCCGGTCTGGCCGTAGCCCGACAGTCGGACCATGATGATATCCTCGTTGACCGTGACGAAGTCCTCGTACCCGAGGCCCCAGCGCTCGATAGTGCCCGGCCTGAAGTTCTCGAAGACGATATCGACATCTGCGGCCAGCTCGAGCGCTAGTTCGCGGCCGTCGTCCGTACTCAGGTTCAGGGTGACACACCGGTTGTTCCGCGAGAGCGACTTCCACCACAGCGACGCCCCCTCGTAGAACGGGCCCCAGGCCCGAATCGGATCGAGGTACTCCGGGTGTTCGACTTTGATAACGTCAGCACCGAAGTCCGCGAGCACCGTGGTGGCGAACCCGCCGCTGATCATCGTCGAGAGATCCAGAACGCGCAATCCGCTGAGCGGCCCGCTCGACTCTGCAGGCATATCCGGTTACTTGTCGAGTGGGTATCTATACTTTCCGGCGATGCGAGCAGACGGGAGCGCGTTCGCGGTTCGCACCCGGGGTGCCCTTACTCGCGTTCCTGCATGACGGTCACGACAGGCCGATCGGCGTTCAGTAACACCGCCTGCGTGGTGCTTCCGAACAGCGCTTTTCCGACGGGCGAACGCTTCCGCCCGCCGACGACGATGTACGTAGCGTCGACGGTGCTCGCCACCGTCAGGATCTCCTCGTCGGGGGAACCGATCCGCCCGACGGTCTCGACGGTCTCCGGTTCGTACGCTGCGAGTGTGGTATCGACGACGCGCTCGGAGATGGTCGCCGCGCTCTCCTCCTCCTGTGTGAACGAGTAGTCCCGGAACTCGTCGATCCGCTGAATCTCCTCTCGATGTGCCTCGAACTCCTCCTCCGGAACGACGTTGAGCACGATCAGGTCATCGCCGTAGGCCGTCGCGAGGTCGTACCCGACGGACACGACAGGGTCCTCCGATCTGGTACCGGCCACTGCTGCCAGGATAGGCATACCGTAGGGAGAGAGAACGACAACATAAATCTTCACCCGCATCGTCGTTTCGCCCCGGTCGGCGGGCCGGCCGCCGACCCGTTCATCTCTCCCCGAGTACACTCAGTACGACGCGACGGACCGCCGGGTCTTGGTCGTCCTTGGGGTCTCTTAAGGCCGGAAGCGTCGACTGGGCACCGGCCGCGAGCAGTGCAAGGCTGGCGTTCTTGCGGACCGAGCCGTGCTCGTCGCTGAGGAGTTCGAGGAGCTTCGGCACCGCGGGCTCAACGTCGGACGCGGACGCAGACCCGACGTAGGCGAGGACGAGCGCCGCCCACTCTCGGACCGCTCGCTCCTCGTCGTTGAGTGGGGCCACCTGATCATCGGCCGCCGGTTCGACCGCCTCGGGGGGCAACGTTGGCGATCGCCGCGAGCGCGCTCAGCACGAAGGCCCGCACCTCCAGGTCGTTGTCGCTGACGTGGTTTGCGAGATGCGCGGCGAACGGCCGGAGCCGGTCGGGCCGTTGTGCGCCGGCCCGGGCGAGCGCCTCTGCACTGGCCGCGCGCGTCGCATCGTCGTCGCTATCGAGTGGATCGACGGCCGTGGCGAGGTCGATCCCGTCTGGGCCGTCGCAGGTCACGTCGTTGACGGGTCGGTCCGCACCAGGGGTGGTCCGCGGGGCGGGATCCTCGGTCGGGTCGGGGGTCGGTGACATAGGGATAGCCAAGGCCTCTGTCTGAGGTGGCGACCTACTTGACGCTACCGCCCGGAACGTCGCCACCGTTCGTCGAACAATAGCTGCTCGTCGACGGAGACGCGGGTGGCGATGGAGGCCGTCGAGCGGGCGACGCGCGCGCTCGTCTCGACGCGAACTCGTTCGGTCGGGTAGTCGAGCGTCGCCTCGGTTTCCGTCTGCAGGTAGGCGGTCCCCGGCTCCGCGGCCGCGACGCTGGCGACGACCTCGTTGCTCCAGGTCATTCCGCGTGCGTGCGGGAGGTCGAGTGTGTACTGCTCCATCGTCCGGAACTCGACAGTGTCGTTCACGTGCTCACGCGCCGTCACCCACGTGGTGTCGCTATCGACGACGTACGGCGATCGCAGCGGCACCGACTCGTCGGGTGACCTGAGCGAGACGGTGTCCGTGAACTCGATTCCGCCGTGTGTCCGTCCCGGGAAGCGAACCGTCGACCGGGCCTCCGGACGTGAGACCACCGTCAGCGTTCCCTGTTCGTTCGGCGGGAGTGCGCGGGGGAAGTCCGCAGCACTGACAGCAACACGCATTCGATGATCGGGTTCGAAGAGGTGAGACTTCGGCTTCAGGGGGACCGTCAGTTCGACCTCCTCGTCCGGGGCGAGCGGTCGGGGGGCCTCGTGTCCTTCGCGGTGACTGGCGCGCAGGTACCCACCGGTCACCATCCGGGTCCTCCCGGTGGGAGCGACGTCCCCGATCCGGACGGCGACGACCGGTTCCGGGGTCGTCGCCCGGACTCGGAGGGTCGCCGCCCCGCTTCCGGTCAACTCGACCGGCGTATCGAGCGGATCGGTCTCGAACGTGAGCGAGCGGGCGTCGTCGGCGTTCGTGTCGACACCGGTGTTGACGATGCTCCCGACACGGTCGACCGAGTCGACGCCGACGGTGTGGTCGTACTCGTAATCTCGTTCGATCGTTCCGGGGACCGTCTCACCGGCGATGAGTCCGTCAGAGGCGAGCGTATAGGTAAGCGCCCCTCGGCCCGTCGCCGTGACGTCCGGCCACCGGTCGGCGCCGCGCCAGAGGCCCGCGCCGACCTGCCACCCGCCATTGCGCTCGGTCCAGTAGGCGACCGTCGGGTAGTTGAGTGCGCCGTTGTCCGCGTCCTTGAGGAAGCGGTCGAACCACTCGACGACCTGCCGTCGGAAGTCGATCGCACACTCGCGTCCCTGTTCGGGCATCGTGTGCCGCCAGGGACCGAGCAGGAGCCGTTTCGGTCCCTCGATGTCGCCGAAGAACTCGACCATCGGACCGGTGTGAACGTCGCGGTAGCCGCAGGCGGCGAGCGTCGGGACGGTGATCTCCTCGGGTGCGACCGACCGATCGTCCCAGAAGGCGTCTCGTCGCTCGTGGTCGAGGAACTGGAACAGCCACGGCGTCCCGTCGCGCAGCGCGTCGAGGCGGGACTGCCATATCCCTGCCCATCGACCGTCGTCGTCGCGGCGGCTGGGCGGCAGGGCGCGGGTGGCCTGCATCTGTGCGGCCCACGTCGCACGCTTGAGCGGGTTGAACACGCCGCCCGTACAGGAACTCGCGAAGACGGACGGGGAGACGGCGACCGGCACGATCGCCTCCAG
Organism: Halomarina halobia; assembly: GCF_029338575.1. GTDB lineage: Archaea > Halobacteriota > Halobacteria > Halobacteriales > Haloarculaceae > Halomarina > Halomarina halobia. The sequence continues at coordinate 176,488 of NZ_CP119993.1, forward strand.
CGCCTCCGGTGCGTGGGCCGCCGTGGCGTACTGTGTCCAGGCACCGTACGAGAGGCCGAACATGCCGACCCGGCCGGTCGTCCACGGCTGTTCGGCGAGCCACTCGACGACCTCGGCGAGTTCCGCCCCTTCGGCGCGCGTGAACGGCTCTTTCGTCCCGGTCGATGCTCCCGTGCCGACGAGATCAACGACGATAACCTCGTAGCCGTGTCTCGCGATGTACTGGAGCGACGGTTCCCAGCTTCCGAAGGTGATCCGGTCGTCCTTCCGGTACGGCGTCGCGACCAGCACCGCGGGTAGCGACTCGCCGGCGTCGATCGGCTCGTACCTCGTCGCCGCTACCTCCTCGCCTGCGGCCGGGATCAGCAGATCCGGATGTCGCACGATGTTGGTCGTCTCCGTAGTCGCTGTCGACTTCATACCACTCTCCCGAACGTGCGATGGGGTAACAGTGTTTCTGGTGGCTCACCCAACCACCGGTAGAACTATTACCGACGACTCTGCCTGTGAGAGCGTCATGTCCGAAACCGCAGCGCTAGCGGCGTTCACTGCCGACCTCTCGCTGACTGACGTTCCCGAGGAGGTTGTAGAGCGGAGTAAGCTGGCAATCCGGGACTTCGCCGGTGTCGCGCTCTACGGGTCACAGCACCCGACGGGCGAGCGCATCGCTTCGTACGTCGACGCGACCGCGCCTGGGACCGGCGCGACCGTGCTCGGACGATCGACGGCGAGTCCCGCAGGGGCGGCACTCGCTAACGGGACGTTCGGACACGCCATCGACTACGACGACACGTTCGAGTCGATGGTCCTCCATCCGACCGCGCCCGTGTTCCCCACCGCGCTTGCTGCTGCCGAGCACGGCGATGGGACCGGGGAAGAGCTACTGGCCGGCTACGTCGCCGGCGTGGAGGTCGCGTTCCGCGTCGGCCACAGCATCTATCCCGGCCACTACGACAACGGCTGGCACAATACGGGGACGGTCGGGACATTCGGGGCGACGGCGGCCGCGGCGTCGGTACTCGGGCTGGACGCCACCGCCATCACGCGGGCGTTCGGTATCGCCGCGTCGTGTTCCTCGTCGCTGAAAAAGAACTTCGGGACCATGACGAAACCGCTCCATCCCGGCCACGCGGCGCAGATGGGGATACGTGCTGCACTCCTCGCCGACAGCGGCTTCACCGCGGACGAGGCGATCTTCGAGGACGAGCTCGGGTACGGGTCGGTGATGAACCCGAGCGGGGAGTACGACCCGTCGATCATCACGACCGACCTCGGCGAGCGATGGGGGGTCAGCGATGTCGGGTTCAAACCCTATCCGTCGGGGGTCATCACGCACGCTGCTATGGAGGCGCTCCGTCGGTTGGTCGTGGACGCTGACCTCACGCCCGAGAACGTCACGCGGGTCACGGTCACGCTGGAGGAAGCGGCATCCGAGATGCTCATCCACGCCGATCCGCGAGACGAACTGCAGGCGAAGTTCTCCATCGAGTTCTGCCTCGCGGCGATCCTGCGCGAACGGGACGTCGGCGTTAGCGAGTTCTCCGACGAGTACGTGAACGCGCCGGCAACCCGCGAGACGATGGCCCTCGTCGAGCGGGCATTCGAACCGGACCTCTTCGGCGGCTCCTTCGCCGGATACGGGGCGCGGGTCGTCGTGGAGACCGCCGACGGGACGAACCACACGGCCGAGGAGAAACGCGCCCCGGGAAGCCCGAGTAATCCGCTCCCCGAGGAGCGCTGGGCGGCCAAATTCTCCGAGTGCGCTTCGGTCGTCCTCGATCGTCAGGAGGTCCAGCGTGTCGCCGACGCCCTCGCCCGCCTTGAGGAACCCGGGGCGCTTCGAGAGTTCCTGACCGCCGCACGGTCCGTCTAGCCGCGACTCCGCCGGAGGTCGGCGGCTGATTTATCACCCACCGACACGTTCTGCGTGGTATGCGACTCCTAGTTACCGGGGGCCACGGGTTCATCGGCTCGCACGTCCTCAGACAGCTCGTCGACGCTGGGCATGAAGTAACGTGCTTCGACATCGCAGAGACCAGCCCGATCGCGGCGTCCGTCGCCAACGAGACGACGTTCGTTCGAGGGGACGTGACCGACCCCGTCGCCGTGTACGACACCGTTGCGGCGACCGCGCCGGATCGAATCATTCACCTCGCGTCGTTGCTCGGCCGGCCGAGCGAGTTGAGCCCGCGCCGCGCCTACGACGTGAACGTGACCGGAACCATCAACGTACTCGAGGCCGCGGTCACCTTCGATATCGAGCGCGTCGTCGCGGCCTCGAGCGTCGCCGCGTATGGGTCGGTCCCGGATTCCGTCGCTCGGCTCGACGAGACGGTCGTCCAGCAGCCGCGGAACGTGTATGGCGTGACGAAGTACACCGTCGAACGGCTCGGACGAACGTACGAGAACCGACACGACGTCCCGTTCGTGGCCATCGAACCGGTCCACGGTATCGGACCAGACCGCGTCCGCGGCAACGTCGAGGACGCGTATCTCATCAAGGCGGCTGTCGACAGGACGCCGCTGACCGTTCCGAACGTGGACCGCCCGTACGAACCTATCTACGTGGGCGACGAGGCACGCGCCTTCGTCGTGGCAGCGGTGGCTGACGATGTGGACCTCGACCACGACCGCTACGTCATCGGGACAGGCGAGTTGATCACGTTAGCCGATATCGCTGAGTGGCTCCGTGACTTGATTCCCGACGCGGAGATCAATATCGCCGACCGACGCGCCGACGACGAGTTCGAGGGCCTTCCACCGACTGACACTAGTCGGATCGAAGCCGACCTCGGCTGGGAGCCGACGCTGCGCCCCGGGCAGGCAGTCGAAACGTACGTCGAGTGGCTCCGGACCACCCCCAACGCGTGGTCGATCGATCCCGAGGATGCACCGTGGAGCTTCGGGTGATCGGGCTGTCCTGTACTGGCACCGTCACAGTCGTTCGAGGCCCCACCCGACGAACGGCTCCTCGGTATCGACGTCGAACGCTGCCAGCGCTCTGGCGAGTCCGACGTACTTGCTGGCGAGCATGGTGATGCCCACGACCGTCGAATCGTCGAACTGTGCTGCGACCCCGGTGTACTGGTCGTCCTCGACCTCCCCCTGGGTGAGTGCGGCAACGTACGTGAGGAGTGCAGCCTCGGGATCCGAGAAGCTGTCGTAGTCCTCGCGCGCGATCGCTCGAATCTCGTCGGGTGTGAGCCCGGCACCGAGCGCGTGTCGGACGTGCTGGTGCCACTCGTAGCGCGAGTCTATTGCGCGCGCAGTCGCGAGGATCACCAGCTCACGTTGTCGTTCGGTCACCCCTGACTCGTTCCACAGGGTCGTATTCGACGACCGAAACCCGCGCAGAACGGCAGGGTTGTTCCCGATGGCACGGTGGACGTTGCGCGTCTCCGTGCTGAACAGGTGCTCGTGGGCCTCCTCGAGATCCCCGGCGTCCATCGATGTCTCTAACAGATTCCGGTTCTCCTCCGGAAGGTCATCCGGATCGACATACGGGATTCGGACCATGATCCGTCTGTCCGCCCCGGTAGCTTATACTTTCTTACGAGACTGGGATCGGGTTTCCCGCCGATCCATGGCCCTGTCGGGATCTGTACCCGCTCGACCGACGAGCGAAGTGCGAGCACCGTCTCTGTTTTCCGTCGCTTCCGTCCGTAGCGTTCCTCGAGTCGACCGCCGTGACGGCGTCGATTCCGCTGGCGTCGCTCGTTTCGTTATACCCTTTACCCACAACGGGCAATGGAGGCCATCGCGATCACGGTCAGTACGAGGACGCGCCCCGTGGTAACAACGTCGAGCCCGGAACGCCGGTCGCACGCCGCTGCTGGCGATACACCGATCGCGATGATTCCGTGGCGAGAGCGAGGTGATACGCTGGGATGTCGATAAGTATAACTCGATGGATTCTGATGTGGCACCGAACGCGATCGGCCGCCATTCGCACTATAACACCATGGTCCGTGAATCCACTACGACACTCGGGGTCACCAGCGTCGCGCTCGTGTTGACGGTGCCGGTCTGGTTCACCTACCCCGCGGTCCGTCCACAGGTGCTAGACGAGTGGGGATTGACCGGGCTAGATGCGGGTATCGTCCTCGCCGCGTTCCAGGCAGGATACCTGCTGGTCATCGTCCCTGCGGGGATGCTCGCGGATCGGTACTCAGAGCGGTGGCTGGTTGCCGTCGGGGCCCTCGGGACTGGTCTCGCGAGCCTGGCGTTCGCGTTCGGCGCTCGAGGATTCCTCTCGGGGACGGCACTACGGTTCGTCGCCGGACTGTTCATGGTAGGAGTGTACGTCCCCGGAATGCGGTTCGTCAGTTCCTGGTTCCCGACGGAGACCCGGGGTAGAGCGTTCGGTGTGTACGTCGGGGCGTACTCGACTAGTAGCAGCGTCTCGTTTCTCGCGGCATCGTCGGTCGCGGCCGCCGTCGATTGGCGAACTGCGATCGCAGTGACGAGCGTCGGTGCGCTTCTCGCAGCACCCCTGTTCTCGCCCTTACCGACGACCCGCCGGACACGTGTGAGCCGTCTACTGCCGAGTCAGATGGCGGGAAACGACACGAAGGCCCGGACGACACTACAGACAACCCGTCCCGCTTCGCCGTGCTGCGGAATCGGCGGTATCTCTTCGCGGTAAGTACCTACACCTGGCATGCCTGGGAACTGTTCGGAGTCAGGAGCTGGTTACTAGTGTTCCTCACGACGCTTCCCGTAGTGACTGGAGGCAACTCGGCACTCGGTGCCGGGGGCCTGATGGCCATCGTGATGCTAGTCGGTGGCCCAGGGAACCTCCTCGGTGGATGGCTAAGCGACTACGCGGGGCGCCTGACGACTGTCGGTACCGCGTGGCGATCAGCGCGACCGTCAGCTTCTCGCTGGGCTTTCTCGACTGGCCCTCGCTGCCCGTACTCGTCGTATTACTGACGGTGTACGGCCTCGCGCTCACGGCCGACAGCGCACCGACGTCCGCAACGATAACCGAAGTCGTCGACGAAGCGTCGATGGGGACGGCCCTCTCCCTCCAGTCGCTCGTCGGTTTCGGGGGGACCGTCGTCTCGCCAGTCGTCTTCGGTCTCGCCGTGGATACGAGCGGCTATGGGGTGGCGTTAGCGACCCTCGGGGTGGCGGCGGGGCTGGGTCTTCTCTCCGTAGCGGCGCTTCATCGCTCGGAACGCCAGAAGTTGAGCCGACTCAGGTCGATCGGCGAAAACCTGTCTCAGTGACAGGGTCCAACTTACAGGATTCTCCGATTGACTATCACGGTTGTACTAGCGGAGTGTTACTACACCACTCCCAAAATATATATACGATAGGTTCTAGATGACCATACACATGGGTAGTGAGAACAGTTCACACAAGTCGGTTGTCAGTCGGCGGCGTCTGATACAGGCGCTCGGAGCAAGCGGGACTATCTCCCTGGCGGGCTGTATGGGAGGCGATGGGAGTGGGAGCGGTGGAGGGAATCTCGGTGAGCGTGTACCGACGGTGACCATTGAGTACTGGTCGAACCTCGGGGGGCTCTCGAAGATCATGGAGGACTCCGCGCCGATCATGAAGAACAACCTCGAGAAACGACTCGGGATAACCGTCGAGGTCAAGCCCGTCGAATTTACGACACAGATCAACAACACCATTCAGGACAAGCGAACGCATCACATCGGGTTCTGGTACCACACGAACACGCCGGACCGGCTCGACCCACAGGAGATGACGCGGCGGTACTGTGCGGACTGGGCCGGTGGAAACGGGCAGGCGAACCCACCGAACTACGCGAGCTGTGAGTACACCGACCCAGCCGTCGGGCAGGGGAACGCATCGAGCGAGGAGGAACGACAGGAGCTCGTGACGAAAGCTCACTCGATCATGAGCGAGGACCTTTCGACGCTGCCGATCTTCCCCAACTACGAGTTCGGTGCCGTCAGGACCGACTCGGTGACGCTGAACGCCGTCGGAGAGGCGGGTGTTACGCGGACGAACCCACACATCTACATCCAGTCGGAGACGGACATGAAGCAGATCGCTTCCGTCGACACACCTGTCGCGATGGAGACGGGAAACTACCCGATCATCGACTCCTCGGGCGCACAGGCGATCTGGAACCACCTCGTCACCTCAACGCTCACCGAGTACGACGAAAACTTCGAACTACAGGATATACTGGCAAAAACATACGAGATCGAAGACGACGCGAAGCGCATCACGGTTGAGCTTAAGGACGCGACGTTCCACAACGGCGACCCGGTGACTGCCGAGGATGTCAAGTTCACCTACAAGCAACTGTGGGACCACCCGGGGGCCTACCCCCAAGCCAGTTCCCCTGACTACGAGTCGATCAACGTCGTCGACGATAAGACGACGGAGTTCGTCTTCAACAGCCCGTACCTACCGCTGATTCAGAAGGTATGGCCGCGCTGGGGAATCATGCACAAGTCGTCGTGGGAGAGAGGCGGCGCACCGGACAACGCGGAAGGGTTCGATCCGGACACCATCATCGGCGCCGGCCCGTTCGCGATCCGCGAGTTCTCGATCGGGTCGCACCTGGACCTCGTTCCCCACGACGGACATCCCGTTCACAAACCCGGCCACGAGTTGTTCCTGCAGGCCTACCGGAACGAGCAGACGGCAGTCCAGGCGTTCCGGGCCAACGAAGTCCAGCTCGCACCGAATCTCTCGCCAGGGTCGATCCAAAACATCGAGAACGACCTAGGTGACGTCGCCAAGACGGTATCGAAACCCGGGTTCATGCCGTTCATCCTCTACCCACAGCAGTCGTGGTCTCCCGGACAGTTCCGCGAGTTCCGGGCGGCCGTCGGTGCGGCCATCGACCGGAAGCGAATGAGCGCCACAGCGCTACGCGGTGCAGCCGAACCACAACTCTACTCGTGTCCGCTAATGGACGCCCACCCAGCACGTCCCGAAAAGTCGGCGCTAACAAAGATGGCTCCCGCGGAGGGGAGCGAGGACAAGGCACGGAAGGCGCTCAGCGATGCCGGTTGGGGGTGGGACGGCAGTGGGCGGCTCCACTACCCCGCAGATAAGGACCTCTCCCCGCCGTGGCCCGCCGAGGGGGTCCCCGACCCGGGGGACTTCCCCTGTCTCAACGAGGATAACGAGTACGTCCGCCCGGAGTAGTTTCCCACATGCTCGGTTCCCACTCGTCCGAGCATCCCACGATCACACGGCTCATCGCAGCGTCCGGGGGTTCCCGGTCGATCAGCAACGTCTGTCCTCTTGCGACGAGATAGTTACGTACGTACCGTCGAGATCCTGGCGGTCGCCGAACCGGGCATCCGTCACTAGACGGACTACGGGTGGTGTTCGATGACCGTCCGTTCGACGCTCTTCACGCCCGCGTTCGATCCGTCGATGATGTGGACCGCGCTTCGCAGCGACGCCGATGCGGTCACGTTCGACCTGGAAGACGCCGTCGCTTCCGCCGAGAAGCCGACCGTTCGCGAGGCGTTCGTCCCTGTGGCGAGACCGGTATCGGTGACGGACCTCATTATCGGTGTCCGAATCAATCCCTTGGATCGTGATGGCGGTGTCGATCCCGATGCACTCGCAGGAACGTCGGGCCCCTCGTACGTTGTCCTTCCGAATGTGGAACGTGGTGCGGACATCGAAGCTCTCTCGACGCTGGACCGAGCACGTGCTGCCGGAGTGGCCGGGTCCGACCGGTCCGAATCGTGACCTGCAGGCAGAGGACTGACACCACGCGAGTAGCTGTGTCGGTTTCCACGGAAGTATTATCGTACCGGAGGTTGTTTCGGTTCCGTATGACGTACTATTTCGAAGACCTCGAGGTGGGGGATACGTTCACAGCGGGCAGCTACACCGTCACGAAGGCGGAGATAATCGAGTTCGCCGAGCAATTCGATCCTCAACCGTTCCATGTGGACGAGGAAGCGGCCAGGGAGTCGCTGTTCGGGGAACTCGTCGCGAGCGGTCTCCACACGCTGTGTATCTCCGTCCGATTGTTCGTCACCGAATTTGTCCGTGGGGAGGAAGGAATCGCCAATATGGGTGGGCTCGGGATGGACGACCTCCAGTGGCACCGACCGGTAACCCCCGGAGACACGCTCTCGCTACGCATCGAAGTACTTGAGACCTCCCCGTCGACATCTCACTCGGGCCGGGGGTACGTCGACTTCGAACGAGTTATCCATACTGACGACGGCGAGCGCGTGCTCTCTCTTCTTTCCCACAACATCGTCGAACGGAGACAGAACGGGGGGTGACGCCGCTCCGCCGGCCCCGAAAACGGCCGGGGTGATGGGGATCTCGGGGATCGAATCCCGGATCATGCTGCGCTCGAACTCGATTCACCGGACGTGCGGACGTGCAGTCGGGCAGACGGTCTGTCTACGTCGATGCCCCGCAGAGCGCTCGCTCGTCCACACTGGACAGTCAGACTACCAGGCTGCCCGGAAGACTGCTTCGATGGCATCGACCGTCGGCTCGAGGTCGTCCGGTCCGTTCCGCATGAGCGCGTCCTCGTGGGCGAGCACGGCGGCTTCTCGAAGTTTTCCTCTGGCCACGCCGTCGATGTCCCGTAGTCGGCTCGGCAACTGTAGTCCGTCCCGGACGGCGGTCACCGCTTCGACGATGGCCTTTTTCGTATCGTCCGCGCCGGCCACGTCGAGTGCTTCGGCGAGTTTCGCCTCGTCACCGGTTGACTCGTCCAGCACCCATCGTAGCGCGTGCGGAACGATGAGCGCGTGGGCGATGCCCTGCTGAACGCCGAACTGATGGCGAAGTGCGTGACACATCGCGTGGACCACCGCGAGCTTTGTCGCGTGAGGGACGGTCACGCCGAACTGCGTCAGAATTCCACCGAGGACCGCTCGCTCCATCACTGTGGGGTCGTCAGCTTCGCGGAGTCGAGGGAGCGACCACCGGAAGTACCGGAGCCCTCTGATCGCGGTTCCATCGGTGATCGGCTCGCCGTGTCTGGAGTACAGTGCTTCGATACCTTTATCGAAGCTGTTCATCGCCGACCCGATCAGAATGTGCTCGGGTGTCGTCTCGAACAGATCGGGGTCGTAGTAGCCCGCCGACAGCGTCAGCGCCGAGTTCAGAACACCGCGCTCGCCCGGGCGTTCGGGGACCTTGATCCCCGCGCCCGCGGAGAGATCCGCCCCGGTCAGCGTCGTCGGAACGAATACGAGCGGCAGGAACTCGTTTTTCGCTTCCTCGACGACTACGTGGCCCGTCCGGTCGACTTCCGCCTGTATCTCGCTTACGGGTCGATAGCGTGCGTAGAGCGCGCTCGTCATCGTCGCGATGTCGAGGCTGCTGCCCGCTCCGACGCCGACCAGCACGTCGATGTCGTTCTCCTCGACGACCTCGTGGGCGTCGTACGCAGTGTGCATCGACTTTTCCGGAGTCGTCCGATCGAACACCTCGACCAGCCGGTCTCCTAAGCCGTCGGCTATCGGATCCATGACCGCTTCGTTAGCTCCCACGTTCGACCCCGTTACCACTAGTGCCCGTTCGTACCCGCGGTCGGCGAAGTCTGATCCCATCTCGGCGGTACAGCCGCGTCCGAACCTGATCGCTCCGGGCGTAAACTCGTACAGAAACGGCTCGGTGTCAAGCGTCATGCTCTGATCCTTGTGCTCATCTAGCAAAGTCTTTTCTCTGATGACGTGATGGCGATCGACGATCCGAACACCGGAGCACCGTCCTCCGGCCGGGTGACACCGCTTACACGAATCTCATCGACACATCTCTGTAGTGTCGAGCCCCACACCTCACTCGTGTGGACGGACGACGAGCTTCCCGACCAGTTGGCGGTCGGCCATGTCATCGAACGCCTCTCGAGTTCCTGCCAGCTGGTACTGTTTTCCGACAACGGGTCGCAGACGTCCGTCGGCAACGTAGGCCACCAGCCGCTCGAGGTCGGTCTGAGTCCCGAGCGTGCTCCCGATGATGCGTTTGTGGCCGAGATAGAGGTCACGAGCGTCGAAGTCGGGATATCGGCCGGCGGTGCGGCCACAGACGACCATCCGCCCACCTCTGCGTAACACGTCGACGCCCACGCGGGTGAACGGTCCGCCGAGGTGGTTAATGGTGACGTCGACCTCTCCGATGGCTTCGACCGCCGCGTGCATCTCCTCTGGGGCGCCGGTTTGGACCGCGTGTGTCAGTCCCGCTCGTTCGACGCGGGCGAGCTTCTCGCCCGACGAGGACGTCCCAATGGTCTCGGCTCCGATGAGGTTTGCGAGTTGGACGGCGGCGAGGCCGACCCCGCCGGTCGCCCCGGGAACGAATACACGGTCGTCCACCGTGGCGTTCCCCCGTGCAAGCATCCGATAGGCGGTCATGTAGGCGACGGGGAGGGCAGCGGCCGCCGCGAAGCCGACGGAATCCGGGAGGACGACGAGACGGTCAGCATCGACGGTGACGCGTTCGGCGAACGCGCCGTCGTAAATATCGTAGTGACTACACACGTTCTCAGGCCCCTCGCGACAAAACCGACACGTCCCACACGTCCGAAGCGGACAGAGGACCACCCGGTCCCCCTCCTCGACGCCCGTGACGCCCTCGCCAGTTCGCTCGACGATGCCAGCTAGGTCGCTCCCCGGAACGAACGGGAGTTCCTGGCGGTCGGTCCGTCGTTCGTCCTTCAGCTTCCAGAGGTCACGGTGATTGAGCGACGCGGCATGGACGGCCACGACCGCCTCGCCCCTCTCCGGCGTCGGGTCGGCATGGGTCTGCACTTCGATATCGGACGGACTGTCGTAGCTGGTGAACGCGGCAACACGCATACAGTAGCTATCCGAAAGAGTCGATATAACTCCCATGCTCCCGTCACCATCGACGGCCAGTCGGTCGTACGCGTATCAGTCACCCCAGATATCGCGCCAACGTGTCGCCTACGTCCTCGGTAACCGTCCGTGGGTTCGTTACGAGGCGACGCTCCTGGACCAGCGTGTTCTTGACCATCGTGTCGAGGTCGCCCGCGTCGAGTCCGAGCGCGGCGAACGATCCCGGGAGCCCGAGCGATTTGCGGAGGCGGTCCCCCTCGTCGATGAACGCCCGCGCTGCCCGCTCGTCGTCGTCGTGTATGGTGACGCCCAGTCCTCGACCGATGGCCGCGTACTCTCGCTGGCGGGCGGGGAGGTTGTACTCGAGGCCCGGGCGGAGCGATACGGCCAGGCATTCGCCGTGTGGTCGACCGGTCATGCCGCCGACGGTGCTGGCGATGGCGTGGATCGCGCCGAGCCCCGCGTTCGAGAACGCGACGCCGGCGAGATGGGATCCCAGCGACATCGCCCGTCGAGCGTCCCGGTTGGTACCGTCGAAGACTGCACGCTCAAGTGACCCATGAACAAGGTGGAGCGCCCGTCTCGAAAGAGGACGGGACAGTGGATTAGCCCCCTGGTAAGTAATCGCCCGATCCGGCACCCAGCGGTAGTCTCGTCCCGTGAGAGACTCCAGCGCGTGGACGAACGCGTCGAAGCCGGATCGAGCGGTGACTCTCGGTGGCAGTCCGATCGTCACCGCCGGGTCGACGAGCGTGATGTCTGGACGGAGGTACTCGTCGCTGATTCCCCGCTTTATCCCCTCGTGGGTCACCACGACGGTCTGAGTGGCCTGTGATCCGGTTCCGCTGGTGGTCGGAACAGCTACGAGCGGCGCGATAGGGCCGGGGACGGCATCGACGCCGACATAGTCTACGGGCGTGCCGCCGTGGACGAGCAGGAGTGCCGCGAGTTTCCCCGAGTCGAGACAGGACCCACCGCCGACCGCGACGACTCCGTCGATGTCCTGTTCGGGGAGGTCCTCGAAATCTCCCGTCGAGGGCTCGGTCGTCGCGTAGTACGTCTCCGCCGGCATGGGCAGGGAATCGAGCACGGCATCGAGCACGCCCGCCTCATCGACACCGCGGTCCGTCACGACAAGCGGACGTTCGACGCCGAGACGGCCGAGTGCATCGTCGAGACGGTCGGTGGCGCCGTCACCGAACGTGATGTCCGGTGTCGTGAACTGGAGTTCTGCCGCCGCGGGAGTTGGGTCGTCCATGGTCTCTGCTCAGGCCGGATGGAGTTAAGCGATCGTGCTCCGCGTAGGGTGACTCCGTCGCGGTCCAGCGAGCGGGATCGAGGGTCTGGCGTACACTCCCTGTAGTGACGCTCAATACGCACAGCACTCGAAGATCCTACGAACCGTCGATGATCTATCCCGAAATACGACGGGGCGTCGAGTTATCACTACAGCCATGCACTATCACGCTCTCGGCTCGAACTCCACTACGCCCGTGTCGGGAATTGTCATCCTACGGTGGCTAAGACGAGAACACATGTCTGAGGGAACTGGCCGATGGCGGTTTGGTCCATTCAAACGCCGGTTCACGGTTTTTGACGCAGAACCCGCGTGAGCGAGCATCGACCACGTTTCGGGGTGCGGTCAGGGTCCCGCGATCATCACCGGTACGAGTGGACTACCATACGCGCCTCGTTTACGGTACTGAACGATGACTTCGCGCTCCGAGTCCCGGTCGCGGTTCGCGGTCGTCCTAGAGAGCCGACGAAGGTGAGGACTAGACAGGCACTCGGCGATCGGTCGCAGCTATCGTCACGGTTGAGAGAATAGGAGGTTACGTTTGACGTTACCGAATATCACAATATTCGATGTCGCAGTACGAATACCGGAGAGTAGTAAGGCTCCGTATGTTTAACCTCCAAGCGAAAAGCCCTGACGCGAGTTGTGGGAACCTGGTTTGAGGTCTCGATAGGACGTTTGTGGCGGTCAAACGCCCCGATGTCTCCCCTTCCGATACACGGCATGATCAGCATCCTGCTGTACCGGTGGATGTCGCTCCATCCTCACAGATGCCTGACGGCTGTACTGACTGTTGTGTACTGGTCTCGGAACACCGCCTCGGTTGAAGTGGCGCGGAAGAGGACGCGATCACCCCTTGTCACTCTCTAACAGTCAGGAAGCACCGTTCGCGGGTCCGTCTCTGAGCACGATCTCGGGTTGTTTGGGACAGCCCGGTCCATCCCGTTAACTGACAAACGTCGACGGTAAACGGAAGTGTTACACCGCTACTGACGATCCTCTCGACCAGAGGACCCAGTGATACGTGACCTGATAGACATCTCCATTTACTGTTCCAATGTATACTGGTAGAGTAGGACATCGCCACCGCGACTCTAGTTTATTGACCACGTGGGGACCCCCACTTGAGCTCCTCTTTTCGCCTACCCCATCTTGTTTGAACACACCAAACGCACCCAAGGCGGTACGGCTGATTTGGATTCTCTCTTCGTTGTCGGGCACCTCATCGTATAAGACGAGACAGCCTACTGGGGTGGTGGTAACAAACACGTTAGTCTCCCTCGTTACCCTCCTTTGTTGGGTTAGTGGACTCAGAACCGTCCTTAACGATGGTTAGCATATATGGATCGACAATATCTCACCGCACTTCCATCTGGAACTGCGCGCGATCTCGCATCTCCTTTCGCTAATCTTTTCGTTTTCGTCCGAGGCGGTTGATCTAGCCGAGAATAAAGTGCAAGATGGTGGTCGTACGCTCCTCATCTTTTTCTAGCCACAAAATGGAATAACAGGGCTCATAACATTGTTTAATTGCAAATTCTATAGTGAACTCGACAAATGTCGTAACATGAGTACAGTCGTTATACGTTCAACGAGGCCTGGGCCGGGTTCTGTTAAGAGCACCTGGTACGACGGATCTCCATCGAGTAGCTGTAAGATGGCGACTGTTCCTTGAGCGGGAGCCCTAGAGCATGGCGATAGACGGCGAACGCTCTAACGGACGCCATCGCCCACACATGCTACGAGTCCTCAACAGGCTCTCCGTTCTATACTCCTTTTAGGGTCTCACCGTGATACGGACACTCGACCCACAAACCCCTCCCTGTCAAACCGGTTTAACCGGCCGATGCTAGTAGCAACACCTGCCATGTGTACGCGAACCGACTCCATGATGAGTGATATGGCCACCAGAGGACAGGTTTCCTACCTCTGAACGGATAGCGGACCAGTCCAGTATCTGTATACTGTAGTTAATATAATCTATAGATTATATCTACTATTCGTGGACCGTCCGACGAGCAGTCCTCATTTCCAACCTTATCACAAGGACGCAACAGCTCGGATCGCCACCTATCCCGTCGTTTTCGTCCGCATCCGGCATCGTCGAACCCCCAGAAACCGAGTAGAAACGTGCCCTCAAATCGAACCCACGTTCCAACGAAACACAGTATGACGACGGTTTCCGCTAGAAGTGGACGACATCGTCCGATTGATGCCTCGATTCGCCATAAATCGTTTACAATTAGCGAAAGTGCTATGTACACAGTCCCGATGTATCGTGCAATGCTCGCGAACACCCCATCCCGGCAGGTCCAGTCGGTTCGGACGGCGTTCGAGTTGATCAATCGGCTGCAGGCGCTCGGCGGAGCGACGCCGGCCCAGTTGACGGAGGAACTGGACCTCTCGAAGAGTTCGGTCCACAACTACCTGGCCACGCTCGAGGTGGAGGGGTACCTCGTCAACGACGGCGGGACGTACCGGCTCGGGCTCCGGTTTCTGACCCACGGAACGGCGGCGAAGTACGCGGCGGGCGTCGAGCGGCCCATCGTCCGGACGGTCCGGTCCGTCGCCGAGGAGCTAGCGGAGTCGACGTGGGGGGTCGCCGAGGAGTTCGGCCGCGGCTACTTCATGGAGAACGCGACGCCGGCGGATGCGACCACCACGTACGGGAGCGTGGGGAAGCGTTCGTACCTCCACACGCACGCGCTGGGGAAGGCGATCCTCGCGGGGTCGTCCGACGAGTACGTCGAGCGGGTCGCCGACCACCACGGCCTCCCGGAGCAGACGCGACGGACGACGACCGACGTCGACGACCTCATCGCCGAACTCGAGACGGTTCGCGAACGCGGCTTCGCGGTCAGCGAGGGGGAGGCGGTGCTCGGGATCCTCTCCGTCGGCGTCGGGTTCCGGGACGCGGACGACCGACGCCACGCGATCGGCGTCTTCGGGCACTCGCGTGACTTCGCGGGAAACCACCCGGAGAACATCGGCGAGCGGCTGGTCGAGGCGGTCGGAGAACTCGAGCGGCGGCCCCGAAGCGAGGGGGAGTGAGATGGCGGGCGGATCGGGTTCGGTCCGGACGCTCGGCGAACTCCTGGAGCGACGCGCGGCGGAGCGCGGCGACGAGACGTTCTTCCGCTACCAGGACGCGGCGTACTCCTACGCCGACCTCGATTCGCGGGCGAACGCGATCGCGAACGAACTGGTCTCGAACGGCGTCACCGCCGGTGACGCGGTCTGTCTCTACATGTACAACCGCCCGGAGTACCTGTACGCGGTCTTCGCGCTCGCGAAGATCGGGGCCATCGCCGCCCCCGTCGACACGCGGTTCACCGGGGAGACGCTGGCGTACGTGCTTTCAGCGACCGACGCAGACATCGTGGTTCTCGACGCCGACACCGAGTCGGCGTACGAGGCCGTCAGGAACGAGACGTCCACCGTCGGTACCGAGTTCTTCGCCGGGGAGGGAGGTCCCGACGGACCCTATCGCGATTTCGATCAGCTACTCGCGGGCGACGGTTCCGCGCCCCCCGACGCCGATGTCGGGGGGGCGGACACCTGCTCGGTGATCTACGTGCAGCGGTACCGGCGGACGCACCCGCAGGGCGTCGCGCTCCCCCACTACTCCTACGTCAACACCGGCCGGGAGTCGTGCCGTGATCTCCTCGACCTCACACGGGACGACTGCATCTTCACGACGCTGCCGTTCTACAGCAGCTACCCGATGCAGATGGGCGTCGCCGGCGCGTTGAGCAGCGGGGCCGAGTTCACCTTCGAGAAGCAGTTCGACTGCGGCCGGTTCTGGGAGCGGATCCGACAGTACGACGCGACCGTGTTCCTCTACCTGGGGCGGATGCTGTCCGTCCTGTACAACCAGGAGGAGCGCCGGCGCGACGACGAGAACCCGGTGGCGTACGCCGTCGGTCACGGCTTCGGGTTCGGGAGCGACGAGACGATGATCGCGAACTTCGAGCGGCGGTTCGGCGTGACGGTCCTCGAGGCCTACGGCATCACGCCGAGCGCGACCCTCGCAACGTCGAACCGCCCCGGCGATCGGCGGCTCGGGAGCGTCGGTAAACCCGTGGGCCACGCGGAGATCAGGATCGTCGACGGGGACGACTGGGAGGTCCCCACCGGGGAGACGGGCGAGATCCTCATCCGTCCGACCGCCCCGAACGCCATGTTTCGGGGGTTCGACGGGGACGACGAACTGACGGTCGAGGTCTGCCGGAACCAGTGGATCCACACGAACGACGTCGGCTACGTCGACGATGACGGCTACCTCTACTTCGTCGCGAGCAAGACGAACACCATCCACCTCGGTCGCGTCGCCGGCCGCATCTCCTCGCTCGAGATCGAGACCGTCATCGACACCCATCCGGCGGTTCGGGAGTCCGCGGTCTTCGGCGTGTCGGCGGGGGACGACGACGAGGCGATCAAGGCGGTCGTCGTCCCGGAGGAGGGTGCGCGGCTGAGCCCGATCGACGTCAGCGAGCACTGCGAGAAGCAGTTGACGTACCACAAACTCCCCCGGTACGTCGAGATCCGCGAGGACCTGCCGCGCTCCCCGTCGGGGAAGGTGCGGAAGGACCGGCTCGGCGACACCGCGAGCGCGAACGTCTGGGACCGGCAGCGGGGGTACGACCTGAACCGCTAGATCGGCTCGTCACCCTCGACGATCCGCATCGCCCAGTCAGCCATCGCGGGGACGCGCTCGCGCATCTTCGGGTACATCGGGTCGTCGGCGTTCCCCTCAAGGTGGCGGCGGAAGAACATCTCGCAGAGCGCCGCGAGCTTGTACACCGAGAGGGCGCGGTAGAACCGGCCGTTCTCGAACGCGATCCCCGTGGCGGCCTCGTATCGCTCGACGAGTTCCCCCTTTGTCGGGTAGCCGTCCCGGTCGGTGAACGTCGGGACCAGTTCCGGGATGGCCGCCTCGGGGTCGCCCGGGTCCCGCCAGTAGGTGAGCAACCAGCCGAGGTCGAACCGCGGATCGCCGAGCGTGCTGAGTTCCCAGTCGAAGATGCCGGCGATATTCGGGGGCGCGCCCGGCCCGAACACGACGTTGTCGAGCTTGTAGTCGCCGTGTACGAGCGCGTTCGGATGCGACTCCGGGACGTTGTCGTCGAGCCAGGAGCCCACCTCCCGGATCGTCGGCACGTCCCGCTCGGCCGCCGTGACGTCGAAGGCCCAGTCGAACTGCCGGTGCCACCGGTCGACCTGCCGCTCGGTGTAGGTCTCCGGCCGCCCGAAGTCGCCGAGTCCGACCGCCTCGTAGTCGACGGCGTGGACCTCCGCCAGCCGGTCGACGAGTTCCTCCCCGATCCGGCGTCGGCGCTCCGGCGTCGCGAACCGGGGGGGTTCGTCCTCCCTGAGGACGTCGCCGCGTTCACGCTCCATGAGGTAGAAGTCGCACCCGATGACGCCGTGGTCGTCGCAGCCGAGTACGGTCCGCGGCACGCGAACGTCGGTCCCCTGGAGCGCGTCCATCACCCGGTACTCCCGGAGCACGTCGTGGGCCGTGTCGGCCGTCGTTCCCGGGGGCGGCCGCCGGAGGACGAGCTCGCGCTCGCCCCACGTGACGAACAGCGTCTCGTTCGAGTGGCCCGCCCGGTGGCGGGTCACCTCGAACGCCGTCGCGGAGCCGAGCTCCGCGTCCAGGTACTCGGCCAGGGCCGCCTCGTCGACGATCCTGTTCAGGTACTCGTCACTCATGGGTACTCGCGCCGAACGGACGTACGGACTCCAGTGGGGTAGCTCGATACATGCTCGAACGTCTGCTACTCGACTCTCCCCCGGCCCACTAAACTATGTGGGTGCGGCCACAGGGTGGTCCATGGAGTACAACGACTCCGAGACGGGGCGAGAGCTCGGCGAGCGCGCGCGGCGGTTCATGGACGAGGTGGTACTGCCGGTCGAACGCGAGCATCCGGGCGGCGAGGCGGTCTCCGAGGCGGTCGTCGCCGACCTCCGCGAGGAGGCCCGCGACCGCGGCGTCTACTGCCCGCAGATCGGCGAGGAGTGGGGCGGAATGGGCCATGACTTCCGGGACGTCCTGCCGCTGTTCGAACAGGCGGGGCGGTCGCTGCTGGGCGCGCCGGCCATGCGCGTCGCCGCGCCGGACGAGGGGAACATGCACACGATCGAACTGGTGGGCACCGAGGAGCAGAAGGAGGAGTACCTGAAGCCGCTGGTCGCCGGCGACATCGTCTCGGCGTTCTCGATGACCGAACCGCGCGACGGCGCGGGGTCGGACCCGAAGATGATGCGGACGAGGGCGGAGCGCGACGGCGACGAGTGGGTGATCGACGGCCACAAGTGGTGGACCACTCAGGGGAGCGAGGCCGACGTGCTGATCGTCATGGCGCGCACCGACATGGACGCCCACCCCTACGCCGGTACGTCGCTCTTTCTCGTCCCCGCCGACGCCGACGGCGTCGAGATCGTCCGCGACATCCCCCACCTCGGGCCGTCGACCGTCCACTCCAGCCACGCCGAGATCGAGTACGACGGCGTGCGCGTCCCCGAATCGGCGCTGCTGGGGACCGAGAACGAGGGGTTCACGCACGCCCAGCAGCGCCTCGGTCCCGCCCGGCTCACCCACTGCATGCGCTACACCGGGATGGCGACGCGCGCGCTCGACGTCGCGAAGGCGTACCTCTCGGAGCGCGAGGCGTTCGGCGGGACGCTGGCCGACAAACAGGGTCCTCGGTTCGCCGTCACCGAGGCGGAGATACGGCTGCACGCCGCCGGGACGATGGTCCGGGACGCGGCGACGAAGATCGCCCGCGGGGAGACCGCCCGCCACGAGGTGTCCGCCTGCAAGGTGTTCACGGCGAACGTCACGCAGGACGCCGTCGACACCGCGCTCCAGCTCTGCGGGGGAAGCGGGATGTCGAACGACCTCCCCATCGCAGACTTCTACGCCTCGGTCAGGTCGTTCCGCATCGTCGACGGGGCCGACGAGGTCCACAAGCGCACGCTCGCCCGGGAGTCCTTCGAGAACGTCGACGCGGCCGAACTCGAGTCGCTCCCCCGGTTCGGGGAGTGAGCGTCGGCGTCGCCGGAACGGACGGGGCGGTTCGCCCGGTCGCTCGCGCGAGTTTCCCGACGGAGACGTCGTGGACGCCGATCCCGAACTGGGGCGAGACCCGCCCCCGAGCGTCACGCGCGGTCCGCGGTCGGGATCGTCGCCGTGACGTCCCCGAGCAGGACCGTCTGTCCCGTCTGGCGCGTCGCGGTGAGTTCGGCGGTCACCTCCGGCGCGTCGACGCCGGTCACCTCCCCGGTCACGGTCAGCGTGTCACCCGGCCAGGCGCGGGCGGTGAACCGGGTCCGGAACCGTCGGATCGCGGCGACCCCGAACCAGTCGGTGACGAGGTGGCCGGCGTAGCCGGCCACGAGCATCCCCTGGCCGAAGACGCTTCGGTTTCCGAGCGCCCGCGTGTACCGCTCGTCGTAGTGGATGGGGTTGAAGTCGCCGCTCGCCCCGGCGTACCGGACGAAGTCCTGCGGCACCAGCTCCTCCACGATGACCGTCGGGCCGGCGTCGCCGACCGCGACGTCGGCGACCGAGTCGACCGGCTCGAATCCGGCGACCGGCTGCCGGACGCTGGCCCCGTCGGGAGTCGCGTCTCGATCGATCGGGTCGGGGTCCCGATCGCTCTCCGCCACCGGGCCGTCGGTCTCGATGAGCGTCTCCCGCTCGGTGACGACCGGCGCGCCGCCCGCGTCGACGTACTCGGTCTCCAGGACGGCGAACGTCATGGTTCCGCCCTGTCGGCCCTCCCGCTCGTACGCGTCGGTCAGCGTCGTCGTCGCCGAGAGCGTGTCGCCGACGTACACCGGTCGCGCGAACTCGTAGGCCTGTTCGCCGTGGAGTTCGTACCGGATGTCGAACCCGAGGTCGAACCCGAGCCGACCGACGCCGTCGGGCCGGTACCGCGGGAACATCGACGACCGGGTGAACGTGGGCGGGGCAGGTCGGCGTTCGAACCCGCGGTCGGCCGCCGCCTCCGGGTCGCGGAACACGGGATCGTCGTCGCCGACCGCGGCCGCGAACTCGGCGACCTTACCGCCCTCGACGGTGAACCCCTCGACCGACTCGACGGTGGCGCCCACCCGTGACTCCAGCCGGTCGAGCGTCCGGTTCGACATCGGCTACGGCCTCACGACGATCTTCCCGAAGCCGTCGCCCCTCGACAGTCGCTCGTGGGCCGCGGGTATCTCCTCCAGCGAGATGACCGAATCGACGACCGGTTCGACGTCGCCGTCGAAGAACGCCCCGAGCACGTCCTCGAACTCGCCCATCGTCGCGCCGGTCGCCCCGATCACCTCGAGTTGCTTCCAGAACACGTGGTGGAGCATCCCCTGATCGGCATCGCCGGTCGTCGCGCCGACGGTGACCAGTCGGCCGCCGCGGGCCAGGCTCCGCACCGCCTGCTCGTAGGTCTCGCCGCCGACCGACTCGAAGACGACGTCGACGCCGCGACGGCCGGTGAGGTCCGCGACCGCGTCGTCGATGGCCGTCTCGGTGTAGTCGACGACGCGCTCCGCGCCGAGGTCGCGGAGCCGTTCGGCCTTCTCCGCCGAGGAACTGGCGGCGTAGACCGTCGCCCCCGCGTGCGCGGCGATCTGGACGGCGGCGTGGCCGACGCCGCCGCTCGCTCCGAGGACGAGCACCTCGTCGCTCGAGCCGACGCCGGCGCGGGTGAGCAGGCCGCGCCACGCGGTCCCGAAGTTCGAGGGGACCGCGGCCGCCTCCTCGAAGGGGACGTGGTCCGGGAGTTCCACCGCGTGGCGCGCCTCGACGGCGACGTACTCGGCGTGGCCGCCGTCGCGCTTGACCCCCAGTCCGCCGTAGTCGCGACACATCGTCGTCTCGCCGTCGTTGCAGAACTCGCACCCGCCGCAGTAGGTCGTGTTCCAGTAGAGCACGACGCGGTCGCCGGGCGCGAGGTCGTCGACGTCCGCACCGACCTCGGCGACCTCGCCGGCGACGTCGATCCCGGTGACGATGGGCGGATCGCCCTCGTAGCCGCGTCGTATCCAGACGTCCGTGTGGTTGACCGCGCTGGCTCGCACCTCGATCAGGACGTCGTCGCTCCCGACCTCCGGGTCGGGTACGTCCCGCACCGCGATGACGTCCGGACCGCCGGTTTCCGGTATGACTGAGGCTCGCATGGCGAAGTGGACGATGATTCTCGGACGGACACTTATACTTTTTCGGCGGAGCGGGTCGGAGGTGGGCGGACCACCGACGCGTCCCCGTCGCGGAAGGACGTCGCCGCGAACCGGCGGCCGGCGACCCCACCGCAAGTTGTATAGTTCCGCTCGCTATCTGGTGGCACATGCTGGAGGAGACCCGGATAGACGCGTACCACTTCTACGAGCGGGAGTGGGACAGCTACGACGAGTTGCTCGACGCCTTCGAGTGGGAGGTCCCCGAGTCGTTCAACATGGCGACGTACGTCTGCGATCGCTGGGCCGAGGAGGGCGAGCGGGTCGCCGTCTACGCCGACGACGGTGACGGGGGGCGAGAGACCTACACGTTCTCGGAGCTCCGGGACGCGGCGAACGCCGTCGCGAACTACCTCCGGCGGCGGGGCGTCGAACGCGGCGACCGCGTGGGGATAAACGCGCGACAGCGGCCGGAGACGGTCCTCGCGCACCTCGCGTGCTGGAAGCTCGGCGCGGTGTCCGTCCCGCTCAGCACGCTGTTCGGCACCGACGCCGTCCGGTACCGGCTCGACGACGCGGGGGCGGTCGCGTGCGTCGTCGACGACTCCAACGTCGACACCCTCCGGGCCGTCGCCGGGGAGGTGTCGTCGCTCGAAACCGTCGTGACGGTCGGCGCGGCCGCCTCCGGGGACGGCGAGGCGGCGTTCGCCGAGGTCGTCGAGGCGAACTCGTCGGCGTTCGAGACGGTCCGGACGGACGCCGAGGACGACGCCATCATCATCTACACCTCGGGCACGACCGGCGACCCGAAGGGCGTCCGCCACGCCCACCGCGTCCTGCTCGGGAACCTCCCCCTGTTCGTCACCGGGTTCTGTAATCTGGAGCTCCGCGACACCGACGTGTTCTGGACGCCCTCCGAGTGGGCCTGGGTCGCCACCCTGTTCGACGTGGTGTTCCCCGGCCTGTTCTACGGTCGGCCCGTCGTCGCCTACACGGCCGACGAGACCTTCGACCCGGCGACGGCGATGGACGTCATCGAGCGGTACGACGTGACCAACTACTTCGCCCCGCCGACGGCGCTGCGGATGATGGAGCAACTGGAGGACCCGGGTCGGTGGGACGTCTCCAGCATCCGGTGCGTCCCGAGCGGCGGCGAGTCGCTCGGTCAGAGCATCGTCGACTGGGCGCAGGACGTCTTCGAGGGCGCGGCCGTCCACGAGGCGTACGGGCAGACGGAGGCGAACATGATCGTCGGCGACTGCACGGCGCTCGTCGAATCGCGGGCGGAGAAGATCGGTCGTCGCGCACCCGGCCACGAGATCGCCATCGTCGATCCCGAGACGGCGGAACCGACCGTCGAGCCGGGTGAGATCGGCGAAATCGCCGTTCGGTTCGAGGGCAACCCGGTCTGCTTCAAGGAGTACTGGAACAAGCCGGAGAAGACGGACGCGAAGGTCAGAAACGGGTGGCTCCTCACCGAGGACCTCGGTACCCTTGACGAGGACGGCTACCTGGAGTTCACCTCCCGGAAGGACACCGTCATCATCAGCGCGGGCTACCGGATCGGGCCGGTCGAGATCGAGGAGGCGCTCGCGGCCCATCCGGCCGTCGCCGACGCCGGCGTGATCGGCGTGCCCGACGAGGAGCGCGGGGAGGTGCCGAAGGCGTTCGTCGTCCTCGCTGCCGGGTACGACCCGAGTTCGGACCTCGAATCGGCGCTCAAGCGGGACGTCAGGGATCGCCTGGCCGAGTACGAGTACCCCCGCGAGATCGAGTTCATCGAGGACCTGCCGAAGACCAGTTCCGGGAAGGTCCGCCGGACGTCGCTCGAAGCGCGCGAGGAGTGATCGGGCGACGCGGGATACCGCCCGGTGAGACGTTTCGAATCATCCGAGTACGGGAGGCCCTGGGAGATCAGTGCCGCTCTACCGGTTTTTCTCTCCCCGTCGAGGGTCCGGGACAAGGGGAATAGTTATTAACGATACTTACATACGGTTGGTCCATGCGGCCACCCCTCAAGCCGGACGGAGACATCGTACAGCGCGGAATCCCCCCCGTCGACCCCCACCTCGACCGGCGGACGTTCCTGAAGGGGGCCGGCGCCGCGACGATCGCGGCGTCGATGGCGGGCTGCTCGAACCCGGCGGCGGACGGCGGCGGTGGCGGTGGCGGCGGTGGCGGCGAGATTCCCAGCGAACCGCTTCGGATGGCGTGCGTGGGGTTCACCTCCGGGCCGGCGGCGGTGTTCGGCACGCCGATGATGCAGGCCGCCCGAATGATCGTCGACAAGATCAACGACAACGGCGGTATCCTCGGCGAGCGGACGATCGAGATGGAGGAGTACGACGAGAACAACGAGAACATCTCACAGCAGTACCGCCAGCTCGCCACCCAGGAGAACTACGACATCATCATCGGATACATCTCCAGCGCGAACGCCCTCACGGTTGGGCCGATCGCCGAGGAACTCGGCCAGCCGACGATCATCTGGGACACGGGGACGACGGAGCTGTTCGACAACGCGATCACCGACCCGAAGTACGTGTTCCGGACGTGCGCCAGCAGTTCGACCGACGCGGTCGGCGCGGCGTTGGTCCTGAAGAACGCGCTCCCGGACGTCGAGACCGTCGCGGGCGTCAACCAGGACTACGCCTACGGGCGGAACAACTGGAACCTGTTCAGGAAGGCCATCGATGCGTTCAGCATCGACGTCGAGGTCGTCGAGTCGCGGTTCACGCCGTTCCCCAACGAGGACTTCAGCTCGACCATCAGCGCCCTCAACGACAGCAACCCCGACTACCTCTTCTCCAGCCTCTGGGGCGGTGACCTGGTGAACTTCATGACGCAGGCCAACGGTCGGGGGCTGTTCGACGACACGCTGCCCTGCTTCAGCGGCGGGACGCACGTGTTCGCCGACGCGCCGAAGCAGGTCCCCGACGGCCTCCTCTTCGGGGCCCGTGGTCCCCACTTCCCCTACGGGGTCCTGGGGTGGAACTCGCTCCACGAGGAGTTCGTCACGAGTTTCGAGGAGCGGTACGACGCGTCGCCGTACGCGCACGGTGCCTTCCACGCCTGGCAGGCGCTGCACGGCTACGTCCACGCCGTCGAGCGGGCGTACAACCTCAGCGGGGAGTACCCCGGCCCCGAGGCGTGGATCCAGTCGATGGAGGGTATCGGCTTCGACACCGCGAGCGGCTTCCTCAGCATTCCCCGAGGGAGCCACAACGCGGTCGAACCGTCGTTCTGGGGGTTCTCGGACACCAGCAGCGAGAACATCTCGCTGCGGGACCCCGTCTGGATCGCCAAGGAAGAGGTGAACCCGCCCGTCAACAAGACCACCGGCGAGTGGCTCGACAGCATCTGACCAGCGACGATGCCCATAGACCTACTCACCCAGCAGGTGCCGCTCGTCCTGAACGCGCTGTTCCTGGCGTCGGTGCTGTTCCTGCTCGGGACCGGCCTCTCGATAATCTACGGGATGCTCAACTTCCTGAACCTCGCGCACGCCGCGTTCCTAGTCCTCGGGGCCTACGTGTCCGCGACGGTCATCACGCGGGTGGTCACCGCGCTCGGCGGGTCGGTCGGGAGCGGCGTCCTGTTCGTCGTGCTCCTCGTCGGGTTGCTCCTCGTCGTGCCGGCGGTCGTCTCGATCGTCGGGCTCGCGATGGAACGGACGATGTTCCGGCCGATATACGGGCTCGAGGACGACTACCAGCTGCTGGCGACGTTCGGCGTCATCCTGATGATGGAAGACGGGATGAAGTTCATCTGGGGCGGACAGCCGGTGACCGCGACCGCACCGTCCAACCTCCTCGGCGGCGTCACGCTGTTCGGCTCCCGCTACCCGCTGTGGACGCTGTTCGCCACGGGCGTTACCGCCGTGATCGCCGTCACCCTCTATTACTTCTTCGAGGGGACGCGCCTGGGCAAGATCACGCTGGCGATGGCCGAGGACGCGGAGATCGTGGGCGTCACCGGCATCGACACGCGGTCGGTCCACCTCAAGGTGTACGTCATCGGCGTCGCGCTGGCGGGGCTGGGCGGGGCGCTGTACCTGCCGAACGCGTCGATGACGACCGGGCTCTCGCTCCAGTTCGTCATTCTGGCGTTTGCGGTGCTGGTCATCGGCGGACTCGGTAGCCTGAAGGGGGCGATCGCCGCCTCCCTGCTCATCGGCTTCATGCGGTCGTTCGGCACCTACTACGTTCCGCAGTTGGCGCTCGCGATCGTGTTCCTGCTGATGGCCGCCGTGATGCTGATCAAACCGACCGGTCTATTCGGAGACATCAAAGCATGAGTCAGGACACTGACGTCGGGATTGCAGGTACCGTTCGGGAGGGCTTCACGACCCCGTCGGGTCTCGCGACCGCCGGGCTCGTCGTGCTCGCGCTGGGGCTGCCGTACCTCCCCGGCACCGGGCAGTTCGAGGTCTTCCTGACGGCGCAGATCCTCGCGTTCGCGATCGCCGCGGTCGCGTTCAACGTGCTGCTCGGGTACACCGGACTGCTGTCGTTCGGTCACGCCGCGTTCTTCGGCGGATCGGCGTACGCGATCGGTCTGGTCCTCCGGTACACGGAGGTCCGCGAGCTGTTCGTGCTGCTCCCGATCGGGATCCTCGCGGCGGCCGTCCTCGCGGTCGTCATCGGGTACATCTCGGTCAGGCACACCGAGGTGTACTACGCGCTGTTGATGCTCGCGCTGAGCTTCCTCCTGTACGTCGTCACGGTGAAGCTGTACACCTACACCGGCGGCACGGACGGGGTTCCGATCTCGTCGCCGACCGTGGCCGGCATCGACTACGTCGCGGTCTGGGGCTACAGCGGCTACCTCCAGGGCGTCCTCTACTACGTCATCCTCCTGTCGTTCCTCGTTTCGATAGCGCTGATGTGGGTGTTCATGAACTCCCCGTTCGGGCTGACGCTCAAGACGATCCGCGACAGCCCCGAACGCGCCCGTGCCATCGGGATCCCCGTCGTGCGGTACCGCTGGTACGCGACGATCGTCTCGGGCGTCTTCACCGGGGTCAGCGGCGCGATGTACGCCTTCCTCAACAGCCACGTCACGCCGGGCACCGTCCTCCACTGGTCGCGGTCCGGCGAACTGGCGTTCATGACCGTCCTCGGCGGCGTGGGGTCCTTCTTCGGGCCGATCGCCGGCGCGGGGGCGTTCATCCTCATCCGTTCGGAGGCCCAGCAGTTCACCGAGTACTGGCACTTCGTGATGGGGCTGGTCCTGTTTCTCATCGTCGTGTTCGAGCCCGAGGGCGTGGCGGGGATCGCCAGACGGGTACACGGGAAGGCGAGCGAACTGATCGAGGGGAGGCGACGGGAATGACAGTCCTCGAGACGAGGGAGCTGACCAAGAAGTTCGGCGAGCTCACGGCCGTCGATCACGTCGATTTCGAGATCGAGAGCGGGGAGATCGTCGGCATCATCGGCCCGAACGGGGCCGGGAAGACGACGTTCGTGAACCTGCTCACCGGCGTCCTCGAAGCGACCGACGGCGAGGTCGTCTTCGCCGGCGAGACGCTCGGCGACGCGCCGGTTCACGACCGCGCGAAGCGCGGGCTCGTCCGCTCGTTCCAGATCCCGCAGGTGTGTAACGACCTGACGCTGCTCGAGAACGTCCGTTCGGCGGTGCTCTCTCGCGAGCGACGGAGCAACTCCCTGTTCTCCGTGCTCCTCTGGGAGGACGATAGCCGCGCGGAGGCCGTCGAACTACTCGAGACATTCGGACTCGCCGAACGGCGGAACGTGAAGGCGGAGACGATCCCCCACGGCGACAAGAAGATCCTCGACGTCTGCATGAGCGTCGCGATGCGGCCGAAGCTGCTCATCCTCGACGAGCCGACCAGCGGGGTCGCGACCGACAACAAACACGAGATCATGAACCGACTGCAGGAGTACTTCGAGACGACCGACTCGGCGGTCCTGTTCATCGAACACGACATGGAACTCATCGCTCAGTACGCCGAACGGGTGTTCGCGATGGATCAGGGGCGGAAGCTCGTCGACGGCACGCCGGAGGAGGTCCTCGAGGACTCCACGGTGAAGCGTCGCATTCGGGGTGAGGAGTGATGCTGCTCGAACTCGACGACGTCGAGGCGACGATCGAGGACGTCACGGTCCTTCGAAACATCGACGTCGACGTCGGCGAGGCGGAGAGCGTCGCCATCGTGGGACGGAACGGCGCGGGCAAGACCTCGACGTTCCGGACGGTGATGGGCCTCCGCGACCTCGACCACGGGACGGTCACGTTCCGCGGCGAGGACATCACCGACTACGAGACCCACGAGCGAAAGCGACTCGGCATCGGGTTCGCCCCGGAGAACCGACAGTTGATCTCGAAGCTGACGGCCCGGGAGAACATCGAGATGGCGCTGTGGGGGTCGGACGACGAGTCCGACGTCGACACCGAGGAGCGTCTCTCGATGGTCCTCGACGTCTTCCCCGCGATGGGGGAGTTCCTCGACCGGGCCGCCGGAAAGCTCTCCGGCGGCCAACAGCAGATGGTCGCGGTGTCGCGCGCGCTCGTCTCCCAGCCCCACCTGGTACTCCTCGACGAGCCCTTCGAGGGGCTCGCACCCAGCATCAAGAAGGACCTGCGCGAGAGCATCGGGGTCATCCGGAGCGAACTCGGCGCGTCGGTGTTCATCGCCGAATCCCAGCTGAATCACGTGCAGGGCGTCGTCGACCGGCTGTACGTCATCGATCGGGGCGAGATCATCGCCGAGACGGACGATCCGGCCTCGGTCGAGGAGGACGAAGAACTCATGCAGATCATCGGAGGGGGCTGACGCCGGCACCGCATGTACCGTCTTCGGGCAGATGAAGCCGTACCTCGACAGTCCGGCGTGAGAGATGGCCGTCAGTTTCGACGCGGCGTCGGCGAACGACGCGTCGTTCTCCCGCCCGTCGACCGGTACGACGCCGAAACGACGCGGACGAGGGGAGACACCGACGAGGGGATCGACGATTCCGCGACCGCCGAAGGTCGGAGTTCGAGAGTGTAGCGGGTGCGATCCGCACATCACCCCTCCGCCGAGGAGACCCCGCGTTCTCGGCGGGACGGCGATTGCTCCCGTCGTCACTCGCTCATCGGTCGCAGGACCGTCCGGTCGAACTCCCGCGCGTGCTCGAGTGGAGCGCCCGTCGGGAACGTGATCATCACGTTGTCGACACCGACGTCGTCCAGCGCTCGGAGCCGCTCCCGACAGTACTCGGGGGGGCCGGCAATCGCCCACCGCTCACCGAGGTAGTCCTGAACGCGTTGTGGGAGTTCCTCCGGGGATCGGGCGTCCTGATCGCCGTGCTCCCGAAACTCGTGGGCCTCAACGAGCCTCCTCAGGTCGTCGTGGAGTTCCTCGGGCGCGCTCTCCACCGAGTGGCTGAAGTTGTGGTAGGCGATCGGCTCGAGCATGTGCATGAGGGTCCTCGTCGCCTCCTCTCTGGTATCGGCGACACAGCCGGGAGTGAGCGTCGTGATCTCCAGGTCGTCGAGGGATTTCCCGGCCCGCTCCGCACCGACGCGGAGGTTCTCGTGTGCCACGCTCCGGATGACATCGGGGGCCGAACCACCACCAAACATGATACCGTCGACGACCTGGCCAGCCATCCGGAGCGTAACGGGGCCCTCGGCGGCGACGTGGACCTTCACCGTCCCGTTGGCCTGTTTGAGGACGAACTCCTCGCCACCGAACTCTACCGCGTCCCCCGACAGCAGCGTCTGTATCTGCTCGACTGCCTCGTGGAGTTCGCTCGCTTTGGCCGGCTGTTTCCCGATCGAGTAGACGCCGCTGTCTCCCGCGCCGATACCGATACCGGCCCTGTCGCCGGAGAGCTGGTTGACCGTGGCGATCGCGTTCGCTGTTACCGACGGGTGTCTGCTGACGGGGTTCGTGACGCCCGTACGGAGACCGAGCGTCTCGGTCTCCATCGCGCAGACCGCCAGCGTCACGTACGCGTCCGTGTACAGCTGTTGGGAGTCGGCGACCCAGATCGACTCGAAGAGGCTCTCCTCGAGGAATCGAGCGTACCTCCTGGCAGCGTCGATACCGGTCGGGAAGTAGAAACTGTCTACGCTTACCATACGTCTCGGTAGCCCCCCACGCACATTATTATTCGGGTAGAACCCTCAAGTCGGAGCGATTCCGGTGACCGACGAACGGACGCGGGTTCGCAACTGATACTCGAACACCCGACTGCGCGTCCCCGACTCGGTTCGGGGGCGCACGCGACAGTCGTCTCGGGGGAACCGCAATGTGATCAATATGCATGAATTACAATGTTAATTATTTTTTTCCGAACATATAAGTGGAACCTGGTCGTGGTGCCACCACCGCAATGGGATACTTGTGCAATGTTGACATCGGTGGTACTCATACGGACGTGGCGGTGATCGACGAGGAGGGAACCATCACCGGAGCCAAGGTCCAGTCGACGCCGGGGGACTTCGCTCGAGGATTTCTGGACTCGCTCGACGCCATCGCGTCCGAACTGGGTATCGGGACGACCGAACTGCTCGAGTCCTCTGATCTGGTGTCACACGGGACGACCGTCGGTACGAACGCCGTGATCGAGGGCGAGGAATCGGAGACGGCACTCGTCACGACGCGGGGTACCGAGGATACCCTGTTCTTGATGCGGGGGGCGCCGGGTCGGACGAGCGGGCTCCCGATCGAGAGGGTACTCAGATACCAGCACGCGGAGAAGCCGGAACCGATCGTTCCGAGACAGCGCGTCTACGGTATCAACGAGCGAATCGACTCGATGGGCGACGTCGTCGTCGAGTTCAACGAGGAACAGGCCCGGGACGTGGCCCGGACGCTGCACGATGCGGGCGTCGAATCCGTCGCGGTCAGTTTCCTGTGGTCCTTCCTCGAACCGGACCACGAAGAGCGGATGATCTCGATACTCGAGTCCGAACTCGACGACGACGTCTTCCTCACGCGGAGCAATCGACTCGTTCCGAAGTGGGGAGAGTACGAACGGACGACGGCCGTCGCGATCAACGCCGCCATCGGGCCGGTCACCTCACGGTACATCAACGACATCGACGAGGAACTCTCCGACAGGGGGTACGAGGGCGAACTGCTGGTGATGCTGATCGGCGGCGGCGTCGCGCCGGCGGCGGACGCCATCAGGGAGCCGGTCCGGACCATCGACTCCGGGCCGGCCGCCGGGATGATCGGCTGTAGTTACCTCGCAGACCACCTGGGTCACGAGGACATCATCGCGGCGGACATGGGCGGGACGAGCTTCGACGTCGGCTTGCTCACCGACGGCGAACCGCTGACCAACGCCACGAACGTCATCAACAAGTACGACTACGCCATCCGAAACATCGACATCGACTCCATCGGCAACGGTGGGGGCTCTATCGCGTGGTACGACCAGGACACCGATCGTCTGGAGGTCGGCCCGCAGAGCGCCGGGGCGGATCCCGGCCCCGCCTGCTACGACCAGGGCGGTTCAGAACCGACTATCACCGATGCCGACCTGTTGCTCGGGTTCTTCAACCCGGGCGAGTTCCTCGGAGGGCGTATGACCCTGGACAGAGGGCTCGCCGAGGCGGCTATCGGGGACCTGGCCGATACGCTCGGCATGAGCGTCACCGAGACCGCCAGCGGTATCGTCGAAATCGCGAACGCCCAGATGGCCGACCTCGTGGGGCAGCGGACGATCAATCGCGGGTACGACCCGCGGAACTTCGTCCTCTACGCCTACGGGGGGGCCGGCCCGCTACACATGGCCGCCGTCGCGGATCAACTGGATATCGAGACCGTCGTCGTCCCTGGAGGGAGCGCGTCCTCGGTCTGGTCGGCGCTCGGAATCTCCTCGTCGGACGTCCTCCACCGAAACGAGGTGTCCAACATCCGGACGGTCGCGCCGTTCGATCCCGGGAGCGTCACACGCCGGTTCGAAGACGTCGAGAGCGACGTCGTGGATAAGCTCCGCGACAACGGCTTCACCGAGGACGAGATTCGAATCGAGCGCTACGCCGACCTCCGCTACGGGGCCCAGGTCCACCAGATTCCAGTTCCGATGCCGGGCGGGACGCTCGGTCGGGACGACGTCGACGACATGATCGTCCGCTTCGAGAGGAAGTACGAGGAGCTCTACGGTAAGGGGGCAGGCGCCAGCGAGAGCGGCTTCGAGCTCGTCGCGGTTCGCGTCGACGGCTACGGGCGAACGACCAAACCCCAACTCGAACAGTCCGGCGCTGACGGCGAGGGATCACCCGACGGGACGGAGGACGTCTTCTGGCCTCGGGAGTCGAGACGCATCGAGACCGACATCTACTACGACGCCGATGTCGGGCCCGGAACCAGCATCGCGGGACCGGCCGTCGTACGGATGGAGAACACGACGATCGCGATTCCACCGAACGACACCTGCGAGATCGACTCGTACAGCAACTTCAACATCTCCATCGGAGGGAACTGACATGGCATCACACGCTGACGGGAACGACGAACAGCATCAGGGGACGAACGTCTGGGACGACTTCCGACACGGCTACGTCCCTCGCGACGAGCTGGACATCCATCCGGACGTGACGCTGCACAGAGAGGCCGAAGACGACGTGGATCCGGTCACGTACAACGTGCTTCGTCACCGTCTGTACACTATCAACGAGGAACACGGCCACACGCTCGAGAACGTCTCCGGGTCGCCGGTCGCGTACTTCGCGCAGGACTTCAACCCGACCATCCTCACGGCCGACGGCGAGGTCGTGTTCCAGGGCCCGTACATCCAGTTTTTCTCACCCATCGCGGAACTCCAGGTGAAGTGGGTGCTGGAAAACCGGAGCGGGAACCCCGGTATCGAACCCGGCGACATGTTCTTCTCGAACGATCCGTGGGTCGGGAGCACGCACCAGCCGGACGTGTTCTTCCTGGCACCCGTGTTCCGTGACGACGAACTGTTCTGCTGGGTCGTCAACACGCTCCACCAGTACGATATCGGTGGCATCAGCGCCGGGAGCTTCTGTCCGAGTGCGGACGACGTGTTCGGGGAACCGACGCCGATCCCACCGACGAAGGTGGTCGAGGACGACGAGGTTCGTCAGGACATCCGGCAGATGTACCTTCGCCACTCCCGCCTCCCGAACCTGGTCGGGCTGGACTTCAACGCGCAGGTCGCCGGGTGCCGGGTCACACGCGACCGCATCCACGACGTCATCGACGAGTACGGCGCCGAGACGGTCAAGGGCGTGATGAACCAGGTCATCGACGACTCCGAGAACCGGTACCTCCAGAAGATTCGGAAGATCCCTGACGGAACCTGGCGCGCACGGGAGTACATGGAGGGGTCGCAGACCGGCGACAGCGACGTCTACCCGGTCGAGATACAGATGACCAAGCGGGGCGACACCCTCACCTTCCGGAACGAGGGGACCGCCGAGAGCCAGGGCGTGATGAACATCAGCTACGCCGGCTTTCGGACCGCGATCATGAGCGTCCTCAACCCGCTCATGCTGTACGACGAGCTGTTCGTCGCCAGCGGCGCGTTCCGACACATCGAGATCGAGACGACGCCGGGGACCCTCAATCGGGCGGAGTGGCCCGCAGGGTGTAGTCCCGGCGGGACGACGAACATCGAGTTCTCGATCGGCCTCATCCAGGACGTGATGGGACGGATGCTGTCCGCGGCACCCGATCTGAAGGCCGACATCGTCAGTGACACCCCGTCGCTCAGCACGATGGCGCAGGCGGGAGTCGACCAGTGGGGCAACCCGTTCGGGACGATGAACCTGGACATCATGGGTGCCGGAATCGGCGCGACGCCGAACAAGGATGGTGTCGACGCCGGGGGCTACCTCTGGGGACCGAAGGGACCGATGCCGAACATAGAGAACAACGAACAGGACTACCCGATCCTCTACCTCTACAAGGAGATCGTCGAGGATTCGGGCGCACCGGGCGAGCGCAGAGGCGGCGCGACGATGCAGTACGGGTTCATCCCGCATAAAACCGAACGGATACACAACGTGTTCTGCGGGAACAGCGGCGTCACGCCGATCTCGGCGGGCCTCGCGTCCTATCCGGGGCCGCCGTCGCTCAACCAGGTCGTCGAGGACACGGACGTGACCGAACGCCTCGAGAACCAGGACATCCCCCAGTCGCTCGACGAGTTCGGCGCCGAAGTACGACAGTTCGCACCCAAATCCGAATACACCCAGAACCCGAACGACGTCGTCCAGGCTCGGAACGGAACGCCGTCGGGATACGGCGACCCGCTGAAGCGCGATCCGGAACGGGTCGCCGAAGATATCGTCCAGAACGTCGTCAGCGAAACTGCCGCCCGAGACATCTACGGTGTCGTCGTCGACCGCGACGGCGCTGCCGTCGAGGTGATCGACGACGAGACCGCAGCGCGTCGGGAGGAACTGCGCCGGCAACGGCTCGAAGACGGCGTCGTCCCCGCGGAGGGAGCGTGATCACGATGAAAATACACGAATACCTGGAACTCGACGCGCAGGCGGCGACGATCAGCTGCAGCGAGTGCGGCGAAGTGCTGTGCGACGCCGACCAGAACTACAAGGAACACAGTTCGATGCGCACCGGTCCGGTGACGGACGCCGGTCCGCTGTTCCAGCCCCCGGAACGCGTCCTCGGTTCGGATCCCGGCTACGAGTTCCGCGAGTGGTTCTGTCCGGGGTGCGGCGTGCTGTTCGACCACCGGTTCGCGCTCGAGGGCGACCGCATCATCCACGACATCGAAATCGACGTCGAGGCGCTCGAGTCGTAGCGCCCCGAACGATCAGCTCACGTCACTCGGGCCTCCGTGGGCATCAGGTCGTGCGTAGCCCGGTCGAGCGGCATCGCGACGACCCGGCTGAGGTTGGATATCACGCACACGAGAAGCCGCCGTCGACGACGAGCGTCTCGCCCGTGATCCAGTCGGCCTCGTCGCTGGCGAGAAACAGCATCGCGTTCGCGACGTCCTCGGGCCGTCCGAGCCGCCCGAGCGGGTACGCCTCGGCCATCCGCGAGGCGAGCTCCGCCCACTCGTCGTCCGACCGGTCGCCCCTCGGCATCGACGTCTCGGTGACGCCCGGACAGACCGCGTTCACGCGGACGCCGTGGGGGCCGGCCTCCGCGGCCACGGCGCGAGTGAGGTTGACCACGGCCCCCTTCGTCAGCGAGTACGCCGAGAACTGCGGGGACCCGATGACGCCCGCCAGCGACGCCGTGTTGACGATCGCGCCCGACCCCTGGTCCTTGAAATGCGGCAGCGCCGCCGCACAGCCGTTCCAGACGCCCTTGGCGTTCACGTCGACGATCCGGTCGAGGGTCGCGCGGTCGAGGCGCTCCATCGGCGTCGGGTCGTGGATGACCCCCGCGTTGTTCAGCAGGATGTCCAGTCCGTACCCGTCGACGGTTGCGTCGACGGCGTCCCGGAACGCCTCGCCGTCGCGCACGTCGAGTTCGTGCGCCGTCGCCTCGCCGTCGATCCGTTCGACGGTCTCCCGGACGCCCTCGTAGTCGATATCCGCGCCGACGACGGTCGCGCCCTCCGCCGCGAACCGTTCTGCCGCGGCGCGCCCCAGTCCTGAACCCGCACCGGTGATGAACGCCGTCTTGCCAGCGAGTCGCATACGTCCTCTCGAGGCGACGGATACATAAAAAAGTCTGTTCCGTCCCGTCCCGTCCCGTTCCGTCCTCTCCCATCCCATCTCGTTCCGTCCTCTTCCGTCCTGCCCCGGCCCGCGTCGGAACTACCGCCCCTCGAACTGTGGCTCCCTGCCCTCCAGTTGCGCCTCGAAGCCCTCCCTGCGGTCGTCGGTACCGTACACCCGCATCGCCAGCCGGTGTTCGATGTCGAGGCCGTCCTCGAGCGGAACGTCGAACGTGGCCCCGAACGCCTCCAGGGCGCTCTGGATACCCAGCGGCGCCTTCTCGGTCAGGTCGTCGGCGAGCTCCCTGGCGCGCTCGTCGACGTCCGCGTCCGGGACGACCTCGGTGACGAGGCCGCACCGCTCGGCGTCGGCGGGGTCGATGTACTCGCCGGTGAGGACGAGCTCCTTCGCCCTCCCGATGCCGACGAGCCGCGGCAGTCGCTGGGTCGACCCCTGGTGGGGGAAGATGCCGAGGTCGACCTCGATGACGCCGTACTTCGCGTTCTCGCCCAGCACGCGGAGGTCAGCCGGCAGCGTCAGTTCGAACCCGCCGGCGATGCCCGCGCCCTTGATACCGGCGACGTCGGCGTCGTCGACCGGTCGATGGCGTTGAGCAGGGCCCGGAACGCGCGCTGGAACTCGTCCTGTTCCTCGGCGCTCTTCTCGTACATCATGTCGAGCTGGAACCCGGCGCAGAACGCGGGCCCGCTCCCCAGCAGGGTGACGGCGCGAACCTCGTCGTCGCCGTCGACGCGCTCGACGGCCGCGGTGAGTTCGGCGACGGTTGTCTCGTTCATCGCGTTGCGCTTCTCGGGTCGGTCGATGATCACGTCCGCGCGCCGCCCGTCGTACTCGATCCTGACGTGGTCGCTACCGTTCTCCGGCATACGCGTGCGTCGTTCCTCGCGACCAAAAGCGTTCGTACGGTGCTCTCTGTCCGCTGTCAAAACATGGAGAGAGGGCGCACCGGGGACAGCGCCCGGGACGCACCGAACACCGCACGCCGTATCCATCATAACATTCTACCCGCTCATTCCCGAGACGTGATCGGGCACTTCGACGGGATCTCTGTCGAAGAACGCCCACGAGTACTCCCGGGAGTCGGAGGAGAGCCGATAGGCGGCTGACGGCACCGATCGCGTACAGAGGCGATACGGCAGCCACCGAACTCGCTACGTGGTACGACGTGCGGCGACGCACGATCTCCAGCGGGCTCGAGTAGCGCGAAGGGGGCCGCATGCGCCGGCGGTCCGAGACGACCGCCGGACCGGACGCCCCCGGGCCACCGACCAGCGCCCGGCGGGATCGATCCACCGGGTCCGGTCGCAGGGGTCCCTCGGTGAGGTCACTGGGGTGACCCGTCCGCCCGGAGGGGTTGACCGACCGACCGTCGACCCCTGCGGACAGCGCAGTGAGACGCCGCTCGCGCGTACGGGCCAGCACACCGGCCCGTATCGGCATCGTCACCGCATCAGCGCCCGCGAGGGTTTCGGTGGGGCCCCTGCCGAGACGGCCGGTGACGACGCACCACGAAATAAGAGTAAAAAATTCTGATTTCTCATGCACGGTTCGAACGGTTGCTTCCGGTTAGGCCGCGAGGAGGTCCGCGTTCGAACGGTGATTCGGGACGCCGTGGTCTCGGACCGCACGAGCGCTGGCGAGGTCGCCTCTCGTCGGACTGACCGTGGGAGAAGTCGACGTGTCCTCACCGAACGCTGTCGTCGAGGAATCCAGAGACGAGGGTCGAGACGCGGTCGGGTGCCTCCATCATCGGGTAGTGTCCGACGCCGTCGAGGACGGCGGTTTCGACGTCGGGCAGACCCTCGACGGTCCGGTCGAAGACGTCGTCCTGGACGAAGAAGTCCGCCGCCCCCCGGACGAGCAGGACGGGACAGGTCGCGTCCGCGAGTCGGTCCGTGACGTCGTGGTCCGCCCACGCCTGGAGGTCGTTCGTGGCAGCCGCCTGAGCGCCGCGGTGTTGCCACTTCAGCTCCTCCCGTCGGACCGGGCCGACGTCGCCCGTCGAGTCGATCACGGAGTAGTCGAGGACGCTCTGCCATCCGGGACAGGCGTGGGGGTGTGCGAACCGTCCCAGGGCCGCCCCGCGGGTCCGCCCGGCGGCCTCCATGACCACGGCGGCGCTGA
Source organism: Halomarina halobia (assembly GCF_029338575.1). Classification (GTDB taxonomy): domain Archaea; phylum Halobacteriota; class Halobacteria; order Halobacteriales; family Haloarculaceae; genus Halomarina; species Halomarina halobia. Next base: position 213,511 of record NZ_CP119993.1, read on the forward strand.
TCTCCGGCGCGTGATGGACGGCGACGTCGAGCGCGGTCGCCCCGCCGATGGAACAGCCCGCGATGGCGGGGCGCTCGAGACCCAGCGCGGCCGCGAAGGCGACGACGAACTCCGCGTGTTCGTGGATCGACGTGTGAACGCGCCAATCGACGGGGTACGACTTCCCGTGTCCGGGGAGATCCGGCACGACGACGCGGTATCCCGCCTCGGCGAGCTGCGGCGCGACGTAGCGCCACTGTCGCCCCTCGGCTCCGGCGGTGTGGAGACAGACGACCGGGGGATCGCTCGAATCGCCGACCGCTTCGTAGTAGATCCGCGTCTCGTCGACCGTGACGTAGCGACCGAGGAGTTCGGGGCAGCTCACTCGACCACCCCCGTGGGTCGCGTCGTCCCGGTCGTCATCAGTTGCAGGTGGCGAACGAGCAGTTCCGTCGCCTCGCGGAGCCGGTTCGCCTCGAGCTTGTTCCCCTCCGTCCGGAGCGCCCCGGTGTAGAACTGCTCGGAGAGGGACGCGTCCCCGCGGGCGAGGGCGCGCCAGGCGTCCGCCGAACCGGCGATCCGGAACGTCGCCCCGAAGGCGGGGACGTACGGCTCCGTATCGATGACGGCCCCGCGATAGATCTTCAGCCAGGCCGTCTCGTCGCCGATCGCGAGTTCGATCGAGCCGTCGAACTCGCGGGTCGCTGTCCCGAAACGTTCGTCGTCATTGACTGACGCGACGAGGTCCGATAGCCACGTCTCACTGTCGAACGGCATGTTCGCACGGACGGCGGCGCGCGACATGAAGCTAACCCTGATCCCCGCCTCGAAACGCGTCGATGCGCTCCCCCGCCGTCCCGTCGCGAAACGCCCGATCGAACGCGCGCCGCTCGCTACGACGCAGCGAGTCGAGATCCGTCGTAGCGCCCGCCGCGAAGCGTTCGCGGAGGACGGAGACGGTGTACTTCCCGTTGGCGGCGAAGGTGTCGACGTACTCCTCGACCGCGTCGGCGCGGTCGTCGTCGGGGACGACGCGCGTCACGAAGCCGGCGTGTTCTGCCTCCTCGGCTCCGACCGTGCGCCCGGTGAGTAACCAATCGCGGGCGCGCCGCTCTCCGATCTGCGCGGTCAACAGCGGGACGACGTACCCGGTGACGGGCAGGTCGAGTGCGACCTCCGGGAAGCCCCACGTCGCGGACGTCGCTCCGACGACGACGTCCGCGCCGAGACAGAGGTGACACCCCACGCCGAGCGCGCGGCCGTGAACCGAGACGACGACCGGCACGGGACAGGATCGCACCGCGTCGACGAGCGTCTGGACCCGACGGGCGATCCGGGCCGGGTCCTCGTCGGCCTCGGAGGCGAGGTCCGCGAGGTCCGCGCCGACGCAGAAGTTCTCCCCGTCCCCGGAGACGACGAGCGCGTCGGCCTCGCCGGCGGCGGCCGCGTCGAACACGTCGACGAGCGCGTCAACGGTCTCTCCGGGGAGCGCGTTCTGCTTGTCGGGACGGGCGAGTCGAACGTCGACGAACGAGCCCGCATCGGTCGGGCGGCCGGCGATCTTCAGAAACGGGTCAGTGATGTCCATTGTTCGTGTGGTGATGTGGGTGTGTGATGAGAGTGTAGTGTGGGTGTGTGGCGAGGGGGAAGTCGTGGCGGCTAGCGGCCGCGACTACCCGACCGTCTCCTCGAGGATGCGGTTGTACGCCGCCTCGAACTCCCCGCGTTCGCCGAGGTAGGTGAGCGTGTTCTTCCGCATGAGGTACATCTCGTCGCTCACGGCCGCGGCCATCTCGACCTTCTCGTCGACGAGCAGCACGGTCACGCCGCTCTCGCTGATCGCCAGGATCGTGTCTCTGATGTCCTCCACGATCTTCGGGGCGAGACCGAGCGTCGGTTCGTCGAGCATGATCAGCGTCGGGTCCGTGACGAGACCCTGCGCGATGGCGAGCATCTGCTGTTGGCCGCCGCTCATCGTCCCGGCCTCCTGATCGCGCCGCTCCCGGAGGATCGGGAACAGCTCGAAGACCTGCTCGAACGCCTCCCGGCGATCCCGCTCGACCGGGACCAGCGCCGTCCTGAGGTTCTCCTGAACGGTCATCTCGGGGAAGACCCGGTGGCGTTCCGGGACGTACGTCAGTCCCCGGTGGATGAGTTGGTGGGGTTCTCGGCCCGAGATCTCCTCCCCGCGGAACGTGATGGTGCCGGCGTCCGGGGACTTCACGCCGGCGATCGTGCGCAGCAGGGTCGTCTTGCCGGCCCCGTTCGCGCCGACGATCGCCACGACGCTCCCCGGAGCGACGCCGGCGTTCACGTCCCGAAGCACGGTGAGGTCCCCGTAGGAGACCGACACGCCGTCGACGTCGAGGATTCGGTCGGTCATATCGCCATCTCCCCCAGGTACTGTTCCTGGACCGTCTCGTCCGTTCGTATCTCCCCCGGACTGCCGTGGGCGAGGACGCGCCCCTGGTCGAGGACGACCATCCGATCCGCGAGCTCGAACGCCGTCTCGATGTCGTGTTCGATGAGGACGAGCGTGTGGTCGCGAGCGAGCTCCTCGAGGTAGCCGAGCATCGCGGGCTTCTCCGACGGATTGACCCCGGAGAACACCTCGTCGAGCAGCAGCAGGTCCCCGTCGGTGACGAGCGCGAGCGCGACGCGCTTTCGTTCGAAGAGGGTGAGTTCGTCGCCGTACTTGTCATGGATCTCGATCAGGTCGAGACGCGCCATGATCTCGCGGGGCTGTGTCTCGAACGACGCGAGGCTGATGTTCTCGGCGACGGTCAGTTCGTCGAAGACGTCCACCTCCTGGAACGTCCGACGGATGCCGAGGCGCGCGGTGCGGTCGGCCCGCATCCCCGTGATGTCCTCCCCCCGGTAGCGGACCGTTCCGCTGTCCGGGCGATAGTAGCCGGTGATGCAGTTGAACAGCGTCGTCTTGCCGGCCCCGTTCGCCCCCATGACCACGTGCGTCTCGCCCGCGGTCACGTCGAACGTGACGCCGTCCAGCGCGACGATACCCCCGAACGTTCGCCGCACGTCTTCGACCTCCAGGAGCGTCATCGGTCCGACCCCCAGAGCCCGCGTAGATCCGGCAATCGGTCGTCGATCCCGAACCGCCCCGAGAGCCCTCCGAGGATACCGCCGGGGAGGAGCAGGACGACGACGATGAGGGTCGCCCCGACGAAGTACGCCCGGTAGTCCCCGAACCCGAACGACCGGATCACCTCGGGGAGCCCGACCATCACGAGGGCCCCGACGATCGGCCCGTGGATCGTCCGGCGTCCCCCGATGACGGTGATGACGAGGAGGAAGACGGTCTGGTGGAGGGTGAAGTCCGCTGGCGTGATGAGGCCGTTGACGGAGGCGAACAGACTCCCGCCGACGCCGAGGACGAACGCGCCGAGGGAGACGGCGATGAGCTTGTATCTCGCCGGGTTGTACCCGATCGAACGGAGCAGGTCCTCGTTCTCGCTCGTCGCGATGGCCAGCGAGCCGGTCAGCGAGTTGTCGAAGACGGCGACGAGCGCCGTGACGACCGTCAGAACGAGGACGAGAAACAGGTACTGCTCGACGAGCGGCGAGACGGGCAGCACGCCGGCGGAGGGGCTCGGAACGCCGCTGATCCCGGTCGATCCGACCTCGCCCCAGTTCGTGAGCACGTAGAACACCACCTGCTCGAACGCGAGCGTGGCGATGATGATCTCGAAGGCGGAGCCGATGAGTACCGCCGAGAAGGCGATGACGAGGCCGACCAGGGCGGCGACGGCCCCCGCGAACAGTATCGCGAGCAGGTACGGTACGCCGAACGCCTGCATGAGGAGCGCGAACGTCACTCCGCCGATGATGGCGAGCGCGGCCGGACAGAAGACGAACAGGTTCGGCCACCCGAGCATCAGGTTGTACCCGGAGGCCATCACGGCGAACACGAGGACGAGCAGCGAGACGAACCCGACGAACGCCGATCCGGACACGAGCGGGAGGGCGAGCAGTCCCGCGACGAGCACGAGGACGGTCGCCCGCGTCACGCTCGACCACGCGACGCCGCGGAGGTCGACGTTCAACTCCTCCTCGGAGGCGACGCGCCCCGACTCGGCCTCGACGCCGCTCATCGTACCCCCCGTACTCGGGCGACCCGCTGACGCAGCGCACCCGTCAGCGACTCCGTGCCGGTCCTGAGCACGACGGCCTTCACGAGGAAGAACAGGATGAGCACGGCGAACTCGGAGGCGAAGATGTAGTACGACGACAGCGTCAGGACCGCGAACGCCTCGTAGAGGCCGAGAGCGTACCCGGCGAGCATCGCCCCGAAGACGCGACCGATGCCGCCGAGGATGACGATGATGAACGCCTTGATGAGCAGATCGAACCCCATCGTGGGGGTGAGCGAGAACATGGCCGCGTTCAGGACCCCTGCGACGGCCGCCATGGCGCTCCCGAGGACGAACGCCGACAGGAACGCCCGTCGGACGTTCACGCCCTTCATCCGGGCGAGTTCGCGGTCCTGGACGATCGCCCTGAGACTCAGCCCCAGCGTCGTCGAGTTGATGAGCCAGTAGAGGAACGCGAAGTTGGCGAGCGCGAAGAGGAAGACGATCAGTTCGAGGACCGTCACCGACGTGTCAAGAAACGCGATCGGAGTGTTGTGAAGACCGCCGAAGGCGAGGTAGTGGGGTTCGTGTCCCCAGGTCTGGGCGAACGCCCGTTCCAGTATCTGGGCGACGCCGAGCGTGACCAGGATGACGCCGAAGATGTACCCCGATTCGTCCCTGTCGTAGAGCGGTGCGAGCAGCGCCCGCTCGATGATCGCTCCGAGGAGCGCGACGGCGAGGATCGCGGCCAGTATCCCGACCGCCAACGGTAAGCCGGAGAGCTGGACGACCTGGAAGTAGACGTAGGCACCGCCGGCGAACAGGGCGGCGTGACCCATGTTCGGGATGTCCATCACCCCGAAGATGATGGTGAAGCTCGCCGCGAACACCGCGTAGATACTTCCCTGTATCAGGCCGTTGACGAGGCTCTCCACCAGGACCATCTCAGATGTCCTCCTCCGGCGGGATGCTCGTCAGCGGAGGGATCTGATCGGCCCAGACGACCTCGTCGACGGTCGCCGAGTCCCCGTCGGCCCCGAATCGGATGAGTGCGCCGGGGATAGCGGGCTGTCCGCGGTCGTTCATCGAGACCGTCCCGAGGATCGTCGTGAGTTCGTTCCCGACGAGCGCATCCCGGAGCGCCTGGCCGTCGGTGCTGCCGGCCTGTTCGAGCGCGAACTGGGTGGCCTGCGCGTCCGCGTAGACGTTGTACGCGGTCGGGTGTTCGGGCGCGCCGAGTTCCCGGTAGGCGTCGAACTGATCGAGCGACTCCTGCGAGAGGGTCTCCTCGATGGCGGGGACGTCCCGGTAGTCCAGTCGCGTGTACAACCCGAGCGCGTGGACGTTCGCCATCCCGGCACCCACGTTCCCGATGTTGTTGTAGTCCGCGCCGCCGAGTCCGGTGAAGATCGGCAGGGCCTCGTTGAGGTTGTTCCGGTTGGCCTGGATGAGGAACCGCTCCATGGCGCTCGCCCAGGTCTGGACGTACAGCGCGTCGATGTTACCGTTGTTGAGCTCCCGCTTGATCCGCGTGATGAACGAGGAGAAGTCCTGCTGGTCGAAGCTGAACCGACCGAGGTTCTTGAAGTCCCCCGCGTGATCCGACTCCCGAAACCACCACCGCATCAGGTCGAGCGTGTCGTCGCCCCAGTCCCCCTCCTCGGCGATCACCCCGATATTCTCGATGTCGTTGCTCTCCGAGATGTACGTGAGCGCCGGGTAGGCGTCCATGATCGTGCTCACCGTCAGCCGCAGGACGTAGGTGTCGGGCGTGTTGACCTCCGGCGTGAACCCGTGCGTGAACGTCGGTACCTGGTTCTCGTTGACGATGGAGCTGATGGCGATCGCCCCGGTCGATCGCCAGGACGAGAGGATGGCCGAGACCCCGTCTGCGGTAACCAGTCGCTGGGCGGCCGATCGGGCCTCGCTGTTCTGCGACTGGTCGTCGTACTCGACGATGTCGACCTGTCGCTGTTCGTCGCCGACCTGGATACCGCCGCCCTCGTTCACCCGCTCGGCCCACGCGCTCTGGGTCTCCGTCGCCAGTTCGCCGAAGAACGACGCGGGGCCGGAGAGCGGGTTGATCGCCCCGAGTTTCACGCTCCCGGAAGCGCCGCCCAGCCCGACGTTGTCCATGCACCCCGCGATTCCCCCGAGCGCGGCGGTACCGAGAGCCGCGCTCCCGCGTCGAAGGAACGACCTGCGTGACCTGTCTGTCATTGTCTCTCCTGTGAGAGGTGAAACCTACACGTGATAAAACTATCGCCGTCCCCGCCGTCGAGCGACCCGCTTCGAACGTTATTCGAACAGGTCAGCCACCTGATCACGGAGTTCGTTCTTCCGGATCTTCTCCCCGTGTGGCCCCTCCGACCGGGGGAACTCGTCGACGAACCTGATCGCCGCCGGGATCTTGTAGTCGGCGACGCGACCGTCGAGATAGTCGACCAGCGCCGCCTCGTCCAGCGTCTCCGCCGCGGCGCGCACGAACGCGACGGGAACCTGTCCGTGTCGAGGGTGGGGGACGCCGACGACCTGCGAGAGCGCCACGTCGGGGTGGGCGTCGATCGCCGACTCGATGTCCCGCGGGGTGACGAGGAAGCCGCGAACCCGGAGCGCGTCGTCGAGCCGCGACTGGTAGTAGAAATACCCCTTCTCGTCGTACGTGACGAGGTCGCCGGTCCGCAGCCAGCCGTCGACGATGTCCTCGGCGGTCTTCTCCGGTTTCTCGTGATAGCCGGAGATGACGTTGTACCCCCGGAGGTGCAACTCCCCCTTCTCGCCGGGCGGAAGTTCCTCCCCGGTCTCCGGGTCGACCACCCTCGCGTCCTCCTCCTCCGGGTGGACCATCGGCCCGCCGACGCGCTTCCGGCGCTCGATCGGATCCTCGGGGTCGCCGACGAACACCTGACTGTTCGCCTCCGAGAGACCGTACGGTTGGACGAGCGGAAAGCCGACGGCCGCCTCGATGCGGTCGAAGACGGCCTCGTCGTAGCCCATGCTGATGAATCCGGTCGCCCCGCGCCGGAGCGTGGCGACGCGCTCCGGGGCGAACGCCTCGTCCTCGAGCATCCGCACGTACATGGTCGCCAGCGCCGAGCAGTAGGTGACGCCGTGCGCCTCGATCAGTCGGATCGTTCGTTCGGCGTCGAAGTACGGCTGGACGACGAGCGGGAGGCCGTGGGCGAGCGCGCTCATGAACACGTTGTACCCCCAGATCCCGCAGAACGGGAGGACCCCGAGTCCGACGTCGTCCTCCCGTAGGCCGAAGTGGACGCCGACCTGGTAGGAGTGGTTCAGGAGCGAGCGGTTCGTCTGGAGGCAGCCCTTCGGCTCCCCCGTCGTTCCGGACGTGTAGAAGATGCAGGCGGTCGCCAGCGGATCGTCGGCGGGGCCCTCGGCGCGCGTCTCACCCGGGAGGCGCACGTCCTCGAACGCCCGAACGGCGGGGTAATCGTCGTTGCGCGACAGGGCGACGACCGCCTCCAGGTTCGGAAACTCGTCGGTCGAGAACGCGTCCGGCGACCGTCGTTCGAGTTCCGGCAGCAGCGAGGCGAGCATCCCCAGGTAGTCCTTTTCGAGGAACGACTCCTCGGTGACCAGCACGCGACAGCCCGAATCGCGGAGCATGTATTCCAGTTCGTGCGTCCGGTAGCGGGTGTTGACGGCGACGACCGCGGCACCGAGATACGACGCCGCCAGTTGGGTGACGAGCCACTCCGGTCGGTTGCTCAACCAGACGGCGACGGTGTCGCCGCGCCCGACGCCGAGGGAGGAGAGTCCGTTCGCGACGGCCCGCGCCTCCTCGATCAGTTCCCCGTACGTCGTCTCCTCGCCGTCGAAGAGTACCGCGGGGGCGTCCGGCGTTCGCGTGGCTATCTCCGACAGTCCCTGGTAGATGGTCGCGTCCGGCCAGCGGAGCATACCTCCCCGTTCGAGCGCGGGACCAAAAGATTTCGCCGCGGTAACGGCAATGTTTTTGTCGCCCCCCTCGTTGGTGGGTGTATGCCCGAGCAGTTAGACGGGAGTCTAGAGCTCTCTGAGAGCCAGCGGCTGGTGAGAAAGAGCATCCGGGACGTCTGCAGCGAGTACGACCGGGAGTACTGGCGCGAGAAGTCCGCGAACGGCGAGTACCCCCACGAGTTCGTCGACACGCTCGCGGCGGAGGGGTGGATGGGGGCGCTCGTCCCCGAGGAGTACGGCGGCGCCGGGATGGGAACGCCCGAGACGGTCGTCATGATGGAGGAGATCGCCGCCGGGGGCGGCGGATTCGCCGCCGCCCAGGCCATCCACGGCGGCATCTACAACACCGTCCCGCTGGTGAAGTACGGCAGCGACGCGATGAAGGAGGACCTGCTACCCCGCGTCGCGCGGGGGGAGACCGCGATCCAGACGTTCTGTCTCACCGAACCGAACGCGGGGTCCGACTCGACGAGCATCGAGACGTTCGCGCGTCGGGAGGGCGACGAGTGGGTCGTCGACGGGCAGAAGATCTGGATCTCCCGCGTCGACGTGAGCGACTACGCGGTGCTCGTCGCGCGGACGACCCCGAAGGAGGAGGTCGAGAAGCGCACCCGGGGCATCTCGATGTTCCTCGTCGACCTCGCGGACGCCGTCGAGCAGGGCGCACTCGAGTACGACGTGATCGAGAAGTCCGCGAGCGAGTTCGTCCACTCCTACCAGCTCTACTTCGACGGGCTCCGGCTGCCGGCGTCCGCGCTCATCGGCGAGGAGGGCCGCGGGTTCTACCAGGTGCTCGACGGCCTGAACGAGGAGCGCCTCGTCATCGCCGCCGAGTGTCTGGGTCTCGGACGGCTGGCCATAGAGCGCGGGGTCGCCTACGCCAACGAGCGCGAGGTGTTCGGCCGCCCGATCGGGCAGAACCAGGCCGTCCAGCACCCGCTCGCGGAGGCGTTCGCACGGCTCCAGGCCGCGAAACAGCTCACCTACGCCGCGGCCGACACCAGCGCGAGCGACCGCGACGCCGATCTCGGCGCGTACGCGAACATGGCGAAGTTCCTCGCCGCCGACGCCGCCTTCGAGGCGGCTGACGCCGCCGTCCAGACCCACGGCGGGTTCGGCGTCGCGACGGAGTACGACGTCGACCGCTACTTCCGGGAGGCGCGGCTGACCCGCCTCGTTCCCATCACCCAGCAACTCGTGCTCAACTACATCGGCGAGAAGGTGCTCGGTCTCCCCCGGTCGTACTGACCGCGCGTCGTCCGGCCGCGTCGATTCCCCGTGGCTCCGATCCCCCGGGGGAAGGATTTATCCCGTCACCCACGCAGCGCGTACCATGGTCTCATTGACCGACGAGCAGCGGATGGTCCTGCGAACCGTCCGCGACCTCGCGGAGTCGGAGTTCGCCGACCAAGCGGGGACGTGGGACGGGGAGCTTCCCTGGGAGAACGCGAAGGCGCTCGCCGAGCGCGGCCTCTACGGGATCAACTTCGACGAGAGGTACGGCGGCGGCGGGCTCACCGAACTGGAGGCGATGATGCTCATCGAGACGGTCGGTCGCGTCTGTCCCGACACCGGCTACCTGCTCAACACCCAGTTGATGCTCGCACCGCGCGCGATCGAGATGTTCGGGTCGGAGGCGCTCAAGGAGCGCTACCTCCCGCCGGTCGTCGCCGGCGAGGACGCGCTCCAGGTCGCCATCTCCGAACCGCACGCCGGCAGCGACGTCGGCGCGATGAACACCCGTCTCGAGGAGGACGACGGCGATCTCTACCTCTCGGGGGAGAAGATATGGGTGAGCGACGTCCCGGAGTCGAGCGCGGCCGTCGTCTGGACGCGGTTCCCCGACGACTCGCTCGGCTCCGTCGTCATGGACTTCGACGCCGACGGCGTCGACGTCAACGAACACTACACGAACATGGCGGGGCACCACCAGACCCACTTCTTCATGGACGACGTCCACATCCCCGAGGAGAACGTCCTCACCCGCGGTGCCGAGGGGTTCAAGGAGCAACTCAGAGCGCTCAACTGGGAGCGCCTCGGCAACGCCGCGATGACCAACGGGATGGTCGCCTACGCCATCGACGCGGCGCTCGCCTACGCGAAGGGACGCGAACAGTTCGGCCGGCCGATCGCGGCGTTCCAGGGCATCGAGTGGAAACTGGCCGAGATGGCGACGGAGTTCGAGGCGTCCCGCGCGTTGGCCTACCAGGCGGCGGAACGCGGGGTCGCGAACGACCGCGTCCCCCACCGGCTCGACGCCTCCGTCGCGACCCTCTTCTCCGCCCAGATGGCCGAACGGGTCGTCAGCGAGGCGCTCCAGGTCCACGGCGCGACGGGCTACCAGCGGGAGCACCCCCTGGAGTACCTCTACCGCTTCGTCCGCGGCTGGCGCATCGGCGCCGGGACCGACGAGATCCAGAAGAACCAGATCGCGGACGCGATCAAGCGCGAGGGCGTCCCGACGCTACTGGAGTTCTAGAGCGATTCGCGGACGACGTCCTTCCGAACCTTCCCCGTCGCCGTCCGCGGGAACGGGTCCGAGCGGAACTCGACGACGGTCGGGACCTTGTACGACGAGAGGCGTTCGCGGCAGTGCTCGCGAACCGCGTCCGCGGTGAGCGTCTCCCCCTCGACCGGGCGAACGACCGCGGCGACGACCTCGTCCCGTTCGTCGTGCGGGAGTCCGAGCACCGTCACCGCGTCGACGGCGGGGTGATCGCCGATGACGCTCTCGACCTCCGTCGGGGAGACGTTGATACCCCCCGTCTTGATGATGTCCTTCAGTCGCCCCTCGAACACGAGGCGGCCCGCGGGCGTCAACCGCCCCAGATCGCCCGTCCGGAAGTAGCCGGCCGGATCGAACGCCGCCCGCGTCCGTTCGGGCATCGTCCGGTACTCCCGGAACAGGGTCCGCGCCCGGAGGCGGATCTCGCCCTCGTCGCCCGGCGGGACCTCCCGGTCCGTATCGGGGTCGACCACGCGAACGTCGACGTTCGCGAGCGGGTGGCCGACCGTCCCGAGCCGGGCTTCCTCGTGCGCTTCGTGGTCCGTGACGGCGCAGATGGCGCAGACCTCCGTGAGGCCGTACCCGGTGAGCGCGACGTCCGCTCCGAGGGCTTCGAGCCGTTCGCGGAGCGAGCGGGGGGCGATGGCCATGGCGACGCGGACCGAATCGAGGGCGTCCCGGACGCCGTCGGACCGTTCGAGCCGCCGGTACATGTTCCCCATCCCGTAGAGGACGGTACACCGCTCCTCCGCGATGAGTTCGACCGCGGCGTCGGCGTCGAACTCCGACTGGAGGACGAGCGTCGCCCCGTGAGACAGCGCCGTCACCGAGGCGTTGCACGCCGCGTAGCTGAAGAACAGCGGAACGGCGAGCCAGACGCAGTCGTCCGCCGACACGCCCATCCGCGCGCCGACGCTTCGGGGGTTCGTCGCCAGCCCGTCGTGGCGCAGGACGATGGGCTTCGGCCGCCCCGTCGTCCCCGAGGAGAACAGGACGTACGCGTCGTCGTCGGGCCTGACGGTCTCCGTCGCGGCGCTCAGACGGGCCTCGCCGACCGACTCCCCGCGGTCGAGGACGTCCGACCAGCGGAACGCCCACTCCGGGGCGTCGCCGACGACGATCGCCCGCTGCAGGTACGGCAGGCGCTCGCAGTCGAGTGCGCCGGGGGCGCATCCCTCGAGTTCGGGGGCGACGGCGGTAAGCAGCTTCCGGTAGTCGGTGTCGAGGAACGAATCGACCGTCACGAGCGTCGAAACGTCGGTCGCCGCGAGCGCGTACGACAGCTCGTCGGCGGTGTACCAGGTGTTCAGCCCGACCATGGTGGCACCGATCCGCTGGGCCGCGTAGTTCGCCACGAACCACTCGGGGCGGTTCTCCGCGAGGACGCCCACGCGGTCGCCGTGGCCGACGCCCATCGCGAGTAACCCCCGGGCGAACCGGTCGACGCGCCGCTGAAGATCCGCGTACGTGATTCGCCGATCGTCCCAGACGATCGCCTCGCGCTCGCCGTGCTCCTCGGCGCTCCTGCCGAGGACTTCGGGCAGCGTCGTCGGCCAACTCATCGATCCCCCGAGTACGTCATCCGCTCCTGGGTGCGGTGCCAGACGTCCGCCGCGATCGGGCGGGACTGCTCCTCGATGACCTCCGCCACGAGCCCCGTCGCGCGGCTGATCACGGCGAGTCCCCGCGCGGCCTCCGGGGGGAGGTCGATGTCGGAGCAGACGGCGGCGATGGCGCCGGTGACGTTCACCGGGAGTTCCTTCCCCGTTCGCTCCTCGAACGCGGACTGGACGTCCCGAACGAGCGCGACGTGGTCGCCCGCGAGTCCCTCCTCCTCGGCGAGGGCGAACAGGCGCTCCGCCCGCGGATCGACCGGTTTGTGAAACGGGTGTCCGATCCCCGGAAACGGGTCCCCGCGCTCGGCGTACTCGCTCACGATCGCACGGACGGCCGACTCCCGATCCGGCTCCGAACCGGCGGCCTGCAGGACCGCCGCGCACTCCTGCATCGCACCCACGTACCGGGTCCCGACCCCGAGTAGCCCGCTCGCGACGGCCCCCTGGATCGACTCCGGTTCGGCCAGGTAGGTCAGCCGAGCCGCGAGCGCGTGCGGCGTCACCCCGTGGACCATCAGTGACGCGAGCATCGCGTTCACGAGGCGCCCCTCGCCGTCGCGCGGCGGGGTCCCCTTCAGGAGGAGGTAGGTGGTGGAGCCGAAGTCCAGCTCGCCCATGATCTCGCTCGTCAGGTCGCGGTCGCGAACGGTGACCGATTCGGCGTCGTACGTCGAGAGCGCCGTCTGGTAGTCGCTCATGCCTGTCCTCTCCGGCGAACCGATAATAAGCGTACTGGTGGGTGATAGCTCCCCTCAGTGTGCCTCGGGTGGGGAGTCCCGCGGTCGTGGTACGTGCTACCGCACAGAAACACTTAGTACGCTCTCGACCGGTGGTACGAGGTGTCGAATGTCAGATAGAGATACAGCCCCGTCGGCGGAGCGACGTCTCCGAGCCGGCTGGCAGGGGCGTTACTACGAGGACTTCGCGGTGGGCGACGTGTACAAGCACCCGTACGGCCGGACCGTCACCGAGACCGACGACGTGTGGTTCACGAACGTGACGATGAACGTGAACCCGATGCACTTCAACGAGGCGTACGCCGCCGAGACCGAGTTCGGCCAGCGGTTGGTCAACGGCACGTTCGTCATCGCGCTGGCGGTCGGCATGAGCGTGATCGACGTCTCGATGAACGCGACGGCGAACCTCGGCTACGACGAGGTGCGCCACCACGCGCCGGTCTTTCACGGCGACACGCTCTTCGCCGAGAGCGAGGTGCTCGCGAAACGCGAGTCGGACTCGCGCGAACACGTCGGGCTCGTCACCACCGAACTGCGCGCGTACAACCAGGACGACACGCTGGTGCTCTCGCTCGAACGCACGCCGATGGTGCTCAAGCGCGCGCACGCCCAGCCCTCGCCCGCCCAGCCCCCCGGCTGGCCCGAGGGGATCGGCACGCAGGAGCGCGACGCGGACGGCACGCCCTCCGAGACGGGGGCGCGATGAACCGAGTGGCGGTCGATCTCCCGGTGGAGGACGCGCCGTCGGCCGCCGCGCGCGTTCCCGACGACGGCCGGCTCGCCGTCAGCGGCTTCGGGAGCGTCGGGTACCCGAAGGCCGTCCCGCTCGCACTCGCCGAGTCGACCGGCCGGACCCTATCGCTGACCGTGGTCTCGGGGGGGAGCGTCGGCGACGAGATCGACACCGCACTCGTGGAGGCCGGCGCGATCGAGCGTCGGTTCCCCTATCAGGCCCGGCCGGCGGCCCGGGAGGCTGTCAACGCGCGTCGGATCGCGTTTCAGGACCGCCACATCGCCGGACTGGGCGACGAAGTGGTGTCGGGGGGGCTGGTCGCACCCGACGTCGCGGTCGTGGAGGCGCTCGCCGTCGGGGAGGACTGGCTGATACCGTCGACGTCGATCGGTCACACGCCGGCGTTCGTCGAGGCGGCCGACCGGCTGATCGTGGAGGTCAATCGCGCGCAACCGCTCTCGCTCCGTAGACTGCACGACGTCTATCGACCGGGCCGCCCGCCGAATCGCGAGCCGATACCGCTGACCGCACCGAACGCCCGGATCGGCGAGTCGCGGATCTCGTTCCCCCGGGAAAAGCTCGTCTCGGTCGTCGAGACGGATCGGCGCGACTCGCCGTACGCGTTCCGCGACCCCTCGTCGACCGACCGGGCGATCGCGGCGAACCTCTCTGCGTTCCTCGCGACGGAGATCGCCCGCAATCCCGCGTTCGCGTCGTCGGTGAACCTCCAGTTCGGCGTCGGCAGCCTCGGAAACGCCCTGATGGGCGAACTGGACGGCGTCGACGTCGGCGATCGAACGGTCGCGTACTACGGCGAGGTGATCCAGGACAGCCTGCTCGACCTGATCGACGACGGGACGCTCTCCGTGGCGAGTGCGACCTCGCTCGCGCTGTCCGCGGAGGGCCAGGACCGCCTGTTCGAGGACGTAGAGCGGTACGCGGACGGCATCGTCCTGCGCCCGGCGGACGTCTCCAACAGCCCCGAGGTGATCCGGCGGCTGGGCGTCGTCGCGGTCAACAGCGCACTCGAGGTCGACCTGTACGGGCACGTCAATTCGACCCACGTCGGCGGGACGAGGGTTCTAAACGGCGTCGGCGGCAGCGGCGACTTCAACCGGAACGCGCTCGTCTCGGTCACGGCGCTCCCGTCGAGGGTGCGCGGGAAGGGCGTCTCGCGGATCGTTCCCATGGTCCCGCACGTGGACCACACGGAGCACGACGTCTCCGTCGTCGTCACCGAGCGGGGCGTCGCGGACCTGCGCGGACTCGGACCGAGCGAGCGAGCCGACCTGCTCGTCGAGGAGTGTGCGCACCCGGACGACCGCCCCGCGCTCCGCGCGTACCTCGATCGAGCGCGAGGGCGAGGCGGGCACATGCCCCACGACCTGGAGACCGTCTTCGACTGGGCCTGACCCCGGAGAGCGATCGGGGAACGGCGACACGCCCCGAAGGGCGTTCGTCGTCGACGCTCGAAACCGACTCCCTCACGGATTCTCGTCGCGCGTTCCCCCGGAGAGCTGGCGGTCCCGCCGATCGGCGCCCGGTTTCGGCCACCCTCGGGCGCGACCGAAACCGCCGACCGTCGGCGTTCGAGCTACCGAAACACTAATCCTTCCGGGCTCGTACGTCATGATACACCATGACAACGGCAAATACGAACGATACGGTCGTGAAATCGGCCGAAACGGCGTTCGCGATCGTCGAAACGCTCCGCGAACGCGAGGGGGCGCGGATCACGGAGCTCGCGGCGGAGCTCGGGATGGCCAAGAGCACGGTCCACCGCCACCTCAACACGCTCTATCGCTGCGGATACATCACGCGAGAGGGCCACGAGTACCACGTCGGGCTCCGGTTCCTCGAGCTGTCCGAGCACGCGCGTGACCGCAGACGCGAGTACGTCCTGGCGCGCGACAAGGTCGAGGAGCTCGCCCGGGAGACCGCCGAGCGAGCGCAGTTCATCGTCGAGGAGCACGGCCAGGGGGTGTACGTCCACCTGGAGACGGGCGCGCACGCGGTGCACACCGACTCCGGCGTGGGGAAACGGATCCCGCTTCACGCGACCTCGGCCGGGAAGGCGATCCTCGCGCGGTGGTCCGACGAGGCGGTCGAGCGACTCCTCGACGAACACGGGTTGGAACAGTTGACCGACCAGACGCTCACCGAGCGCGAGGACCTCTTCGCCCAGTTGGCGGAGATACGCGAGCGGGGCTACAGCGTCAACAACCAGGAGAACACGCGGGGGATCCGGGCAGTCGGGGTTCCGGTGTCGGGTCCCGACGGACGGGTGATCGGTGCCCTGAGCGTCTCGGGGCCGACCCACCGAATGAAGGGCGATCGACTGGATCACGAACTCCCGGACCTCCTCCTCGGCACGGCGAACGAACTCGAGCTGAACATCATGTACGAGTAGCGGAAGGGCGATAACAAGGGTACGATTGTGATCGAGTTCGGCGGACGGAGGGGTGACCGACCGTTCGCGACGCCGGACCCCGCGAAATCACCCCTTGAGCCGCCGTATTGGCTACGAAAGGCCGTTAAAGGGTTTTATTCGCGGTTCGTCCCTCCCGATACCGTTTCCGCCCTCGCGAATAACTCCGCCCGGGCGGGAGCGAGTTCCGCGGGGTTGCTCCCCCCGTCGGACGCCGTTTTCGCCATCGTTCGCTTCACTCCTCGTCTGGGAGACACGACTGCGGGGGTGTGGCACTAGAAGCGGGGCGAATCGACGGTGGTATTATGAGGGTCGAGGCGAACCCCGAGGTATGCGTTCCACATCACCACGTAGCCCGGACGAGGAGCTCGCCGCCTTCGTAGCCGATATCGGCGACGACGATCTGCCCCCGGAACTCGTTCGGCGTGCGGAGCGCGCGTTCGTCGACACGGTGGGCGTCACCGTCGCCGGGGCCGTCGAGGGAGCCGGCGCTATCGCCGTCGAGACGACCCGGGCGATCGGCGACGGCGGTCCCGCCTCGCTCATCGGTGTTCCGGGTGGGGCGTCGGTCACCGACGCGGCGTTCGCGAACGGCACCGCGGGCCACGGCCTCGACTTCGACGACGTGACCCGGGGCGTGTGGCACCCGAGCGTTCCGATGGTCGCGCCGATCCTCGCGCTGGCGGAGGCCGAGGGCCTCTCGGGACGACGGGCGGTCACCGCCTACGTCGCGGGCTACGAGGCGCAGTGTTACCTCGCGGACGCGCTCCTGCCGGAGCACTACGAGCGGGGGTGGCACGCGACGGCGACGTTCGGTACCGTCGGTGCCGCCGTGGCGTGCGCCGTCCTTCTCGACGTAGGGGAGGAGGCGGCACGTCACGCGGTGAACGCGGCCGCGTCGATGCCCGCGGGCCTGAAGAAGAACTTCGGGACGACGACCAAGCCGATGCACGCGGGCCACGCCGCTCGCTCCGGGCTGACGGCCGCCCTCCTCGCCGCTCGGGGGCACACCGCCGCCGCCGGCGCGCTCGGCACCGATCGCGGTTTCCTCGACCTCTACGCCGGCGAACGCGTCCACCCCGACGCGATGGCCCGCCTCGGCGAGGGGTGGGCGCTCGACCGCGACGGCATCCAGGTCAAGAAGTACCCCTGCTGTTACTTCACCCACCCGGCCGTGTACGCGACCCAGCGCCTCGTCGACACCCACGGCGTCGACCCCCGCGACGTCGAGTCCGTCCGCGTCCGCGCCTCACAGGGAGCGGCCGACGCGCTCCACTACGACGACCCCGCCTCCGGGCTGGAGGCGAAGTTCTCGATGCCGTATACGGTCGCCGCCGCCGCGGTCCGCGACCGCGTCGGGCTCGAGGCGTTCGACGACGACTCGGTAGGGAACCCCGAGGTCCAGGCCGTCCGCGAGCGGGTCGTCTTCGAGGTCGACCCCGACCTCGCCTACGAACCGTACCACACGAACGTCGCGATCGAGACGACCGGCGGCGAGACGTACGAGCGGACACAGGAACGTCCCCCCGGAACGCCGTCGGACCCCCTGAGCGACGAGGAACTGGCGGCGAAGTTCCGCATGTGCGTCGCGCGCGCCGACGCCGATATCGACGCCGACGCCGCCTACCGGCGACTCGACGCCCTCTCCGGGCAATCCTCGGTCGCGCGCGTCCTCGAAGTCCTCTGAGCGGCCGGGACGGCGGCGCATCCCTCTCCGCGCTAGCCACGGTCCCCGGCGTCGGGGACCTCGGAGGCGTCCTGCGACGGGGGAGCGCCGCCCTCCCGTACCCCTCGAAGCGATCCCCAGCCAATCTAGTGGGTTTATTAGGCGCCGGAAGTCCTGCAGTAGTGATGTTGTCCCACAAGGTGATCATCGTGGCCGGCGGCGGTCACGGTCTCGGCCGGTGTGCGGCGGTCGAGCTCGGTGCCGCCGGTGCGACGGTCGTCGTCAACGATCTCGGATCGGACGTCCACGGTGACGGTGAAAGCACGGAACCGGCCGAGGAGACCGTCAGGGCGGTCGAAGCGGCGGGCGGTCGCGGGGAGGCCCACTTCGGCGATATCAGTTCGACGGAGTACACAGAGGGGTTGGTGAGAGACACCGTCCGGGAGCACGGGCGGATCGACGGCGCCGTCAACTTCGCCGGGATTCTCAACGACTCCATCCTGTATCGGATGAGCGACGAGGAGTGGGACAGCGTGGTCGACGTCCATCTGCGGGGCCACTTCGCACTCCTCAGAGGCCTCGCGGCTCACTGGCGGGAGGTCGCGCGAGAGACCGACGACTACCTCGACGACGGACGGTCGTTCCTCTCGGTGTCGAGTCGGTCGGCGCTCGGAAACGTCGGTCAGGCCAATTACTCCGCGGCGAAGGCCGGCATACTCGGCCTGACGCGGGCGGCAGCGAAGGAACTGGGACGGTACAACGTTCGGGTGAACGCCCTGGTGCCGACCGCCTACACGCGGATGATCGAGGACATCCCGGACGACCAGCGACCGTTCACCGAGGAGGAGCTCCCACCGGAGAAGGTCGCCCCCCTCGTCGCGTACATGTTCAGCGACGAGGCGTCGGAGATCAACGGCTGGACCGTCCGAGCGGCCGGCGACGCGGTCGGTTTCGTGTCGGATCCGGAGGTCGTCCGCCTCGGCTATCAAAACGGGGGGTGGACCCCCGAGGACCTCGCAGAACGGTTCACCGACGAGATCGGGAGCGGACTGCCCCTCGACAAATCGGGAGACGCGTTCTGACCGCTGCCGTCGAAACCCCTCGCGGACCTCGAACGGCGAATCGGTTCGATCTGACGTCGATCCGGGCGCTCGCTACATCTTGCTTCGGTGGCGAACGGCGCTGTTCGTCCTGCAATCGACGACGAGCGGCCGGTCCGGTCGCCGTCCGAGGACGTCGCCGATGGCCTCCAGGTCAGCAGACGAGCGGACGGTGTAGCCGTCCGCGCCGAGCGCGCGCGCGACGTCCGCAACGTCGGGGGCGTCGATGAGTGCGACGTCGGCGTACTCGTCGGCCGTCAGTAAGCTGTGGTACTCCGTACCGAGGGCACTGTCGTTCATGACGACGACCGTCACCGGTACCCCGTAGCGGACGGCGGTGTCCAGTTCCTGGAGCGCCATCATGAACCCCGCGTCGCCACAGATCGCGACGGTAGTACGGTCCCCCGAATTCAACGCGGCGCCGATCCCGTGGGGGAGCCCCTGGCCGATCGCCGAGAAGTCGAGCGTCCAGAGCAGATCCCCCGGCGTCGGCGTCGATATCCCGTCGAGCACCCACCGCACGAAGTGCCCGCCGTCAGTGACGACCACGCGGTCTTCGGGCAGTATCCTATCGAGACCCCAAACGAGGTCCCGGGGGTCGATCCGTCCCCGCTGCTCCGGAAAGTCCCCGGCGTCGAGCGTCGGCGTCGCCGCGATGCGATCTCTCAGCCGGTCCGTCCAGAACTCGCCGCTCCGGTCGATCCCCCGATCCTCCAGCTCCGCCGTCAGCGCCTCCGCCGCGAGACGGGCATCCCCCAGTACGCCGAGGTCGACGGACTCGTACCGGCCGATAGCGGCGGCGTCCGTGTCCACGTGGACGACGGTCGTCTCGTCGTCGACGAGGTGCCCGGAATCCGTCGTCCACGGGTCCAGGCTACACCCGATCGCCAGCACGAAGTCGCTCCGATCGAGGTGTTCGTTCGCGATGGTACTCCCGAAACCGCCGACGAAGCCGAGCGAGAACGGATGACCGTCGAAGTATCCCCGGGCCTGAAGAGTGGTGGCGAGGACGCCGTTCGTCCGCTCGGCCAACGCCTCGATCGCGTCCTTCGCGTCCGCCTCCACCGCGCCGCGCCCGGCAATGATCACCGGGACTTTGGCCGCGTCTGAGTCGAGGCAGCAGTCGACGGCCCTCTCGATCGCATCGTCGTCGGGGGGGAGCCGAGCGTCCGACGTGGCGGCGCTGTCCACCGCGCCCGATCGACGACGCTCGCCACCGTCTGCGGGGACCGACAGTTCCCCGTCCAGTACGTCCCAGGGTACCTGTACCGCCACCGGGCCTTCACCCACTCGAACGCTTCGGAGGGCTTCCTCGAGAGTGGGGAGGAGCGTCTCGGGGCTTCGAGCGGAGAGGACGGTACCGATCGTCGACTTCAGGAAGGACTCCTGTTCGAATGCCTTTACGTCGTAGGTGTCGGACACCGGCGTCTCCGGGACGAGCAGGAGCAATTTCGAGCCCCTCCTCCGGGCCGTGACGAGCGAGGTGCCGGTCTGCGCGACGGCGGGCCCCCGGCCGACGATGCAGACGCCGACGTCGTCACCCGCGCGTGCGTACCCGTCGGCCATCGCTACGGCGCTCTGCTCGTGGCGCGAGTGGACGACGCGCATCTCGCCGCTCCACCGTTCGTGCAACGTAGCGAGCATACGCATCGTGTCCTCGCTCATCAGCGCGAATACCGTCTCGACGCCCGCTTCGTCGATCAGTCCGATGACCGCTTCGTGGGCTTTCATGACCTCTCCCCTCGGGTATCGGACCCCTCCGTTATCGTATTTCCGGTGGTCCTCCTCGACGGACCGAGCCGGGGGAGCGGTAGCGTTCTCGTCGAACCGTGTCTCCGAGACGCCCGAGCGTCCCCACGGAAAACGCGGGAAACGCGGGACGCCCCCTCGACCGAATGTTTATATATCCGTCTCTGCGACTACTTCGCATGGAGCCGTTACGGGACGTCGACGTCCTAGATCTCACGCAGTCGATCGCCGGTCCGGTTTGCACGCAGATGCTGGGCGAGATGGGCGCGGAGGTGATAAAGGTCGAACCGCCGACCGGGGACGCCTTTCGGCCGCTCATGAACGGAAGCCTCTTCACCGCGTACAATAACGGCAAGAAGAGTATCTGCGTCGATCTGAAGACGGAGCGGGGAAGGGAGGTCCTCGCGGACCTCGCCGGCAAGGCCGACGTCCTGGTCGAGAGTTTCCGTCCGGGCGTGCTGGAGAAGTACGGACTGGATTACGAGACCGTCTCTGCCGAGAACCCGGAGGTCGTTTACTGTTCGTTGTCCGGCTACGGGCAAACGGGTCCGTATCGGAGCTATCCCGGATACGATCCGTGTATTCAGGCGATGTCCGGACTGATGGCGACGACGGGCTATCCCGACCAGCCGCCCGTCCGTATTCGGTCGAGCCTGATCGACTGCGGGACTGGAACCAACGCCGCCTTCGCTATCATGGCCGCGCTGCGCGAGCGGGATACCACGGGCGAGGGGGACTACATCGACGTCTCGCTCTTCGACGTGGGGATCTCCTGGATGTCGTACTGGATCGCTAACTACGACGCGACGGGCGAGATCCCGGAGCGGAACGGGGAAAAGGGGATCGGCAGCGCCCCCAACGGTCTGTTCGCGGCGTCCGACGGGTACGTGTACATGATCACGATGACCCAAGCCATGTTCGAACGCCTCTGCGAGGCCGTCGGCCGTCCCGACCTGATCGACGACGATCGGTATCGAACGATGGACGACCGGATCGAAAACCGGCCGGAGTTGCGGGAGGACCTGCAGGAGGAATTCGCCACGTACGCCGCCGAGGAGCTAGAGCGCCTCCTCCTGGAGGCGCGCGTCCCCGCGGCGGCGGTCCGGTCGATCGACGAAGTCGTCGAACTCCCCCACGCGAAGGCGCGATCCATGCTCGCCGAGTCGTACAACCCGGAGGCAGAGCGACCGGTGGAGATCGCCGCCCTCCCCTTCCACTTCGCGTCCGACGGGCGACGGCCCGGGTTCAGCGGTCTCCCGCCGAGGAAGGGGGAACACACGGCGGAGGTACTGGAGCGCCTCTCGTGGTCCGACTCCGATATCGAGACCCTTCGAGACGAAGGGGCGATCGAGTGATCGCCCCATCGCGCCTTCGCTGGCGGTCCGGTAGTCGGACGCGGTAGGTTCTCTCTCGGTGTCCGTAGAGACGCGAGGTCGTCGATGACCGTCCGGTTCTCGGGGTAGCTCTGTCGAACGCGCTCCCGGCCGGGTCGACGGTCGTACAGCGATCGGTCCGAAGACGGATCGAACCCGCCGCGTTCCGCGTAGAACCGGTGAGAGAGACGGAAGCAGGGCCGAGCCGTCGTGTCGAACCGGACGTCATCGATCGTCGTCGGGTCCAGGGGACCTCCGGGCGTCGGTCCCCCGCCACGGGGATCCCTCTACTTCGTTGCCGACGTACTCACCCTCGAACTCGTCGTCGGCGAGGATCTGGTACGCGTCGTGCTGAACGACGCTCTTCATCACCTCTGACGCGCCGCCGAGGAACCGTCCGGCGCGCACGTCACGCTGGATCCGTTCGATCGGGTACGCGGTCGTGGTCCCGATCCCCCCGAGAAGCTGGATACAGGTATCCGCGATCTCGTGTGCGAGATCGTTGCCGAACCACTTCGCCATCGCGCTCTCCATCCGGCCGGCGGAGATACCACGTTCGTCCATCAGCCGGGCGGCTCGCGTGTTGAGCAGGTACGCCGCATCGAGCTTCGTCGCCATCTCGGCGACCCGGTGGTTGACCGCCTGGTACTCCGAGATCGCTCGCTCGTTGACGACTCGGTTCTCGGTGTAATTAGCCGCGATCTCGAGCGCGTTCTGGCTCGCACCGAGGCAGTAGCGGGCGACCGTCAGGTGCTCCAGGTTGAGTTCGTCGGTGATGTACGACCAGGCAGCGCCTTCCTCACCGACGAGGTTTTCTTCGGGGACACGAACGCCGTCGAACGTCATCCACGCGGCACCGGTTCCGCGGAACCCGTGCCAGTCCGATTGATCCTCGAGGATTTCGACGCCGTCCGCGTCACTATCGACGACGAGCAGCGAGACGCCCTCGCGGTGACCGTCACTGCCGCTCGTCCGGGCGGGCAGGAAGTAGAAGTCACCGTATTGAGCGAAGTCGATGAAGCGCTTCTGGCCGTCGACGACCCACTCGTCACCCTCTCTTACGGCCGTCGTGTCGAGGTGGGCGAGGTCAGTTCCGCTGCTCGGTTCCGTGTAGGCCTGAGAGACGATCAGCTCCCCGTCCAGCATGGGTGCGAGATACGATTCTCTGACGTGATCGTTCCCGTGCTCGTACATCGTGCGCCCGACGTGCTGTGTCAACGACGTCTGGCACGCGTGAACGATCGTTCCGCAGTACCCGATCGCCTGTTCGGTCAACACCGTCTCGACGTACGTGCCGCCGGCGCCGTTGTACGCTTCGGGGACGGTGATGCCGGCGAAATCGCGCTCACCCATCCGTTCGACGTACTTCTCCCAGTTCCCACGCGACTCCCGATTGGCGTCGAGCTCGCGAAAGTGTTCCTGCCCCAGCGTATCAACGAAGATCTCGCTCTCGAGCGTATCGACCGTACGCTCGAAGTACTCCCGCTCGTCCGCCGTCAGAGACGTGTCTTCACCGATCATGATCGTACGGCGCGGGTACGAGGCGTACCGTATTAAATCCATAATAGTACTGTACGTAGTGATCGGCGGGCGGTTTGCCACGGAACCCGCTCTCCTGTCCACCGAACGGTCCCACCGGTCCCTGACCGTCGCTGGATCGGCGGAATCCACGCCGTCCGAGTCGACCACGGGAGTAAGCGGCCGTACTCCTGCCCCCGTTAGCGGCCGTCGGGGAGTCGGTAGAGGGTACCGTCGGCCGTACGTACGTGAGTCCGACCCCGGATCGACGGATGGTTCCCTTCGGACACCTATGATATCGCAGGACTCAATCCGATAGTGCCCGAAACGTATTTAAACTGTGGACTGGGTTATCATGGCACGGATGTCGTGCAACAGAAGACAGTTTATCAGGGCCGTCGGGGTAACGGGAGCCGTCGGGATGGCGGGCTGTATCGGCGGGGACATCGGTGGTGGTAGTGGGATCTCCAGCGACGCTACCGACTGGAGTTTCGGCATTACGCGCGAGGGGACCATCGGATACGTGAAAGCCAGCGGCTGGGCTCGCGTCTTCGACCAGGCGGACACGGAGATCTCCCTGACCCTCAACACGACTGGCGGATCGGAGGAGGCGTACAGGCTCTGTGCCGCAGGCGAGAATCACATCACGAGAGGGACGAGCGCGATGGGGATGGCGTCCTACAACGAGGAGAGTCGACCGGGAGCCAACTTCGGTAGCGACAACGCCGTTCCGACCGTCCCCCAGCAGGTCATGGCGGTCAGCGACCTCCGCCCGTTCTGGGTTACTCCTGACGATAGCATTCAATCGATCGAAGACCTGCAGGGCAAGACCGTTCACAACGGCGCCGCCGGCTCCCGGTTCGTCGGCGCGATTCCGTTCGACAGCATCGGATTGAACAACGTCGAATTGATGCAGGGAGACTGGTCCGACATTCCGTTCGCGCTCGAGGAGGGGCGAGTCGACGCCGCATACGCGTACGTCATGGCGAGCGGGACGTCGCTTCCGGGGTGGGCCGAGCAGTTGGCCAGCATGGACAACCTCCGAATCCTCGAATTTTCCGACAGTCACGTACAGAAGTTCCAGGAGGATCCGTATCTCAACGTCACCGAGGTCCCGGTCAGCGAAGTGTTCCCGTTCGAGACGAACGTCGACACGGTCAAGTCGCCCACGGCGCAGTACCAGTGGTACGTCCACCCCGACCTCAGCGCGGAGAACGTACAGGAGTTCTGTGAGGTGTCGTTCAATCACGTGAACGAACTCCAGGGCGTCCACGACGCGCTCGGGCTGTTCAACCCGGAATACGCGGTGGAGGGTCTCGCCAAAGCGCCGGTGCATCCGGGTGCCGCCCAGTGGTACAGGGACAACGACCTCTGGAACGACGACCTGATCGAGGGGTAATTATCCCCGTTGACCTAATCACCCAATGTCGAACCCTACACCCGATCAAGAGCTGACGTGGGAGGAGAAGGGCGACCGGTTACCGGCCCTCGACTTCACCCTCGAGAACGCCCAGTGGTTGTTGCTCACGCTCAGCGCGGTGGTGTTCTCGGTATACCACATCCTCAACGGCTACGCGTACATCGTGAACAGCGACCAACACACGATACTCTCGCTCGGGCTCTCCGTCTTCCTGATGATTCAGCTGGTCGAGGCGGACCTCTCTAAGCTGACCGGGAAGGCCCTCCTCGTTGCGAAGGTACTCGGTTCGGCGCTGATGCTGTACATCACGTACTACTTCGTGACGATGTACTCCACGCTGCTCACGCGGATCCTCAACTACACGCAGCAGGAGTACATGTTCGCGCTTGCACTCGTGGCGTTGATTCTCCTCTTCACGTACCTGCGATACGGCGTCTTCATCACGTCCGTCGTGATCCTGTCGTTCGGATACGCGATGTTCGGATCGTACATCCCGGGCGCGTTAGGACACAGCAGCATCTCGCTCGCGCGGGTGCTCCAGCGATCCGCGCTCGTGTTCGACATCGGACTCTTCGGGTTCTTGCCGGGGGTCGGCGCCCAGTGGATCGTCATCTTCCTCGTCTACGCGAGTCTCCTGATCGAGTTCGGCGCGCTCCGACTCGCCATGGACTTCGGCAGACGGATGAACCGGCACCTCCAGTCCGGCGTGCCGCAACTGGCGGTCGTCACGAGCTTCATCATGGGGTCGATCTCGGGCAGCGCGGCCGCCAACACCGCGACGACGGGCGCGGTGACGATACCGCTGATGAAGAGTTACGGGATGGACGGCGAGACGGCCGCGGCCATCGAATCGAACGCGTCCTCGGGGGGACAGGTCCTCCCGCCGGTCATGGGCGCTTCGGCCTTCGTCATGGCCTCGTTTCTGAACATCAGATATCTCGACGTCATCGTCGGCGCGCTGCTCCCGGCGATCATCTTCTACCTCACCGTCGCGATCACCGTCTACTACGTCAGTAAGGGGTACGACCTCTCCGAGCCGGACTCCGACGAGCAACTCCTCGAAACGGTGCAGGAGGCAAACCAACCGTGGTACGTCTACGTACCGCTGTTGGCGTCGGTCCTGTTTCTGATCTACGACCTCGGGATCAGGCAGGTCGGACCGCTCACCGCCGGCTTCCACGCGGTCGTGGTCCTCGTCGGGCTGCAACTCGGCTGGAACCTGCTCCTCACCGACGACAGGCGGCGGGCCCTGAACGACTACGGTCGCAACCTGGTGGTCGGACTCCAGAAGGGTGCGATCGCCAGCGCGGAGATCATGGTCGTCCTCGGCGCGATCGCGATATTCATCAGCATGCTCGGCAGCGGGAACGTCGTGCAGGTGCTGTCGTTCCTCATGCTGGACATCTCGGGAGGGCTCCTCTTCTCGCTGCTCCTGGTCGCGATGATCCTCTCGGTCATCTTCGGGCTCGGAATGCCGACGGTCGCGGCGTACGTCGTCGTGGTGGTGTTCGTCGCGCCGGCCGTCGCGGACCTCGGCATCCCGGAGTTCAACACGCACCTGTACGTGTTCTACTTCGCGATCCTCTCGGCGATCACGCCGCCGGTCGCGCTGGCGGCCGTCATCGCCAGCGGTATCGCCGAAGCGAGTTTCGCCAAGGTGGCGAAGAAGGCGATGATCATGGGAGCACCACTGTTCATCCTCCCCTACACGATCATCTACCATCCGAACATTTCGATGTGGGACAGCACTACGCCCCTGACGTTCGTCTACCTGCTCACGACGTTCACCGGAATAGTCACCGTCATCCACTTCGACCTGAACTACAACGAGTACGTGTCCGCCGCCGTCAAAACCGTAGCAGTGGCCGTCCTGACTGCGATCATGTTCTGGGGGACGACCACGATCCAGGCGGGCGGGTTCGTTCTGGCGGTGCTCGTCATCGCTGCGTTCCACTACATGGAGCGCAACTCGCCGAGCCCGGTCGCCTCCGCCTGAGGTTTCCCTTCGCGCAACGATACCGATACGCTATAGGCTGACCTCGCTAGTTACGGCGTGCAGATGAGTGGAAAACACTTCGAGGAGTTCGAGATCGGAGAGACGTTCGAATCGAGGACCCGGACCGTCACCGAGGCGGACGTGACGTCCTTTGCCGGATTGTCGGGGGACTACAACGAGATACACGTCAGCGAGGAGTACGCGGCGGGGACGATCTTCGGCTCCCGGATCGCGCACGGCCCGCTCGTGTTCAGCATCGGCCTCGGTCTGACGACGCAGATCGGGTACACGGACGGAACGGTCGTCGGACTGTACGGGGTCGACGACATGCGGTTTCCGACCCCCGTCTTCCCGGGGGACACCGTTCGGACCGTCCAGGAGGTCACCGACCTCGAAGAGAAGGAGAAGGGCGGCGTCGTAACGCTTCGAACGACGGTCTACAATCAGGCCGACGACGTCTGTGTGGTCTGGGACCACCGGAAGATGGTGGAGTACGCCGATTCGTGATCGGCCCCGTCCGACGTGACCGTCGGGATCGTCACCCGTTCGCTCTCGTCGAACGTAGTCGGTGAATCTACGACGCTACCGCGACCTCGCCACCGGTTCGCCTAGAAGTGCGACAGCTTGTCTCGCCGGTAGAGGTCCAGTTCGGCGACGACGTTCGGCGGTTCCTGCCTGGCTGCGAAGGCGATCGCGTCCGCGATCGTCTCGGGCTCGGTCACTTCGTTCGGTTCGTACCGGTCCTCCGAAACCTCGTCCCTGTACTCCTTTCCGAACTCCGTTCGGACCTCGCTCGGGTTGATCACGGTGACGCCGATCTCGTCGGTACCGACCGCTCCCGCCAGGCTGTGTGCGAACCCCCGCGTCCACCACTTCGTCGCCGCGTAGATCGGCGCGCCCGGGCGCGGGTACTGCCCGGCGAAGCTGGCGACGAAAATCGCGATACCGGACGTCTCCCGGAGGTGGGGGAGCGCTGCCTGCGTGACGAAGAACATGCCGTCGACGTTCACCCCCATGACGGTGCGGTACTGCTCGGCCGGCATCGTTTCGACCGTTACGTCCCCCCCGGTGGCGATCCCGGCGTTGTTGACCAGCACGTCCAACCGACCGAACGCTTCGACGGCCCGCTCGACGGCGTCACGAACGGCCGCTTCGTCGCTGACGTCGGTCGGGAGTACGAGGGCGGTTCCCGCCGTCTCGGACTCGATCCGGTCCGCCACCGTCCGTAGCTTCGACTCCCGCCGGGCGACGATAGCGACGTTCGCTCCCTCCGACGCGAGGGTCTCCGCCGCCGCCTTCCCGATCCCAGCGCTTGCACCGGTGATAAACGCCGTCTTCCCCGATAGTGGTAGTTCCATGGACGTAGCTGTCCGTCGCCACTCAGTTATACGTATTGCTCGGGGGAGAACCCCGTTCGGCGACTCCGGAGGGCGAGAGTTCCCCCCGATCGCCTCGCGGAATCCAAACGTATATGCCCCGACGGCGTATGCCGTACCGTAGCATGACACGGGTCACTACCCCGACCGTCGCAGGCGTCGGGATCATTCCGAACGGAACGCATTCGGTGCCGGAGCGGGACCTCGCCCTGACCGTCGTCCGAGACGCGCTCGAAGACGCGTCGGCGGACCTCTCCGCCGTCGACGGGCTCTACATGCCCGCCCCGCGCCCGTGGACGCCGCAGGGGTTCTTCTCGACGTACCTCCTCCACTTGCTGGGGCTCGACGTCGATCGGTCGCTCGAGGTTTCGACCGGCGGCACCAGCGGCGGACAGGCCTTTCACGCCGCGGTGTCGGACGTCCGCGCCGGAACGGTCGACACCGCGCTCGTGCTCGCGTTCGAGCGGAACTCGCTGATCGACACGACGGGGCCGTACTTCGAGTACATCCTCAAGGCGTTCGACACCGAGTTCGAGTCGCCGATCGGGATGACCGTTCCGGCCGCGTACGCCCAGAGCATGCAGCGGTACGCGTACGAGTACGACGTCGACCGCGAGGACTTCGCCGAGATCGTCGTCAAGAACCGGGAGAACGGCGCCGTGAATCCACACGGCCTCTTCGACGATGCCCCGACGCGGGAGGAGGTCCTCGACTCGCGACCGATCGCCGACCCGATCCGGCTCTTCGACTGTCCGGCCCCCTGTGACGGCGCAGTCGCGATACTCCTCACCGGGGACGACAGCGCCGAGTCGGCGTCGCCGCGGATATCGGTCGCGGGGACCGGATTCCACCACGCCCCGAGTCACTTCCTGATGAGCCGAGATCCCCGGGTCACGGAGCTCCCGGCCGTCAGACGCGCTGCGGACAGGGCGACCGAAGACGCGGGCGTCCCTCTCGCCGACGTCGACGTCTTCGAGCCGTACGCGCCGTTTCCGCACGTCGAAGCGATCGTCACGGAGGAGTTCGGCCTCGTCGAGCGCGGCGGCGGCGTCGACGCCTGCCTCGAGGGCCGGACCGCGCCGGACGGCGAGTTCCCGATAAGCCCGTCGGGCGGGTGTCTCGGCCGGGGACACCCGCCGATGGTGACGCCGCTCTTCAACTACGTCGAGGCCGTGAAACAGCTTCGCGGCACGGCGTCGACTCAGGTGTCGGGAACGGAGAGCGTCCTCACGACCGCGGAACACGGCCACGTCAACGGTGTGACCGCGACCGTGTTCGCCGCGGAGGTGTGACCGATGGACCCGTACACGCGACCGTTCTGGGAGTCCCTCCGGGACGGGACGTTCCTGATCCACGCCTGCGAGAGCTGCGAGGAGCGCTTCTTCCCGCCGAGCCCGATCTGCCCGCGCTGTCACTCGACGGACGTCGAGTGGACGGAGGCGGCGGGTCGGGGGACGCTCTTCTCGTTCACGCGGACCCACGCCACGGCGGCGGCGTTCGACGACGAACTCGTCGTCGGGGTCGTCGAACTGGACGAGGGGCCCCGACTGCTCGCACCGATCGACGAGTCGTACGACGCCCTCACGATCGGCGACCGCGTCGCCGTCGAAGCCACCGAGTACGACGCCGACTACGACCGCGGCTGGCTCGAGGGGTATCCGTTCTTCGCGGCGAGCGTCCTCGAGGACTGATCGACTTCCTTTCGTTCCTTCGTTCCTCTCGCGGCCGAGGGGGCCGTGGCGGCAGTCGCGTTCGATACCGAGAACGGAGACGAACACGGAGACGAACGGACCGGAGGTCGATCCGCCGCTAGTCCTCGGCGGGGGAAGCGGCGTCAGCCGCGAACTGTCGGCTGACCCGTTCGCGGATCGGCTTCCGGAGCTGGATCGTTATCAGCCCGAGGATGCCCGCGACGCAGCCGAGGCGGATCAGGATGTCCGGATAGACCATCGCGAGGAACCCGAGTACGAAGAAGAGCCCCTTGACGGGGAATTTCACGAGAGGGCTCTCGTGGAAGAACCGACCGTAGTAGTTGAGGCCGTGAGAGATGCCCAGCGCGCCGAACAGTGCGATGACTCCGGAGAGGAACGTTTCGAGCCCGAAGCCACCGACGACGAGTTCGGGGTTGTAGATGAACGCGAACGGCAGGACGTAGATCGGCGCGGAGATCTTCAGCGCCTCGTGGGCCGTCCGCCAGAAGTTGCTGTTGGCGATCCCCGTCGCGACGACGACCGCGATCGCGATCGGCGGCGTCAGGCCCGACAGGATCGCGGCGTACAGCACGAAGAAGTGTGCGGCGAGGTCCGGGACGAAGAACTGCTGGATCAACGCCGGCGCGATCAACGCCGCAACGATGACGTACGCGGCGACGGTCGGCATTCCCATCCCCAGGACGATCGA
Organism: Halomarina halobia; assembly: GCF_029338575.1. Taxonomy (GTDB): domain Archaea; phylum Halobacteriota; class Halobacteria; order Halobacteriales; family Haloarculaceae; genus Halomarina; species Halomarina halobia. The sequence goes on from NZ_CP119993.1 coordinate 244,159, forward strand.
GATGACCATCGCGAGGACGACCGCGTTCAACATGACGCCGCCGGAGAGGTCGAGCAGAGCCAGCGAGAGGACGCCCGGGATGCCCGACGCCTCGAAGACGTCGACGACGCCGTTGATGGCCGCGATGATGATCGCGATCGGCGCGAGGATCATCGCGCCCTCCCTGAAGCCGTTCGCCGCGTCGCCGAGCAGCGTCACGAACTCGGACCCCAGGTCACCGCTCTCCGTCGCCGTCTGCAGTAGTGGGAACGTAAAGCCGGTGACGACCATCGCGACGACGGTGTACAGCGCGGCCGTGAGTACCGTGTACTGGAGCACGCCGAGCATGTAGATCAGGATCGCGAACGGGATGCCGAACCGGACACACTGGATCACGAACTCCCTCTGGGACATCCGCTCGTCGAACTGGCTCTCGACGTCGATCTTGGCCGTCTTTCCACGGAGCTGTCCGATACCCTTGTAGTGGACGGCGATGGTGACGGAGCCGTAGAAGATCATCGCGGGAATGACGCCCGCGACGATCACGTCGAGGTACGTGATACCGAGCAACGAGGCCATCACGAACGCCGCCGCGCCCATGATCGGGGGCATGATCTGTCCGCCGGTCGAGGCGACGGACTCGATCCCACCTGCGGTCTCGCCCTTCATCCCCGTCTCCTTCATCAGCGGGATCGTGAACGAACCGGTGATCGCCGTGTTCGCCGCCTGACTGCCGGTGATCGAGCCGATGATGATGCTCGAGGTCACCGCCGAGAGTGCGACGCCGGATCGGACGAAGTTGGCCGACCGGAGACCGATCCGCATGATGAGGTCGAACGCCCCGAAGCCGCGCATCAACCCCGCGTACAGCAGGAAGAGAGCGACCCACGTCGCGATGATCCGGGAGATCGATCCGTAGACCCCCTGGAAGTCCAGGACCATGATGCTCATCATCCGATCGACGCTGAACCCGCCGTGACGCAGGATCCCCGGAGCGAGGTCACCGTAGAGCCCGTAGAGCAGCACGCCGACGATCACGGCGAGGAACGTGAGTCCGTAGGCCCGATACGACAGGTAGAGGATCACCAGGAAGAACGCCGTGGCGATCGCGTACTCGCGGGGCAACGCCGTACCGACGCGAACTCGCAACAGTATATCGTAGAACGCGATCATGTACGCCGTCGTTCCGGCAGTCACGATGGCGGAGAGGGAGAGCCCCACCAGCTCCAGCGTCTCCCCGTCCTCGTACGCCTCGATGAGCTCGTTCCCGAGATACACGAGGATGATAGAACCCAGGAAGATGACGGTGAACAGGATCCGCTGGATCCCCTGCGTGAACGCGTAGTACAGGACCCAGACCCAGGTGATGATCGCTAATCCCGTTACTACGTCGTTGGCGAGCTCCAACCGGCTCCTGTTCGAGATGGAATATACCATTATGTCTGTGATCGGTGACGGGGGTTCCGGGGTGCTATTCGTCGCCGCGGGTCCAGCTGTCGTCCCAGACGCCGTTCTCCTCGTACCAGTCCGCCGCCCCGGGGTGAATCGGGATCTCGTCCGTGTGGGTCAGCGCGAACGTGAAGTTCGACGGATCGGACCAGTCGAGGATCGTGGGGTTCGCCTCCTGCATCGACTTGTAGTTGTTGTGGCAGATCTCCATCAGGTCGTAGATGGCGTCCGCGGGGATGTCCGGGCTGAAGTAGTACGGGTAGGTCTCCGTCCACGTGTGCTTCGGGAAGTCGCCGCCCTGCACGTCCTGCTCCCAGCCGCCGATCTCGTCGACCTCCTCGTAGCCCGCGCCGGCGAAGTCCTTCGCCGCCTGCACGTACTCGTCGGTCATCTCGATCGCCCTGACGGAGACGCGCGAGTCGATCTCCGACGCCCACGAGGGGAGCTGGGTGTAGTTCGAGGTGTACACGATGAACGCCTCGACGCGCCCCTCGGCGAGCGCGCTCGCCGCCTGGCTCGTTTCGACGTTGACGACGTTCTTCGAGAGTCCCTCCCAGAGACCGGCCTTGCCGTACATCTCCTCGGTCATGGCGCGTAGCCCCCATCCGGCGGGGAGGCAGTAGACATCCCTCCCGGGGAGATCGTCGGTGGTCTCGATGTCGCTGTCCTCCAGGGCCATCCAGTAGAGGTTCAGCGAGAGGTGACCGAACCCCAGCTGCGGGAAGGTGTCGACGTTGTCCGGCGGCGCGAACGGGCCCGTCTCGGAGAGCGCCTGGTTCATGATGTAGTTCCCCGCGGAGTAGGAGTTGATCTCCCCGTCGGCGTACAGCCGGATCGACTGGGGGTCACCCCCCGCGTCCTGGGTGATGAAACTGAGGTAATCCGACTGCTGACTTACTACCCGCTGAATCGCCTGCGAGTTCCCGTACGTCGACGATCCGGAGGACGACGAGCCGACGGTCAGGTCCACCGGTTGTTGACCGCCACCTCCGCCACCGCCACCGCCGCCTCCGCCACCTCCGCCGAGACAGCCCGCAAGTGATAGAGCTCCGACCCCAGCCGCTCCCCTCAGTACGTTCCTACGTGTCTGTCTGCCATTCTCAGCCATTGTTGTACATGTGATTTGGCCACCGGTATATAATTCTTTCTGTGCCCCACCGACGAGACTCCGACTCTATTGATGGGGGCCCACGACAGGTGTGGACTTCGTCGCGACGCACTCGCAAATCTGATCCGGTAGGCTACCACGGCCGCTCGAATACCGCGGTTCGAGAGGCGTCTCGTCCCCTCGCGTAATAAAACGGTGAAGGGACGAGAGAGTGAGACACTAGAACTTTGTACTCCACCGCGGTATCCGCTGCGTGTCATGAACCAGAGTACGACCGCCGTGGTCCGATCGCCCCGGAGCGTGACCGACCGATGACGGTCTCGGAGCCGTGCGCGTTCCTCGAGCGTCACGACGAACCGTTCCTCGACGACCTCCGGTCGCTGCTCGCCCAGCCGTCGATCAGCGCGACCGGGGAGGGGATCGACGACTGCGCGGCGGTGGTCAGGGAGTCGTGTCTCGAGTACGGGTTCGACGGGGCGGAGATCGTCGAGACCCCGGGGCGGCCGGCAGTCGTCGCCCACGCGTCCCCCGACGGCGAAGCGGACGACGGCGGACCGAAGGTGCTGCTCTACGGCCACTACGACGTCCAGCCGGCGGATGCCTCGGAGTGGCGTTCGCCGCCGTTCGAACCGACCGTCCGCGAGGGACCCGACGGCGAGCAGCGCCTGTACGCGCGCGGTGCCGGGGACAACAAGGGACAGTGGTTCGCTCACCTCTGTGCGGTCCGAGCGCTACGCGAGACGACGGGACTCCCGACCGACGTGACGCTGCTCATCGAGGGCGAGGAGGAGAGTGGTAGCGAACACCTCGAGTGGCTCGTCCGCGAGCGGCGCGAGGAACTCGACGCGGACCTCGCGTTCGTGGCGGACGGGCCGATCGACCCCTCGGGCCGACCGCACGTGCTGCTCGGCTCGCGCGGGTTGCTCTACGTCGACGTCGAGGCGACCGGGGCGAATCGCGACCTCCACTCGGGGAACTTCGGCGGACCGGTCCCCAACCCCGCGAGCGCGATCGTCGAACTGCTCGCGTCGCTCCGGGACGAGGACGGGCGGATCGCGCTCGAGGGGTTTCAAGACGACGTGCGTCCGCTGACCGACCGCGACCGCGAGGTGCTCGAGGCGATCCCGCTGGACGAGGAGGCGGTGAAGGCCGACCTCGGCCTCTCCGCGCTCGCTACGGACCCCGGCGAGGGGTACGTCGAACGGCTGCTCTGCCGCCCGAACCTGAACGTCGCCGGACTGACCGCCGGCTACGACGGCGAGGGCATGAAGACCGTGTTACCGTCGCGAGCCCGGGCGAAGATCGACGTCCGCCTGGTGGCCGATCAGGACCCCGACGCGGTCTTCGAGTCGCTCTCGCGTCACGTCGAGGAGCGAGCGCCCGCAGGTGTCGACGTGACTATCGAGCGCGTCGCGGCGATGGCCCCCCAGCGTACGCCGGCGGACGACCCCGTCGTCGAGCCGGCGATGCGAGCCGTCCGCGAGGGGTGGGGCGAGGAGCCGATTCTCAAGCCCTCTCTCGGCGGCTCCGTGCCGACGTACGTCTTCGCGGACACCCTCGACGTCCCGTGTCTGGTCGTCCCGTACGCTAACGCCGACGAGAACAACCACGCCCCCGACGAGAACATCGCCCTGTCGTGTTTCCGGGCAGGCGCACGAACGACCGTCGCGCTGCTCCGGGAACTGTCGGAGACAACGCTCGAGGCGTAGCGTCGAACGCCTCGGACGCGTCCACTACGCTAGCCCCGACGATTCAGTGCCGCGTGATGACATACCAACGCTTTAGTCGAGGCCCGTCGATCCGTTCCCATGGACCGGACGCCAGATTTAGACCGATTCACGTCACGACGCTCGACGGTGTACGCGCCGCACGGCGTCGTCGCGACGAGCCAGCCCCTCGCTGCGGCGGCCGGCGTCGAAGCGCTCCGCGAGGGCGGAAACGCGTTCGACGCCGCCGTCGCCACTGCGGCGGCGCTGAACGTCGTCGAACCCACGAGCACGGGCCTCGGCGGGGACGTGTTCGCGCTCTACCGGACCGCCGACGGCGAGATCGGCGCGCTTCGAAGCTGCGGGGGCGCGCCGTCGTCGGCGACGCTCGGGGACGTCCGCGAACGGGTGGCCGAGACGCGCGACGTCGCCCCCGAGGCCGCAGAGATGCCCGAGTACGGACCGCTCACGGTGACCGTCCCCGGAACGGCCCGCGGCTGGGAGCGAACCGTCGAGGAACTCGGCGAGCTGAGCCTCGCGCGGGCGCTGAAGCCGGCGATCGGGTACGCGACCGACGGCTTTCCCGTCTCGGAGATCATCGCCGGCCAGTGGGCCGAGGCAGCCGACGTCCTCCGCGGCGAGAACGCGCGGTCGGCGTACCTCCCCGGCGGTCGCGCGCCGACCGTCGGCGAGCGCGTCCGCCTCCCCCGGCTCGGCGAAACGATGCGGCGGATCGCCGGCGAGGGCGCCGACGTCGTCTACGAGGGCGAGATCGCGGACGAGATCGTCTCCGAGGTCCGATCGCGGGGCGGGTTCCTCTCGCACGACGATCTCGCGTCGTTCGAGCCGGAGTTCGTCGAACCCGTCAGCACGACCTACGGGAGCGCGGAGATCTACGAACTCCCCCCGAACAATCAGGGGATCGTCGCGCTCGAGGCGCTCAACATCGCCGAGGCGCTGGACGCGGGTGCGTACCCGGCCGACTCGCCGGAACGGATCCACCTCGCCGCCGAGGCGACGAAGCGCGCGCTGACCGACGGCCTCCACCACGTCACCGATCCCGAGTTCGAAGCGATCCCGGAACTGGCGTCGAAGTCGTACGCCGGCGATCGGGCCGCGGAGATCGACGCGGACGCGACGGCGGCCGTCGACGTCGGGTTCCCGAACGACCGCGTCGAAGGTGCCGACACCGTGCTGTTGACGGTCGCCGACGAAGCGGGGAACGTCGTCTCGTACATCAACTCCCGGTTCAAGGACTTCGGCAGCGGCGTCGTCGCCGGTGACACGGGCATCGCCCTCCAGAACCGGGGGAGTTCGTTCTCGCTCGACCCCGACCACCCCAACCGCTTCGAACCGGGCAAGCGGCCGTTCCACACGCTCATCCCCGGCGTCGCACGGCTCGACGAGGACGACTGGGCGGCCTTCGGCGTGATGGGCGGCTACATGCAGCCCCAGGGCCACCTCCAGGTGCTGATGAACCTCATCGACGACGGGATGTCTATCCAGGAGGCGCTCGACTTCCCGCGCTGGCGCTACCAGGTCGACGGCCAACTTGCCGTCGAGGGGCGGTTCGACGGCTCGGTGCTGACGAAACTCGCACGGCGCGGTCACGAGGTCCGGGTCATGCCGCCGCTGCACTTCGGCGGCGGCCAGATCACGCGCAACGCGGGCGGAACGCTCTCCGGCGGCACCGATCCGCGGAAGGACGGGGTGGCGATCGGGTTCTGAACCCGCTCGAGGCGCACTCGGGATCGAACACTCGGCGGGAGCGCGACGGAGCGACCGGCTCCGCGTCGTCCCTAGACGATCGTGACCGGCCGATCGGCGTTGAGGATGACGTCCTGGGTGACGCTGCCGAACACCGCCTTGCCGACCGGCGACCGCTTCCGGCCGGGGACGACGATGGCGTCCGCGTCGACCGACTCGGCGTAGTCGACGATCTCCTCCGCGGGGTCGCCGTGACGGCGAACGAGTTCGACCGCGACGCCCGCCTCGACGAGGTGATCCTGAACGGTCACGGCCGAATCGGGGAACTCGTCTTCGTCGTAGAGGTCTTCGGACCGGACGTTCCCGCCGTCGTCGACCGCCTTGAACTCCTTGAACACGTTCACGACCGAGACGGTGATCCCGCCGAGGTCCGCGTTGAGGCCGGACTCGTCGCCGAGACCCGTGACGAACCGTGCCGCGGCCGCCGCTCGCGTCTCCTCTTCGTCCACCGGAATGACGATGTGGTACATGCGCTCTCGGTAGGGTTCGGCCCCCTAGTATATGAATCGTACGCGCAGATCCCCGAACGGCGCTGACCGCGGGGCACCCACTGGCCGCGGCGCGACGGATCGGGATCGGCGGGCAGTTCGGGCGGATCGCTGGCGACCGCGAGGTCGCGTCCCGCCGTCGTGGTACCGACGACCACGGGACGGGGAGCCGGCTCACAGTCACCCTCCGGCTGACTCTCCGCGGCCGACCGTCCACGGCGCGTCCAGTAACGCTTTCGTGGTGGGCCGTCTGGCAGACGATGAGATGAGCTACCAGAACTACCTCGAGGGCGGGAAGTTGATCCTGACCGTCCCGACGACGGGCGGCGTGCAGGGAAAGGAGGCGAACCCGAATCTGCCGGAACAGCCCGACGAGATCGCGGAGGCGGCCCGGGAGTGCGAGCGACTCGGCGCGGCCATCGTTCACCTTCACGGGCGGGACGAACGCGGCGAGCGCGACGCCGGGCGCTTACAGGAGATCAACGACGCCGTTCGGGATCGCTGCGACGACATCATCATCCAGAACACGACCGGTGGGACGGGCATCCCGCTCGAGCAGCGAGCGAAGGGAATCCGGACCGACCCGCTGCCCGAGATGGCGTCGCTCGACATGGGGCCGATGAACCGGTACCAGCACCTCACCGCCGAGAACACCCGCCACATGATCGACACGCTGGCCGCGGAGATGCAGGAGAAGGGGATCAAACCCGAGATGGAGGTGTTCAACAACGGCCACCTCAACGAGGTGTACCGCCTCATCGAGAGGGGGCTGCTCGACGAACCGTACTACGTCAACCTCATCTTCGGGCCGGGGACGCTCACGCCGCCCACGCCGGAGAACATGGTCAACATGGTGAACAACCTCCCGGAGAACTCGATCTTCAACGTGCTGGCGATCGGTCCCCACCAGCTCCCGCTGACGACGATGGGGATCGTGATGGGCGGGCACGTCCGCGTCGGCATGGAGGACAACCTCTACTACCGACGCGGCGAGCCGGTCGAGAGCAACGCGCAACTCGTCGAGCGCACGGTGCGCATCGCCGACGAACTCGATCGCGACCTCGCGACGCCCGCCGAGGCGCGCGACCTCCTCGGGATTCCGTCCCGGTGACCGCGGGTCCGACCTCGGGGATCGGGACTCGACGGGACTCGACGGGAGTCGGCCGGATCGATGGTCGCCGGTCAGTCGGACTCGGCCTCGCGATAGAACTCGCAGTCGCGCTCGTGGTCGAGCTCGTGGCGGTCGTTGCAGACGTCCGCTCGCATCGGCGAGACGAACCTCTCGACGACCTCGCAGTAGGCGCGTTCGGTGTCGAACGTCCGGTCGCCGTCGGACCGGCGATACGACAGATATGGACACGTCATAGTCCCCCCGAGACGGCCCGCCTACGAATACCTACCGGTGAGGCAGGGTCTCGACTGCCGCCGGGATTGGAGAGCGTTTAAGCGGGTTCGCGGCCCAGGCGGTGTCATGGAGCAGGACCCCGACTCGAACTACGACTGCGCGTTCCTCGACGACGCGATCACCGACGGCCGGGTGGCACACGGAGCGAGCGTGCGCGAACAGTACGCGTCCGACGAGAGCCCGTACCCCGGCCGAGTGCCCGACGCCGTCGTCTGGCCGGCCTCGAGCGACGAAGTCGCGGCCGTCCTCGCGGCGGCCGACGAGCGTCGCGTGCCGGTCACGCCGCGCTCGGGCGGCTCCGGGCTCGAGGGGAGCGCCATCCCGATCGCCGGCGGAATCGTTCTCAGCACGGCCGAGATCGGAGGCGTCGAGGTGTCGCCGGACGACCTTCGGGCGACCGTCGGCGCGGGCGTCGTCTACGACGAGCTGAACGCGCGACTGGCCCCGCACGGACTGCGGTTCGCGCCCGGGATCTCGAGCGGCGACGTCGCGACGATCGGCGGCATGGTGGCGACGAACGCGAGCGGGTTCAACGCGGTCCGCTACGGCGAGACGCGCGACCACGTCCGCCGCCTCGAGGTGGTCACCGCCGACGGGCGCGTCGTCGAGTGCGGCAGGGACGTCGTCAAGACGTCCGCGGGGTACAGTCTGAAGGACCTCTTCGTCGGTAGCGAGGGGACGCTCGGCGTCGTCACCGAGGTGACGCTCGGGCTGGTCGGCATTCCCGAACACCGCCGGGCGGCGCTGGTGACGTTCCCGTCGCGGGCCGACGCGTCCCGGGCCGTCGCGGACGCGATCGGCTCGGGGCTGGTCCCCGGCGCGATCGAGTTCATCGACACCACGTCCATGAAGATGCTGAACGCGTATCACGACGACGTAACGTTCGCCGAGCGGCCGACGCTGATCATCGAGTTGCACGCGAACAACGGCGGGATCGAGGAGGATCTCGCGTTCGCGAGGGCGCTCTGCGAGGACCACGGGATGCGCTCGTGGGAGGCGGCGGACGAGGAGAACCTGGACGATATCTGGCAGGCGCGCCGCGACAAGTACCACGCCACGAAAGCGTACCGCGAGGACTGGGACGTCGCGCTGGTCGGCGACGTCGTCGTACCGATCTCCAGCTACCCGGAGATCGTCGAGGCGGTCGCTCGGGCCAGCGACGACCTCGACCTGCTGACCGCCTGCGTCGGTCACGCCGGGGACGGGAACCTCCACTTCACGTCGCTGGTCGACCCCGACGACGGGGAGATGGTCGAGCGGGCCCGCGAGTTGAACGAGCGCGTCGTCCGGACGGCGATCGGGCTCGGCGGCAGCGCGACCGGCGAACACGGCGTCGGCATCGGGAAGCGACAGTTCATGGACGAGGAGCACGGTCCGGCGATCGACCTCATGCGCTCGGTCAAGCGGACGCTCGATCCGAACGGCATCCTGAACCCCGGTAAGGTGCTCCCCGACGCCTGAGGCCCGTCGTCGCGGCACGACCCGCGCGATCGGCGGGATCGTCGCCGGGCGGGTCGTGTCAGCTTCTCGCCCCATAACTTGATGTGACGACTCGAGAGAGGGATACGCGATAGCATGTACTCGGACTTCGCGGCGCGGCTCGCATCGAGCATCTGGCCGGACTTCGGTCGAACGCCGGATCGGTCGACCGAGACGCCGGAGATCACCGGCCTGTCGACGGTCGTCGTCGACGGCAACTTCCCGTGGACGATCGTTCGCCTCGAGACGGACGCCGGCGTCACGGGGATCGGCGAATCGTATCCCTCCCCCGGCGTGCACGAGGTGATCACGGACTACTTCGAGCCGGTCCTCGTGGGCGAAAACCCGCTCGACGTCGAACGGCTCTACCACCTCATGCGCGAGAGCCTCTCGGGGCGAGGGTCCCAGCAGGGGATCGGCACGATCGCGATCAGCGGCATCGAGATCGCGCTCTGGGACGCCGCCGGGAAGGTCCTCGGGGTGCCCGTGTATCAGCTCCTGGGCGGCAAGATGCGCGAGGAGGTCCGCGTGTACGCGGACTGCCACGCCGGCGAGGGGATGGTCGAGGCGGCGCTCAACGAACAGCCCGGCGAGACCTACGAGGCGGCGGCCTACGCTCGGTCGGCGCGGGCGGCAGTCGACGACGGCTACGAGTTGATCAAGTTCGACCTCGACGTGCCGTCGGGCCGGGACGTCGACACGCTCGCGCGGCACTTCGACGGCCCGGAGATCGAACACAAGCGCGGGCTGGTCGAGGCCGTGACCGAGGAGGTCGGGGACGAGGCGGAGGTCGCCGTCGACCTGCACTGGAACTTCAGCGTCGAGGCGACCGAAAAGCTGTGTGCGGCGCTCGAACCGTACGACCTCGCGTGGATCGAGGACCCGCTCCCGCCGGAGAACGCGGACGCGCTGGCGACGCTCAACCGGCGCGTCGAGCAACCGCTGCTCACGGGGGAGAACCGCTACGGTCGCCACGGCTTTCGCGACCTGATCGAGAAGGAGGCCGTCTCCTTCGTCGCGCCCGACGTGCCGAAGACCGGCGGCATCGCGGAGACGAAGAAGATCGCCGAACTGGCGGACACCTACTACCTGACGACGTGTCCGCACAACATCGGCAGCCCGGTCGCGACGATGGCGGGCGTCCACGTCGGCGCGACGGTCCCGAACTTCCTCGCGCTCGAGTTCCACGCCCGCGACGTGCCGTGGTGGGACGACCTCGTCGCGTCCGACGAGCCACTCATCCGGGACGGGCGGATCGAAGTCCCCGACGAGCCGGGGCTCGGCATCGAACTCGACTGGGACGTCGTCGAGGAGCACCGAAGGGAGTAAGGCTGGCTTCGACCCGACCGTCCTCCGCCGTCTCGACCTCGGACGGCGACCGGGGGTCGGCGCGCAGCCGGGGCGGAATCCTTTTTACGGCTACCCGAAATGGTGAGGTCATGGATAGCATATCACAGGAGGACGTACAGCGACTCGTCGCGGCGCTCGTGAGCATCGAGACGGAGAATCCGCCGGGGAACGAGCGGGCGTGCGCGGAGTACATCGTCGACTGGTTCGCCGATCGTCGAATCGACGCGGACCTGATCGAGGAGCCGTACGAAGACCGGCCGCAGGTCGCCGTCCGAATCGGAGACGGCGATCCGACGCTCGTCCTCAACGGCCACATCGACGTCGTGCCCGCAGGTGACCGAGCGCAGTGGACCCACGACCCCTACGGAGCGGCGGTCGTCGACGGATCGCTGTTCGGTCGAGGGAGCGCCGACATGAAGACTGGCGTCGCGATCGGGATGCTGGCGACCGCCCGTCTCGCGCGAGCGATCGAGTCCGGCGAACTCCGGGGGTCGATCGTGTTTCACGCGGCGATCGGCGAGGAGACCGCCGAACCCGGGACGAGAACGCTGCTCGAGCGGGGATACGACGGCGATTACGGCGTCGTGCTCGAACCGACGGGGCTTCGGACGGCGACGAGCGAGAAGGGCCTCGCGTGGTACGAGATCCGCGTCACCGGCGCTCCGTCCCACGCGAGCAGACCGGACCAGGGGAGAAACGCCGTCCTCGACGCTCGTCCGGTACTCGACGCGCTCGCCGAGTACGACGCGGACGTCCGGGAGCGGGAGGACGACCTCGTCGGGCGGGCATACTCGACGGTGACGATGTTCGAGGCAGGGACGAAGGAGAACGTACTCCCCGAGGCCGCGACGATCACGGTCGATCGGCGGTTCCTCCCGGACGAGGAGATCGACGAGATCGACGCGGAGATCGACGCGCTGCTCGCGGAGGTGGAATCGAACCACGGCGTCGAGACCTCGTGGAGGCGGACCCGGACGTACGAGTCCGCGGAGATCCCCGCCGACAGTAGCCTCGCGGACGTCTTCCGGCGGCACTCCGCGGACGTCGACGACGTTCCGGCCGAGCCGTGGGGGATCGAGGCGTCGACGGACGTTCGAAACTTCGTCAACGACGCGGGGATCGAGGCGATCACCTGGGGTCCGGGCGACATCACGCAGGCGCACACGTACGACGAGCACGTGGATCTCGAAGCCGCTACGAGCGGCCTCCGGGCCCTGCTCGGGGCGTCGCGGGAGATCCTCTCCGGCGATGCGGAGACGGAATCCTCACGCGAGTAGTCGTCACGACCGTAGTTCGCGTCGAACGTCCGTGCGCGTGATTTCGGGGGCGTCCCCGTTCGAACGACGCGAGCGGCCCGCGACTATCGCTGTTCAGGCCTCCGGCCAGCGCTCGATGTAGATGGCCTTGTCGGTGTAGAAGTGGATCATGTCCTCGCCCTGCGCGTGGAGGTCGCCGAAGAAGGAGTCCTTCCAGCCGCCGAAGTGGAAGAACGCCATCGGGGCCGAGGTGCCGACGTTGACCCCGAGATTGCCGATCTCGCCCTCGTGTCGGAACTTCCGGGCGTCCGCGCCGCTCCCCGTGAACAGGCTCGCGGCGTTCCCGAAGCGACTCCGGTTCATCCGTCCGAGCGCCTCGTCGAGGTCCGCGACGGGTGCGAGACCGAGTACCGGACCGAAGATCTCCTCCCGGGAGATGACCATGTCCTCGGTGACGTCGCCGAAGACCGTCGGGCCGAGGAAGTTGCCGCCCTCGTGTCCCTCGACGGTGACGTCTCGGCCGTCGAGCAGGAGTTTCGCACCCTCCTCGACGCCGGTCTGGACGTAGTTCCGGACCGTCTGCTCGTGTTCGGGGCTGATGAGCGCCCCGATGTCGGTCTCCTCCTCGAGGCCGTAGCCGACGACCTGCGAGGCGGCCTCCTCGACGACGAGGTCGGCGAACTCGTCGTACACCGACTCCTCGACCAGGGCGACGTCGTTGGCGAGGCACCGCTCGCCGCCGCACGCGAAGGCCGACGAGACGGTCTTCTCGGCGGCGAACTCGAGGTCGGCCGTCCCTGTGACGACGATGTGGTTCTTCGCGCCTCCCTGGGCCTGGACGCGCTTGCCGTGTTTCGCCGCGCGCTCGTAGACGAGCTTCGCGACGGGCGTCGAGCCCACGAACGAGATCCCCTCGACCCCCTCGTGGTCGAGCAGCGCGTTGACGGTGTCGGGACCGCCGTTTACGAGCTGGAGGACGCCGTCGGGAAAGCCCGCCTCGTCGACGAGTTCGAACAGCCGCTGGGCGACGAGCGGGTTCTGCTCGCTGGGCTTGAGGACGAAGCTGTTGCCCGTCGCGACGGCGTAGGGGAGGAACCACAGCGGGATCATTCCGGGGAAGTTGAAGGGCGTGATCGCGGCGAAGACGCCGAGCGGCTTTCGAACCGCGCTCTCGTCGATCCCGGGCGCCGCGTTCAGCAGGGTGCCGCTCTGCATCATCGACGGAATGCCGCAGGCGACCTCCACGTTCTCGATACCGCGACGCAACTCGCCCCGGGCCTCCGCGAGGGTCTTGCCGTGATCCCGGACGAGCAGCGCCGCGAGGTCGTCCTGGTGATCCTCGAGGAGGCTCTTCAGGCGGAACAGCGGCTGGATCCGCTCTTCGACCGGTCGCGCCGACCACGCGTCGAACGCCTCGCTCCCGGCGCGAACGGCCTCGTCGACGTCGCCGGCGGAACTGAACGGGACCGTCGCCAGCGTCTCCCCCGTCGCCGGGTTCACGCTCGTCGACTCGTCGCCCGAGGCGTCCCGCCAGTCACCGCCCACGTAATTTCGTACCCTACCGCCCTGACCGATCGACTCTAGCTCGACCATGGGGTGGCTATCGTGACCGCCAGGATAATATCTTCGGTGATAGCGGCTACCGTTCGAGATGCGGCGGGCGGGCACCCCGTCGTGGCGACGACCGCCGACGCGTCGATAGAGACTATCGACCGCCGAGGCGGGTGCCGACAACAGCAAGTTACTTACTCCGATACCACGACGCACGAACCATGCCACACAGTTCCGCGAAGGAGGACACCGATGCGCAGACGTCCATCCCCCACTGGTACGATCCCTCGTCGACGGGGGTAACGATCACCGACGGCGACGGCTCGCGCGTCGTCGACGACGAGGGGACGGAGTACCTCGACTTCGTCTCGCAGCTGTACTGCGTCAACGCCGGCCACGGAAACCGGGCCATCGTGAACGCGATGATCGAGCAACTGGAGCGCGTGCAGTACGTCTCGTCCGCGAAGCGGACGCCGGCGCGAGCGGAACTGAGCGACGACCTCGTCGCGGTCGCGCCCGACTCCCTGTCGAACGTGATGTTTTCCGTGTCGGGGAGCGAGGCGAACGAACTCGCGGTCACGATCGCGCGCGACTACGCGGACGCGCCGAAGGTGCTGTCCCGGTGGCGCTCCTACCACGGCTCGACCTACGGCGCGGGGAGCATGACCGGCGACCCGGCGACGCGCGGACCGCTCGAGGCGCACGCGTCGACGACGGGCGCGGTGAAGTTCCTGCCGCCGATGACGTACGGGTCGCCGTTCGACGCGGAGACCCCCGAGGAACTCGCCGCGGCCGCGGCCGACCACCTCGAGTTCGTCATCCGAAACGAGGGGCCGGAGACGATCGCCGCGATCCTGACCGAACCGATCGCCGGCACCAGCGGCGCGTACACGGCGCCGCCGGGATACTTCGAGCGCGTCCGCGACCTCTGCGACGAGTACGAGATCCTCCTGATCGTCGACGAGGTGATCACCGGGTTCGGTCGCTGCGGCGACTGGTTCGGCATCCAGACGGAGGGCGTCGAGCCCGACCTGCTCACGTTCGCCAAGGGCGTGACGAGCGCGTACGCGCCGCTGGCGGGCGTGATGATGCGCCCGGAGATCGCGGAACGCGTGCGATCCGGCGGCTTCGACATCGGACAGACGTTCGGCGGGCACCCCGTGAGTTGCGCCGCCGGCGTGGCCGCCCTCGCCGAGTACGACGACGGGCTGATCGAGAACGTCCGCGCCACGGAGGGCGCGTTCGCCGACCGTCTCTCCGCGCTCGAGCGCGAACACGACGTGGTCGCCGACGTCCGGGGACGAGGCTTCCTCCACGCCGTCGAGTTCGCCGATCCGACGACCGGGGAGCCGTTCCACGATCCACGGGTCGACGAGGGCCACAATCCGGTCAAGGACGTGATCGGCGAGGCGAGTAATCGCGGCGTTCTCGTCGGCGGTGGCCGGCCGACGACGCAGGTCATCCTCGCGCCGCCGCTGTGTACGACCGCCGACGAGATCGACACGGCCGTCGAGACGCTCGAGGCGGCGATCGAGGCCGTCTTCTGAGGGACGAGAGACGACCGACGATTCGAACGAGACGGTGATCGACCGGGTGCTGGGAACCGAGCGACCCCCCGCGGGAGATCGAGTCGGACGACGGGCTCGCGGCCGGTTCGGTACCGGGTTCGGACCGTGTGTCTTTTTCTACGTCGCCCGTCTTCCCCGAGGTATGACAGACGCGCTGTTTCTCACCAGCGAGGAAGTTGCCGGTCTCGCCACGCCCGCCGAGTACGTCGACGTCGTCCGCGACGGGTACCGCCAGCGCGGCGAAGGAGCGCCGGCCCTGCCGCGACAGACCTTCCGTCGGGAGGACCCCGAGGGGAAGCTCACCAGCTACTCGGCAATCCTCCCCGAGACGGGGGCGATGGGCGGCTACACGTACACGTCGGGGTTCAGCGGACCCGACGCCTGGTTCGTGACGCCGCTGTTCGACGCCGAGAGCGGCGAACCGCTCGCGCTCGTCGACGGTGCCAGCATGAACCCGTTCAAGACCGGGGCTGCCGGCGCAGTCGCCGTCGACGCCCTCGCCCGAGACGACGCGAGCGACCTCGCCGTCATCGGCAGCGGCGCCCAGGCGCGCGGCCAACTCCACGCGACGGCGACCGTCCGCGACTTCGAGTCGGTCCGGGTGTTCTCGCCGACCCGCGAGAACCGGGAGGCGTTCGCCGCGGAGTTCGACGACCACCTCGACGCAGCCGTCGAGGCGGTCGACTCGAGCGGGGCCGCCGTCTCGGGCGCGGACGTCGTGATCACGGCGACGAAGGCCGCCGATCCGGTCTTCGACGGCGAGGACCTCGCACCCGGCGCGCACGTGACGGCGATGGGCCAGTACACCCCCGGCCGGCGCGAACTCGACGCGACGACCGTCGCGCGGTCGACGTACGTTCCCGACCTCCGCGACCGTGCGACCCAGGACGCGGGATCGTTCCTCGCCGCGCTGGAAGCGGGCGTCGTCGACGAGGACCACGTCCACGCCGAACTCGGCGAGGTAGTCGCGGGGGTCGCCCCCGGCCGGACGAGCGACGACGAGATCACGGTCTTCGACAGCGGCGGGACCGGCATCGAGACGGTCGCGGCCGCCCACATGCTGTACGAGAAGGCACGCGACGAGGGGCTCGGTACGGCACTCTCCGTCGCGCCCGCCAGCGAGGCGCTGACCGGCCGGCTGCCGTAGGGCGAACCGCGAACGCCGAGGACGAATACGCGCCGGCGATCGATGACCGAACGCGAGCGGGCCGTCGGTCGTCGAGGGGGGCGAACACCGGTCCTGCGACGTCCGAAGCGCCCCCATCGACGAATCGGATCTCGACGCGCGATCCGACCTCGACGTCCGCCGACGGTAACCTCGAACGGGTGAGTCGGCACCGGTGTTCCCGTGTCGAGCGGACGGTGCGAGCATCCGTCGGGAGCACGAGCGTCCGGAGCTGTTCTAGTGGAACGTCTCGCCGCTCTTCGCCTTCTGTACGAGCAGGTCGCACGGGAGCGTCTCCGCGAGCTTGTTCGTGTCCTCGTGGCGACTCGCCACCTCGGTCAGTTTCCGCACGACGGCATCGGCGCCGACCTCGTCGGCCTTCTCCAGCGGTCCCATCGGCCAGTTACCGCCGAGTCGAGCGCCGGTGTCGATATCCTCGGCAGTGGCGACGCCGTTTTCGACCATCTTGGCGGCTTCGTTGACGATCGGCGCCCACACCGACAGCGCGTCGAAGCCCTGCCCGGCGTCGACCGGGATGCGGGGTTCGTCGCGTTCGTCGTACTCGTAGTAACCGGCGTCGGCTTTCCGGCCGTATCGCCCCTTCTCGTAGAGCTGGTGGAGGAGCGGACAGACCTCCGTGTCGTAGGCCATCGGTCGGTCGTCGGTCAGGTGATCCCCCTCGCCCTCGACGCGGATCTGGATGCCGCCCGTGAAGTCCGCGAGTTCGAACGGCCCCATGGGGAAGCCCTCCCCGTACTTCATCGCCGAGTCGATCTCCTCGAACGAGTGTTCGCCCCGGTAGGCCATCCACGCCGGCTCCTCGCCGTACGGCCGCATGAGCCGGTTGACGATGAACGAGGGGATGTCCATCCGACAGCGGATCGGCGTCTTCCCGAACGACTCGACCAGCGACTCCGCGGTGTCGGCCACGCCGTCCGGCGTGTATTCGGTCATGATGACCTCGACCAGCTCCATCAACATCGGCGGGTTGAACCAGTGGGTCCCGATCACGCGCTCGGGATCGGCGGTCGTCTCGGCGAGCCGGGTGATGTTGAGCCCGGACGTGTTCGTCGCGAGGATGGCGTCTCCGGGCGCTGCCGCGTCGAGATCCGCGAAGATGTCCTCCTTGACGGCCTGCCGTTCGACCGCCGCTTCGGTGACGAAGTCCGCGTCTCCGACGGCGTCGTCGAACTCGGTGGTGAAGGTGAGCCGCCCGAGCGCGGCGTCCGTCTCCCCCTCGGTCGCGCCGCCCTTCTCGACGTGCTTCCCGTACGACCACTCGACCCGCTCGGCCGCCTCCTCGAGTTGCGACTCGTCGATATCGGTGATCGTCGTCTCGTACCCGGCCAGCGCCGCGACGGCGCCGATTCCGCGCCCCATCTGTCCCGCACCGACCACCGCCACGGTCTCGATGTCGTCGATAGTCACGACCATGTCCGCCTCGTTTCCCGGATATCGTATAAACGTATGGGGGACCGTTTCCGTACTACCCCGCTCCACACCCGGCTCTCGCGTCCCCGTGAGTCGGGGCGTACTCCTCGCGGAATTCGACTTCGACGGCCGCACCGTCCGGGGGTAGCGCGCCGCATCTATCGGCCTCCGCGACGTAACGGATCCGTTATGGGTACTCCGTCACTGCGTGAGACTCCGGTGCCACCCACGAGAGGAGCACCCCGAACGCGGTCAGGATCGTCGCGTAGGCGAACGCCGGCAGGTAGCCGTCGGTCCATCCGATGAGCGCACCCGTGATCAGGGGGGCCGAGAACGCCCCCGAGATGCCCGCCGACGTCACGAACGCCAGCGCCGTCCCCGAGATACTCGTCTCGACGACCTCCTGGACGTAACTGTACACGACGCCGAACGTGAGCTGGATGATGAACCCGGCGGCGACCAGCGCCGCGACGACGACCGCGAGCCGCCGCGTCCACCCGATGAGGACGACCAGCGGCAGCGAGATCAGGAAGGACGCCTGGAGCAGGGGGACGCGGCGCTGGTCGAGGAGCCGATCCGAGACGAGACCGCCGCCGGCCCGGGACAGCACGCCCATCGCCGGGAACACCGCCGTCAAGAGACCGCTGAACTCCGCCGACAGCGCGAACTCGCGGCCCAGATACGTCGGCATCCAACTGTTCATGAACAGGTAGTACGAGTACGCGGCGAACGCCATCGCGGACCCGTACCACACCACCGGATGACGCAGGACCGTCGCGAAGTTCGCCCGCATCGGCGCGGCGTTCGTCGTCGGCTCGACGCCGAGGCGGCGGATCGAGACCGAGATCGGTCCGATCACGAGCGCGGCGACGGCGCTCATCACGAGGAAGTTCGCGGGCCAACCGGCCCTCGCCGTGACGACCGGCCCGAACAGTTGCCCGAGCGCGAACCCGGCCGGCGCACTCGTGACGAAGATGCCGATGGCCGTCCCGCGATTAGCACCCGAGACGGCGCTCCCGAGCAGGTTCGTCGACGCCGTCCAGACCACGCCGACCGCGACGCCGGCGACGAGGCGTGACGCGAGCAGGGCGTCGAACGACCCTCGACGGCCCGCCGACCAGCTCCAGAGCCCCGCGAGGGTGATGACCGCGGCCCCGATGGCTATCGTTCGATGATCGCCGAGTCGGTCGATCCAGACGCCGAGTGCGAAGTTCGTGAGCGCCCACGTGGCCGGCACCGCGCTCACGAGCCAGACGGCCACGGCGGGCGCGACCCCGAGGTCGCCGGCCACCTGCGAGAGGACGCTCGCAGGTGCCACGACGTAATAGTGGGCCGCCGCCGTCAGGAGCCACGTTCCGACGAGACACCCGATGAGCGCTCGTTCGGCGACCAGCCTCGTACCGGCAGCCCGCATCCGAAGCGCCATCGAGGACATACGGGGAGATCCGGCGCGTGGATCATAAAGGTTCCATCCGTACCGCCGCGAGGGTCGGTCGTACCGCCGAAGCGACGCGTCAGGCGACGATATCGGCGAACCGGCGCAGTTGCTCGCGCTGGTCGGTCGCCGTGAATCGGGTGACGAACGTCTCCACGCCAGCGTCGGCGTAGCGCTCGAGGTGGTCCGCGACGACCGACGGCGGGCCGAACGCGCCGCGTCGTCGGATGTCGTCGTCGCTCAGCTCGCCCCAGGAGGGGTAGTACCGGTCGAGGAAGCCCCGCGCCTGCTCGATCGCGGCCGCTTCGGTCTCCGCGATCACGACGTCCTGGTAGTAGGCGGCGTCGAAACCGGCGGCGTCGCGGCCGGCGTCGTCGACGATGTCGCGCGCCCGCTCGATCCCGGCGGCGTACATCTCGGGCGACATCCCGATCGGGAGCCAGCCGTCACCCCGGGCGGCGATGCGGTCCCGTATCCGGGCCGGAAACCCGTCCCTGGGGTCGAACGTCGCCGACGCGACGTAGACCGGCGGCGGACTCCCACAGGGGCGGATCCCGACGTCGGCGTCGCTCAGTTCGAAGAACTCGCCGTCGACGGAGACCGGCTCGTCGCCCCAGAGCCCCTCGACGATCTCGAGTCCCTCGTCGAGTACCGCCCCGCGGCGGTCGTAGGGGATGTCGAGCTGGTCGTGTTCCGTCGCCACCCCCGCTCCGACGCCGACGCCGACGCCGAGCGCGAGGCGGCCGCCGCTGACCAGATCGACCGTCGCCGTCTGGTGGGCGACGTGGACCGGATTCCGGAGTTGAGGCAGGTAGACCGCCGTTCCGAGGGTGACCGACTCCGTCGCGCCCGCCACCGCGGCGAGGGTCGACAGCGGCTCGAGCCGCGGCTTCGCCAGGACGCTGTCGCCCGCCCACACGCCGTCGAAGCCGAGCGCTTCGGCTCGACGAGCGAGACCGATCACCTCCGATTGCACGCGGGCGGCCTGCTCGAGTGAGTCGTCGGAAGACAGTACGACGCCGCGGGTCGGCAACACGAACCCGTGCGATACCATGTCGCACCCTTCTCGAGGCACCGTCCTAACCCTTTGCGTTCGAACGGCGTATCACCGCGATGCAAAGCCATTTGGGGCCGTTCGCCGTGTGCTGGCGTATCGATGGCACCCACGATCACGCGCATCGAGTCGATCGAGTTCGGCTACGACCTCCCGGACGTCGGCTACGCGCCGAACGGTTTCAGCGTCGTCTACGAACCCGGCGCGACCACCGAACGACGGCTGTTCGCCCTGCGGGTCCACACCGACGAGGGGATCGCCGGCGAGTACGTCGGCGGCAATTCGCCCGCGGCCGCGCAGCTCAACATGGTCGCCGACTACCTGGTCGGGAAGAACCCGCTCGAACGCGAGCGCCACTGGAGCGCCCTCAAGCGAGCCCTGCGAAAGTACGACTGGATGGGGATGGGACCGATCGACATCGCGCTGTGGGACTTCGCCGGCAAGTACCGCGGTGCGCCGATCCACGAACTGCTCGGCACGTACCGCGACTCCTTTCCCGCCTACGCCTCGACGTATCAGGGAGACAGGAACGGCGGGCTCGACTCGCCCGAGGCGTACGCCGACTTCGCCGAGGAGTGTCTCGAGATGGGGTACCCCGGCTTCAAGATCCACGACTGGGGCGGCGACTGGACGGACCCCGAGGAGACGGTCGAAACCGTCCGCGCGGTCGGCCGCCGCGTCGGCGACGAGATGGACCTGATGCTCGATCCGGCGTGCAACCCGGTCACGTTCGCCGACGCGCTGAAGATCGGGAGGGCCTGCGACGAGGCCGACTTCCTCTGGTACGAGGACCCCTATCGCGACGGCGGCGTCTCCCAGCACGCCCACCGCAAACTCAGACAGCACCTCGAGACGCCGCTCCTCCAGACCGAGCACGTCCGCGGGCTCGAACCCCACACCGACTTCGTCGCGGCGGAGGCGACCGACTTCGTGCGGGCGGATCCCGAGTACGACGGCGGGATCACCGGCGCGATGAAGATCGCTCGCGTCGCGGAGGGGTTCGGGCTGGACTGTGAGTTTCACGCGCCGGGGCCCGCCCAGCGCCACTGCCTCGCCGCCACCCGCAACACCAACTACTACGAGGTGGCGCTCGTCCACCCCATCTGTCCGAACACCCAGCCGCCGGTGTACGCGGACGACTACTCGGACATGCTGGACGCGGTCGACGCGGAGGGCCGCGTGCGGGTGCCGGACGGGCCGGGGCTCGGCGTCGAGTACGACTGGGACGCGATCGAATCCCGCGAGGTCGGGCGGCGAACCTACGGGTGAGCGGTAGCGTCCGCCCACGGACGCTGCGCCGACCGGCGGAGTGAGGACTCGCGGTCCGCGGAGTACCGGGTCCGACGACCGGTCACTCAGGGGTGCAGCGTGATCTTGACCCCCTTGCGCTGTCGAGTCGCTTCGAAGGCCGCCTCGTAGTCGGCGAGGGGGAAGGCGGGACCGAGCGCCGGCGAGAGGTCGACTCCCTCCGCGATCGCGATCGCCCGCCGCCAGCTCGAGTCGCGACGGCCGTACACCGTCGTCACCGAGACGCCCCGTCGAACGAGGCGGGTGAGGTCGACCGGAACCGTCTCCGCGCCGTGAAAGATGCCGATCTGGACGATCTCGCCGCCCCGACGGGTGGCCGACGACGCGAGCGAGAGCGCCTCCGGGTGGCCCGAGGCCTCGACGAAGACGTCGACGTCCTCCGTCCCCTCGGCGGCGTCCTCGACCGTGACCGCGCGCGTCGCGCCGAGCTCCCGCGCGAGCGGGAGTCGATCCCTGCGGTCGGCCTCCGTCCCGACGACGGTGATCGAACTCGCGCCGCCGGCGACCGCCGCGACGAGCGCGCCGATCCCGACCGCCCCGGGACCGGTGATCGCAACGCTGTCGCCGGGCTCGAAGCTCGACCGCTCGATTCCGTGGACGGCCAGTCCGAGCAGTTCGAGGAAGACGCCCTCGTCCGCGCTCAGCGAGCCGATCGGGTAGAGCGCCTCCCGGGGAACGACGGCGTACTCTGCGAGCGCGCCGTCGATCTCCGGATCGAGGCCGAGGATGCGCCGGTCCGGGCAGATCGAGGACGAACCCGACCGGCAGCACCGACAGCGACCGCAGCCGACGACCGGTTCCACCGCGACGCGCTCACCCGCCGCGACCCCGTCGACGTCAGAGCCCGTCGCGTCGATCGTGCCGGCGAACTCGTGGCCGAAAAGCTGCGGTAGCTCGTCGGCGTAGTGTCGTTTGCTCTCGTGCCAGTCGTGTATGAGCGCCTCCGCCCCGCCGTCGATGCCGACCGACTCGACGCGGATCCGAACGTCGCCGGGACCCGGTTCGGGGACGGGGACGGACTCGAGCGTCATCCCCGGTTCGGGGCGCGTCTTCAGAAGCGCAGTCATTCGATCCGTCGCGTTCGGCGTCACACGTGCGGCGACGCGAGCGGCGACCATATACCCTCGCGTTCGACCGCCGAACGCGGGCGCAGGGGGCAGATCGGTCGGCGGCGGATCGACCGGCGCGAGGGCCGCGGCTACAGGCCGGTGAGAACGAGATAGACGGTGCTGAAGAGCACGAACCACAGGATCGTCCGGAAGAACAGTTTGCTGTAGCTGTCCTTGACGGGCATCAACTCGTGGAACTGCCGTTCGGCCTCGAGGAACTGCTCGACGGGCCCCCTTCGTTCATCACTCATGACGGTTCGTGGCGATCCGCCTTCGAGCGCGTCGACGGACGTGTCCGACAGTCATCGAGCCGACGGTCATCGGGATCGAACTCGCGCGTACCGCGTCCGGGCCCGTCGCGGGAAACGGCCGGGCGCGCTTCGGTGTCGTCGGTCCGGACGGCTGTGGAAGGCATCTCTTTCGGGCACTATCGATTCGTCACGTAAAAACGTACCGTCGTCGGCCACCGTCTCGCGGGGGCGTGACGGACCATCGCGTCGATTCACTCGTAACGTCGCGCGCCCTCCGGGCGGCGGTCGGATTCGGGGGCACCGCGAGCGACCAGCGTCAGAGGCCGAGCCCGAGCGCGCGGTTGACGGCGAGCGAGCCGAGAACGACGGTCATGATGACCACGAGAACGCCGAACGAGACGTCCCAGCCGTAGAGATCGGCGAGCGCGCCGACGACCACGCTGCCGGACGCGCCGGTCGTCATGTACACCGTTCGGACGAGTCCGAAGCCCGCGCCGCGATCGGCGGCGGTGAACAGGTCCATGAACCGCGACTGGAGGGGCGCACCCCAGCTCATCGCGATCCCGGCGAAGCAGACGCCGACCACGTAGACGGCGAGCCCGTCACCGCCGACGAGCGCGCCGTAGCCGACGATCCCCGCCACCATCGAGAGGGCCGTCGTCGGTTCCCGTCCGACGCGATCCGAGAGCGAGCCCATCACCGGCTGCGTGAGGCCGTGGACGAGGAAGTACAGCGAGAAGAGACCGCTCGCGACGGCCGGCGAGAGCCCCTGGCCACTCGTGAAGAACGCCGGCAGGAAGGACGCCGTGGCCTGCCAGGTGAACGCGCAGAGGAACGCGAGGACGGTCGTGAAGGCGATCGACGGACGGGAGAGGAGTTCGCCGATGGTCGAGAGGGCGAACCGGTCGCGCAACCGTTCGTCCGGCCGGTCCGGCTCTGTCGGTCGGATCCCGCTCGCGAAGAGGGCGAAGACCGGAACGGCCACCCCGACCCCGAGCAACACCCCGGCGCGCCAGCCGTACCGGACGGCGATCGCGGTCGCCGCGATCGGGGCGACGAGCCCGGCGGCCGGACTCCCGGCGACGTGGATGCCGATCGCGCGACCGATGTCGTCGTACTGCCTCGCGAGAAACGTCGTCGCTGCCGTGTAGTGGAGGCCCGCACTGATACCGAGGACGCTCACGAGGAGTACGAAGACGCCGTAGGAGGGTGCGATGGCGATGCAGAGACTCGAGAGGCCGGTGAGGCCGATCGCCGCGAGGATCACCGTTCGCTCGCCGAACCGATCGCCGAGGATGCCGCTGGGAAACTGCATCAACGCGTACGTCGCCCACATGATCGAGAGCGCCAGGCCGACCGCGGCGTTCGAGACGGCGAACTCGTCGGTGATCGCCGGGACCAGCGGACTGATCGCCAGCCGCGCGACCATCGTCACCATGAACGCCAGCGTACAGAGGAGCAACGAGCGGTGTGCGTAGCGCCAGTTCACGTTTTCCAGTCACCCCCTCGGCGACCTACCTGTTGCGATTGCGGAGGGTTTGTCTCGTTTCGAGAGCCGAGCGAGAGCGGGACGCACAGCCGCGGGTCCGGGACGCGGAACGACGGCGGCGAACTCGCCGTGAGCGAACAGCGCCGATCCCTCGTCGGACGACCCTACACCTTTACACTGTCGTCACTCTCACTGCGTCTATGAAGGTCAACGAGGCGATCGTGGACTGTCTGGCCGAGAACGACGTCGACACGCTGTTCGGTATCCCGGGCAAGCAGTCGCTGCCGCTGAACGAGTCCATCAGCGACCGCGACGACGTCCGGTTCGTCATGGCCCGCCACGAGACCGCGGTCTCGCATCAGGCGTGGGGCTACGCCGAGACGAGCGGCGGTATGGCCGCCACGGTGGTCATTCCGGGGCCGGGCGACATGAACGCGATGAACGGGCTGAAGAACGCCCTGAACGACTGCACGCCGCTCCTGCACATCGCCGTGGAGACCGAACCGGAGATCCGCGGCGGCGACGGGATCCACGAGACACCGCCGGACACCTACGACAACGTCGTCAAGGAGAACATCACCGTCGAGACGCCCGAGAGCACCGTCGCCGAACTCGGGCGGGCGATCGACGTCGCGCAGACGGCTCCGAAGGGTCCCGTCCGGATCGGCATCCCGAAGAACTTCCTCAAGATGGACGTCCCGCTCGCCGAACGGGGGGATATCGACCGCCAGTCGTTCAGCGGCGTTCCCGACGCCAACGTCGCCGCCGCGGCGGACCTTCTCGCGTCGGCGGCGCGTCCGATCATCGTCGCCGGCGGCGGCGTTCGAGCGGCCGACGCGAGCGACGAACTGCGGGCGGTCGCCGAGCGCCTCGAGGCACCGGTCGTACTCACGTACAAGGGGAAGGCCGTCTTCCCCGACGATCACGAACTCATGGCCGGCGTGCTCTGTGGCGGCACCGGCACGGCCGTGAAGGGACTCGTCGCCGACGCGGACGCCGCCCTCGGCGTCGGGACCGACTTCGACGCGGTCACCACGCACAACTGGTCGATCGAGATCCCGGACGACCTGGTCCACGTGACGCTCGACGCGGACGACATCGGGACCGGCTACGACCCGGCGATCGGCATCGTCGCCGACGCCGCCCGGACGCTCGAGGCGCTCGACGACGCGCTGGCGGGGCGGTCGATCGCGGGCGCGAACGGACGGGAGCGGGCTAGCGAGACCCGGGAGGCGGTCGACGCTCGGCTCGAGGAGTTGCGGACGGTGACGGAGGCGCCGCTGACGTCGGTGCGGGCGCTAGACGCGATTCGAGCGGGAACGCCGCGGGACGCGATCGTCGCCGTCGACGCGGGCGGGTTTCGGCTGTGGACGCTCCTGACGTTCCCGGCGTACGAGCCCCGCGACTACGTCAATCCGGGGTCGTGGGCGACGATGGGGTCGGGGGTCCCCTCCGCGATCGGTGCGAAGCTAGCCAACCCCGAGCGTGACGTCGTGGCGCTCACCGGCGACGGGGGGCTGTTGATGTGCCTCCACGAACTGCACACGCTGGCGGCCGAGGGGATCGACGTGACGGTCGTCGTCCTCAACAACAGCGACTACGCCATCATCAGCGAGGAGGCCGGCCGGAGCTACCGGATGGACGAGGGCGAGTACGGCTGGGAGGGGACGCCGGTCTCGTACGCGACCGTCGCCGAGGGACTCGGCGTCGACGTCGAACGGGCGGGGACGCCGGACGAGATCGAAACGACGGTCGCCGACGCGATCGCGAGCGACGGCCCGACGCTCGTCGAGATCCCGACCGACCCCTACGAGCCCCAGTCGAGCATCTGGATGAACGAGTAAACTACCCTACCCTACTTCGCTCGGTCTGACGACCTCGCTCGTTGAGGGTAGGGCTTTCGCGTGGACTCCCGTTCTATGCCACCGTCCGTGGTAGCAGGGGGGACGTACTCCCCACTTACGTTCAACGTCCCGCGATTCAAGCGCACGTCTACAGGTGCGCCTCCGTCGGCTGCGTTTTGCCTCCGACGGAGATACCGAAAGCCGATGTTCTTCGCCGCGTTGTAATCCGCGTGGTTCTGATACCCACACTTCAAGCACTCGAAGTGCTCGCCGTCGCGGTTATCCTCATGAGTACAGCCGCACGTCGAACAGCGTTGGGACGTGTGGTTCGGCGGGACTTGCACGGCTTCGACGCCGTGTTCCGCCGCCTTGTACTCGACGTACTGGAACAACCGACGGAACGCCCAGACGTGTTGCCACGTCGCCTGCGGGATGTTCTCGCGGATGTGCGTTAGGTCCTCGAAGACGATGTGCGAACAGCCGTATTCGACGGCTTCCTCGATGAGTTCGTTCGCTACGCCGTGGAGGTAGATTTCGAAGCGTCCGTACTCCTTGCGACCGACGCCTCCAATGGCTTCGTGCGCGGCTCGCGTTCCTCGCTGTTGAAGCGAGCCACGGCGCTTCTCGTACTCCCGTCGCCAGTGGTTGAACTCATCGGCGGACCAGAACGTGCCGGTTGACGAAACTGCGATATTGTTCACTCCGATGTCCACACCGAGGACTGTTCTGTGCTCGGTATAGGGTTCGGGGTCGTCGGCTTCGACCTTCCGCATGGACGCATGAAGGAACCACTCGCCGTCCCGACGCTGCAGGGTCGCCATGCGGAACTCGTAGTCTTCATCATCGAGGTACGTCCGTGGATGGCGGTTGGGGTCGTCGGGAAGGATGTAGTCACACTCGACGCGCCCGTTGACGGTCGAAAGGGAGACGTGGTCGCGGTGGAACGTCGCACTACGTTTATCGTAGACCGCGCTCTCGGCGGAAAAGTAGGGTTGCGACGTTCGTTCACCACGCTTCAGTCGTGCTACACCACTCTTGACGGCTTCGACCGCCCTCCGAACTCCTTTCTGTACGAGGTTCGCGGTAAGGTCAGTTTCGTCCCGTAGTTGGTCGTACAAGGCACGTTCGGCTTTGGCCTTCGAGGTAACGTGGTATCCGTCGTCACCATGCCAACACCATTCGCTCGCGGTGTTCGCACAGTGTTTGAATTGCTCGACCGTCTCGCGGAGGGGCGAATCGGCGTCCTGAGGCACGTCGAGCTTGATTACGGCGGTGCGACGGTATTCCACGACGTTTCACATAACTAGGCGGTGTTACTTAAACATTCGGAAATGGGGCTGCCGGAGAACGTGGTTCGCTGCGGAATTGTTGGCTCCTCCCCTCCCTACTCCGTTCGCTTCGCTCACTCCGTTGAGGAAGGGGCCTCCGCCTCGAAATTTAGGTGATCGGCACCGTTCGTCCTCTCCCTCCCGTCCGCCACGCCGAGGTCGAGACCGACCGCAAGTACTTACACCACACCGAGAACAGTCGTAGATATGGATTCGGAACGTCGATCGGAGAACGGCGTGTTACCGCTCTCGGACGTCACTGTCGTCGATCTGACGCAGGTCGTGGCCGGACCGTTCGCGACGATGGGGCTCGGCGATCTCGGTGCGGAGGTGATCAAGATCGAGGCCGTCGGGCGGGGCGACCGGAGTCGCAGTATCCAACCGAAGCCCGCCTACTTCGACACCGTCAACCGGAACAAGTACAGCGTCGCCATCGACCTCAAGAGCGACGCCGGACGGGAAGCGGCGCGGCGTCTCGTCGCCGACGCCGACGTGTTTATCGAGAGCACGAAACCGGGACGCGCCGCCGCGTTCGGTCTCGACTACGACGCCGTCGCCGAACTGAACCCGGGAATCATCTACTGCTCGATATCCGGGTTCGGTCGTAACAGCCCGTACGAGGACCTGCCGGCCTGGGACATGCTGATCCAGGGGATGAGCGGGATCATGAGCATCACCGGCGAGGAGGGCGGAGAACCCCTGTGGTCGGGGCTTCCGAGCGGCGATCTCATCGCCGGCTCGTACGCCAGTCAGAGCGTTCTCGCTGCGCTGTACGCCCGCGAGCGCGGGGACATCGACGGCGAGTGGATAGAGGTCCCCATGTTCGACGCCGCCGTAACGTGGCTCACCGCCCGCGCCGGCTACACGTTCGGCTACGGCGAACCGTTTCCCCGCCTCGGGACGCACCACCCGTCGATCGTCCCGTTCGGGAAGTACGACTGCTCCGATTCGTCGATCGTCATCGCGGCCGGAACGCCGGACTTCTGGCGCGGCTTCTGCCGCGCGCTCGACCGACCGGACCTCCTCGAGGACGGCCGGTTCGCCACGATGGACGACCGGGTGAGAAACCGGGGGGAACTCGACGACGTCATCGAACCCGTCCTGAAATCGAGACCGAGCGACTACTGGATCGATCGGCTTCACGAGGAGGGCGTTCCCGCCGGGCCGATCTACGATACCCGGACCGTCTGGGAGGACGAACACGTGAAACGGCGCGGTCTGCATCAGGTCATGGAACGGGAGGACCGGGAGGACGCCGACGTGATCGACCAGCCCGTCCACTTCGCCGAACTCGACACCCGCCTCGAGATAGCGCCGCAGCGACTGGGCGAGAGTACCGACGCGGTCCTTCGGCGTCACGGGTACTCGGCGGACGAACTCGCGCGACTTCGCGAGGCGGGCGTCATCGAGTAGGCGTAGCGGGTCGCGCGCAGCCTCGACGGTCGCTCCTCCGCGCGGTCGACGACGGTCCGGCGTGTCACGTAGTCCCGAACAGCTAAGTCAGTCTACGAGAGGTCTCAACCATGGCGCGCATCACGCTGCCGCGACAGTCGGACCTCCCGGAGGAGTATCGATACCTCCTCGGCGAGGACGCGCTGGGCGAACTCGAGTTGCTGCGGGCGATCGGGTCGAACCCGCGCGTCCTCCAGACGTACATGCGCCACGGAACCGCGCTGTGGGAGCACGCCGGGCTCTCGTCGCGCGAGGTCGAGTTGGCGATTCTCTCGGTCGCTCGGGAACTGGACAACGAGTACGAGTGGCACCAGCACGTCGGTATCGCGCGGGACGCCGGCGTCGAAAGCACGGAGATCAGGGCGATCGGTGCCGAACGCCACGACGGATTCGGCGCGAGGGACCGCGCGCTCCTCGACTACGCGCGACGGGTCGCCCGGCGGGACGTCGACGACGACGCTCACGGGGCGATCGAGGCCCACTTCGACGAAGAGACGATCGCCGGTATCGCATCGTTGGTCGGCCACTACCTCGGTACCGCGGTCGTGATCGACGCGCTGGCGTTGGGACCCGAGACGCCCTTCGTCGGCTGGGAGCCCGCCGACGAGACGATCGAGACCTACGATCGCGAGGGCGCGTAGTCGGGCTCGAAGGAACGAGGAGATCGCCACCGTCCGACCGCATTCGGTAGCGCCGCGCGCTCATCGCACGTGCCCGGGTCGGTATCTCCGCCGGCGGTGTGGCGCGAACCGGGGGAAAACGTTATTCGCCGACGTTCCGTCGGACCGCACATGTCCGAGGAGGTCGTCACCGTGGTCACGGGAAGCGTCGGCCGTATGAGAATCGAACGGCCGGAGAGTCTGAACGCGTTTACTCCCCGCGTCCTCGAGGGGTTACTCGAGGCGGTCCAGTCATTCGAGGCGGACGACGACGTCCGTGCGATCGTGTTCACGGGGGCCGGCGACCGGGCCTTCTGTGCAGGGGTCGACCTCGGCGACAAAGGGGGGATCAATCGATCGACCCCCGAAGCGCTCGATACGGTCCACCGGGCGCAGCGCCTGCTCAAGGCGCTCCGGCGCACGCCGCTCCCGGTCGTTGCGGGAGTGAACGGATACGCGATGGGCGCCGGGATGGATCTCGCCCTGGGCTGTGACGTCAGGGTGGTCCGGGCCGACGCCGAGATGAGTCAGTCGTACGTGAACGTGGGGCTCCCCCCGGGGGACGGCGGGGCCTACCTGCTGCCCCGTCTCGTCGGCGAGGAGATCGCGAAGGACCTGATCCTCTCCGGCCGCCGGATCACGGGGAGGGAAGCCCACGAGCTCGGGATCGCCTCCACGGTGGTCGAGGGGGACGCAGAACGCACCCGAGAGGTCGCCCTCGACCGGGCCCGCGAGTTGGCGGACGGGCCGACTGTCGCACTGGGGCGCGCGAAGCGTCTCGTCAACGAGGCGCACGACGTAACTATGGAGACGGGACTCGAACACGCGATCGAGGCGCTCGGCGAGTGTCGCGAAACGGACGATCACGCCGAGGCGGTGGCCGCGTTCGTCGAGGATCGAACGCCGGAGTTTCGAGGGGCGTAACGGTGGACCACGGGGGGCTCGCGATCGACCCCGCTGCTCTCGCACCCCCGCCCGTCGGCCGATACCGCTCGGCCGACGGGCGACCGTCCTGCGGTATTCGGTACCGTGCATAAAGATTAACCTGCCCCTGCCGTGAACGCACTGCCATGACGGTGACTGTCGATCGGGACGCTAACACGGACCACGTGGCGCACCTCCGGATGGACTTCGGTGACCTGAACCTGCTCTCGCCCGACGCGATCGTCGACCTCCGCGACGCGATAGCGTCCGTTCCCGACGACGTTTCGGTCGTGACGGTCGGCTCCGGTTCCGGGGACGACGTCGGCGGGTTGACGGCCGGGCTCAAGCTCGACGAGGTGCGGGAGTACTCGGTTTCCGACGCCCGGGCTCTGTTGACGACGCTCTATGAGGCCATGCAGCGGGTCAGAGACCTCGACGCGGTCACCGTCTGCCGGTGCGGTGAGTACGCGCTCGGCGCCGGGCTCGAACTGGCGATGTCGTGTGACTTCCGCGTCGCGACCGAGGACGCCGCGCTCGGCCTTCCGGAGATCGACGTCGGGCTCGTCACCGGCATCCAGGGCGGACTCCTCGTTCGGCTGGTCGGCCTCCAGGCCGCGAAGGAGATCGTCTACACGGGCGAGCCGGTCTCCGGGCTGGAGGCCGAGGAACTGGGCCTGGTCAACCGCGCCGTCCCGCCGGCCGAGTACGAGACGACCGTCGACGGACTGGTCGAGACGCTGGCCGGCAAGAGTCCCCTCGTCCTCCGGTGGCAGACGCGCGTCTTCCGGGCGCTCCGATCGAACGGCGTCGAAGCCGGCATCGATCACAGCCTCGAGACGATCGCCGCCTGTTTCGACACCTACGACCAGCACGAGGCGATGACCGCGTTTCTGGAGAAGCGGGAGCCGGCGTTCGAGGGGCGGTAGCGCGGCCTTCCCTCTCGCCTCTGCCGAGGGTAGCCGAGGACGTGAATCGGGCGCACTCGCGTTCGCCGATGCGCCTAGTAGGACCGCGGGAGGTCGAGGACGTGCTGTGAGATGTAGTTCTTGACCATCTCGTTCGAGATCGGCGCGATGACGTTGATCATGACCTCGCGCCAGTAGCGCTCGACGTCGTACTCCTTCGCGTATCCCATGCCACCGTGTACCCGGACGGCGCGCTCACAGGCCTCGATGGCGTCCTCGCTCGCGCGGAGCTTCGCCGCGTTCGCCTCCGGCCCCGCGTTCTCGCCGTTGTCGTACAGCCAGGCGGCCTTCCGGATCATCAGTTCGTCCTGCGAGAGCTTGCTCCAGGAGTCCGCGAGCGGGTGCTGGATGGCCTGATAGGAACCGATGGCGTTCCCGAACACCTCGCGCTCTCTGGCGTAGGCGGTCGCCCTCTCGAGCGCGGCCTGCCCGATACCGACGGCGTTCGCGGCGATGCTGATCCGCTCGGAGTTGGCGAACGAGAGGAGGTACGTGAACCCCTCGCCCTCTTCGCCGATTCGGTCCTCGGCCGGGATCCGGAAGTCGTCGAACCAGACCTCGTTCGAGTCCGCCGCGCCACGGCCGGCCTTCGGAATCTCGCTCACGTCCACGCCGTCCATGTCCCGATCGAACTCGGTGAAGAACAGCGTGAGACCGCCGAAGCGGTCGCGCGCCTCGCGCGGTCGCGTGCGGGTGAGGAGCATGATGACGTCCGCCTCCTGGGCCTTCGAGGTCCAGATCTTCTGCCCGTTTACGACGTACTCGTCGCCGTCGCGCTCGGCGAACGTCTCGATCTGTGACGTGTCCGTCCCCGCGTTCGGTTCCGTGACGCCGGTACAGACCATGACTTCCCCGTCGGCGATCTTCGGCAGGTATCGCTCCCTGTGTTCGTCGGTCCCGTATTCCACCAGCGGGGCGGAGCTGAAGACGTGGTGCGACGTGATGGACGTGCCGGCCATCGCCGCGCCCGACCGGGCGATCTCCTGTTGGATGATGCTCGCCTCCTGAACGCCGTACCCTTGCCCGCCGTACTCCTCCGGAATGGTGACGCCACACCAGCCGCCGTCCGCGAATTCCTCGTAGAACTCCCAGGCGAACTCGTGTTCCGCGTCCTTCTCGCGCCAGTACTCGTCGCCGAACTGCTCGCAGAGGTCCCTCACCTGCCGTCTGATGAGGTTCTGCTCGACGCTGAGTTCGAAGTCCATACGGTGAAGCTTTCGGCAGGGCGACTTATACCCACCGGCGGTCGGGAACCTCACCGACGCGATCAGGGAGGGATCGACGTCTCCAATCGGTTTCCGAGGAAGGTGGGAACCGCGCTCGCCCCACTTCCGGTACTGAATCCGCCACACCCATATAGTCCCGACGGAATACCGATGACGGGCACGTCGCGATGAGGAGGATGAACTGGAGGTATCGAGACACGGTCCTGCTCCTCTGCATGTTCGCGTTCTTCGTGACGTACTTCGCGCGGTTGGTCGTCAGTCCCGTCGTCCCGTTCATCGTCGACGATTTCGTGGTTTCCAACACGCAGATCGGCATCGCACTGTCGGGGATGTGGATCGCCTACGGCGTGACGCAGTTCCCGAGCGGCGTGCTGGCGGAGCGCTACGGTGAGAAGCGCGTTATCGCGATCGCGCTGGGTGGAACGGCGATTGTCAGCCTCCTCACCGCCATGGCGCCCCTGTTCGTGGTGTTCGCCGCGTGCGTCGTCCTACTCGGTGGCGTTGCCGGTCTTCACTACAGCGTAGCGACGACGCTGCTGTCTCGCACCTACGACGACATCGGGACCGCGCTCGGGCTCCACTCGTTCGGCGCGCCGCTTGCGGGTTTGCTCGCGCCAGTTACGGCCTCCTGGGTCGGCGTTCGGTTCGGGTGGCGTCCCGCCGTCGCCCTCGCCTCTCTGGTCGCAGTCCCCACGCTAGCCCTCTTCAGCTGGCGCGTACGGGCGACCGAACCGCGCCACCCCGGGAGACCGATGCGGGAACGGTTTGCGGTCGCACCGCTCGTGGGATACCTCTCGAGACCACCGATCACCTTCACCATCGCCATTGCCATCATCGCGACGTTCGCCGTGAACGGAATCGTCGCGTTCCTCCCGACGTTTCTCGTCGAACACCGCGCATATTCGCCGACGCTGGCGGGCGTCGTGTTCTCCGCGTACTTCGTCGTCAGGGGTGGTACCCAGATCGGCGTCGGCGTTCTCTCCGATCGAATCGGTCGCGATTTCGCCATCGCGACCTGCCTGTTTTCCGGGGCCGGCGGGCTCGCGCTGTTCGTCGCCGGCCCCGGCCTCGTCGCAGTTGCCGCCGCAGTCCTGCTGTTCGGCGTCGGTTCGAGCTTTTTCGCCTCGCTGGAGCCGCGATTTATGGACGTTCTGTCCGACGCCGAGCGCGGTGCCGGGTTCGGACTCGTTCGAACGATCTACCTCGCGGTCGGTTCGACCGGATCGTTCGGAGCCAGCCTCCTCGCCGATCTGTTCGGATGGGGCGTGTCCTTCGGCGTCCTGGCCGTCCTCTGTCTGTTCGCTTTCGGTTGCATCGTCACCAACGCGGCACTGAACTTGGGGTACTAAACGCGAAGAGCCGCCCTCGGAGACGACGGATGGCTGTCATCGCCGTGTGTGGAACGTCTCGCCGTTTGCGGCGAGGCGGGTGTCTCAGACCGTGTCCGTCGCGGCATCCGTTCGAAGGCGCAACAGAGCGAGCGAGAGGAGTCCGAGCGCCCCGCCGATCGCCAACGTCAGAAAGGCGACGACGTATCCGCCCCGGTCTAACGCGACGCCGAAGGCGATCGGCGAGACGACGCTCGCGGCGAATCCGACGAACGACTGTAGGGCGAGTGCCGTCCCGACGTGACCGTCGTCGACGACTTCCGTCACCATCGTCGACGTCGGCGCGCTATCGGCGGTGAGCGCGGTGCCGTAGACGAGGAGCACCGGCACGATCGCCCACAGCGGTAGCGCGCCCAAAAACCCGAACACCGCGCTGATGAGGCCGCTAACGGCCAGTGCTGTCCCGATCGTCGGGAGCCTTCCGACCCTGTCGCTGAGGTGGCCGCCGATCAGGTTCCCGAAGCCGCCGACGGCCATCGTGACCCCGACGAGTACGCCGGCGAACGCCCCCGAATCGACGACTACCACGGCGGGAACCGTCAGCAGGAACGCGAGCATCCAGTTGCGCATCCCGAACAGTTCCCACGTGTGCCACGAATAGACGCTCACGGACCACAGGTACGCTCGATTCCGTAGAACCGTGAGATCGAACCCCGACCGGTCCGCCGTCGATTGACTCGGATGATCCCTCGTGAGCCCGAGCATGAGCGGTGCGACGGCCAGCGCTCCGATACTCGTAACGACGATGGCAGCGCGCCAGTCGACCGCGTCCGCGACCGCCGTAGCGAACAGGAACGAGAGTCCGCTCGCCAGCGAGTAGGACCCGACGTACATCCCCATCGCCCGTCCGCGGTCCTCCGTCGGATACCAGTCGCTGAGAAAGCGCATCCCGGGGACGTACACGCCGGCCATCCCGACGCCCGCGAAGAATCGGAGCACCGACCCGGAGAGGAATCCGCTAGCAACAAGCCCGAACGTGACGCTGAGCAGTCCGGTGGTGGCCGCTCCGAACCCGATGACTACCCGGGGCGAGTGTCGATCGGCGAGATGTCCCATCGGGATGATCGCGAGAAGATAGCCCGCCTGGAACGACCCGAAGACGATCCCCGCCTCGGTCCCCGAGAGGCCCCACTCGTCGGCGATGAGCGGCAACACCGCCGAGTAGTTGAACCAGACGAGCACCGACAACAGCAGCGAGACGCAGGTCACAAACAGCGTTCGCGTCCGCGCCTGCATCGACAGGAACTCACGCGGTGTAGAGATACCGTTTGTGGTAGCGGAAGAGCACCGAGGAATCGGAACGGGAACACCGAGCGCGGGCCGCTCTCGGCCGGGACTCCCCAGTATCGCCCGACGTACGGAAGGATTCGCTGATTGCGACGAGACGTACCGCCAGGTGACGGCCGGCTAGAGGGGCGTGTGGAGGACGTAACGCCCCTCGCGGCTGTACGGACGCCGAGCGGGGTGAGAGCCTCGAAACGCGGT
Organism: Halomarina halobia; assembly: GCF_029338575.1. Classification (GTDB taxonomy): domain Archaea; phylum Halobacteriota; class Halobacteria; order Halobacteriales; family Haloarculaceae; genus Halomarina; species Halomarina halobia. The sequence continues at coordinate 279,778 of NZ_CP119993.1, forward strand.
CGCTGAGGCGACGGGCAGTTACGTGAGCGACGGGAGGCCGTCGCGCTTCAGCGCCGCCGCGATCTGGTTCTTCTGGATCTCGTCGGTCCCCGCCGCGAGACGCCGTCCCCGGGCCAGTCTGTGGAGGTACTCCAGCGCGTGTCCCTGCTGGTAGCCGTTCGCGCCGTGGATCTGGAGCGACTCGCTGACGACCCGTTCGACCATCTCGCCGGAGTAGAGTTTCGCCAGCGAGGCGTCCATCCGGTCCGGGATCCGACCCCGCTCCTCCGCGTTGATCGCCGCCCGATACGTGAGCGATCGCGACGCCTCGAGTTCCTTGGCCATGTCGGCGAGCTTCCACTCGATGCCCTGGAAGTCCGCGATCGGCTGGTCGAACTGTCGGCGCTGCTGACCGTACTCCAGCGCCCTGTCGAGCGCACATCGCGCGATGGCGTTGGCCAACGTCGCGCTCCCGAGTCGCTCCCAGTTCAGCGCCTGTAGCTGCTGTTTGAACCCGTCTCTCCCCCGCGTCAGAACGTGCGTTTCGGGGACGACGACGTCGTGCATGCGGAACTGCGTCTGGGTGTGGTTCGCCATGTTCGTGTAGTGCTGTTCGATCTCGATGCGATCATCGTCCTCGAGGTCGACGACGACCGAGCCGAGCCCCTCGGGGAATTTCGCCCACACCACGACGGCCGAGGAGTGCGGGATGTTACTTACCCACACCTTTTCGCCGTTCAGTACCAGTTCGCCATGTTCCTCCTCGATAGCGGTGGTCATCGCGCCGACGTCAGATCCGGCCTCGGGTTCCGAGATGGCGATCGCGATGCTCTCTTCGCCGGCGGTGACGCCCGGGAGGTACCGCTCTTTCACGGACTCGCTCCCGAACATCTCGATGGCCCGGGGCGCAACCATCTGCTGGTTGTAGAGATATTCCGCGGTATCGGGACAGACCTGCCCGACGGCTTCGATGCTGAGCATCGCCTCGAACTCGCCCATCCCGCCGCCACCGTACTCCTCGGCGATATTCAGCCCCAGAAATCCGCGGTCGGCGAGTAGCTCGATGTTCTCTACCGGGAGGTCCCCTTCCCACGAGAACGCCGCGTCCGAGAATTCCCGCCGGGCGAGGTCCTCCAGCGACGATACGACCATCTCCTGTTCCGCCGAGAGGGATAGCATCACAGTCGCCATCACACCGTCTGCAGTAAAACCTTCTGTTCGCTCGCGGACGACTCGGTAGCGGTGAGCCGTTCGTCGCATCGCCGGGGTCGCGAGGGACGGAGGGGCCTGCTCGTCGGGAGGTCGACCCGACGCCTCGGGCGCGTGCGAGCGGGGCCGACCTCGCGACCTAGATCCGACCGTCCGCCGCGGCCGAGCGCATCGCCTCGACGTGATCGCGCGCCGTCGGGCCGACGTCGTCGTCCCACTCGATGAGTTGCAGTTGGAGGCCGAACAGCGACTTCGGATGCAGGGTGGCCTCGTCTCGGACGCCGGGGATCGAGTCCTCCATGATGACCTCCCCGCCGACGGCCGTCAGCTGATCCACGGCCGCGTCGAGGTCCGTAACGTTCGCCCCGATGTGATGGAGCCCCTGGCCGTTGCCCTCGAGATAGTCGGCGACGAAGCTCTCCTCGCTCGTCGGTGCGAGCAGGGTGAACATGTCCCGGCCGAAGAGCAGGTACGCCGTTCGGTAGTGCCACTTGTCGCTCTCGAGCGTCCAGACGTGTTCGACGCCGTCCGCGGCCGTGACGGCCTCGAGTGCGTCCGACGCGTCCCACACTGCGTGAGCGACGTGATCGATCTCGTACATCACGGCGTACCGACGAGAACCGCGTATATATGCGTTTACTCGGGCGAAACCGCTTCGGCTCGTCGAGCCGGGAGCGGCAGTCGACTCCCGGGGACGGGATCAGGGGACGGCGAGTAGTTCGAGGGCCGGGTGCGGTGTCCGGGTACGCGACGGCCGCTCGATCGACGTCGCTGGACGGGACCGAGGGGACCGGCGCGCTCGACGGCGGGTGCGGCGGATCGTCGTCCGCATCGCCGCTCGCGGTTGACCGCCATCGACCAGAGACAGACTCAAGTGGGTAGCCGCGAACCGTGGTGCGTGTCCGGGGGCCGACGAGCGGCCGTCGTTCGGACCGCGACCATGTACGAGGACATCCGCTGCGAGATCGACCGGGGTATCGCGACCATCACCATCGACCGACCGGAGGTGTACGACGCCTTCCGACGACAGACGATTCTCGAGCTGAACGCCGCCCTGCGCGACGTAACGGCGGACGACGGCGTCTACGTCGTCGTCCTGACGGGGGCCGGGGACGGGTTCTGTGCCGGGGCCGACGTGAACGACATGCCCGACTGGCACGAGGAGATGACTAAGGAGGACTACGCAGGTTACCTGTGGGGCGTTCAAAACGTCGTCCGCCAGCTCAGGGGGATGAACGAGCCCTCGATCGCCGCGGTCGGTGGGCCGGCCATCGGTGCGGGCTGCGACTTCGCGCTGGCGTGCGACGTACGCGTCGTCGGTCACGACGCCGTACTCAGGGAGGGGTTCGTCCGCATCGGTCTCGTCCCGGGCGACGGCGGAGGGTGGTTGTTACCGCGGCTCATCGGGGAGTCGAAGGCGAAGGAGTACCTCCTGACGGGGCGGGACATCACTCCGGAGGACGCCGTCGAACTCGGCCTCGCCGTCGAGATCGCGGACGACCCGCTCGCGGCGGCCCGCGCGTTCGCCGAGGAGATCCGTGACCTTCCCGCGACCGCCGTCCGGTACACGAACGAGCTCGTCGACCCGCAGCGGTCGTTCGAGGACTACTGCGAACGGGCCATCGAGTACCAGTGGGCGTGCGTGAACGACGCGGAACACCACGAGGCCGCCGCCGCGTTCAGGGAGAAGCGGGAACCCGACTACGACCGCGATTACGTCTGAGTTAGCCGGGGTTCGACCGCCCGCCCTCCCCGGCGGGGCGACGGATCTCTCCGTCCCGCGGGTCGGCGGTTCTCCACCGCGAGGCGTCGAACGGCTCCCGTGCTCCCGGTGTCACGCGGTGAGCGATCGGTGACGGGGTCGTCAGCGGCGCGATCCGGACTGTAGCAAAGACTTACGTACCACTGCACGGACGCACTGAGCATGGCAGTTGAGGAGCCGGTGTACATCGCTGGTGCCTACGAGCACCCCACGCGAGAAGCGCCGGACAAGTCGACGATGCAACTCCACGGCGAGGTCGCACAGGGCGCGCTGGCCGACGCCGGCGTCGAGAAGGACGACGTAGACGCCTACCTCACGGCCGGCATGCCGTGGTACGAACACGGTCTCACGCCGCTCGTCATGGCAGACTACCTCGGGCTCGACGTGTCGTACGCCGACACCACCGATTACGGCGGATCGTCGTACGTGAGTCACGTGGGACACGCGGCGAGCGCGATCCGCGACGGGAAGTGCGACGTCGCCCTCGTCACGCTCGCGGGTCGGCCGCGGTCGGAACGGCAGTCCGACGGGGACGAGGGGCCGCCCCTCCGGACGATGCAGGACAGTTTCGAGGTCGTCTACGGTGCCAGCACCCTCACGAAGTACGCGGTCGCCGCCCGTCGACACATGCACGAGTACGGGACGACGAGCGAGCAGTTGGCGGCGATTCGAGTGGCCGCCTCCCGGCACGCCCGGCACAACGAGCACGCGATGTACCGCGACCCGGTGACGGTCGAGGACGTCGTCGAGTCCCCCCTGATCGCCGATCCGCTGCACCTGCTCGACTGCTGCGTCATCTCCGACGGCGGGGGGGCGCTCGTCGTCGTCTCCGAGGACGTCCGCGCCGACCTCGACCGCGAGTGCGTCGAGGTCCTCGGCCACGGGGAGGCGGTCAAGCACCTCGACGCCGGACGGACCGACCTGACCTACACCGGCGCTCGTCAGTCCGGCGAACGGGCGTTCGCCGAGGCGGGCCTCGGCACCGAGCACGTCGATTACGCCTCCATCTACGACTCGTTCACCATCACCGTCCTCCAGACGCTGGAGGACCTCGGCTTCTGCCGGAAGGGGGAAGGGGGGACGTTCGTCGAGGGAGGGACCCTCGAGGCGCCCGACGGCGAGCTACCGTTCAACACCGACGGCGGCGGGCTCTGCTCGAACCACCCGGCGAACCGCGGCGGGATGACCAAGGTCATCGAGGCCGTTCGTCAGTTGCGCGGCGAGGCGAACCCCGAGGTGCAGGTCGACGCCGACGTCGCGCTCGCCCACGGCACCGGCGGAAGTCTCGGGACCCGTCACGGTTCCGTGACGGTGCTCCTCGGGAGGGAAGACCGATGACGTGGGAGCCACGCCCGGTACCCGACGTGACGCCCGAGACGGCTCCCTTCTGGGAGGGAGCCGCCGACGGGCGGTTCCTCCTCTGTGAGTGTGAGGACTGCGGGCTGGTCTACTACTACCCGCGGCTGGTGTGCCCGGACTGCCTGAGCGGTGACGTGGGCTGGATCGAGGCGGCGGGAACCGGCGACCTCTACTCCTACACGGTCACCGACCGGGCCCCCGGCTGGCCCGAGGAGGCCCTCCCGCTGATCTACGCCTACGTCGAACTGGACGAGGGACCGCGGGTCATCACCGACATCGTCGACTGTGATCCGACCGACCTCGAAATCGGCCAGCGGGTCGAGGTGCGGTTCGTCCCCACCGACGACGAGGCGATCGCGATCCCGGTGTTCGCGCCGGTCGAGTCGTAGATCGACGTTTCGACGCGCACCGGACCCGGGTTACACCCGTTCCGGTGGCGACGGGAGGGCGTCGTGGTGCGGGAGAACACTTATCACCGCGTCCGGATAGTCACATTCATGACGGTCGAACTGACGGAAGCGCAGCGAAACGTACGCGCCCGCGCCCGCGCGTTCGGCGAGGAACACATCGAGCCGGTCGCGATGTCCTACGTCGAGTCGGGCGAGTGGCCGTGGGACGTCTACGAGCGGGCGGCCGAGGCGGGACTCATCGGTCTTCCGTTCGAGGCGGAGTACGGCGGGCAGGAGGCGTCGCTCGTCGAACAGTGTCTCGTCGCCGAGGAGTTCTGCCGCGCCGACTCCTCCGTCGGCATCGCGCTCCACGGGTCGATGACCGGCTGTTTCGTGCTGTCGTCGTTCGGCACCCACGAGCAGAAGCGGCGGTGGCTCGAACCGGTGACCCGCGGCGAGATCACGACCGGGATCGGTCTCACCGAACCCGACACCGGGTCGGCGCTGTCGCAGCTGTCCACGACGGCCGTCCGCGACTCCGCCGAGGAAGCCTCGGCTGATCCCCGAGAAGCAGACGCTTCTCGGGACGGCGACGAGTGGGTGATCAACGGCGAGAAGGACTGGATCGCCAACGGCGCCAGCGGCGACTGGGTCGCCACCCTCTGTCGGACCGACCCGGACGTCGATCCCGAGAAGCCCCACCGCGGCCTGAGCCTGATCGTCGTCCCGACGGACGCCGACGGCTACGAGGCCGAACCCCGCGACCGTCTCGGTCTCGACGCGGCCGAACACGCACGCATCAGCTACGACGACGTCCGCGTTCCGGCGGAGAACCTCCTCGGTGAGGAGGGTCAGGGCTTCTATCAGACGCTCGCGTGGCTCGAACACGGCCGCGTCGACATCGCGGCCGCACACCTCGGGATGGCCGAGGGCGCCTACGACCGCGCGCTGGCGTACTCGAAGGAACGGGAGCAGGGCGGGCGGGTCATCGGCGACTACCAGGGGATGCGCTGGAAGCTCGCCGACATGCGGACGAGCTGCCAGGTGGCGAAGTCGCAGGTCTATCACGCGGCGCGCCTCGTCGACGCCGCCGAGCGCGACGGCGTCGACGTCGAGGAGAGCCTCATCGAGCAGGCGAGCATCGCGAAGCTGTTCGCGACGGAGATGGCGTGCGACGTCGCTGAGGAGGCCGTGCAGGTGTTCGGCGGCAAGGGATTCGCCCGCGAAAACGAGGTCGAACACTTCTACCGCGACGTGAAGGCCGGCACCATCTACGAGGGGACGAGCGAGGTGCAGCGCAACACCATCGGCAAGGTCCTGTACGATGAGCTCTGAACCGGAGTTCGGCGTCATGCTCTCGACGTTCGGGGATCACGCGTACCCGGCGGCGTTTCGCCGCGTCGCCGCGACGGCCGAGCGCGAGGGCTTCGACGCGGTCTGGGCGGGGGATCACGTGAGTTTCCCCGCCGCGATCCCCGACGACTACCCGTTCTCGCGCAGCGGGGAGTCGCCGTTTCACGTCGGCCTCGACACGTACGACGTGTTCGGGGTCCTCTCGCACCTCGCCGCCGTGACGGACGAAATCGACCTGGGGACGAACACCTGCATCGTCCCCTACCGACACCCCGTCGTGCTCGCCCGAAACGCGCTGACGCTCGAACAGCTCTCCGACGGCCGGTTCGACTTCGGCGTCGCCCCCGGCTGGCTGCGCACCGAGTTCGAGGTCCTGGACGTCCCGTTCGAGGAGCGCGGGTCGCGAACCGACGAGTTCCTGCGCCTCCTCGATCGGGTCCGCGAGGAGGGCGAAGTCTCGTTCGACGGGCCCCATCACTCGTTTCGGACGACCGGCTTCCACCCCGTTCCGGAGTCGGGGCGACCGAAGGTGTGGATCGGCGGGAAGTCGGGGGCCGCCTTCCGGCGCGTCGCCGAGTTCGGCGACGGCTGGACCATCTTCTGGGACCACCCCGACGACATCGCCGCGTCGCGCGAACGTATTCTGAACGCGTGGCGCGACTACGACCGGACGGGCGAACCGGAGATCGCGGTCGTCCGCGCGGTCCACGTCGGCGCGGACGCGGAGCGCGACACGCTCCTCACCGGGCCGGCGGACGACGTCGTCGCGGACGTCGAGGCCTACGTCGACGCGGGCGTGACCCGCGTCGTCCTCGACTTCTACACGACCGACATCGACGAGCAGGTCGAACAGGTCGAGCGGTTCGCCCGCGAGGTCACCCCCTCGTTCTGAGGACCCGAGAAATATTCCGATTTTTATAGATACGTACAAAATACACAATTTTAAATAACATAATTTCGTATGGCTGTCCATGCCACGCATAGGGAGGCGTACGTTCCTTCGAGCGACGGGCACTGCTTCGGCGGGCGTCATCGGAGCGCTCGCGGGATGTACCAACGACGGTGACGGGGGCGGAAACGACGGCAGCGACGGGGGTGGCGGTAACGGATCGTCGACGCGGGCGCTGAAGATCGGACATCTGGTGCCGCTGTCTGGTCCGTTCGCGACGATCGGCAAACCCTCGCGCGACGGCGCGGACCTCGCGGTCAAGCAGATCAACTCGACGGAGAACGACGTCGAGTTCGAGGTGTTCCACAAGGACACCGAGTCGTCGCCGGACACCGGCGTCAAGCGCGCTCGGGAACTCGTCCAACAGGAGAACGTGGACGTCCTGCTCGGGTTCGGGAGCAGTTCGGTCGCGAAGGCGGTCTCCGAGTTCGCGGCCAGTCAGAACGTGCTCGCGGTGGCGACCATCGCACAGACGCCGGCCATCACCGGCGAGGAGTGTCGTACGACGACGTTCCGAACGGCGTCGAACCTCGACCAGTTGACGACTGGCCTGTCGAAGACGACCGCGGAGATGACCGACGGATCGAAGATCGCGGGCATCGTCCCCGACTACACCTTCGGTAAGGCGACGTGGGCGGTGTTCCAGGAGGAGATGAAGGACCGCGCCGACGCCGAGGTCGTCGCGGAGACGCTGCCGAAGTTCGGGAAGGGCGACTACCAGAACGAGATCCAGAAGGTGCTGGACGCCGCCCCCGACATCGTCTACACGTCGCTGTGGGCGGGCGATCTGATCAGCTTCATCAAGCAGGCCAAGCAGTACGACTTCTTCGAGCAGATACCGGAGTTCGTCGCCGGGAGCGGCGCTATCACCGACGTCTCCCGTTCGCTGGGCGACGAGATGGTCGAGATGATCGCGCTGGATCGATACTTCTTCCGCTATCCCGACACCGAGCGGAACAGGGCGTTCGTCGAGGCCTGGCGCGACGACTACGACGAGATCCCGGTCAACGTCGGCCAGGAGACCTACGCTGGCGTGTACGCCCTGCTACGTGCCATCGAGCAGAGCGGGGGGTCGGACGTCGATTCGCTGGTGAGCGGACTGGAGGGCCTGGAGTTCGAAGCCCCGGAGGGGACGAAGAAGATCCGGGCGGCCGACCACCAGGCCATCGACGAGAACATCTGGACCGGACGCGTCGGCCCCGTCGACTACGCCGACTTTTACGGGTTCACGGAGATGGCCCCGGTTCCGGGAGAGAGCGTCACGCCGGCACCGAACTGTACGTTCCGATGACGAGTAGAACCCTCTGTTCGTCAGGGACAGTCGCGCGAACGCGGGCGGAACTCACGACCCATGGTAGACGGTAACAGTATCGCCGTCGCCCTCCTCAACGGCATGGCCAACGGGATGCTGTTGTTCCTGGCGGCCGTGGGGCTCACGCTCATCTTCGGCGTGCTCGGGGTGCTGAACTTCGCGCACGGATCGCTGTACATGCTGGGGGCGTACTTCACGTTCTTCCTCGTGAACGCCGGCGGCCCCCTCGCGTTCTTCAACGGCAACTTCTGGCTGGCGGTGCTCGTCGCGCCGGTCCTCGTGGCCGTCATCGGCGGCCTGATGGAGCGGTTCATCATCCGTCCGATCTATGAACGCGACCACGTCTTTCAGCTGTTGCTGACCTTCGCGCTCGTACTCGTCATCGACAACGCGGCGCGCATCCTCTGGGGGACGGACTTCCGGTCGATCAGCGTCCCACGGGCGTTCGCCTTCCAGGTCCCGCTGTTCGGGAGTAACTACCCGGCGTACAACCTCTTTCTCATCGTCGTCGGGGTCGCCTTCGCCGGCGCGATGTGGCTCGTCTTCGAGCGAACGCGCGTCGGGAAGACGGTCAGGGCGGCCGCTCAGGATCGCGACGTGGCCAACGCTCTCGGCGTGAACGTCCCCGCACTGTTCACCGCGATGTTCGTCACCGGGAGCGTCCTCGCCGCCGTCGGCGGCGCGCTCGCCGCCCCGTATCAGACGATCCAGCCGACGATGGGCGAGAACATCATCATCAACTCGTTCATCGTCGTCGTGATCGGCGGGCTCGGGTCGTTCGCGGGTGCGTTCGTGGGAGCGTTACTCATCGGCGTCGTCAACTCGCTGGCGTTCCTCTTCGCTCCGGCGCTCCAGCCGGTCATCCCGTTCGTCCTGATGGCGGTCGTCCTGTTGAGCATGCCCGTCGGCCTGTTCGGCAAGGAGGTGGCGGCGTGAACGTCGCCCCGACGCGGCTCTTCCGGTCGAGATTCCGCGTCGCCATCGGGCTCGCGCTGGTCCTCTTCGGGACGCTCCCGCTGGTCGCGCTGGACTACCTCGGCGGATACACCGTCGGCCTGCTCATCACGGTGATGATCCTGACGCTGTTCGCGACGAGTTTCAATCTCCTGTTCGGGTACACCGGTCTGCTGTCGTTCGGGCACGCGGCCTACTTCGGCGTGGCGGCGTACGTACTCGGCATCCTCCTCAGCGGACGACTCGATCTCGTACCCGAGTCCCTCGGGTCGATCGTCCCGGCCGCCGCTCTCGCCGTCCTCGTGGCGGGGAGCTGCGCGGCCGCGTTCGGTCTCCTGTGCGTCCAGCGCGGCGAGATCTACTTCGCCATGTTGACCTTGGCATTCAACATGATGCTCTATCAAGTCGCCTATCAGTGGGACGACGTCACCGGCGGGGCGAACGGCATCACCGTCAGCCCGCCGCCCCTGGAGCTCGCCGGGATCACCGTCGACTTCCTCGATACGGTGACGTTCTACTACCTCACGTTCAGCCTGCTCGTCCTGTCGCTCGCCGTTCTGTGGCGGATCGTGCACTCGCCCTACGGGGCGTTGCTCGTCGCCATCAGCGAGAACCCCGATCGCGCCGAGATGATCGGTGTCCCGGTCAAGCGATACCAGCTCTCGTCGTTCGTCATCGCGGGAACGTTCGCCGGCATCGCCGGCGTGCTGTTCTCCGTTCGGAACTTCATCGTCACGCCGGGAACGCTCCACTGGTCGATGAGCGCGGAGCCGGTCCTGATCACGCTGTTAGGGGGGCCGTCGTCGTTCTTCGGCCCCGCCATCGGCGCGTTCATGTTCGTCTTCCTCGAGGAATGGCTGACGGGCATCACCGAGTTCTGGCAGATCGGCCTCGGCCTCGTGCTGGTACCCATCGTCCTGTTCGTGCCCGGCGGACTCGTCGGGCTCGTCACGGGTGACGGCGGGACACCGGTACGGTCGCTCCTGGGGCGGAACGGGGAAACGGACGCCGCGAGCGACGCGCCACCGGAGGACGACTGAGATGGGAGCGCCACTGCTCGAACTCGACGGCGTGACGAAGAAGTTCGGCGAACTGGTCGCCGTCGACGACGTCACCTGGGGTATCGACCGCGACGGTCTCACGGCGCTCATCGGTCCGAACGGTGCCGGAAAGACCACGCTGTACAACCTGATCACCGGGAGGCTAGCGCCGACGTCGGGGCACATCCGGTTCGACGGGCGAGACGTCACGAACGAGTCCCCCGCGGATCGAGCCCACCGGGGTATCGGCCGGTCGTTCCAGGTGACGAACATCTTCGAGGGTCTGACCGTCCGCGAGAACATCCGCGCGCCGGTCATCGCGCGCTCGGAGCATCGCTGGAATCCGCTGGGACGCGCAAGTGCTGCGGGTGGCGTCGCCGAGGAGACCGAACGGGTGCTCGACCTCGTCGGACTCGAGGACATCGCCGAACTGGTCTGCACGGAACTGTCCTACGGGGACAAGCGGCGCGTCGAGATCGGTATCGTCCTCGCGACGGACCCCCACCTCGTCCTCCTCGACGAGCCGACGGCCGGGATGAACCCGACGGAGACGGAGCGGATGGTCGACCTCGTCCGGCGACTCGACGGGGAGACCGACATGTCCTTCTTCGTCACCGAACACGACATCGACATCATCTTCTCCATCGCGGACCGCATCCTCGTTCTCGATCGGGGGCGCGTCATCGCGGACGGGACCCCGGAGGAGATACGGCGGGACGAGCGCGTTCAGCGCGCGTATCTCGGAGGTGGTGTCTGATGCTCGAGGTTCGGGGGGTCCACACCTACTACGGACAGAGCCACGTACTTCACGGCGTCTCCCTCGACGTCGAACGGGGCGAGATCGTCGCGCTGCTCGGCCGCAACGGTGCCGGAAAGACGACCACCCTCCGGAGCGTCATCGGGCTAACGCCTCCCCGCGACGGAACGATACGCTTCGAGGGCGAGCGCATCGACGGGCTCGAACCCTACCGAATCGCTCGCCGCGGTATCGGCTACGTCCCCGAGGACCGACGGGTGTTCCCGGAGCTGTCCGTCGAGGACAACCTGAACGTCGTCCTGGACCGGGACTCCGACTGGTCGGTCGAGCGGGCCTTCGAGCTGTTTCCCGCGCTCGAGGAGCACGCTCACCGACTCGGCGGCCAGCTCAGCGGCGGCCAACAGCAGATGCTGACTATCGCCCGCGCGCTGGTGACCGACCCCGACCTGCTGTTGCTCGACGAACCGAGCGAGGGGCTCGCACCGACGATCGTCGAGGACCTCGAGACGCTCCTCGAAAACGTCATCGAGACCGGAATCACGGTCCTCCTGGCCGAGCAGAACACGAACTTCGCCTTCTCGCTCGCCGACCGAGCGTTCCTGCTCAGCAGGGGACGGGTGGAGTGGGATGGAACGATAGAGGAACTACAGTCCCGCGACGATCTCATCGGTCGGTACCTCTCCGTCGCGAACGTCGGGACCGAGTAGCGCGACGGTCAGCTACTCGCTCGTTCCGGCCCGGATGCCGTACTTGAGCGGCTCCGGGACGATGTCCGCCTTCAGCACCTTCCCGCCGGGGTTCTTCGGCAGTTCATCGAGGATGCGGAACAGTTCCGGCACCTTGTAGTCCGCGAGGTTCTCCAGGCAGTGCTCCCACAGGGCGTCCTCGGTGAGCCTGACGCCCGGTTTCGGGACGACGGCCGCGAGTACCCGTTCGCCGAGCACGGCGTCGGGGAAGCTCGTCACGCTCGCCTCTAGCACGCCGTCGTGGACGACGAGCACCTCCTCGACGTCGAGCGCGTAGATGTTCTCGCCGCCCCGCACGATCTTGTCCCGGCTCCGTCCCTTGAGTTCGACGAACCCCGCCTCCGTTACGCTGGCGAGGTCGCCGGTGAAGTACCAGCCGCCGTCGAACGCCGATTCGGTCGCCGCCGGCCGGTTCAGGTACTCCTGTACGACGATGGGCCCCCGCACGGCGAGTTCGCCGACGGCGTTCGGCCCGAGCGGCTCGCGCTCGTCGTCGACGACGGCCAGCTCCACCGGCGGCGTCGGGAGCCCGATGGTGTGGGCGTAGTCGTCGGTGCGTTCGTCCGGGCACATCGTTACGAGTCCGCCGACCGTCTCGGTCGTTCCGTAGGCGTCGCACAGGGCGACGCCCGGAAACGCGTCGCGGAGCCGTCCGATGGAATCGGCGGGCATCGGCGCGCCGCCGTACGCGGCGATCCGCCACGACGAGAGGTCGTAGGCGGTCGGGTCGGCCCGCTCCATCGCGAGGACGTAGTTGGTCGGGACGCCGAGGACGAACTCGATCCGCTCGTCCTCGATCGTCCGCAGGAACCGTTCGGGATCGCTCCCGTCGAGAACGACCGTCGTCCCCGCGTTCGCGACGGTGTGGAGGAGGTTCGCGACGAGGCCGGCGACGTGAAACAGCGGGACGGTGACGAGCGTTCTGAGGCCGTCGCCGGTGTCGAAGCACGTGCGGTAGTTCAGCGCGCCGTTGACGAGGTGGAAGTGCTCGGCGACGCACCCCTTCGGTTCGCCCGTCGTCCCCGACGTGTAGAGGAGGCTCGCCGGGTCGTCGGCCGCCGTCGGGACCGACGGCGGCGTCTCCTCGATCGACGGGTCCGCGTACGGACGCCCTCGATCGGAATCGACGAGGATCGGCGGGATGTCGGTGCCGCAGTCCGGGGAGTCGAGCAGCGCCTCGAAGGACTCCTCGGTGACGACGCACGCCGGGTCGGCGTCGCCCAGCAGGTACCCGAACTCGCGCGGCGAGACGCGGGTGTTGATCGGTGCCGAGACGACACCGCCGCGCGCACACGCGAAGAACGTCTCGGCGAACTCCGGCCGGTTCGACAGGAGGACCGAGACGACGTCGCCCGGTTCGACGCCGTTCGCGGCCAGCCCCGCGGCGAGGCGGTCGACGCGCTCGTCGAACTCGCGGTAGGTGACGCGAACCCCCCGATCGGGATAGACGAACGCCTCGCGGTCCGGGGCGGTCGCGACCGCCCGGCGGAGCATGGCGTCGAGCGAGTCCGGCCGGTCGACGTATCCGTAGACGTCGTGTCCGTCGCGTTCGATCCGCTCGATGGGGAACCGGTCCGCGTCGTGGTGGACTCGACCGTCGGTCCAGCGGACGGTGTCCGCGCCGAACCCGGTCACGGCCGCTCCTCCTCCGGGAGCGCCTCCAGCGCCAGTTCGAACATCTCGTCCGTCGCCCCCTGGGGGAACGACAGGAGCGCCGTGTCGACGGTACCGTCGAGCAGTTCGCGCACTCGCTCGCGAGCGTCGTCCGGCGTGCCCGCGATGCCGACGGCGTCCACGAGGTCGCGGGAGACCGCCGCCGCGGCCCCCTCGGTGTCGCCGCCGCGCCACGCCGATCGGATGGCCTCGGCCTCATCGCGGAAGCCGTTCGAGGCGATGACGTCGTTGTAGAAGTCGGTCGAGCCGGCGTAGTACGCGACGTGCTTCGCGAGGACGCGCTCGGCCTCCGCCGGATCGGCGCTCACGCTCGTCGGGACGGACGGCGAGACGTGGAGGTTCGCGGCGGAGTGGGCGCGCTCCTCCCCCCGGGCGATGACCGATTCGAGCGCCGGAAGCGGCATCACGTGGGGGAGCAGGCCGTCGGCGAAGTCGATCGTGAGCGCCACGTTCGTCGGGCCGAGCGCGGCGTTGAAGATCGGCACCTCGTCGCCGTCGGCGTGGTTGAGCGCGAAGCCGCGCAGCGAGAACACCTCGCCGTCGTAGTCGATGCGCTCGCCCGAGAGCGCGAGATCGACGATCTCGATGGTCTCGCGGAGGCGGCGGAGCGGACGCTCGAACGAGCCGCCGTGGAACGCCTCGACGACCTGTGGCGTGCTCGTTCCGAGTCCGAGGACGAACCGCCCGCCCGTGAGGTCGTGAAGGGCGAGCGCGTTCGCCGCGAGCGCCGTCGGACTGCGCGCGAACACGTTCGCGATACAGGTGCCGAGGCAGACGTCGGTCCGTTCGCCGACGCGTGCGAGCAGTTGGAAGGGGTTGTATCCCCAGCCCTCGCCGCACCAGACGGAGTCGAAGCCCGCGTCGGCCGCTCGCACCGCGAAGTCGACGAGCCAGTCGTCCTCGACGGCCGCGTACTCGGGGAGGACGAGGCCGGTCCGCGGATACTCGAACGTCATCCGGCGGTGACCTCCTCTACCAGCGTCTGCCGCGCTATCTTCCCGCTCTCCGTCTTCGGCAGCTCGGAGCGGAAGACGTAACGACGGGGGCGTTTGAAGTCCTCGATGTCGTCCGACTCGAGGACGTGCCTCTCGAGGTCCTCCCGGGTCACGTCGGGGGTCGAACGGACGACGAACGCCGTCACGACTTCGCCCCACTCCTCGTCGGGCGCACCGACGACGGCGACCGAGTCGACGCCGTCGTGCTCGTGGAGGACGTTCTCGACCTCCGCGGGGTAGATGTTCTCGCCGCCGCTGACGATCATGCTGTCCTTACGATCGACGAAGTAGACGAACCCCGCTTCGTCGCGGCGGCCGAGGTCGCCGGTCCGATACCACCCGTCGACCGTGGCCCGTTCCGTCTTCTCGGGCGCCCGCCAGTAGCCCTCCATGCACGTCGGCGTCTTCACCAGTATCTCGCCGACTTCCCCCCGGGGGACCGACTTCCGCGGGACGGGATCGTCCGGGTCGACCAGCCGCACCTCGGCGTTTGGCACCGCGCGGCCGATGCTCCCCAGGTGATCGTCGTGCTCCTCGGGGTAGATCACGGTCGCGAAGATAATCTCGGTCGTCCCGTACGCGTTGACGAAGTCGACCCCCGGGAAGTGCTCCCGACACCGCCGGACGACCTCGGGGGGCATCGCGGAGCCGGAGTACTGGATCATGCGGACGCCGTCGGTGTCCCGTTCGTCGATGGACCCCTCGTTGAGAATAGCGTTGAAGTGCGTCGGGACGCCCCACATGGAGGTGACGCCCTCCCGCTCGATGTAGTCGAGCGTCACCGCCGGGTCGAAGTCGCGCTGGATGACGTTGGTCGCGCCGACGTGGAGCGCCGGCATGAAGTTCGCGAGCAGAGGACCGACGTGATAGAGCGGGCCGAGCGCGACGTTCGTGTCGCTCGGCCGGAGGCGGTTGAACGGGAGACACAGCAGATCCGCCTCGACGACGTTCCGGTGCGTGTGACGGACGCCCTTGGGCTTGCCGGTCGTGCCGGACGTGTAGAGGAGCAGCGCCGGATCGTCTTCGGTGAGCGGTACGTGCGGTGACTCGGGGGAGGAGTCGGTCAGGTCGTCGAACGTGTGGTCCACCCCCTCGACACCGCCCTCGACGGCGATGGTGATCGGGGGGAGCTCGTCCGGGGCGAGCGAGCGGACGGTCTCGCCGCTCGCCGCGTCGAACGCGAGCGCGTCGGACGCCGCGTGGTCGAGAACGTACGAGAGCCGCCCTGCGGGCGCACGGTAACTGACCGGATTGACCGTGACGTTGATCTCGAGCGCCGCGAAGAGGAGCGTCATCATCTCGACGGAGTCCTTGGTCATGATCGAGAGGTGATCGTCGGGGCCGACGCCGGCGTCGAGCAGTCCGTTGGCGACGCGGGTGGTCAGCTCGTCCCACTCGGCGTAGGTGAGCGACGCGTCGACCGAGGGGTCTCGAAGGGCCGTCGCCTCGGGGACGCTCGCCGCACACTGGGCGAGTAACTCTCGAACGGTCGGGTGTCCCATACGCCCTACGATCGAATTCAGCCGTAATAGTGTTACTGGGTACCGAGGGTGTCGCCCCCGTGAATGTTATGTTCTCGCGCTCCGAGGGACGCCCGAGGACCGCACCCGACTTCAGAACACCATGATCACCCATTTCGAGCTCGGCGACGAGCACAGAGAGCAGCGCACCGCGGTTCGCGAGTTCTGCGAGGAGCACGTCGATCCCCACGTCGAAGCGCACGAGTCGTCCGGAACGTTTCCCCGCGAGATCGTCGAGGCGGTCGGCGAGGCCGGCCTCCACGGCGTCCCGTTTCCCGCCGAGTACGGCGGTGCGGACGAGGACTACCGATCGTTCGCCATCACCGTCGAGGAACTGGCCCGGTCGTGGAAACTCCTGGCTGGAACCGTCTCCGGGGCGTGCTGTCTCGTCGGCTACCCGCTGAACGAGTTCGGGAGCGAGTGGCAGCGCGAGGAGTGGCTCGGCGAACTGGCCACCGGCCGGTCGATCGCCGCGCTCTCGCTCACCGAACCGGAGGCCGGCAGCGACGCCGGGAGCCTCCGGACGACCGCCGAACGGGACGGCGACGAGTGGGTCATCGACGGCCACAAGGTGTGGACGACGAACGGTGCCGTCGCCGACCTCATCCTCGTCGTCGCCCGGACGAACGAGTACGACGACTACCGGGGACTGAGCCTCATCGGCGTCCCGAACCCGCTGGAGCGCGACGGCGTCGAGGTTGTCCGTGACATCCCCTGTATGGAGGGGGAGGCGGCGGTCGAGAGCGAGATCCGGTACGACGACGTTCGGGTTCCCGTCGAGAACCTCGTGGGCGAGGAGGGCAAGGGGTTCAGATACATCATGGAGGGCCTCGACATCGGGCGGATCGGAACGGCGGCGCAGGGCGTCGGGGTCGCGCAGGCGGCCTTCGAGGCGAGCCGGGCGTTCGCCGACGAGCGCGAGCAGTTCGGCAGGCCCATCCGCGAGTTCCAGGGTATCGGGTTCAAGCTCGCCGACATGGCCACGGAGGTCGAGGCCGCCCGCCTCCTGACGCTCCACGCCGCCGCCGAGCGCGACCGCGGCCAGCGCGTCACCCGGGAGGCGGCGATGGCGAAGACCAAGGCGACGGACGTCGCCATGGACGCCGCGACCGAGGCCGTCCAGATCCACGGGTCGCGCGGCTACTCGAAGGACTACCCCGTCGAGCGCTACATGCGCGTCGCCAAGGGGATGCAGATCTACGAGGGGACCAACGAGGTCAATCGCATCGTCATCAGCAATCAACTGTACGAGTAGACGGCGATACTCCCCCTCTCCGAGCGTACCAACGCCCCGTAGCGGAGGCCCTATCGACGGCGACGACCGGGACATCCAGATCAGGATCTGGTTCACTCCCCGGCACGTGAGCGAACTGCCGAGAGAAATAACGACCTTAGGGTGTTATTTCGACGTCCCCCGACCTGGCGTTCCCAAACAGCGTTTTGCGCTAACCACCCGCACGATCATCAGGTGTCGTCAAAAGATTCATGCGACGAGACGCGACAGTGACGCGTGTGTCTCGTCCCCTTCACCGTCCACTGGACGCGCTTCGGCGGCTTCGCGTCACGATGTTCGCCGGCGCTAGCGGTCGCGTCCTGACGACCGTCGCGTTCGGGTGGCTCCTCGTCCTCGGCGTTCGACTGGTCATTCCGACCCTGCTGCCCCGGATCAGCGCGGAGTTCGGTCTCGGTCACACGGTAGGCGGGTCGCTGTTCACGTTACTGTTAGTGGTCGCGGCCCTCATGCAGTTCCCCGGCGGCGTGCTAGCGGACAGGGCCGGCGGTCGGGCGGTGCTGTTCCTCGGCCTCCTGTTTACGGGCCTCGGCGTTCTGCTCATGACTGTCGCACCCCTGTTCGTCGCCTTCGTCGTCGGCGTCGGTCTGTTCGGGCTCGGAACCGGGCTCTACGGGACGCCCCGCGTGACGGTGCTCTCGACGATCTTTCCCGAGCGTGACGGGACCGCCATCGGTATCACGTCCGCCGCCGGCAACGTCGGTACGGCCGTTCTCCCGGTCGTCGCGACCGCCGTCGCCGTCGCGTTCGGCTGGCGAAACGGCTTCGCGTTCGCGCTCCCGTTGTTCGTCGCCACGACCGCCGCCGTCTGGGTCGTCGTCCCGGCCGACCTCGAGCGGAGCGGCGGTGAGCGGACGGTCCGCGGTGACGGTCGGCTCGTGCTACGTGCCATGCGCGACTCGACGGTGGTGCGGGCGACGGTCGTCATGATGGTCGTGTTCTTCGTCTATCAGGGGTTCACGGCGTTCCTGCCGACGTACTACGTCGAGGTGAAGTCGCTAAGCGAGGACGTCGCCGCGACGCTCTACGGCGCCTTCTTCGCGGGCGGCATCCTCGCGCAGGTCGCGTTCGGCAATCTCGGCGACCGGTACCCGCCCCACCGCCTCATCCCGCTGCTCGTCGGCGTGAGCGGGGGGCTCATCCTCTTGCTTCCGTTCACCGACGACGTCGCTTCGCTCGCCGTCCTCTCCGTGCTGTCGAGCGCCCAACTCGGCTTCTGGCCGATCGCCTTCTCCTACACGATCGGCACGCTCCCCGAGGAGGTGCGCTCCTCCGGGCTTGGACTACTGCGGACGGTCTATCTCCTCGTGGGATCGCTCGGATCCGTCGCCGTCGGCGTACTCGCGGACGCCGGTCACTTCGACGGCGCGTTCCTGTTTCTGGGCGGATGCATGTTCCTGGCGGTCCTCTGGAGCCTCGGTCTACCGGCCCTCGCCGCTCGCCCGAACAGTTAGTACCGTCGCCCGCTACGGATCGGTCGTCCATGCCAGCAGCCGTCATCACCGGTGGCGCCCGGGGGATCGGGCGCGCCATCGCGATCCAGTACGCGCGCGACGGGTACGACGTCGCTATCAACTACCGGCGCAGCGCCGACGCCGCGGTGGCCGCCGCGGCGGAGGTCCGCGAGACGACCGACAGCGCCGCCGCCGCACTGCAGGCCGACGTGAGCGACCCGGCAGCCGCGAGCGCGCTGATCGAGGCCACCGTCGAGCGCTTCGGCGACGTCGCGCACGTCGTCAACAACGCCGGCGTCAACGAGCACCGCTACCCGGAGGAGCTCTCGCCCGAGGGGTTCGACCGCGTGATGGACACGAACGTCAACAGCGCGTTCGCGGTCAGCAAGGCGGCGCTCCCCCACCTTCGACAGCACCCGGACCGCGAGGGGTCGATCGTCAACCTCTCCTCCCGGCTCGCCTTCGACGGCGCGGACTACGAGTGTCACTACGCCGCGTCGAAGGCCGCCATCGTCGCCCTCACGAAGAGCCTCGCCCGCGCGTTCGCACCCGCCGTTCGCGTCAACGCCGTCGCTCCGGGGTACGTCGTGACCGACATGACGGACGCGAACAACTCGGAGGCGGACAAGGAGCGCCGGAGGGAGGCGATTCCCGTCGGTCGCCTCGGCCGACCCGAGGACGTCGCGACGGCGGCCGCCTACCTCCGGGACGCCCGGTACGTCACCGGCGAGACGGCTCACGTCAACGGCGGGCAACTGATGCGCTGACTCACTCGTAGCCGTCCGGGAGCGTCTCGTAGTAGCCGGCCCGGTCGACCTTCCCGACGTCGGTACGTGGAAACGACTCCCGGAAGACGACCCGCCTCGGTCGCTTGAACTCCGCGAGCAGTGGGGCGACGTAGTCCAGGATCTCCGCCTCCGTCACCGTCCCGTCGGCCGGGACGACGTGCGCTTCGAGGACGGCGCCGCGCCGCTCGTGGGGCGCACCGACGACGACGGCGTCGGCGACGCCGGGACACGCCTCCACGACCAGTTCGACCTCCCGGGGCGCGACGGTGTGGCCGGATACCTTGATCGCGTCCTTCCGCCGGCCGAGGAAGTAGAGGTACCCCTCCTCGGTCACCAACCCGACGTCGCCGGTGTGGAGAGCGCCGTCGGGGTCGAGGACCGCCGCCGTCTCGTCTGGCCGGCCGTGGTACTCGACCATCGTCGCGGGCGTCGAGACGACTATCTCGCCCCGTTCGCCCGGCGGAAGCGCCTCCCCCGTCTCGACGTCCCGTATCTCCACGTCCACGCCGTAGCAGGGCAGACCGACGAACCCCGGTTCGACGCGATCGGTCCCGAACGTGTGCGTGTCGGTCGTGTGCGTCTCCGTCAGCCCGTAGCCCGATTCCTGGAGGATCGAGCCGGTCGCCGCCTCCCAGTCGTCGCTCAGATCGCGCGTGAGCATCGTTCCGAAACTGGAACAGTTCGTGAAGCCCCGGTTGGCGGACAGCGACGTGAGGTCGTACGCGTCGAGCTCGGGGTGCGACAGTAGCTCCTCGACCGCGGGGACGGCCAACCACGTCGAGGTCACCCCGTACGTATCGACGGCCGCGAGGACGGCCTCCGGGGCGTACCGGGCGAGGAGGACGACGTGACAGCCGGCCACCGGAGGGGCGTCGCAGTACCGCTGCTTTCCGGCGACGTGGAACGTCGGCATCGCGCCGAGGAGGACGTCCGACTCGTCGTATCGGCGGACGGCGGCCGTCGTCGTCGCCTTGAACAGGACGTTCCAGTGCGTGTGGACGCACCCCTTCGGGAGGCCGGTCGTCCCGCCGGTGTACTGGAGGAGCGCCCGATCGCCGAGGGTCGGACCGTCCTCCGACGGCGTTCCCCCGGTCGCGGAGAGATCGGCCACCGTCTCTAGGTCCCCGGGGGCTGACGGCTCGTCGGTCACGACCGGGTGAACCGGGATCGACGACGACGACGGATCGGCGAACGCGCGGTACTCGGCGGCGATCACGTCGTCGGGGCCCGAGGCGGCGGTCGCCTCCCGCACCGTCGTCAACAGATCGGTGTGAGCGACGATCACCTCGGCGCCGCTGTCGGCCAACTGTCGCCGGAGCGCGGGGGTCTTCGACTGGGGGTTCACCGGCGTCGCGACGAGCCCGGCGCGGTGGGCGCCGTGGTAGGCGACGAGGAACTGCGGGGAGTTCTGGAGGTAGAGCGCACAGACGTCGCCGAGACCGTGTCCGCGCCCCTCGAGGGCCGCGGCGAAGCCGTCGACGTGCGCGTCGAGTTCCCCCCACGTGAGCGTCCGTCCGTAGAAGGTCACCGCCGGCGCGTTCGGTCGCTCCGTCGCCTGCGCCCGCAGGCACTCGTGGCCGGGACGCCGCCCCCGTGGAAAGGGAAGCGTCCGGGGGAGCCCCTCGGGCCAGGCGTCGGCGTCGGCGACGTACGACGCGTCGCGATCAGCGACCATTCGATTCCCCCCCGCGGAGCAGCGAGCACAGCTCCGTGACCGTCTCCCGGTCGTGCTCCGTTATCGACGCGAGCAGCGCCCGGGCGCGGTCATCCACCTCATCGCTCGGGACGACGGCGTTCGCGAGGCCGAGTTCGTGCGCCCGAGCCGGCGATATCGGCTCCCCCGTCAGCAGGAGCTCGGCGGCCGGGCGGTGACCGACGAGTTCGGGGAGCCGCCGCGCCGTCCGTTCGGAGGCGATGTCGTACTTGACCTCGGGCACGGAGAGCGTCGTCCCCTCGCCGACGACGAGGAAGTCACAGGAGAGCGAGACGACGAACCCCATTCCGACGAGGGCGCCGCGGGCCGCCATCGCCACCGGACAGGGGAGCTCCTCGACGAGGGCGTACAGCTCCTGCGCGAGCGCGTCGACGTCCGCGAAGTCGGTCTCGTAGTCCTGCGAGACGATCTCGACGTCCATACCGGCACACGTCGCGCGGCCCCGGCCCGCGAGGAGGACGGCCGCCGGGGGGTCCTCGTTCAGCTCGGTGAACGCGCCGTGCAGTCCGTCGATCATCTCGGGTGTCAGCGCGTTCAGCTTCTCCGGGCGGTTCAGTTCGACGCTGACGAGACCGTCCTCCACGGAGGTCACGACCGCGTCCGTGTCCACTGCAACCATGGATCCCACTCTGCGCGAGGTCCCTTACCTCTACTGGCGCGATGGATCACGGGATCACGGGGGCGTCGCGCTGGCGAGGTGCGACGTCGCGCATCGCGGCCTCGAGCGCGAACCGGTCGAGCGGGGAGCGGGGTTCCACGGGTGCGACGCGCGGCGCGCCAACAGTTAAGTCGAGCATCGCCCACTCTCGGGCATGCTCGACAGCCACGTGGCCTTCGTCACCGGAGCGAGTCAGGGTATCGGGCGGGCGATCGCCGTCGCGCTCGCGGAACGCGGCGCGTCCGTCGCCCTCGCGGCGCGCGGGGACGGGATCTACGAGACGGCCGAGGAGATCGGCGACGCCGCACCGACGCTCCCGGTCGAGACGGACGTGACCGACGAGGCGGCGGTCGAAGCCGCCGTCGAGGAGACCGTCGCGGAACTCGGCGGCCTCGACCTGCTCGTCAACAACGCGGGCATCGGCGGACCGACGGCGATGGTCGAGGACGTCTCGCGCGAGGAGTGGCAGGAGACCCAGGACGTGAACGTCCTCGGGTCGTTTCTCACGGTCAAACACGCCGTCCCGTCCCTCCGCGAGAGCGACTGCGCGTCGATCGTCAACATCTCCTCCATCGCCGGCAAGGACCCCTACCCGAGTCGAACGCCCTACGCCGCCTCGAAGGCGGCGCTCATCGGGTTCGGTCGCAGCCTGGCGTACGAACTCGGCGAGGACGGCGTGACGGTCAACACTATCTGTCCCGGGGCGGTGGAGGGCGAGCGCGTCGAACGGATGATCCAGCGCCAGGCCGACCGGCGCGGCGTCTCCTTCGAGCGGGCGATGCGCGATCGGGTGACCGACCGGCTACCGCTCGACTCCATCGTCGACCCGGCCGACATCGGCGCGCTGGTCGCGTTCCTCGGGAGCGAGTACGCCCGCAACATCACCGCACAGGACATCAACGTCGACTCGGGCGCGCGGCAGGACTGACCCGGTGCCTTCATACCGTCCCGCACGCAGGGTAGGGTATGCCGCTGTCCGACGTGCGCGTTCTCGACTGTGGACAGGCGATAGCCGGACCCATCTGTGCGACCTACCTCGGCGATCTCGGGGCCGACGTCGTGAAGATAGAGCGCCCGGACGGCGAGGTGTTCCGAAACGAGCGCCGCGAGCTGGACGGGAAACCGTTCAACCCCGCGTTCGAGCAGTTCAACCGGAACAAGCGGTCGCTGTGTCTCGACCTCAAGTGCGAGGCAGGCCGCGACGCCCTGCTTGACCTCGTCGAGGTGGCGGACGTGTTCGTCCAGAACTGGCCGCCGGGCGTCGCGGAACGCCTCGGCGTCGACTACGAGACGCTCGCGGAACTGAACCCGGACCTCGTCTACGTTCACGTGACGGGATACGGCGAGACCGGCCCGCTGGCGAACAAGCCCGCGATGGACACGATCATCCAGCACCTCTCCGGCCTGTCGAGCCTGATGGGATACGAGGGCCAGCCGCCCATCCGGTCGCAGTCGTCGGTCGCCGACTACTACGCCGGGTGCCACGCCGCCATCAGTGCGCTGGCCGCGCTCCGACACCGTGACGCCGGTAACGGCGGACAGAAGATCGACGTCTCGCTGCTGGAGTCGCTCATGCACAACATGGACGGTGCCTTCGAGTACTACAACAACCTCGGCGAGGTACCGAAGCGCGCGGGGCGCAACGCGTTCTTCAATCCGGACATGCTCTACGGCGCGGCGGAGGCCGCCGACGGGTGGGTCTGCGTCGCGCTGTTGCTCTACTCGGATTCGATGTGGGAGGCCTACTGCGACCTCCTCGATCGCGACGACCTGCGGGACGATCCGCGCTACCGCACGGACGCGGGGCGGTTGGCCGACGCGAAGGAACTGACCGCCATCTTCGAGACGTGGCTCCGGGAACGGACGGTCGAGGACGCCGTCGACGTGCTCAACGACGCCGGCATCCCGGCGGCCGCCCACCAGACGATCGATCAGACCGCGGAGATGGACCACGTCGCTCACCGCGGCGTGTTTCGAACCGTCGATCACCCGCGGCTCGGCGACCTCGTCCTCACCGACACCCCGCTCTCGCTGTCGGAGACGCCGCCGGCGATCCGCAGACACACTCCCGAACTCGGCGAGCACTCCCGGGAGGTGCTGGCGGAACTCGGGTACGAACCCGCGACGCTCGATCGCCTGCAGGAGGCGGGCGTCATCGAGGGGTAGTGGATGCCACCGGTACTGTTTTACCGCTCTTCGTCCACGTGGAGTCATGCGACCGTTCGAGGGGATCGACGTCCTCGACCTCACCCAGTCGATAGCCGGACCGCTCGCGACCCAGTTTCTCGGAACGCTCGGAGCCAACGTCGTGAAGGTGGAGCCGCCGGGCGGCGACGCCTTCCGCGGACTCCTCGACGGTGCGATGTTCGCCTCGGTCAACCTCGGGGGGAAGCGAAGCGTCTGCCTCGATCTCACGACCGACGAGGGGCGGGCGGCCGCCCACGAGCTGGCGGCGACGGCGGACGTCGTCGTCCAGAGCTTCCGCCCGGGAACCGTCGAGAAGTTCGGTCTCGACTACGATTCCGTCACCGAGAGCAACCCGGAGGTCGTCTACTGCTCGCTGACCGGGTTCGGCGAGGACGGTCCCTGCCGGGAGTGGCCGGCCTACGACCCCGTCGTCCAGGCGATGAGCGGCCTGATGTCCACCATCGGGTACCCCGACCGACCGCCGGTCCGCATCGGCGCGAGCGTCATCGACTACGGGACGGGGACGACGGCGGCCATGCTCGTCGCCGCGGCGCTCCACGAGCGTGAGCGAACCGGCCGGGGTGAGTTCATCGACGTCAACCTCTTCGAGGTGGCCGTCTCGTGGATGGGGTACTGGATCGCCCACTACACCGGCACGGGGGAGGTCCCGCAGCCCTCGGGACAGGGGTTCGCCGGACTCGCGCCGAACGAGGTGTTCGACGCGGCTCGGGGCGAACCGTTCTACCTGAGCGTGGTCAATAATCGACTCTTCGGCCGGCTGTGTACGGCGATCGGCCGGGAGGACCTGGTCACGGACGAGCGGTTCGTCGAGAACGCGGACCGGTGGGAGAACCGCGAGGCGCTCCGCGACGAACTCCGCGCGGAGTTCGAGACGTACGACCGCGACGAACTGACGGCGCTGCTGGCGGAGGCGGGCGTTCCGACGGGACCGCTCCAGACCGTCGACGAGCTCGTCGAGGACGACGAACACGTCGCCGCCCGCGGGATGCTGACCGACACGCGCAACCTCCGGACGGATGCGCCGGTCAAGACGGCGAACGCACCGTTCAAGACGGCCTCCGGCCGGCCCGACCTCGGCGATCGGCCGCCGAGACGGGGCGAGCACACGCGCGAGGTGCTGGCGGAACTCGGCTACTCGGCGGAGCAGATAGACCGGATGCTCGAAGCGGGCGGGGCCGCGGCCTGACCGCTCGGGACTACACTTATGTCGTCGTCGCCGGATCTCAGGGTATGGCGGAACTGATAGACCTGACTGCCGACATCGTCGAGGGGATGGCGAACCACCCGAATCACGGGCGGAGCCCCCTGTTTCTCACCGGGACGCGGATGAATCACGACGAATCCGAGGACACGTGGCGCGGGAAGGGGGTCGAGGACATGTCGTTCAAGAACGGCTTCGTCTACATCGCCGAACACAACGGCACGCACCTCGACGCGCCCGTTCACGTCCACCCCGACGGCGCGTCAATCGACGAGGTACCGCTGGAGGAGTGTCACGGCACCGCCGTCTGGCTCGATCTGGCGGAGGTCGGCCCGAAGGGACGCATCGGACCCGAGGAACTGGAGCAGGCCGCGGCGGACGCGGACGTGACCGTCGGGGCGGGCGACATCGTTCTGCTCCGTACCGGCTGGGACAGACACGTCCCCGACGACCCCGACACCTACCTCGACGACCATCCGGGGCTCTCGGAGTCGGGTGCCGTCTGGCTGCACGAGCGCGACGTGAACCTCGTCGGCATCGACTGCGGCAACGTGGACGTCGCGGGCGACGCGGCGCTTCCCGCCCACCGGGTGTTCCTGCGCGACGACGTCCCCGAGACGTACACCCTCGTCGTGGAGAACCTCCGGAACATCGACCGCATCCCCGACCATCGGTTCACGTTCAGCGCGGCCCCGCTCCCGCTCGACGGGGCGACCGCCAGTCCGGTCAGGGCGTTCGCGGTCGTCGAGTGAGTGGAAGCCAGAGCGCGGTGGCCTCCGGATCAGATCGGATCGGATCGGTGACCGATCACCGGACGTCGAACTCGGGTAGCCGTACCCCGGAGGATCGCATCGCGCGTAGCACCAGCCAGACGAGCAGAACGCCGGTGAGCGCGAGCTGGACGCTGTATATCGGGGTGAAGAAGATCCCCGCGGCGACGACGAGGTAGATGGTGCGCTGCCAGAGCGGGATGCGGGCGTTGAAGTCGTAGCCGACGATGCCGACACCGAGGCCCAGCAGGCCGACGGTGGACAGGAAAAACGTGGACGCGGTCTGGAGCCCGTTCCAGTAGATCAGTTCGGGGTTCATCACGAAGACGAACGGGACGACGAACGCGAACAGACCCAGTCGGAGCGTCTCCTTCGCCGTGTCCCAGAACTTCGCCTCCGCGATGCCGGCGCCGACCGCACACGACAGCGCGACCGGCGGCGTGATGGTCGACAGGAGGGCGAAGTAGAACACGAACATGTGGGCCGTGATCGGACCGATACCGAGCTGGACGAGACCGGGCGCGGTCAGGATGGCGACGACGACGTACGCGGCGGGTGTCGGCATCCCCATCCCGAACAGGATGCTCGCCGCCATCGCCAGGAGGAGAACGAGGACGAAGACGCCCCCCGCGAGGCTTATCATCTGGACGGAGAACCGCTGGGTGAAGCCCGTCTGCGTGATGATGCGGATGACGATGCCGAGCGAGGCGAGCACGGCCGTCAGGGGCGCCATGTTGACCATCCCGATCCTCGCACCCTCCACGGTGCGACGCCACCACAGTTTGACGGTGGAGAGTCCGTTCCCGAGAACCAGGTCGCGGACCAGGCCGAACAGAACGACGCTCACGATGGCGTACATCCCCGCGGACATCGGGTCGTAACGGAGGACGACCAGCGTGACGATCAGAACGACGAGGGGGCCCGTGTAGGGGAACGTGTTGACGAGCGTCCGTACCACGGATCGGTCTTCGGGACCGGATTCACGTTCGTCGACCAGCGCGGTCGACCCGCCTGTCCAGCCGTTCTTCACCGCCGCGAGGTGGACGACGAACGCGACGGTGACGTAGAACAGCAGCGCGGGCAGGATCGCCGCTCTGAGGATCTCGAAGAACGAGACGCCGAGGATGTCCGCCATCAGGAAGGCCGCAGAGCCCATCACCGGGGGGAGTATCTGGCCGCCGGTGCTCGCGATGGACTCGATGGCGCCGGCGAAGCGCCCCTCGATCCCCTCCTCGCGCATCAGTGGAATGGTGAACGAGCCGGTGGTGGCGACGTTCGCCGCGGAACTGCCCGTGATAGAACCCATCAGCATCGAGGCGATGACCGCCACCTGGACGATCCCCGAACTGAATCGACTGCCGATGTTCTTTCCGAGGCCGATGACGTACTCCATCCCGCCGTACGCCTCGATGATACCGGCGAAGAGGATGAAGATGGCGACCCACGTCGCCCCGACGCCCAGGATGAACCCGTAGACGCCGTTCAGCGCGACGGAGTTGACGTAGACGATCCGCTCTATCGACATCCCACCGTGATAGAGGATTCCCGGGAACAACGGTCCGGCGAACCCGTAGAACATCGCCCCGACCGAGACCAGGCCGAGCAACTTTCCGTACGCCCGCCACGTGGCGTGGATCGTGACGACGATGACAGTGAGGCCGATCAGGAGATCGAGGTCGGTGTAGATGAGGTTCTCGCGGGCCTCGTTCAACCACCGCCAGAAGTTCGCGTGAACGTACGCCGTCGACGCGACGGCACCGACGAGTAGGACGACCGACAGGGCGTTACGAACGTACTCTCGCCACCCTTGCGGATCCCACTTCAGCGTGGCGAGGTAGAACGCCGACAGCATCAGGCCGAGGTGGATGTTCGCGTGTTGCTGACGGGGCATGCCCCCCCGGTACGCGTAATAGAGGTGCCACGCGAGGGTTATGACCCCGAGCACGTAGAGGAGTAGCTCGACTGTGCGCCGAACCGTGAGGTCGTCGCGGCTTCGCGGTAGTATCGGCTCCAGGGAACGGGTCGTTGACTCGGTGGATGCCATCTCCACTCACACTGTCCTCCACCCTACCTAAAGAGTTTGTATGATGATTGCGACACATGTCCCCGAGGATCTATTTCGGCGACGGCCGCTCGCGCCGACCGCGACGAATTACGTACACAGGATCGTACCGTGGTATGAACCGGTACCTATTTACCATATTGTTTGATACGTGGGGACATGTCACGGAGATTGTCTCGGCGGCGGGCAGTGGCCGGTATCGGCGCGGCAGCTACGTTCGGCCTGGCGGGGTGTACGAGCCGTCTCAACGAACTGGGCGGGGGCGGCACGAACAACCTCCGGATGGCGACGTCCACGTCCGATACGTCGGCGTACCAGATGTCCCAGGGTATCGCGGCGGTCGTCAACGAGAAGAGCGACTCGATCAACCTCGACGCTCGGCCGTCGGACGGCGCGAAACAGAGCATGCGCCTCATGGACAAGGGCGAGCTCGACATGGCGTACACGGACACGCTGAACGCCCACAAGATCGTCAACGAGGAGGGCGAGTACGCGGACGATCCGTTCGACAGCGAGATACAGCAGGTGTTTCACTACTACGACATCCAGGGCGGTCTCGTCTCCCGCAAGTCGTCCGGTATCGAGACCGTCAACGATCTGGCGGGGAGGGCCGTCTCGCCGAACCCGGTCGGCACCGCGATGCGCGACGTGATGATGACGCACCTGTCCCACGCCGAGGGGGCCGACAAGATGGACCAGCTCGCGCTCGGTTACGGCGAGGAGGCGTCGGCGCTGAAGCAGGGTCGAGCGGACGTGGTCACCGATATCCGTATCAACGCGCAGTTGACGCCCTCCTACGTGCAGGAGCAGTACTCGATCGTCGACGACGCGTGGCTGCTCCACTGGCCCGACGACGTCGTCGAATCCATCAAGGGAGACGACCGCGTGAACGGGAGTTACTACCCGGCCAGCGAGATGGAGGGGCCGGAGTACGGCGACCGCAGCGAGGAGTGGTGGACCGACACGGTCTACGTCGTCTTCACGAAGGCGTCCGTTCCCGCCGACCCGATCTACGAACTGCTCTCGACGATGTGGGAGAACATGGAGGAACTCGCCGAGTACCACGCGCTGGCGGGAGCGTGGGCTGACAAGTCCTTCCTCAGCGGGAAGCTCAACCCGAACATCCCCCTCCACGACGGCGCTAAGAAGTTCTTCGACGAAATCGGGGCGAGTTACTGATAGGGAGTATCGTAGGGGTTCATCGATTCTCTCCGGGAGAATCGAACACCGTCCCCGGTCGAGACTCGCCGTGTCCCCGGCTGGCTACGATACTCCCTGTGAGCGACGACCACCCCGCCGGAGCGACGCAGTTATCCCTCGATGTGCGCCGCTGTCGTTCGCGCCCCGACCGCGGTCGACCGAGGTTACACCGTATGCGACGACCCGCGCCGCGACAGCCGACCCGGAGCCGTCCGTCCGCTCTCGCGCCGACAGTTACGCGCGGGCGTGCGGTGGGGTTCGATACCCCGCGGAACACTTTTGCCGTCGCGCGCGAGTGGTGTCGCCACATGACGCAGCTACCGTCGGCAAACCGTCCGTCGGCCAGGTCCACCCGCATCGCCGGACTCGCGGCGACGATCGCCGCCGAGCGTTCCGGCGGGCGCGATCCCGGGGTCGCGGGGCGATAGGATGGTCGACGTTTCGGAACTGCTCGCCGACGCGCCGGACAACTGGGGTCGGTGGGGCGACGACGACGAACTCGGGGCCCTCAACTGGCTCACGGCGGGCGAAGTCCTTCGCGGCGTCGGGGCAGTCGAGACGGGGGAGACGTTCACTCTCGGCGTTCCCATCGGTGCATCCGACGGGGACCCCGTCTGGCCGACGCGCGCGCCGGCCGGCCACTACGTGACGCAGGACCAGGGAACCATCGACGCGGGCAAGCGGGACCGCGAGCCGTTCGGTCACACCGGGTCGGCGGACGACCTGGTCCACCTGCACACCCACGGGACGACTCACCACGACGCGCTCGGCCACGTCTGGTACGACGACCGCCTCTACAACGGGTTCGACGCGCGGACGACGAACGGCGGTCTCGAGCGATGCGGCGCGGAACACGTGGCAAACCACGGGATCGTCGGCCGGGCCGTCCTCGTCGACGTCGCGCGTTACCGCGGCGTCCGCGCGCTCGACGCGGACGAGCGGATCACGCTAGAGGAACTCGAGGGCTGTCTCGACGAACAGGGCGTCGAACTCGGCGGCCGAGAGATACTCCTCCTGAGAACGGGGTGTCTCGACTACTTCTACGCCGAGGGGGCCGACGCGTTCTACGACCGCTACGGCGATTCCGAGCGTTCCGACGCGCTCCTCGAACCCGGGATCACGTACACGCCGGAGGTGGTCGAGTGGTTCCGCGACAACGAGGTCCCCGCCTTCTGTGCCGACACGATCACCGCCGAGCAGACGCGCTCGGAGGAGACGGGGACGCTCATCCCGCTGCACCCAGCGCTGTTGCGCGATCTGGGCGTCGTGATCACGGAGCTGGTGCGGCTCGACGCGCTCGCCGAGGCCTGTGCCGCGGACGGGCGCTACGAGTGTCTGTTCGTCAGCGGCCCGCTCAAGATCGTCGGCGGGACGGCCGCGCCCGCCAATCCCGTCGCGATCCGGTGACTATCGCCCCTCGAACACCGGGTCTCGCTTCTCGAGAAACGCCCGGACGCCCTCCGTCTGATCCTCCGTCGAGAAACACATCGAACAGAGGTCGACCTCCGTCCGACGGCCTTCCTCGAGGAACTGCCGACTGGACGCCAGGACGGCTTCCTTCGCGTATCGGAGGGCGACGGGACTCTTCTCGGCCATCATACCCGCCAGCTCCTCGGCCTTCCCGTAGAGTTCGTCGTCGGGGACGACGTGGTCGACCATGCCGTACTCGCGGGCGGTCTCGGCGTCGACGAGACGCCCCGTCAGGACGAGATCCATCGTCAGCCCCTCGCCGATGAGGCGGCGGAGGCGCTGCGTACCGCCGCCGCCCGGGATGATACCGAGGTTGATCTCCGGCTGTCCCAGCCTGGCGCTCTCGCAGGCGACCCTGACGTCGCAGGCGAGCGCCATCTCGCAGCCGCCGCCGAGCGCGAAGCCGTTGATCGCCGCGATGACGGGCAGCGGAAACCGCTCGACGTCCTCGTAGATGGCGGGCACCGCGAGGACGTCCCGCTGGTCCTGCGGCGTCCTCCCCTCGAAGTCGTCGATGTTCGCGCCCGAGACGAACGACTTGTCGCCGGCACCGGTCAGGACGACCGCCCGGGCGTCCGTCTCGTGGAGAACGTGTCCCAGCGCACCCCGGAGGTCGTCCTTGACCTCCTCGGTGAGCGAGTTGCGCTTCTCCCGGCGGTCGATGGTGATCGTGGCGACGCGGTCCTCGACCTCGACGCGGACGGTGTCGAGCGTCTCGGGATCAGCGGACGGGTAGGCGCTCATCGCCCGCCCTCCCAGTCGTAGAAGCCCCGCCCGGTCTTCTTCCCGAGGTCGCCGGCCCGGACCATCTTCCGGACGATCTGCGGGGGGCGGAACCGTTCGCCGAGTTCGTCGGCGAGCGCGTCGGCGATCTCGAGGCGGACGTCCCAGCCGTTGTAATCGCCGAGCTTGAGCGGTCCCATGGGGTGGTTGTAGCCCAGTTCCATCCCGCGGTCGATGTCCTCGGCCGAGGCGACGCCCTCCTGGACCATCCGCGCGGCCTCCATCCCGAGCGCGACGCCCAGCCGCGACGTGGCGAACCCGGGGAAGTCGTCGACGAGAATGCTCTCGCGGCCCACGTCCTCGGCGAATGCCTCCGCGCGGTCGACCGTCTCGTCGCTCGTGTGATGACCGGTGATCAGTTCGAGGAGCTTCATCTTCACGGGGGGGTTGAAGAAGTGCGTCCCGATGACCCGCTCGGGATGCTCGGTCGCGGCGGCGATCTCCGTCACGGGAAGCGATGACGTGTTGGTCCCGAGGACGACGTCGGGTTCGGTCTCCGCGTCCAGTTCCTCGAAGACGGACTGCTTCAGATCCATCCGCTCGGGGACCGCTTCGACGATGAACGTCGCCTCGACCACCTCGTCGAGGTCGGTCGTCCCGGTGACGCGCGCGAACGCGGCGGACGCGTCCTCGATGATCCCCCGATCCTCGGCGGCAGCGAGGCCGGTCTCGATGCGGTCGAGACCCGAGGCGACGAGGTCGTCCTCGACGTCGCGGAGGACGACGTCGAAGTCGTACTGTGCACAGAGCTGGGCGATGTTGCTGCCCATCGTTCCGGCGCCGATCACACCTATGGCTCGTTCTGCCATACCAGTACGACCGACCAGCCTCGTTAAAAACGTTGTCCAACGGTCCCCGCGACGGCGGTGTTTAGTTACGTGATTGCCGGTCAATCAGCCGCCGCGGGTGGGACTGAAAGGGGCGACGGTCTCGATGGCTGCGGCTCGCTGCGATCCTCGGACTTCGTCCTGCGGTTCTTGCGTCGCCTCGCTCATCGAGACCGTCGGGGCTTTCGAGCGGTTCTTCCCGCCGAATTCGCTCGAACCGGCTTAACTAAACACTACCCCCGCGACGACAGCAGCGTTTATCACCCCGCGGGCAGAGATACGGGCGTATGTCATCCGGCAAGGGAACCGTTCCGCCCCGCGTCGACGCGGGGCGGCGTCGAGGTGCCGTCAGTTTGTCCGAGCCCGCCGAACGACCGGTGGCCGCTCCGGACGCGGTCGGGGGAGCGTGCTAGTGCCCTCGCGCTCGCTCGCCGAACTGGAGGCGCTGGTCGGTACCTCCGTCGTCACGGCGGAGGACCTCACCGTCGAGGCGGGGAAGGTAGAGGAGTTCGCCCGCGCCATCGGGGACGACAATCCCGTCTACCGCGAGGAGGCCGTCGCCGCGGACCGCGGGTACGACGCGGTGCCGGCACCGCTCACGTTCACGCGCACGACGCTGTTCCCGCGCTACCGGCCGGCCGGCGTGGACAGCTACCGGGGGTTCGACCTCGGGTTCGACCCGGAGTACTCGGTTCACGGCGAGCAGGCCTACGAGTTCGAACGGCCGCTGCTGGTCGGGGACGTCCTCACGGGAACCACGACCCTGACTGACGTCTTCCGTCGCGACGGTTCCCGGGGCGGGACGATGACGTTCGCGGTGCTCGAAACCGAGTACCGGGACGCGGACGGCGAGCTCGTGGTGACCGAGGAGGCGACGATAATCGAGACGGGGGGAGCCATCGCGGAGGAGGTCGATGGCTGAGACCGAACGGCCCTCGGCCGCCGACGTGACCGTCGGCGACGCGCGCGAGCTCACCGTCTCCGACCTCGAACGCCGCGACTTCGTCAGGTACGCGGGGGCCAGCGGCGACTTCAACCCCATCCACTACGACGAACCCTTCGCGAGGGAAGCCGGCAACCCGAGCGTCTTCGCGCAGGGGATGCTGACCGCGGGGTTCGCCTCGAAGCTCGTGACCGACTGGTTCGGCGTCGGTGCCGTCCGCACCTTCGAGACGCGGTTCCGATCGCGGGTCTTCCCCGGGGAGACGGTCACCGTGCGCGGGGAGGTGATCGAGGTGACGGTCGGCGAGCGCGCGACCGTCGCGTTGGACGCGGTGAACCAGGACGGCGAGGCGGTGCTCACCGGGGAGGCCGTCGTCGACGTGGCGGGCGACGGCGGGTGAGTTCCGTCGAGCGCGCGAACCGGCGGTACATCGGCAACGGTTTATCACCCCGGCGTGTGAGTGGTGGCCACATGTCCACGGGAAAGATCGGCGACATCGACGAACTGGATCGGCTCATCCTGAAGGTTCTCGCCAACGATCCCCGCGCGCCGTACTCGGACATCGCGGAGGCGATCGCCGAGGAGGGACACGAGATGTCGAGCGAGGGGATCCGCTACCGCGTCTCGAAACTGCTCGATCAGACCTCGATCTTCTTCCTCCTGTCGCCGGGCGGTCACGACTGGGAGATCGTCCGCCTGGCCATCTCCGTCTCCGACGAGCCCGGCGCGAAGGAGGCGGCGTTCGAGGCCGTCTCCGGGATGCCCTTCTGGCTCGTCTGCCGCGGGGTGGGTAGCTACGACCTGTACGCGGCGGCGACGGCGCCGTCGAACGTGGAGGTCGACTCGCTGCTGCGCGAGGTCGAGGAACTCGACTCGGTCGTCGGCGTCGACTACTCCATCGAGACCCAGCGGGACACGAACGTCGACGACTACCTCTCGCCGGAACAGCTCTCCTGACGTCCCCCGGGGACCACAGGGCATAACTTCCGTCCGGTCTAACCGCTCTCGATGGCCGAACACGGCTGTAAGGTCTGCCGGGTGCTCGACGAACGGGGGATGGAGCGGTACGAACGTCGCATCGTCGAACAGTGGCGGGCGGACCGTCCCCGGCGGAAGGGGTACCGGCAGCTCGCGACCTGGCTCAACGTGCTGATGCTGCGACGCGAGATGGACCGGGCCGGCCTTCCGACGCTCGGGGAGGAGCCCGCCTCGAAGTACGACCGCCTGACCGCCGACGATACGGCCGTCGCGGCCGAGGTGCGCGATCGGCTCCGTGACGGCGGTGTCGACGTCGACTCGCTGGAGCGCGACTTCGTCTCCTACGGCGTCGTCCGCACGCACCTCAAGGGATGTCTCGAACTGGACCGCGAACGGGAGTCGACGGAGTGGGAACCCAGGGCCATCGAGATCACCCGATCGCACGCCGAACGGAAGGCGGAGGAGGCCGTCCGCTCGCTCGTGAACAAGGGCGAGATCGCCGCCGAGGGGGACGTGACGGTTCACGTCTCCGTCGAACTCGAGTGCGAGGAGTGTCACGCGCGGGTTCCCGCGGAGCGCGCGATCCGCCGTGGTTATGTATGCGCCGAACGATAGTGCTTCCGTATGAACACGTTGGGCATCCGCGCCAGGAACGTCGGCGGCATCGACGAACTCACGCTGGAACTCGACGGGCAGACCAACGTCGTCTCCGGACGGAACGCCTCCAACAAGACGTCACTGCTCGAGAGTATCGCGTTCGGACTAGGTGCGCGGAGCGTACCGATACGGAGCGGGGCCGACGAGGCGAGCGTCGAACTCACCTACGACGGAACGACGGTCGAACGGCGCGCCCAGCGGACCCGCGACGGCACCCGTCGGCTCGGCGACGGCTGGATCGAGGGCGACGACGCGCTCTTGCTCGAACGGTTCGGGTCGCTGCTCGAAACCAACGAACTCCGGGTCGCCGTGGCGACCGGCGGTGACGTCGAAGCGCTACTGAAAGAGCCGATGGACATCGAGGCGATCGAACGCGAGCAGTCGCGCGTGATGGATCGACGCCGACGGCTCGAGGGGGAACTCGACGAACTGGACGACGTCGATCAGCGACTGTCGACGAAACGGGACGCGCTCGAAGAGCAGCGGGGGCACCTCACCGACCTCGAGGATCGCCTCGCCGCCCTCCGTCGCGAACAGGAGTCGGGCGCGACCGACGACGAACTGGGGGAACTCCGCGACCGTCGCGCCGACCTCCGTACGAAGCGTGAACAGTACGAACGACAGCGCGAGAACGCGGCCGAAGCGGTATCGCGGTTGGAGGACGACCGCGCGGAACTCGTCGAGGAGATCACCGAGGCGGAGGCGGCCGCAGCGGAGTACGATCCGGGGGCGTT
Source organism: Halomarina halobia (assembly GCF_029338575.1). GTDB lineage: Archaea > Halobacteriota > Halobacteria > Halobacteriales > Haloarculaceae > Halomarina > Halomarina halobia. Next base: position 315,514 of record NZ_CP119993.1, read on the forward strand.
GAAACGGGAGCGCGACCGGATCCGTTCGGACCTCGACGACGTCACCCGGCGCATCGAGGTGCTGCAGTCGGTACTGACGTCGAACCGGGAGATGATCGGTTCGGGGTTCACCGGCGCTCTCGGACGCGACTCGGGGGTGATGGGCGACGAGGTGACCTGCTGGGCCTGCGGGCAGCGCGCCGGCCCGGACCACTTCGAGGAGACCGTCGATCAGCTCCAGGGACTCATCGCGGACGACAAGCGACGCGTGAAGGATCGAGAGCCGGAGATCGAAGAGCTCACGCGGCGCATCGAGGCGGCCGAGGAGGCGAGGAGCGACCTCGAACGCCTCCAGTCGCGGAAGCGGGACGTCGAAGATCGACTCGAGAGCAGGCGCGACTCGCTCGAGGAGACGAAGAACCAGCTGGAGTCGGTGCGCGGGGAGATCGAGGCGCTGGACGACGAGATCGCCGACGTGAAGGCCACGCGGAACGACGAGCAGGCCGACGTCGCGACCGAGATCGAGGAGACGCGGGTCGAACTCGGGACTCTGCGCCGCGACGTGGAGCGTCTGGAAGCGGCCTGTGAGACCCTGCGCGAGAAGCGGGTCGAGCGCGACCGGAAGCGAGAGCGCGTGGAGGAACTCACCGAGGAGATACGGGAGCTGACGGACCGCATCGAGAACCTCGAGACCGAGCTCCGCGAGACGTTCAACGACGCGATGGACGACCTCATCGAACTCCTCGAGTTCGAGCGCATCGATCGGGTGTGGCTCGACGGCGACTTCGACCTCGTCGTCGTTCGGGAGGTGGACGGGACGACCCGCCGCGACGGCCTCGAACACCTCGCCGAGAGCGAACGCGAGATGATCGGGCTCGTCCTCGGCCTGGCCGGGTACGTCGCCTTCGACGTGGCCGAGGTGACGCCCGTCCTGCTGCTCGACTCGCTGGGCGCGTTCGACGCCGAACGGACCGAACGGCTCATCGACTACTTCGCCGAGCGAACGGAGGTTCTGGTCGCCGCCGTTCACCCCGAAATGGCGGCCGAGTTCGACTTCGAGACCATCACGTTCGAGACGCCGACGACGGTGTAGGGTCCGTACGGCCGTCGTCCGTGGTTCGAGTGCCGGTGAGCGGGACGGCCCCGACGGTCGATGCGATCGCTTCGGAGCGAGGCGGCGCGGTCGTCGGCGGGCGGCCGGACGAGGAGCGGCCGCGCCGCGAGACGCCCGACGGTCGCGGCGTCCGCCGATCACTCCTCGTGCACTGGCCGGCACACAGCGGCCATCCTCCCCGCGGATGAATCCCTGCGACGTCGACGCGGCGCGTCGCTACGGCGTGGAGGAGAGCGGACGAAGCTATTCGAGTTCACGCGTCCCTGACCCGACCGGTCACTGAATCGGCGTAGACGGGGGGTGACGCCCGGGCGACTGCCAGACAGGCGACGCCGACCGCCGCACAGAGGAGGCCGGTCGCCGCCACCGTCCAGCGAACGGCCGCGACGAACCCCAGCGCCCCGGCGAGGTTGGCGACCGCGATCCCCATCACCAGCGGGGCGACAGTCGCCGCGATCCGGCCGAGCGACGCGCCGACGCTGACGAGGCCCCCGCGAAGCGACGCGGTGAAGCCGGTGATGACGCTCCGGTAGAGCGACAGCGAGACGCCGAACCCGGCACCGACGCCGACGCCTCCGACGAGGGCGACCGGCAGCGCCGGCGCGAGTCCGATGACGGCGAGGCCGACGCCCATCGAGAGGGTCGCGCCGACGAGCGGCCACAGCCGCGACTCGAACAGCGCGGTGATGCGCCCGGCCTGCGTGGCGGCGCTCGCGTGCACGATGCTCGTCACCGCGACGAGGATCCCGGCCTGCTCGGGGGACCCGTCGACGGCACGGACGACGATGAAGGAATTGTAGGTGAGGAAGGCGATGTAGAGGAAGTTCGGGACGCTCCTGCCGACGAGAACCGCGGCGATCCGCGGCTGACTGACGAGGCGCAGCAGCGCCCGGGTCTGGCCCCGCTCGCTCGTTCGTCCCCGCCCGGGCGACGACGGCTCCTCGAAGTAGCGCCACACGAGTACCGCGACCGGAAACGGGAGGGCGTACAGCAGGAAGGGGACGTTCCACGCGACGGACACCAGCACGCCCGCCAGCAGCGGGAAGACCATCAGGGTGAGCCCCGAGGTGGCAAAGCGGATCCCCTGAGCCGTCGCTTCCTCGCCCGCCTCGTAGAGATCGCCGAGGCTGGTGACGATCACCGGCGTGAGGCCGGCGAAGCCGATACCCTGGAGGAACCGTAACGCGAGGACGGCCCGGAAGTCGGCCGTGAACGCCAGGCCGGTCCCGCCGACGCCGAAGAGGAGCAACCCGACGAGCAGCACCGGCTTGCGTCCGACACGGTCCGAGAGCGCACCGACGAGCGGGATCAGGACGATGCTCGGTGCGGTGAAGGCCGTGATCATCAACCCGATGCGCGCCTCCGAGACGGCGTAGGGGCTCGTCAGCGCGTCGAGGAGCGGCGAGACGAGCGCCGTTCCGAGCGGCGGGCTCAGGTTCGCGAGCAGGAGCAGTCTGAACCCCCGGTCGTCGACGATGGCGGCGTCGTCGCCGAAGAGCGTCGTGAGCGACGGCACCGTCAGCGGTCGCCCGCGGGTTTCGACGCCCCGCCGACAGTCGTCGCTCCGTGACCGCGCGAGCTCTCATACGGGCGGCCTCGCACGAACGTACGTGATCTCGACGAGGGGGCCGAGTCGATAACGAAGTCGTTCACACCCCCTCCTGGTAACGTTCTCCCATAACTCAACCGGTAGACGAGTCCGAAGGCGCGCGGCCGTGAACTCCGACCGAGATTGCTCGGACCGTGACCCGTCGCCGGTTTCGCGTCCGGGGTTCGGAATCCGGTGAGCTGCGTGCCACCCCCCGATCCCGACGAACTCGGTGAGAGAGGGGGACAGACCGCAGAACCGGTCGGATCCCTCACGGAGGGCGGTCCGGCCCAGGAGCGCCTCGACGGCGCCGGTCAGGTGGGGGCACTGCCCTCGCGGTCGAGTCGGCGACGTACCGCGTCGATGTCGCGCTGTAGCGAGACGGCGACGGTGAGCACCGGGTACGTCCAGTCGTCCGGGCCGTCCGCGTAGAGATACGCGCAGAGGTCGTGGCCGTCGATGTACCGGGAGACCGACCGCTCCTGAATGCGGTGCTGGCGGGACTCGACGAGCCGGGCGCACCGGTCGGCGAGCGCGTCTACCGTCTCTCGCGCACCGTTCGTCGCCGTCGTCGTCGTCGTCGTCGCTCTCTCGCTGAGCTCGGAGAGTCGGGTGACGATCTCCCGACCCTCGGCGCGAGCGTGGTCGAGCGAGGCACGTTCGGCGTCGAGGACCTCGAGAAACGCCCGGCGATCGTGTATGGCGCGTTTCACGCCGGTCACGATCGCCCGGTGTAACATCGGGGTCACCGGGACGTCGTCCCGGAGGGCCGCGGCGATGCCGGGGCCCAGTTCGGCGGTGAGGTTCGTCGCGATCGGTTCGTCGTACACCGCATCGTAGTGCCCGACGGCCATCACGGTCTCGCGGTACGCCGTCCGGATCCGCGTCGCCGCGCTCGATCGGGGAGCGGCCGCGGATCGTTCCCGGAGTGACGGTGAGGCGGTCGGTCCCTGCGACCGGCCGGGCTCGGGTTCGAGTCCGACGACGCGCTCGGCGAACGATTCGAACGCGGCCCGTTCCGCGCGCACCTGAGCGCGTTCCTCGTCGAGCAGGACGCGGGCTCTCTCGATCGGTGCGAGCGTGTGGCGATGCATACTGGGACGGTCGAATGCTCGAGGTGGTCACCGGACGGTACTCGTCGGCACGTCGGATACGCGACGTTAACCTCTCGACTCCTGTGAGGGCGCGTACGATTGCCACGCAAATCAAGGTTGCCGTTGAATCGGATGTCCCAGTCATTGAGTATAGTCTAGGTCTATAGTTGTTGAGTATAGTCTAGGTAGTTCGACCCCGACCAGACGGATAAATACGTCCCGCCGCCCGTGCGAACAACGTCGGCCGTAGCGTGACACCGGAGGGACGATCGATCGAAGATTACTACTAATCACTCAGTAATGAACCTGACCCTAATCGATGATTTTCGTAAGAGTCCGGAGAGGGCAGGGCGTTAGACCGTTGGTGCCGCGTCCCTTCGGCCCGTACCTGAGACGGAGTCGTCAGCGAGTTCAGGGTAGTGCGCGTGAGGGTGTCTCTTCGACGCGTCTAGGACGCCACGCGTGTGTCCCTCTACCCACGGGCGGAACCGCCGGCGACGACGAATACGAAACGCTCCTCTCTCGTTTGAAGAACCACGTGAGACGGTGGATAAACCGCAATCGAGTCGTCTGTCCGGAGTGCCTCCGGTGAAGCGGCAAGGACAACTTCTGCGCGGGATAGGTAGCCCAGTTCGCGTTTCCAGTTTCGACCGAGAGATGATCACCGACGCGTCCGTTTATTCGTGTCGGTTTCGAGTAATTACTTATAAACATTTCGTGTCTTCGACCGATCATGTACGGTCGTAGCGGTGTAATAGCAGTTATTACGGTTCGATTCGACGTTCGGTCGGACCATGACGAGAGAGCGACGGGACCAACTGATCGACGCTTACTTCGCAGCGATGGACAATGATAACTTCGAACTGGTCGAGCCGGCCATCTCGGAAAATATCCGCTTCGAATCCGCCAGCGGTAGTGTATCGAGTCTCGAAGGATTCCGCGAGTACACTGAGGAGAGTCGGATGATCTCCGACTCGGTGCACGAGGTGACACGTCGAATCCATGCGGAGAACGCATCCGTCTGTGAGGGGAACGTACGGGGGCAGACCCCAGAGGGCCCCATCGAAGGTGCGTTCTGTGACGTGTTCGAGTTCGACGATGACGAGGAGCGCGTCACGAGGATCTCCGTATACACGCGAATGTAGAGGGACAATCCGGGCGATTATCCGTCGGGACTCTCACTCCGACCCTGATAAACCGTCCCTGCGAGCGGAACGGGGGCGTATACTTCAGTCCCCGGACGCCCCGACGTCGCTCCCTGGGACGACCCCGTCTTCGGTCCAGCCGCGAACCTCGTAGTAGCGGTCGAGTCCCTCCTCGAACCCCTCCAGTTCGTAGGGGAGGTCCTCGTCGGCTCCGCGGTTGAAACCGCGCTGGTTGTTGAACGCCCGCTCGAGTTCGACGACGCGGTCGCCCACCTCGAGTAATTCCTCCCACTCGGCGTCCAGGAGCGCCGAGAACCGCTCGGGCGTCATCTGACCCCGGGAGAACCGACAGACGACGCCGCAGTCTTCGAGGGCGCGGGTGTTCTCCAGCTCGACCAGCTTCTCGGCCTTCTCCGACGTCACGCCCTTCGGATCGAACGCCTCCTCGCGGGGGACGAACGGATACTCGTAGGCGTAGAACGTGGCGTACATGTGATCGGCGCCACGGTTCGCGGTGGCGAACGAGAGCCCCTGGCCGTTGAGCGCGCGGCCGTCGTGGGCGGGAAATTCCATGCCCTTCACCGACCAGTTCTCGACGCCGAGCTCCTCGTGACAGCGGGCGACGCCCTCCGCGAGCGTGTCGCCGATCCCCTCGCGGTGAGCGATATTCTCGACGAGTTCGTCGACCAGTTCGGCGTCTCCGAACGCGTCTTCGCTGGCGAGATAGGCCGCGACCGTATCCCCACAGGAGATGGTGTCCATCCCGTACTGGTCACAGCGCTCGTTGAACCGCATGATGTCGACGATGTCGTCGATGGCACAGTTGCCGCCGAACGCCATCAACGTCTCGTACTCGGGCCCCTCGGTTTCGAGCCCCGTCTCCTCGTCCCGGGTCGGCAGTTTGCAGGCGAACGCGCACGCGGAGCAGGTGCCCCTCTTGTACTTCTTCGATTCGACGACGTCGCCGTTGATCTTCGAGGCCCCCTCGAAGGAGCGCTCGCTGAAGTACCGCGTCGGGAACGCCTCCACCTCGTTACCGAGGTCGACGACCGAGGCCGTCCCCTGGCGCTTCATGACGTGATCGGAACTGGCGGCGTCGCGGTGGATCTCCATGGCCTCCGGCGGGATCTCGACGGAGGGCGACGCCGAGCCGTCGAACGTCACCACCTTCACGTTCTTCGAACCGAGGACGGCACCGAGCCCGCCGCGGCCGAAGGCGCGCGACTCGCTCGTCATGACGCAGGCGAAGCGGACCAGGTTCTCGCCGGCCGGCCCGATGCAGAGCGTGTGTTCGGAGCCGAGGTCGTGCTCGTTCTCGGCCCATTCGACGACCTCCGAGACCTCTGCGCCCTCGAGTGCCGTCACCTCCTCGAATTCGACACCGTCGTCGCGGACGTGGATCGCGATCGGTTCGTCGCTCGCGCCGACGATCTCGACGGCAGCGACGCCGGTGGCGGTGAAGTTCCGCGAGAGAAAGCCGCCGGCGTTCGACGACAGCAGCCCGCCGGTCAGCGGCGAGACGCTCGTCGCGTTCATCCGACCGGTGAAACTCATCTGCGAGGCCTGCATCGGTCCCGTGGTGAAGTATATTCGGTTCTCCGGGTCGAACGGGTCGACGTCGGTCGGGATCCGCTCGGCCGCGAGCTTCGTCGCGACGCCCCGACCGCCGATGAAGGCCTCGAGCACGCCGTCGATCTCCGTCCGCTCTGCTGTCCGGTCGCCGACGTCGACTGTCAGGAGCGGGCCGTTCAGGTGTCGCATGGTGTAGTCTGGAACTCCCGGAGAACTTAGTTGTAACTCCCGCGGCCGGCGAGACGGGAGTCGTCGGTCCGCGGACGTGCCCGAGGGTCGGGCACGTCCGGTCCCCCTATTGATAGGTGCCTGATAGAAAGGGAGAAATACCGACCCGTGAAACACCTGCCACATGCCGGTGGACATCGAACTCGTGAACGCGCGTATCGTAGACGGTACCGGTGCTCCCTGGTTTCGCGGAACGGTCGGCGTCGAGGGGGGTCGCATCGCCCACGTCTCCCGCGAGACGGAGAGCGAGACCGCAGCGACCGAAACCGTAGACGTCGGCGGTCTGGTCGTCGCACCCGGGTTCATCGACACGCACTCCCACTCGGACCTGCAGTTGTTCGCCGATCCCACGCTCGCCCCGAAACTCCGCCAGGGGATCACGACGGAAATCCTCGGTCACGACGGGTTCTCGATGGCGCCGATCCACGGGGACGACCGGATCGAGGAGTGGAAGACGCAGGTCAGCGCGCTCACCGGCACCGTCGACGTGGAGTGGACGTGGGGGGATATAGGGGAATACCTCGACGCCGTCGAGGAGAACGGCGTCGCGCCCAACGTCGCAACGCTCGTCGGCCACGGGACCGTGCGGTTCAACGTCGTGGGGATGGACGACGGCGAGCCGACGGGTTCCGAGGTCGAGGAGATGAGGGAGCTCGTCGCGCGGAGCCTGGAAGCCGGTGCCATCGGCCTCTCCTGCGGGCTCATCTATCCGCCGAGCAGCTACGCCGGGACCGACGAACTGATCGCGGTCGCCGAACAGCTTACACCGTACGGTCGGCCGTTCGTACCCCACATCCGGAGCGAGGGGCGGTGGATCTGGGACGCGCTTTCCGAGTTCGTCGAGATCGGGAGCGAGGCGTCCGTCCCGCTGCACCTCACGCACTTCAAGATGGCCGGCTCGAAGCAACACGGCAAAGCGGACCGCGGGCTGAGCATCATCCAGGCGGCCCGGGAGCGCGGCGTCGATATCACGGTCGAGCAGTATCCGTACACCGCAGCGAGCACGAAGCTCTCGACGGTCCTTCCCCCGTGGGTGCACGCGAATCCGCGAGACGAACTCCTCGAGACGCTGCGCGACGAGGACGCCCGGGAGCGGATGAGGCGCGACATCGAGGAGTGGCGAATCGAGGGGTGGGAGAACTTCGGCGCCCTCGCGGGGTGGGAGAACATCGTCGTCACCAACGTACCCTCCGAGGCGAACGCGCACCTCGAGGGGATGACCGTCGCGGAGATCGCCCGAGAGCGAGGGCGACATCCGGTCTCGGCCGTGTGTGATCTACTCGTCGAGGAGGAACTCGGCGTGAGTATGTTGTTACACCTGCTCGCGGAGCGGGACGTCGGAGAGATCCTGTCCTTCGAGCACGTGAACGTCGCGACGGACGGGCTCTTCGGGGGGACGCCCCATCCCCGGGTGTACGGATCGTTCCCGGAGGTACTCGGGCGATACGTGCGGGAGCGGGACCTGCTGACGCTCGAGGAGGCGATCCGAAAGATGACGTCGCTCCCGGCGCGAGCCATGGGCTTCGAGACGAAGGGGATCGTCCGGCCGGGGATGGACGCCGACCTCGTCGTATTCGACCCCGACCTCGTCGAGAGTCCGTCGACGTACGAGGAGCCGAAACGTCGCCCACGGGGGATTCCGCACGTCCTCGTCGACGGGGAATTCGCCGTTCGAGACGGTGACGTCGTGGGCAGCACGCCGGGCGACGTGATCCGGATGTAGCGAGCAGGTCGCGCGGCCGATCCGCGCGGCTTCCGCGTCGAGGACGACGGTGTACGTAGCGACGTCGAGGACGCTTTCCGACCGACAGGCGCGTTCCGGCGGGACGGATGCGCCCTCGCGGCAGCCGATGTTCCGGTATTACCGAAGTGAGGGTCGGCGGACGGAGAACGGCCGCGACCGACGGCGAAGGACCCGTGACCCCCGACCCAGCCGAATACGCGTAACCATCACCGAAACGAAACACTACCGTATCCCGGTCCCGCTACGATTTATAACGCCAGTATGATTGTTACACCTGGCTCCGGTATACGCGATGTTTCGTGACAGATCGTACCGCGACACTACACGTGACATTCTACGATTATCGCCGCTCTCACGGCGTGGTTCGCATAATTTGTCAGAGAAAGTAGCGGCACTCGTTCGTACGCGAGAGTGACCCGTGGATGTCACTCGTCGGACCGGACAGCGAACTGGTGCGCTCTCGCTCGCCCCGTGGCGACCCGGAACTAGCGTTACGGATATACCGGAACGATAATGGTGTCGCGTGTCGCGTGTACTCGTATGACGAACACCGTCCGATCGCTCCGGCGCGCCGATCGACTCGTCGAGTGGCTCGTCGAGTCCGAGATGGCGTCGGTCACAACGATGGCCGAGGAGCTTGACATGCCCCTGAGCACGGTCTACGACTACGTGAGGACGCTCGAGTCGTTGAACTACCTCACGAAGCTACCGGACGGTCGGTATCGGGTGAGCACCCGGTATCTCAAGATCGGAAACGAGGTGCGCCACCGGTACGAGGTGTACACCGTCGCGGAACCCGAACTGACGGAACTGGCTGCCGACACGGGGGAGTACATCGCGTTGATGATAGAGGAGGGCGGCCTCGGGGTCATCCTCAGCATGAAGGAGGGGGAGATGGCCTCGCACGTGAAGATCCACCGGACGTACGCCGGAACGCGGACGCGGCTCAACACGACCGCCACGGGAAAGGCTATTCTCGCACGGCTCCCCGAGGAGCGGACGCGGCACATCGTGGACGAGTACGGCCTCTCGTCGAAGACGGCCAACACGATCACCGATCCGGACGAGCTGTTCGAGGAGCTGGAGCGGATCCGGAACGTGGGGTACGCGATCGACGACGAGGAACGCTTCGAGGGAATGCGCGGTATCGGCGTTCCCGTCGTGAGCAAGCCGGACGAAACAGTCGGGGCTATCGGGCTCTACGGTCCCGCACATCGCCTCACCGACACCGTGCTACGCGAGGACCTTCCGGAGCGGATCCTCGAGGTGGCGAACGTCGTTCAGGTCAGCCTCACCTACTCCTGATCGATCCATCCCGACACTCCGGTGGACGGAGCGGGGGAGGATTCAAGTCTCGATGGGCCGACTCTCGAACGATGTCCGCCATCGGACTCGTATTACCGGATGAGTTCTCGCACTTCTCGCTCGACCAGACGCTCCACTTCGCCGAGCGGGCCGACGACGCCGGGTTCCACTCGGTCTGGAAACAGGAGGCGTCGGGGTCGAACGGTCTCCTCACGCTCGGGGCGATCTCCCAGTGCACGTCCGACGTTCGACTGGGGATGGGCGTCGCGAGCGTCTTCTCCCGGACGCCCGCGCTGCTCGGGATGAGCGCGGTCACGCTCGACCGACTCTCCGACGGTCGCGCCCTGCTCGGCCTCGGCGTGAGTTCGCCGCCGCTCGTCGAGACGTGGCACGGTACGGAGTTCGAACGGCCGCTCCGTCGCATGCGAGAGGCGATGGAGATAGTTCGGCAGGTCACCGCCGGCGGCACCGTCGAGTACGAGGGGGAGGTGTTCGACGTCGGTCCCTACTCGATGGCGCTCGATCCGCTCGGCGACGTTCCGCTACTCAACGCGGCCATCGGTCCGACCAACAGGCGGCTCACCGGCGAGTACGCGGACGGGTGGCTCCCCGGGTTCACCCCCCTGTCCGCGTTCCGGGAGAACCTCTCCGACGTCCGCTCGAGCGCCCGGAAGACCGGGCGCGACCCCGACGACCTCCTGGTGGCGCCGTGGGTCCCCACGGCGGTCGACGAGGACCCCGACCGGGCCGAGTACCTGGCCCGGTACGTCCTCGCCCAGGAGATGGCCATGGGGTACAACGAGCAGGTCGGCGAGTACGGGTTCGGCGACGCCCCCGACGAGGCCCACGATCGGTTCCGCGCGGGCGACCGCGAGGGTGCCATCGAGGCCATCAGTCGGGAGATGCTCGACGACCTCTCGGTGTACGGCACCCGGTCCGAGGTCCGCGAGCAACTAGGGAGGTGGTACGAAGCCGGTGCCGACGTCGTCGTCGCCATGCCGTCGATGGCCGCGTCGTTCGAGGAGATACTCGATCTCCTCGACGCCCTCGGTCCGGACGATCGGTGAGTCGGCGGCGAGTCACCCGCGGACGTACCCGCCGTTGACGCTCAGCGTCTGGCCGGTGATCCAGTCGGCCGCGTCGCTCGCGAGGAACGCGACGGCGTCGGCGATGTCGGTGGGCTGCCCGAGGCGATCGAGGTCGTAGGAGTGCTCGATCATCCGCTCCCGATACCGTTCGACCACGTCCTCGGTCGCGGGGGTCTCCGTGGTGCCCGGCGAGACGCAGTTCACCCGGATCCCTTCCTTGCCGACCTCGTGCGCGACGGTCTTCGTCAGCGAGACGTTGGCCGCCTTCGCGGCCCCGTAGACGGCCAACCCCGGGTCGTTGCCCTTGTACGAGTCGCTGGCGAAGTTGACGATCGCCCCCGACCCCTGATCGATCATCTGCGGGAGGGCCGCGTGCGTGCAGTTCATCGTCCCGAAGAAGCAGACGCCGACCCAGAACGCCCACTCGTCGGGTTCGGTCTCGAGGAACGGCTTGGCCTCCGTCAGCCCCGCGTTGTTCACGAGCACGTCGAGGCGGCCGAACTCGGAGACGGTCGTCGCCACGAGGTTCCGGGCGTCCTCGTACTCCGTCACGTCCGTCTCGACGACCTCGACGGCGGCGTCGTACTCGGACGCTATCTCGGCGGCCGTCTCCGTCGCGGCGTCGACCGCGACGTCAGCGACGACGACGTCGGCACCGAGGCCGGCGAACGTCTCGGCCACGCCCCGGCCGATCCCCTGCGCGGCTCCCGTGACAACCGCTACCTGCCCCTCGAAGTCTATCCTCTCGGCAGTCGTCTGCGCTCTCATGGGCGGTCCGATACTGGCAATCGATGACGAATAAACCTTCGGTGCACCCGACCGGTGGCGCGGGCGAGGACGTCGCCGCCGGGACCCGACGACCGCTCAGTCGCCGTCCGGCGCGGAGGTCCCCGCGTCCGCACCCGCGAGGTAGTCGACGACCTCGCCGACGGGTCGGACGTCTCCGTACTTCGCGTCGATGTCGAACAGATTGGCCTCGTGCGGTTCTCGCGCGCGGTCGCCGACGGCCTCCTCGGGAACGATGGCATGGAAGCCGTGCGAGCAGGCGTCGACGACCGTCGCACGGACGCACCCGCTCGTCGTACAACCGGCGACGACCGTGGTGTCGACACCGAGGTAGTTCAGCATCGAGTCGAGTTCCGTCTCGTGGAACGCACTCGCCTGTCGCTTGTCTAGCACGTGGTCGTCCTCGTCTACCGCGAGGCGAGCGTCGAGATCGACCCACTCGTCCCCCTCCGTGAGCGTCGCCAGACTCGGCACCTTCTCGCCCCAGACGCCGAGGTCCCGCGCGTCGTTGTGCCTGGTGACGATGCGCGTCAGCACGACCGGTACGTCCCCCTCGTGGGCCGCGTCGAGGAGCGCGTTCGTCCGCTCTACGACCCGCAAGAGGTCGCTGCCGAGCGGATTCGTCTCGTCGGTGAAGCCAGTCTGAAGATCGACGACCAGTAACGCCGGCGCGTCGCCGTATCCGACCCGATTGTCCATCCCGGCGCGCTCGTAGACCGCCGTCCTGTCCTGAGTCATCACTCGACACGTCGACGGGGGGAGTGTTAACCCTTGACCTCGCCTGAACGACGACGTCACAGGTCGCCCCCCATCCCGACGACGGTCGGTCCGAGGAGTCATCGAGGAACAGCTATTACTCCGACCCTCCGTATCCTTCGGATGCCATGTCCCGTGAGTACGACGACATCGACGTGGCCGTCGGGGACGACGGCCGAGCGGTGCTCTCACTCGACCGTCCTGATTCCCTGAACGCGCTCAGCGACCGGATGGCCGACGAGATCCTCGACGCGCTGAACCGAGTAGAGGAGGACGACGACGTGCGTGTGCTGGTGGTTCGAGGGCGCGACGGGAATTTCTGCGCCGGCGCGGACGTGGGGTCGCCCCCCGCCGAGACCAAGCCCCACCAGCAGACCCGCCGGTTCCGCCGGCTCCGGCGGCTGTTCGACCGTCTCGAGGGGTTCCCCCGACCGACGGTGGCCGCCATCGAGGGGTACTGTCTCGGCGGCGGGTGCGAACTGGCGTGCTGCTGCGACACGCGCGTCGCCGCCGAGAGCGCGACCATCGGCGTCCCCGAGATCACGCTCGGCGTCATTCCGGCGGGCGGCGGCACCCAACGGCTCTCCCGGCTCATCGGCCTCTCCCGGGCCCGGGACATGATCCTCCGCGGGAAACACCACGACGCGGCGACGATGCGGGAGTACGGATTCGTCCACGAACTGACCGACGACGAGGGGTTCGAGGACGCCCTCGAGGCGGTCGTCGAGGAGTACCTGGTGCGCCCGCCCGTCGCGATGGAACTCGCGAAGCTGACCGTCAACGGCGGTTTCGAGGCGTCGCTCGCGTCGGGACTTGAGATGGAGGCGCTCGCGACCGGCGTCGTGTTCGGTACCGACGACGCACGGGAGGGGCTCGAGGCGTTCCGCGAGAACCGTGCGCCCGACTTCCGGGGCGAGTAGTGGGGGTAATTCGGTCGCGTCGGCTGAGCTCAGCGCTGCCAGGACGGCGACTCCTTGTTCAGAAACGCCGCTAGCCCCTCCTCGGCCTCCGCGGACTGGCTGCGCGTCACCAGCGTGTCCAGCCCGCGGTCGAACCACGCATCGAGGAGTTCGTCCTCCATCCCGATCCAGAGCTCCTTCACGTCCGCGACGGCCCCCGGACTGGACGCCGTCGTCGCCCGGGCCAGTTCGCGGACGACGTCCTCGACCTGCTCGCTCTCGACGGTGTAGTTGACGACGCCCATCTCCTCGGCCTCGCGCGCCGACAGCTGCTCGCCCGTGAGCGCGAGTTCCATGATGGCCTTCTTCCCGAGGCTCGTCCGTCCGTAGGTGAGCCCGATCGGCGGGAGCGCGCCGATCTTCGCCTCCGGGAGCGCGAAGTCGCTCCCCGTCGACGCGACCGCGAGGTCGCTCAGCAACACCAGTTCGCACCCGCCGCCGTTGGCGACGCCGTCGACGGCGGCGATGACCGGCTTCGGGTGCTCGCGCAGCGCCCGGACGGTGGGCGCTAGCGTCCCCTCGACCATCTCGCGGGCGTCGTCGGTGGACTCCCAGCTCAGGATCTCGCCGATGTCGTCGCCGGCGCAGAAGGCCCGTCCCGCCCCTCGAAGGACGGTCGCACGCACGTCGTCGTCCGCGGCGGCGCGTTCGAGCGCCGCCCGAAGCCCTTCCCAGCTGGGCTCGTCGAGCGCGTTGAGCCTGTCCGGGCGGTTCAGCGTGATCCACGCGGTGTACTCCCGGCGCTCGTACCGGACGGTCTCGAACCGCTCTCGCTCGTACTCCCACCCGTAGAAGCCCGACCCGGAGGCGAGGCCGACCTCGTCGTTCTCGACCATCTCGCGCAGGAGCGGATGGGGTTCGTACTCCGCCCACCCCGAGCGCTCGCGGAGCGTTTCGAGCGTCTCGACCAGCCGGTCGACGCCGTACTCGTCGGCGAGTTCGAGGAGACCGCGCGGCCAGTTCATCCCGATCCGCATCGCCTTGTCGATCTCGTCCCGCGTGGTGACGTCGTTTTCGAGCAGCCACGCAGCCTCGTTGACCGCCGGCGCGAGCAGGTGCTTGGGGTCGAAGCCGTACCGCAGTTCGCGGGGAATGTCGACGCGAGAGTACGCCCCCGCCTCGGGGTACTCGTAGAACCCCTCGCCGCTCTTCATCCCGTAGGTACCGGCCTCGGTCTTCTCGACGAGCAGGTCGGGGACGTGGAGGTCGACGCCCCGCTCGGCCATCGAGCGGGCGGCCATCGTGGCGACGTCGATGCCGCTGAAGTCGAGCACCTCGAACGGTCCCATCGGGAGGCCGAGGCGGCGAGCGGCGGCGTCGACGGTCTTCGTGTCCGTGAGGCCCGCCTCGACCTGCCGGACGGCCTCGAGCCAGAACCGGAGGTTGATGCGGTTGATGAGGAACCCGGGGACGTCCCGCTCGACGAGTACCGGCGTCTTCCCGACGCTCTCGCCAAGCTCGCGGGCGGCGTCGAACACCTCGTCGGCGGTGTGCTCGCCCCGGATGACCTCGACGATGGGCATCAGCTGCACCGGGTTCGAGAAGTGCATCCCGACGACCCGCTCCGGCCGGCCGGTCGCCTCGGCGATCTCGGTGATCGGGAGCGTGCTGGTGTTGGTCGCCAGCACCGCGCCCTCCGGCGCCAGGTCGTCCGCGGTCCCGAACACGTCCCGCTTCAGCCCGATGTCCTCGGGGACCGCCTCCACGACGAGGTCCGCGTCGGCGAACGCCTCGTCGGCCCCGGTCGTCGGCTCGATGCGCCCGAGGACCGCGTCCGGGTCGTCCACGTCGAGTTTGGCGAGGCTCCCCTCGATCCGCTCGAGCGCCGTCGATAGGACCTCCTCGTCCACGTCGTTCAACACGACATCGTACCCCGCGGTCGCGAACGCCTGGGCGATGCCGTGGCCCATCGTCCCGCCGCCGACGACCGTGACGGTGTCGATGTTCTCCGATAGGTGTCGACTCATCTTGCTCGTCTGCCGTGACTCCCGGCGGCGGTGTTATACTTTTCCCCCCGCGAAACGGACGGGGCCGGCGTTTCCGCGCACCCGCACAGTTATTACAAACGGTACCAAACGCCATGGTGTATGCGTGGCGACCGCGACTTCGAGGAGTACCGGGAGGCGATGCTCGACTACCTGTGGAACGACGTCGACCCCTACGCCGAGGAGTGGGCCGAGACGGGGGAGTTACCCCGGGAGGAGCGCTGGGGGGAGTGGCAGGAGATGGGCTTTCTCGGCGCGATGGCCCCCGAGGAGTACGGGGGGCTCGACCTGACCCACCGGGAGTACGTCGAACTGGAGAAGGAGTGGGCGAAGGTCTCCGGTGGGCTCCGGGTCATCCTTCACGTCCACAACACGAACGTCGAACTGCTGGCGCACGTCGGCACCGACGACCAGCGGGAGCGCTGGCTCACCGAGATCGTCGAGGACGGCGCGTCGTTCGCCTTCGCCCTGACCGAGCCCCACGCCGGGTCCGGAACGGACATCAAGACCAACGCCGAGCGGGACGGCGACGAGTACGTCCTCAACGGCGAGAAACACCACATCACCAACGCCGACTTCACCGAGTACTTCAACGTCATCGCCCGCACCGAGAGCGGCTTCTCCATCCTGGTGGTCCCCCGGGACGCGGAGGGGTTCACCATCCGGGAGATGCCCGAGACGATGGGGAGCCACGGCTCTGAGCACGCCTACCTCCACTTCGACGACGTGCGCGTCCCCGAGGCGAACCTGCTCGGCCGCGAGGAGGGCAGCGGCGTCCGGGACGCGGTCGATCACCTTCGGGTGAGTCGCATCTACATCGGCGCGAACGCGCTCGGCATCGCAGAGCGGTGTCTCGAGGAGTCGGTCGACTGGGCGAAACAGCGGGTCACCTTCGGCAAGCCCATCGCGGAGCGCCAGGCCGTCCAGCAGTACCTCGGGGAGATGGCCCGGGACGTCTACGCGCTCCGACTCGCCGTCGAGGACGCCGCCCGGAAGGTCGACGAGAACGGCCGGGCCGGCATCGAGGCCGACCTCTGCAAGCTGCTGGCCAAGGACGTCACCCAGCGGGTCACCGACAACGCCATGCTGGTGTTCGGCGGGCTCAGTTACTACCGCGAGGTACCCATCCAGCGGTTCTATCGCGACGCTCGGCTCAACTGGCTGGAGGAGGGCACCCCCTCCATCCAGCAGATCACCGCCGCGAGGAACCTGCTCCACGGGGAGTACCCCTACGAACTCGACGAGCAGGCCGTCGCACACCTCAACCACGCGCCCGACGAGTACGACCCCGAGGGCGGCGACGACTACAGGCTCTCGTACGAACTCTGAGTGGACGCGGAACGCGAACGACCGCAGTCCAGTCCCGCGTCGACGTCGATCTCGACGACCGCGTCGCCGTCTCCTCCTCGGTCACCCGTTCCGGAGGGGTGTGTAACGCTGTCTCCCACCGCCGGGTCAGACCGTCCGCTTGCCGTCGACGAGCGCCTTCGCCCGGCGGCAGATCCTCGGGACGAGCGTCTCCATCTTCGGGTAGAGGTCGTCGTCGCTGTTCCCGTTGAGGTACCGGGCGTAGAACATCTCGCAGACGGCCGCCAGCATGTAGAGGCCGAGGACCACGTAGAACTCCCGGTGGACGAACTCGATGCCCGACCGACGTTCGTATCGGTCGATGAGCGCCTCCCGGTCGAGGTAGCCCGGACGGTCGATGAACGTCGGCATCAGCTCGTCGCTGAGCGGGTCGACGTCCCAGTAACAGAGCATCCAGCCGACGTCCCTGAGCGGGTCGCCGAGCGTCCCCATCTCCCAGTCCATGACCGCGTTGATGCGCGGCGGCGTCCCCGGCGCGAACATGACGTTGTCGAGCTTGTAGTCGCCGTGGACGAACGTGTGTTCGTACGACTCGGGGACGTTCGCCGCGAGCCACTCGCCGATCTCCCCGACGTGCGGGACCTCGCGATCCTCGCGGGTGGTCTCGTAGGCCCAGTCGAACTGCTTGCCCCACCGCTCGACCTGCCGCTCTGTGTACCCCTCCGGTCGGCCGAGGTCGCCGAGCCCGACCGCCTCGTAGTCGAGCGTGTGGATGGCCGCCAGCGTGTCGATAAGCTCCTCTGCGATCCGCCGGCGGTGCTCCGGCGTGGCGAACCGGTCGGGTTCTCGGCCGCGGATGACGTCGCCGTCGAGCCGTTCCATCAGGTAGAACTCCCCGCCGATGACCGAGGCGTCGTCACACGCCAGCACCGGCGTCGGCACGGGGACGTCAGTCCCCTGAAGTGCGGAGATGACCCGGTGCTCGCGGAGGACGTCGTGGGCGCTCTCGGCGGTCTCGCCGGCCGGCGGTCGACGCATGACGAGGTCGCGCTCGCCCCACGTGACGAACAGCGTCTCGTTCGAGTGACCCTCCGCGAGGTGTTCGACCCGATAGCGGTCGGCCTCACCGAGCGTCGACGTCAGGTAGGCCCGCAGCGTGTCCTCGTCGACGAGTTGGTCAAGGTACGTTTCGTTTCCCGTCATGTTCCCTGGTCGATGCAGGAGCCACGGCGGTTTAACTCTGACTCCGCGTGGGGGAGCCATCGGTCGGTTCGGACCCCTCGGACGGTCGTCGCGCGGCCTCACTCGGCGTCGCGGTCGACCGCCCGCGCCCGCGCCAGGAGGGCGCGCTGCTGATCCACCACGGGTTTGTCGACGAACGTTCCCTCGAACTCGATCAGGCCGGTGTCGTCGCCGGCCGCCTCGAAAGCCTCTACGAGCCGCGTCGCGCGCGCCACCTCCTCCTCGGAGGGGGTGAACACCTCGTTTATCACCGCGGTCTGGTCGGGCGTGACGGCCGCCTTCCCGTCGTACCCCAGCATCCGCGCCGTCCGCGCCTCCTCGCGGAGCCGGGTGTCGTCCCCGGTGTCGAGGACCACCGTGTCGAACGCCTCGAGGCCGGCGGCGCTCGCGGCCATCGCGACGAGGTAGCGGGGCGGGTAGACGTCCGTGTCCGGATCGAGCACGGACATCCCCATGTTCGTCTGGAAGTCGATGGACCCGAACGCGAGCGCGGATAGCCGCGACGTCGAGCGGGCGATGCGGTGGGCGTCGAGCACGGCACCGGGGCGTTCCAGCAGCGCGACGAGCGACGCGTCGAACGACGCCTCCGCGAGGGCGTCGGCGACTATCTCCAGTTCAGTCCCGTCGCGGACGTCGGGAACCAGGAAGGCGTCCGGCGCTGTGTCCGCCCGGACGAACGCTTCGACGTCGTCGAGCCCGTGGGGCGTGTCGAGCCCGTTGATCCGGACCACGCACCGCGTCCGCTCGTCGGCCCACCCCCCGACGGTTTCGACCGTCGAAGCGCGGGCCGCTTCCTTGGCAGTCGGACCCACCGTGTCTTCCAGATCGAGTATGAGACCGTCTGCGTCCGAGCGCATCGCGGCGTCGAGGCGGTCCTCGTCGTCGCCGGGGACGAACAGGAGGCTGCGTGCGGGCTGCATGGGTGATCGTCCACAGCCGAGCACTTATCTCCTTTGTCGGGCCCGCGGGACGGACAGCCGCCGATCCGAACCGCTGATCCCACCGGTCCCGCACGTGCGGCCGGAAGCCAGCCCGTCGATATCGTCGACGGGCCGCCCCGATCGCGGCCCGCGGCGCGAACCGGCCGACCGCACGCGGCGGAACCGTCGTCCAGTCCCTCGGTTTCGGGCGCCGTCGGCCGCGAACCGTGTCACGCCCTCCCAAATCTTTAATAGCGTACTGACTGACTCCCGCCTGTTATGGTAGCGTCGCACGCCACGGACGCGTTCAATGCCGAGCGTGAGTTCATGGACCGGGCGGAGATAGCGGACCGGCAGGAGCGGATGCTCCGGGAAAAGGTGAGACACGCGTACGAGAACACGGAGCACTACCGCGAGCGGTTCGACGAGGAGGGGATCGACCCGTCGGACGTCAGGACGATAGACGACTACCAGCGGCTCGTCCCCACGATGCTCAAGGAAGACGTCAGGGGGAAACGCTCGGTCGAGGATCCGTTCGGGGGGTTCCTGGCCGTCGACCGGGACGAACTCGACTACCTCCACACCTCGACGGGGACGACGGGGACGCCGACGTTCATGCCCGTCCGCGAGGAGGAGGTCCGGGCCGGCGGGGAGTTGCTCGCGCGGACGCTCTACCCGCACGGACTCGAGTCGGGCGACGTCGCGCTCAACGCCGGGCTCTACTACCACCTCTACAGTCGGATGATGGAGAGCGCCTACCGCGACCACCTGGACATGGTCCACTTCAACCGCGGCGGGCTCCCGTTCGAGGTGGAGGGCGACCTCGGCGAGGACGCCGAGCTGTGGGAGATGGCCGACCCCGCCGTCATCAACATGACCCACTCGTCGCTACAGAAGGCGACGACGCTCCTGCAGGAGCACGACGTCGACCCGGCCGAGGCGTTCCCGAGCCTCAGGGCCGTCGTCACGGCGGGCGCGGTCGTCACCGGGACCGCCCGGCGGCGGTTGGAGGAGTTCTGGGGCGTCCCGCTGGTCGAGCAGGGCGGCCCGACCGATCAGCTCGCGTTCGTCGGCACGTTCTGCGAGGAGCGTACCGAGGGGTGGGGTCACTTCTTCGAGGATCAGGGATTCAACGAGGTGCTCGACCTCGACACGCTCGAACCGGTCGCGGAGGGCGAGCGCGGCGAACACACCTACACCACGTTCCACCTCGACAGCACGCCGTACCTCCGCTGGCGCTCCGAGGACGCGGGCGTCCACGGCGGCTACGACTGTTCCTGCGGCCGCTGTCACATGCGGACGCAGATCCTCGGACGGACCGTCCAGGAGGTCAACGTCCGGGACCGTTCGGTGTTCCCCCGCGACTTCGAGGTGGTCCGGGACGAGCACGGCCACCCGGAGGCACCGTACCAGCTCGTCCGTCAGGCCAAGCAGCCACAGGATCTCCTCCGGGTGTTGTTTTCGGCGGACGTCTCCGACGAGAAACGGGCGGCCATCGCGGCGGACCTCGCCGAGAACCTCGGGCTCGACGACGACGCCGTCGAACTGGAGCACATCGAGCAGGACGACATCCCGATGAAGGGTCAGTGGAAGTACCGCCTCATCCGGGAGGAGGGAGAGGAGTAGGACGGTCCGATGGATCTCAGCGACTACACCGTCCTCGATCTGACGTGGCTGCTACCCGGGCCGTACGGGACGATGCTCCTGGCCGACATGGGTGCCGAGGTCGTCAAGGTCGAGGAGTCGACGCGGGGGGACTACGCCCGCTGGCTCGAACCCGAGGTCGAACCGACCGATTCGGGGGCGCTGTTCCACGCGGTCAACCGGAACAAGAAGAGCGTCACCATCGACCTGAAGGCCGACGAGGGGCGCGAGGCGTTCCTCCGGTTGGCCGCCGAGGCGGACGTGGTCTTCGAGCAGTTCCGGCCGGGGGTCGTCGACCGCCTCGGCGTCGGCTACGAAGACGTCCGCGAGGTCAACGAGGACATCGTCTACTGCTCGCTGTCGGGCTACGGACAGGACGGACCGTACAGCGATCGCGTCGGTCACGACGTGAACTACGTCGGCCTCGCCGGCCTCCTCCGCGAGACCGTCTCGAAGGACGGTCGCTTCCCCGCCCTCCCGTCCTACCAGATCGCGGATACGGTCGGCGGGCTGTTCAGCGCGTTCGCCATCGTCTCGGCGCTGCTCGACCGGGAGGCCGGCAACGGCGGCCAGTACCTCGACGTCTCGATGACCGACGTGGTCGCCTCGCTCGGGACCGGTCAGAGCTGGCGGGCGTTCATGCGCGAGGAACTCCCCGAGGAGGAGCGCTCGCTCGCCGGGATGCACGCCCCCTGCTACGACGTCTACGAGACCAGGGACGGCGAGTACGTCACCATCGCGGCCCGCGAGGATAAGTTCTGGGAGCAGTTGTTAGCGGAGATAGACCGCGAGGACCTGCTCGAATACCGGTTCGCGCGCGGCGAGGACGGCCAGTACGCGCGCGCCGAGCTCCAGTCGGAGTTCGAGAAGCGCACCCGCGAGGAGTGGGAGGAGTACCTCTCGGACGAGACGATGTTCGCCCCGGTCAACGAGTTCCACGAGGTGTTCGACCATCCGCAGA
Organism: Halomarina halobia; assembly: GCF_029338575.1. Taxonomy (GTDB): domain Archaea; phylum Halobacteriota; class Halobacteria; order Halobacteriales; family Haloarculaceae; genus Halomarina; species Halomarina halobia. The sequence goes on from NZ_CP119993.1 coordinate 336,932, forward strand.
TACGAGCCCGCGAGATGGTCGGCGAGATGGACGTCGGCGGCGGGGAGACGTTCTCCTACGTCGGCTTCCCGGCGAAGTCCTCGAAGGACGTCGAGGACATGCACTCGCCCGCCCCGGAGTTCGGCGAGCACACTCGCGAGGTCCTCTCCCGCGTGCTCTCCGAGGAGCGCATCGCCGAGCTCGAGGACCGCGAGGTCGTGTAACCCCGCCCTCCTTCCCTCGGCTCGGTCAACCTCTGTCTCCGCCCCGCGCACCGCGCTCCTCGGCCGACCGGGCAGCGAGCGACGGCCGCGGTGATCCAAACACTTAATCGCAGATGGATAGATGGTACCACATGGCAGGACGAGTACACCCCGCGTACGACGAGTCGTCGCGGCTCGTCGTGGACGGATCGATCCGCGTCGCCGAGGACGGTGCCCCCGCGCTCGTCGGCACGGAGTGCAACGACTGCGGGTTCGTGGTCTTCCCGAGGCGGTCGTTCTGTCGGAACTGTCTCTCGGAGACCGTCGCCGACGTCGACCTCTCGCGCGAGGGGGAACTGCGGACCTACACCGTCGCCCACACCGGACAGGAGGGGTTCGAACCGCCCTACGCGTTCGGTTTCGTCCACCTCCCGGAGGGGGTCAGGCTCTACTCGCTCATCGAGGGGTGGGAGTCGGCGACGATGGCGGTCGGGGCACCCGTGGAGCTGACGCTGGACGAGATCACGCGGGACCCGCGGACCGACGAGCCGCTGTTCGGCCACAAGTTCCGCCTCCTCGGGGGTGACGGCGATGACTGACGGGGAGGTCGCCGTCGTCGGCGTCGGCCAGTCCGACTTCGGTGAACTGGAGGGCCAGCGCGTGACCGACTTCGGGGGACGCGCCGTCAGGGAGGCGCTGCTCGCCTCCGGCCTCGACAGCGACGCGATCGAGGAGGCCTACGTCGGCAACGTCGCCAGCGCCGCCCAGCGACAGACGGGCGTCGTCGGCCAGGCGGTCCTCCGGGAGGTCGGCGTCACCGGCCTCCCGATCACGCGCGTCGAGAACGCCTGTGCGAGTTCGACCTGCGCGTTCCGGGAGGCCTACAGGACCATCAGGTCGGGGGAGCGCGACGTCGTACTCGCGCTCGGCGTCGAGAAGATGACCGGCGTCCCGACCGACGTCGCCCTGCGGGACATGAGCGGCGCCTCCGACGCGGAGGTCGAGGGACCGATGGGGATGACGTTCATGGGCGTCTACGGAATGCGCGCGAACGCCTACGCGGACCGCTTCGGCGACGTGCGCGAGGAACTGGCGGACATCGCGGTGAAGAACCACTCGAACGGGCTGGCGAACCCGCGCGCCCACCTCCACCTCGACGTCGACCGCGAGGACGTCCTCTCCTCGCGGATGATCGCGGACCCCATCCGGTTGCTGGACGCCTGTCCGATGTCCGACGGCGCGGCCGCGGCCGTCCTCGCCCGGGGGGAGGTGGCCGAACGGCTGGTCGATCAGCCGGTGTACGTCGACGCCGTCGAGGCGTCGAGCGGCCACTACCTCGACGGCGACCTCGAGTACTGGCGGGAGGAACTCGACGAGCGCGTCTCCCGACGGGCCTACCGGGAGGCAGGTATCGGCCCGGACGACCTGGACGTCGTGGAGGTCCACGACGCGGCGACGATCGGCGAGCTGATGCACTACGAGGGGCTCGGACTGGCGAGCCACGGCGAGGGAGCGTCGCTCGTCCGGAAGGGCGACGTGATGCTCGACGGCCGCATCCCGGTCAACCCCAGCGGCGGACTCAAGTCGCGCGGCCACCCCGTCGGCGCGACCGGCGTCGCGCAGGTGTGCGAACTCGTCTGGCAGCTCCGCGGCGAGGCCGGGAAGCGACAGGTCGACGGCGCTTCCATCGGGCTGGCGCAGAACTCGGGCGGCGCGCTCCTCGGCGAGGGGGGCGTCTCGACGGTCACCGTCCTCAGCGCGCGCTGAGGGCTGCTCCCCCGCCGTTCGCCGCCCCGCCGCCCCATCTACGTTACAGCCGAAGTTCCATCCTCGCGATGTGCGCGTCCGGCCCCTCGTCGAGCCAGCCGGGCTGGAGGAAGCTCGTCGTCTCGAACCCGAGTCGCCGGTAGAGGCGCAGGGCGGGGTCGTTCCAGCTTCCGACGGTCAGCCAGACGACCCGGACGCCGGCTCGGTACCCCTGCGCGAGGAGCCCCTCCACCAGCCGCGTCCCGACGCCCGCACCCTGATAGCGGGGCCGCACGAAGACGGCGAGTTCGTACTCCTCGCCCCCCGCGTCCGGGTCGGGGACGAGCATCGCGTGGCCGACCGCGGTCTCGCCGTGCCACGCGACCGTGTTCACGCCGTCGAGGACGTCACGGAGCCACTGTTCGGTGCGCGTGCGCGCTATCGGCGGGAGCCCCTGTGACTGGGTATCCCGCGGCCAGCCGTCGTACATCGAGCGGAGCGCCTCGAACTCGTCGTCGCCCGGTCCCCCCTCGTAGGGTGCGACGAGCACCTCGCGGGCGTCGCCGTCGGTGAACTCGAAGGGTGGAAGCGGGAAGTCGCCGGCCGCCGTCTCGACGTGCGTGGTGGACATGGCCGATCGGTACGGCCGGCGGGGAGGTAGGCGTTGTGTCGACTCGGATCAGTGGTAGACGACCGGGATCGTGTCCGGGGGCACGACGACGACCTCCGGGATGTACGCGCGCGCCGGGCGCGTGGCGAGGAACACGACGATGTCGGTAACGTCGTCGGGTTCGAGCCGGTCGATCTCCGCGATGTCGTCGGTCATCTCGGTCCTCACCTGGCCGGGGCAGACGGTGTGCACCCGAACGTCGCTGTCCTTCAGCTCCTTGGCGAGGGTGTTGGTCAGCCCCTGAATGCCGTGTTTCGACGCGCCGTAGGCGCTTGTGCCGGCGAACCCGATCTTCCCCGTGAGCGACCCCACGTTGACGATGGTCCCCTCGCCGCGTTCGAGCATCCCGCCGTTCAGCGCCTCGCGGGTGCAGCGGAACGTTCCGTTGAGGTTCACGTCGATCACGCGGGTCCACTCCTCGTCCGAGAGTTCCCACGTGTTCCCGTGGGCGGCGGTCCCGGCGTTGTTCACGAGGAGGTCGACCTGCCCGAAGCTCTCCCGAGCACGCTCGAAGAGCGTCCCTACGTCCTCCGTGGCGGTCACGTCCGCGGAAACCGCGATCGCCTCGCCGCCGCGCTCGCGGACGACGTCCGCGACGTTCGTTATCTCGTCCTCGCTCCGGGCCGCGAGGACGACGTTCGCGCCCTCGGCCGCCAGCCCGAGGGCGATATTCCGTCCGATGCCGCGACCGCCGCCCGTGACGACCGCCGTTCTCCCCTCCAGCTCAGTTCCGGTCATCGGTCGTCGACGACGACGCCGTCGGCGTCGGTCTCGAAGTCAGAGTCGATCGTCAGTTCGTCCACCGAGATGTTGAGGATGCGTCGGACCTCGCTCGCGAACGCCTCCCGATCGACCCCGTCGGGGTCGCCCGCGACCGTCAGCGCGACGTGGTCGGTCGTCCCCTCCGGACGGGTTAACCGGAGTTCCACGTTCTCGTAGTCGAGCGCGTCCACGCCGGCGACGTACATCGTGAGCTCGTCGGGGTACAGCTTCACCCCCTTCACCTTCTTCATGGTGTCGACGCGCCCGAACACGCCCTGCGGAAGGACGTAGTCGCCGTACTCCGACTCGCGCCTGTCGAGGACGGTCAGGTCACCCGTCCGGAACCGGAGTACCGGCGTCGAGTCGTCGCTGACGGTGGTGACCACGAGCTCTCCCTTCTCGCCCCGCTCGACGAGCTCGCCCGTCTCGGGGTCGATCACCTCCGGGAAGAGTAGATCGGTGAACACGTGCATTCCCGCCTCCTCGCGGGACTCGAAGCCGACGAAGCCCACCTCGCTCAGGCCGTAGTTGTCCACGACGGTCACGTCCCCGCCGTACGCCTCGCGGACCTGTTCGCGATAGCCCTCGATGGCCGTGAACGGCTCGCCGCCGCCGATGACGACCTCGACGCCGTCGAGGACCCCCTCCGCGGTGTTCGCGAGTTCGAGCGCGAAGCTCGGAAACCCGCTCACGACGGTGACGCCGTACCGCTCGATGACGTCGACCTGCTCCTCGGCGTCGCCCGGTCCCATCGGGATGTGGGTCGCGCCGATGGTCTCGGTCGCGCCGGCGATCGCCCACCCGAACGGGTACGGCATCATCCCCGCCGTGTTGAGCACCACGTCGTCCTCGGTGACGCCGACCGCGCGGTACGCCTCGGCGAGGCGTTCGTCGTCTCGCTCGACGTCGTCGCGGGTGGCGGGCACCGGCATCCGGTGGTCCATGTACGGGCTCGGGGTGAAGTTACACCGGAGGACGTCGCCGGCGTCGACGAGGCTCCCGAACGGCGGGTTCGCCTCGATGTCCGCGACGAGGTCGCCCGCGTCCATCGTCGGGAGCCGGCGGAACGCGTCGATGGAGTCGATGTCGTCCGGTTCGAGACCCGCCTCCTCGAACGCCTCCCGGTAGGGCCCACGCCGGTAGAGCCGACGAGCGGCGTCCCGAAGCGTCGCTATCACGTCGTCCGTCTCGTCGAGCGTCGCACGCGTCATAACCGTCCTCCGTATCGAATCAACGCAGGAAAAATGTTTGCCCGACCGTCGGGCCGAACCGCCGTGTCCTCGGCGGTGCCGTCCCTCGCGTCGGGGAGGGCATCGTCGACGGTACCGTCCGTCCGACCGCACAACGCTTTTTTACGTGGTCGGCCTGCTCTTCGGGGATGTCGAACACGAAACCGGCGTTCACCGAACTGGAGCGACCGTTCGTCTGCACGATGATCTCCGAACCCACGATCGACGCTGCCGCGAGCGTGATGAAACACTCCGAGTTCGAGGGGGCGGACGCGTTCATCGTCAACCTGATGGGCGACGGTCGGTTCGGGCTCGAGAGGCAGTACCTCAACGAGGACGACCTCGGCGAACTCTTCCGCAGTACCGCCCTTCCCGTCCTGGCGTGTTACTACCGGTGGCAGTACGACGGCGGACGCGTCCCCGAGACCGATCCCGAGCGGATGGAGATACTCCGCACGGCCGTTCGAGCGGGGGCGGACGCCGTCGACATGGTCGGGGACACCTTCGACCCGACCCCGGGACCGCCGGAGTTCTCGGACGAGGCGACGGAGTATTCCCTCGACGGGGACTCCCCGCCGAGGGAAGCCTTCGCCGACTCGGAGGCGGTAGAGCGCCAGCGCGAGGAGATCCGGGCGGTTCACGACCTCGGCGGGGAGGTGCAGATGACGGCGCACACGCGGGTCCACCTGACCCCGGACGAGGCCGTGGCGATCGGGACGCAGTTCGAAGAGCGGGGTGCGGACATGGTGAAGGTGGTCGGCGTGGACATGAGTTGGGACGACCTCGTAGACACGTTCCAGGCCGCCGTCAGGATGGATCGCGAACTCGACGTCCCGTTCGTGATGATGAGCCACGGCGAACACGGCGTGCTCGGACGCTACGTGACGCCGTTTCTCGGCTCCATGCTCTGCTTTACGCAACACGACTATCCGCCCGGCGGGTTCTACCTGCAACCGCTGACGACCAACGTGAGGGCCGTCTTCGACTCCGTCAAGAACACGACCCCCGTCAGAGAACCCGAAGGACAGAACTGGCTGTAAGCGATCGGCCGCATCGACCGTCGAAACTTCGAACATCGACGTTCGTAACGTCGGACGGGCGACGCGATACCGCCGGTCGCGGCGATCCCTACTCGACGGCGATGACCTCGTCGACGGGGATCGCGTACGTCGCGGCCTGCACGGCCGAGGAGACGGCCCCGCGCTTCACCCGGAGAGGGTCGAGCACGCCGGCAGCGCGGACGTCTCCGACGGCTGCCGGGCCGTCGTCCGCGTCGACCACGCCCGCCGTCTCCGCGGGGACGCGGGCTCGGAGGGTCGTCAACGCGTCGAGTTCGTCCAGCCCGGCGTTCCCCGCCAGCGTCCGCACCACGGCCTCGAACGCCGACGCGGCGCGCTCGAGAACGAGCGCCTCCCGGGTCGACGTCCGCGCAGCGGCGGATCGGAGCGCCCGCGCGACGCGGATCTCCGCGAACCCGCCACCGGGGACGACCGCGGGTTCGCGGACGGCCGCCGCCGTCGCCCGGAGCGCCGCCTCGAGGCCGCGCCCTACGTCCTCCGCGCCGGTCCACGTCCCGCCGCGCGTGAGGATGCTGTTCGCCGCCGCACCGCGGCACTCGCCGACGAGGGTGTACGCGAGCGGTCCGAACCGTCGCTCCTCGACGATCCCGGCGTGGCCGAGGTCGGCGGGCCCGAGGTCCCGGACGTCGCCGACGACGGTCGCACCCGTCGCCGCCGCGACGCTCTCGAGGATCCCCTCGGGCCTGGCCCGCCGGATCACGAGGACGCCCTCGCGGACGAGCGCGTTCGTGACGCGGTCGTCGATACCCTTCCGGGTCACGAGCACGTCGACCCCCGCGTCGAGCAGCGGTCGGACGAGGCGCTCGTGGACCGCGTCCTCGGCGCGGCGGAACGCCTCGAGGGTCTCGGGCGTCGAGGCCCTCAACCGTCGCCCCGTCTCCTCGTCGCCCCGAACGGTCTCGAGGTAGAGCTTCCGGTCGACCGTCGCCACGCGGGCGTCCCGGACCGACTTGCGGTCCGCGTTCTGCAGTTCCTTCTTCACGAGGACGCCGTCGAACCGCCGGGTCTCCCGGCGGGAGGGACCGGTCCGGGCGAACACGTGCGCGCGGTTCTCGGTGTCGAGCAGTAGTCCGCCCGACTCGGAGGGGCGGGCGTCCCGGGCGAGGGCGGCGAGCGTCTCCGTGACCAGCGGGGCGAACTCGGCCCCGTCGAGGAGCTTCGTCCGCACCTGCGCCGTCGCCACCGCCCGGAGGTGGTCGGTCGTCGGATCGGGATCGACCGGGACGGCGACGTCCGCCAGGGTCCGCTCGGCGATCACCCGCGCCCGGTCGAGTCCGGCGTGGACCGTCCGGGGGTGAAGTCCCGTCTCCGTCACGGCGTCGAGAGAGCCCGTAATCAGCCGGGAGGCGAGGAGGAGGCTCGTCACGACGCCGTCGCCACACCGGTCGCCCTGGCCGCTCGCGACGCCGTACAGCAGCCTCCCGATCGGGTGGTCGACCTCGACCGTCCGGAGGACCCTGAGGCAGTCGCGGGTCACGATCGCTCCGCCTTCCTTCGGGACGACGAGCTTGTACATCCCCCGCGGGCCGAGCATGGTTCCGGTCAGGTCGACGAACGAGTCCGCTGCGGCCCGGAAGTTCTCGCGCAGTTCGTCGCCCGAAAGGACGCTCCCCGTCGTCGGTGACCACTCGACAGCCATCGTACCGGGGAGCGGGTTCCACGGGGTTAACAGTTGCTGTGCCCCTCCCCCGGCTCGATTTCCCCTCTCACCGGAACGCGGACAGGTTCAGCAGGTCGCGCGCCACGATGAGCTTGTTTATCTGGGTGGTTCCCTCGGGGACGGTCAGCATCTTCGCGTCGCGGAAGTACCGCTCGACGTCGAGGTCGCGCGACAGTCCCATCGCGCCGTGGATTTGAACGGCGTTCGAGGCGACCTCGACGGCCATCTCGGTGGCGAACCACTTCGCCATCGCTCCCTCGGCGGCCGCTCGCTCGCCGGCGTCGAAGCGGTGGAGGGCCCGGTAGGCGAGCAGGCGCGCCGCGTCCACGTACGTCGCGCTGTCGGCGACGAGCCGCTGGACCAGCTGGTGCGCTCCGATGGGCTTGCCGAACTGCTCGCGTTCGCGGGCGTACTCGACGGCGGCGTCGAGCGCGTGCTGCGCGGTCTTGACGCCGAGCAGCGCCACGTTCGCGCGGCCGAGTTCGAACGACCGGTAGGTTCTGCCGAGGGCGTCACCGGGCGACCCGACGACGTGCTCCTCGGGAACGCGGACGTCGTCGAAGTAGAGCTGGCCCATGTGATCGTAGCGACGGCCGAGCATGTCGAGGCGCTCGCGGTCGAAGCCGTCGGCGTCGGTGTCGACCAGGAAGTGCGTCGCGCCGGCGTCGGTATCGGCGACGACGACGGCGACGTCGGCGATCTCGCCGTTCGAGATCCACGTCTTCGTCCCGTCGATGACCCACTCGTCGCCGTCGCGCTCGGCGGTCGTCGCTATCTCTCGCGGGTTCGATCCGACGTTCGGTTCGGAGATCCCCGCACAGCCGATCATCTCCCCGGTCAGCAGGGGCTCGAGGTACGTCTCCCTGACCGGATCGGAGCCGGCGGCGTGGACCATCCGCGCGGTCTCGCTCGTTATCATCGCGACGAGATCGACCTGCATCGGGAGCTGCTCGAACATGAGCGCCCAGGTGGTGTGATCGAGGGCCGCACCACCCACCTCCTCCGGGACGTCCCGACCGAGGACGCCCTGCTCCGAGAGTACCGACGCCACCCGTAGGACGTCGGGCTTCTCGAGCGGTTCGTCCTTCCCGTAGTCGTCCAGGATGGGATCGATGTCGCGCGCGACGGCGTCCCGTACACTCCTGACCAGCATCCGCTGCTCCTCCGATCGCTCGAACATGGTCGGTGATTTCCCGTGTGCGACATAAAGACAGGGGGCGACGCCCCCGGGGGGGTAACTTTACGTGAGCCTCCTCCGAGCGTCCACCCATGGAGTACCACGACTCCGAGCGAGCGAAGGAACTGGCTGCACGGGCGCGCGCGTTCGTCGACGAGGTCGTCATTCCCCGCGAGCGTGAACTGGAGGGGGGCGAGACGGTCGCGGCCGAGACGATCGCCGACCTCCGCGAGGAGGCCCGCGAACGGGACATCTACTGTCCGCAGATATCCGAGGCGTACGGCGGGATGGGCGAGGCGTTCCGCGATGTCCTCCCCGTATTCGAGGAGGCGGGGCGGTCGCTGCTGGGCGCGCCGGCGATGCGCGTCGACGCGCCGGACGAGGGCAACATGCACACGCTGGAGATCGCGGGCACGGAGGCCCAGAAGGACGAGTGGCTGAAGCCGCTGGTCGCCGGCGAGATTCGCTCCGCGTTCTCGATGACCGAACCCCGACAGGGCGGCGGCGCGGACCCGAAGTTGATCAGGACGACCGCCCGCAGGGAGGGCGACGAGTGGGTGATCGACGGCCACAAGTGGTGGATCACCAACGGCTCCGAGGCGGACTTCCTCATCACCCTCGCCCGGACTGACCCGGACGAACACCCGTACGAGGGCTGCTCGCTCATCGTCGTACCGGCGGGGACGCCCGGTCTCGAGATCGAACGCGACATCCCGCACATGGGCGACGACGTCACCTCGATGGTCCACTCGGAGGTGTTCTACGACGGCGTGCGCGTTCCCGCCGAGAACCTCCTCGGCGCGGAGGGCGCGGGGTTCTCCATCGCCCAGCAACGTCTCGGTCCCGCCCGGCTCACCCACTGCATGCGCTACTCCGGGATGGCCCAGCGCGCGCTCGGCGTGGCGAAGGCCTACACCAGCGATCGGGAGGCGTTCGGCGGGCGCGTCGCCGAGAAGCAGGGGCCGCGGTTCGCCGTCGCGGACGCCGAGACGAGGCTCCACGCCGCCCGAACGATGGTCCGCCACGCCGCCCGCCAGATATCGAGGGGCGAGCAGGCCCGCGTCGAGGTGTCGATGTGCAAGGTGTTCACCGCCAACGTCGTTCAGGACGCAATCGACACCGCGCTCCAGCTCTGCGGGGCGAGCGGCGTCGGCAAGGACCTCCCCATCGCCGACTTCTACGAGAACGTCCGCCAGTTCCGCATCGTCGACGGGCCCGACGAGGTCCACAGGCGCGTCATCGCCCGCGACGCATTCGAGGAGGTGGACGAGGCAGAACTGGAACGGCTCCCGCAGTTCTAGATTCGACGATCGCCGCCGCCGAGGTGACGAAGTGCGGTAACGTGTAGCAAATTTTGAAAAAGTGTTAAATGCTCTCGACGTAACGGTCGATCGTGATGTACCGGAACATCCTGGTGCCGGTCAACGGGACAGCCCAGTCCGAGACGGCGATCCCCCACGCGTTCGACCTCGCCGAGGATCGTGATGCGACGGTACATGCGCTGTGCGCCTTCAGCCGAGGGAGTCGGTACGGAGCCCTGTCGATAGAGTCCGCCGAACACCGCGAGGAGTCCCTTCAGGAACGGGCCGATCGCATCGTCGGGAACGTCGCCGACCGGGCGAGGGAGGCGGGGGTCGATTGCGTCACCGTGACGCGCGAGGGTGACCCGACCGAAGCCATCCTCGATTACATCGACGCGGCGGACATCGACGTCGTCGTCATCGGCGGCCGCAAGCGCTCGCCGGCCGGCAAGCTTCTGTTCGGGAGCGTCACCCAATCGATCGTGCTCCACACGGACGTCCCCGTCATGATCACCGGCGGACGATCCGACGACTGACGACACTCATGTGTGCGAACATGTATGGTGCGATAAGAAAGGGTCAGATTTATAGTGCCTATTGGTATCGTAACGCACGAATGGGTCGACGAGAACGAGCGGAGAGGTCCCGAGACGAGGGATGATGCAATCATGAGTACGGAAACCGAATCCAGTTCGCGCCAGGGTAGTCCGGAGATAGGGTACAGTGACGTAGAGATTCAGCGCTCGGCGGGGCTCCGCCCGATGATGGTGACCGCCGCGCTCGTGCTGATATCGTGGATCCTCCTGACGGGGCTCCCGATATACTGGCAGTCGGGTGACGGAGAACTCACCCTGTTCACGTACACGAGCGTCCTCTGGGGCGTCGTCATCATCGTCCTGGGATTCGTCTACGAGTACTGGGTCACGTCCCTCGAGAACGACGAGGAGGGTCGGTGATGCTTCCGATAGTCCCGCTTCAGGACGGCGTGACCCCGGAGGTGTCGAGCGGGCCGCTCGCCATCGGCATCGTGCTCGCGTACTTCGCGGTCGTCATCGGCATCGGGGTGTACTTCTACCGGAAGTCCCGCGAGTCGACCGCCGACTTCTGGATCGCGGGCGGGAGCATCCCGCTGTGGGTGCAGGTGTTCGCCGTCCTGTCGGTCACTGCCAGCGCCGGGTCGTTCTTCGGCTACGGCGGATTCGCGTACGCGTTCGGCGCGGCGTTCGCGGAGTTCGTCCTCGTCGCCGTCGCGGCCGGCGGCCTGTTCATGATGATCTTCATCGCAGCCCCGATCCGCCGGAGCGGCGTCTACACGGTCCCCGACTACCTGCGCCAGCGCTATCAGAGCAGCAACGTCCGCCTCCTGGCCGCGATCATCTTCACCATCGCGGCGTGGGCGTACCTCATCCCCCAGATGACCGCGGGCGGCATCACCATCGACTTCGTCATCCCGCAGCTCAGCTACGAGCTGGGAGTGCTGGTCGGTGCCATCGTCTTCGCGCTGTACGTCTCGCTCGGCGGGATGTGGGCCGTCACGTGGACGGACTTCTTCCAGGGCATCATGATGTTCGTTCTCACGATCCTGCCCGTCCCTCTCGTGTGGGCGCAACTCGGCGTCACCGGGACGCTCGACGCCGCGATGCAGATCGACCCGGCGTTCGGCTCGACGAGCGCGCCGGGGCTGATGCACCTCGGCATCGGTCTCGTGTGGATCCTCGCGTTTCTCGCGCTCCCGCAGATGGGACAGCGCGTCCTCGCGAGCGACTCCGATCGAACCGCTCGCCGGAGCTTCATGTACATGAACATCCTCTACATCTTCTCGTTCACGCTCTCGATCTTCTGGGTGGCCGGCGCCGCCAAGGTGCTGGAACCGAACCTCGCCAACCCCGATTACTTCTACTACGAGGTGTTGAGCAGCTACTTCGGTCCGGTCGTGCAGGGGCTCGGCGCGGCGGGGCTGCTGTCGGCCGTCATGTCAACGACCGACGCGTTGCTGGTCGCGCTCAGCGCCAGCGTCTCACACGACATCCCTCAATCGCTCGGCTTCGATCTCGACGAGCGACGGGAGACGCTCCTCGGCGTCGGGGTCACGTGGGCCGGCGCGCTGACCGCCGCCGTCGTGGCGTTCAATCCGCCCGCCATCATCGGTCTCATGACGACCCTCGTCGCCGGAGGCGCCGCCAGCGGACTGTTCCCGGCGCTCGGTCTGGGAACGTGGTGGAAGCGCGGTAACTCCTACGGAGCGATGGCGTCGATGATCGTCGGGTTCGGAACCTACGGCGTCCTCCTGTTCGGTAACGTCATGCCGGTGCCGTACACGGAGTCGCTGGTGGCCATCCCGCTGGGACTGCTCACGTACATCGGCGTCAGCCTGGCGACGCGACGACCGACCGGCGAGGAACTCGCCGGGTTCATGGAGTTCCACTCCCGCGAGTCGTTCCTCGAATCCGAGGCCGACGACTGAGCTACCGCACCGGGACCTCCCCTCCCGATCTCGTGCCCCCGTCAACTGGGAGTAGTAGCCGTCGATCGGTCCACCCCGAGCCAGTAGCGCCAGAGCAGCTTCACCTTCAGGCGCAGGAGCACCGCGAGGCGGAACCCCACGTGGTGCGTGAGCCGCCACGGCGGACGGTCGCTCCGCTCGACCAGTTCCGACACGAAGGAGGCGATGGCCGGCCGGCTGTCGGCGTCGATCCCTCGAACGTCGACGACGCAGACGTCGGCGGTCATCTCCTCGCGCATCTCCTCGGTGGAGAAGAATTTCAGCATGTAGCCGACGACCGGGTTGCTCTTGGCGGTCACCGCCTCGACGGTGAACGGGACCGGAGCCTCGACGTCGATGCGGACGCCCTCGTCGCCGGCACCGAGCATCAGCTTCTCGGCGCCCGTCGTATCGATCACCTCCGTCGAGTACTCGTACCCGAGGGCATCGAGGGAGTCGGTCGCACGGGAGAGGAACTGCTCGCGGGACATCCCGCAGAACGAGCGCCAACGGCGGCCGATGTACAGCGTGAGCACCTTCCGGAGCATACCGTCGACTGGCATCGGCCGTCAAAGACTCTTACCATCCAAGCGACCGGTTCCGGTCGACGGCCTACCCCGGAGCGTCGTCGCGGCCGAGGTGCCGTCGCTCCCCGATCCGTCCGGCGAGCGCGACGAACCCGGAACCGACGAGGGCGCCCCCGCCGAACGCGACGAAAACGGGGTCGTAGTTACCCAGCAGTTCGAACCCGAAGCCGGCGAGCGGCGGTGCGACGAGGCCCGAGACGGCAAACGCGAGCGACATGAGCGGAAACAGCGTGTTGAGGTTCGAACTCCCGAACAGATCCGCGACGAGCGCGCTGAACAGTCCGCTGAACCCGCCGTATCCGACGCCGTAGACGGCGACGAGCGCGAACAACGCCGTGGCGTCGGGAGCGCCGGCGATGAGGCAGATGACCGCCCCCATCAGGACGCCACAGGTGACGAACGTGCGAGTCCGGCCGACCCGGTCGGAGACGCTGCCGATGCCGAACCTGGCGATCGTGGACGTGAGGCCGACGAGAGTGATCGAGGCGACGCCGGCAGCCCGCCCGAATCCGGCATCCGTGGCGAAGAGGACGACGTAACTGACCAGGACGTACACCGGTGCGGACAGGAGCACCCACCCCGAGAACACGAGGACGAAGCGCCGGGTCGTCACCTCGGGCGGGATCCGGTTCGAAGCGGGGACGTCCCGGGCCGACCCGGGTGGGCGATCCGACCCCTCATCAGCGTCGTTCACCGACCGCCGAGTCGCGTCTTCGAACTCCTCGCCGACGGCCGCGGGGTCGTCGACGAAGAGCGCCACGACGATCACCGAGATGGCGGCGACGACGGCCGCGAGGGTGCCCATCGCGACGCGCCATCCGAAGGACGCGATCAGTACGTCAGCCCCCCACGGAAAGACGAGGAGGCCGACGCCGAGCCCCGAGGAGGCGATCCCGGTCGCCGCGCCCCGTCGTCGGTAGAACCAGCGGGGAGCGGTCGCGAAACTGATGACGAAGAGCCCGGACATCCCGACCGCGGTGACGACGCCGAACGCGGCGAGGACTTCGAGGTAGCTTCGCGCGAGCGCGGTCCACACCAGCCCCGCCGAGAACAGCAGTCCCGAAACCGCGCCGACGCGGCGCTGTCCGTACCGGTCGACGTACTGCCCCGCCCGGACCCCGACGACGTAGAGGAGGGCGGTCTGGAGCCCGAATACGCCCGCCAGGAGCGACCGGGAGACGTCGAACGCCCCGGCGAAGGCGTCGTAGAACACGCCGAACGCGTAGCTCGTTCCGAACACCGCCATCGACGCCAGCAGGCTGGCGAACACGATGACCCAGCCGTAGTAGACGCGGTCGGCGAGCACGCGACGCCAGTCGGAGTGCATTCGCCCTACAGGGGACCGCTCGGCTAATGACTGTTGTCACTCCGCGGGACGAGCGGCCGCGTCGGTCCGTGATCTCAACTCGGATCGACACGCACCTTCGCCGTGCGCTACGCACAGAGTTATTACGCGACCGACTGATGGGGGGAGTGATGGCCGAAGAGCGCTGTTTCCTTCCGGCGACCGAACTCGCGGAGCGGATCGCCAGCGGGGACCTCTCGCCGGTCGAGGTCGTCGATGCGTATCTCGACCGGATCGAGCGTCGAAACGACGTCGTCAACGCCTACGTCACGATCACCGGGGACCGCGCGCGCCGGGCGGCCCGCGAGGCTGCGCGGGCGGTCTCCCGGGGCGACGACCTCGGTCCGTTACACGGGGTCCCGATCGCGATCAAGGACCTCTTCGCGTTCAAAGCGGGGGTGCGGCACACGTTCGGCTCCCGGGTCTTCGCGGAGCGCGAGTACGTTCCGGACAGCGATGCGCCCGTCGTGGAGCGACTGGAACGCGCCGGCGCGATCGTCCTCGGGAAGACGAACACGCCGGAGTTCGGCAACCGGGCGACGACGGACAACGCGCTCGTCGGCACGACCGTGACGCCGTTCGCGCCCGGCAGGACGGCCGGGGGAACGTCCGGCGGCAGCGCGGCGGCCGTCGCCGACGGGCTCGCCGCGCTCGCACAGGGGTCCGACGCCGGCGGATCGATCCGGATCCCGGCGTCGTGCTGCGGCGTCTACGGGCTGAAACCCTCCTTCGGGCGGGTACCGAACGGGTCCCGCCCGAACGCCTTCGCCGAGCACACCCCGTTCGTCCAGCACGGGCCGCTCGCCCGAACCGTCGCCGACGCCGCGGTGATGCTCGACGCGGTGGCCGGCCCCCATCCCGACGACCCGTTCACCCTTCCGTCGCCCGACGAGTCGTACCTGGACGCGGTCGACCGACCGATCGACGGGATGACGGTCGCGTACTCGCCGGACCTCGGCACGTTCGTCGTGGACCCCGAGGTCCGGACGGCCGTCGAGGCGGTCGTCGAGGCCCTCGCCGACGCGGGAGCCGACGTCGTGGAGGTGGACGTGACGTACGACCACTCCCCCGAGGAGATCCGGGACGCGTGGCGGACCCTCTTCCAGGTTCTGATGGCCGACGTCGCGATGAAGATCGAGGTCCAGCACGGGATGGATCTGCTCGAGGAGCACCGGGACGGGATCGATCCGCTGTTCGTCAGGATCGTCGAGGCCGGTCGACGGTACTCCGCCGTGGAGTACAAACGCGCCGACGTGGTCCGTACAGACGTCTACGACTCGATCCAAGCCGTCCTCACGGCCCACGACCTGCTCGTGACGCCGACGCTGGCGGTACCGCCGTTCGACGCCGACCTCGTCGGTCCGAGCGAGATCGACGGCCAGGCGGTCGATCCGTTCATCGACTGGATCCTCAGCTGGCCGTTCAACATGACCGACCACCCGGCAGCGTCCCTCCCTGCGGGATTCACCGGGGACGGGCTTCCGATCGGCGCACAGCTCGTCGGCCGACGGTTCGCCGACGGTGACGTACTCGCGGCGAGCGCCGCCTGCGAGCGGCACAACCCCTGGCGAGACGCGTACCCGCCGTCGCCGTGATCCCGATCGCCGTCTCGACCCGCCCGAGCGCCCGGTCCGCTCCCGGGGCTGGAAAACACTTATCCCCCATCATTTGGTACAGGGTGTCATGCCGTCGAGCGATTTCACCGTCTACCCCCACTTCTGGCGTGCGACCAGGTTGTTCCCCGAGAAGGAGATCGTCTCCAGAGGCGGCGACGGCCAGGGGACGCACAGATACACCTACGAGGCGTTCGGCGAACGGGTCCACGCGCTGGCGAACGCGCTCTCGGAACTGGGGGTCGAACGGGGCTCTCGCGTCGGGACGTTCGGCTGGAACCACCATCGGCACTTCGAGGCGTACTTCGCGGTTCCGCTGATGGGTGCGCAGCTCCACACGACGAACGTTCTGCTGCCGGACGACCACGTGGAGTACATCCTCAACGACGCCGGAGACGACGTCCTGTTCGTCGATCCGGGCGAGCCGTTCCGGACGATCGAGCGGCTCTGGGACCGTCTCGACACGATCGACGGGATCGTCGTCATGGGCGAGGAGCGACCCGAGACGGCGCTCCCCTGCGTGTCCGTTTACGACGCAGTGCTCGAGGAACACGACGAGGCGTTCCCGTGGCCGCAGCTTCCCGGCGACCACCCGGCCGGCATGTGCTACACGTCGGGAACGACGGGGCGGCCGAAGGGCGTGGAGTACACCCACGAGATGATATACGCCCACTCGCTGATGGCTATCGCGCCCGTCACCTTCGACGTCGACGAGTCGGACGTCGTGATGCCGGTCGTACCGATGTTCCACGTCAACGGCTGGGAACTCCCGTACGCAGCCTCCGTGACGGGTGCGAAGCAGGTGTACCCGGGGCCGTCGCCGGAGCCGGCCGATCTGGCGAGGCTCATCGAGGAGGAGGCGGTGACGTTCACCGCGGGCGTTCCGACCGTCTGGATCAATCTGCTCGAACACCTCGAACGCGCCGACGCCGACCTCTCCAGTCTCGAGCGCATCCTCACCGGCGGGAGCGCGGTCCCGGAGAGCGTCATGCGACGCTACGACGAAGAGTACGACGTGACCATCGAACACGCGTGGGGAATGACCGAGACGATGAGCGTCGGGAGTTACTCGCGGCCGAAGTCCCACATGCGGTCGGCGTCCGCGGAGGAGCGGTACGCGATCCGACAGAAGCAGGGGCTACTGTCGCCGGGGCTCGTGATGAAAGTCACCGACGACGACGGGTCGGAGGTACCCTGGGACGGCGAGTCGTTCGGGGAACTCTACGTCCGCGGACCGACGGTCGTAGACGAATACTACAATCAACCGGAGGCGAACGAGGAGGACTTCGAGGATGGCTGGCTGAAGACCGGCGACGTCGTTACCGTCGACGAGGACGGCTACATCGAGATCGTCGACCGCGCGAAGGACGTCATCAAGTCGGGCGGCGAGTGGATCTCGAGTATCGAACTCGAGAACGAACTGATGAAGCACGATTCGGTCGTCGAAGCCGTCGTCGTCGGCGTCTCGAACGATCGCTGGCAGGAACGGCCGCTCGCCTGCGTGGTGAGGAGATCCGACGCCGACGTGGACGCCGAGGAACTCCGCGACTTCCTCGGTCGGACCTACCCGCGCTGGTGGCTCCCCGACGAGGTCGTGTTCGTCGACGAGGTGCCGAAAACGGCGACCGGGAAGTTCGACAAGAAGGTGGTACGGGACCGATACGAGGACGCCGAACTCCGATGGACGCCCGGTGGCTGATCCAGGCGGCCGGACGATCAGCCGGGGCTCCCCCGAACTGATTTATCACCTCCGGGCGGGGAGTACGTATGACCCGATACTTCGAGGACCTCGACGTCGGCGACGTCTTCGAGGCCGGAAGCTACACCCTCACCGGGGACGAGATCGTCGAATTCGCCGAGCGGTTCGACCCCCAGCCGTTCCACACCGACGAGGCGGCCGCCGAAGGTTCGATGTTCGGCGAACTCGTGGCGAGCGGGCTCCACACCATGTGCATCGCGAGCAAGCTGACGGTCGAGGGGCCCTTCGACGACATCGCCAACATGGGTGGCCGCGGAATGGATTCGCTCCGGTTCTTTCGACCCGTGCTCCCCGGCGATACGCTCGCTGTCGAGATCGAGGTCGTCGAGAAGTCGAGGGCTGACAGGCACCCCGAGCGCGGAGACGTCACGTTCGAACAACGCGTCCGCAACGACGACGGCGATCCGGTGCTGTCGCTGCTCCTGTACAGTATCGTCCGGCGGCGTCCGGAGACTTCGTCGCCTAGAGCGTCCGAGTGAGCGCGGGCGTTCCTCGAGAGGGAGGGTGACACTCGCGGTGTTGCGAGCGAACGGGGCGACACAGATATGCACTCGTTCGATGAATTTGGCGTCAGTACGGCTACTCCGAACAGGAGTTAGTGATGCGAACAGCACCAACCGAGGGTCAAGGGATAAACACCGCTCTGAGGGATATCGTCAACCCCAACAAAGACGATTTTCACCGCCCTACTGAGTTTTCAGGAATATGTATAATACCAGTATTACTAGAAGTAGCAGGCGGATAACCTCAATACTAATTACTCAATCTTCAGAGCAGTTTATCCGCCGTCAGTTTGGCGGAGGGTCTGGAAGACAGTGTCACGAGTACAATACCACGGCTCGAGAACAGTGCCGACTGATCGGTTTATATCATCGAGGTATCTGAATACTCAGAGTACTGTAGACGGGGGCCTTCTAGGGATGAGCGGCGGAGGGTAGTACGTCCGCCATCATCGCCCAGACCGGGGAGCGTTTTAAATACTCCACACCGCACAGAAACCCCTCAATCTTTTTTATAATACGCCTCGTCTAATGCACAAATACGACAGATAATCTACTGAGCGTCATGTCGTCGGCACGACGGAGGTAGGATGTGCGAACATCCTCACCGTAATTATCCATCAACAGTCCGACGTACACGATCAATGGTTATTCATGGATCGACCCCAAAGCCCGTTCCTCTGCGTGATCATTAACGCAGTTCACCGAGTTGTCCCATCGAGAAACATAAGAAGTAGCTAAATAGCGCACCCAGTGACCCGTTCCTTCGCTTATTATCCGAGTACAGTGATGAACGTGTAGACGATGTCCGACAGCAATTCAGTTTTCGAGTAATTAATTATAAATGATTGTCAAGTGATACACGTCACGTACATGCTATCTGGAGATGGAGGCGAGTGGCTACGACATGATGAGCGAAAGGAGGCGAGAAGAGCGTCTACTTGATCGGAGAGCGGCTAAACTGGAGAATGACGCGCCTTCGACTGATGTAACGGAGATCTCGTGGAACAGGGGTCTTCATTCGTTTACTGCTAGTAGTACGAACTCCGAATACCGTTCTACTACCGGAGTAAGCCGGTAGACAGCGCCGGTAGTTGCGGTGAGGCTAGTTTCCGATCGTCGGTGCTGTCGATGGCCGACGGGCGTCAATTACCGCTCGCTTGCCCGTAGCTGCGGAACCTTTCGGTGAGCGTATCGATCTCCTCGTCGGGGAGGAGTGTCGGCTCGCCGACGGTCGTCGCCTGGTAGTGGATCCGGGCACAGTACTCGACCATCAGGGCCCGCTCGAAGGCGGCCTCGACGGTCCCGCCGACCGCGATCGTCCCGTGGTTCTTCAACAGACACGCGTCGTACGCCTCGCCCAGCGCGTCGACGGCGAATTTTCCGAGTTCCTCGCTACCGGGCTTTTCGTATCCGGCGACAGGGACCTCGTCGCCCGCGAAGGCGATGAGGTAGTGGGAGGCGGGGATCGCCTCGTCGAGGCTCGCGAACGTCGTCGCGTACGGCGAGTGGGTGTGGACCACCGCCCCCACGTCATCGCGCTCGCGGTAGATCATCGCGTGCATCGGCGTCTCGCTGGACGCTTTGAGTTCGCCGGCGGTCTGCTCGCCGTCGAGGTCGACTACCGGTACGGTGGCGGGGGTCACGTCCTCGTAGGGTACGCCGGAGGGGTTGATCGCGATGCGGTCGCCGTTCCGGGCGCTGACGTTCCCACCCGTCCCCGTCGTGAGCCCCTGTTCGAGTAACTGCACGCCGAAGTCGGCGACGGCCCGCCGCTCGTCGGGCAGTTCGTCCGCGCCGGGAACCGGCGCGACGGGGTCGACGTCGTCCCGTGCGCTCTGCCCGTAGTTCTCGAAGACGCCCCGGAGCCAGTCGATCTCCTCGTCGGGGAGGAGCGTCGGCTCGCCGACGGTCGTCGCCTGGTAGTGGATCCGGGCACAGTACTCGACCATCAGGGCCCGCTCGAAGGCGGCCTCGACGGTCCCGCCGACCGCGATCGTCCCGTGGTTCTTCAACAGACACGCGTCGTATGCCTCGCCCAGCGCATCGAGCGCCAGCTCGGCGAGGTCCTCGGTCCCGTAGGTCGCGTATCCGGCGACCGGTATCTCCTCGCCCACGAAGGCGATGAGGTAGTGGGAGGCGGGGATCGCCTCGTCGAGGCTCGCGAACGTCGTCGCGTACGGCGAGTGGGTGTGGACCACCGCCCCCACGTCATCGCGCTCGCGGCAGAGCGCCGCGTGCATCCGGTGTTCGCTCGATGGCGTACGATCGCCGGCGATCCACTCACCATCGAGATCGACGATCGGCACGTCGTCGGGGGTGATCTCATCGTAGGGCATCCCCGAGGGGCTGATCGCGATGTGGTCGCCGTTCCGGGCGCTGACGTTCCCGCCTGTCCCCGTCGTGAGCCCCTGTTCGAGCATCCGTCGGCCGTAGTCGCTGATCTCCCGTCGTTCCGTCTCGAGTTCCGTTTGCAGTGTCATGGTGGTCGTGTTCTACGTTGGTCGTATTCCGTATCGATCGCGTTCGGCGTCGATCGTACCGTTCTCAACTGAATTGGCCGACGATACAATCGTCGGCCATCCGACGGGACGGCACCTCATTGCGGTATGGCCGCCGCTCGGTCGTGGTAGGACCTGCCGTCTGTCCCCTGGGATTTCAGGGTTCGGCCGTCCTCGTCGAAGAGGTGCAACGCACTCTCGTCGAAGGTGTAGGTGACCGGCGTCCCGTCCTCGGGCGTGTACCCCGAGTCGACGCGGGCGATCCAGTTATCGCCCGCCGGGTGGCTGAGCGTGAGGAAGTTATCGCTACCCATCGGTTCAACCACGTCGACGAGCGCGTTGAGCAGCAGTGGATCGTCACTCGACCCATCAGGGACGATTTCCACGTCCTCCGGACGAACGCCCAGCGTGAGGTTCGTCCCTGGTTCGACGCCGGCCTCAGCGATGCAATCGTCGCCGACCGCGTAGGTCGCCGACTCGTCACGTCGGGCGACCAGCCGATAGTCTCCGTGGTCGCCCTCGATGCGCACGTCGAAGAAATTCATCGACGGTGATCCGATAAACCCGGCGACGAAGCGGTTCGCGGGGTGGTCGTACACTTCGTTCGGGGGGGCGACCTGCTGGAGTTCGCCGTGGTTCATCACCGCGACGACGTCGGCCATGGTCATCGCCTCGGCCTGATCGTGGGTGACGTACATGGAGGTGACGCCGAGATCACGCTGGAGTCTGGTGATCTCCGTCCGCATGTGCGTTCGGAGTTTGGCGTCGAGGTTCGACAGCGGCTCGTCGAACAGGAACGCCCGCGGTTCGCGAACGATCGCCCGCCCGAGTGCGACACGCTGGCGCTGCCCGCCGGACAGTTGCGACGGTTTGTCGTCGAGGAGGTCCTCGATACCCATCATCTCGGCGACCTCCTCGACGCGGGACCGCACCTCGTCCTTCGAAAGATCGCTCGAGTACTTCAGGCCGAACCCCATGTTCTCGCGTACGCTCATGTGGGGGTAGAGCGCGTAGTTCTGGAACACCATCGCGACGTCCCTGTCGCGCGGTTCCTTCTCGTTGACGGGCTCGCCGGCGATCGAGATCGTGCCCTCGGTGATGGATTCGAGGCCGGCGACCATGCGCAGCGTCGTCGACTTCCCGCACCCCGAGGGGCCGACCAGGACGAGAAACTGGCCATCGTCGACCGACAGCGAGAGATCGTCGACGGCGACGATACCCCCGTCGCCGGAACCGTACACCTTCGTGACGTTCTCGATGTCGAGGCGCGCCATCTCAATCGTCACCTACGTCCGACGCTAGCGTAAGCGTTTCCTCGTTGGCGGCGTGTTCGGGGGATTCGCCGTCGAGCACGCTGGCGATGTCGTCGACGACCATCTTCGAGTGGCGGTCGATGACCTCTTCGGCGGCGCCCGCGAGGTGGGGCGTCGTCACGACGTTCTCCATCTGCAAGAGCGGGTGATCGTCGGGGAGCGGTTCGCGGTCGTAGACGTCGAGGGCGGCCCCCCGTAGTTCGCCGGCCTCCAGCGCTGCGACGAGCGCGTCCTGATCGACGATGGCTCCGCGAGCCGTGTTGATGAAATACGTCTCGCTGGACATCAGCGCGAACTCCTCTTCGCCGATCAGCCCGCGGGTCGCGTCGGTGACCGGAACGTGGACGGAGACGAACGTCGAGCGTTCACAGAGCTCCCCCAGTTCGACTTTCTCCACCCCCAATTCGGCCATCGTGTCGCCGTCGACGAACGGGTCGTAGCCGACGAGTTCCACGTCGAACCCCTTCGCGCGCTGGGCGACTTTCCGGCCGATCGCGCCCAGGCCGACGATACCGAAGGTCTTGTCCTCCAGTTCGGGCCCCTTCAGTTCGACGTACGGGGAGCCCTTCGCGACCCCCCACGTCACGTCCTCGCGCTCGCCGCCGGCGGCCGAGTCGTCGCGCGGTTTGCCCGTGTACTCGCCGACGTGCAACAGGTGGTGACTGTGGGCGATGTGTCGGGTGACCGCGAGGAGCATCCCCAGCGTGAAGTCGGCGACGCTGACGGCGTTTCGTCCCGGGGCGTACAGCACCGGGATTCCGCGCTCGGTCGCGGCGATGATGTCGACGTTGGCGTCGGGACCACCGCGCGTACACGCGATGATCTTCAGGTCGGGGGCGGCGTCCATCACGTCCGCGGAGACGCCCTCGAACCCCACGACGAACACTTCGACGCCGTCAAGTAGCGGTTCGAGTTCCCCCGGCGCGAGACGCTCGGTGCGGTCGTCGATCGGACGGTACTCGATGTCCATGCCGAGGTCGTCGGTCAGTCGGTCGCGGCTCGATTCGTCGAGGTTTGCGGTGATCAGTGCCTTCATGCGGTATGTCGTTCGTCGGTCGGTAGTGATACGCTCATCGGACGGTACGTCTGTCGGACGGTAGTCGTTTTCGGCCCGTGGTTGCCACAGCCGTCGAGGGTCATTCCTTGACCGCCCCCATGGTCATGCCCTCGACGAGGTAATCCCTGATGAGGAGGCTCAGTACGATCGGCGGGAGGATCGTCAGCGTTCCGGCAGCGCCCAGCATTCCCCAGTTGATCGAGAGGTAGCCCATCGAGGACTGAATGACCAGCGGGGCGGTCTTGTCGCCGCCGCTCGTGAGTACCAGCGCCAACATGAAGTTGTTCCAGGAGAAGATGAAGCCGATGAACGCCGCGGCGGCGATGCCGGGCGTTACCAGCGGTACCACGATCTCGCGGAACGCCTGAACGCGGTTACAACCGTCGACCAGCGCCGACTCCTCGAGCGAGGAGGGGAGTTCGTCGATGAACCCCTTGACGATCCAGATGACCATCGGCAGCGTGATCAGCAGGTGCGTGATCGTCAGCCCCAGCAGGCTGTCGGTCAGCCCTACGGACGTGTAGAAGATGTACAGCGGGACGAGGATGGCGAGCGGCGGGACCATCCGCGTCGAGAGGATGTAGAAGCTAATATCGTCGTCGGCGGGGACGTTCAGGCGCGAGAGCGCGTACGCCGCGGGTACGCCGACGATGACGCTGACGGCTACGGACCCGCCGGCGACGACGAAGCTGTTGAACAGGTACCGCTGGAATCCCAGCTGCGTGAACAGATCGGTGAAATGCTGGAAGGTGACCTCGAAGAGGAGCCAATCCGGCGGCAGGTTCATTATCGAGGACTGCTCTTTCAGCCCCGTGGTCACCATCCAGAAGATCGGGAACAGCATCCAGAGGCTGACGAGGACGCCGAAACCGTACTTGACCGCGAGCTTCACGAACGCGACGGGATCGTCGGTGACCGTTTCCAGGCGCGTATCGGTTCTCGTCGCCATCTCACTGCACCCCCACCGCTCGCAGGATACCCATCGTGGTCACGATCGTGACGACGAGCAGGATCAACCCCAGCGCGGCGGCCTCGCCCCCCCGGAGGAAGACGAACGCCACCCGGTAGAGGTAGACGTTCAGGATCTCCGTCGACGTTCCCGGCCCGCCCTGGGTGACGAGCCAGATAATGTCGAAGCTCCGGAAGCTACGCATCAGCCGGAAGACGGCGGCGATGGCGAGCATGTACCTGATCCCCGGTAACGTGATGTGCCGGAAGATCGCCCAGCGGGGCGCGCCGTCGACGCGCGCCGCTTCGTACAGCGATTCCGGGATGGACAGCAGGCCGGCGAAGACGATCATGATCACCAGTGGCGTCCACTGCCAGACGTCGATCACGATGACCGTGAACATCGCCATGAACGGGCTAGACGTCCACTCGGGGATCGGGAGACCGGCCAGATACAGGAGGTAGTTGACGACCCCGATACGGCCGTTGAGCATGAGCCGCCACATCAGCCCCGTCGCGATCGGCGTGACGACCATCGGAACGATGAAGATCGTCCGGAAGATCGGCCGCCAACGCTTCGATAGCGAGAAGAGGTACAGCGCGAGGGCCGTTCCCAGGATCAGCTCGACGGTGACGGAGACGCCGGTGAACACGACCGTGTTCCAGAGGGCGTTGTGGAACCGCTCCCCGCCGAGCAGCGCGGCGTAGTTGGCGGTTCCGACGAACGCCCGTTCACCGCCGCCGAGCGGCCACTGGTGTAGACTCATCCAGATACCCTGCAGGAAGGGGTACAGCGAGAGGAACATCAGGATGAGTACGGAGGGTAGCAGGAACGACCACTTCAGCGCCCGATCCGAGATCTGCAGGCGGTTCAGCACGGGCTCGCGTCGGTGGTCGTCCGCCAGCGCGCCGAGTCCTAGCATCGTCGATCGCCTCTACTGTGAGATGTACGCATCCGGGATCTTCTCCGCGATCTTCGTGATGTCCGGCGCGGCGTCGTCGAGCGCCCGTTCGGCCGACTTAGTACCGGTGACGGCAGCGTTCATGGCGATGGCGGCTCGACTCATGATGTCCATGTTCTGTGGCGTGTCGAGCGGTACCGGCGGTGGGCTCGACGGGACGGCGTCCATGCCCTCGCTGTGTGCGGTGCGCCAGGATTCCTTGTTACTTTCGTTGAACCCCTTCTGTTCGAACAGCCAGTTGCTGCGCGCCGGCCCGTACGTCGGCTGATCCTGCCACTGCGCCGTGTTCTGTAGTAGAATCGCCGGTCGTGAGGTCGCCCACTGGAGGAACAGCCACGCCGCCTTCGGGTTTTCGGAGTACTGACTGACGCCGAGCGCCCACTCCCAGGTATCGGCGACGACGTCCCCGTCCGGTCCGGGGAGGGGAGGCAGCCATTTCGTTCGCCGATACTGCTGTCGAGTGAACGTCCCGACCGCACTCGGCGTGTGGTAGGCGATGCCCACCTGGCCGTTTCCGAACGCCTGGTTGGCCTTGTACCAGTCGAAGGTCCCGATGTCGGACGGCCCGTACTCGCCCATCATCTCGGCGAACAGTTCGAGCGACGCGATCCCCTGCTCGGAGTTCAGCATCGCTTTGCGGTTGTCGCGATCGATCCAGTTCGCCCCGAACGACTTGAACATCGTCGCCCAGTTGGCCGAAGAGAGCGTGGTCGAGCTCGCTCGCGAGCAGATACCCGAACGATTCACCTCCTCCGACTCGTGGATGGTCTTGGCGGCGTCGCGTAGCTCCGTCAGCGTCGTCGGCTCGCCGATACCGAGTTTCTCGAACGTCGGCTCGTCGTATGCGACGCAGCCGTACGCCTCGACACCGAACGGCATCGCGATCTGCTCGCCCTGGTAGGTGAACGCCTTTAGCGCGCTCTCCGGGTAATCCTCCAGGTGGAGCCAGCTCTTGTCGGTGATCGACGAGTCGTCGATGTACCGGGTGAGGTTCCGTACCCATCCGGCGTTGTGATAGCGCGCACTCGGCCAGAGCCCGAGGAAGAACCCGTCGTACTTCCCGTTCTTCGAATTGAGGTCGAGCGTGAGCTTCTGCCAGAGCTGGTCCTCGGGGTAGGTGTTGAACGTGACGTCGATACCGGTTAGCTCCTTAAAGTATGGCAGAAGCGGTTTCGTCACCTCGGTGAACGGGTGAACGTTCATACCGAAGGTGAGCGAGGTCCCCTCGAACTGGCCCCAGTCAATGCCCGCTTCGCGGGCGTGCTCGTTGATTCGAGTACCCCACTCCCCGACCGCCTCTGACTTCGACGGCAGGTCACTCCCACCGGACGAGCTGTTGTTACCCGAACCGTCGTCCACGTTCAGGTTACCGCTGTCACCGCCACCGCCGAGACAGCCCGCGATACCCACCGCTGATGCAGCTCCGACCGAGTGGAGGAAGCGTCGCCTCACAATCCGTGATGTCTGATTCCTGTCGCTCATCGTTGTCTCCGTCGACCGACGACGTGACTCCTACGCTGACGAGAGCCACCGGCCGACGTTGTTTGTCACACACTGACGTGCGCTACTAACCACCTCTGTAGTGATCTACCATAAATATTGGGGATAGAACCGGTCCGATCGCTCGGCTGTTGGTTCGGACCGGTCGAAGTCATCCCACGGCAACGTTTATCACGATCTGTTCGACTACAGTCACTGTGACCGAAGCGATCATCGGTATCGACGCGGGTACGTCGACGATCAAGGTAGTCGCGTTCACCCTCGACGGCGATCAATTGGTGCGACGGACCCGGCCGACGCCGGTCGTTCGTCCCGGTCAGGGGCTGGTCGAACAGGACATGGCGGTGACCTGGGAACGGACGGCCGCGGCGATCAGCGACGTCGTCGCAGTCGCGGACGGTGACGTAGCGGCGGTCGGCGTCACCGGACAGGGTGGCGGCTGCTGGCTCGTCGACGCAGACGGCGACCCCGTTCGAAACGCCGTCCTCTGGTCCGACGGGCGGGCGGCCGACTACGTGGACGAGTGGCGGACCGACGGCACGTACGACGCCGTTTTCGATACGTTCGGCTACGGACTGTTCCCCGGAATGGCGCTGCCGATCTTTCGCTGGCTACGCGAAGAGGCCCCCGACGCGGTCGATCGGACGACGACGGCGTTCGCCTGCAAGGATTGGCTGAAGTTCCGACTGACCGGCGAACGAACGACCGATCCCAGCGACGCATCACTGATGCACTATCGTCCCGCCGACGGCGAGTTCGACGCGGCGGTCGTCGAGCGGTTGGGCGCGGGCGGACTCGCCGAGCGCATCCCCGAACTGGCGAGGGGTACCGACGTCGTCGGTCGCGTCACCGAGTCGGCGGCCGCCGCCACCGATCTGCCCGCCGGAACGCCGGTGATCTCGGGCGTGATGGACGTCGCGGCCGCGGCGTTCGGCAGCGGTGCGGCGACTCCCGGGTCCAACTCCGTGGTCCTCGGGACGACCCTGCAGTGTCAGACGGTGCTCGCAGAACCGGTCTTCGAGCCGCCACGGGCGGGGTACACGCTGGCGCTCGGCG
This sequence comes from Halomarina halobia, assembly GCF_029338575.1. Taxonomy (GTDB): domain Archaea; phylum Halobacteriota; class Halobacteria; order Halobacteriales; family Haloarculaceae; genus Halomarina; species Halomarina halobia. The sequence continues at coordinate 364,361 of NZ_CP119993.1, forward strand.
TCGAGGGGCTGGGACTGCGCGCGATGGGCGCGATGGCCGGGACGCCGAACCTCGATTGGGCCACCGAGACGCTCGGCGTCGATGTCGACCGCGCGGAGACGATGGCGCGCGCCGCACCCGTCGGGGCAGACGGCGTCGCCTACCACCCGTACCTCAGCGCCGCCGGCGAGAAAGCGCCGTTCGTCGCTCCGGGCGCGCGGGCGCAGTTCACCGGGCTCACGCCCGAACACGGCCGTGAGCATCTCCTGCGGGCGGTCTACGAGGGAGTCGCGCTGGCGGCCCGCGACTGCTGTGCGGCGCTCCCCGGTGACGTCGATCGGTTGTCGCTCAGCGGTGGCGGGGCGCGCTCGGAGCTGTGGTGTCAGCTGTTCGCCGACTGTCTCGACGCGACGGTCGCCGTCCCCGCCGGCGAGGAGTTCGGCGCGAGAGGGGTGGCGCTCCTCGCCGGTCTGGCGACCGATGCGTACGACGATCTCACGGACGCCATCGATCGTACCACCCGCGTCAAGCGGTCCTACGAGCCGCGTCCCGTCTCCGCGACGAAGTACGATCGGTGGTTCGAGTTCTACCGCGAGAGCCGGGAGGCGATGGTCGAGGTTTGGAAGCGTCGGCGTAGGGCCCTCGCCACGCTCTGAGCGTCCGGCGGCAGACGTCGTCCCCTATGCTGTGACAGGTGGATGGGTCGAGGGGATCTCGTCTCACCGCGAGATACCGTACGTCTCGTGATCGGCGTCGATCATGTACACACGCTCTCGTCGATCGATCGCGGTGATTCGCCCGACGTCCTCCGGGTCGAGTTCCCAGTCGTCGATCGCGCGGTTCGACCGGATGTGCTCCTCGGTCGTCGAACGGGGGATCGTGGCGACTCCCTGCTGAATCTGCCAGCGGAGGACGATCTGTGCCGGGGGCTTCCCGTAGTCCTCCGCCACCTCCCGAATCACCTCGTCGTCGAACACGCGAGTCCGGGCGAGCGGTGCGGCTGCGGTCAGCGCGACGTCGTTCTCGCCGCAGTACGCGCGGAGTTCCTCCTGCTGGAACCAGGGGTGGAACTCCGCCTGGGTCACGCCGATCGGCACGTCGGAGATACGCCGGGCGAACATGAGCTGGTAGGCCGTGAAGTTGCTCACGCCGACGTTGCGGACCAACCCGTCCTCGTGGAGGGTCGCCATGGCGTCGAGGGTCTCCCGGAGCGAGACGGCCGGGTTCGGCCAGTGAACGAGATAGAGGTCCAGATACGACGTGCCCAGTCGGTCGAGGGAGGCCCGACAGGCCGACAGGACGTTCTCGTAGTGGAGATTCGACGGGACGACCTTCGAGGTCAGAAAGAGGTCGTCTCGGTCGTAGTCGGCGAGTGCCTCCCCGACGGCCGACTCGTTTCCGTACCCCTCGGCGCAGTCGATGTGGCGGTAGCCAGCGTCGAGCGCCGTTCGAACCGCAGCCGGGACGGTCTGGGGGTTGATGTCGTACGTCCCGAAGCCGAGTAGCGGCATCTCGTCGCCGCTCGGGAGCGTCCGGGTGGGGATCGCTGTCAAGAGTGATACACCGGTACCACGGTCCTCCCCGAGTGCTATTCAAGGTTCGGTTCCGCGATAGCTCTCGCACGGCCACGAGCAGGGTATTCACCGCTTTTCCCCCGCTCGCTCGTATCACGTCGGCTCCGATCCGGGTATGGCTCGATCGGCGGCTCAGATCTTTCCCGCGGCGTCCGTCTCGCTCGGTTCGATCCCGGCGGTATCGGTGGCCATCCGTCGGAGGTCGTCGAGGGCGTCGATACGCCGATCCCAAACGTCGAACGTCGCCTCGTAGGCACTCTTGTACACGTCGTACCACCGCCGGTACTGCTCCACGCACTCCGGTCGCGGTTCGAACGACCGGCTAACCGACGACGTTTCCCGGACGGCACTCTCGAGGTCGTCGTAACGCCCGGTCGCGATTCCCGCGAGCAGCGCCGCGCCCTTCGCGCCGAACTCCTCGCCCTCGGGAACGAGTATCGTCGCGTCGAGGCAGTCGGCGAACATCTGACACCAGAAGTCGGAGTTGGCTCCGCCGCCGCTCAGGTAGATCTCGTTCGCGTCGTACGGCAGACTGTCGTAGCAGTCCCGCATCGCGAGCGAGATACCCTCGTACACCGCGCGGACGAGGTGAGCTTGCGTGTGCTCCTGCGTGAGCCCCATGAACTGGGCACGGGCGTTCGGGTCGGAGAAGGGAGCCCGCTCGCCCGCGACGCTGAGAAACGGGTGGTAGAGGACGCCGTCCGATCCGATGGGGACGCACTCTACTTCCTCCTCGACGAGGTCGAACTCCGTCTTGTCCATGATCTCCTCGATGGCCCAATCGAGGTTCGGCGTCCCGGTCATCGAGGCCATGAATCGACTCCACCTGCCTTCGTCGAGCGCGGCCGTCATGCCGACGCGCCCCGGTCCGGTGATCGGCTCGTCGAGGAGCGTCTGACTGAGCGACGTCGTACCGACGACGGACGAACCGTCGCCGGGCATAACGGCGCCACTCCCGATCGCGGAGGCGGGGACGTCGAAGAAGCCGGAGACGACCGGCGTCCCGTTCGGAAGCCCGGTCCGTCTCGCCGCCGCCTCGGTCACCTCGCCGACGAGTTTCGTTCCGGGGACGAGCGGCGGTAGCATGTCGGCGATTTCCGGCATGTCGACGACGGAGAGTACCTCGTCGGAGTACTCCTGTGCCGCGACGTCGAGATACGGCAGTGACGCGTCGCTGAAGTCGGTCGCCCGTACTCCCGTCAGCCGGTATTTGAGCCAATCCTTGCACCAGAAGACCGTGGAGGCCGCCTCGACGGTTTCCGGTTCGTTGTCTTTCAGCCAGCGGAGGATGGCGAGGCTGCTCCCCGGAAACTGACTGCCACCGCAGATGTCGTACAGTCGATCCTCGATTCCCTCCTCCTGCCACCGTTTGACGTATTCGCCGGCGCGGCCGTCGGACCACAGGATCGCGGGGCGAACGGGGTCGCCGGCCTCGTCGATGAGCCAGCAGCCGTCGCCCTGACCCGTGACTCCGAGCCCGACGATTTCGGCATCTTCTTCCAACGACTCGACGACGGCTCGAACGGTTCGGGCCGTCTTCCCCCACGTCGTCTCCATCGACTGTTCGGCCCACCCCGATTCCGGATTCTCGACCGCGTTTTCGACGCTACTCCGGTGAAGAGAAGCGCCGTCGAGCGTGAACGCGACCGTTTTGATGACGGTCGTCCCCGCGTCTATACCGAGCAGTACCTGCGTCATAGTTGATGATAGTTTACGATGGGAGTAATAATAGTTTGGGTGTTGGCGACGATTGTCACGCTAGCTTGCCGGGGAACGTACGTGGTATCCGTGCCGATCGGTGTGCGACGACGAACACGGGAAATCGAAACGCGGGCGCCCGATCTGGAGGTTACTTCAGGTCCTCGTAGAGGTCGGCGATCAACCGCCACTCGCTGGCGAATCGACGTTTGACCGGTTCGTACTCCTCGCGGAGATCGTCGTCGGCCCGGACCTTACCGTTCACTCGTAGGAGTTGCTCGCTGGCTTCGTCGACGTCCTCGTAGACCGATGCGGTGAGCGCGGCCGGAATCAGAGGGCCGACCGTCGTGCGAGGCTCCATCTTCAGCACCTCGCGGTCCCAGATAGACGCCCGGAGCGTGTTCCACCAGCTGAAGGGGTCGTCGCCCGCCGGCTCCCCGCCGCTGACGAGGTGTATCCGGTCGACCGCCTCCCCGAAGTGTTCCTCGAGGATCGGGAAGTACGTGTACTCGGAGAGCGCGATACTGCTCACCAGTCCTCTGACGAGACGCCCTCGCGTCTCCCCGATCGAGCGCTCGTCGTCGGGCCAGAGATCTAGCAGAGTTGTACCCATCCCCGGGTCGAAGAACGGACTCCGATTCCCCTGTAGATATACGCGCGGCTCGTCGTCCGAATCGACGGCGCGGGCGAGTTCGAGGCCACGCTCCTGACGGATGTCGAGGACCTGCTCGCACAGCCACCTCAGAACGACGCCGGTATCGAACGCCGCGCCCGGAAGATATCCCTCGATGGGGTGTCGGTGGTAGTAGAGGGCGTCGTGCGGTTCGATCGTCTCCGAGACGTACTTGACGACGCTCGTGGACCCGCAGACGATACTACAGTCGCCGGGGTAGAGGCAACCGGACGCGAGTACCGACGCGTTACCGTCCGTGAGTCCGTGGTACAGCTCCGCGTCCCTGAGGCCGACATCGGCCGCGAATTCGCTCTCCGCGTGGCCGACAGTCGTGCCCGGTCGACGGATCGCCGGTAAGAGGTCGAGCGGTACGTCGACCGCGTCGAACAGCGGCTCGAACCAATCGGGAGCCGACCTCGTGATGTCCGCACCGAACTTGAGCGCGTTCGTCCAGTCGGTTTCGAGGTCGGTCCAGCGGCGGCCGGTTGGGTAGCGAAGGCGATAGAGCAGCCACGTGGCCGGACTGAGTATCCACTCGACGTCGTCGAATCGGTCAGGGTTCCGTTCGCGGAGGGCCAGCACCTTCGCGAGCGGGCTAGCAGCGGACAGTGAGAGTCCCTTCGAGGAGAGTTCCTGCACAGTATCCAGATCGAGGAGTTCGTCAGCCTGCTCGGGTTCGGTTTCGTAGTACCAGCGAGGCTCAAATATAGGGTTCCCGTACTCGTCGACGGTAACCACCGTTCCCGAGGTCCCGATAGTCGAAACGACGATCCGCGCTCGCGGCAGGAACACCGCGGCTTCGCGCACCGCTCGCTCCCAGCCCGCGGGGGACTGTTCGGCGATGTCGGCGGTGCCGCTCAACGCGACGTCGCCGTTCCAATCGTAGGCGGTGACGCGAACGCTCGACAGCGCGAGGTCGATACCGACGAGATACGTCTCACTCATCGGACTCGCTCACGTGCCGCCGTCTCGTCACGCGGAGCGACATCCTTCGCTCGTTCGTCCGTCGGTCGTTCGACGGCGTCCGACCGCCGCATCCTTACCACGGGTCGAACCATATCCCGCCTACAGACGTCGGGTACATCAACGCTTCGACGCGCCACCAGAGCCGTTCTGCTTCATAGAACGATAGTCGAACGTCCACCACTCGCCGGTGGCGTTTAGAACCTCCCTATCCCTAGATGGTGTTCGTCCGGTGGGGATACCTCGATCTGTTTCGAGGGACTTCTGTTCTGAGCAACAGAACCTTCTTGTAGTTCGAGAACGCTGGATGGCGCATGAACGACTCGCCCAACGTGCCGGTGCGGTCGGTGGAGACGACGCTGGGTATCGTCGAGGAGATACAGGCCCGGAACGGTGCGGGCGTTTCCGAACTCGCCGAGGCACTCGACATCGCCAAGAGTACCGTCCACAACCATCTCCGGACGCTCGAACGGCACGACTACGTCATCCAGGAGGACGATACGTTTCAGTTGGGATTCCGGTATCTCGACCTCGGGGGGCACGTCCGAGATCGCAACCCCGACTTCCGCTTTATCCAACCCAAAGTACGAAAGATTGCGGAAGAGACGGGGGAGATCTGCCAGTTCCTCGTCAGCGAGTGCGGTGCCGCGATCGTCGTGTTCATGGAGCGCGGCGAGCAGGCGGTCGAGACGAATGCGCGTGTCGGGCGGCGAACTTCCCTCGACGAACTCACAGCGGGGCGAGTGCTGACCGCGGCGTCCGGCCGACAGGGTGCCGACGAAGAGATCGTAACGGCGCTCGAAACCGACGGGTACGTCGCCGCCGCCGAGGCGTACGTCAAGGGACTACGCGCTATCGTGGTCCCGATCACGAACACGAACGGCGAGGTCCTCGGTGCGCTGAACGTCGCCGGACCCGCTCATCGACTCCGGAACCCCGAGTACGAATGGGAGGTCGCCGACCTCGTACTGGATGTCTCCAACGAGTTGGAGTTGAACGTGAGTTACTCCCGTTACTGACGCTGGAAACCGCCGTTTCGACGTTCACTGTTCGCCATGCCGACGGGAAGGCGATGGCGTATCTAGGGGATTCGCACTTCCACCTCCTATATGTGTTTCTACGACCGTGAGAGCGAACTCGATCGTTATGAGGGACTGGCGCGAATGTCCCACGATGAGTTCTGCGTTTCAGAACGAGTATCGTGACGTGAGTTCTGACGATACTCCGATAATCACAACGCAACACCGACCCACCTCGGTGATAAGGGACGGATGTAGCGGTAAGGGGTAACAGTAATACATGTGTTATCAAATATGCGCGCATGGGAGGGGCAGTGTTAATGGTATCTCTCTACCAAACCCTTTTTCCACCCTTATAATGTGCGGTGATGACCGAGCAATGGGGGTCACTTCACTACGTGCTCGGATTGGCGCCGTCGTTTCCTAGATAGTCTAAATACGAACTTAACAGGGAAAACTATTCAAGAATCACCTGCCGGGGAGATCGCGCGGTACCGGTCTGGAACAGTATACATTGGAATAATAAACGCTGTCGGGTAACGCCAACTGTTTTAGGCTTGACCTGCCGAGAGACAGCACTCGCTTTTATACGGATTAGAGACAACGCAGTGGTTCCCACTTTGGTTCCAACGTTCGACGGAGAGAAACACGCAGTGTCTGGACAGCTGGTGACCGCTACTGCAGTATCTCGCTGACGTCTTCGGTGAGTTCGTTCGCAGCTTTTACCAGCTTCGGTCCGATCTCGTCTTCGATCGTCTCGTCAGTAAGTCGGTACGTGGGGGCACCCGTACTCAACGCACCGAGTGGTCTACCGTTCGGTAGATTGACTACGGCGCCGACTGCTCTAAGTCCTTCAAGCCATTCTTGATCGACGATAGAGTATCCACGCTCCCGTGTCCGTTCTAAGTCCTCTAGCAGTTCGTCGGGATCCGTGATCGTGTGCTCCGTCTTTCGTTTCATCCCCCACTGATCGAGGATCTCGAGGACTCGTCGCTCAGAGAATTCCGCGAGGATAGCCTTCCCGGTGGCGCTTGTATGGACGTAGAAATAGTCGCCTTCCGTGAACCCGATCTCGGTCGACTCGTCCGCTTTATGGAAGAGCGTGATAATCCGGCCGTTGGTCTCGACATCGAAATCGACCGCTTGATTCAGTTCCTCTGCTAACTCCTCCGTTTTTTGTTTGGCTAGACGATATCGCTCGTCCCGGTCACGGGTGTACTGTCCGAGGTGAAAAAATTTCAGACTCAGATGATATATCTCCCCCTCTTTCGTGACGTACCCCTGCTCACGGAGGGTGTTGAGGTGACTGTGGACAGTACTCTTCGAATACCCCAATTCCTGAACGAGGTCTGGGAGCCGCGTACCGTTCGCTGATTTGATCATTTCGATTATCCGAATCGATTTTATCGTCGCGTTGATCGTTTTTCGTTTATTATTCATAGTCACTATCCGAAGGGGTGCACTAATAATGGTTTCCCGCTAGTGGATTCTGCGCGACGTATCTCGGTGAATTCCTCTAACCAAGGGTCTCGATGTCCTCCCAGAACGAGCGATTGGCCGTAAAACTGGCTCTCCGAACCGTACGGAGATAATTCGCCGACGGATCGTACTTGGCCACGAAGACAGATAGCGTGTTTCACTCCTACAAGATGGTTGACCCACGATATACTCATAAGTACGTGTGCGATCACCCGCTCGATTTGACGTGTATCCCGAGATTACCCCCACTCGATCTACATACTGATCGACGACAACGAGACATCACCGAAAACATGTCTGAGAAAAGTAGTGCAGACAGGATACCATCGGTAGTGTTTATATGCTAAACCGCCTAATCTGCCCGACGGAGAGCGAGTACAGATCGACGAGCATCGCCGGTAGGAACGTTCCCGTCGCCACATCCACGAGCTCTCCAAGAGCAGATAGACCGGTCATGAGTACTAAAAATGGCTCGAAAGAAATCGGACGAGACAGGTGCAATCAATACGCGAATCGGGGTGCCTCGCCGAATGACTGGTCTGAGCTGTATAGAGATGTCGAGCGGCGAGAACGAACACTATTGGTGACACCATAGCCTCAACAAGAAGAACGACTCGCTAGTCACGGACGGTCCCAATCGCCGCAACGAATGCCGGCGCAGCCAGTCCGGCAGCCCGACCGACGACGCGATGAACACCGATCGCCCGACCGAGTCGAATCGGCGTGCGAGGAGCGTCGTTCCGATTGTAGTAAAGTCCCACACCAGCACCTAACGCTACGAGCGTCGTCGTAAAGACAAAGAACATAGAATCTGCTACGCACGGGTCGGTGGAATTGAAGATCGATATCGATCTAGCGGCAGATCAGAGCAGTTACTTTATTTACACGAATCGGTACTTATAAAACATTCCGAAAAGGAACGTGGGGTATGGCGCAGCGCGAACAGGTTGAGGTAGAGGAGAGCAGCGTGCTCGCTCACTTCGGCCACATGGGCGATACGCCGATCACGATCACCGATGGCGACGGCGCGTACGTGCGTGACTCGGCCGGCAACGAGTACCTTGATTTCACGTCCCAGCTGTACTGCGTGAACGCGGGACACGGCAACGAGGCCATCGTCTCGGCGATGAACGACCAGCTCGATCGGGTCCAGTACGTCTCGTCGGCGGTGCACAACGACGCGCGGACGCGACTCGCCGATCGACTGGCCGACGTCGCACCGAACTCCCTCGAGGACGTGTTCTTCTCGATTTCTGGCAGCGAGGCCAACGAGGCGGCACTCCAGATCGCTCGTCAGTTTCAGGACGCCTCGACGGTACTGACGCGATGGCGCTCGTACCACGGCGGGACGTACACGACGGCGGGGATCACGGGCGATGCTGCGATACGCCTGCCGGTCGAATCTCACGCCCAGACGACTGGGAACGTGAAGTTCTTGCCTCCGTTCCAGGGTGCGGATCCGGCGTTCGATGCCGACTCCCCCGAGGAACTGGCAGAGCGAGCCGCCGACCATCTCGAATACGTTATCCGGAATCAGGGCCCGGACTCGATCGCGGCCCTCGTCACCGAGGTAGTGGGCGGTTCGAGCGGGGCCTTCACTGCACCGCCGGGATACTTCGAGCGCGTCCGCGACCTCTGCGACGAGTACGAGATCCTCCTGATCGTCGACGAGGTGATCACCGGGTTCGGTCGCTGCGGCGACTGGTTCGGCAGTCAGACAGAAGCCCTTGAGCCGGACATGCTCACGTTCGCAAAGGGGGTCACGAGCGCGTACGCGCCGCTGGCGGGTGTCCTCATGCGCCCGGAACTCGGCGACGCCCTCCGGGAGGACGCGATGGACATCGGCCAGACCTTCGCGGGCAACCCGGTCGCGTGTGCGGCTGGCGTGGCTGCCATCGACGAGTACGAGGACTTCATCCCGAACGTCAGGCAACTCGCTCCCACTCTCCGAGAGAAACTCGAGGAATTGGAGAGACACCCCGCCGTCTGTGATGTTCGCGGCCGCGGCTTCCACTGGGCCGTCGAGTTCGCCGACCCCGATACCGGGGAACCAGTGTTCGATCCGCGGATCGAACACGGACACAATCCTGTGGACGACATCGTTGCCGTCGCACGTGAGGAGGGTGTCCTGATCGGTGGCGGCCGGCCGTCCATTCAGGTCACCCTCTCGCCACCGTTCTGCGTAGATGAGCGTGATATCGAGAACGCGGTCGCCGCCCTCGACGCGGGGATCACCGAGGTGTTCGAGTGACGCAATCATCGTAGATCGCGTCAAGTGAGCAGCGGACGATCACGATCGGTCGGTCGAGAGTGTGATGCTCGCAAACTCCCCCGTTCTCCCCTAGTGGTCATGTAACTGAATCGGGGGCGATTCTCCGACTAGTATCCGAGCGCTTTCTACCGGTGGATTGGTTCCTGGATATTCGCCGATGTCCGAGGGCCGGCAATCGAGGATCGGCCAGCCTATTGATACAGTATCGCCGCGAACCGTGAGTCGATCCGGAATGGGAGGAAAAGTGCGTTCGCGCTAGCTATCGCCGATGTAGCCTGCCGGGACGCTTACGCGAGTCGTTGTCCGTCTGAGGGATCTCGAGACAACTGCGACATCGTGCGTCTGTCGTTCATGTCCCGACGAGATCGAACGTATAGCCGGCACCGCGTTCCTGGGCGGTTTCGTAAATCAGTCGCGCAGTGGCGATGTCCTGAATCGCTAACCCGGTGGAATCGAAGACGGTGATCCCGTCGACAGGCGCGGATAGCGCGTCAGTGATGATCTCGCCTAGGTTCCCGTAGACGTCTCTGCGCGAGAGCTGTCCTTCGGCGACGGCGACGTTGATTTCGCCGCTATGCGAGCACTGCTCCCAGTCGTCGACGACCACGGCGGCGTCTTCGATAATAGTTGGATCAAGTTCTCGCTTTCCTTCGGCGTCGGCACCCATCGCGTTGATGTGCGTCCCGGCGTCGATCCACTCGCGCTTCAAGATCGGTTCTCTGGAGGGTGTCGTCGTCGAGATGACGTCACAGCCCGCGACGTCCTCGGGCGTCCCACCGACGACCTCGTCGGCGCGATCGGCCTCGTCCTCACAGAACCGTTCGATCGCATCTGCATCGAGATCCGTGACCACGACTCGCTCCAGATCCACTTCCGCGGCGATCGCTGCCAGTTGGGTGTGCGCCTGCTCTCCTGCCCCGAGTAGCCCTAAACTAGTCGCGTCGGACGGAGCGAGATGGCGGGTGGCGACTCCCGCCGCGGCACCAGTCCGATAGCGGGTCAGTTTCGTTCCGTCCATGATCGCCAGCGGATATGCGGTCTCGGGATCAGAGTAGATGACGACACCCATCACGGTCGGGAGACCGTACCGCTCGGGGTTGTCCGGGTGCACGTTCACCCATTTGATGCCCGCCGCGCCGCTCACGTACGCTGGCATCGCGCGGAAATCGCCGTTGCGCTTGGGGAGATCGACGTACGTTTTCGGGGGCATCACCGCGGTCCCTTGCTCGTATCCGACGAACGCGTCTTCGACCGCGTCGATCACCTTCGCCATATCGACGCACTCATCCAACTCCGTACGATCGATCATTAGGGTTCCATGCTTCGCTATCTCCTCTGATTCGAGCATACTCATGGGTGTATCGTTCTGGTTGATCCGTTCACTATTAAGCGTTATTGTAATATTTATACAGTTCTGCTACGTTAGCCAGTGATCGTCGTCCTTTTCCATCTTCTGTAGTTCCTCATAAGAGTCATGTATAACCAGAAACCATCGTTACCATTTACTTCCGAACCTGATTCAGTGGGAAATGGATGTCTGATAGACGCTGGAACCACAGAACGGGAGTGGGATCAATCAGCCATATCCGAGGGTTCGGGGCAACCAAAGTGCGATTTCGGGCACGAGGATGACCGTAACCAGGACCAAAAATTCGATCAGGAAAAAGAAGACGATGTTCTTCGCGATGGTTTCGATGTTCGTGTTCGCGATCGGTGCGGCGACGAACAGCGTCACACCGAGCGGTGGGGTGATCATCCCCATCGCCAGGGTCATGATCATCACGATGGCGAAGTGGAGGGGATCGATGCCGACCTCGACGACGAGCGGTGCGAAAACGGGTGCCCAGAGGAGGATATTGGCGATGGACTCGATGAAGAGGGCGAGTATCGAGAGGAGTGCAACGATTAGCAGAACGAGAAGAATCCCCTGACTGGTCGTCGAAAGCAGGATCGCGGCGATCTGTTCGGGGACCCCCTTGATCGCCATCACCTGCGTGATCGGTTTCGCCGCACCGATGATGAACAGCGTCACTCCGGACATTGTAACTGCGCTGTACGAGGCGTCGATGAACTCGGCGAGGGTCATCTCGCGGTAGACGAACAGGCCGACGACGATCGCGTAGAGTACGGCGACGCCGCCTGCTTCCGTGGCCGTAAACGCTCCTGAGAGGATCCCTCCGATGATGATGAGCGGCATGATCAGCGCGAACACCGTATCTTTGACGATCCCGCCGGCCTCGCGGGCGGTCGGTCGGTCGCGGTGTTCGACTTCGGGAAACTTCTCCCAGTCGGTCCGGTATCCGACGACGTACGTCGTCGCTATGATGCCGAGTCCGAACAGCAGCCCCGGGACCACACCGGCCATAAACAGGCCGGCGACGCTGACGGAGGGAACGGTGATCGCGTAGATGATCATGATGATGCTCGGCGGGATGATCGGACCGATCACCGACGACGAGCACGTGACCGCACACGTGTAGCCAGTGTCGTATCCTTCGTCCTCCATCGCCGGGATCAGGATACTACCGACGGCCGCAGTGTCCGCCACGGCGGATCCGGAGATCCCCGCAAACAGCATGCTCGCGACCACGTTGACGTGCGAAAGCCCCGCTCGCATCCGTCCGACGAGGAGGTTCGCGAACTCGATGATCCGACTCGTGATCCCCGCGATGGTCATGATCCGACCTGCATAGATGAACAGTGGGATAGCGAGAATCGAGAACCCGCTGAGCGCCTGCCCCATCTGTTGGATCACGAGTAGCGGCATCAGGATATCAAGCGAATTCGGAAAGAACAGGAGGAAGATCAGCATGCTGAGCGCCATCGCGAACGCGATGGGCGTATTGATGACGATTAGCACGATCAGGAGTCCGAAGATGGCGGCGATTTCGAGCACCCCTTGCCCCGGAAACGGAATCCGAGCGAGGTACAACGTCATCGCGAGGACGATGAACAACGCCAGTGAGATGGCTGCCGCGTAGCTGTCGTCCTCTAGGTCGTCGATCAGCGTCTTGAGAATCTGTCGGCCCGCCTCGAAGACGAGATAACAGCCGCCGATCGCCAACGGGATACGGGTCCAGAACAGCGAGATCGAAGTAATTCCGAGAACTTCGTAGACAGTTCGGCTACTCGCCTGTGAGATGGCTAATTGGCTCCCCCACCAGAGCATGGCGAATCCCAGGAGACCGACCAACCCGTTGATGAACACTGTGACGGCTCTCGCATGGTTAGCCGGGAGCTTCTGATGGATGTATTGAACGCTCACGTGGTCCCCGACGTAGTAGGCGACAGCGCCGCCGACGTACGTGACCCAGATGTTCAGGATGACCGACGTTCCCCCCGGCCACGAGAGGGAATTACTGAGAACGTAGCGGAAAAACACGTTGACGTTAACGAACACTACGATACCGACTAACGCGGCGATCGAGATCCACTTCAATAATAGCCGCAGTCCCCATTCGATTCGATCGAGTCCGGGCTCGAGTCGTTCAAGTCCTTCCCGCAGTCCGTCTCCCGTACGTGTGATCGTACTCATGCTTCATCCATCGTTAACTACATTTACCATCGAGCCCCCTCCTGCTGTCGGTCGTAATATCATATCAGAGGTTTACACCCGGGGGAGTGTAGTCCTGGAACTCGAGTGCCTTTTTGACGACCTCCTCTTCGACCCCTTTTTTGCCGAGCCACTCTTCGTAAACCCCGCTGGTGACTCGCTGCCACTCTTCCATCTCGTTATCCGAAGGTTGGTAGATCTCGATGTCGGGATGCTCTTCTTTGATCCTCTGTTTCCCTGTCTTGCCCTGTTTAAGGTCCATCTCGATCTGCTTGGGCGTGACCTCGTCGAGCGATTCATCGAGGACGTTTCGAAGGTCCTCGGATAGCCCGTCCCACGTACCACGGTTGACGTAGAGGACAGCGGGGCTGTCTTGAGTTGCCGTCTCAACGGTGTACTGAATCTGCTTGTACATGCCCGAATCGTAGAGCCACCAGTAGTGGATGTGGATCCCGTCGACGACGCCCTGTTTCATCGCCGGAACGGTCTCGCTCCACGCGACCGGACTGGGGCTAAATCCCCACGCCCCGACAGTCGATTTCTCGATGGGTGATTCGGTAACCCGGATCTTTTGCCCGCTCGCATCACTTGGTACTTTGAGTCCGGCGTTAGAGGTTAGATGGAGGTGACGCATACTCCCCCCATTGCTCCCCCAGTAAGCTTTGATTCGGATGTTGTTGAGGTTTTCGTAGGCGTTCTCGTTGATCTGTTTGACGACATCTGCCTCGTTGAAGAACGAATAGAGGTTGCGATGGTCCTTCCAGAGGTACGGCAGCTGGACGAACAACCACGCTGAAGTTAATCCGGCGAGGTTGTTCACCGCTGAAAGCCCCATGTCTAACGTTCCTTGCTGGACGGATTTCGCAATTTCGGGGGGGCCACCGGCTTTCTGACAGCAAATGACGTCGAGCTGCAAGCGACCGTCTGATTTCTCATTCACCGTTTCCGCCAGGAGCTCTGCCCCCTTGTAGTGGGCACTCTGCTGGTTTCCCGATAGTGCGAACTTGAGTGTGGCGTCGGATTTGCCGCCGGAACTCCCGTTAGTACCTCCATCGCCCTCGGTACCGATGCATCCGGAGAAGCCGACGAGACCAACGCTTCCCGCTCCCGCAATTCGTTTTAGGGCCTCGCGGCGGGACCTTGTGATGCCTTGTTTTGCCATGATCTATGTCGACATGCACCTAACGATATATAAGCGTTATCATCAAGTGAGTTATCGTTAATGAAATCTGCTGCTTGGGGGTGCTAGTTGCGGCATGGAGTCGAGATAGTTGTTGAACTCGTTTTAATATATGTCCGAGTTCAGGGTCACAGCCAGTGAGCACTCTACTACACGGAGAAACCGACGATAATTCAGGACCATGGGATCGAACATTTCTTGTGAGTATTTACGACCTTAACTGTGTTCGTTGATGTGTTACCTCCGGTCGGTGGTAATGATGGTTCGGCTATAGCAGACTATTTTATCTGTTGCAGTTGCAGATGTCCAAACATGCGTGGTTTTGTAAGGGAAGGCTCCGTAATGGGGTTCTCGCGTACTAGATCCGGATATCGCAGATGAAAACGCTCACTCTTTCATCTACTGAATGACTGGCTCTCCCTTCCGGAAGTAACACCTGATGTGGATAACATAAGTACAGTCGTTACGCAAAAGTGTCGCGTAGTGCCTAACAGATACGGTCGATCTCCGGGCAGCGATCCCCGATCTTACTTAAGAGTTTCACCTTCGTTAACTCTCTTACCCAGTGGGGTGACCTTCGGCGTGAGCAGAGTTACGTGCTTTATTTCCATCCCTTCCTAACTGGACTTGTTAGGGTGTACAGAGTGAACCGTCCGATGTAGTATACTACCATCCTCCCGGATTTTTCCGCGGATGTTGATAAAAATGGGATCTATGAGTAAGCCATGTTCAGTTCGAGTTCGTTGGCGGTCCCGAGCAGGAGGTCGGCGATCTCCCGCTCGAGTCGCTCGCCCTTCATCCGGTGAGTAGGACCGGAAACGCTAAAGGCGCCGATGACGCGGTCATCGATCCGAACCGGGGCGCCGATCGCACATTGCCCATCGATCCGCTCCTCGCGGTTGAGCGCGTAACCCTGCTCCCGAACGCGCTCGAGATCATCGAACAGAGTTTCCTCGTCGGTTATCGTGTGCGCAGTCTTCCTAATCAGACCACGCTCGTCGATGATCCGCCGGACCTCGTGTTCGGGGAGGTACGCGAGGATAGCCTTACCGGCCGAGATTGTGTGGAGATGCGTCCGCTTTCCGACGCGAACATCCGTTCGAACGGCTTGGCTCCCGATCTCGTGGTGGAGGTAGATACCGTATCCGGACTCCTCTACGATGAACTGAGCGCGTTCCTTGGTCTCCTCGGCGAGCTCCTTCACCTTCGGACCTGCCATCCTGTATGCGCGTTTGCGATTCGCCGCGTAACCACCGACATCGAGGAAGCGTAATCCAACGTGGTACTCGTCTCCCTCTTTGATTAGATAGCCGATTCCGTGAAGGGTCGTAAGGTAGCTGTGAACTGTACTCTTGGGTAGACCGAGATGCGACGCAAGTTCGGATACTCGCGCCCCATCTCGTTCCATCAGGTGTTCAACGATCTCGAACGACCTCTCGATCGTTTTTAGCGACCGTCCATTCGAGCCGGGAGATACCATGGTATCCTGTCTCTAGATCCGATCCCTATTTAATGTTCCTCTATATCGAATCCAGAACACGGGAGATCGAGAAACCCCGTATGCCCGTTCGTTTAGGTAGATTCGGACCTGCTACGTCTCCTCGTAGCGGTATACAAACGTTCTTCGCTGGACTGCGTATTCCCGCACAGAATCCACTATCCGGCGATTTGTGGCCATTCTGGCCCGCTTGACTGCCTGAGATCCTCCGTAGGGTTGCGCTGCCTCTCCGTCGCATATTTCGGACGATGCTCTTATCAAATCCCCCCGCCAAACGATTGGGCACCCCGTGAGACTGTAACAGGTGCTGTACCTGTACCGTCGGTGATCGGATAAATTCGACAATACGGCAGGAACACCGTCGGCGATATCTTATAGTGTCCACGATATGCGAACGCTTACTGACGCATCACTGATCTTCGACGGGGAGAGATACAACGACACCTCCGCTCGTCTCCACCCATCTTCGAGAGAACATGTAACCTAACAACCACAACTTATATTCGGATGGGTCGCGGAACCTACCCCGGTATGAGCCTAGAGACCCGTGAGTCCGATGCGACTAGCGCCGACGAGGTTATCGGTCAACTCGTGGCCCAAGGCCGCCAAGCCATGGAGTCCATTGCCGATTACGAGCAAGAGCAGGTAGACGAACTCGTCCAGGCGGTCGCATGGGCGGTGTACGAGGAACAGAACGCGCGGAAGATCTCCGAGGTCGCTGTCGAGGAGACGGGGTTCGGTAACGTCGAGGACAAGGTAACGAAAAAGCAGCGTAAGACGATGGGGACGCTCAACGATATCCTGGGTAAACCATCGGTCGGCATTATCGACGTCGACGAGGAGCGGGGCATCACGGAGATCGCGAAACCTGTCGGAGTTGTCGGCGCTGTCGTGCCTTCGACGAACCCTGGAGCAACGCCGGCGAACATCGCCATGATAGCGTTAAAGGGACGGAACGCGGTTGTCCTATCGCCGTCGCCGAGCGGACTCGGCGTCTGTGAACTCGTGGTCGAGTCCATTCACGAGGAACTCGACAAGGTGGGTGCTCCTCGAGATCTCGTTCAGATGGTTCCTCCACCGGTCAACAAGGAAAAGACCTACGCCCTGATGGAGGAAGTCGATCTCCTGCAAGTCACCGGTTCATCGAACAACGTCGCGCACGGTCAGCAGTCCGGGACTCCGAACTACTGCGTCGGCGAGGGGAACGTCGTCTCGGTCGTCGACGCCACCGCGGATCTCGAAGCCGCGGCCAGTCGGATCGAGAAGAGCAAGACCTTCGACTACGCGACGAGCTGTTCAAGCGATAACTCGGCCGTTATTGTCGAATCGGTCTACGAGGAGATGGTCGCAGCCCTCGAGGCGGAGGGTGGGTACCTCTGTAACGCCACAGAACGCGAAAAACTCGAGGAGGCGATGTTCCCGGAAGGGCACGGTTCGTTGAGCGGTGACGTCATCGCCAAACCGCCCAAGCAGATCGCCGAGGCGGCCGAACTCGAAGCACCCGAAGCCCACGAGGCCGCGTTCTTCATGGTGGAAGGAACAGGAGTCGGGCCCGATCATCCGCTCTCGGGGGAGAAGCTCTCAGTCGTCTTGACGCTGTACAAAGCGATTGATTTCGAGGAGGCACTCTCGATAACGAGTGATATCCTCGATTTCGAAGGAACTGGCCACTCTTGCGGCTTGCACACTACTGACGAAGAACACGTCGACCGAATCGGCCACGAAATCGACGTCTGTCGTCTCCTGATCAATCAGCCACAGTGCTACGGCAACGGTGGAAACTTCAACAATGGACTGAACTTCACCCTCTCAATGGGTGCGGGTACGTGGGGCGGTAATCAACTCGACGAAAACCTCGATTACACACACTTCCTGAACATCACCACCGTTTCCGAAGTGATTGAGGAGTCCGTTCCGACCGAAGAGGAACTGTTCGGATCGTACCACGAGAAGTACGGAAGATGAGATGCCCACCTCCTGATCCTCGGTGAGCTCGTTGACCTCTCGCGACGCTCCTGACCGGGGTAAGTAGCCAACCCCTCACTCGGTGTACGAGGACCGCGACGCGACCAACGCCGACACCCTTACATCGAACGCCCAGGAATGTGATAGCATGCACCAATCAGAAACCGTCTGGGAATTCTCTATGGCTGAGCGGGTGAAATTCGGTGTCGGTGCCGCCGAAGAACTCCCGTCGGCCATCACCGAACGAAACGCGGAATCGGTACTCCTCCTAACAGACCCAGGGATCGAGGACGCCGGTATCGTTACGTATCTTACGGGGCTTCTCGACGCCGCCGACGTCGAATATCACGTTTACACCGATGTCGAACCCGAGCCGTCGCTCGGCGTTTACGAGTCTGCCATTCAACTAGCAGAGGATCGTTCCCCCGACCTCGTAATCGGAGTCGGCGGTGGAAGCTCAATGGACGTCGCAAAGACGACGAGCGCCGTCACCGCTGCTGACGGCAGTATTTTAGAGTACGCCACCCCGCCAACGGGAGACGGAAAGCCACTCCCCGATACGGGGATACCTTGCTTCTGTCTCCCTACGACAGCCGGCACCGGGTCGGAGACGTCCCCCGTCGCAGTTATCTCAGTTCCGGAGGAAGCTCTCAAAGGCGGTATCTCGAGCCGACACCTTCTCCCCCAGCTAGCGATCGTCGACCCGAATCTCGCCATCTCGCTCCCTCCTGAGCCGACGGCCTTCTCCGGGATGGATGCACTCGGGCACGCCGTCGAGGCGTACACCGCGATCCCCTTCGACGCTAAACCGCGACCGTCGACGCCGAGAGATCGACCGGAGTATAACGGTCGGTCCATACTGACCGATCAGTTCGCGCGGAAGGCGATCGATCTTATCGGACGAAACCTCCGCCGGGCGGTCGACAACGGCTACGACGTGGAAGCACGGCGTAATATGGCGCTCGCGAGTCTGATGGCGGGGATGGCCTTCACCAACGCCGGGACCACAGCCGCCCACGCCCTCGCGATGGCGACCGGCGCGGAGTACGACGTTCCACACGGGATCGCGGTTGCCATGTTTCTGCCGGAAGTCGTCCGGTTTAACGCACCGAGCGTACCTGACCGATGCGACGACATCGTCCGACTGCTGGGCGAAGACCCTGACGAGACGAGTGCCGGCGACGCGATCGCGAATCTCAGAGCTGACGTCAGACTCCCACGGGGACTCAACGCGTTTGACATTACCAGGGATCAGGTCCCACAGATAGCCGAAAAGGCCTCGCGCCTTGATCGGTTGTTGTCGAAGAATGTCCGTCGTATGACTAAGACTGACCTGGAGGGGGTACTTGAGCGGTCACTCTAGAAGGTCGGGGACCATAGCTATCATTTTCGACGAGGAGCACGTCGGCGGACCCTCGCCCCCTAAAATATAAGTCGTCGCATGCGTAGCTTCTACGAGACGACCTAGCATGGCAGAGCAATACGAAACGGCCGAGACTCACGAGACCGCACTGCACGAAAACGAACGCATGACGCCGAGCGAGGCCATCCTCGAACAGTTCGTCGCCGAGGACGCCGAGGTGATGTTCGGCATCGTCGGCTCGGCGTTCATGGACTTTCTCGACATCATGCCCAACGCGGGCATCCGCTACCTCCCCGTCCGCCACGAACAGAACGCCGCCCACATGGCCGACGGGTACGCCGAAGCACTCCGCGGGCAGGAACCGGGGATCTGCGTCGCCCAGAACGGGCCCGGCGTCACCAACATGGTCACCGGCATCAAAGCGGCCCAACTCAACCACTCGCCGGTGATCATGCTCTCGCCGACCGCCACCACCGGCTCGGTCGGCACCGACGGGTTCCAGGAGGCCGATACGATGTCGATCTTCGACGACTGCGTCGAGTGGCAGGGCCGCCTCGAGGACAAGAGCCGCATCGCCGAGTACGTCCGGACCGCCTATCGCGAGGCACTCACGGAGATGGGTCCCACCCAGATCGACTTCGCCCGCGACCAGCTCTACGGCGAAATCGACGTCGACGTCCTCCGACCGAGCCAGTACCGCCAGTCCGAGGTCGGCGGGGCCGCCGAGGCCAACGTCGAGCAGGCGGCCGAGATGCTCGCCGACGCCGAGAATCCAGCTATTATCGCCGGCCTCGGCGTCATTTATTCGGAGGCCGTCGGCGAGGTCGCAGACCTCGCCGAGTTGCTGAACGCGCCGGTGGCCAACTCCTACTTGCACAACGATAGCTTCCCCATCAGTCACCCGCTCGCCGTCGGGGCGCTCGGCTACGGCGGATCGAAGGCGGCGATGCAGGCGCTCTCGGAGGCCGACGTCGTCGTCGCCGTCGGCAGTCGGCTCAGCGGCTTCGGCCTCCTCCCGCAGTACGGTATGGACTGGTTCCCCGAGGACGCCGACATCATCCAGATCGACGTCGACCCCTCTCAGATCGGGCGGACTACCCGCGTCGAACTCGGACTCGTCGGCGACGCTGCCGAGACCGTCCGGTCGCTGACCGCCAAACTCGACGCCACCGCGGGCGCGTCCGACGCTCGCGTCGCGGAGATCGAAGAGACCTACGCGGCGTGGAAGGACGAACTCGAGGAGATGTCCCAGTCCGACCAGACGCCGATTCACCCCCGCCGGGCGCTGTGGGAGGTCTCCCAGGCCCTCCCGGAGAACACGATGGTCGCCACCGACATCGGCAACACCTGCTCGATGGCCAACGCCTACCTCGAGTTCGACCATCCCGGTAACTTCCTCGCTGCCGGCACCTACGGCAACTGCGGCTTCTCCTACCCGGCCGCCATCGGAGCGAAGGTGGCGCGATCCGACGATCCGGCGGTCGCGATCACCGGCGACGGCGCGTGGGGGATGCAACAGATGAACGAGGTGCTGACGGCCGTCCGCGAGGACATCCCGGTCGTCGCCCTCGTGTTCAACAACATGGAGTGGGGGGCGGAAAAACAGAACCAGTACTGGTTCTACAAGGACCGATTCGTCGGGACCGACCTCCCGGAGAACCCCGACTTCGCGCAACTCGCCCGCGACATGGGCGCCCAGGGGATTCGCGTCGAGGACCCCGACGAGGTCCGGTCGGCCACCGAGGAGGCGGTGGCGGCGGACGAACCCGTCGTGGTCGACATCCGTACTGACGGGACCGAACTGTTGGAGCCGTTCCGCCGCGACGCCCTCGACGAACCCGAGCGCGTCCTCGAGAAGTACCGCCAGCCCGGGGATCCCAACTACGAGGGCTAACTCGGTCGAACAGGGGGCATTTCGTCCATATTCTCTGTAGGACCACTCTAAGTGCACCAATGACAGACCTACTCACGACGTTACGACGGCGTGCTCGCTCGCAGTCGGCGCGGATCCTCCTCCCGGAGGCCCACGATTGTCGCGTTCTGGATGCGGCAGCGCGTGCACAAGCCGATGGTATCGCCCAACCTGTTCTGTTCGGACCGGACGACCAGACGCGACAGCTGTGTGCCGAACTGGGGATCGACATCGACGCCCTGGAATTCCTCCCCTACCCCGAGGGTGCGGTCCTCGACGAGTACGCTGCGGAGTACGCCGCGTTACGCGACGTCGACGTTGCAGTCGCCCGAGAACTGTTGACCGACGAGTTGGTCCTCGCTGCGCTTCTGACCCGGCTGGACGAGGTCGACGGGCTAGTCGCCGGGGCAGTGTCCCCGACCGCGGAGGTGGTCGCGGTCGCCAACGGCGTGATCGGGCTGGACCCGGCGATCGACACCGCCTCGAGCTACTTCATCATGCAGTTCGACGACGAGACGATCGGTGAGGACGGTGTCCTGCTGTACGCGGACTGCGGGGTGAACATTGCACCCTCCGAGGAGCAACTCGCGGACATCGCGGTGACGACCGCGAGCACGGCGAGCGAGCTGTTCGGCTGGTCGCCGCGGGTGGCGATGCTATCGTTTTCGACGAAGGGGAGCGCCCAGCATCAGATGAGCGAGCGGGTGGCGAACGCCGCGGCGGTTGCGAGGCGGCAGGTCGATGATGGTGTCGTGGATGGGGAACTGCAGGCCGACGTGGCGCTGGTACCGGATATCGCCGACCGGAAGACGGACGCGGCGGCGATTCGAGGCGACGCGAACATCTTCATCTTCCCGAACCTGGACGCGGGCAATATCGCGTACAAACTTACTGAACGGCTCTCTGGAGCGACGGCGCTCGGTCCGATCCTGCAGGGGTATGCGCGGCCGGTGAGTGATCTGTCGCGGGGGGCGAGCGCGGACGACATCTACGACATCCTGACTGTCACCGCCTGTCAGGTGGCACGGGGGGATTTCTCTGACGAAGGGGAGATCCTTACCACGGGACTGCTACGCCGACGAGAGACTTCGATCAATGCGGACGCGGATGCCCCCGATTCGAAGATCTAGATACTAGCGGTGCTCCATCGACGGTCGAACGCCGCTCGCGGGTAGTATTGCATATTTTACATAAGTGTTATACCGAGGGTCGGTTTTCATAGTGGTATGCGAAGGCATGCACTGGATGGTGTAGATGTCATCGACCTAGGCCAGATCTACAACGGAGCGTACTGTTCCCTCATGCTCTCGTATCTCGGCGCGGACGTCACGAAAGTAGAACCGCCGTTCGGCGAGCCGCTTCGCTCGCGCGTTGAGGACGGTGAACCGCCCGAGTTGATCATGTTGAACTCCTCGAAAGACGGCATCACCCTCAATCTCAAGGAGGAACGGGGGAAGGAATTGTTCAAAGAGCTTGTTCGCGACGCCGACGTAGTCGTCGAGAACTTCGCCGTGGGAACGATGGATCGTTTCGGGTTGGGATACGAGACGCTCTCCGAGATCAATCCGGAACTGATCTACGCACACGGCAGCGGGTTCGGAGAGTCGGGACCGAGAAGCGAGCGGCTCGCGATGGACCTCATCGTCCAAGCGGTCGGCGGGGTCATGGACGTGACCGGCTTTCCGGATGGCCCCCCCGTGAAAACGGGTATTGCGGCCGGTGACTTCCTCGGCGGTATCCATCTCGCGGCGGGCGTGCTGGCGGCGCTTTACCAGCGCGAGCGAACAGGCGAGGGGCAGTTCGTGGAGGCGAGCATGTACGACGCCGTCTACCCCTCACTCATGTCGCAGCTCGCATCGTATTTCAAGGACGAGGACGTTCCACCCAGAACTGGAAACCGGCACAGCGGTCTCGCGAAATGTCCCTACAACGCCTACGCGACAAGCGACGGTCACGTTGCGATCCTCTGTGCGTCGGACAGACACTGGCATCGGTTACTCGACGTGATCGGCCGCGACGATCTCGTCGGGGCCCCGGAGTACGAGACCAACGTCAAGCGACTCCAACACATCGACGAGATCGACGAGATTATCGAGGAGTGGACAAGAGATCACACCCGCGAGGAAGTAGAGACGGCCATGCTCGAGGCCGGGATACCCTGCGGTGCCGTCCAGACGGTCGAAGAGGTGATCCACGACCCTCACCTCGAGACGCGGGAGATGGTAAACGAGATCGACCACCCGGACTACGACGATCCGATTCGCGTCCCTGGATCGCCGATTCGGCTATCGGAGTCGGCGATGCCGGATATCGATCCCTCGCCGAGCAAAGGTCGGGACAACTATCGGATCTACCGCGAACGACTGGGGTTATCGGAGGGCGAAATCAGGAAACTGGAGGACGAGGGCGTCATATAAAAGCCCCCTGATGGCCTCCCGAAAACCGCCGTCACCACGTGATACCTTGTGCGGTTTTGCTTCACCGTGATCACACGGGAGTCGGCAGCTCGGGAGCGTTCTCGACAGGGGCACTGCCAGTAGCTGCCAATCTAGGAGTGGACGACGGTTCAAAGGACCGAACGGAACGGTGGAAGGGTGGAGATCGTACTCAGGCGTGGTTCTTAACGGCGGTGACACCCAAGGAGAGGACGATGAGTAGCGTCAATCCGATGGAGATCTCGCTGCTGGTCAGGAACGCCACCCAGTTTTGTCCGTTTAGCAGCCAGCCCCTGGTAAAGCCGGTTTCGGCGATGTTGCCGACGATGACGCCGAGAACTGGACTGACCAGGGGATAGTCGTACTTCACGAAGAGGATGCCGAGAATGCCGGCTGCGAGCATGATGAGTAGGTCGAATCCCGAGTTTCGTACCGCGAAGGCGCCGATGACGGAGAGGACCGTAACTACCGGAATAATGTACCGGATCGGGATGTAGGCGACCTTCCCGAAGTACCGCGAACCCGAGAGACCGTAGACGATAATGAGCAGGTTACCGATGAACAGCGAGAAGATCATCGCGTAGACGATGGGCCCGGATCGCTCGAAGAGTCCCGGGCCAGGGTTCAAGCCGTGAATTGCGAGGGCACCAATGAGCGCGGCCGTCGACCCGCTACCGGGAATACCGAGGGTGAGCGTTGGCATGAGGGCACCGCCTTGCGTGGCGTTGTTGCTAGAGTCAGCAGCGATGACTCCCTCGATGATGCCGGTCCCGTACTGCTCCGCCTTCTCGTCGCTCGACCAGCGTTGGGCCTCGTTGTACGAAACGAAGTTCGCCACGTCCGCTCCGGCACCGGGAAGAGACCCGACGAACGTACCGATGAACGTCGCCCGCAAGAAATCGACGGGACGGCTGAGAACCGCCCGCACCCCGTCGACGACCTGGTCGTACCCCCCTGCTGTGTTTCCATCCCCATCGCCACCGATGATCGACCCGCGCATCGCGAGACGAATCATCTCGGTGAGAACGAAGAGCCCGATGAGGATAACGATGTAGTCGAACCCGCTCTGGAGGATCGTCACGCCGAACGTGGCACGGGGACGTGACAGCTGCGGATCGTTCCCCACAGTCGCGATCAGGAGTCCGAAGAGTCCGGCTAGCAGCCCCTTCGAGAGGGAAGCGTCCTTCACTGCCGGGATAATCGTCAATGCGAAGACGGCCAGTAGGAACATCTCCGGCGGACCGAACTCGAGCGCGATGTCCGCGATAATCGGCGCGGCGAACAGCAGTGCCGTGGCGGCGATGAGCCCGGCGAGCCCGGATGCGAAGGCCGAAACGGCCAACGTGTAGACGGCCTTCCCCTGCTGCGTGAGTTTGTACCCGTCCCAACAGGTGACGACCGATCCAGGGGCCCCGGGCGTGTTGATGAGGATCGCCGGGATAGATCCCCCGTAGACGGCTCCACCGTAGGCGGAGACGAGCAGGATCAGCGCCACGGCCGGCTCGAACGGAATAGTAACGGGGGTCAGAAGGACGATGGTCATCGTGGCGGAGAAACCGGGAATAGCGCCGAAGACGATCCCGATGGCAGTTCCGAGTATAATGGCGAGAAGGATCGACTGAGTGAACAACATACCGATCCCCAGATTCATCGCACTCGCTTGGGGGATGAGTGACGGGAGAGTCGCTATCGTTTCGATCATAACGGCACCTTTAGCCAGTAGATGAACACTCCCCACACAAGCAGTGCGAACCCGACCGAGTACGCGACGAGCACGAGGGGCCGTCGCTCCCCGAAGAGGAAGAGCAACACCCCGAGAAAGACACTAGTCGACAGGATAAACCCGAATGTAGCCATTGTGAGGATGTATCCGAGCGTCAGGATCACTAGCCCGATCGCGGAACGACGATTGAAGTATCGGCGGTTTCCCTCCTCAGACCGAGTGTCCGCCGCATCGGTTGTCTTACGAGCTTCGTGCTCCCGTCGGTAATCTTCCACGGTTCGTTCGTCACCGTCGATGCTGAACCCGTGTTGGAGCAGAGTGACGACGGCCAACGCCAGCGTGATGTACATCAGCGGACCGGCGTACATCATCGATTGGTCGGGGAGTCCGCGAGTACCCACGTAGTACACACCCACGAACAGGAGGACGAGCAACGGCAGCAGGAGTTCCCCGGGGTGGATGGTGATCGTTCTTCCCGATACACCGACGCTAACCGTCCGAAAACGGGAGAGGTTCGTTTTCATCGATACTCGATCAGGGGTGATTAGCCCTGCTGGAACTCATCGAAGAGCGGTTTGTACTCTCGCATGAATTCCGTGTTCTCGTCCACGATCTCTTGGGTTTTCTCGGGCCCGTTGTACCGGAGGATCTTGTCGAGGTTCCCCTGCTCCTTCGCTCGCTGCCTGTATTCGTCGGCTTTCATCGCTTCCTCGTAGCTCGTCACTAGCTTTTCGAAGCGATCGGGGTACTCGTCTTTAAGCCCGCCGGGCGTCACCTGGAGCTTCCACTGCCCCAGTCCCTCCTCGACACGTGGGAGATCCGTCAGCCCGAGCTCCTTGAAGCTCGGAGTGTCGGGCCAGAGTTCCTGCGGTTCTGGGGTGTGGCTACCTAGCGAGGTGACTTTTCCGATATTGGATGGATTGAACGCCCACGGTTGGTTTACAGCGGCGTCGACGTCGCCCGCCAGTACCGCTTGGCGGGTCGGCGTTCCACCCTCCATATTTACCAGCTTCATCTTCACGTCGTAGGTGTCCTTCACGAGAAGGGCCGATAAGGCCGTGTTTCCGATAGCTGCAGTCGTACCGACTGTGACGCTGTTTTCCTTCGCGTAGTCGATGAACTCCTTCATGTCCTCGTACGGTACGTCCTTCGGTGCGAACCACATCGTCGGATCCCAGTGGTTGGTCCCGATGAAATCGAAGTCGTCGGCGGTGTAGGGTGCGTCCTGGAACAGCCACGTCGCCTGCATCTGTGGGAGGTTCCACATGGCGACGGTGTACCCATCGGGGGTCGCGTTGTAGAGGTTCTCGCCGCCGACCTGCGTCGAGCCGCCCGGGTAGTTCTGGACGACGAAATTCGCCCCGATCTTCTTCGACCACGTAGGGGTTAACGCGCGAGTCGAGCGGTCGGTCCCGCCACCCTGCGCCCACGGGACGATAACAGTGATTTCCTTGGAGGGGTAGCTGCCGCCACCGGAATCGTTACCGCCGCCCCCTCCGCCGCCCTCTCCCGGAAGACTTCCCACGCAGCCAGCGAGACCGATCGCCCCGGTGCCAATACCTGCTTTGATGAACGTTCGTCGGTTCACACGGTGTCCTTTCATTGCTCGTAGTACCTTCCACCATCTGCATCGGATGCTGTCATGGCGAGCCCATGACAACATGACACATGGTTGGTATGGTATTGTCAATCACGGGTTTTAATCTTTCGGAATGTCATTGACACTATCGGCGAGAAATTACCTGTCCTTGAGTGGTCGCATCGCGTGTACGGTAACGCACCGCCTGCAAAAACGAGAAGTCCAGCGGCGTTCAGTTCTGACAGTCACTCGTCGATAGATGAGCGAACGTGGCTGTCGTACTCCGCCTCGTACGAGCCCGTTGAGCGCACGGGGAGAAAGTATAAGTCGATCGCTGTCTCTCGCTAGACAACGCGGGTGTATCACTATCACGAACTACGGCTTCGTCATCGACAACCGGAAGTGCATCGGCTGTCACGCCTGTACGGTCGCGTGTAAAGCCGAACACGACGACCCTATCGGCGTCAACAAGACGTGGGTCAAGTACATCGAGAAGGGCGAGTTTCCGAACACGAACCGCAACTTCTCGGTGATGCGCTGCAACCACTGCGACGACTCGCCCTGCACCGACGTCTGTCCCGTCACGGCACTCTGGGAACGCGAGGACGGCATCGTCGACTTCGATCCCGAGCGCTGTATCGGCTGTAAGGCCTGCATGCAGGGCTGTCCCTACGACGCCCTCTACATCGATCCGAACACCGATACGGCCGCCAAATGCAACTACTGCTCCCATCGCGTCGATTCCGGTCGAGAGCCCGCCTGCGTGACCGTCTGTCCCGAGGACGCCATCATCGCCGGCGACATGGACAATCCCGACACCGAGATCACACAGACGATCGCCGACCAGGAGGTGCAAGCGCGCAAGCCCGAGAAGGGCACCGAACCGAAACTCTTCTACGTCGACGGCGACGAAGCCTCCGTCACCCCCGGCACCACCGCCCGCGAAGAACACTACATGTGGTCGGACGCGCCTAACCAACTCGAGGTTCAGGGCGGGGCGCGCGAGGACTTCGATCTCCAGCGCGCCGCCGAATCACTCGCCGACTCCGACGTCTCGCTCCCCGACGCTTCGACCGACGCCGAGGCCGACGCTGACGCCCGCACGGACGGGGGCTGCGGATGTGGCGGCGAGTGCGGCTGTGGCGGCAACTGTCGCTGTGGCAGCGGTGGGCAGAGTCAGGACAGTTCCAATTCCGGTCGTTTCGCCTCCGACGGCGGCTACAGCACCCAGGCCGCGAGCGGCCAGCCCGCCGAGAAGAAATCTAAAACTGAGCACGCTTACGAACTGCTCCACGAGGAGGCTCGCCGCGTCTACGACATCGGCGAGAGCCACTACTGCTCGTGGGGCTGGGAAGTCTACTCCTACACGTGGACCAAGGCCATCGCCGCCGGAGCACTCCTGATCCCCGCGCTGCTCACGCTCGTCGGCGTTATCGAACCGAACGCCGCGCTTATCGGAATCGGTGCGGCCGTCAGTCTCCTCTTTCTCGGCGTGACAACTGTGCTCCTGATCCTCGATCTCGAACAGCCCCGGCGGTTCCACTGGGTGCTGTTGCGCCCGAACTGGAACTCCTGGCTCGTCAAAGGCGGCTACATCCTGACGGCCTACGGTGGCTTTCTAACGCTGCTGCTCGCCGCCTGGCTCGCCGGCCTCGACACTCTCGTCACCAACCCTGTCGTCCTGGCACTGGGTGCTATTGGTGCGACCGCGACGGCGGTCTACACGGCGTTTCTGTTCAGCCAGTCGAAGGGGCGCGATCTCTGGCAGAGTCCGGCGATGCCGCTGCACATGGTCACGCAGGCCGTCATCGCCGGCGGTGCCGTCACCGCCGCGTTCGGCCTCCTCGCCTTCGATGGCCTCGTGAGTCCCGCCCGCTGGGTGCTTGCGGCCGGCCTGCTCACACACCTCGCGTTGGTCGGCTCTGAAATCTTCACGCCGCATCAGACCGAGGACGCCGAGGAGGCCGCCGCCCGGATCGTCCGCGGGCGCTTCCGCGTACCCTTCTGGGCGGGCGGCGTCGCCGTCGGCATCGCCCTCCCGCTGGTTGCACTTGCGGTTAGTGGGAGCGCCCTCGTCGTCACGGCCGCTGGGGCGCTCGCGCTCGCCGGCCTGTTCGCCTTCGAGTACTGCTGGATCACCGCCCCGCAAACCATCTCACTTGCGTGATAGATCATGGGACAGGACTTCACTCCGAGTCGCATTGAGCGGGTGGCCGAGAAGCTCGGTCTCCTCTCGAATCGCACCGAACAGACGACTAAACAACGCCAGCGCCGCAAGGCCGACGCCGACCGCGTCGATCCCATCGCCCCCGAGGGCCACCTCGGGAGTTACCCGGAGCCGAGCCAGTGGCACGACTGGACCGAGTACGATTCGAGTGGTGAGCCCACGGAGTACTCACTGGTACCCACGGCCTGTTTCAACTGCGAGGCGGGCTGTGGATTGCTGACGTACATAAACAAGGAGACGGGCGAGATCCGCAAGATCGAGGGCAACCCCGAGCATCCGGGCAGCCGCGGGCGCAACTGCGCAAAGGGGCCGGCCACCGTCAACCAGATCAACGACCCCCAGCGCATCCTCCATCCGCTGAAGCGGGACGGGCCCCGGGGCAGCGGCCAGTGGACGCGGGTGGGCTGGGATGAAGCGCTCGAGGACATCGCCGGGGCGATGCGTGAGGCCATCACCGATGATCGGGAAAACGAGATCACCTACCACGTGGGCCGGCCCGGTCACGAGGAGTACATGGATCGGGTGATCGACGCGTGGGGCCTCGACGGCCACAATTCCCACACGAACATCTGTTCGGCGGGCGCTCGTGCGGGCTATGCCTTCTGGCACAAGTACGACCGGCCGAGCGCCGACTTCGCCAACGCCGAATTCATCCTGCTGCTGTCTGCCCATCTCGAATCGGGGCACTACTTCAACCCTCACGCCCAGCGCATCATGGAGGGCATCCTCGAAGGCGGCCAACTCGCCGTGCTGGATCCGCGACTCTCGAACACGGCGGCGATGTCCGACTACTGGCTCCCGACCCAGCCGGGAAGCGAAGCGGCCGTTCTGCTGGCGATGGCGAACGTCATCCTCGACGAAGGACTGTACGACGCCGCGTTCATGGAGCGGTGGGTCAACTGGCAGCAGTTCCTCGACGCCGAATACCCCGAGCGACCGCGCACCTTCGAGGAGTACATCCGCATCCTTCGGGAGGTGTACGCCGAGTTCACGCCCGCGTACGCCGAGGCGGAGAGCGGCGTCGCCGCCGAGACGATCCGGACGGTCGCGCGGAAGATCGGCGTGGCGGGCGATCGCTTCGCGAGTCACATCTGGCGGTCGGCCGCCTCGGGCAACCTCGGGGGGTGGCAGGTCTCGCGCACGCTGCACTTCCTCTCCGTGCTGACCGGATCGGTGGGAACGAAGGGCGGGACGTCGCCGAACGCCTGGCACAAATATGACCCGCACTTGCCGAACGACCCCCCGCGTCAGCGATTGTGGGACGAACTCCAACTCCCCGTCGAGTACCCGTTCGCCCACTACGAGATGAGCTTCCTGCTGCCGTACTTCCTGAAGGAGGGTCGAGGGAAGCTGTCGGTGTACTTCACGCGCGTGTTCAATCCCGTCTATACGTATCCGGACGGGTTTTCGTGGATCGAGGCGCTCACCGACGAGGAGAAGGTAGGCCTGCACGTGGCGCTCACTCCCACGTGGAACGAGACGGCGTACTTCGCCGATTACGTCCTCCCGATGGGCCATTCGCCCGAACGCCACGACATCCAGAGCCAGGAGACCCACGCGGGCACGTGGGTGACCTACCGTCAGCCGGTATTGCGCGAGTACGCCGAGCGCGACGGCGAGGCGATCGAGCGGACCTACGAGGCGAATCCGGGGGAGGTGTGGGAGGAAGACGAGTTCTGGCTGGACCTCTCCTGGCGGCTCGATCCGGACGGCGAGCTCGGTATCCGGGAGTACTTCGAGTCACCCTATCGGGAGGGAGACGACGGCGAGGCGGTGCAGATGACGGTCGACGAGTACTACAAGTACGTCTTCGAACACGACGACCGCCTCTGTGAGGTCGCCGCCGCCCACGACATGGAGCCCTTGGAGTACATGAAACACCACGGGGCGTTCGAAGCCTCGACTAACGACTACGAGCTTCACGAACAACCGCTCGATCCCGACGTGCTGAACCAGGCGGACGTAGTGGTCGACGAGTACGGGACGATCCACCGCGTACTCGACGACGCGCCCCTCGCCGTCACGGCGAACGGTGGTCGTGTCGAACACGACCACGAGAGCGACGACGATCGAGGATACGAATATGATACGGTAGCTGTAGAGACGCTCGACGGCGTCGAGACGGAGGTGCTGGGCGTGATGATCGACGGCGAACCCAAGCAGGGGTTCCCGTCACCGACGGGCAAACAGCAGTTCTACTCCAAGACGCTGGCGGAGTGGGGCTGGGACGCCCCGGAATACACGCTGCCGCACTACCTCAAATCGCACGTCCATCCCGAGAACATCGACTACGAGAACGGCGAGTTGGTGCTGGTGCCGACGTTCCGGCTGCCGACGCAGATCCACTCGCGCTCGTCGAACTCGAAGTGGCTCGAGGAGATCAGTCACAACAACCCGGTGTGGGTTCACACGAAGGACGCCGCGCGCCTGGGGTTGGAGACGGGCGATCTGTGTCGGGTGGAGACGGAGATCGGCTACTTCGTCAACGAGGTGTGGGTGACCGAATCGATCAAGCCGGGGATCGTCGCCATGTCCCACCACATGGGCCAGTGGAAAGTCAACCGCGAGGAGGCTGACTCGGACGTCGAAGAGGGGGGAGACGGGTTCGGCAAGGTGACGGTGGATCTTCACCAGGAAGAGAATCAGTGGGGGATGCGCCAGGCCGAGGGGATTACGCCCTTCGAGAGCACCGACCCTGACAGCGAGCGGGTCTGGTGGACCGACGGCGGCGTCGCCCAGAACCTCACCCACGCACCGCATCCCGATCCGATCTCGGGGATGCACTGCTGGCACCAGACGGTCACGGTGCGCCCGGCACAGGCGGACGACTACTACGGGGACATCTACGTCGACACTGACCGGGCGTTCGAGATCTACCGGGAGTGGCTCGAGGAGACGCAGCCCGCCCCGGGACCGGACGGATTGCGCCGACCCAAGTGGCTCAAACGCCCCATCGCCCCGCCCACCACCCCCGGCGAGGACGACGCGTGGTACGTCGACGGGCCGGTCGGTCGCCACGAGCGGTGGGATCCGGACGCGAAGACGACCGAGGACGACGAATGACGGAGCCCGCCCCCGGTTCGACAGCAGAGCGCGTCAGACAGGCGCTCGCCACCGCCGAGATCGGCCGTGGAGATCTTTTCGGCGACCTCGCCGAACTCGATGGTATCGGGGCGGTGGACGTCGCCGCCGGGGTCGCGCACGTCGAGATCACGCTTCCGGTCCCGGACGCGGGGATTCGCGCGCGGATCGAGGGGGAGATCGCCGACGCGGCCACGGCCGTCCCCGGCGTCGAGACGGTTGTGTGTGGGTGGCGGGCTGACCCTGCGGACGCGGGCGAGCGCGTCGCATTCATCCCAGATGTCAAGAACGTCATCGCGATTTCGAGCGGGAAGGGCGGGGTCGGCAAGAGCACCGTCGCGGCGAACCTCGCCGTTGCACTCGCGGACGCGGGGGCGGCCGTCGGCCTACTCGACGCGGACATCTACGGCCCGAACGCGCCGGCGTTACTGGGCCTCTCTGACGCCTCGCCGCGGACGACACACCGGGACGACCTCGTCCCACGTGAAGCCCACGGGGTTAAGGTAATGAGCATGGGTTTTCTCGTCGGCGAGGACGATCCGATCATCTGGCGGGGGCCGATCGTCGACGACGTGCTCAAGCAGCTGTTCGGCGACGTGCGATGGGGCGATCTCGACTACCTCGTCGTGGACCTTCCGCCGGGGACGGGCGATACCCAACTCTCGCTGGTGCAACACCTGCCGGTGACAGGGGCGGTGATCGTCACGACCCCACAGTCGGTCGCCGTCGACGACGCGCGACGAGGACTGCGCATGTTCGCGAAGTACGGCGTGCCGATCCTGGGGGTCGTTGAGAACATGAGCGGCTTCACGTGCACCGACTGTGGGCACGAACACGCGATCTTCGGGGGGGAGGGTGGGACGCGCCTCGCCGAGGAGTTCGAGATCCCGGTACTCGGTCGGCTTCCACTCGATCCCGCCGTTGGGGTTCTGTCCGAGCAATCGGAACCGGACGAACGGGGTGTTACTCTGCCGCTGGTCGGGCGGTTAGCCCTCCCTCGCTCACAGGAGCACCGCGAGCAGGGTGGCCGATTCCCTCCTATCGCCCTCCGCGAGGACGGAGCAGGATACGGGGGCGGGACGCGGGGTGCGGCGCGAACGATGGCGACGGCCGTCGCGGCGCGCGTAAACGCTCTGGCTCGACAGTCCGCACTACTGGATGAATAGGTGCGAGCATAGGGCATTTTGCGGTTGAGACGGCAGGTATGACACATATTCTACACAGTGATATAATGTAACTTTCTGAGGGCCTGGTTCGTGAGAGGACGTTAGCTATTTGTACTCCTCTAAATAACACAGACGGAGACACATGACAATTGTAGTCGCGGTCGACCGGACAGATCACGGAACACCGATCGTTAAGGAGGGGCACACGCTCGCGGAGGCGTTCGAAGACGAGTTACGCGTCGTCCACGTTCTCAGTCAATCTGAACTCCGGGACATTGAAGAGCATAACGTGGAGGATACGGGACATCCTGCCGGTCAGGACGAAGTCAAGGAAATCGCGGCCGAGATCGCGTCTGACATCGCGAGCGAGGTGACGGACGAGTTTGAGGCCGTCGGCTTAATCGGCGAGGCCGCTAAGCGCATCGTTCGGTACGCAGAGACGACGGATGCACGGTACTTAGTACTCGGGGGGCGCAAGCGGACGCCGATCGGGAAGGCGGTCTTCGGCAGTGTCACCCAGTCAGTACTACTGAATGCCGACTGCCCGGTCGTCACCGTACTTCGGAGGGAAGGCTCTGAGTGAGTCGACCAACCTATCCGATTTACATCAACTCTCAACGCCTGAGATCGTGGACCAATGTCCGAACCACCCAACTACGACGTACCCGACTGGTGGCGAGAGAATGCGGAACTCCGGCGGACGATGGGACTCCCGAACTACGAACCGCCACGGTTTGCGGACGGCGTCTATACGTACGATGTAATCTCTCGCCTGGAGGCCGCATACGACGCGACGATTCGCTTCGTCGGTGTCGATACACGATACGAAGACGATTGGGAGATCAGAGTCGACGGCGAACCAGTCAGAGAGATCGGTCGGCATAGAGACCGTAACGGGAATACCGTTTTCGAAGCGAGTAGTGACGAGGTGAGGGCCGAACTCGAGGCGACGCTCCTATCAAAAGACGAACGGGAGTAAGTGTATTCGGCGCGCCGATTTTGGGGGATGGCGATGCATCGTGCACACGAGGCTCCATAGTCGCCCAAGAAGACGAGGAAACGTGACAGCGATCGCCCTCTCAGCTGGGACTCACTGACCGATGTAGCATATCTTAAGGAAAATATCTTAAGGAAAATATTGCTCGCACGAATATCAAAATGAATCGCGCTGCTAGAGCTACCCCCGAAGCGTCATGGTACAACATACCACAAATCGGAGTCAGTGCAACGATAAGCGTACTGGAGGAGTAGTGATTCGATGGCGAATCTAACTGACCCCTTGATCGTCGTCATGGGGTTGTATTTCCTGTTAACGATCCTCGTAGCCTGGTGGTTCGGGCGGGGAAGCGGTTCGAGTTACGTTGAGTTCACCCTCGCAGGCAAGGATCTCAGCTTACCGGTATACACGATGACGTACTTCGCTACGTTCGCGGGCGGCGGACTGACGATGGGGATCGCACAGCGGGCGTTCTTGGATGGCATCAGTGCCCAGTGGTACGCGATGACCGAGGGGTTGGCCTGGATCTCTATCACCGTTCTCATCGGCTTTCTCTACTCGTTCGACGTCGTCAGCGTTCCCGAACTCCTCGGGCGGGTGTTCGGAGATTACACGAAGTTCTTCGCCGCTCTGTTCACCGTCGTCGGACAGGTCGCACTGACGGCGGGTCAGACGATCGGTATGGCGTCGGTCATCGCCGTCACCACGGACATCCCGCTCCAGGTCGCGTTCTGGTTAAGTACTATCGTCTTCGTCGGCATCACCCTCTACGGTGGAATGAACTCCGTGGCGTGGGCCGACACGCTCCACGGCGTCATCATCATACTGGGGATGTTCGTCGCGATCCCGATCGCGGTAATGAACGCCGGCGGTGTCGGCGCTATAACGGGGGGTGTTCCGTCGGGTCACATGAACTGGTTCGGCGTCGGCCTGATTCAGATCGGCTCCTGGTACCTGATGTACATCACGGTCGCTGGAGCGCAGCAGCAGATGGTCCAACGCACGTGGTCCGCGAGAAACCGGCGCGTCGCCATCATCGGCACGTTCCTCGCCGGTGCCGTCATCACCGGGTACGGCGTAATGACGGCGGCAGCGGGGATGATCGCCAGCGCCCAGGGAGCCGACATCGACTCCTCGCTAGCGTTCGCATGGACGCTCAAGAATACGCTGCCAGCGCCTATCGCAGGCCTGCTCCTCGCCGCCGCCGTCGGGTCGGTGATGAGCGGGGCAGATTCGTTCCTGCTCGCGGGGGCGACTTCGTTCGTTAATGACCTTTACGTCCCGTACCGCGGAGGGAAGGAAAACGTAACGGACGCCCACCTCGTGAAGGTAACGAGACTGACGATTCTCGTCTTTGGCATCGGGGCCGCACTCATCGCGCTCAGCGGAGTCAGTATTATCGCCATCAACACGCTCGGGATGGGGATCATGTCGGTGCTCTTCGCCGGAATCCTCTCGATGCTCTGGCGGGGCACCAAGCGCGACGCAGGCCTCCCCGGCTTCGTCGTCGGCGGTATCGTCTTCGTCATCTGGCAGTTCGGGCTGGGCGAGCCGGCACTGTTCGGTCAGGGGACTCTGGAGGCCGCGGTACCGGCGACTTTCTCGGCGCTGCTCACCATCCTGGCGCTCAGTTACTTCCGATCCGGCGATCCGGTGGACCTGGGAATAGTGCGCACGGAGGCGAGGGCTGATATGGATCGCATCCGGCGGGGACAGGTGACCTTCGAAGAAGGTGAGTGAACCGCCGTACGCCTCTATCAGCACTCACGCTCGCTCGACGACGCGCTCTTCTTACGCCGATCATCGGCCGCGGCGATAATCATCGTACGCGCACCTCGACAGCGGCACTCGTAGTCGCTACGCACCTGACTTCTCCTCTCGATATCATTAGGTAATCGACGAGGTCACTCGGGCGACGTCTGTGGGAGGTGCGGCTCGATGCTCGCGGCTATGCTTAGAAGCAGGTCATCCTCGAACGCCCGTCCCACGAGCTGGAGGCCGACCGGTAGGCCGTCGACGGCACCGTTCGGAAGGGTGACGGCCGGTAACCGCGTCACGTTTGCGGCTCGCGTGTTCCTCGCGTAGTCGAACTCCGGCTCGAACGCGTCTTCAACGCGTGGAGCGACGGACGGCACCGTCGGAAGCACGATCGCGTCGACATCCGCGAGCGCATCGTCGAACTCCGAGCGGAGGCGTTCTCTCGCGAGTTGCGCCCGAGTATACGGACGCCCGTTCAGATCTCGGATGAGTTTCGCGCCGGCCAGGAGCTTGCTCTTATAGAAGGTCCCGAGCTCCCCGCTCCCGGCGCTCGCTCGACGCGCGAGGCTGACCTGGAAGCCGGGGTCGACGCGTCCTCCTCGACGGTAGGGCGCTCCTCCCGCACGCCAGTGAGCGGCCATCTCGGCGAAGCTGAGGCAGTTCTTGATCGCCTTCCCGTATGCGAAGTGATCGACCGACACGCGACGAACGGACGCCCCGGTATCACGCAGTCGATCCACCGTTTCTCGCGTCCTCTCGGTAACTTCGTCGTCGATCCCATTACCCGTCCCTTGCTCGAGAATGCCCAGTTCGAGATCGTCGAGCGACGGGGGCGCCTCGACCGCGTCGACGTAGCCACCGACTCGATACTCGCTACGGCCCGCCGCCTGGAGACTCGCCGGATCGGCAGGGTCAACTCCCGCCATCGCCTCCAGCACCCGCGCGGTTTCTTCGATCGACGTCGAGAGCGGTCCCACGTGGTCCTGCGTATAGGTGTTCTCGATGATACCGCTCAGCGGGACGAGACCGTACGTCGGCTTGTAGCCGACGAGGCCACAGAACGCCGCGGGGATTCGAATCGACCCGCCGGTATCGGTCCCGAGGGCGATGTCGACTTCGTCGAGCGCCACTGCGACCGCGCTTCCGCTCGAAGAACCCCCGGCGAGTCGATCGCCGTCGTATGGATTGGTCGTCGGTCCGTCCGACGCCGTGACGCCGTGAGGAGCGCCGGCGAACTCGTCGAGGTTCGTCTTCGCTGTAATCGTTGCGCCCGAATCAAGCATCCGTCGCACCACGGTAGCATCCACCCCCGGCACGAACCCCTGCATCACCTCCGATGCGCACTCCATCGGGACGCCCGCAACAGCGATGATATCCTTGACACCGACGCGCTCACCCGCAAGGGGTCCGTCATCTCCTCCAGTGGGAGAAACACGACAACGGACGCTGAACGCGTTGTGCGGATCGTCCTCGGGATCACTCCACGAACGATCGGTCACGTCGATGCCTCCCTGCGTAACGGGGACATTGTCGATCGCGTCGAGATCCGCCAGCATCGAGTTGACCTGATCTCTGAGTTCTGCTCTCTCCTCGTCGCGCACTGCCACGTCGAACGCTTCACCAAGCCCGGAAAGTTCTCGTTCCGAGACCCGTTTCATGGTGCTCCCCCGGTGGGTACTCTCGTAACCGCAGACGTACTCAAGAGGCCAACTCGCTGCCGTATCCGCGCGATGCGCCGCCATCGAACCCCTACTTGCCGCCCGTCGACAGCATGGACGGACCGTACTCCTGCCGGGGATCGTGGTGTTCTAATCGACATCACGTATTCGTCCGGGAATTGGCTGGGGAGTCCGTATAATTCTTGCTCACCAGGGGACGCTGACGGCTGTTTCGTTCACGCGCCAACCTGGTCGGCGAGGTCGTGAAAGTCCGTGACGATAAGATCCGGTTCCTCACCCAGATACTCCGGCGGATAGAACTTCTCCTCACGGTTGACCCACGCTGTCCGCATCCCGGCGTGTTTCGCCCCCCAGATATCTCGCATGGTGCCGCCTGAGACGTGAAGGATTCGGTCGATCGGCGTTCCCGTTCGGGCGGCGGTGTGTCGATAGATCTCGACATCAGGTTTGAACGTTTCGACCTCGTCGGCGCTGATGCTGTCCTCTAGCATGTCGGCGATACCGGCTTGACGAACCATCGCATCAAGCATCACCGGATCGCCATTCGAGACGACATATAACGGATATCCTGCTTCGTAGAGCCTCTCCATACCCTCTCGTACGTCCCCGAACACGCTGATACGATCCTTGTACACCGTTCGGCGGATCTCGTTTCGTACTTCCTCGGGGACATCGTAGCCGTACGACTCGAGCGCATAACGGAGCGACAGGCCCTGTATCTCGTAAAACGGCCGGTACGCGTCGATATCGTTGGCGATCACGGTGTACATCATGTTCCGCGCCCGCCAGAACCGCGAGACTGATCCTGCGTCCGTCATTCCATCGACTAGGTCCGCTAATACCGAGGCTTGCGAGTCAATGTCGACGATGGTCGTGTACGAATCGAACGTGATCGCTCGAACGTCGGAGAGCGTGTCCATGACTCGCTTTCCTCCTCCGGTAGTATATACCTTGTCCATCGTTCTCATTTAGCATGATCCGGTTCTGGTGCGAATCGGCGCCGTTCGGTCTCGTGGACTCGCTTCAATCCTTGACCCGAGCAGTAACTTTAACACCGTTTGGATGGTACCGCGATACCGCTCAGCATGGCTCAAGCCGAGAACGTAGATGTCCTCAGAGAGGAAACGCTCGTCGATACGGATATCCACCTGACGACGCCGAACGAGGATCTCGCAAAGTACGCCGATAAGCCCTACAGTGATTACCTGTTAGCAGAGGGCGTCCAATTGAAGAGTCCGGGATGGGACCCGACGCTCGGCGGGAAGATCGAACAGCGCAAACTCCTCCGCCCACAGGAGATAGAGGAGGAACTCTGCGGGGAGCTCCACGTAGATTACCCGATAATAAACGCGTTCGTGAACCTCTCGCGGCTCTCACAGAGCGAGACGGCGGTGCACCTTCAGCGGGCCGCTAACGATCTCTTGCTGGATCAGTTCCTCGACGAATACGACTATTACGGGCTCGCGACTGTCGCGACGCAGAAGCCGGACAAGGCGGCCGAGGAACTCGATCGGATCGGGAACGAGGACAGCATCGTCGGGGTATTTCTGACGTCGACTGGGCCGAACCCGCCGCTCGGCAACCCCGCCTACGACATCATGTACCGGGCGGCGGAGGACAACGATCTGCCGATCGTCTATCACGGAGCGACCAACAGCGGCTTCGACATCGAGTTCCCCCGCCACAACCAATCGTTCGAGAAATTCGTCGAAGCCCACGTCAACGCCCACCTGTGGAGCCAGACGATGACACTGACGAGTACACTAGCCAACGGACTCCCCGAGAAGTTCCCCGGCCTCGATTTCGTCTTCCTCGAGGCCGGCATCTCGTGGGTACCGTACATGATGTTCCGTCTCAACAAGGAGTTCGCAATGCGGCGAAGCGAGGTCACCCTACTCACGAAACAGCCCGAGGAATACATTCGGGAGTCCTACTACTTCGCGACACAGCCACTCGGCGAGCCGATGGACCCGACTCACCTCCAACAGATGATCGACATTATCGGGGTGCGGTCGCTCATGTTCGCTTCGGACTATCCCCACTGGGACTTCGAGCACCCGAGCGAGCTGAATAAATACCTCCACCACATGTTCTCCCCGGAGGAGCGCGCGCGGGTACTCCACGGAAACGCGAACGAAGTGTTCGATCTGGGTATATGACCGAGTACGTCGTCGCGGAGGAGGGGGAACTCGCCGACGGCGAACACCTCGTCGTTCAGTTAGAGGGACGAGAGATCGGCGTTTTCTTCACCGACGGAGTATACCGGGCCTATTTGAACTGGTGCCCACATCAGGGCGGCCCTGTCTGCGAGGGCCGCGTGACCGGGACGCAGACATCGTGCTTCGATCGCGAGACGCTCGACGTGGCCGTTAAGTGGGACCGCGAGGGCGAGATTCTCAACTGCCCATGGCACGGCTGGGAGTTCGACGTCAATTCGGGTGAGTGTCTCTCGCGGCCGAAAGTCAAACTCCCAGAATACCCTGTCAGAGTCGAAGACGGAACAATCATCGTCGATCTGTAAGCCAATCATTACTCGGGACACTTATGCTAGCGTACAACCTCCTGCGACTGAAAGCACAGTTGACCGGGATCTACCTTTCTACGTGCCAGTAACTGCCTATCCGTTGCCGTAGATGGTTCCGCTCTCGTGAAAATAATCCCTCACCCTCTTTTCTGGACAAAGATAGCACAGAGATAGTTTGAAGAACAATAGGGTGTTTAATCCCGAACGACTCGCCATCCGTGAGCACTTAGCAAACGTAGTACATCGATATCGATCCTCGATATCGCCGATCCTGCTTTCACCGGGCTGTGAATGACGATCTGCGACGTGAAGATGCCCCTCTGGAGGAGGTCCTCCACTAAAACTTGAACTGACTCCATGCTAGATCAGGCGATACCGACGGTGAGGTTCACATAAAGGGAGCCGAATCTTTATCTGCACAGACCAAGAAATCAATTTCGGTTTTGAAACCGTGATATAGTGACGAACATCAATTTTTTATAGTACACGATAGTGCTGGTCGTCATGCGGCCGCTGTTTCGCTTGACCCAACCGTATCAACTGCGATCACGCGCTGTCGCGAAGACTGTATGCTATCGTGGCTTCATGATCGTGGTCACGGTCTGTGTCGCGCTACTCATCGTCGGGGATGTGAGCGACGCGCTTAATATTGGTATCGCGACGAATCTCGTAAAGACAGTGACGTACTACCTGTACGAGCGACTTTGGGACCGTATCGATTGGGGGATTTCCCCAACTATCTGATAGAGAGACCATCCGACGAAATATATTTTATTCTGGCAAGTATTAATAGAATTTTAATAAGTCAGCTACCGACGTCCACTGTGCGAATACGAGATTCCTCATATACACGCTCCAATTACACGGTTTCGCTCGGGAATAACCATCTTGATCAGCATACCGTACTCACGAACGATCGATCTCCGACCATTCCTTGAAAAAGGCAAACGAGAACAGAACACAGATGGTCGTTCCTATACTCGCTGCGGCAATTGACGAGATGGGAAGGAGAGCATCCACGATGAGCCACGTGAGGATCCCGCTGAGGAGTCCCTCTGTGAGGCCAAGGGCTAGGAACGCTTGACGCCTCGGCATAGTCGTGCTTC
This sequence comes from Halomarina halobia, assembly GCF_029338575.1. Classification (GTDB taxonomy): domain Archaea; phylum Halobacteriota; class Halobacteria; order Halobacteriales; family Haloarculaceae; genus Halomarina; species Halomarina halobia. The sequence goes on from NZ_CP119993.1 coordinate 405,764, forward strand.
CACAGGAGGCGATATATGATTGGTTACCACGACGAATGTTACCTACAGATATCGTCAAACGCGCGTCACCGTTGTGAAAAATCGTCTTGTATGGAGTGTCCACGCGAATATGATCAGAACGGATCGGGGGCCGACTCATGCACGGTAGCGGACTGATCGCCGGACGGACGCTCAACTACATCACGGACGACGGCAACGTGCGTCGGAGGTCCTCGACGCGAACGGGTTCACGATAGAACTCATCGCCTACGACACGCCGCCGAACGGGAACATCAACCGGACCGCAGCCCTGCACGACGTCGGCGTTCCCTACTTCTGCCTCGAAGTCGACGACATCCGGTCCTGATATACTCGTTTGGACGAGGAGTGCTGTATCGATGACCCATAGATAGTCGGAGAAGGACGAGAGATCGCGTATTTACGCGATCCGAACGGGAACATCGTCAAACTGATGGAGCTGCCGTTCGATTCGTGATCGAACTGCCTCGTAGCAGGCGACCTCGGCCGTCTATTGTCGAAGAGCAAGTCGACTGACCGACTTCGCGAGAGAACATCGTTTCCGCCGACACCCCTTCGTCCGTATCACGTACCGCGTATTAATTGTGGAAATGCAGCGCAATAATCCCCTTCCCGTCCAATTAGATGTATAAATAATTACTCGTCTATTAGCGCCAGTGATACTGATTTCCGTCCCGGGGATCATGTTAAAGAGAGGACAGAATCGACGCCACGGTGACGGGCAAAAGATGGGACGGCCCGCAGCCGCCAGTACGTGTAGAGGAGATCGATGGTAGAGATACGTTCAGCGATAGGATTGGGCAAGGACACCGATTACGAGCACCGACGCGATCCGGCGTACTGCGTCGGCATTCGTCCGCTAAGTTGTACACGGAAGGTACGTCCACCCTCTCGACAGTACGCGTTTCGACGGTGACGTGAAAAACGACCGAAGCTCAACATCGCGGTCGATCGCCCAGATCTACCCAACGCACCGCTGCGAATCGAGACGTTTCCCTCGGCGGAGAGGTCGCCGACTCTCTCGATTCACGCGCTTGGACATAGCTATGTGGCGTGATCCCGGAGACGGTAAGTAGATTGTCCGCACATTCAGGAAACGGGAGTTCTCGAGACTCCCTCGCGGAGAATTGTCGGCTTCGCGCGACCCGGAAGATGCCAACGACGTCCGCGACGTCGCGACGGTCGGCACTTGCCCTTCAAAGCGGCGGCTGTCGCGGCCCTGTCGGCGTGTCGACTCCGCTCTCGCCACTCACCGTAGTGGACCAAACGGCAGTTCTCCGGAGGAGTCCGACGTTAGTGGAAAGTCACGTACAACGGCCGAGTCGTCGACTCAATCACCGAGCGTCTCGCTACAACCGACTAGACGACATCCGAACGCTGCCAAGGATCCGAGTTATTACTTTTACCTTGATAGGGTCGCTATCCCAGTGCGAACGGGGACGACTGCGCTACCTTCGATCGGTGACTACAACGTAAATTCGACCCTCCACGGAGCAGATACCGCAGTAGACGAAACTGAGACCGTCGACAGACGCGGGCCGGGCGGTCGGCCGGAGAGCGCGCTGAGGTAGAATAGTGCAGTCGGTTTCACGGTCCAAGTGCGTACGACGTACTGTGCTCCTTCCCCGGAGTAGTGGTAAAATCGCCGATATTTGATGTTTTTCGGGGGCGATTCGTCACACCGTTCACAGTACGAATCCGAGGGCGGAAGAAACACGCATGTTTACGTGGGAGAGGGGACTCGCCTTCAACGGAATGTATGATCTGACCGGCTTTCAACGCGATCTCCTGTACGTGGTTGCCGGACTCGACGAACCTCACGGCCTCGCCATCAAGGAGGAACTCGAAACGTACTACGAAACGGAGATCCACCACGGCCGATTGTACCCCAATCTCGATACGCTCGTGGAGAAGGGGCTCGTCGACAAATCACAGAAGGATCGCCGCACGAACGAGTACACGGTGACGCGACGCGGGCGCCGCGAACTCGCCGATCGCACCGAGTGGCTCGATCGGTACGTCGACGTCGACGCGCTGCGCTCCGTCCGAGGTCCGTCGGATCGGTAGCGCGCTCGCCCCCCAGGAAGAGATCGTCGCTGGCCGCGGGGCGGCCGATCGGGCGACGGCCGCCCGCCCGTCCGCAGGGAGCACGGCCGTGCTCCTCGCCGCTGTTTACGGCGCGTCAGCGGGGAGTCTGCCGGTGTCACGCCACTGCCGGTAGGCGGTTTCGACGTGCCGCCAGTTGCCGTCGAACCGTTTGTAGTAGGTGTTGACGCTGTGGGCGCCGTCGCGCACGACGTCGTTGGCGCGCGGCAGTCGGCCGAGTTCGTCTTCGAGGCGCTTGAGGTCGATGAACAGGTCGAGCGTCGTCAGGGCCATCACGTACGTTCCAGACGGTGCGCCAGATGGATATACGTAGTGGCTACGTATAATGAACGATCCGGTGGTCGATATAAAATCTCCCGAGACGTTACGCGCTCGAAGAAGCGAGGTAGGGATCGCGTCGACGAATCCGCGCTACTCGCGCCGAAGACGGCTAGCTGTAACGGTCTCGGATACCACTATCGCAGTCGGACGTGTTTTTTTATTACGTCCGACGCAGACTGTCGTTCGTCGGCCACTCTCGACGGTCGAAGTCCGCGGGTCCGCACGTCCCTCTCGGAGACGTGGCGCGCGAACCGCGGCGGAGGCCGCACCACTCGAACACAGCATGCATCCATCCCTCGACGGTGACGGTACGACGCTCGACACGAACCACCGCCGGGTCGACGGTGATCGACCGACGCGGTCGCGAACCCCCGGTAGCCGGCGTGGTCGGCCATGACCGGCGGGCGACCGCCCGACGCGGGCATCGTCACGCGACGGCTGTACGGCGACCTCCCGCTCGTCGACGCGGACGCCGCGGCAGCGCGGATCGCCGACGACGCAACGGTGCTCACCAGCGGCTTCGGGAGCGTCGGCTACCCGAAACTGGTACCGCTCGCCCTCGCCGACTCCGAACGGGACCTGTCGCTGACCGTCGTGAGCAGCGGCAACGTCGGCGACGAGATCGACGTCGCGCTCGTCAAATCGGGCGCCATCGCCCGGCGCTTCTCATACCAGTCGTCCGCCGTCGCCCGGGAGATGACGAACCGGCGCGACGTCGCGTTCAGCGACCGAAACGTCTCCTCCATCGGGGACGACGTCCAGTACGGCGGGATGGTCGATCCAGACGTCGCCGTCGTCGAGGCGGTCGCGGTCGGGGAGGACTGGTTCGTCCCCTCGACGTCGCTCGGACAGACGCCGGCGTTCGTCGAGGCCGCCGACGCGCTCGTCGTCGAACTGAACCGCGCCCAGCCCCTCGGACTCCAGGCGCTGCACGACGTCTACCGCCCCGAGGCTCCGCCGAACCGCACTCCCGTCCCGCTCACCGACCCCGGCGAGCGAATCGGCGACTCGTACGTGCGTTTCGACCCCGAGAAGCTCGTCGCGGTCGTGGAGACGGACCGCTCGGACTCGACGTACACCTTTCGGGAACCGACGGACGACGATCTGGCCATCGCGGCCAACCTCGGAACGTTCCTCGCCGACGAGATGGAGCGCTCGGCGGTGTTCGACGACGATATCCACCTCCAGTTCGGCGTCGGCTCCCTCGGGAACGCGCTGATGGGGGAACTGAAGGACCTCGACTTCGGCGGCCGCGACGTCGTGTACTTCGGCGAACTCATCCAGGACGGGCTGTTCGACATGCTCGACGCCGGCCGGCTCGAATGCGCGAGCGCGACGTCGCTCGCGCTCACGACAGAGGGCCAGGAGCGCCTGTTCGCGGACGTCGAGCGCTACGCCGAGGACGTCGTCCTCCGGCCAGCCGACGTCTCGAACAACCCCGGCTTGATCGACCAGTTCGGCGTGGTCGGCGTCAACAGCGCCATCGAGTTCGACATCTACGGCAACGTCAACTCGACGCACGTCGGCGGGGGGCGGATGATAAACGGCGTCGGCGGCTCCGCCGACTTCAACCGGAACTCCCTGGTCACCGTCTGCGCCCTCCCCTCGACGCTGCGCGGCGGCGACGTCTCGCGGGTCGTCCCGATGGCGTTCCACGTCGACCACACCGAACACGACGTGGACGTGTTCGTCACCGAACAGGGCGTCGCCGACGTCCGGGGTCGCTCGCCGGTCGAGCGCGCGGAGCTGATCGTCGAGAACTGCGCCCATCCCGACTTCCGACCGGCGCTCCGGAGCTACCTCGACGACGTGAGAGAACGGGACGATCACATCCCCCACGACGTCCGGCGAGCCGCGGAGTGGTTCGAGTAGCGCGACCGGGGGATCCGGCGGCTACTGCGTCAGGAAGAGGAACGCCCAGTAGAGGTATCCGCCGGTGAGCACGACGGCGGTGAGCGCCTCCAGGAGGCCGACGTACGTGTCGCCGTAGGTCGCGCGGAACGCCTGGACCGCCTCCACGCGACGCCACGCGGGCAGCAACGGCTCCGGTACGAGTTCGCCCAGACCGCCGACGCTCTCCGTGTCGATCGCGTCCTCGGGGGCATCGCCGTCCGAACTCGTGGAATCGTCTCCATTCATGGGATCACCTCCCCGAGGAGGGGGATCTCGAGGCCGCGAACCATCACCTTCTCGCCGACGAAGACGCCGGCGAACGCGAGGACGCCGGCGACCTTCGCCAGGGTACCGGGGTACACCATGACGAGGGTGCCCATCACCGCGAGTGCCGTCCGGAGCGCGACGCGTCGACCGGGTTGCATCTCGAACGGGTAGTTCAACCCGTAGATGACGGTGATACCGCCCAGCAGTACCAGCGTTCCGACGAGGACGGTCGTGGACCCGAGGCTGAAGGAGACGAGCGCCGGGTTGTAGATGAACGCGACGGGGAGGACGAACAGCGGCGCGGCGATCTTGATCGCCGCCCCGCACGTCCGCCAGAAGTTCGCCTCCGCGATGCCCGCCGCCACGACCGCGGCGGTCGCGACCGGCGGCGTGATGCCCGCCAGGATGGCGGCGTAGAACACCGTGTAGTGCGCCGTGATGGCGGACACCCCGAAGTCGGCGACGAACGTCGGCACGATGAGGATGGCGGCGATGACGTACGCCGCGACCGTCGGCATCCCGATACCCATGAGGATGGCGACGGCCATCCCGAGGAGCACGGCGAACAGCAGGACGCCGCCCGAGACGTTGATCAACATCAACGCGATCTTCGCCGGGACGCCGGTCGTCGAGAAGATGTTCACGACCCCGCTGATGACGACCAGGATGATGGCGATGGGGGCGAGGATGACGGCTCCGCGGCGGAACCCGTAAACCGTGTTGCGGAGTTGGGTTCCTACCTCCGCGCCCGCGTCCGTCACCGTCCCGTAGATCCCACGCTGTACGGCCGGCATCGCGACGCCGGTGAGCACCATCGCGACGACGGTGTACAGCGCGGACGTCATCACCGTGTACTGGGCGACGCCGAGCAGGTATACCAGGAGGCCGAACGGGACGCCGAACCGGACGGCCTCGAACAGCTTCTCGTTGGACGAGAGCTCGTCGTCGAAGAACTCGGAGAACTCCATCCCCCGGCTGCTCCCGTCGCTGAGCGCCGTGTAGTGGACGGCGATGCCGATACAGGCCACGAGGATCGCCGCCGGAACGAGACCGGCGACGACGATGCTGAGGTACGGAACGCCCAGGTACGACGCCATCACGAACGCCGACGCGCCCATGACCGGCGGCAACACCTGCCCGGAGGTCGACGCGACGGCCTCGATGGCCGCCGCGCGGTGGCCGGCCATCCCGCTGTCCTTCATCGTCGGGATGGTGAACGACCCCGTCATGGCGGCGTTCGCGGTGTACGAACCGTTGATGGATCCGATGACGGCCGACGCCAGCACCGCCGTCTGGGCGACGCCGGACTCGACGTATCTCGCGGACACGATGGCGATTCGAAGGATCAGGTCGAACGCGCCGTACGCGAAGAGCAACCCCGCGTACAGGAGAAACGGGGCGATCCACGACGCGGTGATCTGCGTGAGCTGACCGTAGAACCCGTAGAGGTCGGTGACCGTCGCCTGCAGGAGCGTCAGTTCCGTCATGCCGGCGTGGCCGAGGACGCCCGGCGCGTGATTGCCGTACACGGCGTACAGCAGCACGACCACGACGAGCCCGAGAAACAGGTTGCCGAACTCCCGCCAGGTGAGATACAGCAGCGAGACGATGATCAGCCGCGCGAGCATGTACTCGTGTTCCAGGGCGAACCCCTGTCGGAGGAGGTAGACGGCCTCGAAGTTCAACGCGAAGTACGCGGACGCCGTGATGAGAACGAGCGAGGACGGCAACAGCACTGCGCCGTCTAGCCAGTCACCCTCCTCGATGGCCTCTCGCGTCTCGTTCAGGGCGTACACCGTCATGATGCCGCCGACGAAGACGGTGCCGTACCTGACGGGCGACCAGGTCTGGGTGTACGCCCAGCCGAGGACGATGCCCCAGAACGCGACGGCGGCACTCGTCACGGTGACGTCCAACCCCCGAAGCAGCCGCGACATCCGGGTACTCTGTTCCGTTCGTGGCGTCATAGCGATTGTGTCAGAGACATCTTATCTCTCGTTCGAGACGGGGGGGCCCGCCGCGCGGCGCGCTCACTCGCCCTCCTGGAGGCTGTCGTCCCACGCGTCGTTGTCCCTGTAGTACTGCACCGCGCCGGGGTGCACCGGGATGCGTTCGCGGGCGGACCCGAGCATGTCGCCGGTCGATTCGAAGTCGTTGAACTGCTCCTCCGCCTCGTTGACCGTGTCGTTGTGTTCGTCGACCACGCGGCAGAGTTCGTACACCGCGTCCGCGCTGGCCCCCGGGTTGAACGTGTAGTTGACCTGGAGGTCCCAGTGGAACACCTCGTCCGTACCGATGTCCTGCCCCATGTCCCACTCGCTGTACGCGGTTCTGCCGCTACCGGCACCGCCGTAGGACTCGGCGGACTCGATGAGCGCGTCGGTCGGTTCGACGTAGTGGACCTCGACGCGGGACGCGATCTCCCGCACCCAGCCGGTGTACCGGACGCCCGGAGTACCGTAGGCGATGGCCGCGTCGATGTTTCCCTCCTCCATCGCCCCCGGCGCGGAGTCGACGCCCATGTTCTGGATGTTCATCTGCTCGTAGACATCCGCCGTCGGATCCTGCGACCAGACGTCGAGCGTCGTCGCGCGCGTCGAGTAACCGGGTTCGGCCGGATAGACGTTCTTGCCGGCGAGGTCGTCGAACGTCTCGATCCCGGTACCGTCACGGGCGATGACGTAGATGCTGTAGGGGAACGCGTAGAACCCGTAGTAGGGAACCCGGTCGACGCTCTGCTCCCCGAAGCGTCCGCGGCCGTCGAGCGCCTTCGTCAGCGAGTTGTTGTCCGTGATGCCCGCGTTGAACTGATCCTGGGCCATCCGGTAGATGGTACCGATGTATCCCGGGCTCTCGACGGTCGAGTACTCGAGGTCGTCGCTGTGCTGGCTGACGGCACGTTCGACGGCGAGGCCGACGTCCTTCGTTCCGCCGGCGGACGTCCCGACGCGGAGGGTCATGTCACCGCCGCTCCCGCCCCCGCCGCCGCTACCGGTGTCCGTAACGTTCGTGTCGGCATCACCGCCGCCGCCAGTACATCCGGCGAGACCGACGACGCCCGCCGTTACTGCTCCGGACAGGAACCGTCGTCGCCGCATTTCTTTCTCGACCATGGACGAGTATGGTGTTATGTGACATCCTATATCAACCTACCTCTACCATCCTGGAGGTAATTGGTAATATTTTAATAACGTTTTGTGTCTTCTGACAAATAAGTGACCACACTACCGGACACCCGGCCCCGAAGAGCGCCGGTGAAGACGTTCTTCCGAACCCGGTGGGGGTACCGTCACGAATACACTGTCGACCGGTACGTCTCAAGGATCGGGCACGTCACGTGCCGAATACTCTTTACCGACGTACAACCGTCAGTGTACTGCGACACTAACCATCCGCGGCTCTATCGGGATCGAGGCGGAGAGCCCGAGGCTCGGCTTCGGAACTGGTTCACGCCGACATCGATCAGACAGCCCGGGGGTGAGTTAGCGGCGCTCGAACGATCGGGTCCCGTCGTCGAAGAGCAGTTCCTCGCGGTCGAGGACGGTCGCCCCCTCCGGGAGTTCGTCCACGAGCGCCTCCGATACGCGTACTTCGACGAGGTCCTGGGTGTTCCTGATCCACGCGATCCGGGCGGTTTCGGGGTCGTATCCGCCGAGAGCGGACAGCGAGATTCGGATCGCGAGTTCGTCGTCCGGGGCGACCACGGGGAGTTTCGACTTCTCCAGCGACCCGCTCGTCAACGCGTTCGCGTACGTCTTCTGCAGGTCGAGCTGGTCGATGGCCGCCCGCCGCGTGACGTCCGCGAGCCCGATGCCGATCCCGTTCCCCTTCGTGCGCTCCGTGAGCCCCCGCACGTAGATCAGTTTGACGGCCGGCGTCTCGGGGTCGTCGGCGTTCAGGACGCGATATCGCCCGATGACGTTCGTGTCCATCCCCGCTCCCGAGATCTCCTTGCCGAGTTCGTCGACGACGAGCAGGTCGACGTCGTCGACCGGGAGCGTCGCCATCTCGGCTCTGGCGCGTTCCAGCAGTTCGGGTTCGCGCTCGGTGAACGACGACGCCGGTATCGCCTCGATGTGGGCCGTCTCCTCGTGGAAGTTCTCGACGAGCGCGACACCGCCAACGACCGGCACTGACTCCAGAACGGCCCCGAGCGCCGCGTCCAGCGTCTCGACGTAGCCCTCCGCGATCGCCGTCGAGTGGAACGCGTTCGCCCCCTGCTGTTTCCCGAGGCCGACGACCGTCATCTTACCCAGCCCGCTCTCGATCCTGCCCGTGAAATTCGTGTGAGGTTTGATCCGGTTCACGACCAGCACCGCGTCCGCATCGAGGGCGACCGTCGAGAAGTACACGGGGATCGACGTTCCCCCGACGTCCACGTCCGCCAGTCGCTCCACCTCCATCGCGGCGTCTATCGGCGCGCCGAGACGCGCCTCGGTGACGCCGAGTGCTTCCAGTACGTCCCGCTGTCCCTCGGGCGTCGCGCCCCCGTGGCTCCCCATCGCGGGGACGACGAGCGGCTCGAATCCCCGTTCGTCGAGGTACGACACGGTAGCTTCGACGATCGCACTGAGGTTGTGGATGCCACGGCTGCCGACGCCGACCGCGACCGTCGCGCCCGGGTCGAGGCCGTCGAACTCGAGACGGTCGAGTTCCGAGCGCGTCGTCGACACGGGGTCCGTGACGGTGTCCGCCGGCGGATCGTAGCGGACGCGTACGAAGGACGGAAGCGGTTGCGGCTCGATGAGCCGTTCGATCTCGGCTCGATCGGGGAACTCCATGTCCCCCTAAGACGCGTGCACACACAGTAAGCCGCGCTCGCCGGAAAGCGTTGCCCGTACAGGCCCGCTTAACTCCGCCTGCTTCGCCGTTCCGGCATGGAGATCAGTGACGTAGCGCCGTATCCGACGTCGAGCGCGCTCGAGTCGCCGGCGTCGGATACCGACGCCGCACTCGCGGAACGGGACGACGTATCGCTCAACGAACGCCCCCTGCACGACTTCGAACGATGAGAGACTTCTCCGGCCAGACGACGAACCGCGCCTCGGACCGGGACGTCGCGATCACCGATATCAGGACCTGCGTCGTCGAGGGGAACTTCGAGTGGAACCTCATCGAGGTCGAAACCGACGTCGGCGTGACCGGTATCGGGGAGTCCTACCGGGGGGGCGGCGTCCCGGAACTCGTCGAGTACACGAAGCGGTTTCTCGTCGGCGAGAACCCGCTCGACGTTGAACGCATCGTCCGATACGTCTTCCAGGAGATGTCCGGACACGGCGGGACGACCGGCAAGGTCGTCACCGCGGCCTCCGGCCTCGAGATCGCGCTCTGGGACGCCGCCGGGAAGATCCTCGGCCTCCCCGTCTACCAGCTCCTCGGGTCGAAGTACCGCGACGAGGTACGGGTCTACTGCGACTGCCACGCGGGCGAGGCGTACGCCGTCGAGGACGGGGCGACCGCCTACGCGGACGCGGCGGCCTACTCCCCCGAGGCGTACGCGGCGGAGGCGGCGCGCGTCACTGACATGGGATTCACCGCGCTGAAGTTCGACCTCGACCTCCCGGCGGACAACGATCCCGACCCGTTCAACGGCCGCCTCACCAACGCGGCCCTCGGGGAGAAGCGACGGATCGTCGAGGCCGTTCGCGAGGAGATCGGTTACGAGATCGACCTCGCCTTTGACTGTCACTGGGACTACACCGTCGAGAGCGCGAAGCGTCTCGCATACGAACTGGAGGAGTTCAAGCTGATGTGGCTCGAAGACCTCATCCCCCCGGAGAACATGGACGCCCAGAAGGAGGTGACGGGTGCGACCCGAACGCCGATCGCGACCGGCGAGAACCGCTTCCGCGTCTTCGAACTCACCGACCTCATCTACGACCACGGCGTGGACATCGTCACGCCCGACCCGACGACGGTCGGCGGGCTCGCCGAGACGATGCGGATCGCCGACCGCGCGGAGGAGAACTACATCCCGATGTCGCCCCACAACGTCTGCAGCCCGGTCGGCACGATGGCGTGCGTCCACCTGGGCGCGGCGGTACCGAACTTCGACCTGTTAGAGTTCCACGCCCTCGAGGTCGACTGGTGGGACGACCTCGTGACCGCCCAGGACCCGCTCATCCAAAACGGCTACATCGAGGTTCCCGAGGCCCCCGGTCTGGGGATCGAACTCGACTACGACGCCGTCGAGGAACACCGACTGGAGGGAACCGAGGGGTTCTGATCCGGAACCGACCGCGTACGGTTCGGCCGTACTGCGGTGTCGTTTCGTCCTCCCCCGTGGAGCGGGCGGCCCGTGGGTATGTGGGTCCACCTCGGCGAGGATCGTCGGTGCTCGCGGCGTTCCATCACCCCATCTCTGGTCGGAGTCTCCTGAAGCCGCGCGAGCGACGGCGTCGGCTCGTCGCTTCTCGGGGGGTCAACCCCTCCCTGGCACAGAGGGAGGGGTCGAGTGTCAGAGGCTGGTGACTCGTTGCGATTCTCCACCGAATCCCGCGCTGACGGACGCACGGGCGTCACGCGCGAGGCGCGGTACCCCACGGTGACAGTCGAACATCGGCCCGGTCATAATTAGTTAGTCACAAGATATTGCAGAAAATATCTCGGTGGCCGGGAGAGGCGAGCGCAACCGGTGGGGTGACTAGGGAGTACCGCAGTTGCGTCCGGGACGCCTGCTCCCTCCTCCGGAGGTCAGGGAGAGGGCGCTGGCGTTCGGGCGGGGGACCGGTCCTCGCTTCCAGCCGCTCCGAGCGGACTAGCCACAGCTCGGCTGTCTCGTCGAGGGGGCTACGGGTACGGTTCGTCAGGGACTAACCCCTCTGATCGGTGCCCGGTCGACGGACGGTTGTCGACCGAGCGCCGACGTGCTCCGAGCGAGCGCGACGGCCGGCCGCCGGGCGAACGCAGAACGCGTCGCCCGAGCGATGCGAAGACGCGTCGACGCGTTTCGAAGACGAGCGGCCCGAACGGTCGACGCTCTCCGGATGCCGACACCTCTTTACTGTCCGTCGACGGTACTGGTTACATGCACGACGGTAGCACGAACCGATCGCGGACGGGGCCTTCCGGAGGGGAAGCGACGTGACGGTCCGACGGACGCCGCTCGGCGAGGTGGCCGCGGACCTTCGGACGGGCGAGCGCGACGTGGCCGACTACGTCGCCGAGCTGTACGAGCGCGTCGACGCGCTCGAATCCGACGTCCGGGCGTGGGTCGGAGGACCGAAGCCGCGGGAGCAGGTCGCGGCCGAGGCGGCCGCCGTCGCGGAGCGATACCCCGAGCCGGAGAACCGGCCGCCGTTGTACGGCGTCCCGGTCGGCGTGAAGGACATCTTCCACGTGGACGGGTTGCCCACGCGGGCGGGGTCGACCCTCCCGCCGGGCGAGCTGGTCGGACGGCAGGCCGCGGTCGTGACGTCGCTCCGAGCGGCCGGCGCGCTCGTCCTCGGCAAGACGGTGACCACCGAGTTCGCCTACTTCGATCCGGGACCGACCCGGAACCCCCACGACCTGTCGCACACGCCCGGCGGCTCCAGCAGCGGGTCGGCGGCCGCCGTCGCGGCGGGGACGTGCCCCCTCGCCCTCGGCACGCAGACCATCGGATCGGTCATTCGGCCGGCGACGTTCTGCGGCGTCGTCGGCTACAAACCGAGTTACGGCCGCATCCCGCTCGACGGCGTGCTCCCCCTGGCCGCGTCCGTCGATCACGTCGGTCTGTTCACCCAGGACGTCGCCGGGATGGAACTCGCGGCCTCGGTCTGCGTCGACGACTGGGAGCCGTCGACGGGCGACGAGCGGCCCGTCCTCGGCGTCCCGGAGGGGGAGTACCTGGCGCAGGTGTCGGAGACGGGCCTCGACCGCTTCGAGGACCACGTCGACGCCCTCGAGCGCGCCGGGTTCGAGATCCGACGGACGGTGGCGTTCGACGACATCCAGGCCGTCAACGACCGGCACGACGGACTGGTGGCCGCGGAGGCGGCCCTGGCACACCACGAGCGGTTCGACGAGTATTCGGACCGGTACGCCGACAGCACGGCCGAACTCATCCGGGACGGTCGGGCGGTGTCGGTCGAGGCGCTCGCCGACGCGCGGCGCAATCGCGTCCGGCTCCGAACGTCGCTGGCGGAGACGATGCGCGAACGCGGTATCGACGCGTGGATCGCCCCCGGTGCCCCCGGACCCGCTCCCGCGGGCATCGACAGCACCGGCGATCCGGTGATGAACCTTCCGTGGACGCACGCCGGACTGCCCGTGGTCGCGGTTCCCGCCGGAGACGTGGACGGCCTGCCGGTCGGCGTACAGTGCGTCGCGGGGTTCGGGGCGGACGAGCGCCTGCTCGCGTGGGCGGAGCCGATCGCGAACGCCCTCGCCGACGCGTCGTAAGTCGCCGTGATACTCGAGGGGTCCCTCGATCCCCCGGCGCGACGAACGGGATCGACGCCCACGGACGGAAAACGAGGCGGAACCGGTCCGAGCGACGGGCGTACGGCCGTACGGCCGGCCGACCGTTCGTGCGCCGGTATCCAACCGCGTGAGTCAGCGGACGGTGGCTTCGCTCACCGGCTCGGCGAAGGCGACCGTCTCCTTCACGTCCGTGATCTTCACGTCCACCTGATCGCCCGGCTGGGTACCGGGGACGATGAGGATGAAGCCGCGTTCGACCTTCGCGATCCCGTCGCCCTGGTCACCGAGCGTGTCGATCGTGACCGAGCGAACCTCCCCCACGTCGACCGGCGGGGCCTGCTGCCGTCGCTCCGACGACGCCGATGGCGGCGCGGCCGCCTCGCGCGACCGGGACGGGCCAGCCTCGGTCACGTCACGCGAGGCGTCGGTCGCGGGCTCGGAGCGGGGAAGCCGGTCCGAGGCCGGAAGCAGCGCGACGCGGTACGTGTCGTCGACGGACAGCGACCCGTTCTCGACGAGTTCCTCGGGGATCGAGACGACGTAGCGACCCGCTCGCTCTTCGAGCGAGGTTTCGAACAACAGCCGAAGCGAGTCCGGAATCTCGGTCATTATTGACCGAACGATCTCCAGCGTAAAAACGGGCTAGAATTCGATCGGTGAGATCGAGGTCGACAGTCGCCGGGACGGACGCCGCCGTCCGGGACCCTCTCGTCGACGCCTCGCGTCTAACCCCGACCATCGCCGCGATTACGCCGCGCGTTTCGGCCGCGATCCGGAATCGGTGCTCTCGGATACCCAGTGACGTACACGGGACCGTACCTCCGAGACCATACCTCACACAGTGTGAGCGCCTCGGGAGACGTTCTACGGACAGCGGGTACCGGCCGTCGATCACGGGGGTCGTAAGGGCTTTTTCCGTCCTCGTAGAACGTTCGGTATGGATTTCGGGGTGCTGGGGACGGCGACGATCGCACGCCAGCGATTCATCCCGGCGGTGGCGGACACCGACCACGCGGTCCGCGCGATCGCCTCCCGCACGGAGGAGAGGGCGGCGGCCGTCGCCGCGGAACACGACGTCCCCCACGCGTACGGCAGTTACGACGCGCTCCTTCGAGACGAGGTGGTCGACGCGGTCTACGTTCCGCTGCCGAACAGCGAACACGCGCGGTGGATACGCAGGGCGGCCGACCAGGGCCTCCACGCCCTCTGCGAGAAACCGCTCGGCGTGACGGCCGAGGAGGCCCGCGACGTCGGTGCGTACTGCGCGGAGCGCGACGTGACGCTGATGGAGGCGCTCATGTACCGCTACGCGCCACGGACCGAACGGGTGATCGAACTCGTCGGGGAGGAACTGGGCGAGATTCGCTCGGCGACGGCGACGTTCCACTCGGAGCTACGCGGCCTCCCGACGGGGATCCGGTTCGACCCGGCGCTCGGGGGCGGCAGCCTGCTCGACGTGGGCGTGTACGCGGTCGACGCCGTCCGACTGTCGCTCGGAACGCCGGATCGCGTCTACGCCCACGCGATGGACTCCCACGACACTGGCGTCGACACGCAGGCCACCGCGCTCTTCGAGTACGACGCGAACGCCACGGCGACCGTCTCCTCGTCCTTCGATACGGCGGAGTCGCAGTACTACCACGTGATCGGTACGGACGGGTGGGTGACCGCCGAACCCGCGTTCTCCTCGCCCGACGCGAACACGTCGATCGACTACGAGCGAGCGGGTCGACGCATCACCGAGACGTTCCCGCCGCACAACCCGTACCGGCGCGAGGTCGAACACTTCGTGAGCTGTATCGAGGAGGGTCGTACGCCGCGGACGAACGCGACCGAAGCGGCGCGGACCCTGGCGATCCTCGACGCGATCCGGGAGAGCGCCGAGACGAACGCGGTCGTGGCTGTCGAGTGACATCCTCCCGCCGTAAACGGCGGGCCTTCCCTCCCGGCGGGGCTACCAGCCGAGCTGGTAAGGGTTAGGACTCATACACCTCGAGCGTCACGCGCCTACTTCGACCCCCGGGTCACGACCGTTCCGCCCGTCGGTCTCCCGACCGGTCGGGAGCCTCATCCACCCCCCGGCATGCCCCGTCGGTGAGGGGGAGGAGATGGACCGGCCGAGTCGTCGCACGTCCAGATCAGGGACCACATTCCTCGTCAGCCTCACGTCATACGTCGACCTGCCGTTTTAAGCGTCGCTGGGCCGAATATCGGCGTAACATTACAACACGCGTGAACTACAATGTGGAACCCTGACCCCAAGTCGTTACCTGACTGGATCGAGCACGCCTACGAGCTACTCGCCGCCCGCATCGACGGGCGGCGAGGGGGATTCCCCCGAGAGCGGGCGTACGAGCTGCTGCTGGCCGACGAGGGGTTCGTGGACGAGCCCGCGGACGTCCGGTACGCCGTCGACCACCTGCTGAATCAGGGGTGGCTCTACGAGGCCGACGGCGAACTCCGCATCACCGATCCCGAGCACTAGACGACCGGATCGTCGTGCGGGCGGAACCCACGGGACTTACGGTCGAATAGCCGAACCTCCGCCCTTCGTGTCCTCCGTCCCGTTCAATCCGATTCGCGGCGTGATCCTGTGGGTGGGCCGGTCGCTCGCCCGCCTCGGTCTCCTCGACCGGGCGCGGGCCGTCCGGACGACCGACCTCACCTGGCCGCGGGTCGTCACCGGCCTCGCCCGGATGTCGGAGTCGGCCGTCGACGTCGCGATGGTGGGCCTCGCGCTCGGTCCCGTCGCCATCGACGTCGTCGCCGTCGACGTCGCCGGGCCCGTCGGGCGGCTGTTCGTCACCGATCCGGCGGTCGTCCCGCTGGTCGGGGGATTCGTCCACGCGGTCTGCGTCAGCGTCGTCTTCTACGGCGGGACCAACGACGCGACGGGACCGCTCCGCGCGAGCGGCGATACGCGCTGGCCGCTACTATCGCTACCACACCGGCCGCTGGAAGCGCATCAGTCGCGCCTACCGCCCGGCGACGGCAGCCGACGACTGAGGCTGGTGCATCCACGCGGTCGAACGCCCGGGCCGGGGCGGACGCGAGACGGTGCTCGGAATTGCGCCGAGCGAGGAGCACGATCGCTGGGGTCAGCGAGCGCGATTAGAAGGTGCGTTCGTCTCGCTGCTCGTCCAACTGCGCCGGGTCCTGCTGCTCGTCGACCACCTGGGTGAACAGGTCCTCCTCGATCTCGTCCGTGGCGTCGTCGGTCGTGTCGTACACCGACACCCCCATCGCCAGGAGCTCTTCGACCGCCTGCTCCCGGTTCAGGAACTCCCCCTGCTCGACGAGGCGGTCGAGTTGACCGTCGATCTGGTCCGGGATCGTCAGTTCGAACGTGGGCATACCGGTGACTGGAACGTCCACGGAGGTAAAGGCTGGGTTCACCGACGCGCTCGTGGCGAGAGTGCGCGGCAGTCCCGGGAGGGAGCGGCGGAACGCTCGCACCGTCTGCGGTCACGTTCTTCGGCGGGACTACTCGTGACGGGATGCGTCTCTAGACCGACATCTACGGTGCGACCGTCTCGACGGATTCGCCGTTCATCGGGAGGTTCCGGGGGGACGACCCCGACCGCTGGAGCCCCGCTCGATCAGTTCTCGTCCCGCGACGGCCACCGCCGGGAATCCGACTCGACGAGGCCGAGTAACCGCCGCCGTCGCCCGTCTAGCTCATCGAGCGACGCGGCGAACTCCTCGTCGGGAACGGTCGGGATACCCGCGTCACGAAGGGAAGCGAGCTCCGGCGGAGACGGAGTACGATTCGCGGGTCGGATGAACGCGTTGCTGAGCGTATCGAGGTAGCTCCCGACGCTCGCGCGTGCGTTCTTCAGAATGGCCTCGTTGGGGCGATCTCGCGCCGGAACCCCGAACGTGAGGAGCGTCAGCGCCTCGTCGAGGACGGCGATGCTGGCAGCCGGGGCCCGATCGCGCTGCTCGCTGTGGAAGTAGTGGATGACCGGATACGCCTTGTGGTTCGCCGTGAGCGTATTGAGCTGTGAGACGAACGAATTGAGGGGGAGCTCGAGGCTCCGGAACTCTTCACCGTTCCAGCCAGTCCGAACGATCGCCTCGCTCCGCGCACCGAGCCCGCTCACACCGCTGGCGAACGACCGCTTTTGGGTGACGGCGTCGAGAACCGAGAGGATGTACGTGACGCTCAACGTGACGAGGAGCATCCCGCTCGCCGTCGCGAGCACCGTGGCGATCTGCCAGACGCCGTCTCTCGGCGCGAAATCGCCGTTTCCCAGCGTGAAGATCGAATAACCGGTGAAGTAGAGCCGTTCGGACCAGGAGATCGGACCGGCGTTACGGGTATCGACGATCGCGTCCCCGGCGCCGGCGAAGATGAACGTCCATCCCGCCCAGATCAGCGCCATCCAGGCGACGAGGCCGATGCCAAGGATCAGCGGGCCCGAGAGGCTCAGCATCCGTGGGTTCTGCTCCCCGACCCGTCGTAGCATCCGCCACGCCCACGCCATCGACCGAGAGGTGAGCGGGCCAGCACCCCCTCGACCCAGAGCGTCGTCCACAGGAGGTCCGTGACAGCGATGACGAGGAGGGTTACGCCCAGAGCGAAATAAGCGAGATTCGTCCCGTTCTCCGTAGAGCGCGGTCAGTTATGTTAATCGACGGCCGGACACCGGTTCGTGACCCCCGGTTTTGTCGTGCTCGCGATCGCACTTCTGATGACCGGCGGTGTCGCAGCTGACGGTGAACGCGCGTCCGACGAGGCGTCGAGCTACGTCGGCGTGGGCGTGGGAGTCGCCGTCGGGAGCGGGGAGGGGGCCGACGCGAGCTACGGATGCTCATCGTCGGCGTCAAGCCGCTCGACGAGTACGATCCCCTGCTCTTCGACGGCGACTCGACAGTCGGCGTAGGTGAACGAGACGAGGCCGCGATCTAGCGACGCGACGAACGCGTCTAGCGCGTCCGGGTCGACGACCGAGTACAGCGGCGGAAGGTCGCTCACGGGCTCACCGGTGACGGTACTCAGCGCCTCGACGATCGCCGTACTCAGCGCTTCCTCCGACGCACTACAGTAGAGATGGGGCTCCTCGGTAGCCTGACTGGGTAGGGGCATCGAGCCCTAGTGCGGTACCGCGGCTAAAGTATCTACGTATAGGAATCGTATCCGTGATATCGACGGTGGATCTTAGAGAGAGCTAGTCCGGAGTGAGCACGCTCCCGGGGCAGTACCGTCGATCAGTGGTGCTCGGCGAACGACGGGCGACAGTGTACTAGCCGGGCAGTCCGTATCAGTCCGCGGACATGACCGACGTCGACCGGCCGGACTGCCGCGCCGATTCGACCGAATAGACGAGGCTCCCGGCGAACAGGGCGAGACTCCCGACGATGAACAGCGCACTGAGCGGCGAGGCCGAGTCGACGAACACCCAGTACAGCGGTGCCGCGATGGTGGGGCCAGCCGCCAACACCGCGATTTTGGCGACCAACGGGCCACAGCACCCGCAGGTACACGTCCCCACGATCGCGGCACTCCCGGCCGTACCTTCCGCCAGCCCGGCCCGTTCCTCGACGCGCCAGTGGCGGGCGATGAGGGCGGCGTTCAATCCGATGAGTACGCTCAGCATTCCGACGACGACGACCTGTCCGGGGGAAACGGCCAGGAAGAACGGGACGTGCGGGATCGCGATCTCGAGCGTGGGCCACGTGACCAGCTGATAGACGGTGGGAAGGACGACAACGGTCACCTCGTGTGGGAATCCTTCCTCCGGGAAGAACGAGAGGTAGCCCGTTACGGAGACGAAAAACAGCGCCATCACGGTTCCGACGCCGATTCCGAAGCGACGGGCGACCGGATCGCGAAGGACCGCCCGGAGGACATCCCCTGCGTCCTTCAAGACGACGTAGCCGACGAGGATCGGGGTACCCAGAACGATAGCGTATCCGAGCGGGTGCGATTCGCTCGCCGCCCCGGGAACGAGGTAGGGATACGAGATCCACAACCCCATGAGGATGCCGAAGAAGGTGTAGCGTGGACGGGTCGGCCAGCGGAGCCAGCCGACGATGAAGCTCACCACCGTGATCAGGAGGCCGACCGACAGCCCGAGCGGTTGGTACCACGAACGCGGAAACGGCATCGAACTCGCTGTGTACGTCGGGTCGGGGGAGAGCCCTTCGAAGAGGACAGCACCGAGCGCGGCCACGGCGATGCCCACGAGTACGCCGTAGAGTGCGTTCGTCGGCGAGATTCGGTCCGTTCGCTTGAAGATGATGGCCCCTCCGACGAACAGGACGCCGACGAGACCGAGGAGGAGTCCGTGTCCCTGAGAGAGACCCGCCGCCGCGGTTGCCTCGTGGGCGGATGCGGTGGGTATCTGTGCGAGTGTGAGAACGAAGACGAGAGAGACGGAGAGCGGTCGTAAGGACCCGGTGTACGGAGAACGCTCGCGGGTGCCCCCTCCCCGCGCTTGGCGCTGTTCCGGTGACATCACGCCGTCTTGGACGGCAGGTCACTTTTACCTGACTGATTCGCTTGACACGGGTAGGGGAGGGGGAGAATAGCGCGGGAATCGAGCGATTCGATTCGACGGTCGAGCGGTAGCGAAGAGATCCTCTTTCAGAACTGCACGGAGTGAGCGATGAGCGAGGGTGCGGGATCTCGCATCCGAGTACCGCGTGTGGGTATCCGCACGGTATCCTCCCGCTCGTTACTGTGACCGTTTCGGGCAGATACCGGCGGGGAGTGACTATCTCCCCTCCCGTTCCCGGCGGACTTCCGAGATAGATGTCCCCCCTGAGCGCGGTAGGGCAGATGGCAAACCTTTTTATTAGATGTGTCTAAACCTAGTTTACAGTGATGTCGAAAACAGGGAGTCGTCTGAAGTCGATTCCCCGTATTCAGGACGGAGACACGCCGGTCGCGCCGTCTGCGGTCGCGACCTCGGTGGGGGTGGGACCGCCAACCGTGACGGAGACGTTGCAGCGAGTGGACGACGGGCTCGTAGCGTACGAGCCCTACCGGGGCGCTCGTCTCACCGAACGGGGTGAGAAGCACGCTCTCGAGGCACTCCGTCATCATCGACTGCTCGAACTGTCCCTGACCGAGGAGTCCGGGTACGATCGGTCAGAAGTTCGCGACGGGGCGGGCGTACTGGAACGTCATATCGGCGCGAGGGGGGAGGGGCGAATCGCGGACCGCCTCGGAGTTCCTACCGTCGACTCTCACGGAGAACCGATTCCAACGACCGGACTCGAAATTCAGCGGAGCGGGAGACAACAGCCGTTAGCACAGTGTCAACTGGGGGACGTCGCTGCCATCTCGGGGGTTCGAGACGGTGACCCGGACGTTCTCACGGACCTCGGGGACGCCAGCACGTCACCTGGAACGGCGCTCGGGGTGGTCGAGACCGCCCCCTTCGGGATGGTTACGGTGGAGGTGGAATCGACCGCTGGACGACCCTCGCTCCCGGCTGAGCCCGCTGCGAGCGTCTCCGTCTCACGGCCCGGCGAAGCGGCCGCTGGCGGACCCGAACGACGTAACGAGATGACCTAGATGCCATCGTCAGACTACTCACGAGCGGCGGAACTCTCGAAGAGACTGGAGCAGAGACTGGTCGATTCCCTCGAATCGGATCACGGGACCACCCGTCGAGCAGTCCTCGGAGGGCTCGGTATAGCGGGAAGCGCCGCTCTCGTCGGTATCGGCCGGGCGGACGGAGACGGAACCCACGGAGCCGGAGGTGATTCGCACGGGAACTTCGGTGCAGTCGGCGAGTATCGCGACCTGGATTTCGACCCCCACGAGTTCCTCTACCGATTCAACACGGGACGGGGCGAACAGGAGAACGTCCCGCAGGACACGTACGAGGAGAACGGACGGACGGTGCGCGAGTTCACGTTTCGAGCGGTCGACACCACGGTCAGCATCGCCCCGGGGATCGAATTCCCGGCGTGGGCGTACAACGGCCAGGTTCCGGGCCCGACGATCCGCGCCGTCGAGGGCGACCTGATCCGTGTGGAGTTCGAGAACCTCGGCCGGCACGCCCACACCGTCCACCCGCACCTGCGGAACCTCGATCCGGAGATGGACGGGGTCCCGCAGAACGGCCCCGGCGTCCTCGACACCGGCGAGTCGTTCACCTACGAGTGGATCGCCCAGCCCGCGGGCGTGCACTTCTACCACTGCCACTCGCTCCCGCTGAAAGAGCACATCCACCGCGGGCTCTACGGCGCCATCATCATCGACCCCGACCCGGAGCGCGTCGCGGCGAATCCCGAGGGATACTGCACCTACCACCCGTCACAGATCACTGACGAACTCCGCGCGGACCTCGTCGCCGAGGCGAAGACGCGGCACCACGAGTCCCCCGAGAACGACACCGTCAACGAGATGGTGATGGTGATGAACGGCTTCGACACCAACTTCGACGGTGACAACGAAGTGTACGCCGCCAACACCCGCGCGTTCGCCTACGGTGTCGGCGACACGGACGGCAATGGCAACTGGAAGGCCGGTGAGACCAAACGTCCCATCCGGATCGACAGGGATCAACGCCAGCGGGTGTACCTCGTCAACGCGATCGAGTTCGACGCTATCAACTCGCTCCACACGCACTCGCAGTTCTTCGACTACTACGACCACGGGACGACGCTGACGCCGACGCTGCGGACCGTCGACACGGTCATGCAGTGTCAGGCCCAGCGCGGCATCGTCGAACTGGACTACTCCGATCACGATCCGGGGTTGTACATGTTCCACGCCCACCAGTCCGAATTCGCGGAACTCGGCTGGATGAGTTTCTTCGAGGTGGTCTGAATGAGTAAACCCAACACGGACGGCGGTACGACGGTGAACCGAACGGAGCGCCCGCTCGGGCTTCCCAAGTGGGTCGCTGCACTCCTCCCGATCCTCCTCCTCGGTCTCGTCGCGGGCGGGTTCTTCGCAGCGACACCGTTCGCGTCGCTCGACACCGGAGGTGAGCCGCTCCCCGACGTGACGGTGACGCACACGACCCTCCCGAACGACGAGACGGTCGTCGTCCACGTCACGAACAACGGCCCGAACGAAGTGACTATCTCGCAGGTCCTCGTCGCGGAGGCCTACTGGGACTTCACGGTCCGAGGTGCCGGCGGCGATACCACACTCGCCCCCCGCGAAAGCGCCGAGGTCGTCGTCCCGTACCACTGGAACCCGGGGTGGGATCTCGAGGTCGCGCTGATGCTCTCGGACGGGAGCACGGTCCATCACACCGTCGTCGCGCCCAGCGAGTCGCCGGGGCTGACGGGTGACCTGTTGCTGACGATGGCGGTCATCGGCCTGTTCGTCGGCGTCATCCCCGTCGCGCTCGGGATGCTGTGGTTCCCGTTCCTGCGATCGATGAGCGACCGGTGGCTCCACGCGATTCTCGCCTTCTCGGCGGGAATACTCGGGTTCCTCGCCATCGACGCCGGGATCGAGGCGTTCGAGCTCGGCGAACAGGTCCCGGGCGCGTTCGAGGGGACTGCCCTCGTTGTGCTCGGTATCGTCGGCGCGCTCCTCGCGATCCAGTCCGTCAGCGCGTGGCGGGAGGGGCGTGCGGCCGACGGGGACTCCCGGGCACAGAGCGGCCTGTGGGTCGCCTACCTGGTCGCGCTGGGCGTCGGACTGCACAACCTCGCCGAGGGGCTAGCCATCGGGAGTTCGTTCGCGCTCGGTCGCGTCTCACTCGGTGCGTTCCTCGTCGTCGGCTTCATGCTCCACAACGTGACTGAGGGCCCGGCCGTCGTCGCACCTATTGCGCGTGGTGAGCGCCCGAGTATCCGTCACTTCCTCGGGCTCGGCGCTCTCGCGGGCGCACCCGTCATCCTCGGCGGCTGGCTCGGGAGCCTCGCCTTCTCGCCGACGCTCGGGGCGTTCTTCCTCGCTGTCGGTGTGGGGGCGATCCTGCAGGTCATCTGGGAACTGCGCGGGATGATCAGCCGTAACGGACGGGTGGCGTCGGCGCTGAACCTCGTCACGTTCCTCGTCGGTCTCGTCGTGATGTACGTCACCGACCTCTTCGTCGCGCTCTAATCTCCGGACCGCGTTTCACACGATAATATGAACCGACGGCAGGTACTTCGATCGGTCGGGGCAGCACTCGTAGCGCCCGCTTCCGCGGGCTGTTCGTCTCCTGGCCGGTCAGGCGGGGCGACGCGTGTCTCGATGAACGACAGCTTCGCCTTCGATCCGAAGAGGCTCACGGTCAGTTCCGGCACGACGGTCAGATGGGTGAACGACAGTGAGGTCGGCCACACAGTTACGGCCTATGCGGATGGGATTCCCGCCGGCGCACCGTACTTCGCCAGTGGAGGGTTCGAGTCGGAGCGTGCCGCCCGAAACGACGTCAGCGGTGGGTTGCTCGCCGCGGGCGAAGCGTACGAACGTACGTTCGAGGTGACCGGCAGCTACGACTACGTGTGTATCCCGCACGAGGGGTCGGGGATGACCGGCACCGTGGTCGTCGAATGACATCCTCCGGGAGCGGGTAGATCGAATTCAGCTGAGTTCGATGGACGCGGCGACGTCGACGAAACCGGAGGGGAAGAGACCGAGGCCGACCGGGAGGACGTCCCGGGGTGAGACGGGGCGGCGTCTACGCCGTCTCGGCCTCCAGTCGCTCGACCAGACCGTCACGGAACATCTGTCGCGTCCCGTCGGGGCCGGTGATGCTCAACACCGTCTCCTCGTACGGCGGCACTACCGTGATCTCGTACTCGGCGAACGCACAGCACGTCGATTCCCACGACGCGAACCGAGCGACCGCGAGCAGCGACTCGTTGGTCCCGGCGAACCGAACGGCCAGCCCGTCCTCGGTCTCCTCGAACCCGACGTAGTTCGCGACGAGACGTGTCCGGACTTCCTCACTCCGCTCTCGTTCCTGTTCGTCGGTCAGCGTACACGCGACTTCCCGTGACGAGTCGTCAGGACTCATGATTCACTGTTACTTCGAATGCGGGAATGTTTATACTGTCAAGTCCGAAGTATTGCATCAAGTGCGGTGAGTGATAGCTATGGCAGAGACGCCCGACCCGCCACCTGACGCCCCGGAGGTACGGAACGCCGAGATCACGTGCTACTGTCCGTCAGGTGGCGTGATGGAGCTGCTCAGTCGTCGGTACGCGATGCAGGTGATCTGCGTCGTCGGAGCGATCGGGCCGGCCAGATACGGCGAGATCGAGGGGACGCTCGGCGAGGTGAGCAGTTCGACGCTGTCGACCCGCCTCGATGACCTCGTCAGGGCCGGGTACCTCTCGCGAGAGCAGTACGCGGAGATCCCGCCCCGCGTCGAGTACGATCTCACCGAGAGGGGTGACGAACTCCGCGGAAAACTCGACCCCCTCCTCGAATGGGCGGACGAACAGGAGCAACCGCAGGGCTCAGGGTGATCGGCTGAACCACTTCGCGAGCCCCGCGCTCGTCGCCATCTCCACGATCCCGAAGACGACCGCCGGGAGCGTCGCCGCGGTCGGGAAGCCCGCTCCGACGAGGAGCGCGGCGGCGACGGCGAAGTCGCGCATCCCGATCGAGAGAGTCGCGGCGATGCGCTCTCCGCGGGTGAAGCGCCGACCCGCGATCCACCCGGCAGCGTAGCCGGTGCAGTTGAGAACGACTGCGCCGACCGCGACGAGGAGGAGTACTCCGCCGCCATCGCGAACGAGCGACGCGTTCGCCGCGGCGACGATCCCGATAACGAGGATCACCATGAGCCCCGACACCGACGGATAGAGGTCGTCGTACCGCCCGATGCGGTCGGGCCACCGATACCGGACCGCGACCGCGAGGCTCATCGGAGCGACCACGGCGAGCGACAACTGTTCGGCGATCAGTAGCGGATCGACATCGACCGACGCACCCAGCAAGGCGGTGACGACCCCGGGGACGAGCACGAGCGTCCCGAGTCCGACCGCGACGAGGACGACCGTCGCGAGGGCCGTATCGCCGCCGCTGAGCTCGGTCATCGTCGGCGTCACCAGTTCGGGCGTCACCGCGCCGAGGACCACGAACCCGACCGTGAGCGCCGGGGAGAGACCGAGAACTCGGGCGATGGCGAACGCGAGGAAGGGCATCGCCGTCTGAACGACGAGGACCGTGAGTACGGTCCGCCCGCGTAGCTGGCGGAACCGTTCGGGCGCGAGCGTCAGCGAAACCGCCCCGATCATGACGGCCAGAATCGGCGTCGACAGCGGAGCGAGGAGGGCCACCGACGGGACGACCAGCCCGACGCCGACCGAGAGGAGCACCCAGAGCAGGAGATACTCGTCGACGAGGGCCGCGGCGCGAGTCACGACGCTATCCGACATCGATGTGATCGATTCGTCCACGTGCGGTTTGGTAGTTCCTCTTCCGATTTCGCGCCGTATCGTGGGACGCGCCGGCTGTCGTCGAACTGTTGGCGGACGGCACCTCCGACGCCGGCCCGGTCGCGCGTCGTCTACCAGCGCTACAAGCTACAAGGAACTCTGCGAGTTCCACGCGATCCGCGCACGGCCCGGCGGATGCGGAGTTTCTCTGCGACCTCAACCGCGACATCGCGACCGTCGTCGACGCGCCACAGACAGTCATCAGTGAGTACGGCGCTCACCGGAGCATCATCGAGTATCTGCCCGACTCCGGCGAGGAGTTCACCCCGATAGCGTAGTGATGAGGGTGAGAGCGATCCGCGGTGCGCGAGGCCGAAGTTTCAATACGTATCTCGACGAGACAGCACTGCCGGTCCCTCGACGTGCCGCCCCACGGCAACCGTACTATATGGACTTCAATTCACCCAGACACACCCCGCTCGGCCCGCTCGCGAGCGATGCGCTCGAGCATCTCGAACCCTCGATGTGGGAGGCAGAGGGAACGAATCGCGAAACTGCCCGCGAGGTCTTGGAGGACCAGGGGTTCACCGAATCGGAGGCCGACGCCGCGCTCACGCAACTCCTCAGTCGAGGGTATCTCTACGAAGTCAACGGGGATCTCTACCTCACACCGACCGGGGACGATCGTGAACGGTCGTAGGTGGATCGTGGGATCGCCCCCGTTTTGCGTTCTGCACGCGATCATATGATCGCGTGCAGAACGTTTGTCGACCGCGCTCGGGTGCTCGCCGTTCTCGCCGAGCAGTGCGCCACCGGCGACGAACTATCTCGATATAGGATGATCACCCCTCGGTCTATATCAACTCGAGGCTCGAACGGTACCGCATGGCCGAGAACGCGGAAGACTCCGGGACAGGGTTCACGGAGCGTCGGAGCACCGGGGAAGACCGTGTCAGGATGGTCGCTCGCCAGCTCTCGGAACCCCGTACTGCGAACCGGGTCGCTTCGGAGCGGAGTGGTCTCACGAACCGACGAAGCGCGTCCTCGAACGACTCGCAGACGATGGGGTGCTTCGCTGCGACGAGAGCGGCGCACACGCGACCTACTTCCGCGACTACCGACGGCAGGCGATGCAGGAGGCGATGCGGCTTCGCGACGGCGATCGAACCGTCGAGGAACTGACTGACCGACTCGCCGAGATGAACGCCTAACTTCGAGAGTGGGGGGACGAGTTCGCCGTCGAGTCGCCGAACCAACTGCGGGCGACGCTCGCTGACGAGGATCTCGGCCCCGAGGAGGAGGCTCAGCGGCGAGAGATCGTCCGTGACTGGGAGCACCTCCAGCGACGCATTCGGATCGTCGGCTTTGCGATCCGCGAGTGGGACTTCCTTACGCCGGGCGCAGAACACGCGACGGCCACGAACTGACGGATGTCGGTCCCCCATCCGGGTGGCGATCCGAACGCGCACCTGTACGAACAACTCGAACGCGACGTCCTCGACCGAGTTCCTCACGTTGCGACCGTCGAGTACGTTCCGGACGACGTCGAAGCCGAACAGCTGAGAGCGACCTTCGACCCGGATCGTCTCGAACCGCCGACCGGGCCGGAGGTACCCGAACTCGCGACCGAGTGGCACCGACAGACGCCGCACGACTGGTTTCGCGTCGACTACGGCGATCCGAACACGGAATTCCACGCCGGGTGGCACCAGGACGATGATCACCCCGATCTCGGCCGGGCGCATTTCCAGCGCTCGACCGACAGGGAAGCTACCTACCGTGAAGTCGCGTTCGACCACGAGCGGCCGCGCTCGAATCACCCGACGCGTGCGCCGGTTCACCAAACGTTATGCAGGACGGTATTCACGACATAGGTAATGTCCGCCAACGCACCGGATCTCGATCCACTGTTCGACCCGGGGTCCGTCGCCGTCGTCGGCGCGAGCCCCGACTCGTTCTACGCGGGTAACCTCGTCGACAACCTGCTCGACTACGGCTTCGACGGCCCGCTGTATCCGGTCAACCCGAAGCGCGACGAAGTGTGGGGTCGCACCTGTTACGACGACATCAACGACGTGCCCGAGGTCGTGGATCTCGTCGTCGTCAGCGTCCCCCGCGACTACGTCGTCGACGTGGTGCGCTCTGCGGGTCGGCGCGGCGTTCCCGCCGCACTCGTCGTCACCGCCGGCTTCTCCGAGGCGGACGAGCAGGGTGCCGCGTTAGAGGCGGAGCTCGCCCAGATCGCGACCGAGGTCGGAATCGACGTCGTCGGACCGAACTGTATCGGTCTGATGGCCGCACGCGGTGCGACGCTGACCGCGACCTGCTCACGCGAGCCCGAGCCCGGTTCCATCGGCCTCGTCAGCCAGTCCGGCGCACTCGCGTTCACGACCTTCTTCGAACGCGCGGCCGACGAGGACGTCCACTTCAGCCACATCGTCTCGACCGGCAACGAGGCCGACCTCACCACCAGCGACTACGTCGCCTACCTCGCCGAACAGGACACGGTCGACGTCATCTGCGCGTACGTCGAGGGGCTGGCCGACCCCGAGCGATTCATGCGCGTCGCAGAGGAGGCGACCCGGAGCGGGACCCCCGTCCTGGCCGTGAAGATCGGTCAGTCGGACATCGCCGAGGAGGCGACGCTCTCGCACACCGGGTCGCTGACCGGCGACGACGATGCGTGGGAGGCGGCGTTCCGACAGACCGGCGTCCAACGGGTACCCGACATCCCGGACCTGCTCTCGCGGGCTAGCGCCCACGCATACTACGACCACCCCGAGGGGAACCGGGTCGCCATCGCCTCCACGAGCGGCGGACTGGCGAGCTTGCTCGCCGACTTGGCCGACGAGCGGGGGCTCGACCTCCCGGACATCGACGCCGAAACCGAGCGAACCCTCCTCGAAATGGAGGAACTGTTGACGTTCGGCGAGTTTCACAACCCGGCCGACATTCGGGGCTACGGTGCCGAAGTGCTGCCCGAGATCGCGGACGTTCTCCTCGACGACGACGCGTACGACGCCTACGTCTTCGCCATCGGCCTCTCCGGGGTCGACGACCGCGCCGAGAAGGTGGCGGCCGACCTCGAAACCATCGTCGAGAACGCCGAGGAGCCGGTGTTCGTCCTCTGGACCGGTCGGAAGGAACCCGACGATCCGGCGGAGACGCCGCCGCACGCCGAACTCCGTCGGAGCGTCCCGCTGTACGAGGATCCCGGCCGGTGCATGGACGCCGTCGCCTCGACGATCGACTTCGTCGCCGACCGCGAGCGTCTCGCCGGGCGTCCCGCCCGGACCCACGTCGAGGCGGCGCTCGACTCCCCCGACCTCGACCTCCCGCGCGGCCGCGTCCTCACCTGGGCCGAGTCCGAGAACCTCCTCTCGGCGTTCGACGTGCCGGTCGCGGAGACGCGTCTCGCGACCGACGCGGACGAGGCGGCGGCCGTCGCCGAGTCGTTCGGCTTCCCGGTCGTCCTCAAGGTGGACTCGCCCGCCCTCCCGCACCGAACCGACGTCGGTGCCGTGAAGGTCGGTGTCGACTCGGCGGACGCGGCCCGCGAGGCGTTCGACGACATCATGGACGCCGTCCTCGCCAACGTCGATCCGACGAACGTCGAGGGCGTCCTGGTCCAATCGATGGTCGACGACGGCGTCGAGGCCATCCTCGGGGTCGCCCGCGACGACGTGTTCGGGTCGCTCGTGACGGTCGGCCCCGGCGGCGTCCTCGTCGAGGCGCTGGACGACGGCGAGGTACTGGTGCCGCCGTTCTCGCGGGCCGCCGCGGTAGCGGCGATAGAGGCGACGGCGCTGGCGGATCTCCTGCAACACCGGCGCGGCGGCCCCGCGCTGTCGGTCGACGAACTCGCGGACCTGCTCGTGAACGTCGGCGATCTGGCGGCGTCGGTCGACTCCGTCTCCGAACTCGACCTCAACCCGGTGCTCGTCACCGAGGACGGTCCGGTCGCCGTCGACGCCCTCGTTCGGACCGGAGAGTGAGCTAGCCTCGAGGGAGAGATCCCTCGATACGCCTATTCGTCCATACGCCTGATCATCTACTCTGGTGCACGGTCGAGTAGGCGGCGGTACCTGTCGACCGTCGCCGTATCGAGGAACACGCCCTCGACCAGCAGCGAGTCCCTCTCGGACGCGTCGAACGCCTCCACGAGGCGCTCGGCCCGGGCGAGTTCCTCCTCCTCGGGGGTGAACGCCTCGTTGATGACCGCCAGTTGCGCGGGATGGATGGCCGTCATGCCGACGAACCCCGTCTCTCTCGCGCGCTCGGCCACCCGTCGGAGGCCCGATCCGTCGTTGACGTCGAGGTGGACCGACGCGACGGGGTCGACGCCGGCCATCGCGGCGTACTCCACGGTGAGCAGCTCGAGGCGTTCACGGACCCGGTCAGGGGTGCCCGGTGCGCCGATGGCTTTACAGTAGTCCGCGAAGCCGAAGGCGAGGCTGACGGTACCCGTCTCCCGACAGGCCGCCGCGATGTCGCGGCCGGCGTGTACGCCGGTCGGGGTCTCGATGGTCGCCCGGAGCGCTGGCGGGTCGTCGGTCAGGGCCGTCAGCGCCGCCCAGGCCTCGCGGACGTCCGCGGCCGATTCCACCATCGGGAGCGCTACCGCATCGGCGGCGGCGTCGACGGCAGCGGCGACGTCGGCCGCGAAGTAGTCGGTCCGGCGAGCGTTGACCCGGACCGCGATCTCGCGGTCGGCGGTTAGATCGGGGACGACCGTCCGGAGGTTCTCGCGGGCGGCGCTCTTCGCGTCGGGCGGTACCGCGTCCTCCAGATCGAAGATCAGCGCGTCGGCCTCGGTCTCGGCGGCCCTGTAGAGCATGTCGACGTCGTCGGCCGGCGTGAACAGCGCCGACCGGCGGGGGCGGTCGCTCATTCGTACCTCGCGAGTAGTTCGCCCGCGACGTTCTCGACGGGGTTGAAGCAGGCCGCCTCGTGATCGCCGTCCCGGAACGTCGAACGATCCGGTTCCTCCCCCCGACACTCCTCGGTCGCCTTGGGGCATCGCGGGGCGAAGTTACAGCCGTCGGGAAGGTTCACCGGGTTCGGCGGTTCCCCCGGCAGCAGTACCCGCTTTCGGTCCTCGGTTGGATCGGCGTTCGGCGAGGCCGACAGCAGCGAGGCCGCGTAGGGGTGTTTCGGGTCCCGGACGACCTTGGCCGTGTCGCCGAGTTCGACGATACGGCCGAGGTACATCACGGCCAGGCGGTCGGTGATCTGCGAGAGGCTCGCCAGATCGTGGGAGATGTACACGATCCCGATGTCGCGCTCGTCGGCCATCTGACGCAGGATGTTGAGGATGCTCGCCTTCAGCGACACGTCCAGCATCGAGGCCGGTTCGTCACAGATGAGCAGCTCCGGGTCGAGCACGAGCGCCCGGGCGATGGCGACGCGCTGGCGCTCCCCGCCCGATAGCTGGTAGGGGTAGCTGTCGAGGAACTTCTCGGGCGGGTCGAGCCCGACATCCGATAGGGTCTCCTGGACCTCCGATTCGATGGCGGTGCGCTCGCGACCCTGTATCTTCAGGGGTTCCGCCACCGCGGCCCTGACCGTCTGGCGCGGGTTCAACGAGTCGAACGGGTCCTGAAAGATGAACTGTACCTTCGAGCGGAACTCCGTTGCCCCCTCCTCGAGGTACTCGTCGACCGATCGGCCGCGGAAGGTTATCTCCCCGCTCGTTCGCGGCTGGAGCACGGAGATGACCTCGCCGAGCGTCGATTTCCCGCAACCTGATTCGCCGGCCACGCCGACGATCTCGTTCTCACGGACGTCGATGTCGACGTCGTTGACGGCCTTCACGTAGTTCGGCTCCCTGCCCAGAAGCTGGTCGAGCATCCCCTGGGTCTGCCGGAACCACTTGGAGAGGTCGTCGGTCTCCACTATCGTCTCCCCGGGTTCGCGATCGCCCGCGCCTTCGCTGACCTCCAGCCCCCACGTCTCGGGGTCGGTCGCCGCCTCGCGTAACTCCGCGACCCGATCCGTGTGATAGCAGGCCGAGCGCTGGTTCTCGACCGCCCTGATCGGCGGGTGACCGTTCTCGCACTCCTCGGTGGCGAACGGACAGCGGTTCCGGAAGACGCAGCCCGCCAGCTCCCGGGTGAGATCCGGCAGCGACCCCGGAATCGAGACCGCCCGCCGGTCGAACTCCTCGATGTCCGGGAAGGAGTTCTTCAGCCCCATCGTGTAGGGGTTAGTCGGGCGTTTCAGCACGTCCCGGGTCGCTCCCTGCTCCATCACCTTCCCGCCGTACAGGACGGAGACGTCGTCGCAGGTCTCCGAGACGACGCCGATGTCGTGGGTGATGAGGAGCAGGGAGCTGTCGATCTCGTCCTGGATCTCCAGGAGCTTGTGGATGATCTTGTCCTGGACGATGACGTCGAGGCCCGTCGTGGGTTCGTCGGCGATGATGAGATCCGGGTCGAGTACCAGCGCCATCGCGATGGTGACCCGCTGGCGCATCCCGCCGGAGAACTGGTGGGGGTAATCGCCCACTCGATCGGGGTCGAGACCGACGATGTCGAACACCTCGGCCACGCGCTCGCGCGCCTCGCGTTTCGGGACGTCGCGGTGTTTCCTGACGGCCTGCACGATCTGGCTGCCGACGGTCATGACCGGATCGAGCGAGTCCATCGCGCTCTGGGGGATGTAGGAGATCTCCTCCCAGCGCACCTCCTGCCACTCCCTCTCCGAGAGGTCCAACAGGCTCCGCCCGTTGAACGTGACCGTCCCGGACTCGATCCGTGCGTTGTCGTCGAGCAGGCCGAGGACGGAATGGGCGATGGTCGACTTGCCGCAACCGGACTCGCCGACGAGCCCGTAGTTCGAACCGGCGGCTATCTCGAACGAGACGCCGTTGACGGCGTGGACGTCGGACACCGACGTTCCGTACGTGATCTTCAGGTCTTCGACTTCGAGTAGGCTCATTGTTCACTCCGTAGCTCGGGGTTCACGATCTCTTCGAACGCCCGTCCCACGAGGAAGACGGACGTCGTCACCGCTGCGATGCCGATGGCCGGCGGTAACACCCACCACCACGCTTCCCGCATACCGCCCGACTCGAACACCTGCTGGAGCATCCGGCCCCACGAGGTGGCCGTCGGGTCCCCGAAGCCGAGGAAGGCGAGCGACGCCTGCCCGGCGATGGCCCAGGAGACCGCGTACGCGGTGTAGAGGAAACCGATGCCGAGGACGTTCGGCGCGACGTGCAGGAACATGGTCCTGCCGTGACCCGCCCCGCTGGCGCGGGCCGACTTCACGAAGGTTCGCTCCCTGACCGTCATCACCTCCGAACGGATGACCCGGGCGGGCATCTTCCAGAAGAACGCCACGATGATGGCGGTGATGAGGAAGACGCTCGGCTGGACGAACGTGAGGACGAGCAGCGCCATGGGCAGGAACGGCAGCGCGAACGTCAGGTCGGTCATGCGCATCAGCACCTCGTCCACCTCGCCGCCGAAGTAGCCGCTCGTGAGTCCGACGAGGAAACCGATGACGCCGGTCCCGAGGCCGCCGAAGACGCCGACGATGAACGTCGGTCGCGCGCCGGCGAGGAACTGGCTCAGCACGTCCTTCCCGTAGGTCGTGGTGCCGAGCGGCGCTTCGGACGTGGGCGGCGACATGCGCAGCAGTCCCCCATCACTCGTGCGGAGCGTGTCCTCGATCGGATGGTGGGGCGCGAGTTGCGGCCCGAACAGCCCCAGGAAGGTGAACGCCACGAGGACGGCGACGCCGACCTTTGCCGCGTCGTCCTGCAGGACGACGCGCGTGATCTCCCCGGCACGGGAGAGGTTCTCCGCGAGGCGTTCTCTCGTCTCGTTCACGTCGAACGCGAGTTCGGACATCAGACGTCACCCTCCGCGACCGTCGGGTCGAGTTTGGCGTACATCACGTCGGCCAGGAGGTTCATCACGATGACGGTGAACGCCATGATGAACACGGCCGCCTGGACCGTCGGGTAGTCCTTCTGGTCGATGGCCAGTACGAGCGCGCGGCCGATGCCGGGCCACGCGAACACCACTTCCAGGGTGATGAGCCCCTGGAACATCATCCCCAGCCGGAGCGCGAAGTACGTTATCAGCGGGAGCATCGAGTTCCGGCCGGCGCGCGCGAGCTGCTCCATCTCCGAGAGCCCCTTCGCACGGTGGAGCGTGAGGAACTCAGAGCCCTTGCGTTCGACCACCGAGTTGCGGGCGAGCATGAGGAAGTCGCCGCTGTAGTAGAGGACCACGGTGACGAACGGGAGGACGTAGTGGATGGCGAAGTCCGTAGAGAGGAACGTCTCCCGTAACCCCTCGGGGCTCGCCGTCGGGTTCCGCATCCCGAAGGCGGGGAGCAGGTCGAGCTGGTAGGAGAAGACGATGAGAAAGAAGATGCCCGTCACGAACACCGGCGTCGAACGGAAGAACGTCGTCACGACGATGCTCAACTGCTCGAACGAGGAGCCCCGATTCCACCCCGCGTAGGAACCGAGCGTCGAACTGACGATGGCGGTCACCACCAGCGCCGGGACGAGCAGGATCATCGTGTTGAGCAGCCTCGGGAAGACAATGTCCCCGACCGGCCGACTCTGTGCGATAGAGTATCCGAAGTTCAGCGTCAGGAGGCTCTGGACGTACTTGACGTACTGGACGTATATCGGCTCGTCGAGGCCGTACTGCGCGCGTAGCGCGTCGACCTGTTCCTGTGAGAGCCCCCCGGAGGTGATGAGCGAACTGAACGGGTCTCCCGGGAGCAACCGGAGGGTGAGAAAGATGATCGAGACGGAGACCAGCGTCAGCGCTATCGAAATGGCGATTCGTTTGACCAGGTACCGTCTGAAACTCATGTGTGAGGGTGAGAGTTCGGTGTAGGTTTCAGGAGAAGTCGGACTGGTCCAGGTCGGACCGGTCCGCGTGCCCGTCCTCGACGCGCTCGACGAACGCGTCCCAGGCGTCACCGGAGGGTGCCCGGAGGGTGCCTCCGTTGTAGGTGTACCCGGCCTGTTCGAGCAGCCGTTTCCCCTTTTCGGGGTCGTATTCGTAGGTCGGGACGTCGTCGGTGTGGAACGGGCTCATCATCGGCGAGATGAGGTTCTGTCCCTCGATGACGGTCCCGCGACCGCCGAGGACGCTATCGACGAACCCTTTTTTGGCGACGGCGTGGCTGAGCGCCTTGCGGAACACCTTGTCCCGGATGAGCGGGTTGATGTGGTTGATGTGAACGTCGAGGGGCGCGAAGTTCTCCGAAACCTGTTTCTCGACCCCGCTGGCCTCGGCTGCACGTCCTGCCTGTTCGTTCGTCAGCGTCGTCCCGATCGCGTCGATGTCACCGCTCTGTATAGCGCCGATGAGTGCGTCGACGTTGCCGACGTTGGACCAGACGATCCCGTCGATGCCGTCACCGGGCACGAAGTACTCGCCCAGGTATTCCTTGCGGATCTCCTCGTCCCACATCCAGTGGCTCCCGTGTTTCTCTACCTCGAAGCGGGTACCCTGCTCCCAGTTCACGAACTTGAACGGCCCGGTGCCGACCGGGGTGTCGGGGTTGTGCTTGGCCGGATTGTCGACGTTCTTCCATCGGTGCTCGGGCAGGATGACGCTCCGGACCACGCGCTGGGTGAGGAACGCGGCGTCGGGTTGAGAGAGGTTGAATCGCACCCTGCCGCCCCCGCTCTCGGAGAGCACCTCGACGCTTTCGATGGGACCGACGAACGGCCCCATCTCGGGCGAGGAGTACTCCTCGAACAGCTCGACGCTGAACTTCACGTCGTCGGGGCCGAACGACTCGCCGTCGTGCCACTCGACGCCCTCGCGGAGGTCCATCTCGACTGTCGTCTCGTCGACGACCTCGGCGTTGGTCGCGAGCCCGGGAACGATCTCCAGTGTGGGGGAGGCATCGTAGAGTCCGTCGTAGAGGTTGGTGAGCCGCTTCGCCTCGGGCCCGCCGGCTGCCCATGCGATGTTTAGCCCGCCCATGGCGGCCAGGACGCCCTTCACCCACGTGGAAGAGCCGCCCCGGGGCTGGAGGTTCACCTGCGTCCAGACGAACGAGTCCCGGTTGGTGCCGTTGCCGGGCGTGGGGACGTACCCCTCCCACTCCTGGGTGTTGGCCGCCATGATGACGTCGGTGAACGCGATGGACAGGATGTACGCGTCCTCGCTGGCCTTCCGCTGGATCTCGTGGCACAACTCGACCCGACGTTGCTGGTCTTCGATCTCCGCGGCCTGTTCGTCGAGGAGTTCCGTGATCTCCTCGTTAAAGTAGTTGTAGTAGTTCCCGGCGGTTTCGGGGTGCATCCGCATCAGGAAAGGGTTCGGATCGAGACCGCGAGCGGGGTCCGGCCCGTGCGTGTTCATGGACACCGACACCGTTTGGCCGGTGTCGGCGGCCCAGTACTCGTCGTACATGACGTTCGTGGGTACGTCGTCGAGTTCCACCGGTACGCCGATATCCTCGAAGGCGCGCTGGATCATCAGGGCGTGCTCGCGCATCCACGGCTCCTCGTCGCTCGCGAAGTTGACCGTGATCGCCTCAAGCTCCGCTCCTTCCGTCACGGTGTACTCGAAGGGAATGTTGTCGTTGTTCTTCGTCTCGACCGGCCACTCGTTGCGGAACTTCGTCTCCAGGGTCCGGCCGTCACCGCTAGCACCACTGTCGCTCTGTCCACTGCAACCGGCGAGACCAGCCATGCCTAGCGTCCCTGTGGCGACGAGTATACGGCGACGGGATACTCCGTCTTCTGTACCTTGATGCGTGCTTTTATTTGTCATGATAAAGACGCTCATAGCTTCAGACTGATGCTATATATAACCTTGTCAGACAGTAACTCGGGACTATCCGGTTAAATTGATTCTACTTTCTATCCGAGTGGTTCGAGCCTCGACGCGACGGTCCAGGGCCGCGGATGGCGCCAACGTCGTCCCCCGCCGGAGAAACCCTGACTATACATCTACGCGTCGCGTGACCGCCGCTCCCCTGCGATTCAGCGATCCGGAGGCCGAGTCGGCCGATCAGCCGTGTCGAGCGAGATCGTTGGGGGTGTCGACGTCGGTCGTCACGCCCGGATCGTCGACGTCGAGGAGCGCGGCGGCGTCGCTCCCGAGGAGCACCGACCGGCCCCCGACGTCCCCCTCGATACCGCGGAGTGCGTCGAAGTGCCGGCGGTCGAACAGCACCGGATTGCCGCGCCGCCCGGCGTGAGCGGCCGCGATCGCGTCACCGACGCCGAGGCTGTAGGCTTCGACGAGGCGATCGACGGTCTCCGGGTCGACGAACGGCATATCGCCAGAGAGGAAGACGGCCGCGGTCGCGTCGGTCTCCGCGACCGCGCGGACTCCCGCTCGAACCGACGTCGACTGGCCGGCCTCGTAACGGGGATTTTCGACGAACGGCACGTCGAGGTCGGAGAGCGCCTCGCGAACCGACGCCGACTCGTGACCGAGGACGACGATGACCCGACCGAGCGTAGCATCGAGCAGCGTTCGGACGGCGCGGCGGACGAGCGGTTCGCCGTCGAGTTCGGCGAGCAGCTTGTTTCCCGCGCCGAATCGCGAACTCGTCCCCGCGGCGAGCACCACCCCGGCAACCGACGGGAGCGATGCCTCGTCCGTTCGGGCCGCCGTCACTTCCGCGGCTGCGACGACGGGTGGCTCGTCCCCGGTCACTCGACCACTCCCGCCCATACCCCCCTCACGCACCGGGATCGTCATAGCTCTTGATCCTCCCCGTTACACCCCCTCGACCGTCCGGGTCGTCGGGGAACGCCCCGGACTACCGCTCCCCGCGTCCGGGCGTCGGCATCGGGGACCGCTTGTGCCACGTCTCGACGCATCGACGCGCGATCCCTTCGACCGTCCGACGATCCGCGCCAAGGCGCTCGGCGGTCTCGTCGATGCCCCGATCCCGTTCGACCAGCGAGTGGAGGATCGGGTCGATCGCGTCGTAGGGTGCCCCCAGTTCGTCGCGGTCGGTCTGGCCCGTCCAGAGACCGGCGGTCGGCTCCTTGTAGAGGAGCCGCTGGGGGAGGCCCACGCGATCGGCGAGCGCGCGAACCTCGCGCTTGTAGAGGTCCCCGATCGGGTAGAGGTCCGCAGCGCCGTCGCCGTGTTTGGTGAAGTAGCCGAGCAACAGCTCCGACCGATTGCTCGTCCCGAGCACGAGTCGGTTGCCGGCGTTGGCCGCGTAGTACGCACACAGCATCCGGAGCCGCGCGATCACGTTTCCGATCGTCCGCACGTCGCCGTCCGGGTCGATCGCGGGGGCGATCAGGTCCTCGAACCGGTCGAGCACCGGACGAAGCGACACGGCGCGGAACTCGATACCCAGGCCCTCCGCCATCGTCCGGGCCTCGTTCGTGTGCCTGCCGTCGGTTTTCTTGTAGGGCAGCGCCAGCCCGAGCACGTTCTCGCCGCCGACCGCCTCGACGGCGAGCGCCGCGGTCAGCGTCGAGTCGACGCCGCCGCTCATGGCGACGACGACGCCGTCAGCGCCGGCGGCAGCGACCGTCTCCCCGATGAACGCGACCGCCTCCGCCCGGACGGTTTCCAGATCGTCCGACGCGGTCAGGAAGCCATCGAACGCCCTTCCGACCCTATTGTCATATTCGTCCCATTCTACGTCCGTATACTCTATGTCCATTCCACTCTCACCACTATTATGAACCATACTCGCGGTTTAAACTCGTTGTCCTTAAACTATGCATAGAATAGAAGCTGCCTGAATGCGCCGCTCTCGCTACCCAGCGAGGAGGTAGTCAGGTGCGGGACTGCCCCACGATCCGACGTCGAATGACCGTCGGTTTCGACCTCACCCGCGGGAGGAGGAGTCGGACAGAACTCGGTTCCAACGTCCGAGATACTGGCGAAGAGGCGATGGGACTCGAGGTGCGGAGGACGGCACCAGTCGATCGCCCCGTCGCGACCGACGGGGGCGATCGTTTCGAGGCTGCCGCCGATCCGCCGCTCTCGGGCGGCTCGTGTGCGATCTGCTACGACGGCCTGTGGACGCCGCCCGCCGCCGCGTTCACGACCTCGGGGAGCGTCGGGTGGACGTGGATCGTCTCGGCGACGTCCCGGGCCGTCCCGCCGAGCTTCATCGCGATGACGATCTCGTGGATCAGATCGGCTCCCTGCTCGCCGACGACGTGGCCGCCGAGGATTTCGCCACTGTCCGCGTCGGAGACGATCTTGACGAAGCCCTCGGTGAGACCGAGGGCTTTCGGCTTCCCCTGGTCGGCGTAGTCCGATCGACCGACTGCGACCTCGTAGCCCCGCTCGTTCGCCTGTTCCTCGGTCAGCCCGACGCGGCCGACCTGGGGGTCGGTGAAGACGGCGTGGGGAACGATTCGATCGCGGGCGTCGATCGTCTCGCCCTCGACGAGGTGGCGATGGAGGAGAGCCGCGTCGTCCCGCGCCGAGTGGGTGAACATCGGCCCGCCGACGACGTCACCCAGCGCCCGGATGGAATCCTCGGCGGTCCGGAACTGTTCGTCGACCTCGATGAATCCCCCCTCGTCGGTTTCTACGTCGGTCGCTTCGAGACCGATCTCGTCGCTGTTGGGTCGCCGCCCGGTCGCGATGAGTACGTGCGAGGCGTCGACGGTCGTCGTCCTTCCGCCCTCGGTCGCGGAAACCTCGATCCCCGATCCGGTGGATTCGAGCCGTTCGACGGTCGCGTTCGTCCGCACGTCGATCCCCTCGGATTCGAACGCCTCCCGTATCACGGTACTCACGTCCGGCTCCTCCCCCGGGAGCAGGCGGTCGCCCCGCTGGAACACCGTCACGTCTGCGCCGAGCCGTTCGTACAGCTGGGCGTACTCGCACCCGACGTATCCGCCACCGACGACCGCGAGGTGCCGCGGGACCTCCGAGAGTTCGAGCGCGCTCGTACTGTCCAACGTCGGCACCTCATCGAGCCCCTCGATAGGTGGTTTCGTCGGTCGGGCACCCGTGTTGACCACGATCGTGTCCGCGGTGAGGACGCGGTCGTTCACCGCGATCTCGGTCGGCGATTCGAAGACC
The DNA here is from genome assembly GCF_029338575.1 of Halomarina halobia. Classification (GTDB taxonomy): domain Archaea; phylum Halobacteriota; class Halobacteria; order Halobacteriales; family Haloarculaceae; genus Halomarina; species Halomarina halobia. Next base: position 445,078 of record NZ_CP119993.1, read on the forward strand.
CCGCGCCCCTCGACGAGGTCGAGCCCCTCCGTGTTCTCGACGTTGGTGTAGGCGCCCTCGCGGATGCCTTCGAGGACGCGCCGCTTGCGCTCGACGACGGCCTCCATATCGGTCCGGGCTTCCCCTTCACGCACGATCCCGAACTCCTCCGCGCGGTCGACGAGGTGCGCGACCTCGGCGCTCCGGATCATCGTCTTCGTGGGAATGCACCCCCGGTTCAGGCACGTCCCGCCGAGATCGCCGTCTTCGATCAGTGCGGTCTTCAGGCCGCTTCGTGCACCTCTGATGCTCACCGGGAGCCCGGCCATGCCCCCACCGAGGACGATGAGGTCGTAGGTATCGGCGGTACTCATTCTAATGTTCGTTTGTACGTCGAATCACAAAGAACCACCGGCGATCCCTAGCGGGACTTGAACAACAGGGTGAACGAGGTGAGCGCTTCCCCGAGAGACGCTCGACGACTGTATCTACAGCGACATCGCGCACTTGTCGATCGACGGGGGAGGACGGGTTTGTCGATCATTCGACGCAGCAGCTCATCGTCGAGGTGTCCCGATGGAACGCCTGGCAGGCGTGCTTGAACGCCTCGCTGAACGTCGGGAACGGGTGGACCGTGTCGATGATGTCGTCGACAGTCAGCCCGAACTTGACGGCGAGCGTCGCCTCGGGGATCATATCGGCCGCCCGGGGGCCGACGACGTGGACGCCGACGATCTCGTCGGTCTCGTGGTGCTTGACCACCTGGAGCAGGCCCCGCGTATCCTCGACGGCCATCGCCTTCGGTACGTCCTCCATGTCGACCGTCCGGCAGGAACAGGTCCCGTGTTCCGCCACGTACTCGCGTTCGGTCGTCCCGACGGCGGCGACTTCTGGACTCGTGAAGACGACCTTCGGAACCGCGTTATAGTCGATGGTCTTCCCCCCGGTCTCTTCTCGTGGGCTTCGCCCGCTCGAACGGTCCGAGGCACGGCGTTCCTGGCTGCCGAACGCGTTCTTCACCGCGTGATTGCCCTCTTTCGCCGCCACCGTTTCGAGCATCGGCTCGCCGACGACGTCGCCCGCCGCGTAGACGTCGGCGTTCGCCGTCCGGAGGTACTCGTCGACAACGACGGCCCCCGACCCGTCGGTCTCGACGCCGATCGCATCGAGGCCGATGTCCTCGCTGTTCGGGCGGACGCCGGTGGCGACGAACAGGTCGGTCGCGGTAAAGCGCCGGTGCTCACCGTCGACGTCGGCAGTGACGGCGACGCCTCGTTCGGCCGCCCGTGTCCCACCGTCCGTCGCGACGGCGTCTGCGGATTCGACGCGCCGAATATCGACGTCGGTAACGACCTCGATGCCTTCGGCTTCGAAGCAGCGTCGAAGCTCGCGTCCGAGCTGACCCTCCATCTTCGAGAGGACGTGCTCGGAGCGCTGGAGGATCGTCACGTCCGTCCCCACGTGGTGGAGAATCTGGCCCCACTCGAGGCCGATGTACCCCCCGCCGATCACGACGATGCTCTCGGGGAGATCACGTCGTGCGAGGATCGTCTCGCTCGTCTCGTAGGGGACGTCTTCGATCCCGTCGAGAGGGGCGATCCGGGGCGAACTCCCCGTGGCGATGAGCGCCTTCTCGCCCGTGATGGCGGTCCCCTCGTCGTCCCCGTCGACGATCTCGATCGTCGGGCTGTCGGCGGGCGCAGCCCGACTGCCGGAGGGACTTCGTCCCTCCCCGTCGGCGAATCGGCCGTAGCCCTCGTAGACGTCGATCTCGAAGTGTTCGGCGACGTCGACGTAGTTCCGCTCGCGCAACTGCGCGACGAGCCGGTCCTTCTCGTCGAGCGCGGTCGCCCAGTCCGTCGTCGGCTCGCCCTCCCCGTACTGCACCGCCTCGAACGGGTTCCGGGGCGGTTCGAACGCCACCTTCCCGACCTCGAGGAGGTGCTTGCTCGGAACGCACCCGACGTTCACGCAGGTCCCGCCGAGCGGCAGCCCGGCGTTCACGAGGGCGGTCGAGAGTCCGCGTCCGCTCGCTTCGGTCAGCGCGGCGAACGCCGCGGCCCCGCCGCCGAGGACGACGAGGTCGTACTCGCACTCAGCACTCATTTCAACCTTCGTTTGAGCATCGAAGTTTAAATCAATGCCGACTTTCGACGGCGACGTGGCTCCGTAACGCCTATGCCCCTATACATCAACACATGTTATAATGAGCGTCTCACTCTTGCAATCGACCGACGACGTCAACGAGGCCCGAGCGACCATCTTCCGCGCGCTGGGGGACGCGACGCGGCTTCGCATCTACCAGACGATCGTCGAGGCCGACGGTCCGCTGAACGTGACCGAGATCTGCGAGCGAACGGACCTCTCGGCGAACCTCGTCTCGCACCACCTCCAGTGTCTGAAGAACTGCCAGCTCGTCACGGTCGAACGAGACGGCCGCAAGCGGTTCTACGAGGTCGCCCGGACGGAGGGGATCCGGCTGGTCGAACTCGCCGACGAGTGTATCCGCCAGAACATCGAGAGCGTCCTCGGCTGCGAGATCGTGCGGGACGATGACGACTCGTGATGGCGACGACGCTGACTCGCTCCTGCCGTACGCCGGACTCGGTGGCGTCGTCGTGTGCTGTGCCGTGCTCGAACTGCTCGGCGGCGCAGCTATTCTCGGCGGACTCGCCGCGACGATCGGGCTCTCGACGGGGCTGACGTACCTCGCGGTCACCGGCGTCGGAGGCGTGACTGCGGTACTTCTCCTGCTCGGTTACCGCCAGTCCGGAAGAACGAGCGGTGCCTGAGGTCGACCCTGTCGATCGTAACCTGCGCGGGCCGCTCGACCGACTTGATGACCGCCTCTCGGCGTGACATTCCGCGTCATACCCGTGGGGGATGCTCGAGCTATTCCCCTCCCGCGAAACCACCGTAGCTACCGTTCGCCTACCGGACCCCGAGACACGTACTCCACGCGCCTCGCTAGGGGCACGGATCAGAACCCCGGCCTCCGAACTCGTAGGATTCGAGGGACGCTGCAAGTTGAGACTACAACGGATTTAGCGGGCCTGTAATGCGTGGTTGCGGACGAATCCGTGAGTAAAAACTGCTTCAGATCGCCTCTCAATTGCGCCGTCTTGTCACACAGTCAACTGTATTGCCGAATTTCTGAGACTGCCGACAGCGTTGCCATTCACACCGGCTCTATTCCAGACTGAGCGCCTCACTACCCGATTCCGGTTTCCTTCTTCAGCAGTGTGAGCGTATTGTCGGCCGTCACGACTGGTGCGTGCTCGTACTCACCAGTTAACTCGACCTGCACGAGCAGATCGACCGCTCGCCAAATCGAGTACAACAGAGACGCGAACGCGAAATAGAAGAACCGTAGCACGAAATCCTTCGACGTGGTGGCGGCCATGAAACGTTTGATCGACTTGTAGCCGCTTTCGATCTCCCACCTGTAACCGTACTCGGTGAGGTGCCCGCACCCCCGATTCGTCATGAACACCGAATACTGTCGGTGGTCGTCGTGCTCAGAGTTCTCCTTCCGTCGGTAGATCAGCGACGTCTCGTGCCACTCGTTGTTCCCGAGATGCAGCTTCCGATCGGTCTCGTATCGATCTTGGTCACGTCGGAGCAATCGCTTGGCCTGGGCTTTCTCGCTGGTCTGCATTCGTTTCGGGACGACGTACGACAACCCACGCCGGTTGAGCATCTCGAGAATATGCTGACTGTCGAACTCCCGGTCCATCAGGACGTTATCGACGTGAACGGCGTCTTGGGCCGAATCAAGCAGATCCTCAACGATCTCTTTACGGGATTCCCCGCGCCGCACAGGCCGCACATCGAGCACGATTGGAACCACATTGCCCACCAGCTGTACTGTTGCCCACTGGTAGGCGTACTCGTCGGTGTTCTCTTTCGTCCCGAGAATCTCGTCCTCGTGCCCACTTCGGTCACCCGTGAACGGGTCAGCTTCGGTGATATCGATCGCGACGATTCCCGCCCGGAAGAACTCCTCTGTCTCCGTTACTTCGCCCAACAGCCGATCAACCGCCTGTCGGTACATCTCTCGAATCTCCGGTATCGAGAGATCCCGAAGGTGGTCACGATGAGCGTGGCCCAGTGGAGTACGATCACGAGGTGACTCGTAAATGAAGCTACGAGCCCCCTCGTTCGCAGCCAAGTTCTCGCGGAGGCCAAGATAGGTCTGTAAGTCCCAGTAGGCGTTCTCGTGAATCTCACAGCCCTCACCGCGAGGCGGAAGATTCCGTTCTGGCTCGCGCGGAACTGCAATACCTGCATTCTGAGCTTTGATGAGAATCGTTCGAGCAGCCGTTTCAATCGTCTCGCGAAGATCTGCAGTGAATCGCTTGTTCCAACTACGCCACAGTGTCGATTGGTCTGGAATCGTCTCCAACCCCAACTGATCACAGAGTGAGGGATGGCGGTTGAGGTATTCAATGAGTGCTGTTTCGTGACTCCACCCGTGGGATTCTTTCAGAACGAACACGCGAAAGAGTGTGTCCATCTCGTAGCGTGTCGAACCTGCATAGCGGTCGTGGACGCCGAACCTGAAATAAGCTAACGGGACTGAGCAGACGAACTCATCAACTGAATCGTGGACGTCGTGTCTGAACCACTGGTCGGAGACCATGCGAACATCTGATTCCAGTCCTGCCAGCGAGGTGCGATCGTACAACGGCGTTGAATCGTACGCGGGCCACTCGGAGTAGGCGATTTGTGCGATATCCCGGAAAACCGCGCGGTGTGTAGACTGCGACGGCGCCATCTATAGAAAGACGAACCCGACTGCCCGAAAAAGTCACAGGGATTCTGTCACTAGAACGCCATGCTCACCGGTAGAATAATTGTCAACGGCAAGTACACTGGATAGACTGACAGTAGGTCAAGAACGTTCGCCAGTTGAGAAGATCCTTCGACTGCGGACAACCCTAAAAAACTTTGCGCATGATTACCAAACCGACAGAACATGTCCAGTCACGGTGCGCCAATGCTTGACGAAACGGGGGTGTTTGGAGTATTCGCAGCGTTCACAGTTACTCCAGTACGGACGAATAACGCGGGAGAATCACCCGATATCACGCCGGATGGGGTTACGGACCTTCTCACCAACTACGAAGATGACGTCCTCGTGGACGCGTATGTACTGGAAGGACTGACACCCGACGCGGACTATATGCTGAGGATTCATGCTCGCGAATTGACGACTGCACAGGCGTTTTTGCAGGACTTCCGCGAGACAACACTTGGTGGGCACTCCCAACAAACCGAAGCGTTAGTCGGCCTCATCCGTGAAGCCGTGTATACGCCAGATGCCCCCGACCTTAATGCGGAACTGGAGGTGACAACCTACGACGGTCCCGAACCACCACAGTATGCGATTGTCATTCCAGTTCGGAAGACGGCCGAGTGGTGGAACTTGTCGAATGAGAAACAGCTCGAACTGATGCGAGGTCACATCGAACCAACGTTGGAGTATCTCGACAGTGTCCGTCGGCAACTCTATCACGCGAGCGGATTGGACGATGTCGATTTCATCACCTACTTCGAGACAGACGACCTCGTCGCGTTCAACAACCTCTATCGCGACCTACAGTCCATTCCCGAGTACCGCTACGTCAGCTATGGCGATCCGACACTAGTGGGTCGTCTTCAGGAACCTGCCACAGCATTCGATCAGGTGACCCGCCAACTTGAGTAAAGTAGGGGAACGAACTGTGCCTCAGAGGAAGACCACCCATCTCCTCCTATACCGTGCTACATGCCATCTAAGGACATGAGCAGAGCTCCGTCCGCGGGAGCCAAACGTATTGATTGAGATCGCTGTGCATTGAGAGAGCCAGTCTCAACTCCCTAGGGACGCTCATTCATATCGCGGCATAGGATTTATGAGCTGGTCGCCCCTCGCTCGTATCACCACTGGGGCAGCTGTCACCGCTGTCTACCCCTCCTGTGAACTCAGTTCAGCCGAGGCACGCCCGTCTACGAGGTACGCCGGTCGATCTCGACCCTCCGCGAGCGCGTCATTCCCTCGGCGTACGGTTCTCCGCCGGCCTCCTCGACTGTCACGACTAGCGCCGACGGGGCGCTGCTCGGGCGGGTGATCCTGGGAGTAATAACAGCTATAATCTATGACTATAAAGTATAGGTGTATATCATAGTTATATCTTCTCTTGCGCGTGCTCGATACCGTACGGGGGAGGGAACAGGCGGCAGTGAGGTCTACCGACGAGGTTCTACACCCGGATGAGGCGTCATATGCGACGATGTGCAGTCGCCGTAGGCGGTAGCGGTCGACAATGCTCGAACGCTGTTGCTGGTGGGTATAGTTGAATGGTATAGCTATCTCCTGTAGCTCTACGCGATATTCAACTGATATAGCTGTATTGTCTGACTTAGATTTATATCCTCGTTCCTCGACTATCCGGTAATGCTCACCTACACCCCCGTATCGGAGGCGGGCGGCGTCGGGAAGACGACGACGGCCGCGACGCTCGCGGCGAGCCACGCGCGCGCGGGTCACGACGTCCTCACCATCGACATGGATACCCAGAACGGGAGCCTCACGTACTTCTTCGGTCCCGACTACGACCGCGGCGACCCGACCGTCGATAATCTCGTCCGCCACCTGGTCGGGCGTCCGAAGGGCGACTTCCACGATCTCGCTCTCGAGGTGGAGGGCGGGGTCGATCTGATCCCGTCGCACAACATGCTCGAGGACCTCCACGAGTTCCTCCTCAACGAGAAGAACCAGGCCGAGAACTTCGGGGAGTCCTACAGCATGTACCACCAGCTCCACCGCGTCCTCCGCGAGGCGAACGTCCGCGACGAGTACGACGTGGTGATCGTTGATTCGGCCGGAAAGGCGGGGCCGATCCTCTACAACGCGCTGGTCGCGGTCCGGAACGTCGTCATCCCGTTCGAGGCCACCGCGAAGGGCCAGGAATCGATCGAAGGGTTGGACGACCTCGTCGACGGACTGGAACAGAGCATCGACGTCGACGTCGGCGTACTCGCGGTCGTCCCGATCGGATACCGAGACACGCGCGATCAGCGGGAGATCCTCGGGGACCTCCGCGGGAGCGGATTCCCGGTGCCGGTGGTCGTCGGCGAGCGCGGCTCGTTGATGGAGGGGAGCTGGAAGCAGCAGTGCAGTCCCTACGCGTACGTCGAGAACCACCGTGAACGAAGACGCGACTACGAACTCGAGACGCTCGACCAGTTCGACGAACTCGCCCGGCATCTCGAACGGGAGGCGGGAATCGAGCCCCCCGAGGTGGTGGCGTAATGGGGCTCAAATCCGGCTCCCGGGACGCCGGCCTCGACGAATCGGGAAGCGACGTGGAACGCTCCGACGAGCGGGAGACGGACGTCCCGAACCGGGAACGCGAGACGCCGGCCGACCCGTCACCCACAAAAACGAACGACGCGGACACGGACCCCTCGCTCGACTCCGGAACCGGATCGCAGCGCCTCACGATGGACTCGATCCCGTACAAACTCCGCCGCGATAGGGTAAACGAGGGGCGCGAACAGGTCCCGTACTTCCTGCGGGAGGAGATCATCGAAGCCGAGGACGAGCTCCAGGATACGCTCGAAGAGCTCCTCGGCGAGGACGTCTACAAGTCCGACTACCGGGAGGCCGCGATGGTCGTCGCACAGCGCAATCCGGAGCTCATCGCCGAGGTGCTCCGCGAGTGGGGATACGATCTCGACGCCACCTGATCGGCGTTCGACACGGGATTCCCCGGGAATTTCTCCGTGCGTTCAGCACGGGCGTCGACTCGCCGTTCGTCGCCACAGCCGGGTTCGCGTCGAGGGACAACTCGAGCGCCACGACGCCCGACCGGGAGTCCTCATCAGTTGTTCTGTCCTTTTCGACCGCGGAGATCGGTGCGCTCTACGGCCAAGTCCCCCGCGCCACCTGACCCGTCGGAATCGGGTCGTCTAGACGGTGGTCGCTCTCACTCTTCGTTATAAACCACAGCTATATCCTCTAGCTATAGTCCCTGGCTGTAGTATCTGACTATGATATAACGTCATACTTTATAGCCATAATTCATCGTCGTATGCTGGATCTGCTGCTCATCAGTGGGTGAGAACCGACAGCCGGCGAGGCAACGCTCCTGGCTATAGGATATAGTCGTTTATCTCGACTATAAGTCATAACTATATTATTTACTACAGTCGACGTGGTTCGAGAACTCGTTAGAAGGTTAGCTGACGAGATCGAGGAGATCCACGGAATCGTCCTCTTTAGCAGTGTTGCCCGAGGGGACGCCGACCGGCGAAGCGATATCGATTGCTTCGTACTCGTGGACGGAACCCAGGCGACAGCCCAGCAAACCCCCCACGAAATCACGTCGGAGCTGAACGAGGATTCCTTCGATGGTGACCGCTACGAATTCCACGTCCTCGTCGAATCCGTCGAGAGCGTACGCCACTACGGGGATCGACTGCGCGAGATCTTCACGACGGGCCTGACGCTCACAACCTCCGACACGCTCACGCAACTCGAAGAGGAGGTGCCCACGAATGGACGATAGCTACGTCGACGATGCGCTCACCGACGCCGAGGCAGCCTTTCAGGAGACCCGTGGGCGAACTAGGCGAATCCGATCTGGACGTCTCTGACCCGCCCTCGTCCAGCGACGGAAGGTCTGTCGACTCCTCGAAGCAGCGCGGACGCTCCGCGAGCAGAACGGATACTACACAGCGGTGATCGAGGCATCGTTCGTCGCTGTCGAGCGCAGTATGCAGTTCTATCTCCTCCATCGCGGACACGCCTCCGGGGAGGACTTAGCGAGCCGAGACGCCGCGTGCGGACCACCACGACGTCCATTTCGGCGAGGTGATGGCAGCAATTGTCGATCAGTATGGAACGGAGACCGTCCGAACCGGTATCCACCGTCTTCTCGTCGAGCACTACCCGGTTCGGACAGCCACGGTCGACCTCGATATGCGCAACATCGATGGCGTGCGTATCGGAACGACGGCCGGCAGGTTCCTGCGAGAGCTGAACGCGAAGCAAACCAGCTGAGACCGCATGTCTGAAAGCCCGCAGCCGTTCGGCATCCCGCGACCACGGGAAGGCGGTCCTGCTCACTCCGTTGCGCGGGCTGTGGCTTCCCTGCCTTTGTGCGCTCCGCTCACGAGGACCACGCTGCGCGCCTCGTTTCACTCGGTGCTAGCGGGGGCGGGGGACGTTCACGGCACGTTCGCGTCGTTCGATCGGGGCCTCGTCGCGTTCACCTACGCTAATTGTCGCGTCGCCGTCGAAGAACAAGGGATCGTCCTCGTTGAGCCAGTTGGAGCTGACGAGGACCAGCCATGACTCGTGATATCCTCGTCGCCGTAACGTTCGTCGTGGAAACTAGTAAGGATCATTCACGGGGAGACAGCCGTGACTTCATGCGCTGCTCCACTGACCGACGTCTCTTCGACGGCAGCGGTGATCTCTCTCGCCGGTTTGAACCCATTGAAGCCGATGACACCGGTAGTAGTGACTCCAGTAGCGACCGGTGTGTCCATCGATCTACACACGGTTGCCCGCTCTTAGGCGTCACAGCACGAGACGCCCACACACTGTTAGCAGGGGTACTGAGCGTGCATGCGTGCGTAGAACGGAAGATCAGTCCCCACCGTGATGCCACCCCCTCCACCCCCTCACCGGGACCAGCGAGGGGCCCAGCCGCATGCTCTAGGTAAATAGCTAGCCAGATGAGTTTCAGATCCGAGACGTCTCTACCGCCTGCGGGGCGACAACCCTCTCCACCCAACCGGTGAAGCTCGCGTCCCGCCTGCCGGGGGGTTATTTGGCACGTGACACGTCTGTAACACTCGCCCTGCCCCCCGACTTTGGATCACTCCGTTAGAGAAAATAACCAGAGAATGATCGAGTGGGTTCATACCGCGCCTGAACAGGGAACACCGTCGAACTCATCGAAAACGTCTACCCAATGCGTGAATAGTACCTCATTCGTTAATATTATTTGTGCATATAGTGATGAAAAGCCATGGATCTCTGGCAATATCGCGCTGATGTTGAGCGCGTGGTCGACGGTGACACGCTCGATCTCAGTATCGATCTGGGGTTCGGCGTGATACTCACGGGCGATGAAGCTCGGGTTCGACTCCGTGATATCGATACCGCGGAAATCTTTGGGTCCTCCAAGGACAGCGAGGAGTACGCTACTGGCCAGCGACATAAAGAGTTTGTCGAGGAGTGGGTCGCCCAGGGAGCGGATCGAGAGTGGCCATTTTTTATCGAAACGAGCAAAGATGACGAGCGAGGGAAGTATGGCCGATGGCTTGCCGTCATCAAACGCCGTAATGATGGAGCGGTCCTCAACGACGCTCTTGTTGAAGAATTCGGCGATGCGGTCCGATCGTAGACCGTAGAAACCCATCTTCGCAGAGATAGCTAATAGAGTGATTGACTGAGTGAATCGAGGAAGGACGTGATCGAGACGATCGAAGACATCTCGGGAGGGTCTCGATTGTGAGTTCGATATAGCGCGCTATACGGAGGGATCCGCATAGGCCCCTTTCAGAACGGATGTCCGAGAAGCAGTAGCCGAGTTACGAGATAGTGTTAAAGGAATTACTGGTCAGCAAACCTGAGTCGAGCCGTTCGATGTCGCTACCGAAGCAGCGTTTTTCGGCACTCATCTGCTGGTAGCGATCTCCGCCTCCGGTCATATCACTAAACACACTAATTCTTCGGCGTGCTCTCTATGACGTTTCAAGCTCTAAAGTACGTGCTCGTTTCTATGGTTTGTTCTATCTCGCTGAGATCGGTCGGTAAATATGATATGGATTGGTGATAAATACGGTGGGCTATCATATAATGGGTCCTCCAGCAAATACTGCTGGCACCTACGAGGGGCGAAATAGCGATTGTTCGCCGTGATGACCCTTCACACGTTGAATTCTTCCGCTCTCGAAAACACGGCACGTTCTGAGTCAGGGCAGGTACTCCCGGTTCGAGATCGGTTAAACCGTACAATAACGTAGCGTTGGACGTGATTCCGACAGTGCTCGTCGCGGCGGTCGTCGGACTAAGCCTCGGAGCGTTCCTGCAGAAGGGACGATTCTGTTTCGTGAACGCTTTCCGGGACTTTTTCGCGTACAAGGACTCCCGCGTCACCAAGGGCGTCCTCGCTGCGACGCTGCTCACCATGGTCTTTTGGGGTATCGCGTATCAACTCGGCTACTATCGGGGCTTCTGGACGCCCGGATGGGGCCTGACCGGGCTCGTCGGCGGCTTCATCTTCGGCGTGGGGATGACCTACGCCGGCGGCTGCGCCAGCGGAACGCTCTACCGAGCCGGCGAGGGCTACCTGCAGTTCTGGCTCACGCTCCTGTTCATGGGCGTCGGCTACGCGGCCTTCACCGTCGCGTTCCCGACGCTCCAAGCCACCTATTTCGAGCCGCTCACGATTGGCGAGGGCGTTAGCCTGTTCACCGTTTCGCCCATCCCGGCCGGGCTCCTGGCGTTGCTGATCGCGGCTATCGGCGTGCTCGTCTACGCGACGCTGATCGGACGGACGGGGCACGACGCCGACCTCAGTGGGGGAACACCAGTGGCGTCGGTGTGGATCACAGTGTTTCCCGCGTCAATCGCGGGGCTCCGGCAGTTCGCACACGGTACGAGGGAGTACTTCCGAGGACTCCTACGAGCGTGGCGTGAGCCGGTCGCGTCGAGTAAGCGTCCGTGGGATCCGCGGACCGCCGCCCTCGGGATCACCGCCGCCGCCGTCCTCTGGTTCACGCAGGTGTCCATCGTCGGCATCACCGGCCCCGAGGCCCGGTGGACGGGGTACCTACTGTCGCAGATCGGCGTGGACGCGGCCTCCTTCGAGTACTGGGGCTCCGTTCTCTTCCAGGGGCAGGGCGTCAGCGTCACCGTCGACATGGTGATGATCGGCTTCGTCATCGTCGGCGCGTTCCTCGCCGCCCTCTGGAGCGGTGATTTCTCGGTGCGCGTGCCGAAGCGTCGGCGCGTCCCGAACGCCGTTTTCGGCGGCTTCCTCATGGGAGCCGGGTCGCGACTCGCCCCGGGGTGTAACATCGGGAACATCTACTCGGGTATCGCGGAACTCTCGATCCACTCGTTCATCGCGGCGGCCGGAATCGTCATCGGCGTCTACGTGATGACCCACTGGATCTACCGCGAGGTCGGCTGTGCCATCTGAACTGTGCGCCAACCAACTACACACGAATACACCACGATGCCATCCATCGACGACGTCATCGACGCACCGGACGAACTGAGCGACGAAGAAGCTGAACGACTCTTGAACGAGGCCGATCTCGTCCAGGACATGATGGGCGAGGTCTGTCCGTATCCCCAGATCGAGGCGAAAAAGGGGTTACAGGGCCTCGAATTGGGAGATCTCCTCGTTCAGGAGACCGATCACGTCCCCTGTACCGAGAACGTGCCCAAGGCCGTCGGCGACGACGCCGAGGCGCGAGTGTGGCGTAGTGGCGACGGAACCTATCACATCTATCTCCGTAAACAGTGATGACCCAGGAAGTACCACCGGAGACGGTACGTGAACGGATCGAACGGGGCGACGAGTTCGATCTCATCGATATCCGCGATCGAGAGGCGTACGCCGAAGGACATCTGCCTGGCGCGGAACACCTCACGATCGAGGCCCTCGAAGAGACGGTCGTCGACCGGGATTGGGCCGACGATGTCATCGTCTACTGTTACATCGGTGAAACGTCCATTCAAGCGGCTCGCCTCGTCGAAAAATACGGTGACACCGAGCGAGTCGCAAGTATGGCAGGTGGATACGACGCCTGGGAACCGGTCCAGCCACCGACGACCGACCGACGTTAGTCACTCGAGATTCTAGCGTGCGTAACATCCTCGCCCGCCGTAAACGGCGGGGCTGCCTGCGCAGTAGGACCCGTTCCCACGGCCTCGAACGGAGGGGCTCTCCCTCGGTACGTGGGTGTCCCGTGGCGCTAGAAGCGCCACGTACGTCGACACGCGAGCATACCTATTCAGAATGACTCGTCGGGTCCTTCCCGGTCTTCTCCAGGGGCAGGCGGCGTTCGATCGCTGTAATATTTCCGCCCGATCGCGGCGTCATCGACCATGGTATACACCGCTTGCCGGACTTCCCCAGCAGAATCGAACTGCATCTCTGCGAAGGGCTCAAGCACGCTTTGGAAGGTCTGTGTACCGTTCGAGCAGCTGAGTTCAGCGTCGCCATAATCTGCGAGTAGTTCCGCCGTCGTAGCCGGGTACTCGTGCGTGGCGAGGTCCTCGGCGAGACTGCCGAAATCGATCCCCTGTTCCCGTGTCCGGTCACTATCGCGTGGTCCTTCCATCGTCGATCCCTCGAATGGTACTCGTCAGGTAGACAGAAACCAATTAGCATCGTCCCCCAGGCATGGTATTCTCGTTCCGTTGAATACAACGACAGGGCGTGGGTGATATTCTCTCCCGTAGCGTCCGTCTCGGCGTAGCGCGTGCACCTCGGTCGTCCCGTCACCCACTGGTCGACGGACTGGGCACACGTGCGAGGGAGGCCGCAGTCGCGTAAGACGATCGCGGGAAGCGGCCGCGGTCTCCATCGGCAGAGGCGGACGCGTCGGTGACCCACCCCCGACCACCCGGTGATCGGACGCGAACGGTCACCGCCCGGTCCGCGGGACTCACTCCTCGCGGTCGTCCGGATCGGAGTCGGCGAGTTCGGCGTCCGACAGCCCGTACTCCGCGCGGGCCGTCTCGGCCGAGACCTTTCCGAGTTCGACGTCGCGACGGACCGCGGCGTGCGCCCGGGCCGTCGGGTCGCCGTACCCGCCGGCGCCCGGCGTCCGGACGCTCACGAGGTCGCCCGGCCCGAGTTCGCGCACGGTCTTCGGCGGTAACCGCTCGCCGTCGGCGTCGTCCGGGCGGTCGAACGGCTCCGCGCCCGCGAACAGGTACGCCGCGCCCCGCTCGCCGTCGGCTCCGCCGACCAGTCCGTAGGGCGCGTGGCGGTGGCGCTCGGCGAGGAAGCTGAACGTCGCGCGGTGATCGCGGACGCCGATGTCGCGGCGCAGTCCGAGTCCGCCGCGGAAGGTGCCGGGGCCGCCGGAGTCCTCGCGGAACTCGTAGCGCGCGACCCGGAGCGGATAGGCCGTCTCGAGCACCTCGACGGGCGTGTTCATCGTGTTCGACATGTGGACGTGGACGCCGTCCATGCCGTCCCTGCCGGCCCGACCGCCGAACCCGCCCCCCTGCGTCTCGTAGAACGCGTACGGCGTGCCGTCGCGCGGATCCGTCCCGCCGAAGGTGACGTTGTTCATCGTGCTCTGACAGCCGGCGAGGACGCGGTCCGGGTCCGCCTCGGCGAACGCGCCGAGGACGACGTCGGTGACGCGCTGGGAGGTCTCGAGGTTGCCGCCGACCACGGCCGCCGGCGGCGCGGCGTTCACGATCGTCCCCTCGGGAGCGCGGATCTCGATCGGGCGATAGCAGCCGTGGTTCGGGGGAATGTCCGGGTCCGTCACGCAGCGCACCACGTAGTAGGTCGCCGACGCCGTCACCGCGAACACGGCGTTCACGGGCCCCGCCGTCTGCGCCGCGGTCCCCTCGAAGTCGACCGTCACGGCGTCGCCCTCGATGGTCACCTCGGCGACGACGGGGAGGTCCCGGTTCCCCCGCCCGTCGTCGTCGAGCACGTCCTCGAAGCGGTACGCGCCGTCGGGGAGCGAACCGAGTTCGGCGCGCATCCGCCGCTCCGAGTAGTCCTTGATCTCCGCGAGCGCCGCCCCCAGCCGCTCGCGCCCGTACCGCTCGACGAGTTTCTCGAACCGACGGCGGCCCGTCTCGTTGGCGGCCTGCTGCGCCCGGAGGTCGCCGCGGCGCTCGTCCGGCGTGCGGACGTTCGCCAGGATCACCTCCATCGCGGTCTCGTTCGCCCGCCCGCCCTCGAAGAGCTTGACCGGGGGGATGCGGATCCCCTCCTGGTAGATCTCCGTCGAGTCCGCGGCGACGCTGCCGGCCCGCGCCCCGCCGACGTCCGCGTGGTGCGCGCGGTTCGCCGCGTAGGCGACCACCTCGTCCGCGACGAACACGGGCGTCACGAGCGTCAGGTCGGGGAGGTGCGCCCCGCCCCGGAACGGATCGTTGAGGAGCACCGAGTCGCCCGGCGCGAGCGTCTCCGGCGGGAACCGCTCGATCGCCGACGCGACCGAGAAGGGCATCGACCCGAGGTGGACGGGCATGTTCTCCGCCTGGCTGATCATCTCGCCGTCGGCGTCGAAGAGGGCGCAGGAACAGTCCCGGCGCTCCTTGATGTTCGGCGAGTAGCCCGTCCGGATGAGGTTGGCGTTCATCTCCTCGCTGATCGCGGTGCAGGCGTTGCGGATGATCTCGAGCGTCACGGGGTCGATCTCGATCTCAGACATCTTCCACCTCCACGACGAGGTTGCCGTCCGCGTCGACGCGGACGCGGTGGGCGGGCGGGACGACGGCGGTACTCTCCGCCCCCTCGACGATCGCTGGGCCGTCGAACGCGCACTCGAGCGGGAGCCTCGACTGATCGTACACGCGCGCCTCGCGGGACTCGCCGTCGAACACCACGTCCCGCGTCTCCCTGAGCGCGTCGTCGAGCGTCCCGTGGACGTCGGTCCCGCCGAGATCTACCGGATCGACGAGACCGCGGGCCCGGAGGCGGAGCGTCACGAGTTCGATCGGCTCCTCGGGGTAGGCGTGGCCGTAGCGCCGCTCGTGTCGCTCGTGGAAGCGCTCGGCGACGGTATCGAGGGTCGCCTCGTCGATCGCCCCGTCGGGGACCGCCACGGCGAGTTCGAACGACTGGCCGAGGTACCGCAGGTCGACCGACCGCTCGAACCGCATGCGGTCCTCGGACAGCGCCTCCCGCGTCAACCGGTCGCGGCCGGCCGCCTCGAACTCCTCGAACGTCTCCCGGAGGGCCGCCGGGTCGACGTCGCCGAGGCGACGGACCCGGGAGGTGCTGTAGTCGTAGAGGACGTCGCTCGTGAGCAACCCGAGCGCCGAGAGGACGCCGGCGGTCCGCGGTACGAGGACTCTGGGGACGTCGAGCTCTCGGGCGAGCTCGCACGCGTGCAGGGGGCCAGCGCCGCCGAAGGCGACGAGGCCGAACTCGCGGGGGTCGTGCCCCCGCTCGATGCTCACCACGCGGAGCGCGCGCTGCATCGTCGCGTTCGCCACGTCGACGATCCCCTGGGCGACCTCCTCCACCGACTGTCCCATCGGGTCGGCGAGGTCGCGTTCGACGATGCGACGGACGTCGTCGGTCTCGACGGCGAGTTCGCCGGAGAGGAAGTCGTCGGGGTTCAACCGCCCGAGCAGCAGCTGCGCGTCGGTGATCGTCGGTCGGTCGCCGCCGCGGCCGTAGCAGATCGGCCCCGGGTCGGCCCCCGCGGACTGCGGCCCGACGCGGAGCGCGCCGCCGGCGTCGAGCCACGCGATCGAGCCGCCGCCGGCGCCGATCGTGTGGATGTCGATCATCGGGACGCTGACGGGGTAGTCGCCGACCGCGACGTCCGTCGCGACGAGCGGCGTTCCCCCCTCGACCAGGGAGACGTCACAGGACGTGCCGCCCATGTCCATCGTGATGACGTCCGAGAGACCGCAGCGCTCGGCGACGGTCGTCGCGCCCTGCACGCCTGCGGCGGGGCCGGAGAGCAGCGTGTTCACCGGGCGCTCGCGCGCGACGCTCGCGTCGATGACGCCGCCGTTCGACTGCATGATCTTCAGGTCGGCGTCGATCCCGGCGGCGTCGACCTCGGTCCCCAGGTTGCCGATGTACCGATCCATCACCGGTTTGAGCGCGGCGTTCAGCGCGGTGATGAGCGTGCGCTCGTACTCGCGTATCTCGGGGAGGACGTCGCTCGAGAGGGACCACGACGCCTGGACGCCGGCCTCGCGCAACCGGTCGCGCACCCGCCGCTCGTGGGCGTCGTTCTCGAACGCGAAGAGCAGGCAGATCGCGACGCTGTCGACGCCCGCCGTCAGGAGCCGTTCCGCGACCGCGTCGACGCTCCCCTCGTCGAGTGCGACGAGGACGTTCCCCCGCTCGTCGAGGCGTTCGACCACCTCGAACCGCCGGTCGCGTTCGACGACCGGCGTCGGCTTCTCCGCCTGGAAGTCGTAGATGTCCGGTCGGGCCTGCCGGCCGATCTCGAGCGCGTCCCGGAAGCCGGCCGTCGTCACGAGCGCCGTCTCCGCCCACTCCTCCTCGAGGACGGCGTTCGTCGCGACGGTCGTGCCGTGTCCCAGGAAGGTGGTCGCCTCGAGGGACACCTCGGCGCGCTCGCGCGTCTTTTCGAGGCCGTTCATCACGCCCTCCTCGGGGGCCGCGGGCGTCGAGGGCGTCTTCGTGACGCGGAGTGTTCCGGCGCTGATCGTGACGATGTCGGTGAACGTCCCTCCGATGTCGACGCCGACGCGGAGCCGGCGCTGGTCCGTCATCGGTCACCCCGCTCGAACGTGAGAGTTGCGCGACGCATGGCGCGAGTGCGCACGGGGGTTACGTATGTGTTTCCGTGCATCAGTCGTCCTCGGTCGCCGGCTCGCGGCTCGGTGCCGATTCCCAGCGGCGGGAGACGGCGTAGTCGATGTACCCCTGGGTTCGCTCGCGCGCGTCCGCGGAGACCCCGCCGACGGCGAGACTGATCCCGACGAACGCGACCGCGTTGACGATGAGCCCGTAGAAGCCGCTCACGAACCCGGGGAAGCCGCCCGGGAGCGTCACGAGCCCGAACTCGAGCGCCGACGTCACGAGCACGCCGAGCGCGAACCCGCCGAGCGCCCCCTCGCGCGACGCGCCGGGCCAGTAGAGCGCGCCGAGGAGGATCGGGAATATCTGCGCCGCGCCGTAGAAGGTGACCGCCGTCAGCAGGATGATGAAGTCGAACTGCTGGATCGCGATCACGTAGGAGATCGCGCCGAGGATCGGGACGAGCACCTGGGCGAAGCGCGTGACGGTCCGCTCGTCCACCTCGTCGCCGGCGAACGGCTGGTACCAGTCGCGGGTGATGAGCGCGGACACCGCGTGCAGCTGCGAGTCCGCGGTGCTCATCGCGGCGGCGACGGCTCCGGCGACGACGATCGAGGCGAACCAGGTGGGCGTGAAGCGATACAGGACGGCGGGGATCGCGGAGTCCGCCTGTTGCAGGTTCGGGAACGCCTCGACCGCGCCCAGTCCGAGGAAGGCGGTCGGCACGTAGAACAGGATCAGGTACGCCGTCCCGAACGCGGCCACCCACTTGAGGACGCGGGGGGAGCGGGCGGAGACGTACCGGAGGAAGATGTGCGGCGTCATCATCACGCCGATGCCGGTCATGATCGCGAACGACACGTAGAACTCGGGCGTGATGACGCCGGCCGGTCCAGGGAGGGAGACGTACGCCGCGAACTCCCTCGTCAGTTCGGTCCAGAAGTCCTGCGGCCCGCGGTACGCGGAGAACACGAAGAACCACCCCGCGATCCACATCGCCCCGAACATGAACACGCCCTGGACGGCGTCCGTCCACGCGACGGCGCGGAGCCCGCCCAGCCAGACGTAGACCACGCCGGCGAGCAGGAACACGGCCGCGCCGAGTTCGAAGCTCACCAGCCCCCGGGTGGCCGTCTCGAAGATGATCCCGCTGCCGATCATCTGGGTCGCGATGTAGGGAAAGGTGAAGACGATCAGCGTGAGGCTCACCAGCTTCCCCAGCAGCGGCGACTCGTAGAAGTCCGCGAGCAGGTCCGAAGGGGTGATGTAGCCGTACTTCTTTCCGAGCAGCCAGACGCGCGACCCGACGACCCAGAGGATGATGCCCGAGATCGCGAGGTAGAACGTCGAGGCGCTGAAGATCCCGATGCCGTTCCCGTAGACGAACCCCCCGATCCCGAGGAAGGCGAAGGCGGAGTGGTACGAGGCGGCGAAGGTAAAGAGGAGGACGACGATCCCGAGTCCGCGACCGGCGGCCATCCAGTCGTCGACGTCGAGCTTACCGACCTGCCAGCCGCGATAGCCGATCGCAAGGATGACCGCGAGGTAGACGCCGATGGTGGCCAGCGCGACCGTCGCCTGGAACGAGACCATCAGCTCCCACCGCCGGTGGTCGCCTCCTCGCCGGCGCTCGGACGGGTCGGGTCGACGCCCTCGGCCGCCCGTAACTCGGGCGGAACCTGGTCCTCCGTGAGCGCGAACGCGTCCCGCCGCGCCGCCCAGACGAGCACGAGGGAGACGAGCAGCCCCCAGACGACGGTCCACAGGTACAGGAGGTTGATGCCGAACACGGTCGTCGGGGAGTCGACGATCGTGATGACCGGGGGGTTCATCGCGATCGTGAACGCGACGAGAAAGCCGACCGTGACCTTGCCGGCAGTGGTCTTTGGTAGCATGAAGCGCAATGAACCGGGGGATCCGCTTAACCCTTTTGTTCAGGTGTTGAGAGAACAAAAAATGTGGGCGAAGTGGAATTATCGCCCGGCTCACCCGACGTTCGAGGGGGTCGGCGGTGACGAGCAATGCGACCGAGCGGTCCCCCGGTCGTCGGCGGGTACAGGCCGGTCCGTACCGCACCCCGCCGAACCGACCTCTCGCCGGAACGAGTACGGGGCCGGGATTCCGGCGTCGGGCGCACCCGTCTTCGCGCCGTTCGGCACCGATGGACTGCTCGGCCACCCACTCCTACGAGGTGACCTGATCGGACCGCGTGAGTGAGGAGGTCAGGGAGAAAAGGGACAGAATCGCGCTCGTACGGCCGGTACCGCCACCTCCCGAGACGCGCTCTCTCACGCTGCTCCCCGGGCACTATTCCGGCCGAATCGGCGGAAGGGAGGCGTAAATATGATCTTTATCGGGATAGTGACGCATCTGTGCAATTCAATTGCTGGCCCTCCATCAATAGATCTATCGAAGAGAGCGCTCGAACGTCGGCGTGGCGACCAATCGCCCGCCCGGTGATGACCGACGGCGGTCGCGGGTGTCACGAGGGAAGCCGCCCGCCGAGCACCTTGGCGGCGACGAGGACGGGGTCCCACACCGGGCTGAACGGCGGCGCGTACGCGAGGTCGAGCCGCTCGACCTGCTCGACGGTCATCTCACCCTCGAGCGCGGTCGCGACGGTGTCGATCCGGACGGCCGCCCGGTCCTCGCCGACGATGCTCCCGCCGAGGAGCCGTCCGGTCCCCCGGTCCGCGACGAGTCTGACCGTGGTGTCGGCCGCACCGGGGTAGTAGCCGGACCGCGAGCCGGCGGTGACGGTCTCCGCGACGGGATCGAACCCCGCCTCGCGCGCCCGGTCGAGGTCCGTGATGCCGACCCGACCGCACTCCAGATCGAACGCCTTGAGGACGGCGGTCCCGGCGACGCCGCCGACCGGGGTCGGGGTTCCGGCGACCGTCTCACCGATGGCCCGCCCGGCGCGGTTCGCGGTGAGACCGAGGGGGACCCACGCGTTCTCGCCCGTCACGACGTGGGGCATCTCGGCGCAGTCGCCGGCCGCGTAGACGCGGTCGACCGAGGTCCGACCGTACTCGTCGACGGCGATCGCCCCCGACTCGCCCAGCTCCACGCCCGTCTCGGCGACGAGTTCGACGTTCGGCCGGATCCCGATCCCGACGAGCGCGGCGTCGACGGCGAGTTCGGTGCCGTCGGAACAGGCGAGCGCGGAGACCCGTCCGCGCTCGCCCCGGAGTTCCGCGACCTCGGTTCCGAGGTGGAGGGTGACGCCCCGCTCTTCGAGGTGCGGCTCTACGCGCTCGGCGACCGCCTCGCCGAACGGCGGGAGGACGTGTTCCGCACGCTGAAAGAGGTGAACGTCGAGGTCCCACGCGGAGAACGCCTCCGCCATCTCGATGCCGACGTAGCCGCCCCCCACGATGGCGACGGTCTCCGGCGGTGCCATCGCTCCGTATCGAGCGACCGCCGCCTCGTCCACGTAGCCGTCGCCGCCGAGTGACTCGACCGAGAACGCGTCCGGCTCGGCGAGGAGCGCCCGCACGTTCGCCGCCGAGTCCAGCCCGTGCAGCGTGAACGCGCCGTCGAGGTCCGTGCCGGGGATCGGCTTCGAGACGGCCCGGCCGCCGGTGGCGACCAGGAGATCCCCGTACGGCTGGTCGAACGCCTCGCCGTCCGGGCCGAGCACCGTGACCGTCCGTTCGTCCGGGGAGATCCCGATCACCTCGTGTTCCCGACGCAGGTCGATCCCGCGGTCCTCGATCTCGTCCGGCGACAGGGAGAGGAGGTCCGTCAACGCCTCCACCTCGCCCTTGACGAAGTACGGCGTCCCGCAGTGGGCGTAGGACACCCAGCGTCCCCTCTCGAAGACGATCACGTCGCGATCCGCGTCCTCTCGCTTGAATTTGCTCGCGGCGCTGAGCCCGGCAGCGTCCCCACCGACGACGACGAACGGTCCTTCCATGCGTACGGTGTACTCACGTAACGGTCACTTGTGTTGTGCGGTGAGGTATCGGCGTCGCACGAGCGTACGGCGTCCCTCGCGACGGGGGCGCTAGCGTTCATGTCGGTGGCCGCCGAACGGAGCGTATGGAGAGAGCCGTGTATCGGACGGCGGGCGGAATGCCCGTGACGGCGGTGACGGCCGACGAGATGCGCGAGGTCGACCGCGTGGCGACCGAGGAGGTCGGCCTCGGGCTGCTCCAGATGATGGAGAACGCGGGCCGGAACCTCGCGTCCGCGGTGCGGGCGACGGGAGCCGACGGGGCGGTCGTCCTGGCCGGCGACGGCGGCAACGGCGGTGGCGGACTCGCCTGCGCGCGACACCTCGCGAACCGGGACGTCGCCGTCGAAGTCGTCCTCGACCGTCCCCCCGCCGCCCTCGACGGGGCCGCCGCGCGCCAGCACCGCGTCGTGGACGCGATGGGCGTCCCCGTGCGGGAGGGGCCCGCCGGACCTCCCGAGACGGACGCCGTCGTCGACGCCGTCATCGGGTACGGTCTCAGTGGCGCGGTCCGCGGCATCGCGCGCGATCTCGTCGAGGCGTGCGGCGGGACCGACGCGCGCGTCGTCTCCCTCGACGTGCCGTCGGGGCTCGACGCGACCACGGGGGAGTCGACCGGTCCCGTCGTCGATCCCGCCGAGGTGATCACGCTCGCCCTCCCGAAGACCGGCCTCCGGGGAGTCGACTGTCCGGTAACGCTCGCCGACATCGGCATCCCCCGAACCGTCTACCGGCGGCTGGACGTCCCGTACGATCCGCCGTTCGACGACGCGTATCTCGTCCCCCTCGAGCGAACGGGGGAGTGACGGCGCGGACGGGGGTCGTACCGTCCCTCGCGGACCCCTTTCTCGGCGACCCCAATCGTTACTACCGGCGCTACCGTCACAGGAGGCATGGAGGCCGGGACGACGCGAACGACCGACCCCCTCGTGGAACTCGAATTCCGGGTGCGCGACCGGAACTGCTTCTTCGTCGAGATGTCCGCTACCCTCGAGTGTCTGGTGCATCTCGAACACTTCGTCAACCGGTCTGACGGGCGATTGTTGGAGTACTTCACGATCGACGGCGTCGCCCCCGACCGGGTGCTCTCGACGGTCGCCGACGCGCCCGCGATCTCCGACGCCAGGCTCGTCAGTCGCGGGGCCGACGGAGGACTCTTCGAGTTCGTCGTCTCGGGTCGGTGCGTCACGACGACTCTGGCGGACGCGGGGGCGATCGCGGGGACGGTCGCCGCGGAGCGCGGGACCGGCCGCGTCGTCGCCGTCGTTCCGCCGCACGCCGAGGTCCGCCGGGTCGCGGAGACGTTCCGCGACCGCCACCCCGACTCCGAACTCGTGGCGCGCCGCGACTCCGACCGCTCGATCCCTGTGCGGACGGAACGCGGGGCGCGGGCGACGCTGGCCGACGATCTCACCGAGAGACAGCGAGAGGTGCTCCGGACGGCGTACCTGAGCGGCTACTTCGCCTGGCCGCGTGCGAGTACGGCCGACGACTGCGCGGACGCGCTCGGCATCGCCCAGCCGACATTCAGTCAGCACATCCGAGCCGCCCAGGAGAGAGTCTTCGGACGGCTGTTCGAGCCGTCCGCGCCGGAGCGGTGAACCGCGTCGCGCCCCACGGCGTCGGTCACCGCGTTGCCCGCGCCCCGCGTTCCGTCCGCGAGGTCGGCCACCGCCGAGCGCCGGTCCACCGCGGCACCTATCCTCATAGGGAGCAGGCGTTTGTCGCCGTGCCACCCATGTGCGGACGAGGTGTCCGACGATGCGAACCTACTCCGAGTGGACGGCGTCACAGGAATCGACGACGGTGGACGTGAACGGGCACGACCTCGAGGTCGCGTACTACGAGGCGGGCGCGGGGAACGGCGACCCGGTCGTGTTCCTGCACGGAATCCCGACGAACTCGTACCTGTGGCGACACGCCGCGCCGGCCGTCGCCGAGGAACGGCACGTGATCGCCCCGGACATGGTCGGCTACGGTAACTCGTCGATGTTCGACGGCTTCGACCGGTCGTTGCGCGCCCAGGAGATCGCGCTCGACGGTCTGCTTGATGACCTCGGCCTCGACGCCGTCTCGCTGGTGGGACACGACCTCGGCGGCGGCGTGTTCCTCCGGTACGCCTGCCACGAACCGGACGCGGTCGAACAGCTCGTCCTGTCGAACTCCGTCGCGTACGACTCCTGGCCGATCCAGACCATCACCGACCTCGGACTCCCGGAGTCCGCGCGCGAGAACAGCCCCGAGGACGTCCAGGGGATGCTCGACGGCCTGTTCCGCCAGACGCTCCGGGGCGACGATCACGACGAGGAGTTCCTCGAGGGGATGAAGGCCCCGTGGGCCTCCGAGGAGGGCGTCACGTCGATCGTGCGTAACGCCGTCGCGACGAACACCAACCACACGACCGAGGTCGATCCGAGCGACGTCACCGCCGACACGCTGTTGCTGTGGGGGACGAACGACGAGTTCCAACCGGTGACGTGGGCGGAGCGCCTCGAGGCGGACATCGAGAACGCCGAACTGGTCGGACTCGACGAAGCCAACCACTGGGTGCCCGAGGACCGACCCGAGGCCTACGTCGAACACCTGACCGACTTCCTCCTCTGAGGCCGCCGCGCTCGTCGATCAGGGTCGGCGGACGAGAAGCGAGGGAGCCGGCACGTCCGAACTCGATCACGGCCCCGGATTCTCCCTCGCCGTCGAGACCTCACAAAACGCGCCGCGAACGGTTTTCCCCCGAGAATCTCTCCTCCGACGGAGATAACAACCGTACGCCTGTAACGAATGGGTGGCCGGGTGAGGACACGTAACCGACTCTCGGCATCCCAGGCGTCGCCTGCCTCGGTCGAACGGTGAGATCGTCAACGGTCAGCCGGCCCGCGTACTCGGACCGCCGGACCGGGTCCGATCCGACGGTCGGGAGTCCGAACCCGTTCCCGCCGCACCGACCGCCGGAGTCTCACTCTCCCGCGACCAGCGCGTACAGCACGGCCACCGGGAGCGCGTAGACGACGTGCCCGACGAGGCTGAGGATCGTTCCGGGGATCGTGACGTTCGGGAACGGGGGAGCCGCGGGGAACCCGACGGCGGACAGCCAGATCGGCATCACGAGCACGGCGAGGACGGCGGTCGTCGCGATCCCGTACCCGACGCCGAGGGCGACGCTTCCGCCGAGTCGACGCGCCGGGGCGCGGAGCGGCGCGAACTGTACGAGCGCCACGTAGACGAGTCCGAGCACGACGCCGTGAAACAGGTGGAGCGCCCACCCGGCGAGAAGCGCCGGCCCCTCGATGCCGTACATCGCCGGGATGACGATCTCGAGGAGCGGCGGCGGCATCACGTACTGCATCATCAGTCCGAACAGGATACTGCCGACGAATCCGCCCGCCGCTCCGGCTATCCACTCGTTCGCGCGAACGGTTCCGAACGCCGGTCCGGTCCTGGTTTCAGCTGCCATGTCGTTAGATGACCTCCAGTAACTCCCTCTACGCCGGCCGTGTTAACTGTAAGCTGAGCGCACGGTAAGTAGGTTACGTCGAGGATACCCCTCGGGAGCACGTCGAGGTCGGTCGAACGCTCCGCAGTCCCGGTGCTGGTCGAACGAGCGACAGGTCCACCGGCGAACCGTAGAGGGTGCGTAGGCCCCCGCCGCGTCGTCGACGGACACGACGCCGCCGACGGCGGGCTACGTCGTCACGAAGGCGACGTCGGCTACCCGATCGACGATTCCTCGTTCTCCACGGGCTTCAGGTACTCCTGTCCCCAATCGCGCATCTCCGTGATGATCGGCCGGAGCGACTCGCCGTGATCGGTGAGCGAGTACTCGACCCGGAAGGGCTTTTCGCTCACGATCGCCCGATCCACCAGCCGCTTGTCCTCCAGGTCCTCGAGCGAGTCCGACAGCACCTTGCTCGAGATCCCGTCGACCTCCTCCTTGAGCGCGTTGAATCCCAGTGGGCCGTTCTTCAGCAACCGGTGGACGATGACCGGATGCCACTTCTTCCCGATCAGCGTCGCGGTGGACGTGATCGGACACCACTCCTTTCCCGCACACCAGACCTCCAACCGGGGTCTCGACTCCTCCATGGCCGTCGTTGAACCCGGATCACCATATAGTTACGTCTGATTACTCAGTTACTGGTGGTAACGATATCGGACGGGTGCGCGCCGTCCCTGGCGCGCCTCGGCGCGTCGATCGGGTGCCCCGGAGCGCAGAGAGGGGCGGCCCGTCGGGGACCCGGGAGATACGCGTGGGATCGCAACGACGCCTTCACTCCCCGTCGTTCTCCCGGCGTCCCACCTCGATCGAGCGCGAACGGTATCACTGGTAGTCGAAGAAGTAGTATAGAAGTATTTACTCGAAATGTTCTCTCTGAGGTGACGCGGTCCATTCGGACGACCCTGTCGAGAGAAAACGGTCGACCGTCCGCCGTGGTCGACGGGACCTGAGAGCGGTGCTTCACCGCGACAATCCCTCCGAACACCGTTTCGGGGCGAGTGACGGGATACTCCGCAGACCGAATCGGACGCCGCGCTCTTCTCGTACGGTCCGCGGTCGTCAGCCGCACTCCCGGGCCGACACGGTCGGAGGCGTTCGACGCGCCGGCTCCGCCGAATCGTGGTCGAAGAGCGCTGACGCCCGACAGCAGTGGGGTTTCGTGGTCGGTTCCGCACCTCGTTCGCGGAACGTGACACCGTCGGCGCAGCGTCGCTCGTCTGGGGTCCAATAGGCGGGTAGTTACTTACAACTCGACAGTCGCTGGCCCGACTAAGCGAGGCCGCGTGCGAGGTTCATCCGGGGAGCAGTCACCTCACGTCGACCGGACGTCCTCGGCGATCCGTGCGAGCGTCTCGTAGTCGGACTGCGAGTAGGCGATCACCCGCACGTCGGTCAACCCAGTCGGCTCGTATCCCCACACTTCTTCACAGACGAGGCGCGCTCCCTCCTCGAAGGAGTGGCCGGCCGCGCCGGTCCCCAGGACCGGCACGACGACCGATTCGCAGCCGAGGTCGTCGGCTCGCTCCAGCGCGTTCCTCGTCGCGTCCCGGATGCTCTCCGCCGTCGCCCGGCCGTCGCCGTAGTGGGGCATCGCCGCCGCGTGAATGACGTACTCCGCGTCCAGGTCGTACGCGTCGGTGACGGCGACCGCGCCGAGGTCGACGGGGCCCTTCGACGTCGCCTCCTCGTTGATCGGCCCGTTCGCGCCCCGCCGCAACGCGCCCGCGACGCCGCTGCCCATTCGCAGGCTCGTCCCCGCGGCGTTTACGAGCGCGTCGGCGCGCTGGTCCGCGATGTCGCCTCGGATGACCGTGAACTCCATACCTCGCCGTACGCGGTCGGCGTACTAAAATCCGGACGACGACCGCAACCACCCCTCGTACGGCGTGGCTCTCGTCGTCGTTCCTGTTCCGAAGTACGTCTTCGGAGTAGTTTTTTATACGATCGAATATCACGATAAGAAATGGTGGTGGATACGCAATGAGTGA
The DNA here is from genome assembly GCF_029338575.1 of Halomarina halobia. Taxonomy (GTDB): domain Archaea; phylum Halobacteriota; class Halobacteria; order Halobacteriales; family Haloarculaceae; genus Halomarina; species Halomarina halobia. The sequence goes on from NZ_CP119993.1 coordinate 472,000, forward strand.
ACGTTCGATCGTCGGCGCGTGGCGACGGTATCGATCGATCCCGATCGTCTACCGGATCGGGGCGGCGTTCGTCCTCGGTTCGGTCCTGGGGCTCGCGATCGGCGAACCGGCGACCCGACTCCAGCCCCTCGGCGACCTGTTCATCAGGTTGCTGAGCATGATCGTGATCCCCATCGTGGTGTTCACCCTCGTCATGGGGATGCGGCGGTTGAGCCCGGGTCGGCTCGGAGTGGTCGGCGGGCAGGTCGTCGGCCTCTACCTGCTCACCTCCGCGCTCGCGGTCTTCTTCGGCCTCGCGGTCGCGAACCTCTTCGATCCGGGGACGGGACTCACCCTGACCGGGGGAGAGGGGGAGACGGAGAGTCCGCCCGCGCTGCAGGAGGTGCTCCTCGGTGTCGTCCCCGACAACCCGATCGGCGCGATGGCCGAGGGGGAGGTCCTGCCGACCATCTTCTTCGCCGTCGTCTTCGGGTTGGCGCTCGCGATGCTCGCGGAGTCGACGACGAACGAGGACGTCCGCAACGGCGTGCGGACGATCTTCGACGTCTTCGAGGCCGGTGCCGAGGCGATGTTCAAGATCGTGTGGGGCGTGATGGAGTACGGCGTCGTCGGCGTCTTCGCGCTCATGGCCGCGACGTTCGGTGAGGCCGGACCCGACGCCATCTCGACGTTCGCGGTCCTCATCCTCACCCTCCTCCTCGCCGTCGTCCTGCAGATCGTCGTCGTCCACCTCGTGGGGATCGTCTCGCTCGCGGTCGGTCAGTCGCCGATCTCGTTTCTCGCCGGATCGCGGGACGCGCTCGTGACGGCGCTCAGCATTCGGTCGAGCAGCGGGACGCTCCCCGTCACGATGGCCGACGCCGAGGACAACCTCCGCGTGGACGAGAGCGTCTACGGCTTCTCGCTCCCGCTGGGGGCGACGATCAACATGGACGGGACGGCCCTCTACCAGGGTGTCGCCGCCGTCTTCGCCGCGAACCTCGCCGGAGTCCAGCTCGGGTTCGGCGAGCAGCTAACCGTCGTCCTGATCGCGGTCCTCGCGAGCATCGGCACCGCGGGCGTTCCCGGTGCGGGGCTGATCATGCTCACGCTCGTGCTGACCCAGCTCGGACTGCCGCTCGAGGTCGTCGCGTTCGTCGCGGGCGTGGACCCCATCCTCGACCGGCTCCGCACGATGACGAACGTCAGCGGCGACCTCGCCGTCACGACGCTCGTCGCGAAGTGGAACGGCGCGGTCGACTTCACTCGCGGCTCGTGGGTCGGCGACGTCGAACCCACCCCCGAGGCCGCCGCGCAGGACTGAGCGGACACCGCGCACCCTCGCGTACTCGGCTCCGCGGGAGGCGTCCCCGTCGGAGGTTCGGACCGCCGGCTCGGTCCCCGGTCACCGTCAGTCCGAGTCGAACGAGCGGCCGCCACCCATCGCCACGTGGCCGAATCCGTCGGTCCGGCGGAGGACGACGCTCACGACTGAACGCCACCGTTCGGCGACCCGCGACTCGCGGGTTTATGTCCCCGGAGGACCGACCTCTACTAGTGGTCGACGATGGGAATCACCGCACGTCTCGGACGGCACGCGAGGGGAGTACGGCTGAACGTCACGCCGCTCGGCCCGCTCGAGTGGCTGGGGGCGTTTCTGGCGGTCGTGACGGGTCTCATTCACGTGTACCTGTTCCTGCGGACGGGGTTCCTCCCGTTCCTGCTCGCCGGAGCGGGGTTCTTCGGCGGCGTCGGGCTGCTGTTCACCGCGTTCCCCCGTCGGCTGTTGTACGCGATGGGGGTCCCGTACCTCGGGGTTCAGATCGTCCTGTGGGTGCTCACGGGGATGGGGAGCTTCGCCCTCGGAGTGTTCGACAAGACCGTTCAGACGCTCCTCGTCGGGCTGCTCGTGGCCCTTCTCCTGATCGAACTGGAGATCGATCTCATCGAGGAGGTGAGCACCGTCTGGGACGATCGGGACGAAGAGTAACCGTCGCTACGAACGGCTACCCTCCTCCCTCTCCGCCGCGACGGTGGCGTCACGGCGTCCGACGCTCCGGACGCGGCCGTGCGAGACCGCGTCAATCCGCGAGCGAGTCGAGTTTGCGAACGATCTTCGCGTAGCGGTCCGGCGCGCAGTACCGGCTCGCGTCGGTCCTCGCGCGGGCCGGCTCGTCAGTACGTCTCGTCCATCACGACCACGCCGTCTTGCGAGGCGGCACGTGTGAGGACGGCGACGTGGGCGACGTGTTTCGTCTGTCATCGTCGTCCGATAGGCCGGGGCGATGGCCGGACGGCGGTCGGCGGTCGGCGTGACGCCTGCGTCCCTCGATCCGCACGACGGGTGCGACTCAGAGTAGCGCGTCGGCCAAGCCGTCAGTGTCGTCGACGACGATGTCCGGCCGGTGAATCCACCCGCCGTAGGGGTTGTCGTGACGATTGAGGAACGCGCCGCGCATCCCGACTGCCTTCGCGCCGACCAGGTCGAACGTGTGCGCGGTCACGAACACGACCTCGTGCGGGGCGACGCCGAAGCGCTGACAGCACAGGTCATAGGAGGCGCGGTGTGGTTTGTACGCGCCCGCCTCCGCGACGGAGATGACGCCGTCGAGTTCCGCCCCGAAGTTCGGGCGGACGGCGTCGAGCATGTCCGGGTCGCCGTTCGAGAGACCGACTAGCGTGTACTCCTCCCCGAGTCGTTCGAGGGCGGCGTCGACGTCTGGGTACGGTTGCAGCTGTTTCCAGGCCCGGATGACCGCTCTGACCTCCGCGTCGGGTACGTCGAGTCCGAGCTGTTCGAGTCGGTAGGTGAGCGCCCGCCGGCTGATCTCCTTGAAGGGGGTGTGGGGGCCGGGGACGAGTGAGTCGATCATCGAATCGCGAAAGTGCATCGCCAGATACCGCCGGAGCAGTATTTCGGGGTCGTAGTCGCTGCCGTTGGCGTCGAGCAGGTCCCCGAGCGCGGGAACGAGAGTCGCCTCTCGGTCGAGGAGCGTATCCCACAGGTCGAACGCGAGGACTCTACACTCCTCCCGTATCGTCTCTTCGTCGATCGGTGTCATGATACACGCGTCACTCGGCGACGCGACGCATAAGAGTTGTTAAACGTCGTTCGCCGGCGCTTCGACGACGACGACACACGGTACCATCGTTCCCTTGGGCGCTTATCCGCCGGCGTATTTCGGGAGAGGCGGAGTCGGAAGGAAGGAAAGTGCCCCGATCGACAGTGGGTGCGTCGCACCGGTCTACTTGCCCACCGACGCGCCGAGAGTGCCCCGGACGCTGGCCGCGCGGGCGTTACAGAAGTACGTTCGTAATGTCGTCGCGTCCGTACGTGAGATTGATTTCGATTACGTTGGCCGTGCTCTTGATGAGCCTTGGTAGTTCCTCGGTGAACCACTCGCCGCGCATGCGACTCTTCGGACCCGAGACGCTCACACCACCGACGATAGTGTCGTCCGTGATGATCGGAGCGGCGACGCAGTGAAGCCCTTTGAGCCGCTCCTCGCGGTCGAACGCGTGTTCCTGCTCTCTGATCACTTCGAGCTCCGCGAACAGTTCCTCGCGGTCGGTGATGGTATGTTGCGTCGCCTTCGGAAGGCCGTGTTGGTCGATGATAGCGTCGACGCGCTCCTCGGGCATGTAAGCCATGACCGCCTTGCCGAACGCCATCGTGTGCAGGTAGACGCGCTTGCCCGCGTGAGTGTCCATGTGGACGGCGTCCGAACCCTTCTCCCTGTAGATGAACACGCCACGCCCGTGTTCCTCGACGAGGAGGTTCACCATCTCGTCAGTCTGTTCGGCGAGCGTATCTATCTCCGGGGGGCCGACCCGTGATAGGAGTCGTCGGTTGCGGGCGTACTCTCCGAGATGGAGGAATCGCAGCCCGATATCGTAGGTGTCATCGCGTTTCACGACGTACTCGTTTCGTTCGAGAGTCTTCAGGTGGTTGTACACGGTACTCTTCGGCAGTTCGAGGTGGTACGCCAACTCCGTCAATCCGGCGCCCTCGCGTTCCATGAGCGCTTCGATGATTCGAAAGCTCGTTTCGGTTGCTTGCACCGTTGGGGCGTTTGATTGCATAGGCCGCCTTTGCGAGTAGGACTCTTAATTCCTCTGGCGAACCAACTGTTCATCTGTAATGAACAGAACGTACATCAGGGCGAGTATGTATGCGTAGATATGGTATTTGTAGTCATAGGATCTGTCCCACACGCCGGAAACACGGACTAACGGACCGATCGTTCAGTTTTCACCGCGTCGATCCGCTACTCTGATGACTTCTTGTTCAACTCTGCTGACCGAACGCGGCCTCCAGACTGACCGCACTCCCCGTGAAAAATACGAACTTCATCCAACTTATCCATAGTTTATTGAAATACAACGTCTCGAGTGGCCTAGATCGACGTGTAGTGTCCGATACTGTCCCGTTCAGGCTGCGTGAATCGATAACTGTCCTCGGCTCCCACGGTCTCCTGTCGCGTTCGAGACGGGGATGCGCCCTCGAGCGGGGTCACGTTGGCCGTCGAGTACGGTTGAAACTGCTCGGACAGATTCCCTTAAGAGGCTCCGGTCTGACTCTCCAGTACCGTCGATCATGACACTCACACGCTACGCCGGAGGTCAGTAACAGTGGCCGACGACGACAACGCGATCGCCGGGTTCACGATGCTCGCTCACGGCATGTTCCACACCTACGAGCTGTCGATTCCGATCTTCATCGTCATCTGGCTCGACGTCTTCGATGTCTCCGCGGCCGTTCTCGGGACCGTCATCGGGCTGGGGTACGGTCTCATCGGCATCGGGGCCGTTCCCAGCGGCATCCTCGCGGACCGTTACGGCTCGCGAACACTCATCATCGCCTCCGTCGTCGGTATGAGCGGTGGGTTCTTCCTGTTGAGCCTGGCGCCGAACGTCTACGTCCTGGCGATCGCCATCATGATCTGGGGGGCGGCGGCGAGCGTCTACCACCCGGCCGGCCTCTCGCTCATCAGCCGGTGTGCGAACGAGCGCGGGACGGTATTCGCGTACCACGGCGTCGGCGGGAACGTTGGGACGGCGCTCGGGCCGCTCACCGCGGCGCTCCTGCTGGTGTTTCTCGACTGGCAGTGGGTGGTGCGTCTCCTCGCGCTTCCGGCCGTACCGGTCGTCCTCTTCGGATCGAGGATCGGCTTCGACGACGCGGTTCAGCCGTCCTCGACCGACGGCGGTCGCGAATCGTTCGACCTCCAGGGCGTCTTCGCGCAGTCGCGCCTGCTGTTCACGACCGGTTTCACGCTCGCGTTCGTCGTCGTCATGCTGTACGGGACCTACTACCGCGGACTGTTGACCTTCCTACCGGACATGATCGCCGGCCTTCCACGGTTCGAACCCGTCTCGGTGTTCGGCCAAACCGCCGACCCCGCGCAGTACATCTACACCGGGCTGCTAATGGTCGGTATCCTCGGGCAGTATACGGGCGGCCGGATCACCGACCACGTGCGGACGGAGTACGCCCTGCTCGCGTCGCTCGCGGTGCTCGCCGGCCTGGCGTTCGTGTTCCTGCCCTCGTCGGCCGTCGGCGTCGCGCCGTTCCTGCTCGTCTGCGCCCTGCTCGGGTTCACCCTCTACGCGACGGCACCCATCTACCAGGTCGTCATCGCGGAACGGGCCGACGAGAACGTCCACGGCCTCTCTTACGGCTTCACCTACCTGGGGATGTTCGGGTTCGGGGCCGCGGGCGCGGCGCTCGCCGGAACGCTCCTCACCTATTTCGACGCGCCCGCGCTCCTCGGGGTGCTCGGCGTCATCGCGCTCGTCGCGGCGATCCTCGTCGTGGTGTTGCTCCGGAGGCCGTGACGCAGCCAGCGGCTCCGACGTGCTCGGGCGGACTCGACCTCAGGCGACGCGGTTCCTGAGGTCGTCACCGTCCCGGTACCGGACGACGTTCTCCTTTACCAGCTCTGCGATGTCGAGGTGGTACCGGTTCGTCGCCGATCCCTTGTGCGGCGTGACGATGACCTCCTCGAAGTCCCACAGCGGCGACGTCTCGGGAAGGGGTTCGGTCTCGAAGACGTCGACCCCCGCGCCGGCGACGGCCCCCGACTTCAGTGCCGAGACGAGCGCGCTCTCGTCGACGATGGGGCCGCGGGCGACGTTGATGAGGTAGGCGTCCTCGCGCATCGCGGCGAACTCGTCCTCGGCGAACATCCCGTCGGTCACCGGCGTGTGCGGGAGCGCGATGGCGACGAACCGCGCGTCGGCGATGGCGTCGTGCAACTCGTCGGGGGCGAAGAGGTCCGAGACGCCGGGGACGGGATCGTCCGAGCGGCGCACCCCGACGACGTCCATGCCGAGCGCGTCGGCCCGCCGGGCGATGCCCTCGCCGATGGTTCCGAGCCCGACGACACAGAGCGTCTCCCCCTCGACGGTGAACGGACGTTCGTACTCGGGCGTGTACCACTCCCGACGCCCCTGGTGGTCCCGGTAGACGTGGAGGAGTCGCGCGAACGAGAGCATGAACCCGACGGCCACCTCGCCGACGGTCGCCCCGTGGATGCCGCTGCTGTTCGTCAGCGGGACGCCGGCGGCCGCGTACGCCTCAGTGTCGAACTCGTCGTACCCGGCGCGAGCGCAGTGGACCCAGCCCGCGTTCAGGTACTCCGGCCGCGGCACGTAGGAGACCACGCCGTCGGTCTCCTCGTACTCCCGATCGTCTCCGACGAGTTCGACCGGTATCGAGAGACCGTCGAACGCCTCGACGAAGGCCCATTTGGGAATTACGCTGTCGACCGACTCGTGTACGTACAACTGTTCGAGGGGGGGCCGTTCGGCCATGCTCGGCGGGTGCGGAGTGTACCGTATTGAACCTTTCGAGGCCCCCGACCGTCAGCTCGCTGGCGACGGCGGCTGAAGCGGCAAGAGGTCGGGTAAGTAGAAGAATTTATGTATCCCCTGGGGAAGGACTGTAGACGATCACCGGAGCGAAGTGAATCTTATGGATGTCAACACCGCGATCGCGAACGTACTGAAGGAGGAAGGAGTCGAGTATCTGCTCGGCTTTCCGAGCAATCCCCTGTTCGACACGGGGATCGCAGAGGCGGTCGGAATCCGAACGATCATCACCAGACAGGAGCGGACCGCCGCCCACATGGCCGACGCCATCGGCCGGCTCACCTCGGGGGAGCAGATCGCCGGGTTCGCCTGCCAGCACGGACCGGGAACCGAGAACTCCATCGGGGGCATCGCCCAGGCGTACGGAGAGTCGGCACCGATGGTCGCCATCCCCGCGGGGTACGATCGGGCGAAGACGGACGTCGATCCCAAATTTAACTCGCTACTCAATTACCAGCACGTAAGTAAGTCCTGCGAGCAGCTCACCGATCCGGACGCCGTCGGAGAGACGATGCGACGTGCGTTCAGTGCGGCGCGCAACGGCCGCCCACGGCCGGCGGTCGTCGAGGTTCCAAAGGACGTGTTCTGGGAGGAGGTCCCCGACGGTCTCGACTACTCGGCGACCTCGTCGAACCGCTCCGGTCCCGACCCCGACAGCGTCCGGGAGGTCGCCGAGGTGCTGCTCGAGGCGGATCGCCCGGTCATCTTCGCCGGCCAGGGCGTCCACTACGCCAAGGGGTGGGACGCTCTCGAGGAGTTGGCCGAATCCCTCGAGGCACCGGTCGCGACCAGCCTCAACGGCAAGAGCGCGTTCCCGGAGACCCACCCGCTCTCGCTCGGCGCAGGGAGCAAGAGCGAGCCCGGTCAGCTCGCGCACTTCCTGCGCGAGGCGGACGTCATCTTCGGCGTCGGCTGCAGCTTCACCGACACCGCCTACGGCATCACCGTCCCGGAGGGCAAGACCATCGTCCACTCGACGCTCGACCCGACGGACATCGACAAGGACGTCGAGGCCGCGTACGCCCTCGTCGGCGACGCGAAGCTCACCCTGGAGGCGCTGGTCGATGCGGTCGACGAGCGCATCGACGGCGACCGCGGCCGCTTCGACGACGTCGCTGCCGAGATCGAGTCGGTCAAGTCGGAGTGGCTCGCGGAGTGGGACGCGAAGCTCACCTCCGAGGAGACCCCCATCAACCCCTACCGGGTCATCCACGAGCTGACGAACGTCGTCGACGCCGCCGAGACTATCATCACGGCCGACGCCGGCAACCCGCGGGACTTCCTCGCGCCGTTCTGGGAGTGTACGGAGCCGCTCTCGTACATCGGGTGGGGGAAGACCACGCAGCTCGGCTACGGTCTCGGCCTCGCGCTCGGTGCGAAGCTACTCCACCCGGAGAAGCTCTGCATCAACATCATGGGTGACGGTGCCATCGGCATGACCGGCCTCGACTTCGAGACGGCCGTCAGGGAGGATCTCCCGATCCTGACTATCCATCTGAACAACTACGAGATGGCGTCCTACGACACGCCGTTCAGCGGTGACTTCGGCGACGTCGGCGAGGCGCTCGGCGGCTACGGCGAACGGGTCGAGGACCCCGAGGAGGTCGCCCCGGCCATCGAACGTGCGATCCGGAAGACCGAGGAGGGAACGCCGGTACTCCTCGAGTTCGTCACGGCCAAGGAGACGGAACTGTCGCGACCCGACCTCGAGTAGAACCGTCTCACCTGACCGCTCCGGCTCGATTATCGCGCCGTCTACCGCACGGAGCGGTGCGCCGACGGGGCGCAGTGCGCCGGTTCCTGTTCGGGGGCGCGCGTCGGCACATCGTCGCCGACGGGAACGTTTAAGCACGGAACACGGCATTGTCGTCCCATGGGTACCGAGAACGCGTCTCGAGATAGCATACTGGACGGCATCACCGTCATCGACCTCACGACGTTCGTGACGGGAGGGTTCGCCACGCTGATGCTCGCCAACCAGGGGGCGGAGGTGATCAAGATCGAGCGCCCCGGAGCGGGCGACGACAGCCGTCACTCCGGGCCGCCGTTCGTCTCGACGGACGGGTACGACGGCCCGGGACGGTCGGCGTCCGAACACGGGGAGTCGCCGTACTTCTGGACGGTCAACTACGACAAGCGGAGCGTCGAGTTGAACCTCAAGTCCGAGTCCGGACTGGCCGCGCTGTACGACCTCATCGAGGGGGCCGACGTGGTCGTCGAGAACTTCCGCCCCGGCACCGCCGAGCGCCTCGGCGTCGGATACGACGACGTCCGCGACGTCAACGAGGACGTCGTCTACTGCTCGATATCGGCGTTCGGCGACTCCGGGCCGTGGCGCGAGCGTCCGGGATACGACCTGCTCATCCAGGGGATGAGCGGCATCATGAGCGTGACCGGCCCGGAGGACGGCGACCCCGCGAAGGTCGGCCTCCCCCAGACGGACCTCATCACGGCCATGTGGGCGGCGTTCGGTATCCTCGGCGCGCTGTTCCGTCGCGAGCGGACGGGCGAGGGAGAGCGGGTCGAACTCGGGATGCTGGACGCGGCGCTCCCGTGGCTGACCAAGCAGGCGGCCAAGGCGTTCGTCGGCGAGTCCCCCGGCCGCATGGGGACGAAAGACCCGGTCCTGGCCCCCTACCAGAGCTATCCCACGGCCGACGGCTACCTGAACGTCGCCTGTGGTAACCAGAAACTCTGGGTCGAGTTCTGCGAGGGCATCGGCCGACCCGACCTCGTCGAGGACGAGCGGTTCGTCACGAACCCCGACCGGGTCGAGCACATGGCCGAACTCGAGGCCGAACTCTCCGCGACGCTCCGCGAGCGGACGACCGACGAGTGGGTGGACCGACTCGCCGACGAGCGGGGCCTCCCCGTCGGCCCCGTCTTCGAGGTGGGGGAGGCGCTCGACAACGAGCAAGTCGACGCTCGCGGCGTCGTCCGGACGCTCGATCACCCCGCCGCCGGCGAGATGCCGGTCATCGAACACCCGCTGAACTTCGACAGCGCGGCTAGCGGCTTCGACGAGGCGCCGCCGCTCCTGGGAGAGGACACCGAGTCGGTGCTCCGCGCCGCCGGCTACGACGACGACGCCATCGCGTCGCTCCGCGAGGCAGGGGCGATCCCCGACCGCGACTGACGACCCACCGGCGATGGCGCAACAGTTATGTGCGGAGAATGGGTGGTTGTATCACACGCGGTGCCCGTATCGGTCGCTCGGTCGCCGTCACCCGCGCCGCTTCGACCGCACTGGTCGGACCGGCGGTCGGTCCCGACAACCGGCGGGTGACCGACGTACGACCACCGGTTCGACGGGTGTGACGACGCTGCAACACTACAGTCGAGGATAAATGGGAACACGCAAGCAGACAGCGGACGGCGATCCGGCGACCGACAGCCGGGCAAAGTACGACTACCGAAACGGACCGACCGACCGACCGGCTCTCGTCGCGGATCTCGAGACCCGTGTCTCGGGGGACGTCCGCTTCGACGAGTACTCGAAGCAGTTGTACGCGACCGACGCGAGCGCGTACGAGGTGACTCCCATCGGCGTCGTCTACCCGACGTCGACCGCTGACGTCGCGGCGGTGATGACCTACTGCGCCGAGCGCGAGATCCCCGTCCTCCCGCGCGGAGGCGGTACGAGTCTGGCGGGGCAGGCGGTCAACGAGGCGGTCGTACTCGACTTCACCCGCTACATGGATCGGCTGGTCGACGTCGACCCGGACGCGCGGCTGGCGCGGGCCCAGTCGGGCATCACCCTCGGGGAACTCGATCGAACGCTCGCGCCCCACGGACTGAAGTTCGCGCCGGACCCGTCGACCGCCGACCGGAGCGCGCTCGGTGGCGCCATCGGCAACAACACGACCGGGGCGCACTCGCTGCTGTACGGAAAGACCGACGCGTACGTCGAGGAGATCGAGGCGGTCCTCGCCGACGGGAGCGTCGTCACCGTCGGCGAGACGCCCCTCGACGACCTCCGGGAGCGCGCCGACCCCGACGGCGACCTCGAAGCGCGCATCTACCACGAGGTCGTGCGCATCATCGACGAGGAGGCCGACGCCGTCGACGAGCGCTACCCGAGCCTGAAGCGCAACGTCTCGGGGTACAACCTCGACGTGCTGATCGACGAGGCACGCGAGGGAGCGGTGAACCTCGCGCGCCTGCTGGTCGGCAGCGAGGGAACCCTCGCCATCGTCACCGAGGCGACCGTCTCGCTCGAGACGGTTCCGGAGACGAAGGCGCTCGGATTGCTCACCTACCACAGCCTCCTCGACGCGATGGACGACGTCGACGCCATCCTCGAACACGATCCCGCCGCGGTCGAGGTGCTCGACGGCGTCCTGGTCGAACTCGCCCGGGGGCTGGAGGACTTCAAGGACGTCATCGGCATCCTCCCCGACGAGACGGACACGTTCCTGCTGGTCGAGTTCTACGCCGACAGCGACGCCGAGCGCCGCGAGAGCGTCGAAGCGCTGCTCGAAGACCGGGTCGGCGAACTGGCGTTCGACGGGCTCGAGGCGTACGATCCCGACGAGCAGGAGTCGTTCTGGAAGATGCGCAAGGCGTCGACGCCAATCCTGCTCTCGCGGACCGGCGACGAGAAGCACATCGCCTTCATCGAGGACGTCGCTATCCCGCCGGAGCACCTCTCCGAGTACACGGCGGACTTCCTGCAGATATTCGAGGATCACGACACGTTCGGCAGTTTCTACGCCCACGCCGGACCGGGCTGTATGCACGTCCGTCCCCTCGTGAACACGAAGACCGCCGAGGGCGTCGAGACGATGGTATCCATCTCCGACGCGGCGACCGACCTCGCGGTGAAGTACGGCGGATCGGTCTCCGGCGAGCACGGCGACGGCCGCGCGCGCACCCAGTGGAACCGAAAGCTGTACGGCGATCACCTCTGGAACGTCTTTCGTGGCCTGAAGACGGCGTTCGACCCCGACTGGCTGCTCAACCCCGGCTCGGTCTGCGGCGACTTCGACATGAGCGAGAACCTCCGGTTCGGCCCGGAGTACGAGTTCGACGCCGGCTTCGAGCCGACGCTCTCCTGGGAGAACGACAACGGCTTCCAGGGGATGGTCGAGCTCTGTCACGGCTGCGGCGGCTGTCGCACCAGTCAGGAGGGCACCGGCGGCGTGATGTGTCCGACGTACCGCGCCTCGCGCGAGGAGATCACCTCGACGCGCGGGCGGGCGAACATGCTCCGGCAGGCGATGAGCGGCGACCTTCCCGACGAGGAACACCTCGACGTCGAGTTCATGCGAGAGGTGCTCGACCTCTGCGTCGGCTGTAAGGGCTGTGCGAGGGACTGCCCGAGCGAGGTGGACATGGCGAAGATGAAGGTCGAAGTAGAGAACGAGTACCAGCGGCGAAACGGCGTCAGCCTCCGCACCAAGGTCTTCGCCAACATCGACCGCCTCTCCGCGCTCGGCAGCGCCTTCGCCCCCGTCTCGAACTGGGCCGGGAAACTCCCCGGATCGCGACTCTTCATCGAGAAGACGCTCGGCATCGCCCGTGAACGCTCGCTTCCGGAGTTCCACCGCGAGACGTTCGAGGACTGGTTCGAGGCCCGCGGAGGGTCACGGATCTCTCCGGAGGCGGCCGACCGGTCCGTCCTGCTCTTTCCGGACACGTACACCAACCACAACAGTCCAGGGGCGGGGAAGGCGGCCGTCCGCGTGCTGGAAGCCGCCAACGTCCACGTCCGGATCCCGGACGGGGTGACCGGCAGCGGCCGCCCCGCGCACTCGAAGGGGCTGGTCGGGAAGGCCCGCGAGCAGGCTCGCCGGAACGTCGACGCCCTCGCGCCGATGGTCCGCGGCGGCTGGGAGGTCGTGGTCGTCGAACCCTCCGACGCCGTCATGTTCCAGTCTGACTACCTCGACCTGCTCTCCGGCGCCGCCGTCGAGAGCGTCGCGGCCCACGCTTACGGCGTCATGGAGTACGTCGACGCCCACCGCCTGGACGAGGCGATGGCCTTCGACGCGCCCGCCGAGCACCTGACCTACCACGGCCACTGCCACCAGAAGGCGACGAAGAAGGACCACCACGCGGTGGGCGTGCTCCGCCGGGCGGGCTACGAGGTCGATCCCCTCGACTCCACCTGCTGTGGCATGGCCGGTACGTTCGGCTACGAGGCCGAACACTACTCGATGAGCCAGGCGATCGGGAACGTGCTGTTCCAGCAGATCGAGGCGAGCGACGCCGACGGCGTCACCGCGCCCGGGGCGTCCTGTCGGACCCAGATCGGCGACCACGAGGGCGAGAAGCCGCCACACCCCGTCGAGAAACTCGCCGCTGCGCTGGCCTAGAGCCCCAGTATCGCCTTCGGGTTCTCGTAGACGACGTTCCTGACGTCGTCCGGATCGACGCCCAGTCGGAGGAGGTCGAGCGTCATCCGTCGCATCGTCAGTGCCGCGTCGTCGGCGTACAGTCCGGCGAGCAGGTCGGAGTCGACGACGACGCGCTCGGAACCGTACTCGTCGATGACCGCGGCGACGTCCTCCGGACCGACGGCCTCCGTCTTGCGGACCAGCGAGAAGCTCAGATGACACCCGGTCTCTCCGAGGACGTACTCGGCGATGTCGGGGTGACCGTGGTCGACGACGACCCGGTCGTGTGCGAGACCGACCTCGTCGGCGACGGCCACGTCCATCTCCACCGCGTCCCGCTTGGCGGTGGCGAGATCGAACCCCGGGGCGGGGTCGGCGTCCGGGGCGCCCCCGTAGTCGAACTTGTGGTCGAACGTCCGCCCGAACTGCGCGGGGACCGACCCCGGCCCCTCGCGGTTCCCCGGCGTGTGGAGGATGACGGGCAGGCCGTGCTCGTCCGCGAGGCGCATCTGCTCGCCCAGCACGCGACGCTGGTCGTCGACCGGCCAGGCGGCGACCGACTGCACCGGATCGATGCCGGTCTCGCCGATGGCGACGACCTCCTCCAGTTCGCAGTACTCGGGGAGGACGTCGAGCAACTCGTCGGCCCCCTCGATCCGCGCGCCGAAGTGGATGCCCGTCGCGAGGTGGACGTCGAAGAAGTGGTTGCGGGAGATCTCCCCCGCCCGGTGCAGCGCCTCGTCCCAGAGGAACCGCCAGTCGTCCGTGTGGATCGGTCGGTAGGGGACCTGGAAGTACGACGCGGCGATCATGACGACCGCCCGGGCGCCGCTCGCGTCCATCTTCTCGTGGTGCTCCCAGCTCAACGTCCCGGTGTGCTGATGGATGTCGATCCAGGGGATGTCCTTCGCCTCGGGCGGGTAGGGTCGCTCGTACTCGGCCGCCTCGTCGCTGATGGCGGCCGTCGGCCGCTTGGTCGGGTAGTCACCGTCTCCCATGCGACCGTCGAGACGGCGACGGGAGTAATAACCGTTGGCGCGGCCGGCGGTCGCCCCGGTGGGGCCGGTCAGGTCGATCGGTCGCCGAACGCGCCGTCGGCCGTCCACTCGTCGAGGCGCGTCTGGTCGTCCGCGACCTCGGCGAACACCTCGTCGGTGTGTTCGCCCAGTCGCGGCGCGGGCGACCGGACTGTCGCGTCGTAGTCCGGGAAGTTGACCGGGTGGCCGGGGAGGAGACACGCACCCCAGTCGGGGTCGTCGTGTTCGACGACGAGGTCCCGGGCCCGGCTCTGTTCGTGTTCGGCGACGTCCCGGACGTCGTTGATGGGGCCGTTGGGGAACCCGTATTCGGTGAGCCGGTCGAGCCAGTGGTCGGTCGGCTCCCGCTCGAACTCCTCCTGGATGAGGCCGACGACGGCCTCCTCGTTCGCCCGGCGGTCGTCGTTCGTCGGGTACTCGCGGAGTTCCTCCCGGCCGAGCATGTCGACGAAGTCGTCCCAGCGGTCGTCGCTCGGGACGCCCGTGACGACGTATCCGTCGGCGGTCTCGAACACCTGGTAGGGGACCAGCGTCTGGTGGGTCGTCCCCTGCGGACCGGGGATCTCGCCGGTCATGGAGTAGTTCGTCAGGTACTCGTTCATGAGGACGACGATGGAGTCGAACAGGCCGACGTCGAACTTGCCCGTGAAGGCGTCGGCGTCGACCCGGTCGCGTTCGTAGAGCCGTGCGAGGACGGCGATGGCCGCGAACATCCCCGTCGTGAGGTCGCCGATGGCCTGTCCGACCTTCACGGGATCGCCGCCCTCCGGGCCGGTCACGCTCATGATGCCGCCCTCCGCCTGGAGGATGAGATCGAGTCCCGGTTTCTCGCGGAACGGACCGGTCTCGCCGTAGCCCTTGATGCTGGCGTAGACGATTTCGGGGTTCAGGGACGTGACGTCGTCGTAACCGATGCCGAGTTTGTCCGTGACGCCGTAGCCGAAGTTCTCGACGAAGACGTCGGCGTCCGCGAGCAGCGACCGGGCGGCCTCGGTGCCGGCGTCGGTCTTGAGGTCGAGAGTGACCGACCGCTTGTTCCGGTTGTTCGCCATGAAGTAACCGGACTTGCCGTCGGGGCCGACGCCCTGCGTCCGGGCGGGGTCGCCGACCCCCGGACGCTCGATCTTGACGACGTCGGCCCCCATGTCGGCGAGCAGCGCGCCGCAGAACGGGCCGGCGCGGTGGCCGGTCATCTCGACGACCCGTAGGCCGGCGAGCGGTCCCTCACTCATCGCCCTCGTTGAACGCGTCGACCAGTCGCTCGCGCTCCTCGGTCGCGAACTGATCCCACCAGAGGTCGGCCTCGAACTCCCGCGCGGTCGCCTCGTCCGGCGCCTGCGCGGCGAAGTTGAGCGCACGCTTCGAGTTCTTCACCGCGAGTCGACCAGTGTCTTGGATGCCGTCGATGATGCTCTGCACCGTCGAATCGAGTTCCTCTCGCGGGACGGCGTGGTTGACGAGACCGATTCGTTCCGCCTCGTCGGCACCGATGAACCCGGCGGTGAAGACCAGTTCCTTCGCCTTCGCCTCGCCGACGAGCTCGATGGCCCGGCGGTTCGACCCGCCGGTCGGTATCTGGCCGATGTTCGCGGTCGGGACGCCGAACTTCGCGTCCTCGACGGCGACGCGGATATCGCAGTACATCGCGAGGATGAGGCCGCCGCCGACGCAGTAGCCGTTGATCTTCGCGATGACCGGTGCGTGACACTCCCGCGTCTTGCGGTACATGTCGTAGAAGAGGTCCTGCCGGTCGCGCTGTCGCGGGTCGTGCTCCTCGGGGCTCCCCGCGTACTCCGTGATGTCCGCGCCCGCCGAGAAGGCCTCCTCGCCCTCGCCGGTGATGACGACGACGTCGATGTTCCGGTCGAGTTGGATCTCGTCGAACGCCCGGGTGACGTCGTGCATGACGTCGTCGTTCAGGGCGTTGTACACCTCTGGCCGGTGGAACTCCAGGGTCGCGACACCGTCTTCGACGTCGACGGTGATACTCTCGTAGGCCGAGTAGCGTGCCATGTATCTGCAGGCCGTGGGGGGGAGAAAAAGGTTGTGTCAGCGACCGTCCCCGGGTCGGCAGTTGCTGACGCGATCCCAAGCCTTTACGCCCTCTCATCCGGTCTGATCGGTATGTCTCACCGGATAGCGACCATTCCCGGGGACGGTATCGGCCCTGAAGTCGTGGACGCGACCCTGCCGCTCTTCGAGACGGCGGCAGACGCCCGCGGCGTGGACGTCGAGTTCGTCCGCTACGACTGGGGGAGCCAGCGGTACCTGGAGGAGGGAACGATGATGCCCGACGACGCGCTCGACCACCTTGAGGACAGCGACGCCATCCTGCTGGGCGCCGTCGGCCATCCCGAGGTACCGGATCACGTCACGCTCCACGGTCTGCTGTTGCCGATCCGAAAGGGGTTCAATCAGCAGGTGTGTGAGCGCCCCGCTATCCTCTTCGACGGCGTCGAGAGCCCGCTCCGGGGCTACGAGGGCGGTGACATCGACTTCACCGTCTTCCGCGAGAACACCGAGGGCGAGTACGCAGACATCGGCGGGCGCGAGCACGTCGGCTTCGACCACGAGGTGGCCGTCCAGAGCGCGGTGTTCACGCGCGCGGGGACCGAGGCCATCCTCCGGGCGGCGTTCGAGGCCGCCGAGGAGCGCGAGGGGCACCTGACCAGCATCACCAAGTCGAACGCGCAGGCCTACAGTATGGTGTTCTGGGACGACGTGGTCGACGACGTGTCGGCCGACTACCCGGACGTGGAAGTCGAGAGCCTGCTGGTCGACGCGGCCAGCATGGATTTCATCCGGCGGCCGGAGACGTTCGACGTGGTAGTCGCCTCGAACCTCTTCGGCGACATCCTCACCGACATCGGCGCCATCGTGACGGGCAGCATGGGACTCGCACCCTCGGGGAACATCAACGTCGAGGGCGAGTACCCCTCGATGTTCGAACCGGTCCACGGGAGCGCCCCCGACATCGTTGGACGGGGCGTCGCGAACCCGCTCGCGACGGTGCTCTCCGGTGCGATGCTGTTCGAGGATGTCGGCGAGACGGCCGTCTCCGAGGCGCTCTGGGCGGCGGTCCGGGACCTCCTCGCCGACGAGGGGGCCCCGAGGACGCCCGATCTCGGCGGCGACTCGACGACGCTCGCCGTCGTCGAGGCACTCGAGACGCGTCTCTGATCGGTTCGCTGATAGCAGTCGCGAAAACGCTGACCAGGACGTCGTTCACCGTGCCTCCCGCCCGAGCCCCCGTGAGCGATCTCTCACTCGGTGCTCTCGGTCCCCACTATCACGATGGGCGTCTCGGCGGAGAGGATTACGGACTGGGCGACGCTCCCGAAGAGCGCCTTGCCGACCGCGGAGCGCTTTCTCCCCGCGACGACGACGTAGTCGGCGTCGACCCGATCCGCGTAGCTGACGATCTCCTCCGCGGGATCACCGACCAGCCCGACGGCCTCCGCGTCCGCGCCGGTCTCCTCGATCGCTTCGGCAGCGATCTCGGCGGCGATGGCCTCTATCTCGTCGACCGGAACCGCGGAGCCGGTCTCGCTGACGTTCGTCCGCTGGAGGGAGACGAATGCCTTCCTCGTGAGAACGTGAACCACGTGGACGGGTTCGTCGAACGCCCCCCCGAGGCGTCGTGCTTCGCCGACGACGACGCCTGCTCGGTCGGTCCGGTCAACCGCTGCAACGATTGGCATGATACTCGTTCTGTCCCGGACGATATAAATGAGGGGGCGTTCGTCCGCTCAGTCGAGGTCCACGACCCTGACCGCGGCGGCCGGCGTATGCCCCGATCGGACGCCGTCGGGGCACCGATCCGAAAGTGTATCAGGAACGTCACTACGTGGCGATACTGCCGATAGAAAGTTTTATAATAAATCTCTATAAACCACAGTCGAGACCAAGTGGCAAGGTAAGGGATACCCTGGTGCAGTATACGTATAGAGGGTCCGACCGTACGACGTCGACGCACGAACTGTCCGGCTCGGACGTCCGCTCGGTCCGACTCGATGCCACTCCAGGTCACAAGACTGACGAACGATCCGATCAGGAGAAAGAGACTCGAACATGTCCGACGACAATCAACGGAGACAGACAGACGGTACAGGTATCGGAAAGACGGTAAACAGGCGACGGTTCCTGCAGGCGACCGGCGTCACGTCCGTCGCCGCTCTCGCCGGGTGTCTCAGCGGTGACAACGACGGCGGCGGCGGTGGCGGTGGTGGCGGCGGCGGAAACGGTAGCGGGAACGGCGGCGGTTCGTGGCGTCCGTCCAAGGCGATGCGCTACATCGTCCCGTACGCCGAGGGCGGCGGCACCGACACCTACGCGCGCGGTATCGTCGAGGCCTTCACCGAGTCGCTCGGTCAGAACATCCAGATCGACAACATCCCCGGTGCGGGCGGCCTGAACGGGTTCGGACAGCTGATGCGTGCGCAACCCGACGGCCACACGATCCTCGGCTCCGCGACCCCCCTCGAAGTGGCCCCGCAACTGCTCGAGAATCCCGGGTTCGATCAGCGTGACTCGACGGGCGTCGGCACCTTCGGCGGGTCGGCCTGGACGCTCGTCGTCAACGAGCAGTACGAGGGCGAAGTCGAGACGCTCGAGGACGTCATCGAGAAGCACAACTCCGGCGAGTGGGAGAACATCGGCGTCCAGGCTCCCGGTAGCTCGCAGGACATCATCGTCCTCCTCGCGAAGTACGAACTCGACAGCTACGACTGGCAGTGGTCGAGTCGCGTTCGCTACAACGGGACGGGCCCGGTCGCGCAGGCCGTCGCGAGCGGCGAGGTCCCCTGTGGTATCGGGACGGACGCGGGCACCGCGTCGGTCGTCGAGACGGGCCGCATCTATCCGGCCACCACGTTCGTCAGCGACGGTAGCCCGGTATTTCCCGACGTCCCGTCGGTCACCGACCTGGGCTACGAGGAGATGGACTGGATCGGCGGTCTGACGCGCGGTATGTACGCGCCGCCGGAGACCCCCGAAGACATCCGGGCCGGCCTCTCGGACGCGCTGAAGCAGGCAGTCGAAAGCGACAAGGTCCAGAAGTGGTCCGAGGACACCGGGAACCCCGTCTGGCACGAGGGGCCCGAGGCGGCCACGGAGGTCATGGACGCGGCCTTCACCCAGTTCGAGGAGTTCCAGGTCGTCGACCTCGTCGAAGAGCACTCCGGGTAACCGACCGAGAAGCCGGACGGCCGAGAGTCGGCCGTCGTCACCAACCACATCTATACAACAATGGGAGAAAACGACAAAGGACGGCTCAGTGGCCTGACGGTCGAACACGCCATGCTCGTCGTCCTTCTAGCGGTGGGAATCGTCTTCTTCGTCGTACCGGTGCTGGAGGATTACCCGGAGAACGCGGCCATCTTCCCGCGGATGACCTCCGCGGTCGTCATCATCGGCGCAGTGCTGCTGTTGGCCCGGAACTACCTCCCTGGGCCGATCAAGACGTTCGTCGCGGAGAGCGTCAGCATCACCGAGATGGGCGGCGGGGAAGAGGGAATCGAAGAGGCGGAGGAAGCCGGGGAGACGGAAGCCGAAGAGGAGGGCGCGCCCGAAGACCGGACGCTCGGCGCGAAGTACGGCTACACCATCAACAATACGGTGTTCGTGACGGTCACGGCCGCCCTGTATCTCCTCCTCGGATATGCTATCGGGCTGTTCTACGTCACGCCGGTCTACGTGCTGCTCTACACGCTCTGGTTCCGGGTTCCCTGGTACATCGGGGTGATCCTCGCCGCGGCGTCGACGGCCGTCATCGTCGGCTTCATCGAGTTCCTCCTCCTGCCGTTCGATCGCGGAGAGATCATCGTCATCGGCGCGCAGTTGACCGTCACCGCGTTCACGGGGGTGGCGTAGATGCAGGCCGAAGCGCTCGACGCGTTCTTCCAGGGCCTGGAGACGGCGCTGACGCCCGACATCATCCTCTGGCTGATCGTCGGAATGCTGCTCGGGATGTTGCTCGGGGCACTCCCGGGAATCGGATCGCCGGTCGGCATGGCCATCGTCCTGCCGCTCACCCTCCCGCTCGACGCGACGTCGGCCATCGTCCTGCTCATCGCTATCTACAGCGGCGCGATGTTCGGGGGCAGTATCGCCGCCATCCTGCTCAACGCCCCGGGGACCGAATCGGCCGCGGCGACGACGCTCGACGGTTACCCGATGGCCCAGCAGGGGCTCGCGAAGAACGCCCTCGCCATCGCGACGACCGCGTCGGCGCTGAACGGCTTCGCGGGGGCGCTCATCCTCGTCGTCATCTCGCCGATCCTCATCGGTCTGGTGCTCCTGTTCGGATCGCCGGAGTACTTCCTGCTCGCGGTGCTCGGCCTCGCGCTCATCACCATCGTCACGGAGGGGTCCATCGTCAAGGGCCTGCTCGCGGGCGCGCTCGGGTTCATGATCTCGACCATCGGGGTCGCCAGCATGAGTCCACGTCCACGCTTTGCCTTCGGTCAACTCGGCCTCTACGAGGGGATCAGCTTCGTCGCCGCCCTCATCGGGATGTTCGCGTTCGCGGAGATGATGAAGCTGGCCGGCAAGAAGAGCATCGCCAGCGACGACGTCGAGATCTCCGGTAGCATCAAAGACGGCATCAAGGCGGTGTTCAAGTATCCGAAGACAACCATCAAGTCGGGGCTCATCGGCCTCGGCATCGGGATGGTCCCGGGGTCGGGCGCGACCACCTCGACGTTCGTCGCGTACGCCGAGGAGGCCCGCTCCTCCGCGAAGGACGGTCGGTTCGGTCAGGGCGACCCGCGCGGCGTCATCGCCCCCGAGGGGGCGAACAACCCGACGGTCAGCGGATCGCTCGTCCCGACGCTCTCGTTCGGTATCCCCGGTAGCGGATCGACCGCCGTCCTGCTCGGCGGTCTCCTCATGCACGGTCTCCAGCCGGGGCCGGGCCTCTTCGAGGCGCAGTTGAACGTCACATACACGTTCTTCATCACGCTGTTTCTGGGCAATATCCTCATCCTCCTGGTCGGCTACAGTCTCACCCCGTACCTGAGTCTCATCACGAAGCTCGACACGCACGTCATCATCCCCGTGGTCGTCGTACTCTCGTACGCCGGGGCGTACACGCTGAACCAGAACTGGTTCGACGTCGGCGCGGTGCTCGTCCTCGGCGTCCTCGGCTACTACATGGTCCAGTACAACTACTCGGTCATCGCGTTCGTGCTGGGTATCGTGCTGGGCCCGATCGCCGAGCAGAACTTCTTCAGATCGCTGCAGATCTCGCAGGGATCGTACAGCATCTTCGTCACCCAACCGCTCTCGCTCATGCTCGTGATCATGATCATGATCGTGCTGTTCGGCCCGTTCCTGAAGCCGTACTTCACCCGGGCGATCGACCGCGTCGGCTAGCCCGGCGGTCAGCTTTCTGCTCGTTCGCCCGCACGTTCGCCGCCGCTTCTCGCCGATCCACGGAGCGAGGTGTCGCTTTCCGAACAGCAGACCTATGGGACGGTCGCTCGTACTACCGGCATGGATCCGGAACTGGTCACGACGGTGACCGTCGACTCGTACTCGACGCTGGTGGACATCGACTCGCAGGAACCCGCGCTGAACGAGTACGTGGACGACATCGAGGACGCGGCGAGCGTGTCGCAACTCTGGCGCAGCCAGTACCTCCAGTACTCGATGATCGCGAACGACATCGACGCGTACCGGCCGTTCTGGGACCTCATCGGTCAGGGCCTCCGCTACGCGCTCGAAGCCCACGGTCACGACGTCCCCGAGGGCGTCCGAGACGACATTCGCCGCACCGTCTACGAGGAGCGACTCGCCGTCTTCGAGGACGTGACCGACGGCATCGGCCGGCTCACGGACGCCGGATACGAGGTGTACGTCCTCTCGAACGGTACCCCCGAGATGCTCGCTCACCTGATCGAGGCGGCGGACCTGGAGGAGGTCGTCACCGACGCGATCAGCGCCGACGAAGTCGAGACGTACAAGCCCGACGCGGCCATCTATCACCACGCCGCGGACCGAACGGGAACCCCCATCGGGGAGATCTTGCATGCCTCCGGCGGGACGATGCGCGACGTCTGGGGGGCGAAGCACGCGGGAATGCAGACGGCGTGGGTCTCACGTCCGGATCGCTACCTCCCGACGGAGTCGCTCGGTCCGGCCCCCGACCTCGTCGTCGAGGACTTCCACGACCTCGCGGATCGACTGTTGTAAGCCTCGACGGGCAGTCGACCGGTCCCCGGTCTCGCCTTAGCGGAGCCGCTACGACTCACCGCGAGCGCTCGAACCTCGTGACCGACGCGCACTCGTCCCCTCGGACGCGGATCTCCTCCCCGAAAGATCGCCCGCTGCGAGCGTTCAGGATCGAACGCTCGCAGCGGCGGTCTCTCCGATCGGACCCGGGTTGCGTGGACCGGGCGTCGCCGCACGGCGGGGCGTTCGCCGTCGGTTCGCTGGCTCCGAGATGCTCCAACGCCGGTTCTACGCTCTCACCGAGGCGGTCCGTGAACGGCTCGGTCACGGTGCTCGGCGGCCTGCTGACTCCCCTGCCCGACACGACTAGACACCACCTGAGTTCACGCTCGGTTGAGTCACTGGTGGTCGCCCCAACCCCGATCCGGGGATCCCGCATATGATACAAAAATAATTACTCAAATTCGTTCTGAATCGGTAGGATGCTACGCCGGTCGCTCGTCGAGGGACTCTGCACTGGCGTGTCGGTACTGGACTCGCGGAGGTCGGAAAACCACTTTCGATGCCGACTAAACGAGAGGGCAGAGGACGGTGAATACGCCCGATCTACGGCACTCCCGTCCGTTCGAGAGGTCGACGCTCGTGCACCGTGCGGGAACCGTACGTCGGGAGGTCCGACGGAAACTACCGCCGCCCCAACCGACTCGTCGCTGAACTGGTCGTCTCTCGGCTGCGAACGTAATTCCACCGGTGCTTGCTGCGATACAACGTAAAAGCGTGGGCGTACATGGGAAACGAACCCGTGACTCGATCGATCCCGAGCCCAGTCCCTATGGTCACGTAATCCCCCGCGGTTCGGCCTGTTCCGGCGAACGAGCGCCGTATCGCCGTCGTTCCGGAATTCGACGCCCGTCCACCGGGGATCACGATGGGGTCCGCGAACTCCCCCGTCGGAACTCGCCAAAGACGAGTAGATAATTTTAATCTGTAGCTGCGCCCCCGCCCCCTTAATGTGATGGTCAGTAGCACGGACAGTAATAACACCTGTATCGCTGTTACTCCCGGTCGGCCGGACGCCGCCGATGAGCCGGACCAGGATCAGCGCCCCCGCACGGCTACGACCTACCACGAGGGGCGTCACGCTCGAGACGGCCCACCCTACCCTCCCGGTGACGGGGCAGACCACGACGGGAACGGTGAGAAGTGCGTCGATCGGGCACCGGTAAGCCGAACGTCGCCGTCGGAGACACTGCGATCCGCGGACCGCTCCAACGCCCGCCACTATTTAATCGTTCGTCTCTCAGGAACCGGTAGCGGAGTCGGTTCGAGAGCGGGCGGATCGACCGTCGAGCGGTGGGTACCTCGCTCGGTCCCCGCCTTCCGTTCCCGAGCGCCGAACGAGCACCCGGGGGAGGACCGTACGTACCGTCGCTCGCCCCGCAGAGAGCGGGACGCTTCGGGCGATCGAGGCCGAATCGCGTCGTCGACCAGCGTCGCTGACGAGCGTAGTATATAAACGTCCGGCCTTCGAGAATGATTAAGAACCGCACTGCGGCCGGGCGTCGAGTGCGAGGCCCAAAGCGGATTCCCGGGCGAAATCGCGGACGCGCCGGGCAGGATCCATCGGGGCCCGCGCGGAGGTGGTGGTACGGGTCAGCTAGTCAGGCGACCGTTCGACGACGCGGAGTACCGCGAGCGACTCCGGGAGACGCAGCGACGCGTGACGGAGCGCGGTCTCGACGTCCTCCTCGTCACCCATCCGGCGAACGTCTACTACCTGTCGGGGTACGACGCGTACTCCTTCGACACGCCCCAGGTCCTGATCGTCACGCCGGACTCCGCGCAGCCGATCGACGTGTGGCGCGAGCAGATCGAGGGGACGCACGTCGAGAAGGAGTCGCGTATCGGCTACTCCACGGGTATCGGATACCCGCCGACGTGGATCGAACGGACGGCGAACATCCGTCCCGGCGACGAGACGATCCTCGAGGAGAACATGGTGTTCCACCCGCTCGCCGGCGTCTGGTTCGACGACTACGGCATCGAGATCAGCGAGTCGTTCCGCGTCATCGGTGACGGCGCGGAGACGTTCGCGGCCTTCCCGCGCGAACTCGTCGTGAAGTCGTGAACGTCGCGACGGATCGACGACGTCCACCACCCGAGAGATACTGATTTAGGGTCGGCTCCCGGAGTACGGCGCATGGTAGCAAACGACCCGTCGCCGGGGCTCAGGACGACCGCCATCTCGCTCCAGCTCGTCGACCACATCCTCGAACTCGAAGGTGCCAGCCTGGCCGAGCTCGCGGAGGTCTCCGGGTTCGCGAAGAGCACCGTCCACAGCCACCTCGCCACGCTCGCGGCGTACGGCTACGTCGTCAACGAGGACAACCGCTACCACCTCGGCGCGAAGTTCTGCCACCTCGGCGACTACGTGCGGACGCGAAAGGAGTACTACCGCATCGCCCAGGAGGCCGTCTCGCGGCTCGCCGCGGAGTCGCCCCTCGACGCCGACTTCGCCGTCGAGGAGCACGGTCGCGTCGTCTCGCTGTACGGCAACCTCGACTTCGCGAACTCCCCGCGGTTCCTGATCGACGGGAGTCCCTTCCACGTCCACACGACCGCGTCCGGGAAGGCCATCATCGCCCAGTACGACGAGGAGCGCGTCCGGGAGATCGTGGACCGCTGGGGGCTGCCGGCCGCGACCGAGCGCTCGATCACCACGCGGGCCGAACTGTTCGCCGAACTGGAACGGGTCCGCGAGCAGGGGTACGCGGAGAACCGGGAGGAGGCCATCGGCGGGCTGTGGGCGGTCGGGAAAGCCGTGACGTCGCCCCGCGGGGAGGTGTACGGGTCGCTCAACCTCAGCGGCCCGGCGTACGCGGTCGACGACGAGACGAAGGCGGCACAGGTCGAACTGCTCGAACGGGCGGCCGAATCGTTCGAGCGCGAGATCAGGGAGATGTACCGAGCGCCGTCGCCGGCCGACGAGGAGGCGTGAACCGCCTCGGTCGGTCAGTCGATCAGGCCGGAACGGCCTCCTCCGGGACCACGCCCGCCTCCGTCCACCCCCGGATGTCGTAGTACTCGGAGAGCGCCGCCTCGAACCCCTCGATCTCGTAGGGGAGCGTGTCGTCCGCCCGGTCGAACCCGCGTCGGTTGTTGAAGTGCCGCTCGAGGGTGACGATTCGGCTCCCGACCGCGAGGAGGTCCTCGAAGTCGTCGCCGAACAGCGCCTCGTAGCGCTCGGGCGTCATGTAATCCCTGGAGAACTTGCAGACGATGCCGCTGTCGTTGAGCGCCATCAGGTCCTCCTTCTCCACGAGTCGCCGGGGCTTGCCCTCGAGTCCGATCGGGTCCATCGCGTCCGACTCGTCGACGAGCGGGTACTCCTGGGCGTAGAACGTGGCGTACATGTGGTCCGTCCCCCGGTTCGCCACCGCGTAGGAGAGCCCCTGGCCGTGGAGGACGCGCCCCTCGTGGGCGGCGAAGTCGAGCCCCTTCACGGTCCAGTTCTCCACGCCGAGGTCGTCGTGACAGCGGTCGATACCCTCGGCGAGCGTGTCGCCGACCCCCTCGCGGCGGGCGATCTTCCCGACGAGGTCGTGTATCAGGTCCGCGTTGCCGAACTCGTCCTCGGCCGCCAGGTACGCGGCGATCGTGTTCCCCGCCGAGATGGCGTCGAGCCCGTACCGGTCGCACAGCTCGTTGGACTGCATCACCTCGACGACGTCGTCGACGCCGGCGTTCGACCCGAAGGCCATCGCGACCTCGAACTCCGGCCCCTCGGTCTCGACGCCCGTCCCCTCGTCGCGCGTGGGGAGCTTGCACGCGAACGCGCAGGCCGAACACGTGCCCTTCCTGTACTTCTTCCGCTCGACGGCGCTGCCGTTGATGCCCTCGACGCCCGCGAACTGCCGCTCCGTGAAGTAGTAGGAGGGCAGCCCGTTCACCTCGTTCGCGAGGTCCATCACCGCGACCGTCCCCTGGCGCTTCATGACGTGGTCGTCGGTGGCGGCCTCGCGGTGGACGTCCATCCCCGTCGCCGGGAGCTCGACCTCCGGGGCGGAGTCGCCGCCGAAGGTGAGCGCCTTCACGTTCTTCGAGCCGAGGACCGCGCCGAGGCCGCCGCGGCCGAACGCCCGCTCCCCGCTGGTCATGATCGAGGCGAACCGCACGTGGTTCTCGCCGGCCGGGCCGACGACGGCGGTCTGATCCGCGCCGATACCGCGCTCGGCGTCGAGATAGGCGAGGGTCTCGGGGACGGTCGCGCCCGCGAGGTCGGGTACCGGTTCGAACTCGACGCCCTCGTCGGTGACGTGGACGACGACGAGTTCGTCGCTCGCGCCGACGAGTTCGACCGCGGCGTACCCCGCGTCGGCGAAGTTCCGCGAGAGGAACCCGCCGGCGTTCGAGGAGAGCAGGCCGTCGGTCAGCGGCGAGACGCCCGTACAGGACGTCCGCCCGGTGAAGCTCATGTTCGAGGCCTGCATCGGCCCCGTCGCGAAGTAGAGGCGGTTCTCCGGTCCGAAAGGGTCGGCGTCGAAGGGGACGCGGTCGTGTGCGAGCTTCGTCCCGACGCCACGACCGCTGACGTACGACTCGAGCACGTCGTCTATCGCCTCGGTTCGCGCCTCCCGCGAGCCCACGTCGATCGCGAGCAGTCGTCGGCGTGTGCGTACCATCGGCGTGAGCGTCGTCCGCGCACCGTGAAATCGGTTACGGTCGTCCGAACGTACACGCATGAATCGTCGCGCGGACGTCGACTCCGGCCGCGGTACGTCACCTCGAGCGTCGCCCACGAATGTGTACGTCTTCCACGGGAAGCGTAGACAACTTATTTACGACTGTTCCTCATGGTCTCGGATATGGCCGCAGGCCCATCGATACACGAACTCCACTACGACGACGCGCCGAGCGTTGACGCGGTTCCTGGCCCGGAGTCCCGGGCGCTCCTGGAGGAACAGCGGCGGGTCGACAGCAGCGCGGTCGCGTATCCCGAGGACCTCCCGATCGCGTTCCAAGAGGGCAAAGGCGCGACGGTCCGCGACGTCGACGGTAACACGTTCATCGACATGTTCGCCGGCATCGGCGTGCTGAACGTCGGCCACGCGAACCCCTACGTGCTGGAGGCGGTCCACGCGCAGGCGGACAAGCTGGTTCACACGGTAGACTTCCCGAGCGAGGCCCGCCTCGAACTCATCGAGGCGCTCGACGGGATCGCCCCCGGCGACCTGCGGGGGAACAACCGGGTCGTCTTCGGCGGGCCGACCGGGAGCGACGCCGTCGAGGCGTCGATCAAACTCGCCAAGTATAACACGGGCGGGACCGGCCTCATCGCCTTCCGCGGCGCGTACCACGGCGCGACCAGCGGGGCGATGAGCCTCACCGGCAACAGGGGGTTCAAGGGTCGCTACGCGCCCCTGCTCTCGGACGTGGTTCACGCCCCCTACCCGAACCCGATCGAGATGGACAAGGGGCCACGGGAGGCGGTCGATCACGCCCTCGAGGAGGTGCAGGCGATCCTCGAGGACCCGTACGGCGGCCTGGCGAACCCGGCCGGCATCTTCGTCGAGCCCATCCAGGGCGAGGGGGGCGTCGTCGTCCCCCCCGAGGGGTTCCTCCGTGGACTGCGCGACCTCGCGGACGACAACGACGTCCCGCTCGTCTTCGACGAGATCCAGAGCGGCCTGGGTCGCTCCGGGCGGTGGTGGGCCTGCGAGTGGTACGACGTCACGCCCGACGTGATGACGTCCGCGAAGGCGCTGGGCGGGATCGGCTTTCCCCTCTCCGCGACGATCTACCGCGAGGACCTCGACACGTGGGGTGCCGGCGACCACGCCGGCACCTACCGCGGCCACGTCGTCGCGATGCGCGCCGGCACCCGCGCCATCGAGTACGTCCGGGAACACGACCTCCTGGCGCACGCCCGCGAGGTCGGGTCGTACGTCCGGACGCGCCTCGAGGAGGCCGCCGAGGGGACCCCGCGCGTCGTCGACGTGCGGGGGAGGGGCCTGTTCGTCGGCGCGGAGTTCGTCGACGCCGACGGGGCCCCGGACGACGGCGCGGCCGACGCCGTCCAGGACTACTGCTTCGAACGCGGCGTCCTCGTCTGGAAGGCGGGTCGGCACGGGAACGTCCTCAGACTGCTCCCGCCGCTCGTGCTCACCCAGGAACTGGCCGAGGCGGCGATGGACGTCGTGGTCGACGCCGTAGAGTCCGTCACGGCGGGGAGACGGCGGCGCTGAACGGGCCCGGTCCCACCCCACCCCTCGTACCGACTGAAACGATCGCGTCGACGGAACTCGCCGCACCAGCACGCGGATCAGAATCGACCGAAGAACGGCATCGACCGGGCACGCCGATCCATCCACGACACATGTCCACGCAGCGAATTACCACCGACGAGGCACCGCGCAACGACAACCCCTACTCCCAGGGCGTCAGGGCCGGCGACGCGCTGTACGTCTCCGGGTTCGGCCCCGTCGATCCCGAGACGGGAACCGACGTCGAGGGCGACGTCCGGGCGCAGACCGAGCGGGTGCTCGACAACGTCGCCGCCGTCGTCTCCGAGGCGGGCGGCGACGGCCTCGACGACGTCGTCAAGGTGACGGTCTACCTCGCGGACCTCGACGACTACGACCGGGTCAACGAGGCCTACGGCGCGGCGTTCGCGGGCGATCCGCCCGCTCGCGCGTGCGTCGAGGTGTCGCGCCTGCCGGACGACGTCCGCGTCGAGATGGACGCCGTCGCGTACCTCGGGTAGGTCGGAACCGGTCGCGGAGACGGATCTTCGAGCGACCGGCCTTCGTTTCGGCCGAATCGTGGCACACAGATACCGTGTTCGTCGGTTCCAGCGACCGTAATATTTAACTGCCTCTTCAGTCATACCCATGACGTGCGATACAGAATAGCATACCGGGGGTCAACAGGGGACGGACTCATGCATTTCGACTTCGATCCACGCGGCGAACGAGACGGAGTACAGTACGCAGATCGGCAAGACGTCGAACGGGCCGAACGGGTCGGGGGGTCCGAGCGGTCGGACCCCCGTTCAGGGGGAGGTGGTGACGGATGAGCGCGTCAGACGACCCGGGGCCGGTCGGCCGCTTCCGCGAGGAACTCGACCCGGTGGTGTTCCTCTTCGGCGCGACCCTGACGGTCGGCCTGATCGCGCTGTACTTCATCAGCCCGGGTACCGTCCAGAACGGCATCGGCATCGCCAACGACGTGATGAACCAGTACCTCAACTGGGCGCTGTTGCTGATCGTCTTCCTCGTCGTCCTCTTCCTCCTGTACCTGATCGTCGGCCCCTGGGGTAACGTCACGCTCGGCGACGAACCGCCGGAGTACAGCTTCCTGTCGTTCTTCGCGATGCTGTACTCGGCCGGCTTCGCCGCGGGCGTCGTCTTCTGGGGACCGACCGAGGCGCTGTTCTACTACGACACCCCGTCGCCGCTGTTCGACGTGTCGGCCGGGTCGCCGGAGGCGATGGTGATCGCGGTCCAGCAGACGCTGTTCCACTGGGCGCTCCCGCAGCTCGCGGTCTTCACGATCATGGGTATCGCTATCGGCTACTTCGCCTACAACTACGAGCACATCCCGCTCCGGGTCTCCTCGGCGCTCGCGCCGATCCTCGGCAAGGACAACCTCGACGGCGTCGCGGCGAAGGTCGTCGACGTGATCGCCGTCTTCGCGACCATCGGCGGCGTGGCGACGTCGCTGGGCTTCATCGGGAGCCAGTTCATCACCGGGCTCGACTATCAGTGGGGCATCGACCTCGGGGACACCGGCGTCATCCTCGTCGTGACGGCGATGACGCTGCTGTTCACGCTTTCGATGGTGCTCGGCGTCGACAGGGGCATCCGTCGGCTCTCGAACTTCAACATGATCCTGTTCGTGGTCATGACGGTGGCGACGTTCATCGTCGGTCCGTCGGTGTTTCTCGTGCTGCTCGGGACTCAGGCGGTCGGCGGAATGATCACCGACTTCGTCTCGATGAGCCTCTTCACCGGTGCCGGCGCGATGGGCGCGGGGAACCCCGCGGCCACGGAGTGGATGAACTCCTGGACCGTCTTCTACTGGGCGTGGGCGCTCTCGTGGTCGCCGTTCGCGGGCCTGTTCATCGCGCGCATCTCGAAGGGTCGAACCGTCCGCGAGGTCGCGTTTACCGGCATCATCGCCACGTCGGCGGCGACCATCCCCTGGTTCACCGTCGTCGGCGGATCGGCCGTCTGGGCCCAACACAACGGCATCGCGGACCTGCTCGGCCCGATCAACACGCACGGGGAGGCCGTCGCGGGCTACGCGCTGTTCGAGGCGTTCCCGTTCGGCTCGGTGTTCATGATCGCGTTCATGCTGCTGGTAACCACGTTCTTCATCACGTCGGCCGACTCCTCGACGCTCGCGGTGTCGATGATGACGACCGGCGGGAAGGCCAGCCCCTCGAACATCAACCGGATCTTCTGGGGCGTCGTCCTCGGGATGTTCGCCGCGATCCTGATGACGCTCGGCGGCGTCAACGCGCTCCAGTCGGCCGTCATCATCACGGGTGCGCCCTTCGCGTTCGTCTGCTTCGTCGCGCTGCTCGGGCTCGTCAGGGAGTTCAGCTCGAACCACGGCCGCGTGTTGCTCCAGGACCGGACGACGATCGTCGGGTCGCCGAACGACGCCGACCAGACGCCGACGCACAAGAAGCCCGCGAGCCCCGACGACGACTGACGGCGGCTCCGGGCGTCGGTCGCCCCGACACCAAGGTTTAATTGACGGTGTCTACATTCTCCGTGCATGGACCGGGACAGCGTAGCCCCCGACACGGGGGCCCTACCGGGGCCGAACGCGCGGAAGTGGATCGAGTTCCACAGCGAACACGCCGCCCCGAGCGAGTACTCCCACGAGTTCGTCTGGGACGTCACCGCGGAGGCGGACGGACCGTTCGTCACCGACGTCGACGGAAACGTCCTCCTCGACTTCACGTGTCACATCGGTGCCGCGCCGCTCGGCTACAACAACGAGAAGATCGTCTCCAAACTGCGGGCGTTCGACCTCGTCGAGCCGATGAAGGTCGCTGGGCAGGACGTGTACTTCGGCGCGGGGGCGGACCCGGAGACGGCGGCGTTTCCCGGCTCTAGCCACCTGATGGAGCGCCTGGTCGACGTCTCCGACCATTACGGGATGGACACCGTCTTCCTCTCTAACTCCGGTGCGGAGGCCGTCGAGAACGCGATGAAGATCGCCCACGATCACCGGCCCGCGGCCAAGTACGCCTTCGCGTTCGAGGGGAGCTTCCACGGCCGCACCCTCGGCACCCTCTCGCTCACCAACTCGAAGGAGGTGTACACGCGCCACTACCCGGAGATCGCCGGGGTCAAGACGCTGCCGTTCTGCGACTGCGCCGGCGACTGCGAGTGCGGGTTCGCCCGCGACGGCGGTTCGACGTTCCGCGACGCGCTCGCGCCCGAGGGCGGCCACGTCAACCCCGAGGAGGTCGCGTTCGTGATCGTCGAGCCGATCCAGGGCGTCGGCGGCTACCGGTTCCCGAACCGGGAGTTCGCGGCCGAGGTCGGCGACGTCTGTGCGACGTACGACATCCCGCTGGTCGTCGACGAGATCCAGTCGGGCGTCGGCCGCACCGGGGAGATGTGGGCCGCAGACCACTTCCCGATCGACCCCGACGTCATCGCCAGCGCCAAGGGGCTGCGCGTCGGCGCGACGATCTCGCGCGCCGAGATCTTCCCCTCGGAGAGGAACCGCCTCGGATCGACGTTCGGCGGCGGCGACCTCCTCGCCTCGATGCAGGGGGCGTTCACGCTCGAGGCGATCGAGGAGCACGACCTCCTCGACAACGCGACCGAGCGGGGCCGGCAGGCGACCGAACTCCTCCGCGACGACGCTCCCGACGGCGTCGTCGACGTGCGCGGACTGGGGCTGATGCTCGCCGTCGAGCTGGACGCGCCCGAGCGTCGCGACGCCGTCGTCGAGGCGGCGCTCTCCCGCGGGTTACTCACCCTCGGCTGCGGGGAGAAGACGATCCGCCTGCTCCCACCGCTCGACGCGACCGAACGCGAGATCGAGATGGGCGTCGGCATCCTCCGCGAGGCGATAGAGGCGGTCGCGGCGACGTCCACCACCTGAGATCGTCGCTCGCGCGGTGTCCGACGACGCGCACGCCCCGGTTTCGCCGACCGGTGCTCCGGACCCGTCCCTCTTTCCCCGCCAACGGATCGAGTTCGTCGAGCGCCGGGGGAGCGTCGACGTCCGATCAGTCGAGACCCTCGACGCGCTCGACGTTCAGGCCGTGCTCGACGACGGTGACCCCGTCGAGGTCGTCGAGCGCCGCGAGCACGTCCCCGAGGTGGGCGGGACCGCTCCCCTCGACGCCGATCCGAACCGGCGTGCGGTTAGGGTCGTCGGCCGCGCCCGGTCGCGCGCGTTCGAGGGCGTCGAGTTCCGCACCGCACCCCTCGACGGTCCGCGCCACGTCGCCGAGGGCGGTCGGCCACCCCGCGAGTCCGAGGCGCGCCTCGACGTAGCGGCCGAGTCCCGACAACCCGGTTCGAGCGAGTTCGGCGTGGTCGGTGAGGTTCGCGTTCCCGCCGGAGACGACGGCCGCGACCCGCTCGCCCTCGACGTCGACCGCGCCCGAGAGGAGCGCGGCGACGGGTGCCGCGCCGGCCGCTTCCGCGACGGTCTTCGCCCGCTCGGCGAGCAGCGTCGTGGCGACCGCGAGGTCGACGTCGCTCACCGTCACGACGTCGTCGACGCGCTCTCGCATCACGGCGAACGTCTTCCCCAGCAGCCGGACGTCCGCGATCCCCTCGGCGACGGTGTCGACCTCGGAGAGCACGCGGATCTCGTCGCGGTCGAGCGACGGCTTCGCGTGGGCGGCCCCCTCGGGCTGGACGCCCACGACGCGGACGTCGGGGTCGCGGGCCTTCAGCGCCGTCGCGATCCCGGAGACGAGCCCGCCGCCGCCGACGGAGACGAGGACGGTGTCGAGGCCCGGAGCCTGTTCGACGAGTTCGAGGCCGACCGTCCCCTGCCCGGCGATGACGCCCTCGTCGTCGAACGGGTGGACGAACTCCCGATCCTCCTCCTCGGCGAGGTCGAGGGCGTGCTCGTAGGAGCGCTCGTAGTCCGCCCCCTCGACGACGACCCTCGCGCCGTACCCCCGCGTGGCCTCGATCTTCGCCGCCGGCGTCACCTCGGGGACGACGACGGTGGCGTCGACGTCGAGCGCCCGCCCGGCGAGCGCGACGCCCTGCGCGTGGTTGCCGGCGCTGGCGGCGACGACCCCGCGCTCGCGGACCGCCGGGGGGAGCTGGGCCATCGCGTTGTACGCGCCGCGGATCTTGAACGAGCCGGTGCGCTGTGTGTTCTCCAGTTTGAGGTGGACCGCGTCGGCGCCGCTGCGCTCTGCGAACGTGGTCGACCCGTCGAGGGGCGTCCGGTGGACGACGCCCTCGAGGCGGTCGCGGGCGGCCTCGACGTCGGCGACGGTGACGACCTCGTCCGCCGCCGGGATCGCGTCCGCGGTCGCGTCGTCGGGCTCCGACGACGGGCTCACGGTGGGTCCTCCGCGACGGCGAGGATCGAACCGGCGAGCACCTCGACGCCGGTCTCCAGGCTGCGCTCGTCCACGTCGAACGTCGGCGTGTGGTGGCTCGTGGGGTGGTCGGTGCCGACGACGAGGTAGGACGCGAGCCCGCCCGCCTCCTGGACGCGCCGCATGAGGAAGGTAGCGTCCTCGCTCGCGCCGAAGTCAGCGGTGGGGACGACGGCGTCCACGCCGTCCACGCCGCGGGCGACGTCGGCCACGACGTCGACGAGTTCGGGGTCGCTGTCGGCGCGCGGGCTCTCGCTCACGACCTCGACGTCGGCCGCGCAGCCGTGCATCTCCGCGGCGGTCTCGAACGTCCGCCGGAGGCGATCCTTCGCGTACTCCATGAGCTCGGTCGTCTCGCCGCGCGCCTCGGCGACGGCCTCGACGCGCTCAGCGACGACGTTGCTCGCGGTGCCGCCCTCGACCCGCCCGACGTTCACGCGGGTCATCCCGTCCGCGTGGCGGGGGATGCCGTAGGCGTTCTGGATGGCGGTGCCGAGCGCCTGGATCGCGTTGTCGCCGTCCTGGGGGGCCTTCCCGGCGTGGGCCGCCGTGCCGCGGATCGTCGCGTCGACGTGGCACATCGCCAGCGGGCGCTCGATGCCGGCGACGACCTCGCCGGTCGGGTGATCGAGGCCGACGTGGGCGGCCAACAGGTAGTCGAGGTCGGCGGCATACCCGCTCTCCGCCATCGGGTAGCCGCCGCCCGACACCTCCTCGGCGGGCTGGAAGAACACTACGAGTCGCCCGGCGAAGCCGCGCTCCTCGATCGCTTCGAGCGCGGCGAGCCCCCAGGTCATGTGGACGTCGTGTCCGCAGGCGTGCATCGTCTCGCCGGTCTCCGAGCGGAACCCCTCGGCGGTCGGCGCGTGGTCCCCGTCCGCGGCCTCCTCGACGTAGAGCCCGTCGATGTCGACCCGGAGGCCGACCGTCGGCCCCTCACCCCGGTCGAGGACGGCCACGACGCCGGTGTTTCCGCCGGCCATCCGTTCGAGGAGGCCGGGATCCGCGCCGCGGTCCCGCGCGCGGTCGAACCACTCGTCGAGTTCGTCCGCCGCCGGGACGGCCATCCGGTCGTCGGGGTCGTACGCCTCCGCGCCGACGGCGATCTCGTCGACGTCGAGGTCCTCCAGTTCCTCGACGAGCCGGGCGGTCGTGTAGAACTCGCACCAGCCGGGCTCGGGGTACCGGTGGAGGTCGCGTCGCAGGTCGCTCAGTCGCCCGCGTATCGACTCTGCCATGCGCGACAGTGACACGGTCCACCCACTTAACTGCAGACGGTTTCCGCGTCTGTCGGACACGCGAAAGGACTAAGGTCCGAACTCGCGACCGTACGATCGCGAACGAGGGCATCCACATGACCGAGACACCGGACGTCGTCGTCCTCCGCGAGGGGACCGAAGGGCTGTCGATGGAATCGTACGCAGAGAAGCTGCGCGAGCGCCTCCCCGACCGGACGGTCGCGCTCGCCCGGACGCCGAGGCGGGAGCGCGAACTCGTCCCGGAGGCCCGGGTCGTCACGGGCATCACCGTCGACGACGACCTGCTCGACCGCGCCGAGCGCCTCGAACTGTTCGCCTGCACGTTCGCCGGCACCGACCACGTTCCGATGGACGCCCTCGCCGAACGCGGGGTGGCCGTCACCAACGCCGGCGGCATCCACGCCCCGGGCATCGCCGAGCAGGCCATCGGCAACATGCTCGTGTTCGCCCGTCGGCTCCACGAGGGGTGGCGTCGCAAGGAGCGCGCGGAGTGGCGGCACTTCCAGTCGCGCGAGTTCACCGACAGCACGGTCACGGTCGTCGGGCTGGGGTCCATCGGCCGCGCGCTCGTACAGCGCCTCCGGGGGTTCGAGGTGGGGACGATCGGCGTCCGCTACACCCCCTCGAAGGGCGGTCCGACCGACGAGGTCGTGGGCTTCGACGACGACGCGATCCACGATTCCCTCTCGCGCAGCGAGTACGTCGTCCTCGCCTGCCCGCTCACCGACGCGACGCGAGGGCTGATCGGCGAGGCCGAACTGGCGACGATGCGGACCGACGCGGTGCTCGTCAACGTCGCCCGCGGCGGCCTCGTCGACACCGACGCGCTCGTGGCCGCGCTGCGCTCGAACGGGATCCGGGGGGCCGCGCTCGACGTGACCGACCCCGAACCGCTCCCCGCCGACCACCCCCTCTGGACCCTCGAGAACTGCCTCATCACGCCGCACACGGGGGGGCACACGCCGAGACACTGGGACCGGCTCGCCGACATCGTCGCGCGGAACGTCGAGCGACTCGACGCCGGGGCGGAGCTGGTAAACCTGGTGTACGCCCCGGGATCGCGCTGACGACCGCCGATCCCCGCAGACGCCAACGGCGATCAGACGCTGAACAACCGCCGGGGGAAGTCGGCGAGCGGTTCGGCACCGTTCGACGTGACGCGGAACGTCTCGCTCAACTCCACCCCGAAGTCCTCGAACCACAGCCCCGGGATGGTGTGGAACGTCATGTCCTCCTCGAGGACCGTCTCGTCGCCGGGGCGGAGGCTCGCGGTGTGCTCGCCCCAG
This sequence comes from Halomarina halobia, assembly GCF_029338575.1. GTDB lineage: Archaea > Halobacteriota > Halobacteria > Halobacteriales > Haloarculaceae > Halomarina > Halomarina halobia. The sequence goes on from NZ_CP119993.1 coordinate 508,546, forward strand.
TCCGGCGGATAGCCCAGCCCCACGGAGTAGCCGATGCGATCTCCCTTCTCGATGCCGTACTTCGCCACGGTGTCCCGCCAGGCGCGCTCGACGGCCTCGCAGGTGACCCCGGGTTCCACCGCGTCGAGCGCCGCCTCCATCCCCTCGACGACGATCTCGGCCGTCTCCTCGACCGCCGCCGGCGGATCGCCGACGAACGCAGTCCGGGCGAGGGGGGAGTGGTACCGGTGCCGACAGCCCGCCAGTTCGAGGATGACGGGATCGCCGTCCTCGAACCGGCGGTCGGTCCAGGTGAGGTGGGGCGTGCCGGTGTGGTCGCCCGAGGGCATGAGCGGGACGATCGCGGGGTAGTCGCCGCCGTACTCGCCGGTCCCGTCGACGAGCGCGGCGTAGACGGCCTCGGCGACCTCGTACTCGGGGACGCCCTCCGCGACGGCGTCGAGGCCGGCCCGCATCGCGTTCTCGGAGATGCGGGCGGCCTGACGCATGTACTCGAGTTCCCGCTCTGTCTTCGTCGCGCGCACCCAGTTGACCAGCAGCGTCGCGTCCTCTAACTCGGCCTCCGGGAGGGTCTCCCGCAGGCGCGTGTATGACTTCGCCGTGAAGTAGTAGGCGTCCATCTCCAGCCCGATCCGGCCGTCGTCGACGCCGAGGTCAGCGAGCACCCCGGCGAAGAAGTCCATCGGGTGGAGGTCGCGGGGCGAGTGGACGTGGTCGTCGCTGTACGCCAGGATGTCCTCGTCGGCGAGGCTGGTCGTCGCCCGCGCCCCGTTGGCGTCCATGTCCCGACCGATCCACACCGGCCCGTCACGATCTCGGGTGATCACGACGCCCTGATGGACGTAGAACGACCAGCCGTCGTATCCGGTGAGGTAGTTCATGTTCGCCGGATCGCTCACGACGATCGCGTCCAGGTCGGCCTCGGCCATCCGCTCCCTGGTCCGGGCTATCCGCCGCTCGTACTCGTCGCCGTCGAAGACCGCTCGGGACATAGTGGTGTCGTATCATGGGTTCGCGAAGGTGTCGCAAAAGCTTTTCGCGTGCGTCGAAAGCCGAACCCTCACGCGGTGTGGCCGACGCGCGTCCCGGTCGGACCGCGCGCCGTCCGTAGAGGGGGCGCGCGACGCTGGTCGGCGACTTCGCTGCTCGCCCGCGACGGCAGTCGTTGACTCGAACCCTCCGAGACGTGCGTCTCCATCAAAAATAATTACTCGAGACGTGAGAGCGTATGTGTGGAACTGCCGCGTTCGCGATGGTGGTCACGTCGTCTACTGGAGCGCGGTACGCCACGCGCTCACCGACCTCGGGAAGACGACCGATGAAGCGCTCGGAGACGTCGCCGAGACGTGCCGGAGGCGTGGTCGAAACGGCGGAGACGGAGGGGAACGAGGGGGGCGGGACGAGCACGCACCCCGACGAAGAACAAGGCCTTTAGCGATGGGTCCGACAGTGTGATCCGATGGTCGGCAACGCCGACGATCGCGTCTACTACGTGATCAGCGACCTCCACATCGGCGGCGACGAGCAACTGGAGGAGGTCGAGTTCCTCGACGAGTTGCTCGGCTTCCTCGAGCGCCTGGAGCGGACCGACGAGGACGCCGAACTGGTGATCAACGGCGACGCCTTCGGCCTCTGGGAGTTCACCGCCGTCGAGGGGACCGAGAAGTTCGACGTCCTCGAGGAGACGTACCCGGAGCTGTTCGAACAGTTGCGCGCGACCGGCGAGAACGTCCCCGTCACGCTGTTGCCGGGGAATCACGACCACGAACTCGCCGCCTACGAGGAGTACGTCGAGCGCTTCGACGAATACAACGTCGAGCTCGTCCAGACGGAGTCGATGGTTCGACCGGTCGGCGACTACGCGATCCACTTCGAACACGGCCACCAGCGGGACCCCAACAATCGGATCGAGAACTGGGGAGACCCCGACGCGACGCCGCTCGGTTACTACTACAACACGCTCGTGACCAGCCGGGCGGGACAACTCTCCCACCGGGGTCGGTACAACTGGCTGAAGGACGTCCAGGCGGTCACGCCGACCGAGCGGATGCCGGTCTGGCTGTTCTCGAAGTACTTCTACCGCGAGATGAACCCGCTCCTGCGGTACGCCCTGGTCCCGTTCCTGCTCCTGTTCAACGTCAGCGCCGCCCTCGCGGTGTTCGCGGGGCTCGATCTGATCGGCGTCTGGTCGATACCCGTCGAGTGGATCACCGCGTTCCTCGGTCGGTTCGGCGCCGCGGGGACGGTGATCTGGTTCCTCCTCTGGATCAACGTGGCGGTCGCCGGACTGCTGTTGCTCGTGGGAATACCGCTGCACTTCCTGCGTCGAGACATCAGGAAGACGATCGACCGCTTCGGCGTCTTCGAGACCGAACTCACCGTCGACGCCGAGGCACCCTACGAGGAGGCCGCCCGCGAGGTCTTCGACGAGCGCCCGGAGACGGCGGTCTTCTGCTACGGCCACACCCACCGCCCGTCGGTGCAGGCGGTCGGGGAGGGGCTGGTAGTGAACAGCGGAACGTGGCTCAAGCGCCTCCACCGCCGCGACGGCGTCATCGGCCTCCTGCCGCCGGTCTTCTACCCGTCCTATCAGCTGTGCGCCGTCCGCATCGCCGCGGGATCCGAGGGCGTGGTCGTCCGGTACGAGGCGATCGAGAAACCCAGCCCGGGGACGGAGGAGCTGACCCTCACCGAGCGCCTCCTCACGCTGGGTCGGAGACCGGACCCGGAGCTACCCGACCGGGCGGTCGCCCAGGGCGAGCTGACTGTCTCGGCCCCCGAGGCGGCCGAGTGAGCGGCCTGGGGTACCTACGTCCGCCCCCGAGGGCGGGGCTTCCACCGTGAGGGAGACGACCCCGCGTTATCACCGACGTTCACTCCAGCGATCTCCGTCGAGCGGCGTCTGACCCGCTTTTACCCCCCTCGACGATCGACCCGCCGACTCGTCGACGAGTTCGTTCTCCGCCGAGTAGACGGCGGCGCGAGAGACGATCTCGATCAACTAGTTCGGGAAGTTACTTCTAATATCAAATGGCCCGATTAGTCTCGACCGTTCGACTGCCCCGTTCTCCGAGTCGGGATCGCGAGCGATTCCCCATCCGTCACGATCGGAGGTGGTTCCGTTAGCCCGCATTCGCGGTACGGTTCGGCGACGGCGTCCGTCGTTCGTGACCGATCGCCGTGTCCCCCGGTCACTGCTCGACCCGGGCGGCGACGATCGACGGAGCGACCGAGCTACAGCGTCCCGAGGTCGAGCGGCGTGGCGGTTCGCCAGTACCGCTCGAACGATTCCTCCGCCCACGAACGGACGGTCGCGTCGTCGGTGTCGATCGACGCCCGCAGGACGCCGCTCCCGTCCCGCAGAAAGAGGTGGACGCTCCCGTCGGCGACCGTCGCCGCGAGTGGGATCTCCTCGTCCGTGATACGGATCTCCGCACCCTCGGACGTCAGCAGGTCCCGCAGTCGCCGCCGCAGTTGATCGTCGTCGGCGAGCGCGTCGATCGCGCTCGCGGAGAAGACGCCCCTGAACCGCTGCTCGCCCGTCGCGGTCCGCTCCCGGACGACGTCGAGGCTCTGCTCGTTGAACGCGTACGAGAAGATCGACACCTCCGCCGCGTCGCGGAGGAGATCGAGCGCCCGCGTGACCGGCGCGTTCGGCCGCACCTGGCTCGGAACGGTGATCGTCGCCGCCGAGAGGTGTCTGAGGTCGAAGGTCAGGGCGTCGGTCGGTAGCCACCGGACGATCGTGCGCAGCCGCCGTTCGGTCTCCATGATTTCGATCAGGTCGCCGAACCCCGTCGCGACCAGCCGACCGGTCGCCGTGACGGCGTACTCGCCCCCCTCGCGGACGACCCACGCTCGGTCCTCGAAATCGCCGAGGATCCGGCCGAGCGTCGGTTGCGACGCGCCGGTCAGCTCGACGAGCTCGCGCCGGGTGCGCGGCCGCTCGGCGAGGAGCGCGAGCACGTCGACGCGGTTCCGCGAGAGCGCGAGGAACTCGATCTCCTCCAGCGTCGATTCCATAGCGGTAGCTCACACTCCTGTAACATATCGGTTTCGCACCGTGAAATAATTTCATAGCCTGAACTCCCGTTCCCCCCGCGGACCGACTTTCCTGTCGCGAAATGATTTCTGAATTATTGTATAAACCTCGCCCGTCTACTCCGACGCACGTGATGATCTCGAACGCTACTCGAACTCCCGTATCGGCAGTCGGTGCGGATCTACTCGGCGGAGGGACGCGGTGACCGGAGGGGGCCGCTCGCTCGCCTTCTTCGCCCTGGCGAGCGTCCTCTTCGGCGGAACGTTCGTCGCGGCGAAGGCCGGACTCGGCTACTTTCCCCCGTTGCTGTTCGTCGCGCTCCGATTCGACGTCGCGGCCGTCGCGCTGCTCGCGTACGTCGCCGCCACGTCGTCGCGCGAGGAGTTGCTCCCGCGGACGGTGCACGACGTGATCGGGGTGCTCGCGACCGGCGTCCTCGCGATCGGCCTCGCCAACGCGCTCCTCTTCGTCGGCCAGCAGCACGTGACGAGCGGCGTCGGGTCGATCATATTCAGCCTCAACCCGATCCTGACGCCGGTCTTCGCGGCCGTGCTGCTCGCCGACGAGCGGCTCTCGGCTCGGGGGGCGCTCGGGCTGTTGGTCGGGTTGCTCGGCGTCGCGCTCGTCGTGCAGCCAGATCCCGCTAACCTGCTCGGCGGCGGCGCTGTCGGGAAGGGTATCATGTTCGCGGGGGCGGTCAGCGGCGCGCTCGGGAGCGTCCTCATCCGCTGGGCTGACACGTCCCTCTCGAGTACCGTCCGCACGGCGTGGGCGCTCCCCGTCAGCGCCCTCCTCTCGCACGGCTTCAGCGTCGCCGCCGGCGAGTCGGCGGCGGCGATCGCGTGGACCCCCGCGGCGGTGCTGGCGCTCGGCTACGTCGGAATCCTCGCCGGGGCGGTCGCCTACATCGCCTACTTCGGCCTACTCGACGAGGTCGGCGCGATCCGCGGGAACCTCGTCTTCTACGTGGTTCCCGTCGTCGCCACTCTCGGCGGTTCGGCGCTCCTCGGGGAGTCCGTGTCGACGCTCTCCCTCGTCGGTTTCGCGACGATATTCGCCGGGTTCGCCGTCCTCGGCGGCGATCGACTCGCCGCCGGAGCGCGGCGGGTTCGCGCCGCGGTCGCGACCCGGACCGCGAGCGACGCCGTCTGATTCGGCTCGCCCGCCGGTCACGCGTGCCGGAGGAACGCGAACACGCTGCCCGCGCTCCAGGCGGCCGGTTCGCACGCGTCCGGGTGTCGAAGCGTCCCGACCGTGGCGCGACCGTCCCCGCCCCCGACCATGAGTTCGGGGAAGCCGTAGCGGTCCGGCGCGCCTGCGGTGTGATACCGATTCAGAGCGGCGAGTCCTCGGGTCGCGACCTCGGTCGCCGCGTCGGGGTGGCCGCGCGCCGCGAACCCCATCGCGGCGAGGCTGTTGTCGTGGGGCCACACGCTTCCGCGGTGGTACGACAGCGGGTCGAACGCGTCGTGGGACGCGGCGAACGTGCGCAACCCGCCGGTCGTCAACACGTCGGGTTCGAGCAGCCGTTCGACGGCCCTCGTGACGCGGTCGTCGCGCCCGAGGCCGCCCCAGAACGCGTGGGTCTGGTTCGACGCGACGCTGTCGACGACGCCGGCGTCGTCGAGCGCGAGGGCGTAACAGCCGCGCTCGGGTAGCCAGAACCGCTCCTCGAAGGCGGCCGCGACTCGGTCCGCGCGCCGGTCACAGCGGGCCGCCAGGTCCGCGTCCCCGCGGCGGCGGGCGAGCGGGGCGAACCGCCGGAGCGCCCGGTGGACGTACCCCTGTACCTCCGCGAGGGCGACGGCCCCGTTCGCGGGCGTCCCGTCCGGTCGAGCCAGCGCCTCCGCGCTGTCCTTCCACCCGAGGTGGGCGAGTCCCCGCGGGTGATCGTGGGCCGCGTAGGAGAGAAGCCCCCGCCCGTCCAGTTCGGCGAGGACGTGCTCACACGCCGCGACGGCGTTCGGGTAGAGGTCCCGAGCGAGCGACGAGTCGCTCGTCCCGTCCACCGCGTCGGCGTACAGCGCGACGAACAGCGGCGTGGCGTCGACGCTCCCGTAGTACGGCCTCCGGATCGAGTCGCCGACCGCCGGCAGGTCCCCCCGACGGTACTCGTGCATGATCCGCCCGGGGGCCTCGAGCGTCTCGGGATCGTCCTCCGTTCCCTGTCGCGCCGCGAGAAACCGCAGCGTCCGCTCCGCGACCGCGGCGTCGACCGGCAGGAGCTGATACCCGACGACCAGCGAATCGCGCCCGAAGGGGGCGAGAAACCGGGGCGCGCCGGCGGCCGGCACTCCCTCCGGAAGCGTGAGCGCGTCGAGCGCTCGCGCCGCGGCCGACGCGAGGGCCGCGTACCTCCCGGAGTCCGTCTCCGTCCCGGTTCTCGTCGCGGGAGCGGGAGCGACGGCCGATGCGGACGATCGGCCGTCGTCGAACGCGAGTCGGATCGTGAACGCCGTTTCGGCCGCCGGCGCGAGGTCGGCCGTCGCCGCGAGGGACGCGGCGTCGGCCCGCAGCGTCCCGGAGAACCGTCGATCCGCGTCGACCGCGACCGAGCGAACGACGCCGTCGGCGCAGCTCACGGCGAGTTCGATCCCGTCTTTCCCCTCGCCGATACTGATCGATCGGTTCGGCCGCTCCCGCCGGGCGAAGAACTCCTCGACCTCGAAGACGTGCCGGAAGTCGGGCGTCAGCGTCACGGTCAGCGCCGTCGTCCGCCGCCGAGCGGTGTTGTTTCGAAGCGCGACGGTCGCCGAGATGCCGCCGTCGAGGATCGCGAACGACCTGGTGAGCAGCCACGCCCGCTGTTCGCCGCGACCGGCACCCGAGGCGGAACTGGCGAGGGTCGTCGCGATCGAGCCGTCCCCGATCTCGCGGCCGAGGACGATCCACTCGTCGTCCCCGGAGTCGGTCTCTCCGATGCGGGTTTCGATCCCCGCGAGGAGGCGGTGGTCCGCCGAGTACGCCCCCGCGTACGGCGCGTTCCGACCGCACTCGCCGGCGGCGTCGACGACGACCTGACGGCCGTTCCCCGCGACCAGCGCGTACTCGTCGGGTAGCATCGGTCAGTTGGCCTCCCGTCCGTCCGGAAACTCGACCGACTCGACGACCACCCGCTGGGCCTCGACGTCCTCGAGGATCGCCCCCCAGCCGCCGATCCCGTACTCCTCCCCGTCGACCTCGAGAACGAGCGTCGCCTGACCGGCCAGGCTAGAGAGCGTCGGCGGAGCGACCGGTTCGTCGCCGGGCGCGGTCGCGTAGAGGGCGTCGACGATCTCGCCCCGCCGGTCGAACGGCTCGCGCCGCCCGATCTCCTCGCCCCGGACGCGGGCGGCGATGCGAGCGCCGTCGGTCAGGAGGGGGGCGACGTCGCGGATGCACTCGCGGATGTCGACGTACTCGGCGGGGAGTCCGTCGTCGCGCGTCGTGTAGACGACCGGCCACGACTCCCAGAGCGCCGCCTGAAAGTACCAGTGGAAGATGTACGTCAGCGTCTCGTCCTCGAAGATCACGCCGTACCGATCGACGGGACGCCTGTGCGGCGCGAAGCAGGCGACGCTCCGGTCGATCAGGGCGACGAACGGGGCCGGCAGGTGGCGGTGGCGCACTTCCGTGGTCGCCCCCCGGAGGGCCTCGTCGGCGGGCGGCTCGGTGGGTCGTTCCGGCGACGTGTTGATCGAGACCAGCACGAAGAGGTCGTCGCGCAGGGCGTCCCGCAGCGCGGGCCGCAGCCGCTCGAACTGCTCGGGGGTGACCGATAGCTGGACCTGGTTCTCGGCGTCGCGGATCGCCGACTCGGCCCGCTCGAACGCCGTCTCGGCCCGCTTGAGGACGCTGATCCGGTGGCCCTCGACGCTCGTCCGTTCCCACCGACCCCTGATCTCCTCCGCGGTGTCGCTCAGGACCCGCGCGCGCTCCCGGAGTTCCTCGAAGACCCGGGTCGGTTCGCGGGCGCGGGCCCGCAGGGAGTCCTGTTCGTACGTCTCGACGTACCCCTCCTCCGCCAGGTCCTGGAGGACGTCGTAGATCCGCGACCGGGGGACGTCGGCTTCCTCGGCGAGCGTCGTCGCCGCCGCCGTCCCCAGTTCGAGGAGCGTGACGTACGCCCGGATCTGATACTGGGACAGTCCCGCCTCTCGCAACCCGTCGCGCAGCTCGTCGTCGTTCATGCGCTTCGAACCGTTCGGGGCGTCACGCCCTCCGTCGCTCGGAACTCGTCCGCCGGAGTTCCCCGGCGATCTCCATCGACACTTGTATTCACAGCAGTACCAACTAACAGAGGAAACTTTATATATTTTTATCCAGAACGTGGATGCGAACCTCTGACATGACTCGGAAACACGGCAACGCGGCGGCGTCGCGGCGTAGCGTCATCAAGGGACTCGGCGGGGCGGCCGCCGTCACCGCCCTGGCGGGCTGCCTCGACGGCATCTACGGCGGCGGGGGGGAGACGAACGACGGTTCCGGAGCGAACAACGGGAGCGACGGCGGCTCTTCGGGCATCACGTTCTGGACGACGCAGGTCGAGAACGACCGGAAGCAGGTGATCAAGGAGTTGATCCGGAGCTACGAGTCGGAGCACTCGACGAGCGTCGAGATGGTCGCCGTCCAGGAGGACGACCTGCCGACGCGAATCGCCTCCGCCCGCGCGTCGAACACCCTCCCGGCGATCGCGGAGTTCGGCCTCTCCCCCATGCAGAAGCTGGGGAGCGGCGGCCTCCTCTCGAAGGAGGCCGCGGCGGACGTGATCAGCGCCGTCGGCGAGGACGCGTTCTACAGGGGTGCGCTCGACCTGACGCGAGCGCCCGACGGCGGTCACTACGCGGTGCCGATGCACGGCTGGGTGGAGGGGTTCTGGTACCGACGGAGCGTGCTCGAGGAGCACGGCCTCGACCGACCGACGACGTGGGACGCGCTCCTGAACGCCGCGGAGACGCTTCACAGGCCGGACGAGAACCAGTACGGGGTCGTGGTGGGGACGAAGAAGACGTCGTTCGCCCGCCAGTGTTTCACGCCGTTCGCCCGCTCGAACGACGCCCGGGTGTTCGACGCGGAGGGCGAGATCGTCTTCGACAGCGAGGAGATGGTCGAGGCCCTCGAGTTCTACGGGAAGCTGGCCGAGTACACGCCGCCCGGGAAGGACACCTGGAAGACGGCGAACAACACCTACCTCAACGAACAGTGCCACCTCATCGAGTACTCGACGTACATCATGAGCGACGTCGCCGGAAAGGGTACCGAGATGGTCGAGGACACCGGCTTTTCACCCTACGTCGAGCGGAAACGCAAGAGCTCGTTCGGCCAGATCGTCGCCCTCAACCTCTTCAGTTCGGCCTCGGCGGAGGCGCTCGAGGCCGCGAAGACGTACGCCGAGTTCCTCATAACCGGCGAGCAGTACGTGAAGTGGCTCCACATGGCCCCCGGCGGGATGAACCCGGTCCTCAAGCCGACCGCCGAGAGCGAGGCGTTCACGCAGAACGAGACGCTGAAGGCCTGGGGGAGCACGGTCGAGGACATCTCGGGCGCGTTCGAGAACATCGAGCGCTTCGGCTACGTTGACGGGAAGGCGTTCCCGAAACTCGGGGCGATCACGAACGAGTACCTCATCGCCGAGGCCGTCTCCCGCGTCGCCGGCGGCGAGGACGCCGAGACCGTCGCGACGGAACAGGCCGAGAAGATGCGTCGGGCGGTGGAGGAGTAACACCGGCGCTCCGGTAACTGAGTTACAACCAACACAACATGGCCACGAACACACGAACCAGGGCCGGCCTGCTCTCGGGCGACTACACGATCGAGCAGAAGGAGGCGATCCTCGGCTACCTGCTCGTCGCGCCGGCGATCCTCCTCGTCGGTGCGGTCATCCTGTACCCGGTCGCGTACAACGTCTACCTGAGCTTCACGCGGGTGCCGATCTCGCCCGCGGAGTCGCCGACGTGGGTCGGATTCCAGCACTACCGGACGCTCCTGTCGAGCGACGCGTTCTGGCGCGCGCTGACGAACACGATCGTGTTCACGTTCTTCAGCGACGTGTTCGCCACCGCGGGCGGGCTCGGCGTCGCGCTGCTGTTCAACCGGGCGTTCCGCGGCCGACGCCTCGTCCGGGGGCTGATGCTGCTTCCCTACGTCGCGCCGCTGATCGCGGTCGCGTACATCTGGCAGTGGCTGCTCGACCCGCTGTACGGGCTCGTCCCGTACGTCCTCGGCGACGTGCTCGGCCTCGGGATCGGGCAGCTCGACGTGCTCAACGACGCGGGGACGGCGCTGTGGGCGGTCATCGCCTTCGACGCCTGGCGGTACTTCCCCTTCGCCTTCCTGATGATCATCGCCCGCCTCCAGGCGATCCCGGCCGACATGTACGAGGCGGCGAAGATCGACGGCGCGGGGCGCGTCGCCCGGTTCAAGGACATCACGCTCCCGGAGCTCAAGTACGTCCTCGGGACCGTGTTCCTGCTGCGCTGGATCTGGAACTTCAACAAGTTCGCCGACATCTGGCTCCTGACGCGGGAGGTCCAGACGCTGCCGATCTACGCCTACCAGACGGCGTTCGCGAACTACAACCAGGGGCAGGCGGCCGCCATCGCGATGGTGCTGTTCCTCGCGCTCATGGGCTTCGTCCTGCTCTACGTCACCTGGATCCTGGAGTGGTAACTATGTTAGAGACGATACTCACCACGACGGTCGACGGGTTCAGGGCGGCGTTCGGACGCGGTCGCATCGAGACGAGCCTCCTGGAGCGGGCGGTGTTCTACCTCGCGGTCGTCACCGTGCTGCTCGTCTCGCTGTTCCCGTTCTACTGGATGGTCGTGACGAGCTTCATGCCCGAGAGCGCGATCTACTCGCTCCCGCCGACGCTCGTCCCGACGGCGTTCACGCTCGACCACTACGCGAGCGTGTTCAGCCCCGAGACGTTCCCCTTCGTCACGTACTTCAAGAACAGCCTCATCATCTCGCTGATCACGGCCGGGCTGTCGGTGCTCGTCGCCACGTTCGGCGCGTACAGCTTCGCCCGCCTCGACTATCGGGGGCGGGGGCTGTTCTCGCGGGGGGTGCTCCTCGTGTACATGTTCTCGGGCATCCTGCTGGTCGTCCCGCTGTTCCAGATCGTCGTCTGGCTGGGGCTGGTCGACAAGCCGTCGAGCCTCGTGATCACGTACCTCGTCCAGACGCTCCCGGTCTCGCTCTACATGCTCGGGAACTACTTCCGCAGCGTGCCCCCGGAGATCGAGGAGGCGGCGATGATGGACGGCTACTCGCGGGTCGAGGTCATCTTCCGCATCACGCTGCCGCTCTCGGCACCGGCGATCGTGGCGGTGTTCATCTACACCTTCATGATCGCGTGGAACGAGTACCTCTTCGCCAGCATCTTCCTGCGCACGCAGGGGAACTTCACGCTGCCGATCGGTCTCGACGCCCTCTCCTCCGGGTTCCACCAGGTGTGGGGACAGATCATGGCGGCCTCGCTCATGACCAGTATTCCGATCATTGTCATGTTCGTCTACCTGGAGAAGTACATGGTCGAGGGACTGACGTTCGGCTCGGTGGAGGGCTGACATGGCGGCGGAGACCCACCCGGAGGCGGAGATCGGATCGAACGACGGGGACGCGGCCATCGTCCTCGACGAACTCAGGAAGGAGTACGGGGGGCTGGTCGCCGTCGACGGGCTCTCGCTCACGGTCGAGTCGGGCGAGTTCCTCGTCCTGCTCGGTCCCTCGGGCTGCGGGAAGTCGACCACGCTCCGGATGATCGCCGGGCTCGAGACCCCGACGGGGGGGACCATCGAACTCGGCGACGAGGACGTCACGCGAACGCTCCCACAGAAGCGCGACCTCTCGATGGTGTTCCAGAGCTACGCGCTCTACCCCCACAAGACCGTCCGGGGGAACCTCGCGTTCCCGCTGGGGAAGATGGACCTCTCGGCGGCCGAGAGGGAGCGGAAGATCGAGGACACCGCGGAGCTCCTCGAGATCGCGGAGCTCCTCGAGAAGAAGCCGGGGCAGCTGTCGGGCGGCCAGCGCCAGCGCGTGGCCGTCGGCCGGACGATCGTCCGCGAGCCGAAGGCGTTCCTGATGGACGAACCGCTCTCGAACCTCGACGCGAGGCTCCGCGTCCGGACCCGCCTCGAGATCCGCGAACTCCAGCAGCGCCTCGGGACGACGACCGTCTACGTCACCCACGATCAGGAGGAGGCGATGAGCGTCGCCGACCGCATCGCGGTGATGGACGGCGGCGAACTCCAGCAGGTCGGCACGCCGGAGGAGATCTACGAGCGGCCGGCCAACGAGTTCGTCGCCGGGTTCATCGGGAACCCGCCGATGAACTTCTTCGAGGTCGACGCCGGCGAGGGGACGCGCGTGTTCCCCGACGACCCCGTCGATCTCGACGCGTCGGTGCCGGCGGACGCGGCGACCCTCGGCGTGCGCCCGGAGCACGTCCACCTCGTGGGCGATCGGGACGGAACGAGGGCGACGGACGACCGCTGTGAGCCGTTCGCGTGTACCGTCGACGTGATCGAACCGCTCGGCAACGCCTACGAACTGGGGCTGATCCGGGGCGGCGAACCCTTCGTCGCTCGGCTCCGCGAGCTACCGGAGTCGGCGGTCCCGGGGGCGACCGTCGAGGTCGCCTTCGACGCCGCAGAACTCCACGCGTTCGACGAGAGCGGGGGGTCGATCCGATGAGCGAGCGCCGTCGGCCGCCGGCGGAACGGACCGGGACGTGGATGGAGAGCGATCGACGACGGAGGTGTCCGTGATGGCGACGCTCGAACTGAACGGCGTGACGAAGATCTACGACGACGCACAGGGCCGCGAGACCGCCGTCGACTCCCTCGACCTCAGCGCCGCCGGCGGGGAGTTCGTCGTCCTCGTCGGCCCCTCGGGCTGCGGGAAGTCGACGACCCTGCGGATGCTCGCGGGCCTCGAGACGGTGACGTCGGGGACGATCGAGATCGACGGACGGGAGGTGCAGGATCTCGCGCCCAGCGAGCGCTCCATCGCGATGGTGTTCCAGAGCTACGCGCTCTACACGAAGATGACCGCCCGCGAGAACATGGCCTACGGGCTCAAACACTCGACCGACCTCGACGAGCGCGAGCGCGGGCGGAGGGTGGAGGAGATCGCAGAACTGCTCGACATCGTCGACCTGCTGGACGACGTGCCGGCCGAGATGAGCGGCGGGCAGAAACAGCGCGTCGCGCTCGGGCGGGCGATCGTCCGCGATCCGTCGGTGTTCCTGCTCGACGAGCCGCTCTCGAACCTCGACGCGAAGCTCCGCGCCCGCATGCGGACGGAACTCAAGCGGATACAGACCGACCTCGGCGTCACCACCGTCTACGTCACCCACGACCAGACGGAGGCGATGACGATGGCCGACCGGATCGCCGTCATGGACGACGGCGAACTCCAGCAGGTCGATCCGCCGGAGACGGCGTACGACCACCCGACGAACGAGTTCGTCGCGACGTTCCTCGGCAGCCCGGCGATGAACACGTTCGACGCGACCGTCGAGGCGGCCGACGACGAACTCGCCCTCCGTCGCGACGGGACGACGTTCGCGACGATCCCGGCCCACGCGGTCTCCCTCGACGACGTCGAGGCCGTCCGCGTCGGCCTGCGACCGGAGGACCTCCGTCTCGACGACGCGCCGGGGGAGGGGGGGTTCGAGGCCGCCGTGACGGTCTCGGAGTACCAGGGCAACGACAACTTCGTCCACCTCTCCGCCGACGACCTGACGCTCACCGCGCGGGTTCCGCCCTCGGTGTATCCGTCGCCGGGCGAGACAGTCGGCGTCTCGGTCGATCCCGCGGATGTGTACCTCTTCGATCCCACCTCCGGCGCGGCGCTGAAGACGCGGGGACTCGACGCCCGCTCGTTCGAACGTAGACCAGTATCGACACCCGAATAACCGATGTACCACTCCATGTCAGACTATCCGCTACGCCGCCATTCGAGCGACAGTGAACAGCTCTCGGACCGACTCCTCGACCCCGGACACCACCTCGACGTGTTGGACGAACTGGTCCACGCAGCCGACCCCGCCGGCGCGGTGCCGCTCGCCAGCTTCCCCGACAACCGCTATCCCTACGCCTACCCGCGGGACGTCGCCTGCATCACCAGAGCGTGGGTCGCGGCGATCGAGGCGGGCATCCGCCCGGACGCGTGCCGCGAGCGCGTCGTCGACGCCGCCCGGTTCCACCTCGCCGTCCAGCGCGAGGACGGGACGTGGCAGCAGCGGTACGGGCTCGACGGGGCCGACCGCGGCATCTACGTCCAGGAGGACAACACCGGCCACGGCCTGCGCGTCATCGCCCACGCGATCCGCGCGCTCGACGCGACGGCGGCGCTCGACGACGTCGACGGCGCGTTCGCGTCGGCGGCCGCCGACGCGATCGACCGCGCCGTCTCGCACGTTCGAGAGGAACTGTACGACCCGAACGCCCACCTCGTCGAGAGCACGACGAGCATCCACGAGGGGCGCATCGAGTCGGGCTACACCCTCTGGGTGAACTGCACCTACGTCGCCGCGCTGCGGCAGGCTCGGGCGGCACTCGACGCGCTGCCCGGGGAGACGCGAGCCGTCGAGGGGGCGGTCGACGAGTTCCGAACGCTGCTCGAAGGCGGCGTCCGGCGGGCGTTCACGAGTCCCCCGCAGGTTCCGAGGCGGTACTCGCCGACGGGCGACGTCGACGTGCGCCCCGACGTCACCCTCCTCGCCCCGTACTACTACGACCTGGGCGACCTGTTCGGCGACGGCCTCGACGCGGCCGCAGAACGCGCGACGACCGCCCTCGAGGACCCCGTCCTCGGCGGCCTCCAGCGGTTCCTCGGGTTCCACGGCGACTACGAGGTCCAACAGCACGGCGGCAACGGACCGTGGATGCAGTACACGGCGTGGCACGCGCAGTATCGCTACGACCGCGGCGAGCGCGGGATCGGGGACGACGTGCTCGGCGCGATCGCCCGTCACGCGGACGAGGACGGCCACGTGCCGGAACACCTCACGACGCGCGCGCGCTTCGAGGCCTTCATGCGGGACGAGTGGCATACGCGGCGGGACTTCGAGAAGGAGTTCGACGAGGCGGTGCTGCGAGACGTCCCGTTCGACCTGATCGTCGAGGAGCTCGGTCACATGCGCGACGCGTATCGGGACCTCGCCGCGCAACTCGAGGAGCGCTCGGTCGTGCGCTTCGCCCTCCCGCTCGCGTGGAGTCACGCCGAATTTCTGACGGCGCTCGTCCGTCGCTCGTCCGCGCCATGAAGTTCGGAATGAACGGGGCCGGCTTCCCGACGGACGACTTCGCCGACGCGTGCGCGGTGCTCGCGTCCGCGGGGTACGACGGCGTCGAACCGAACTACGCGGCGGACGGTCCGATCGCGACCGAGGAGGGCCGTCGGGCGATGCGCCGCGCGGCCGAGTCGAACGGGCTCTCGATCCCGGCGGTGTCGACCACCCTCCACTGGGAGTACCCGCTGTCGAGCCCGAACGAGGGGACGCGACGGCGCGGTCTCGCGATCGGCGAGGGGATGATCGACGCCGCCGCCGCGCTCGGTGCCGACGAGGTACTGATCGTCCCGGCGGTCGTCGAGCCGTCAGCGTCCTACGGGCGGTGCTACGAACGCGCGCTCGACGCGGTGCGCGACCTCGCCCGGTACGGCGACGATCGAGGCGTCGGGATCGCGGTCGAGAACGTCCAGAACGACTTCCTGTACTCGCCGGGCGAACTCGCGCGGTTCGTCGAGCGGGCGGGCGAGGCGGGACCGGTGTCGGTCTACTTCGACGTCGGTAACGGCCTCCGCTGGGGGCTCCCCGACCGGTGGATTCGTGAGCTGGGAGCGCGGATCTCGAGGGTGCACGTCAAGGACTGGCTCACGGACGCCCACCGGCCGACCTATCCCCTCCAGGGCGACGTCGACTGGCCGAGCGTCGTCGACGCGCTCGCCGAGATCGGATACGACGGGTGGATCACCGCCGAGGTCCCGCCGTACCGTTCGTCGCCGCGCCGGATGCCGGCGCAGGTGATCGAGAACCTCCGTTACCTCTTCGAGGGTTCGTATCCGAACGAGGACCACACGCCATGACCCGATACGTCGTCGTCGATCCGCTGTTCGAGGACGTCTGGCCGCGCGCGGCCGACCACCTGCGTCGCATCTGGAGCCGGGACGGCCCCGTCGAGTTCGTCCGCCTGGAGGCGGAACGGGAGACCCCGCTCGCGGAGGCCGTTCCCGACCCGGCGGACGTCACGCAGCTCGTCTCGCTCGGCGTCGAGGTCGAGGACGAGCGCCTGTCGGCCTTCGTCGACCTGCGGGAGGCGTTCGTGATGACGACCTCGATGTACGCCGTCGACGAGGCGGTGGCCGCCGCGCTCGCGGAACGCGGCGTGACCGTACACGACCACACCGGCGAGGGGTTCTGGGGCGAGTCGGTGTCCGAGTTCGGCGTCGCGCTGACGATCAACGCCCTCCGGAAAATCCCCCAGAAGTACCGGGCGATGATCGAGGGACACGACCCGTGGGACCTCGATCTGCTCGACAACGCTCTCCCCGGCGCTCGCGGACACCAGTTCGCTGACGACCCCGCGTTCGTCAACGGCACGATCGCCGGCAAGCGCGTTCGCGTCGCCGGCGTGGGCAACATCGGGAGCCGCTACGCGAGCGTCGCCGACTTCCTCGGGGCCGAGGTCGCCGCCTACGATCCGTACGCGGACGAGCCGTGTTTCCACCGGGCGGGCGCGCGGCGCGTGCACGACCTGTCCGCGCTCGTCGGGGACGCGGATATCTTCGCGCCGACCGTGCCGCTGACCGACGCGACGCGGGGGGTGATCACCGCCGATCACGTCCACTCCCTCCCCGACGGAGCCCTCGTGGTACTCGTCACGCGGGCGGAGATCTGCGACATGGCGGCCGTCCGCGAGCGCGTCCTCGCCGACGAGATCGCGCTGGCCGCGGACGTCTGGGACGAGGAGCCGCTCCCCCTCGACGACCCGCTGTTGAACCGGCACAACGTCGTCCACACGCCGCACCTCGCGGGTCGAACCGACGACGCGAACCGACGCTGGGCGGAACACCTCGCCGCGCACTTCTCCCCGGAGGGTGACTGACCGGATGGACGACTGGGGGACCGCGGACGGGCTCTTTCGCGACGAACGCTGGGTCCGCCAGCACCTGACGAACCTCCTCTCGTTCTACCATCCGACGTGCATCGACACGACCCACGGGGGGTACGTCGCGCAGCTCGGAGACCGCGACGGGACGATCTACGACGGCCGGACGAAGCACCTCGTCGCGACGTGCCGGTTCGTCTTCAACTACAGCGTCGGGCACCTCCTTGACGGGCCGACGTGGTGTGCGGCGTCCGCGGAGCACGGGCTCCGGTACCTGCTCTCGGCGCACCGACGGGATGACGGCGGCTACGCCTGGGTGATGGACGGCCGCCGCGTCGCGGACGGGACGCGGTCGACATACGGGCACGCGTTCGTCCTGCTCGCGCTGGCGACGGCGGCGAAGGCGGGCGTCCCGCCGGCCCGGGACCACCTCGACGAGACGTACGCGCTGATCGACGAGCGGTTCTGGGAGCCCGACCCCGGCCTCTGTCTGTCGGACCTCGACTCGCGGTGGCGGCCGGTCTCGACCTACCGGGGACAGAACGCGAACATGCACATGTGCGAGGCGCACCTCGCCGCCTACGAGGCGACGGGCGACGAGCGGTACCTCGAACGCGCCTCCCGCATCGCGGAGAATATCGCCAGAACGCTGGCGGACGAGGGCGACGGGCTCGTGTGGGAGCACTACACCGAGGACTGGGAGATCGATCCGGCGTACAACCGCGACCGCCCGGACCACCTGTTCCGCCCGTGGGGCTACCAGCCGGGGCACCTCCTCGAGTGGAGCAAGCTCCTCCTCTCGCTGGCGCGCCACCGGTCAGAGGCGTGGCTCCTCGCTCGCGCGGTGCGGTTCTTCGACGCCGCTGTGGAGCACGGGTGGGACGACGGCCGCGGCGGCTTCGTCTACAACTTCGACCGGGACGGCGCGCCCATCGTGGCGGACAGGTACTACTGGCCGCTCGCGGAGGGGATCGGCGCGGCGACGCTGCTGGCCGAGGCGACGGGCGACGCGCGATACCGGGAGTGGTACGACCGCATCTGGACGTACGCCTGGGACCACGTGGTCAACCGACGCCACGGCAACTGGTACTTCAAGCTCACGCCGGAGAACGAGGTGCACGAGGGGATCGACGCTACCCCCGAGGTGAAGGTCGGGTACCACCAGATCAACGCCTGTTACGAGGTGCTGCGGACTACCGGCGGGGCCCGCGCCCCCAGATAGTCGGGTTCGGTTCTCGCGACCGACGTCACCCCCGGGCACCGATCGCGGGCCCCGGAGGGTTCAGAAGAGGGCGCCACGGACCACGTTCTCGGTACGGCGAGACGAATCGAGGCGGCGTCACGTTCGGTGGCCCTTCCCGCGCCTACCCGCTCTAAACGCGGCCGTCTACCCGTAGCTCTATCACAGCCGTACCCCCGTGACGGACGGGAACCGTAGCGATCCGGCGCGCCACTACGGTTGCAGGAGCCTGGCGGCGATCGGTGGAGCTCTCTGATCGAAAAATAGTTGCTCGAAGTGCTGCCAGGATGAGGGAAACGAGGGGCGGACGCGCGACGACGCGCTCGACCGATACGGCCGTCGTCCCTCCGAAGACGCGCCCTCTACCGCGGTAACCAGAGGCCGCTCGGGTTCTCGTCGTCGGAGGCCCCCCGATCCGTCCGGTCCGCGTCCACACTCGGCCGACCGAGCGTCCGGTAGCGCAGTCCGGCCTCCTTCATCAGCCGGCGGCAACTCGGAAGCGAGTAGTCCACGTCGAACCTCTCGCGCACGAACTGCCGGACGAGCTCCGGCGTCCAGGCCGGCGCGTCGTACTCGGCTTCGGTCGGCGGTTCGTGCAGGGCACGCTCTAACTGACGCTGTTGCTCCGCGGAGAGTTTACGGGGGCGCCCCGAGCGGTGGGCGTCGTACACCGCCCGGTCGAGCGGTTCCTCCTCGAGTCGCCTGAGCCAGCTGTAGATGGTGCGTCGCTCGACGTCGAACCACTCGGCGAGTTCGGTCTGCGTCACGCCGTGTTTGTACGCGATCGCCGCGATCAGGCGCTGGGAGGGCTTACTCCCCTCCACGTCCGCGAGCGCCCGTCGCAGGTCCTCGACCGAGATGTCCTCGAGATGGTCCATGAGTGCCCGATCTACGCGACGAGTAAAGAGTTTTTGCTGGTGCTTTCGTCCGTTCGCCGAACGGGGGCGCGGCGCTGGACCGCGGCGCTACGAACCCGCGGCGACGCGCAGGCGGAGCTCGATCCCGTCGGGGTCGAACACCGTCCGGCCGCCCTCGTCGGAGACGCGACCCGCCCCGTCGGCGCACCGTTCCCGGACCGCGTCGAGGTCGTCCCGCCGGGGGACGAGCAGTTCGAACCAGTCGAGACCGCGCCCGGCGGGCGGCGCGGTTCGGCCGTTCCACGTGTTCAGTCCGACGTGGTGGTGGTAGTCGCCCGCGGCGACGAACAGCGCCGAGGGTCCGTATCGCTGTCGGACTCGAAATCCGAGCGCGTCGACGTAGAACGCGCGCGCGGCCGACAGCGACGAGACCTCGAGGTGGACGTGTCCCACGGTCGTCCGGGGCCGAACGGTCGTCTCGCCCCGACGGCGGTCGACGATCTCGTCGGTGTCGAGGGGGAGCGTGGCCATGCGGACGGTCCCGTCCGCCGCCAGGGGCCACTCCCCCCGCGGTCGGTCGCGGTACACCTCGACGCCGTTGTCCTCGGGGTCGGTGAGATAGAGCGCCTCGCTCACGAGGTGGTCCGAGGCGCCGTCGAGTCGCCATCGCTCGCGAACGCGCCCCAGGGCGTCCCCGAGCGCGGTGCGCGACGGGACCCGAAACGCGGTGTGAAACAGTCCGGTCTCCTCTCGCCCTCGCTTCGGCGCGTCCGGGGCGGCGTACAGTTCGAGCAGCGGTTCGTCGTCCGTCCCGAGCGACGCCCGCCCGTCCTCGTGGCGTCGGACGACGAGGCCGATCACGTCGCGGTAGAACTCGACCATCCGGTCGAGGTCGTTCACGCGAAGCGCGACTCGGCCGACGCGCGTCGCCGCCGGGAGTTCCGCCTCGGAACCGATCATGCGAGAGGTTGTCCGGTGGTCAGCATAACGATGGCGTACGATCGGGGGCGTTCGTCGCGCCGGCATCACGTCACCGCTTCGCGGACTGGCTCCTCCGGTTGTATGACGGTCGTAAGGACGCGTCACACCGTACTCTCCCCCGGTACGGTCCCACCGGCCGTAATCGTTCACGCGCCCCGACCCTCGTGTCAGACCTCAAATTTGACGGTCGACTACACGTTCGGGGAGCTAATCGAGGGCCGGTGGTCAGCTCACCACCGGACGACCTCTACAGTACCGTGGGACGTGGCGGACGTCACCCACTCGACGTCCGCCGTTCGCGCTCGGTTCCAACGTCTCCGACCCGCGACGCGACCGTTTCGGCTGCCGTCGTCGACGAACGTCCCCGTCACCGACGACGCCGAACCGACGGTTCGGCCGACCACACGTTTAAACCCTTGCCATGTCAGCCCTCCCCGTTAATCGGTAGCATCCATCAATGTGGGTGGGCCGCGACGGACCGGCACGACCGAGCGGTCGAGGTGGCCGTCGGAGCGACCGTGCGTGACCGCTCGACGTCAGGGAGTAGTGAATGAGCTCTTCGAGCGCGTTACGTCGCCCCCACGGCTACCCACCCGCTCCACCGTGCGGCCCGCTCTTCTCTCCGTCGAGTCCCGACGGGGGATCAATCAGATAACGTTCTGGAGGATCCCCCCGTCGACCGCGAGCGCCTGGCCGGTCACGTTCCGGTTCGTCGCGTAGAAGACGGCGAGCCGACCCATGTCCTCCGGGGTCTGGTCGCGCCCGAGCGGGATGACGCGCTTCACCGTCTCCTCATAGGACTCCTCGAGCGTCGGCGTCAGCACCTGCTCCCACATCGGCGTGTCGACGATCCCCGGACAGATGGCGTTCACCGTCACGTCGTCGGGCGCGAGTTCGAGCGCGAGCGACTTCGTGAGCCCGAGGACGGCGTGCTTCGAGGCGCAGTAGTGCCCGAGGCCCGCCGCCCCGATGCTCCCCGCGATGGAGGCGGTGTTGACGATGCTCCCGGCGGACTCACGCAGGTGCGGGATCGCCGCCCGCGAGGGGAGGAACACCCCCTTGACGTTCACGTCCATCACGGAGTCCCACTCCTCCTCCGCCATCTCCTCTATCGGGGCGACGGTGATGACCCCCGCGTTGTTGACGAGGACGTCGAGCCGTCCGAACTCGGAGACGGTCTCCTCGACCATCGCCCGGACCTGGTCGGCCTTCGTCACGTCGCACTCGACGACGTGCGCGCGCCGCCCCCGCTCTTCGACGCGATCCGCGACCTCCCGCGCCCGCGTCGCGCCGCCGACCTCGCGCGAGGACTGCTGGTTGTACGCCGTCTCCAGGGCGTTCACGTCCGCGACGACCACGTCGCTCCCGGCGGCCGCGAGCGCGAGCGCGATCCCCTCGCCGATCTGTCCGCCAGCGCCCGTCACGATCGATACCGCACCCGCAAGCGAACTCTCGTCGGTCATGGTTCGGGGACGGATACGACGCCCTCCGCTATAATACGTGTTCACAGGGACCGTACTCGTTCGCCCGTCGCGGACCGTCGGGCGTCCGTCAGCCGACCAGATCGAGGAGCGTCCCCCGGAGTTCCGCGGGGTCGGCGGCGACCGCGTCGGTCCCCGTCGTGGGATCGACGTCGTCGCCGCGGCGGAAGCGAACGACCGTCGCGCCCGCCCGCGCCGCCGCCCTGACGCCGTTCTCGGAGTCCTCGACGACGACGCACTCGACGGGATTTACGCCGAGCGCGGACGCCGCGCGCTCGTAGATCCCGGGGGCCGGCTTCCCCGGTCCGTCCAGGTGCTCCGCGCTCACGGCGACGTCGAGGGGGTCGAGGTCGAAGCGCTCGACGACCGTTCGGATCCACGCCTCGGGGGCCGAGGAGACGACGCCGACGGCCAGATCCCGCCCCCGGAGCGCGTCCAGGAGGTCGGGGAGACCCGGCGTGAGCGACACCGCCTCGCCGTAGACGGCGTCCGCGGCGGCCTCGAACCGGCGCGCGAAGCGCTCTGCTCCCCCCGGGAGGCCGTAGTCCTCGTCGAGGTCGGCGAGGCTCTCGCGGTAGTTGCGGCCGGTCACCTCCCGCACGCTCGGGTCCCCCGCGACGTGGGCGAACACCTCCTCGCGCCACACCCGCTGCCAGTGGGCCTCGGAGTCGACGAGCACCCCGTCCATGTCGAACAGGACCGCGCGAAATCGAGTCACGCGTTCGGATGCGGTTCGATCCGCCATGCCAGTTCCGGCCTCGGCGTCGGTGGTCGAGGAGTCCGCGCGGCCGCGCTACTCGCCCCCGTCGAGCGACGGGAGGTCCCCGCGAAGTTCCCGCCGCGCGAGGTCCCGCACGAACAGGCGGACCTGCCGGACCAGGTCGTCGCGGTCGTCGTAGGCGTAGACGCGGGCCTCCCAGCGGTCCCGGACGGCGGCGATCATCGCGCTCCGGACGCCCGACTCGTGGACGAAGACCACCCGCTCGCGGTGCGCCGTCGCGTCGTCCCCCCGGAAGATCGCTTCGAGCACCGACCCGACCTCGATACCCACGCCGAGGTTGTCGCCGACCCTCGGAACGACGTAGACGATCGCGTTGCTCGCCCGGGCGAACTCGATGCTCTGGGTCGCGGCGTCCATCTCCTCCAGCGGCACGTCGGCGTCGACGGCCAGGAACGCGTTCACGCCGGGGTCGGTCCGGAGCCGATCGCGGACGTGAACGAGCAGGTCGAACGCCGCCTCGCGCCGTTCGAGGTCGACGTCGGAGCCGACGAGCGCCCCGAAGTCGACGCCGTCGGGGATCGAGGCGAGGTCGACGCCGCCGTCGCCCGCGTCGAGGACGCCCTCCACGTCGAACGCCTTGTACGGCCCCATCAGGTAGACGAGAAACCGGGAGTGAGCCAGTCCCCCGAGGGTATCGATCAGCCGGTCGCGCATGCGCGCCCTGCGGAGGGGTAATACATAAAACAGATGGATTTCAACGATCGTTGAGTCAGAGAACGCTTATACGGTCGTCGATGCAAGTGCTCGCATGGCCGAAACCGAGCGGTCGGGGGACGACGCCGACGGGAGGACCGCCCTCCTCCCGGAGCACAGCCTCCTCTCGATCGAGGAGTACCTCGACATGCAACGCGCGATCGGTAACGAGACGCGCTTTCGCGTCCTCGACCTGCTCGTCGAGGCGGGCCCGCGGAGCGCGAAGGAACTCGGCGAGGCGCTCGACGTCCCCTCGAACACGCTCCACTACCACCTCGACGCGCTCGTCGACGTGGGGCTCGTCGAGAACCGAAAGCGCAAGGAGCGCACGCGCGAAGGGCTCTACTCCTACTACCGTGCGACGTCGCTCGGCCAGGGCATCCTCGAACAGGGAGTCCGCGCGCTGATGCGCGAGGAGTGGGAACTGCTCGACGCCTACGGCGAGTAGTGCGAGTCGTCGTCCTCCGCCGTACGGGGACAGCTCGGCTCAGCGCCTCGACGGACGCCGGCCGGGCCGGTCGGCCGACGATGAACGCACCCGTCGGATACCGTCACATTAAAGTGTACGGTCTCGAATCGCGAATACGCGAGCGGTCGAGGGCGAGCGGGTAACCATGGGATCGCCCTCGACTCGCCCCACCTGTGACCCGACGCCCCGAGCGCCGGCTACGCGTACGACGGAGCGACCGTCGGAGCGGCGTTTATAGTTTGGCGACGTCGCCCGCGGCCTCGGCGGCCTCGCGCACGGACTCGATGGTCGCCTTCGGCGACCCCGCCTCGACGGCGCAGTTGACCGCCCCTTCGAGCACCGGCGCGTCCGCGATGACCGCCTCGCCGTCGTAGGATTCGATGGCGATCTCGGCGTTCATCACCGCGCTCCCGAGATCGACGAGCACGACGACGGGGTCGTCGTCGATGGCGTCGAGCGCCTCGCCGATCGCGGGCGCGCTCGTCCCGATACCGCCGTCGGGGTCGCCCCCGACCCCCGCGATGGCGACGTCGCCGGCCATCTCCGCCGCCACCTCGACGATCCCCTCCGCCGCGCGTCGGCTGTGGGAGACGACGAGCACGCCGACCATCTACTCGCCCTCCCCGTCGTCGGGCGTCGAGGGGGACCCGGCGTCCCGCTCGTCCTCGCCGTTCAGGTACTCCTCGGCGGTCGCGTGGATCTCCTCCAGGATGAAGAGCGTGCTCGTCGCGCCGGGGTCCTGGTGGCCGACCGACCGCCAGCCGAGGTAGGACGCCCGGCCCTTGGTCGCCCGGATCGGGAGCGTGAAGTCCACGCCGCGCTCGGCGGCGTCGACGGCCTTCGCGAGCGCGGCAAGCGGGGTCAGGTCGTCCTGCTCGATCGACTTCTTGTAGGTGTGGACGGCGGGCGTGAGCGCGTCGACCATCGTCTTCGCGCCCACCTCGGCACCGCCACGGTCCCGCACCTTCTCGAGGAAGGCCTCCCCGAACGCGACGGTGGACTCGGCGGTGATCCCCTCCGCCAGTTCGCCGCTCGCGTGCATGAACGAGCCGCCGTACAGCGGCCCCGCGGCCCCGCCGACCTCGGAGACGAGCGTCATGCCGACGGTCTGTACGAGGTCCTGCGCGCTCGCGTCGTCCGTCTCCTCGACCGCCTCCAGCGCGGCCCGGAAGCCGCGGTTCACGTTCGTCCCGTGGTCGGCGTCGCCGATCGCCGAGTCGAGCTCGGTCAGGTACTCCCGCTCCTCCGCGAGCCGGTCGGCGATCCGCTCGACGGCGGCCACGATCGCCCCCGGTTCGCGCGCAGCGTCGGTCATGGCTCCCAGGTCGCCTCGGAATCAGGTAAGCGTTCCCTTCGGCCTTCGGCCGGCCGTCAGTCCCGGACCGTCAGCGCGGGCGTGTCGGCCTCGTGGGCGAGGAGTTCCTTCAGCTCGTCGTCGAGGTCGAGGATCGTGATCGAGCAGCCCCGCATGTCGAGGGAGGTCATGTAGTCGCCGACCCACGCGTCCCACGTCTCGAGGCCGCGCTCGCCGAGCAGTTCCTGCAGCCGCCGGTTGACGATGTAGAGCTCCGAGAGCGGCGTGCCGCCCATTCCGTTGACGATGGTGGCGACCTCGCCCTCGGGCTCGACGTCGTCGAGCACGGCGGTCGCCAGCCGGTCCGCGATCTCGTCGGCCGACATCATCCCCGTCCGCTCGACGCCGGGTTCGCCGTGGATGCCGATGCCGATCTCGATCTCGTCCTCGCCGAGGTCGAAGGTGGGGCTCCCCTTCTCGGGGGTCACGCAGGACGTGAGCGCCGCCCCCATGGTTCCGACGTTGTCGATGACCCTCTGTGCGGCGCGCTCGACCGCCTCGAGGTCGCCGCCGCGGTCGGCCATCGCCCCCGCCACCTTGTGGACGAAGATCGTCCCGCAGACGCCCCGCCGACCGGAGGTGTACGTCGAGTCCTCGACGGCGACGTCGTCGTTCACGACCACCTGCGCAACCTCGACGTCCCCCATCTCCGCCATCTCGCCGGCCGTCTCGAAGTTCATCACGTCCCCCTCGTAGTTCTTGATGACCAGGAGGACGCCCGCGCCCGCGTCGCAGGCGTCGATCATCTCCTGGACCTCGTTCGCGGTCGGGGAGGTGAACACCTCGCCGGCCGCGGCCCCGTCGAGCATCCCCGGCCCGAGGTACCCCGCGTGGGTCGGCTCGTGGCCGCTTCCGCCGCCGCTCACGACCGCCACCTTCCCCTCCGGGATCTCCCGCCTGACCAGCACCTTCGTCGTATCTATTCTACGTATCTCGTCCGGGTGGGCGGCGACCATCCCGTCGAGCATCTCGTCCACGTAGTCCGCCGGGTCGTTGATCAGCTTCTTCATCCCCCCATAGGTCGGCGGTAGCGGTGAAATACGTTTGCCCGGACGGCAGTCGACGCGCACCGATCGCGGGCTCGGTTGCCGCGACCGAAGGGGTGTGCGACGTGCCGACGGTGGCAGGCGACGTTACCGCACCAGACAGTGCGCCGCGATCGCGATCAGCCGTTCGATTCCCCTGAGTTCCCGCACCGTCTCGCCGTCGAAGTAGGTGACGACGCCGTCCGCGTGTCTCGTCACGCGTGACGAGCGGAGGGCGGGGCGCTGTTCGGTGACCGATTCCGTCTCTGACCGCCGTTCAGACATCGTCCGACCGTTGTCTGTAGCCATCATTACTCCTCTGGAGGGTGTAATCGAGCCTTCAGTCTTCACGGATTGCCGGGAGCGCCGCCGCGCACTCGTGGTGCCGCGCGAACCGCGCTTTCTCCGTCCTCCGCTCACCCCTCGCTATCCCGAGCGCGCTCGGCGTCGAGGTCGTCGCGGGCGTCGGGTTCGACGCCGGCTCCCTCCGTCGCCTCTTCACACGCGACGGCGTCCGCGTCGCCCTCGTCGGAGCCCGGCTCGTAGACCGATCCGTCGGCGTCCGGGATCGGGTCGCGGCCGACGGCCGCCGGGTCGACGTGCTCGCCGTGAACGAGTTCGGGGAGGACGATGCGGGCGAGGTGGACCGCGACCACGAGGATCAGCGGACCGAAGAAGAGCCCGTACCAGCCGAAGATGAGCGGACCGAGGATGTACGAGAAGAGCACGAGGCCGACGTGGAGGTTCCGCCCGGAGATGTAGGGTCGGAGGAGCAGTTCCGTCGCCCCGTCGATGACCGCGAGGCTCACGAGGAGGAACGCGATCGGGTACCAGAGAAGCGCGGGATCGGTCAGCAGCGAGAGCCCGAACAGGTAGAACACGACCGGCACGTAGACGACCTTCATGCCGACGACCGGGATGAGGCTCGCCGCACCGGTGAGCAACCCCAGGAGCGTCGGCGCGGGGATCGAGAGCGCGGGCGGCGCGATCACGTCGAGGGCGTTGTAGGAGACGGCGGCGACCACCGCAACGACGAACGCGTTCAGGATATTGCCGAAGTAGACGGTCTTGAGGTCGCGGTCGACCGCGGTTCCGAACGCGACGAACGCCGGGTCGTCGCGGGCGAGCGCGGAGCGGACCCACCCCGCGAGCTTGAAGTCGTCCCGCAGCAGGTAGAACGCGACCGCGAGCGCGATGAACAGCTGTATCAGCCCGGCGGCGAAGACGCCCGCGTACCCCCCGGCCGCCTCGGCGACCTGTCGCGCCGTCTCGGGGGTCGCGAACTCCTGTATCTGCTGGGGGTTCGAAAGGACCGAGGAGAGGAGTTCCCGGGGGCTTCCGAGGACTGCGTCGCCGACGTACGGCCGGAGCGTCTCCTGATACGCGCTCAGGTCGGCGGCGGCGATGCCGCTCAGTTCCCGCACGCCCACGGCGACGGTGTAGGCGAGCAGCAGGAGGATCGGCAGCACGATCAGGACGAGCGCGAGGCCGGCCCTGAGCGACCGCGAGGGGAGCCGATCGCCGAGGCGCTCGTAGACGGGACGTGTCGCGTAGTAGATGAACACCCCGAGGACGAACGCGCCGAGGTACTCATAGACCGCGTAGAGGAGCACCGCCCCGACGACGACCGTGATCGCCCACCACGCGACCTGCGAGCGATCCTCGGCGAACCTCGATTCGATTCCCATGACGGTCCTTGCGCTACGACGGTGAAAGGAGTTCTGTCCCTCGGGGACCGTGGCGGTACCGGATCGTCGAGGGGTGCGAACCGCCGATCGGATCGCCACCTCCGGACGAAGTAGCTCCGAGCGCGGCGATCCGGGACGAGCGCGCACCGCCGGCCACGGTCACGGTGATCGGTGGAGGCGGCATGGGTCACGGCATCGCGCGGAGGTTCGACGAGTCCCGTTACGGAGATACCCTCGTAACGAAAGTGACGGTTGCGGGACGGTCGCCGACCGACGGAACGCGCCGTCGCTTCACTCGTTACGTGCCGTGCAGAGGCCGGGGTACGCTTCACCGCGGTCGTCCGGACCGTCCCGGGACCGTTTCGAATGGGAAGCGATCGGAGGGCGGTCGGGCTCCGCGGGGCTCGCTCGGACCGCGGGCGGTCACTCGCTCCGGTCGTACGCCGAGAGGCGCTCGCGCCAGGCGGTCGGCAGCGGACGCGACCGCTCCGTCTCGCGGTCGTAGGCGACCTGGACGGACTCCGCCGTCGCGGCGAGTTCGTCGTTCGCGTACACCTCGTACGCCATCGTGACGCTCGATTCGCCCAACCGCGCCACCTCGAGGTCGACGCGCACGGCGTCGCCGAGGTCGATCGGGCGTCGGTACTCGATCTCCTGGCGGGCGATCACGGTGTCGACGCGGTCGAGGCGCTCGTCGAGCACGTCCCGGAAGAACGCAGAGCGCGCCTGCTCGAGGTAGGTGACGTAGACCGCGCTGTTGACGTGGTCCATGGAGTCGATGTCGCGAAAGCGAACCTGGATCGTCGTGGTGTGCGGAGCGGACATACCACGGCCACGGGAACGGGCGTCGTAAATCTTCCCCGGGACGATCGGTCCGTCACCCTGGACGGCGTCGCACCCGCCCCGGACGCGGGATTGGCTCCCGCCGGGAGTGTCCGACCCCGTCAAGCGACGTCTGTACGGCGTCGCTCCGCGACGCCACCCCTATAGTAACACTATTCAGTAAAACTACCTATATTGATAAATCAGTGAAATAATTCAGTAATACTGAAGCGCGCGTCGAGCGGCGTGGTGGGACGCTCGGCCCGCCGGAGCGACGCCGCGTCGGACGGTGCGGGAGGCGATCCACCTACCAGAAGCGCCCCTCCTCGAGGCGGGAGAGCGCCTCCTCGATGGTCGCCTCGTTGCGCGAGAAGGTGAACCGCACCCAGTCGGCACCCCTCTCGGTGTAGAAGCTGCTGCCGAGGACGACCGCGACGCCCGCCTCGCGGACGAGCCGCAGGGTGAAGTCGGTGTCCGCCTCGTCGGTGGGGTAGCGCGTGAGCATGTAGTAGGCACCGCCGGGGTTCACCGGGTCGAGACCGACCTCGCGGAGGCCGTCGTACAGCAGGTCGCGGCAGCGCTCGTAGGCGTCCGCGAGGTCGGCGCGGCGTCGAAGCGCTCTACGGGCGGTCCGCCGCCGCGTTACAACCGAAGCGGGAGACGCTTGGCGAGCCGCCCCGCGTTCGTCCCGAGCCGGCGGGCGTCGGCGGGCGAGGGGCGATCGACCGCGAGCAGCGGCTCCGATCGTGCCAACCGTTCGTGGTGGAGAACCCCGCGCGCGGGGGACAGCGCGACGCCGATCCCGAGCCTCGAGTCGGCCGCCGCCTCGAACGCGGCCGCCACGGGGTCGTCGAACGCGGCCTCGGCGACCCGAACCGGGACCGACTCCTCCTCCAGGCCGTACTCGACCCGCTGGGGGAGCGCCCCGCAGTCCGGCGTCGCGACGAGGCACACCGCGGGCGGGGCGTCCGGAGCGTGGGTCATCCGGCGTCGCCCTCCGAGGCGCTCCAGCCGAACCCCTCGTCGATCTCCAGGTACTCGCCGCCGTCGATGTGCGAGAGCGCGAGGCCGGTGGCGACGGCGTTTCGCGGCCCCTGGCCGCCGCGGACGTTCCCCCGCCCGCAGACGATCCCGTACTCGGCGAGCGCGTCGGAGATCAGTTCGGGAATCTCGAAGTCGAGCGCGGACCGGCCGACCATCACGACGAACGGGAGGTGTCGGACGTTGTGCGTCGGCGTGACGAGCTCGAGCGCCCGGCGCGCGTTCTCGACGAACACCTTCGACTTCGCCTCGCGGCGCACGTCCCGGATCGTCCGGAGGTCGTGATCGGCGACGATCGGGTCCATCGAGCCGTCGTCGCGGAGCAGGACGACCCGGCCGAACAACTCCGGCGAGACGGGGTCGTCGAGGAACTCGACCGACCCGCTCTCGTGCCGGATGCTGTGGAGGGTCTGGACCTTCGCGAGCGGGTTGACCTTGATCGCCTCCGCGAGTTCGGGGTCGTCGAGGCCGAGCTCGGAGTCGATGAGCATCGTGACCATGTCCCCCGCCCCGGCGAGGTGGATCGAGCTGACGGTCTGGTCCGCGCTCATGTAGGCGGCGTCGGTCGAACCGCCGCCGATGTCGAGGATCGCGAGCGGGAAGTCGGTCCCGGGCGTCGTCAGGGCACCGAGGACGGCCATGGTCGCCTCGACGCCCTGGATGCGGACCTCGACGTCCAGGCGCTCCTCGAGCGCGTCCGCGATCTGCCGGAGGGGCAACCGACTGGTCTTCACCATGGAGGCGACGCCGACGGCGCTCTCGAGCGCGAACTCGTCTGCGACCGCCCCCTTCACCTCGGCGGGGACGAGCGTGTCGACGGCCAGGAGGTCGCGGATCCGGATCGCCGAGGGGTCCTGATCGGTGATCCGGGCCATCTCCGCGCGGGCGCGGTTCAGCATCCCGCCGACGTTCGTCCCGGACTCGCCGGTGACGTCGCTGATCGGCCACGCCCGCTCTACGGCGTCCATGATCGCGTCCGCCCCGTCCTCCGTGTCGACGGCCTCCGTGTTCCCGTTCCGGTCGGTGACGCGGATCGTCCCCGCCGGGATGCTCCGCTCCTCCACGTCGCCCTGCGGCGTCTCGATGACGACGGCGGACTTGTTCCCGACGAGCGCCCGCGCGACCGGGATGACCTTCCGCGTCTCCTCCGGGGAGAGGTCGAACAGGGTGGCGATGCCGTAGGGGTTCGAGAGCTCCTGGACGGTTCGACCCTCGGGGGCGACCTCGACGGCCGCCGGCTGGCCGCGGGGGACGGCCTCCAGCCGGGAGACCTCGTCGACGATCGGGATCTCCCGGTCGAGTCGGTTGGCGACGAGGACGCCGTCGTCCCGCTCGAGGATCGCCCCCTCGACGTCGAAGCCCGCCTCCCACCACTCGTTGATCCGCGCGGCGGCGATCGCGAAGTCGACGGAGCCCGGAACGGCGAGGATGACGGCCGACCCCGCCTCGACCGCGTCGAACGACGCGTCGACGTCGAGGACCGTCCCCCGCCCGATCCCGACCCCGCCCGGCGTCGACGGGTCGTGGCCGATCATCGTCGATTCGGTGACGACGGTCTCCGTGATCGTCTCCATCGCCACGTCGCCGATGACGGGAGCCGCCTCGTTGAGCAGCAGGAGATCGAGGTCCGAGAGCGCGATCCCCGCGCGGTCGGTCGCCCCGCGGAGGGCGTTCTCGATCCCCGGGACGTTCTCCGTCGTCCCCTTCAGACCGGTCGTCCGAAAGAGGCTGGTCGCGACGAACTCCCAGCGGTCGTTCGCGTGCCGGAGTACCGCGACCTCCGTGCTCGAGTTGCCGATGTCGATACCTGCGATGTAGTGCATGAGTTGTGTATCACCGGAAGCGACGCATCGAGGGCGACCGCGCCGCCCTCGCGCGTCGCGCTCAGAACAGCCCGCGCTTCTCGTAGATGTCTACGGCCTCGCGGACGTGGGCCGCGTTGATCGTCGCGCCGTACTCGCTCTCGAGCTCCTCCGCGATCGCCAGCAACTCGTCCCTCTCGGCACCGCTCGGGCGGAGCGCGTTGTAGATCTCGAGGATCCGGTCGTCCGGCACCGTCGAGAGCTCTGCGGCCCGCCGGAAGTTCCGCGCGACCTGCGGTCGGCCGTTTGCCTCGGCGATCTTCGCCTGTTTCTCGAGCGTCTCCGGCGTGATCCGGATGTCGTCGCCCTCGACGCTGCCGTCGGCGACGGCGTCGAGCGTGATCTCCGAGAGCGTGACGCCCTCGGGCGTGGTGACGGCGTCGGGTGTCTCCGCGAGCGGGTACGTGGGATCGTGGTCGTCGTTCGTGTCGGTCATCGGTCCCCCTCCGTGGTGAATTCGACCGCGAGTTCGGTCGGCTGTCGGTCCGGGTCGAGCGACTGCATCTCCTTTATGTGCAGGACGGCGGCGAGCGCCTGGTACTTCGGCCGCGCCATCTCGTCGTTCTCGACGGTCACGGGCGCGGGGGACTCCCCCTTCGCGTACCGGGCGGCGTTCCGGCCGATCGCCCGGAACTTCTCCTCGTCGAGCAGCGGCGCCTGCGGGAACAGTTCGAGGTTGTCGAGCGGCACCAGGTCCGCCTGGTGGACGAGCGTCGTCCCGCGCGACTGGATGCCGATCGCGATGCCGGAACCGCTCAGCTTCGCGCCGCGACTGCCGATCTGCCCGAGGTCGGCCGTGTCGGAGAAGCGGACGACGCGGGCGGTGACGCCCTCCTCCTCGATGCCGGCCATCGTCTCCCGGAGGACGTCCGCGTGGGAGACGCCGACCATCGTCTCCGTCTGCTCGACGCCGAACTGGGGGCTCACCGCGATGACCACCTCGTCCGCCGCCTGTCCCTTCTCTGCCGGACCGACCTCCGAGAGGTCGAGCCGTACCGTCCGTCGTGCGTGCGTGCTCATGTCACACCTCCTTGGGGTCGAACGCCTGGCGGATGTCCTTGATCTCCTCCCAGCGCTCCTCCGAGAGGCGGTACCCCGTCCCCGGTCCCTCGTAGTCGTTCGCGTCGTTGACCGCGCTGACGACGTCGAACGACTCGTCGATGACCGCGGCGGTCTGGAGGTAGTCGCCGGAGACGCGCTGTTTGAGCATGTTCAGGAGGTTCTCCGCCATCTCCTCGAAGCCGTTGTCGGCGAGAACCGCGACGACGTCCGCGCCGGTCACTCCGCCCTCCATCAGTTCGCCCGCGGCCTTGAGGTCCTCCGCCTGGTTGCGGTCGGGCATCTCCGCGGAGCCGTCGGCGTAGGTCGCCGCCTCGACCTCCTCGTCGGTGACCGGCGGGAAGCCGAGTTCCCGGAAGACGACCTGGAGCGCCCGCGCCGCCCTGTTGCGCGCGGCGATCACGTCCTCCTCGTCGACGGGCTTCAGCCCGCCGTCCACGGCGAGGTCCCGCTGAATGACGTTGTAGTCGTCGAAGTCGTAGGAGTCGAAGTTCGACCCCGCGAACATGTTGTCGTAGTTCGGGACGGCGCTGAACCCGGAGAAGATGAAGTCGGTGCCCGCGAGCAACTGCGGGAGCGTGCGAGCCATCTGACGCTTGTGGGAGTGCGAGAACGTCTGGTCGTTGCCGGAGGCGACCTCCAGGTCGACCATCGTCGTGATGAGGTTCTCCGCGAGGACGCCCCGGATGCCCCCGGGAACGGAGGAGGGGATGGCGATACAGCTGATGCCGCCGTTCTGCAGCCCCTGCACCCCGCAGCCCTTGGTCACGAGGACGCAGCGCGTCTCCAGGTAGAGCATCGACTTCCCCTCGGCCTGGCCCATGTTGACCTCGGAGCCGGAGCCGGAGGTGAAGCGCATCTTGAGCCCCCGCGAGGCGTAGCCCGAGGCCAGAAACGCCTTCGACCAGGGCGTGTCGTCGCCGTCCTCGAACACGGACTCCGTCCCGTAGACCGAGACCGTCTCCGCGTAGGCGGTGAGGCCCTTCATTCCCAGCTCCAGCTCGGTCGCCTCCTCGACGGCGCACTGCGTGAGGACGCCCCCGCGGCCCGCCTGCGCGCCGACCGTCTGGGCGAGCGCGTTGAACGGCGCGTACCGGGCGACGCCGACGGTCGTCTCGATCTCGTCGAATCCACGGAGCGTCGCCTCGGCGGCGTCGGCCGCGATCTGGACGGGGTGGTCCTTCACGCTCGTCACGTGCGCCTGGTTGCCGGGCGTCCGGCGCGTCCGCATCTTCGTGAGCGCCATCATCATCTCGAGCGTGTTGAGGTGTCCCACCACGTCGGTGAGCTTCGCCGGCGTCATCGCGGTCGTGTACTCGACGATCTCCGTCCGCGGGACGTTGATGTCGACGAGCCTGCGGGCGAACTCGAGGGAGTCGATCGCCATCGCCTCCTCGGCCCGCTCGGCGTCGAGGGCGTAGTCGGCGATGAAGTAGTCGAGGAAGTCGAACTCCTCGCGGGGCGTTCCGTCCATCTCGACGATCGTCCCGTCCTCCACGGTCACGCTCGGTTCGGGGTCGTTCGGCCCGTCCGTCGCGACGAGGCCCACCTCTGGCCACTCCCGGGCGAACCCGTCCTGATTGACGGGCCGTTCGTCCAGTAACTCGAACCGCCGCGACCGCCGCGGTCCCGCCGGCCGTTCCGCTCTCGCTCCGTCGGGACGAAGCTGATCGTCGGACATGTGAGATATGGTATCGAGTGTGACCCCATAGTTCTTTCCGGCGCGTAGACAAATTCGGTGAGATAATCCAAACCACGTTTGTTACGTACCTCATGAATCTCGTAATTACATGAATGTGCGTCGGGGTCACGTAGCGACGAGGGGACCGGTGTACCACCCGTCCGACCGTGCCGGGGGCGTGCGCCCCGCTGTGGGGCGACCCACGGTCCGGCCTCGATCGGAGATGACGGCAGGTCGATACGTACGTAATAGTATAAGTTGGGTGACGCCTTCGGGACGGTGTACGGTGAGTGCCATGGTGAACCTATCCACTGCGACCGCGGTCGTCGACGCCGCGGTCGAGGAGGCCGAAGAGATCGAGGTACCGATGTGCATCGCGGTCGTCGACGAGGGCGCGAACCTGGTCGCGTTCCGACGGATGGACGGCGCGCTCCTCGCGAGCGTCGACATCGCGCGGGGCAAGGCCTACACCGCGGTGAGCCTGCAGATGCCGACCGCGGACCTCGCGGAGGTCGCCCAGCCCGGGGAGTCGCTCTTCGGGATCCACACGACGAACGACGGCCGGATCGTCGTCTTCGGCGGCGGCGTCCCGCTCCGCGACGGCGGGACGGTCGTCGGAGCGATCGGCGTGAGCGGCGGGAGCGTGGACGAGGACGTGACCGTCGCGGAGGCCGGCGTCGCGGCGTTCGAACCGTAGCCGCCCCGCCGCGCTCGGAGGCGTCGGAGTCGGGCGGCGGCGACGCACACCGCCGCCGTCAGGTGCGATCGGTAGAGGGATCGCGCGCGTCGCTCGCCTCGCCGGCCCGATCGACGTCCGTCCGCTCCCTCGCGCGACGGACGTGTCGCTCCTCGACGCGCTCCGCGCCCGCCGCGTCGGCGACCTCCCCCGCCGTGCGGAGCGTGTCGAGGGCGCGGCGGGCGTCGCCGTGTTCCCTGGCGGCGAACGCGGCGCAGAGCGGGATGACGCCCTCGGCCACGCTGCCGTCCCGGAACGCGGTCGACGCGCGGACGCGGAGGACGTCACGGAGCTGGTTCGCGTCGTACGGCGGGAAGACGACCTCGACGTCGCCGAGGCTCGATCGCACCCGCGGGTCGAGCGACTCGGTGAACGTCAGGTCGTTCGAGATGCCGACGACCGAGACCCGGGACCGTTCGAGTTCGGCGTTGACCCGGAGGAGCTTGTAGAGCGCGTCACCGGCGCCCTTTCTGACCAGCCTGTCGACCTCGTCGAGGACGACGACGACGCTCCGCTCCTGCCGATCGACGGCGCGAACGAACGCCCGATAGACCTGCCCCGTCGGCCAGCCCGACGGCGGAACCGGGCGGTCGTCCTCGGCCGTCCCGCTCGCGGCGGCGACGCGGTTCGTCAGGCGCGCGAGCACCCGGTACTCGGTGTCGGTCACCTCGCCGTTCACGTACTCGATGTGACAGGGCACGCCCGCGCCGCCCGCCGCCCGGAGCAGTTCCCCCGCGACGTACCGCACGCACACCGTCTTTCCCGTGCCCGTCTTCCCGTAGATCTGGACGCTCGAGGGCGTGTCCCCTCGCAACGTCGCACCGAGGTGCTCCGCCAACTCCGTGATCTGTCGCTCCCGGTGGGGGAGCAGGTCGGGCGTGTGCGAGGGGCGGAGCAGGTCCTTGTCCTCGAACACGGTCCCCCGACCGAGCAGCGGCTCGAAGAGGCCGGCGGAGCGCTCCCTGTTTCCGAGACCCTCCGCGACCTCGACGGCGGGCTCGCGCGACCGCGGTCGGTCGGTCGGGGGGTGGTACTCGGCCGCTCGGTCTCGAGGTCGTCCGTTCTCTGTCATTGGTCAGCATCCGCGGGTCCCGTTCCGATCCGCCCGTGGAGAGCCGCGGCTCCTCGCCGCGTCGTTCGGATACCACGCTCGTTCACGGATCGGGAGACGCGCTGTCTGGTACTGCAGTTCGACACCGTCAACCGCCATAAACCCCCGTCAGACTTGCGACGGAGTAATGTAAGACAAATTCGCGCGGAAGGGGGTGACGGTACCGGGGTCGAGGGCGACCTACCGTCAGACACGCTGCCGTCGTGTGGTTCTGTGCTGGACTGCGCCCCAGTGATGCGATTCTGCCCCGCCAGCGGACCGTTACACGGTCGCCCCCTCGCACCGCGACGGTCGACGCGCTCTCCCGATCGCCGTGCGGGTACCGTCGGACGGAGGTGGTGGTGCGGGTTTCGTCTCGGACGCACGTACCGACCCCCTCACCCGCGTAGGGAGCGCATGGAACCGCGTCGGTATCCGGCACCGGTCGAGGAGGGTGACACCGCCGCGGTGCTCTCCCCGTCCCACGCGCCGACGACGCCGTTCGACCGGGGCTCGAACGGCTACGGTCGTTCGGCGTCGACGTGGACGTGTACCCGACGGCGAGACGGGACACCGAGTGGCCGAAGCGCCACCCCGAGGAGAGCGGCGGGCGTGACGCGCGTTCCGGGACGACTCTCGATCGCCGGCGTCGTCGCGACGATGGGCGGAAACGCCGGGCACCAGCTCCTCTCGCGGCTGGACCCCGACGTCGTCCGGCGGTAAGTCCCCCGTTAACCGGCGCGCGGCGCGCTCGAGGTGCGCTTCGGCGTCCGGGCGGAAGGGGACCGGTTCGCGTTAGTCCCCGCCAATTCGCTCCCGCAACTGTCGGGTGAACACGTCCGACAGCGGAAACCGCTCGGTCGTCTCCTCGTTCGACTCCGGCAGGAAGTACTGTTTCCACTCGTAGCTCGTCGGATCGGTGTAGTCGCCGATGTCGGGATGCGGTTCGACGTCGTCGTAGGCGCGCAGTCGGGCCCGGATCGCCCGTCGCGCCCGCTGTCCCTCGACCGTCTCGGCACCCAGCCCCTCGAACACCGAACGCGGCTGGATCGTGATCTCGAGACCGTGGGGCGTGTAGCGACTCTTCCGCTCGTCGTAGAACGGTGCGCGGGCGACCATGAACAGGGGCGTACCGTCGTAGCAGAACGTCCACTGTGGATCCGTGGGATCCTTCGGGATCGACGACGGCCACGGTTCCGTGTCGGCCTCCCTGAGAGACGCGAGCAGGTCCCAGAACGCGGACTCGTACCAGTCCGCCGACCGCTCGCGCGACGGCGGCTCGAAGAAGGCGACGAGCGAGGTGATGTCGCCGATCGAATCCGCCTGCGCGAGGTACTCGCGCAGGCCCTCGGCGAGGGTTTCACCCCCCTCGGCGGTCGGCGGCGACGGGGCGAAGAGGTACCGCAGTCGGCCGTTCCTGTGAGCGTCGACGGCGAAGTAACACGGAAACGGCGACGACGTGTCGACCATCGTGTCGTGGAAGTCGAGGTAGCGTTTCGCCTTCCACTCCCCTAGCTCCCCTGTCATTATCCTGTCTTCGATTTCATCCCTTCGGAGCAAGACGAATCACCAGTGGCCGCTAGACTGTCGGCCGCTCCCTTAATTACAATTCATCTTATCAGCGGTAATTATCGGCTAATCGTTCCGCTCCGGTGTGGATCCCCGTCCCCGTCGAGCACCGACGCGATGTGGACCGTCGTGGCGTCCGGGACGCGGAGATCGATCGGAGTGAGGGTCGTACCGCTCGCGATCCCCTTCGCCGAACACGCCGACACGGCGACCGTCGCGTCACGTTCGGCGCGGAACGTGACGGTGTCGCCCGCGTCCGCGGGGCTCTCGCGCACGTCGAAGTAGACCTGATCCGTGATCGTCGACTGCTGGAAGACGTTCATCGCGTCCGGGACGGCGTGCTCGTCGAGGCCGACCTCGGCCATCGCCAGCGCGAGGTTCTCCCGACAGCCGCCGGGTTCGTCCTGAACGCCGCCCTCGATCGGTCGATCGGTGAGCATCCACTCCGTGCACGGGCCGAACAGGATGTCGTGGACCCCGCAGTCGTCGCGGACGATCGTCAGGATCTCGTTTCCGGCGGTCGTGTAGAGGTGATCGCCCGTCGAGATCCGGACCTTTCCGTTGAGATCCCGGGTATAGGCCTGCGAGAAGGACTCGGTGGGGTCTTCGCGGTCGAACGCGACGAGGTCAGCGACCTGCCGCTCCTCCGGGGTGATCACGTCGAAGGTCGCTCCGCCGTCGACGTGGAACGCCGCTCCGCTCTGTTTCGGGATCCGGTGTGTCTCCATACGGATCGTTTTCACGGAGTCCGGATTAAATGTTGAGTCGAGCGCGTCGAGTCCGACCGCGACGCCGCCGACTCGACGGAGCCGGATGGACGCGCTCTACGCCCTCACAGCCCTCGCTCCCCGTCTCCCCCTAGAGGCGGGGTTTCGGCCGGGCGTTCGCGACGACGCGCCTGGTCGCGGGTGCGCGGAGGAACGTGACGAGCGAGTAGAGTTCGTTGCGCCTGTTCTCGCCGTTTACGTGCGCCGCGTACGTCTCCTCGATCCCCTCTCGGTCGAGGAACGGGACGGCGCGGATCACGTCGGCGCACTCCTCGATGGCCTCGCGGACGAACCCGTGCGACCGGATCAGCTCGTCGTGCTTCGGCCACGGACCGCTCGTCTGGTAGGAGGAGGGCGTCCGGAGGACGTTCTGCTCCTCGAGCACGCTCGTGGCGATCTCACCCGCGTACTGGACGGGAAACGGCGCCGAGAGCGGCGTCCGTCGCTCGGCGTGCGGGATCCTCGCCAGCTGGGGGTCGAGCCGCTTGAGGGCGCGACCGATCAGGTTCCGACGGAGCCGGACGCGTCGCGGAACGGTCAGGTGGAGATCGATCAGTCGGGTGTCGAGAAACGGGTTGTGGAACGGGAGGATCTGATCGAGCGTCTGCTGGAAGAAGACGGGCGCGTTCGCGTGCGGGTAGTACGAGCCGAACCGAACCAGGTCCTGAACCGACCGGTACGCGACGCCGTGGGACTCGACGCCGTCGCCGGTGACGGCGAGGTTCCGACGGAGCAGCGTTCCGCTGTCCTCCGCCCCACGGTAGTACGCCGGCGTGGGGCGTCGTTTGCGCGAGACGTACTCCTCGATCGTCCGGGTCGGCTCGACGAACGGGAGGGAGAGCCGCCCGAGTGGGCCCAGCCGACACGACCGACTCGGGAGGTGGTGCCCCGAGAACATCGAGTCCGACATGTGGCCGGTGACGAGCGCGTCCACGTCGTCCCTGATCTGCTCCGCGAACCCCATCGCGTGGCCCTCGTGGAACGTCCCGACGAAGTTCGAGAGCGCGGCGTTCCCCTCGAGGAGGTCGGGGTAGTAGTCGCGGTCGCGCAGGAGGAGTTCGAAGGGGGCTCCCGCGGTGCGCGCCACCCGCTCCGCCGTTCGCGCTTCCGCGTTCTGCCAGTCGTTGAGGTGGTACGTGGCCGGTTTGCGGTCCATGGCCGCGAGGACGACGCGGGAGTCCCCGCCGCCGCTCAGGAACAGACCGTACTCCGTCCCGTCGGTCGTCCGCTCCGCGATCGCCCGCGACAGCAGGGTCGCGAGTCGGTTCGCGAAGTACGAGGCCGGTCGATCGACGGGACGATACGTCGGCGTCCAGTAGCACTCGCGTTCCAGTCCGAGGTCGTTCAGATCGACGGTGAGCGTCGACGCGGGCGACATCCGCTCTACGCCCTCGAACGGCGTCCCGGTCCCCGGGGTGAGCTGGTGCGTGAAGTACGTACCGAGGGCGTCGCTGTCGAACGACGGCGTCCAGTCGGGGTACGTCGTCAGGCTCTGGACCGCGGTCGAGAGGATGAGGGTCCCCCCGGCGCGCGCGTAGTAGAGCGGCATCGTCCCGAGGCGATCGGTCGCGAACGTCACCGTCCCGGCGCTCTCGTTCAGGGTGACGATCGCGAAGCGTCCGTTGAGCCACCGGACGAACTCCGGGCCGTACTCCGCGTATAGCTCGGCGCAGTACTCGGCCAGGGAATCGGTCTCGCTCGCGGAGCGCGGGACGTACCCGCTCGGGTGGTCGAACCCGGCTACGTCCCCCCAGGCCCAGACGTACCCCTCGTCGGTCGTCGCCGGGGATCCGCCCGTGTCCGCCGTGTGATAGACGCTCGCCACGCCGACGTCGCCGTCGAGAACTCGACCCGTCGACTCCGTACCGAACACCTCGAGTTGCGGGGAGAGGTCGTCGACGAACGCGGGATCGTCGCCGAGACTCGCACAGACTCCAACCATGACTACGACCAGCCAACCTTGTCCAATAAGTAGTTTATACGTAAACGTGAAAGTCACTCGTGAGTACTAGAAACGGTGCGAGGCGGTCGTGGCTCGCCGGACGATCAGTCAGATCACCGAGAGATCTGGGAGCGTCGGCGGTGGATCTCGCTCCGGACGACCCGCCGGGCGGGGTCGAATCCGGTCCGTCGGCCCGTCTCGCCGACCGTTCGTCGTCGCCGACGCGGGACACGGGCGCGGAGGACCGCTCCGATCGAACGTGTCAAGAGGAGCACGTCGACGGTTACAGGGTTCGAATAACCCGCCACCCCCGGCGCTCGACCACGGAGCGCCTCGAACCGGGGATCGAAACCGGCGCTCGCCCCGAGCAGGTCCGTACGGGGAAGTGACGGGGACCCTCCGACCGACGCGAAATGCGGCGAGCGGTACACGGGAGGGGGCGGGTAACCCCCCGATTAACCGCCTCTCCGGGGGACGACTCGCCTTTCGCATCGCGTTCGCGGGGTCCTATCACCGCGGGGATTATCCTGTAATTAAACGGAGCTGCCCACGTGCGGAGTACGAGCTCACCCTCTTGGTAACTGTATCAGTGCCTGTGTAACAAAATCGCCGTACGGTCATAGGTAGACCAGTGTCATGGTAATCGAGGTACCGAACTCCCCCGGCCCTGCCGGATCGCACGCTGACGCTGAACGCTCGGAGGCGTCGACGCGGCCGTCGAGCGACGACCGCGTTCGCCCCCGCGGCGGTACGCAGACCCCCTCACGAGGATCGAAGACGAATGAGTGATCTAGACGTTACCACCTACAGTAGCATCGAGGCGCTGAACGAAAACCAGTGGAACAACCTGGTCGAGCAGTCGAACCAGGGGACGGTGTTCCAGCGGTATGAGTGGCTGGAGATCGTCGAGAGGACGTTCGACCACCGGCCGCAGCACGTCGTCGTCTCGAAGAAGGACAATCCAGTGGCGATCCTGCCCGTCTTCGTCCGTGATTTCGACGCGCCGATCGACGCGGCCACCACCGTCACCGAGACGCTGGGGCTCAAGGAGGCGGTGTCGACGCGACCGGGCTACGGCGGCCCGATCGTCCTGTCGAACGAGTCCGAGTGCCTCGACCTCCTGCTCGACGAACTCGAGGCGACCTGCGGCCGGAACGTCCTCTATCACCTCATCAGGACGAACGATCTCAACTACCTGCGCTACGGAAAGCACCTCCAGAAGCGCGGATACGAACCGATAACGCTCAACTGTCGCTTCGTCATCGACCTGGAGCAGAGTTGGGAGGAGATCCGCTCCAACATGGACAAGGAGCGCCGCAAGGCGCTCCGGGACGCCCACGAGAACGAGTACCGCGTCGAGTCGACGCCGCTCGGCGAGGCCGACCTCGACCGGACGTACGACGCGTACGTCAGGAACATGGATCGCATCGACGGGTTCGTCTTTCCGAGGCCGTTCTTCGACCTGCTCACCGAGCGGATGGGCGACCGTCTCCAGGTCTTCACCGCCGTCGTCGACGGGATCGAGGTCGGCCGGTACGTCCACTTCCTCGACGACGAACGATCGGCGGTCCACCACTACTTCACCGCCATCCCCGACGAGTCGAAGTTCAAGTACTATCCCTCGGAACTCCTCCACGAGCACGCGATCAAGTGGGCGAAGTCGCAGGGCTACGCCCACTACGACTTCGGCGGAACCGGTACCGACTACACGGACAGCGTCTTCCGCTTCAAGCAGAAGTACGGCGGGGACCTCGTGCCGACGCTGCAGTGGCAGAAGGGCCTGTCGAAGCCGGGCTGGAACCTCTACAAGTTCGGCCGGTCGATGTTCGTGCGACGCGCCTACTGACGCGTCGCACGCGGTCGACCGTCCGCCGGGGTGACCCGACGTACCTCTCTCCTCCGTCCCCTCTCGTTCCCTCGCCGCACCGCCGAGCGAGGTCTCGCCGAGGACGCCTTCCGGTGGTCATCAAAACCGGGGAATGTCGAGTCGGTGCGCGTCCGACACCGCTTCGCGGTGCGCGCGGTAGACGCCGTTCGTCACGACGGACACGGGAGAGACCGGCCCGGACCGCGTCCGCCGAAGCCTCGTCCGTTCCGCGAGTGCTGCCGGGGGAGCCCGCAGCTCCGAGCCGTGCCCGCCGCCGTTCGGTCGGGCGGCGTTTCCCGACCGCGCTGCGGGCGCACGGCCACGTTATCGGTTCGACGTCAGATCGGACGGGAGATACGTCTTCTCCCACTCCATTCGCTCTTTCAACGCCTCTCGCCCCTTCTCGGTGAGGTCGTAGTAGTTGGTCCGGCGGTCGATCTCCCCCCGTTCGACGAGCCCGGCGTTGACGAGCGTGTCGAGGCTCGGATAGAGCCGTCCGTGGGTGATCTCCCGCTCCGTCGAGGCTTCGAGTTCGTCCTTGAGCTGCTGACCCGATGGTCGATCGTGCCCGGCGATCACGTACAGGAGGTCGCGCTGAAACCCGGTGAGCTCGAACAGCGTCATCGTCGTAGTATTCACGAAGCTTTGTTATTGTTAACGAGTGCTTCAGGCGTTCTCG
This sequence comes from Halomarina halobia, assembly GCF_029338575.1. Taxonomy (GTDB): domain Archaea; phylum Halobacteriota; class Halobacteria; order Halobacteriales; family Haloarculaceae; genus Halomarina; species Halomarina halobia. The sequence goes on from NZ_CP119993.1 coordinate 551,372, forward strand.
GTTCCGTTAACCGCGCCGAAACTAATCCGGATATCTACTCGACGGTTCCGTTGCCGATCCGCGGCGGTCGGGCGACGAACCGCCCGACCGAACCGCCCAGTCGCCGATGAACCGGCGTCGCTCGCTGGCGTCGCGATCATCGACGTCCTCCCGGGGTGACGTCGCCCCGGCGGTGGGCCGGGGCGCTTCGTGTGCGGTACGTACTCATCCCCCGACTCGGCTACTTGTACGGTTTCGGGTCGCGGACGGAGGGGACGTCGCGCAGGTCGCACTCGTGTCCCCGGCACGGGCCGCATCCAGCCGGTACGATCGGGTATATAGAATCGTTTCGAAATATACGTACAAGTCGGCACGCGTGTTTTACCAAGCGGGATAGTTAAATTAAATCTACAAGATCTCAAGTTTTATTTGGATACTCGTTGACGGCTCAATCCCCATGAACAACGAAGGAACGTCGGACGCCGGGAGCGGCGGGTGCCTCGAAACGGTCGATCGGTGCGATCGCGCGTCTCCGTCGGCACGGGTCCCCGCCTGTCCGACGAGCGGGTGGTGAGCGTGTGGATCCGACGGATCGCGGGGGCCCTGTGGCCCTGGCGGTATCGGGCCGGCGTGCTCACGCTCTGTACCGCGGTCTACTTCGGCGTCAGGCTGACCACCGCGCTGGTGAGCGCGCTGAGCCCGCAGATCGTCGCCGCGCTCGGGATGACGCTCGGCGCGTTCGGGATCGCGATCACCTGTATCCGGATCACGGCCGCGGCTCTCCAGTTCCCGAGCGGGCTGCTCAGCGACCGCTTCGGCGAACGTCGGGTCATCACGAGCGCCGTCCTCATCGCCGGCGCGGGAACGGTTCTGCTCGCGTTCACACCGTCGCACGGGGCGTTCCTGGCGCTGGCGATACTGCTCGGGGTCGGCGGCGGGCTCTACTACAGCCCGTCGACGGCGCTGCTCGACAGCCTCTACGAACGCACGGGTCGGGCCATCGGCGTGTTCCGAGTCGGCGGACAGGTGGCGGGGATCGTCGCGCCGATGCTGGTCGTCGGCTTCGGCGTTCGACACGGGTGGCGGAGCGCGCTCCTGCTGGCCGGCGTCCTGCTGGTCCCGATCGCGCTCGGTCTCCAGTTGTTCGTGCGACCGGCCGAACCGATAGGGACCGCCGTCACCCCCCGTATCGCCGCGGAACGGCTGCGAGCCGTCCTGACCCGACCGCCGATCGCGGCCTCGGTCGCGCTGGCCTGTCTCGTTCAGTTCGTCGACGTCGCGGCGTTCGCACTGCTCCCGGCGAGCCTCCAGGGGTATCACGGCCTCTCGCCGGCAGTGGCGACGAGCGCCTACGGCGCGTACTTCGTGGCCGGCGCGCTCGGACAACCGGCGGTCGGCTGGCTGGCGGACCGCTACGGTAACGCACCCACCGTGGCGGGGACGCTGCTCGTCGGCGTCGTCGGGTTCGGTCTCCTGATCCACCGGTGGAGGGGGGCGATCGTCGTCGGGGCGGTCTGCCTCGCGGGCCTCTCGCGGACGTGGGCGACGCCCGTGCAGTCGCGAATCCTCCGGCACCTCTCGGACGACGAACGGGCGACGGGCTTCGGCCTCGTTCGGACGATCTACCTCCTCGTCGGGGCGCTCGGCAGCGCGGTACTCGGAACCGCAGCGACCGTCGCCGGCTGGCAGGTCGTGTTCGGCGTCCTCGCCGGGATCCTCTCTACCTGTCTCGCGGTACACGTCCTCGCCGTCCGCGCCGTCGGATCCTGATCGGCGTCGGTCGGCTCGGACGGGACGATGGCGCGCCGAACGCGGACGGTTGGAGGCGACGTTTCCGCCCCTCTCACGCCACGATAATGACTCGCTAACGATCGAAAACGACGCCATATCTATTATTCATCGAGTATTCTTTAGAAAACAATGGAGATCATCGAGGCGACCGAGGCCGACGCGCCGTACATCGAGCACCTCCTCGAGGCGAACGACCGTTCCACGGTGGGCGTGAGGGACTACCGCACCACCTTCTGTATCGGGATCGCGGAGGGCGACTACGTCGGGGCCGGCGGCTACGAGCGGTACGGGATGGACGCCCTCCTTCGTCCGGTCGTCGTCGACGAGGCCGTCCGAGGCAGGGGGTACCGGCGACCGATCCGAACGGAACTCTTCCGTCGGCTCTCAAAGGCGGGCGCGACCGCGATCTACCTCCGAACGGACGACCCCGACGCGTTTTCCGAACTCGGGTTCTGCGGCTGTGACCCCGCGATGGTCCCGAGCGCGGTCCGGGACGCGACGGCCCTCTCTGACCGCGCCGCGCGGCCGGTCCGCTGGATGAAGCGGACGCTCCCCGCCGATCCCCGCCCCGCCGAGTGACCGCGACCGTCCGCTCGCGGCGCTCGGAATCGGTACGGCCCCGAGCGGGGATGGGACGAACGGGGATCGGCCGACGCGCGTCGACCGACTACCGACGTTTATTGAAGCCTGCGTCGTAGTGGGCGCATGGACATCCGAGAACTCGCCGGCGGCTACGTGGAGCGCGACTGGCGCACGGAGGTCGAGGGGACGGTCCGGTTCGCGCTGATCGGCATCGGCTGGTGGACGACGGACGTGGCGATCCCCGCCCTCGAGTCGACGGAGCTGTGTCGGACGACCGTCCTCGTGAGTAGTTCCGCCGAGAAGGCGGAGCGAGCGGCGACCGACAGCGGCGTCGAGCACGGGATCACCTACGACGAGTTCCACGACGGCGCGGCCGCGGACGCGTACGACGCGGTGTACATCGCGACGCCGAACGCCTACCACCTGGAGTACGTCGAGACGGCCGCCCGCCTCGACAAGGCGGTCATCTGCGAGAAGCCCATGGAGGCGACCGTGGAGCGCGCCGAGCGGCTGGTCGAGACGGCCGAGGAGCACGACGTACCGCTGATGGTCGCCTACCGCATGCAGACCGAGCCGGCGGTCCGTCGGGCCCGTCGCCTGATCGACGACGGCTTCCTCGGGGATCCCGTCCAGGTCTACGGGAACAACTCCCAGCCGCTGCTCGAGATGATACCGGATCCCGATCAGTGGCGTCTCGATCCCGATCTGGTCGGCTACGGTACGTCGGTGATGGACCTCGGTATCTACCCCATCAACACGGCGCGGTTCCTGCTCCGCCGGGACCCGGTCGCCGTCCAGGCGCGACTCTCCTCGTCGCACGACGCGTTCTCCGACGTGCCCGACGAGCGCTCGTCGCTGCTGCTTCACTTCGAGGACGACGTGCACATGGTGGCCACGTCGAGTCAGAACGCCCAGCGGGATTCCCAGCTGAAGATCACCGGCACCGAGGGACAGATCGACCTCCGGCCCGCGTTCGGCGGCGAGTGCGCGCTCGCGCTCACGCAGGGGGACGTGACGGTCGAGGCGGCGCACGACTCGCTCGACGCCGGCTCGGAGATGGAACTGGAGTTCGACTACTTCGCCGACCGAGTGCTCGGCGGGGCTCCCATCCGTCCCGACGGCCGCCACGGGCTGATCGACATGCGGGTGATCGAGGCGATCCACCGGGCGGACCGGACCGGCGGCACCGTCGAGCTCTAGCGGCGATCGCGCTCGCCGGACCGTCGGGAGAGCGGTGGCCGCGCCGGGATCGGGGGTCAGGCGCTAAGCGTGACCTTCACGGTTCCGTCCTCCGGCACCTCGGTGACGCTCGTCGCCCTGTCGCCGCTCCGGACCGAGAGGGTGACCTCCTCGTCCGGCGGGGAACCGTAGTAGCCCACCTCGGCGGTCACCGTCTGGGGCTGACCGTAGACCTGCCCCGAAGTCGTGGCGACCGTCAGCGTCCCGTCGCTCGTCGGGTAGCGGGCGGTGGTGCGGAGCACCGGATCCCCCGACTTCATGCCCGGCCCCGTCGCCGAGACCTCGACGTCACCGGGCAGACGCGCGTTACCGTCGCCGTCGCCGCGCTTCCACTCCATCTGCAGTTCGGCGTTGTCGAGTCGCTGCTCGGCGACGACGTTCCCCCCCTCGAGGAACTGGATGCGCTTCGCCGACACGTACTCCATCGCTTCGACCCGGACGCGATCCGCCCCGGCCGGGATCTGGAAGGTCTCGCCGGGCTCGACGACGTGCCGCTCGCCGTCGACCGTGACCAGCGGACCGGTCCCCTTTTCACCGCCGATGACGCGAACCGCGTAGGTGCCCTCGGCGTCCGACCCGTCGTCGGGTCGCTGGTCGGTCGCGCCGCCCGAACGCAGGACGACCTCCCCGTCGACCTTCACCAGCGCTTTGCCGGACACCTGAACCTGTTGTACGTCGCCGGTGAACCGGTACGAGTCGTATCCGTCGGTGACCTGCCCGTTCAGCGTCCGCCCGTCGTCGCTCACTCGATCGTTCCCCGTCCCCCCGCGGACGGGTTCCAGCTTCCCGCTCACGGTGACGCTGTACTCGGAGACCGAGGAGCTCTGCCCGTCGATGACGAGGGTGTGCCACTCCTCTGCCTCCGTGGGAGTCGGCGTCGCCGTCGGCTCCTCCTCGGTCGGCGTCTCGGTTCCTCCGTCACCGCCGTCCGTCCCGTTCGTCCCGTTCGTCCCGTCGTCCGTCGATCCGTTCGTCGGCGTCGCCGGGGCGTCCGTCGTCGGGGCCGACGAGTTGTTGGCCGGCGTGGCACCGACGCCCGTCGACCCGTTCGAGGTGTTCGTCCCGTTCGAGCCGTTCTCGAGATCGTCCCCTCCGACGAGCGCCGGCAGGCCCCACACCGCGAACGCCGAGACGGCGATCAGGATGATCACCGCGGCAGCGCCGACGATAGCTACCGTACCGTACTCCGAGAGTGCGTCCGACGGGTCGTTACGTCCTCGCGACTGAGGCGGTTTTCGAGACGACATTATCTTTGATCCCCACTGTTACCGAACATGGAATTTACCAGAGGAAAGAAGACAGCAAACTATGAACCTTACGCGTATCGATCCTCTCCGTTACATTCTCTAATTCGTTACTGTCCTATATCTATGATTGATTTGGAGGATATCGGGCGATCAGCTCTCCCGAGAACGACGGGTCGACGGGCGTCGTATCAAGTTTCGATCTGCCCCGTTTCGTTTGATACTTTCTCCCGTAACCTGGCCGGGGCGGACGGTCGACCGTCCGCTCGTGTACCTCGATCCTCGTCCGGTCCCGGTCCCCTCGTCGGCCGTCGGCCGTCGGTCGCACCGGCCGTACGTACTCGCAGTTCCCATCCAGCCATCGGTCGGTGAACGATCGTCGCCGTCGGCGACCGCCGTCTCCGAACGGCCCGTCGTCTCCACGGAGGTCGACGAATCGTAAGGCAGCTGTCCGATCGACTGTCGTGTAACGTTCCGTCGATATTCCCGGAGCCACGTCCTGCCGTTCGACGGACGTAAAACGGCGACGCCACCCGGTTCGAGCCGATCGAAGGGGCGACGGACCGCAGCGACGCGGACCGCTCTCAGGTGCGGGCCGCGCGCTCGCGGGGGACGCGATCCGCGACGATCCAGGCGCCGAGGAGGACGATACCGAGGAACAGGTGGAGGAAGTCGTCCGCCGTGTTCGCGTTCAGGAGTTCGTTCATCGTAGCGCTCGCGACCAGCCCCGAGAGGAACAGGAGCAGGAACACGAGTCCGACGACGAGGTTGAACGTCGGGGCGTACGCGCCGCGGCGATACCAACCGGCTGAGAGCCCCGCGATGCCCGTCACCGCGTGGAAGGCGTTGTGGAACGCGTTGACGCCGAACACGCCGAAGAGCAGACCCTCCTCCGGTGCCTGTAGGAAGCCAGCGATCCCGACCAGGAGCAGCGCTCCGCCGATAAACAGCGAAGCCCACACCTGCAGGTGTCTCGAACCGATGTCGTTACTTGCCATGTGTCTCTCCCTCCAGTGCGATAGCCGCTCCCCTCGCGAAAACCCGTTGCCGGTCACGCGCCGCCAAATACGGGTCGCGCGTACAGTCACCGCGCTCGTCGGATCGAAGGGGCGGCGCTGCCGTACTCGACGCCGTCGGAGGCTGACGTCGTCTAACGCGCCGAGTACCGAGGAAGCGGCGGGCGAGTGCAAGCACGGAACGTATGCTGGAACGCCGCCCAGGTGTGGACATGCCCCGTTGCCAGAACTGCGATTCGTTCGTATCGGCACAGTACGTCCGGGTGTTCACGCCCGACGGCGTTCGCAACCCCCGGGTCTGTCCCAGCTGCGAGTCGAAGGTTCGCGTCGGCGGGAGCACCCGCGCGCGACGACGGTGATTCTACCGCGTCGGACGCCCATCCCCCGGGAGGGACGGACTATCGAACGGACGGTTCGGACTGGAATCCACGCTCATCGAGCCACCACATGTATCGAGTAGACTACACGACGATCCGTACAGCACTCAGGACGAAGGCCGAGAACACGGGACTGGAGACGTCCGGGCGATCGGACGACACTGACGGCGGAATCGTACTCGACTACGGAACGATCCAGGCGGGGATCCGCGAGGTGAACCGGAGGAGTTCCGTCGCCGACGAGATCGACGCGGTGACCTCGATGTACTGACGAACCGCCCGGGACGCCGACGCAGGTCGGTACGTCGCGGTGAACGCGAGCGCGGGGGTGTCGAAACACCCCAGCGACCGGCCGACCGCCGGTCCGACCGCCTCCGCGTCGATCAGTCTTCCGTCCAGTACATCAGGCTCTCCTTCGGCTCGCCGCAGTTCGGACACTCCTCGGGGAGCCCCTCGTCGATCTCGCCCATCTCGCCGCACTCGGTACAGCGCCAGACGAGTTCGGCGGCACCGAACTCGTGGCCCGAGCGGGCGTGTTCGACCGTGAGGGCCTCGACCCCCTCGCGGACGGTGACGAACACGCCGCCCTCCTCGATGCTGCGGACCTCGCCGACGGGGGTCCCGTCCTCGGTGTAGAGCGTCTGTCCGAAGGAGAGCTGCTGCACTTCCTCCTCGTCCTCGTCCGGCGGCGTCTCTCCGAATCCACTCATGCGTACCGCCTTCGTTCCGTCGACACATTAAGCCCGAGGTTTCGCTAGCAGGTGATCCAGTCGCGCCCGTGGCTGCGCTGGACCCCGCGAGAACCGGAAGTGTGACGACCGACGACGCGAACCGCGAGGACGTTCAGTTCGTCGTCTCCTGCTCCCCGGGTTCCGGTTCGGCTCCGGACTCCTCGCCCTCGACGAACTCCGACCGCTCCGTCCCGGCGCGTCGATCGGACGTCCCCCGCTCGACGCCCTCTTCGGCCGCCTCGGGTCCGCCCGTCCGATCGGTCCGCTCTGCCCCGGCCGTCGGGCGCTGCTCGTTCCGCTCCTTCCCGCCGGACGACCCGCCCTCCCCGCCGTCAGACATATCCCTGATCCGTCCCAGCGCACCCTTCGCCGCCGACTCGAGCCGCTCCCGTCGCTTGAGGGAGACGTACGCGAGTCCCAGGACCAGCACCGTCTTGAAGAGGGCTCCGGCCGGCGCGGACGGACCGCCCCCGTCGGCGGGGGACGACCGCCGACCGCGCTCGCGTCCCCTCGTCGTCGGTTGCGAGGCCTGCCTTCGCCGCTCGGCCTCCTCGATCCCCTCGACGACCGCGTCCTTGATCGCCTCCTTCACCACCTCGCGCATCGCGACCTGCACCCACCTCCCGACGGGCACTCCGCCCCCGCCGATTCCCGGTCGATTCCCCCCGGTACGCCGAGCCTTGTCTTCGGTACTCGACAGCATCGTATCACTGGACGGTAAGGTGACCCAAGAGGATTGGGTCTGCGATCTCGGCGGGCGAACGCCGTCGCACGCTCGCCGCCGGGACGACGGCGTCACCCCGCGCGGACGGCGCGAGCCGCCGGAGGGACCGGCGGGAGTCCCGCCCGCCTCAGAGGGCGGTGGCTCCCGCGGCGACCGGAAGCGCGGTGCCGGTGACGAAGCGGGCGTCGTCGCTCGAGAGCCACATGAACGCCGCGCTGACGTCCTCCGGCTGGAGGATGTCGGCGAAGAGGTTGTCCGGCCCGGACTGTTCGGCGATGGCGGCGACGTCCTCGTCGATCGTCTCGACGATGCCGCTGGTCATCGGCGTGTCGACCGCGGTCGGGCAGACGGCGTTGACCGTGACGTCGTGCGGGGCGAGTTCCACCGCGAGCGTCTTCGTCAACCCGATGACGCCGTGCTTCGCGGCGGTGTAGTGGCCGAGCCCCGGCGAGGCCGCGAGCCCGGCGGTCGATGAGGTGTTGACGATCCGTCCGCCCTCGCCGCGGTCGACCATGTGCCGACCGACGTGCTTCGCGGTGAGCCACATCCCCTTCAGGTTCACGTCGATCGTGAAGTCCCAGGTTCGCTCGTCGAGATCGAGCAGGCCGGAGACGGGCGCGACGCCGGCGTTGTTCGCGAGGATGTCGATCCGGCCGAACGCCTCCAGGGCCTCGTCCACCGCCCGTTCGACCTCCGACTCCCGGGAGACGTCCATCTGCACGCCGACGGCGTCCCGCCCGCGCTCCTCGACGAGCCGAACCGTCTCCTCCATCTGCTCGCGGCCCGATAGCTCGTACGTCGAGTCCTCGCCCGTCTCGCAGACGTCGGTGACGACGACGTCCGCGCCGTTCTCGGCGTACCGGAGGGCGTGCGAGCGACCCTGCCCCCTGGCCGCGCCGGTGACGAACGCAACTCTCCCGTCGAAATCGTACTCCGTCATGTGCCTCTCGATAGCGTTACCGTCGTCCTGATCCTTCGACTTGCATATGTCGGCTATCGCGCCACCGCGTAGCGATGCGGTAGGTCGACGGCGGGATCGCGCCGTCGATTCGCCACCCGCACGCTTATCGGACGCCGAAGTGAAACGGACGGTACCTCTCCGGGGCTCGAGCTCCGGGTTGACAGTCATGGACGGAGACGAACACCCCAGGGACGGTACCGCACTGCCGCCGCCGGCGTCGGTCTGGATAGACACGACCCCCGAAACGTCGTACGAGCCGCTCTCGGGCGACCGCGAGGTGGACGTCGCCGTCGTCGGCGGCGGCATCACCGGGTTGACGGCGGCCGCGGAGCTTACCGACGCCGGCGAGGACGTGGCCGTCATCGAGTCGGACCGCATCGTCCGGGGCGTCACCGGGCGGACGACGGCGAAGGTCACGGCCCAGCACGGGCTCATCTACGATCACCTCCGCTCCACCGTCGGCGACGAGTTGGCCCGCGGGTACGCCGAGGCGAACCAGCGGGCCATCGAGCACATCGCCGAGACCGTCGAGCGGCGGGACGTCGACTGCGACTTCGGACGGACGCCGGCGTACACGTACACCGATTCGCCCGACGAGCGCGGGAAGATCGCCGCCGAGGTCGAGGCCGCGAAGGCGCTCGGCCTCCCGGCGCGCTTCGTGGAGGACACGCCGCTGCCGTTCGACGTCGAGGCCGCGATCCGCGTCGACGATCAGGCCCGCTTTCACCCGCGGGAGTACCTGCTCGCGCTCGCCGAGTCGGTGGCGGGGGCCGGGAATCACGTCTTCGAACGGACGAAGGCGCGGGAGATCGAGGGCGGTCGGCGGAACCGCGTCGTGACCGATCGCGGGACGGTGACCGCCGAGACGGTCGTCGTCGCGACGCACTTCCCGATACTCGACCGTCGCCTGTTCTTCGCGCGGCTGTACCCCGAACGGTCCTACGTACTCGCGGTTCGAGCGAGCGACGTCCCGACGGAGGGGCTGTACTACAGGCCCGGCGAGCCGATGCGGTCGCTTCGAACGCACGTCGCGGGCGAGGAGGACCTCGTCCTCGTCGGCGGCGAGGGCCACAAGACCGGACACGGACACGGCCCCGAGCGCTACGAGCGCCTCGAACGGTACGCCCGCGAGCGGTTCGACGTCGAGGAGATCCCGTACCGCTGGTCGACGCAGGACTACTCGACGCCCGACCGGATCCCGTTCGTCGGCCGCGTCGGGCCGACGACCGACGGGATCCTCGTCGGGACCGGCTTCGGCGGCTGGGGGATGACCAACGGCACCGCCGCGGGGAGGCTCCTGGCCGACCTGGCGCTCGGTCGCTCTGCCCCCTACCGGCGGGTGTACGATCCGACGCGGTTCTCGGTCGCCGCGCTCCGCACCGCGCTGGGGGAGAACGCGCACGTGGCGAAGGAGTTCGTCGGGGGGTGGGCCGAGGGGATGCGCGACGACGACGCGACGACGCCGGCACCCGGCGAGGCGCGGGTCGTCCGACGCGGCCGGCGGCCGGTCGGCCTGTACCGCGACGAGGGCGGTGACCTCCACGCCGTCTCCGCGGTCTGTACGCACATGGACTGTATCGTCAACTGGAACGACGCCGAGAAGTCGTGGGACTGCCCCTGTCACGGCTCCCGCTTCGACCCCGACGGCGCGGTCCTGGACGGTCCGGCCGTGGAGGACCTCCCGACGCGACCGTTCGACGGGTGACCCTCGGGGCGGCCGTGAGACGCTCGCTCGACGAGCGGCGATACGGCGATATCGCCGTAACGGAGCGGCCCACCGCTGCCGGTAGCAAGGGACCCTCGGCGGCGACTCGGACGCCCGAGTTCCGGGTGGTGCCCCGCGTCACCCGTCGACCGCCGCAACGAGCCACCCTGCGTGTGAAGATAGAACGTTGATCCGGCGGCGGAACCAAGTGAAAATATGGCGCTCATCGACTCGATACTCGTCTTCGTCATCAGCCTGCTCGTCGGCGCGGTCGGCATCTACGTCGGCGCGCGCGTCATCACCGGCGCGGAGGACTTCAGCTACGCCATCATAACAGCCCTCATCGCGTCGGTCGTCTGGGCGGTCGTCGCGTTCCTGTTCGGCTGGATCCCGCTGCTCGGTCCGCTACTCGCGCTGGTGGCGTACCTCGGCGTGATCAACTGGCGGTACCCCGGCGGCTGGTTGAGCGCCGGCGGCATCGCGCTCATCGCGTGGCTGGCGTCGCTTGCCATCCTCTACGTCCTCGCTGTCCTCGGCATCGTCGCCCCCGACGCGGCGGGAGTCGTCGGGGCCTGAGCGCGGACACCCGCCTCGTTTCTCACCCCTTCGGCCCGCGCGAACCCGAGCCGTCGCGCTCGCAGCGGACGGACGGGAGCGAACGGGAGCGGGCGAATCACCGGTATCCCAACCGTTCGAGCCGTCGCTCGACGTCGGAGGAGAGTCGGTCGTCCGTCCGCTCGTCCACCGTCGTCGCCTCGTCCGGCCACGGCGGGAGCGCGTCGCGGAGGCGCGCCTCGACGTTCCCCGGCGGTGCGCGACGCGTCTCCGCCGGGAGGGCGAACGTCGCCGCCACGTCGTCGCCCCGGGAGACGACGAGCTTCCAGGCGCGCCCGTCCTCGCGCGTGTACGCGGCCTTCTTCTCGTACCCGTAGCGAACCCCTTCGACGAGCACCACCCGGTCGTCCGGGGGCGACCGGGTCAGCGGGACGCCGGAGCACTCGGGGAGTTCGACGCCGACGGCCTCCGCGATCGTCGGCGCGACGTCGACGAGCGACGAGAGCCGCCCGTCCGCGTCGGCGGCCGCCGGTCCGTCCCCGAGGCCCGCGGTGCGGAGCGGGACGCGCGTGACGGCCTCGTACGGAGCGCCGCCGTGGCCGACGCAGTGGGCCGGTCGCGGATCCGCGAAGTTGTCGGCGTGGAACCCAGCGCGCTCCCAGAACCCCTCGCCGTGATCGCCGACGACCGCGAGCGCGACGCCCCCGTCCGCGAGGTCGGCCACGCGGTTGTGGTGGGCGCTCAACCGGTTGTCGACGTACTCCGCCGCCGCGTCGTAGAGCCGGCGGCGGTGCCGTCGGAACCGCTCGACCGTCGGCGTGGACTCGACGACGTCCTCGTGTCGCCACCCGCGTATCCCGGGCAGGTCGGCCACCCCGTGGGCCGACCAGTAGCCGGTCGGCGGGTCGACCGGTTCGTGGAGGTCCGCGAGGTGGAGATACGAGAACGTCCGCTCGTCGCGGTGCTCGGCCAGCCACTCGGCGTGGTCCGCGAGGATCCGCTCGGCGGGCGCGTCCCGATAGAGCGCGTGCGTCTCGAACCGTCCGCGCAGGGCGAGAAACGGCACGACGAACCCGAACGCCCCGTAGGTTCGGTAGCCGGCACCCGCGAGTGCGTCGGACAGGAGCGGCTCGTCGTCGGGGACGGCCCGTGGGAGGCCCGTGACGTCCCGCACGGAGTCCGCGAACGAGTCCGAGCGGCGCGTCGCCCCGTGCTCGTACGGGTATCGGCCGGTCAGGAGCGACGAGACGGCCGGGAACGTCCACGTCGAGGTGGAGATCGCGTCGCCGCCGGTGAGTCCGGAGAGGAACGGCGTGACGGTCCCGTCGAGGGCGTCCGCCCTGAGCGCGTCCACGACGACGCAGACCACGTGCCGCGGCGCGTCGGAACGCGGCTCGCGTTCGGCGCGTCTCCGGGCGTCGAATCGGCGATCGGCCCGCCGCTCGCGCCGTCGAGTCTCGAGCGCCGTCCGGACGTCGGACGCGCGATCGACCGCCCGCGCCGGGGCCGCGCGACGGAGTCCCTCCCCGAGGATGCGAGCGCCCGCCTTCGCCAACCGAGACGCCTCCCGCGCGCCGGGCGGACGCCGCTGGGGCGCGCGGGTCACGGCGCGATCCCCAGTCGATCTACGGTCTCGAGGCCGGGACGGCCGAACACCGAGGCGACCGCCGTCGCCGCGTAGCGGGACCGCTCCTCCGGCGTGTGGTAGGCCGCCCGCGCGAACTCGACTGGCGCGCTCGGCGACCACGCCGACTCCTCGAGGTACTTGTTCCCCGCGCGGTAGTGGGTCCCCCGGACCGCGGTCCGTCGAACGTCGTCGGGATACCGGTCGTAGAGGTCGGCGTAGCGCCGGAGGAGGGACCGCCGCCCCTCGACGTGCGCCCACGACGAGGAGAGCGTCGCGTCGGGCTTGCCGCGTTCGACCAGCGGTCGGTCGACGTAGTCGAACCGGGTACGGCGCGCGAGTTCGATCTTCATCCCCGAGTCGTCCGCGCCGTGGCGGTGTTCGAACGGGAGGAGGTCGTCGATCACCGCCCGCTCGACGAGCATCGTCGACGGGATGCAGGGGAACGTTCGGAGCCGGAGCGCGTGTTCGAGGACGTCGCCGCGGACGTCGGGGATCGGATCGACGACGCCCCACTCCTCGTCGCGCAGGCCGGAGTAGACGACGCCGACGCGCTCGTCCGCGAGGAGCGGGCGTTGCGCATCGAACTTCCCCGGGAGGAGGCGGTCGTCGTCGTCGAGAAACTGGACGTACGCGCCGCTCGCGCGTCGAGCGCCGATGCTCCGGGCCGCGTGCGGCCCCTCGTCGCGCTCCTGGGCGACGTAGTCGATCTCGACCCCGTCGTACGCCTCGACGACCGGTCGCGCGTGCGCCTCGCCCGATCCGTCGACGACGATCAGCTCGACCGACGGTCGCTGGGCGAGCGCGCTGTCGATCGCCGCCCGGAGCCGTTCGTTGCGGTAGTACGTCGGAACGACGACCGATACTGCGGGGCGTTCTGCCATCGAGCAGCCTTGGGCGGTCGACGGCATCTCCGTCGCGTCTGCATTTGCGCGCCCTGCAACGGGCAGACCCGTCGCTTAACGAGTTTCCCCTCGCACCTCCGCCGGGGCCCGCCGCGCCGGACCCCCGGAGATCACATCATGGCTCAGGTTGCAGTCGCGCACGTCGACTTGGGGGCGAAGGGCGGCGGCGAGGCAGTGTGCATGAACGTTCTCGAGGCGCTCCGGTCGGAGCACGACGTGACGCTGCTGACGCTGACCGACCCCGACTTCGACGAGTTGAACGCGTACTACCGAACCGACGTGGGGGACATCGCCGTCCGCCGGCCGCGCCGCTCGAAGCGACTGCTCGACGCGCTCGAAGGCGCGGCCGGCGTCACGCTGTACAACCTCCGAAACGCGCTCCTCAACCGGTTCGTCGCGCGTCACGCGGCCGCGTTCGACGCCACCGTCGGCACGGACAACGAACTGAGCGTGCCCGGTCCGCTCGTCCAGTACGTCCACACGCCGCGGTTCGCCCGGCTCGTCGTCTCGAAGCGCGTCGGCGAGGACAGTTTCGTCGACCACGCCTACGACCGCCTCTCCTACCGGATCGGGGGGTACGACGCGAAGACGATCAGGGGGAGCCACCTCCTGACGAACTCCTCGTGGATGGCCGACGTCGTACAGGACGCCTACGACGCGCGACCCGAGGTGGTTCACCCGCCGGTCGACACCCGGGGGTTCGAACCGCGCCCGTGGGAGGAGCGCGAGGAGGGGTTCGTGACGATCGGCCGGCTCGCCCGGTACAAGAACCTGGAGGACGTCATCGCCATCGTCGACGGGGTGCGCGAGCGGGGCCACGACGTGCACCTCCACCTCGTCGGGCCGGCGTACGACGAGGCGTACCGCGAGCGCCTCGCCTCCCTCGCCGCCGAGCGGCCGCACGTCTCGATCGAGGGGGAACTGCCGCGCGAGCGACTGGTCGAACTGGTGTGCGCGCACCGCTACGGCCTCCACGCGAAGCGCCACGAGCACTTCGGGCTGGCCGTCGCGGAACTGGTCGCCGGCGGCGCGCTGCCGTTCGTCCCCGCCAACGGCGGGCAGCGCGACATCGTCGACGGCCGCGACCACCTCACCTACGACACCGTCGAGGGGGCGATCGAGACGATCGACCGCGTGCTCTCCTCGCCCGAACTCCGGACGGACCTCCGTCCGGACCCGAAGTCCGTGGAGCGGCGCTTCGGTCGCGAGCGTTTCCAGCGAGAAGTGCGCGAGGTACTCGGCGACGCGCTCCAGTAGCGCCCGGCGGGGGCGCGATTTCCCCTGTGGTCGCCTCCCCTTGCGATCGCCTGCGGACCCTTTTCGGTCCTGGCGCTCCTGTGCGGAGACATGGCAGAGACGCCATCCCCCGAGGAGGTCGAGAGGGGCGACGACTACTATCACGTCCGGTTCCGCGACCCCGACGAGTTCGACACGATCCGAACGCCCGACTGGGCGGAGAACGCCGCCGGGTCGGTCGTCGAGGGGAGCGAGGTCCGCACCGGCCACGAGAAGGAGGGCGGCGACGACGACTGGGAGATCCAGAGCGTCCTCGTTCCGATCGACGAGGTGGACGGCGAGGACGAGGCCAGAGAGCAGGCCCAGAAGATCGTCGAAAAGATCGAATCCTGAACGCGGCGTCGGACAACGCCGCGACGGGGCCGTCGGCGCGCTCGCGACCGTCGCCGGGCGACGTCAGCCGTTCTTCCGGCAGTCAGCGTAGAGCGCGAGGAGGTCGTCGGCGTGGTCGGCGAGGCGCTTCGGCTCGCGAACGCCGTCGCGGAGTCGTTCGAGGCGGGCCGGATCGCGAACCAGTCGTGCGAGCGCGTCCGCGAGCGCGTCGGCGTCGCCGACGGCGAACGTCGCCCCGTCGACGCCGTCGGTGACGAGTTCCGCCATCCCGCCGACGTCGGCGGTGACGACCGGCACGCCCGACGCGTGCGCCTCCTGGATGACGAGCGGGCTGTTCTCGTACCACACCGCGGGGAGGACGAACACGTCCATCGCCCGGTAGGGCGTCGCGGGGTCGTCGTACCGGCCGTGGAAGGACACGCCGTCGCCGGCGGCGGCCAGTCGGGCGTGGTAGTCGTCGCCGTCGGGGTCGAACCCACCGAACACCTCCAGCGTGGCGTCGCCGTCGAGGTCCGAGAACGCCTCCAGCAGGAGGTGGACGCCCTTCTCCGGCGCGATGCGCCCGGCGTAGCCGATCCGCACCGGCGGACCGTCGAAGCCGGTGTCCTCGAAGCGGTCGACGAGGATGCCGTTGCGCCGCTGTACGACGTGCGCCGGCGGGACGCCGAAGGCGACGAAGCGATCCCGCAGGAACGCCGACGGCGAGATCAGCCGATCGGCCGCCGAAAGCGCCCGGCGCAGCGCGCGCCCGCGCGCGGCCACGGCGTCGACGTAGAACTCGCGGACCGCGTCCCCGGAACCGTCGCGCCGGGGGGGAGGTTCGCCGGCGGAGGGTGCGCCCGCTCCGGGCCGCGCCTCGCCCGGGGGCCGGGACTCGACCGCCGACTCGACCGCCGAGAACGGTCGATCCGCGAGGTAGCAGTCCGTGCACTTCGCCGTCGATTCGGGGCCGACACACCGCGTCCCGTCCGGTCGGTGGAGCTGTTCGCGGTGACAGAGCGTCCAGTAGTCGTGCAGCGTCAGGAGACACGCCGCGCCGCGAGCCTCGCACAGCGACGGGAGGGTCGCGGATAGCCCCTTGAGGTGCTGCAGGTGGACCACGTCGGGATCGACCGACGCGAGCAGGTCGTCGAACCGCGCGTCGACGGCCGGGTCGACGGGACCCGTCGGGAGGCCGCGGTCCGTCTGCACGTCCGCGGCGACGGGTTCGGGGAGGTCGTGGACGGCGACGCCGTCGAGGTCGGCGGCGGCGGTCCCCCGGGGAGTGGCGACGCCGACCTCGTGGCCCCGGCGCGCGAACGCCTCGGCGAGGTGTGCGGTGTACAGTTCGGTGCCGCCGTAGGTCGCCGGCGGGAGGGCGTGGACGACCAGGAGAACTCGCATCGCTCCCGCTCGCTCAGGCCGTGTCCTGCAGTCGCCAGCGATCCAGCGTCTCGTTGACGAGGCTGCCGCCGCAGTGCTGACAGCCGTTCGGGCGTCGGGTCGCCGTCGCGCGGCGACCACACGACAGACACCGGTAGGTGAACTCCCGCTCCATACGCTACGGTGACGGCCGGCGGGGCTGTACCCTCACCCTGCAAATGCGGCTCGCTTTTGACGGTACGCCGCCGTCGGGCGAAGGTGGTCGCCGTCGCGATCCGTCCGTCGAGACCAGACCCGTCGCGGGCCGAAAAGAAGTCGCCTCGCCGTTCCAGTGCGGCCTCACATCATGCGGCGCATCCGGTCCATCCGGTCCGACATGTCCGTCTGCTTGTAGTAGCTGGCGAACGCGAGGATAGTCGGCGGCCACAGACCCACGAACACGCCGCCGGCCTTGTTTCCGCGCAGGTAGAACTGGTACCACGCGAGCAGCACCGAGGCGGCCGCCGCGAGCAACGCCGGGTCGGTGCTGGCCTCCCCCGCCATCTTCATCTCCTCTTCGGCCATCTGGCTCGATCGGCCGGACTGTTGCTGGAATAGGTCCATTGCACTCACGGCTACTCCTGTCATCTCCTAAAGTATTTGGTCAGCCGCGGCGAGAGAGGCCGGGGAGAGTATATCGCCGCTCGGATTGTGACCGGTGGCGGGGACAGACGCCGCGCGGGGAGTCTTCGCGTTCGGTGCCAGACGCCGCCCGCGGCGTGCGATTGATTCCGGGAACCGGAAGGGAGGGGCCGATCCGATCTACCGGTCGACGCTCCCGAGGACGATGTCGAGGCTGCCGAGCGACGCGATCAGGTCCGGGACGTACTCCCCCCGACTCATCTCGGGCAGGGCGGACAGGTTGTGATAGCAGGGGCTGCGGATCTTGAAGCGGGCGGGACTGTCCGTCCCGTCCGAGCGGACGTAGATGCCGAGTTCGCCCTTCGGGATCTCGACGGCGCGGTAGACCTCACGGTCGGGTTCCGGCCTGAGCGTGCGCGGGACGTTCGACTGGAGCACGCGGTCGTCCTCGGGCCAGTCCTCGAGCAGGTCGAGACACTGCTCGACGATCCTCGCCGACTCCTCGACCTCGCGCAGGCGCACGAGGACGCGCGCGAAGTTGTCACAGCCGTCCTCGACGACGACGTCCCAGTCGAGTTCGGGGTAGTAGCCGTAGGGGTCGTCCCGCCGCAGGTCGTAGTCGACGCCGGAACCGCGGGCGACCGGTCCCGTGCAGCCGTAGTCCCTCGCCACGTCCGGTTCGAGGACCCCGGTGTCGACGGTGCGCATCTGGAGGATCTCGTTGTTCGTCAGGAGGTCGAAGTACTCCTCCATCGTTGCGGGGAGGCCGTCGAGGAAGTCACGGGTCTTCTCGAGGAACTCCTCGCGGGGCTCGGGCAGGTCCCAGCAGACCCCGCCCAGCCGGAAGTAGTAGAACATCATCCGCTGGCCGGTGAGGTCCTCCAGGATGCTCTGGACGAGTTCGCGGTCGCGGAACGCGTACTGGAAGATGGCGGTGAAGTCGCCGTAGACGTCGAGCGCGAACGTGCCGACGGCGAGGAAGTGGCCCAGCATCCGCGCGAGTTCGGTGGACATCGTCCGGAGGACCTGCGCGTACTCCGGCACCTCGATCTCCGCGAGGTCCTCGACGGCGCGGGCGACGGCCCACTCGTTCGGGAGGTTCGAGGTGTAGTCCCAGCGGTCGGCGTACGGGATGATCTGGTGGCGGTAGGTGCCCTGCTGGCACATCTGCTCCTCGCAGCGGTGGAGGTAGCCGACGTCGGGGTCGACGTCCACGACCTGCTCGCCGTCGAGCGTCGTCTTCAGGTGGAGCACCCCGTGGGTCGCCGGGTGGTGCGGGCCGACGTTGATGAAGAGCGTGTCGGGGTCCTCGGTCCGCGTCTCCGACTGGAGCAGGTTGGCGTGTTCGCGGAGGGCGACGATCTGGGGCTGTTCCACGTCGTAGTTCAGCCGGAGCGGGTGGCCCTGCCAGGTCTCGGGCAGCAGGATCCGCCGCAGGTCCGGATGGCCGTCGTACCTGATGCCGACGAGGTCGTACGCCTCCCGCTCGTGCCAGTTCGCCGTCTCGTACACCGGAACCGCCGTCTCGCTCGCGGGATCGTCGGTCGGCACCGGCACGATCACGCTCACCTCCTGGGTCGGGTCGTCGAACTTCTTCAGGTGGTAGATGCTCTCGAAGCGGTCCTCGTACTCCTGGGCGGTGAGACAGGAGAGGTGGTCGAAGCCCGCCTCGTCGCGGAGCGCGAACAGCACCTCCTGTACCTCGTCCGGGCGGACGACGAACGCTTCGGCGTTGACGTGCGATTCGCGACCGACGACGCGATCGCCGAGCAGTTCCGCGAGCCCGTCGTAATCGACGCCGCGGACGCGCTCGCCCTCGGACTCGATGGTTCGTTCGTAACTCATGGTGAATCGTCCCCGTGTACTGCGGCCACCACCCGAGACGGACCACCCCGATCGGCCCCGCCCCGGTCTCGGGTCGGTGGTTCGGGTCGTACGGTCCGTGACGGGGCCGAGGCTAATGAATGATCCGGCGACGGTCGCCGGACGACCTGCCCGCCGCCGTCGAACGATCGGCTGCGCTGACTTCCATCGCCGATAGACTGTTACGATCGTATACCTGTAACGGGCTAGATGACACTCGCGATACCGTCACGCCTCCTTACATAGCAACTAAGGTCGACACCGCGGAACACCGGCACACGAACGATGAGTGACGACGAGCACGCGGACGGCGATTCGACCGAGCGCACCGCGACGACCGAACGCGCCCTGGTGAGGGACGTGATCCGGGAGTACGACGGCTACCCCGCCCACCGTCGCGGGTCGGAGGGGGAGGGCGATCGAGGGCTGCTGTGCGTCGGCTTTCGCGACGGTGGGTCCACGATCGGCGACGACGACGTGAAGGAGCTGTCGTGGGAGGAGTTCTTCGAGGAGTTCGACGAGAAGGAACTCGCGCTCGTCTATCCCGCGTCGATGGCCGAGGACGCGAGGGACGACATCCACCTGGTCTCGCGGGAGAACCTGTGACGGTGCGGGCGCGATGACCGAACGCACCAGCCCGACGGGCGACGCCGCATCGGCGTCGCCCGACGGCCGACCCAACGTCCTCCTCCTCGTGATCGACGCGTGCCGGGCCGACTACACGTCCCCCTACGCGTCCGACGTGGACCGGACGCCGGCGATCGGGGCGCTCGGCCGGGCGGGGACGGTCTTCACCCGCGCCGTGAGCGCCGCCCCGTGGACGCTCCCGAGCGTGACCAGCATCCTCACCGGCGACTATCCCCACGAACACGGGGCGACCTCGCGGGGCTTCGCGATGCGGGCGGAGCGAACGCTCGTAGACCAGCTCGCGGCGACGGGCTACCGCTGCGTCCACCTCTCGCCGACGACCTGGATCGGCGACTGGCTCCCGCAGGGGCGGGGGTTCGACCGCGTCGAGGAGTTCACCGGGCCGCAGCACCGCCGCTTCGACGGCGGCCGCGACGTCCGCGACCTCACCGAGGGCGTCTCCCGGGGGATCGAGTGGTACGCGACCGCGATCAGGCGGTCGCTCTCGTCCTCGTCGCCGGTCCGGAGCCTGGCGAACGCGGCCGCGTTCAAGCTGTCGGAGGCGACGGGGGACGTCTGGGCCGACGACGTCAGAGCGAGCGAGCGCGCCGCCGCCGTCGCCGACGACTGCTTCGCCTCGCTCGCCGACGACGACCGCCCGTTCTTCCTGTACGCCCACCTCATGGACCCCCACCTGCCGTTCTACGTCCCGCCCGAGTTCGAATCCGACGTCCGGCCGCCGGGGTGTACGACCGCGGAGGAGGAGCGCGAGTACGTGCGGACGCTGATGGACGACCTCTGGGAGGTACGCCTGGGGGAGCGCACGCTCGCGGAGGCGGAGATCCGATACCTCAGGGCGCGGTACGCCGACGAGGTCGCGTACGCCGACTCGGTCGTCAGGCGTATCTTAGATAGCTTAGAAAGACACGGCCACGCCGGGGAGACGCTGGTCGTCCTCACGGGGGACCACGGCGAGCACCTCGGCGAGGCGGTCGACGGGCGGACGCTCCTCGGCCACCAGACGTCGGTCCGGCTCCCGGTGCTCCGGGTACCGCTCGTGCTCCGCTACCCCGGCGCGTTCGACGGCGGCGAGCGCGACGACCTCGTCCAGACGAACTACGTCGCGGACACCGTCCGCGCGCTCGCCGGTCTCGAATACCGTCCCTCGCGGTCGCTGCTCGACCGCGACGCGGGGTACACGCGCGTCGCCGCGCTCGCGGAGTACGCCGGCGTCGTCGCCTCCCATCCCCCCGAACAGCTCCGCGCGGACCGCCTCCTGCGCCCCCGCACGACGGCGATCGCCGGCGAGTGGAAGCTCGATAGGGTCGGGGAGGAACGACGGGCGGCGAGGGTGGACTGGGCGTCGAACCGCGAGGTCACCGTCGACGAGGGGGAGCTTCCCGAAGCGGCCCTCGACGCGCTGGAGGCGACGCTCGACGGCGCACACCGCCCGGGGGGGACGCCCGACGAATCGATCCCGAGCCACGTCGAGCGGCGGCTGGACGACCTCGGCTACCGCTGATGCGCGTCCTCGTCCTCTCCGACGGGTACCCGCCGTGGGACTGCGGCGGCGCGCAGGCGATCGCCCGACAGGTGGCCGAGGGGTACGCGCGCCGGGGCCACGAGGTGTCCGCGCTCGCCACGGTGGCGGATCGCGACGCCGTCGGACGGAGCGCGAGGGGGGGAGTGACGGTCTACCGGACGCACAGTCCCCGTCCGAAGCCGCTCCTCCCCTACCTGACCGTCCACAACCCGTTCACCGTCGGCCCGTGTCGCCGCCTGCTCGATCGCCTCTCGCCGGACGCGGTCCACGCCCACAACGTCCACTGGCTGTCGAACGGCTGCCTGCGCGCGGCGGCCGCGCGGTCGATCCCGGTCGTCAAGACGTTCCACGACGCCGGCACCGTCGCCTACGGCGAGCTGACGCACTTCCTCGAGGGGGACGCGAGCGCCGGCGGGGGGCGAGTACCGGTGGCGGCCTACCGGGTCGACCCCTGGTACCAGCTGAAGCGCCAGCGGCTCCGGTACTTCCCGCTTCGAAACCACCGCAACCGACGCTGCGTCGAGGAGTGCGTCGACGTCGGCGTCGCCGTCAGCCGCGAGCTCCGGCGGGCGCTCGTCGCCAACGGGATCGCCTGCGAGCGGGTGATCCACAACGGCATCGACGTCGATCCCTTCGACCGGGCGACGGGTGACGCCGAGGCGTTCCGCCGACAACACGGCCTCGGGTCGTCGCCCGCGGTGCTGTTCGGCGGGCGCACGGGCTACAACAAGGGCGGTCGCCACCTCGCCGCGGCCTTCGCCCGCCTCGACCTCGACGACCCGCCCCGGCTCCTGGTGACCGGCGACTCGGAGTACGTCGCCCGGACGCGGGAGGTCGCGGGCCCCGCGGGCGACCGCATCGTCCCGACCGGGTGGATCTCGCGGGAGGCGTTCCGCACCGCCCTCCGGGTCGCGACCGTCGTCGCCACGCCGTCGGTGCACCTCGACCCGTTCCCGACGGTCAACCTCGAGGCGTTCGCCGGTTCGACGCCGGTCGTGACGACCCGCTTCGGCGGGGCCCGGGAACTCGTCGACCACGGGCGGGACGGACTGGTGGTCGACCCGCGCGAGGTCGATCGCCTCGCCGACGCGCTCGAACGCCTCCTCGATCCCGAGCGCGCGGCGGCCTACGGGGCGGCGGGTCGGCGCAAGGTCGAACGGTCGTTCACGGTCGAGGGACAGATCGACGCCTACCTCGACGTCCTCCGGGGGCTCGTCGACGCGCCGAACGCTCTCGCGTGACTCGCGCGCCGACGCGTCCGAGAGGCGTCGGCGCGGTTCGGCGGCTCTATCGCGGCGACGGTCACGTCTGTATCCCGAGCGGCGACCGCCCGTCCGTCGCTACTCGCGGTCGACGAACTTGAAGAAGCGACTCGTCTCGCCCTCGTTCGTCGTCTCCTGGTAGAGCATCGCCAGGTCGTTCCCCTCGAACTTCTCGAAGAACTCGTCCCAGGAGATCCGCTCGAGCGAGTCGTCGCCCCCGTTCGAGCCCTCCTCGAAGTCGAACCGGAGGACGCCGGGGTCGCCGTCCTCGCCGGTCCCCTCGACGCTCGCGGGA
Source organism: Halomarina halobia (assembly GCF_029338575.1). Classification (GTDB taxonomy): domain Archaea; phylum Halobacteriota; class Halobacteria; order Halobacteriales; family Haloarculaceae; genus Halomarina; species Halomarina halobia. The sequence goes on from NZ_CP119993.1 coordinate 574,007, forward strand.
TGGACGTCGCGCTCCTCGGCCCACTCCCTGATCGTCTCGTGGTCCGTCGTCTGCGTGCTCTCGCCGGACTGGTCGTCGGACATCGTCGGGAGCTAGGGGGAACCGCGACCGTAGTGCTGGCGCTGGCGATAGCAGGGTGCGCGGTCACCTCACCCCGACCGGCCGTCCCCCTGGTCGAGGAGGACCCACGCCAGGAGCGCGATCAGCGACGCGGACGCGGTGCCGACGGCCGCGACGAGCGCGCGGTGGGTCGTCGCCCAGAGCGTGAGGCTCGTCTGCCTGGCCCGGTCGTCGAACGGGCCGTGCGCGCCGAGGTCGGTATCGACCGGTTCGAACAGGTTGTCGGGTCGGTCCGGGTCGGACGGCTCGTCGGTCATCTGCGCGTCCCAGGCCTGATGTGCCAACGTACGGTCGAGTCGACGGGGGAAGAGGCGGTTGCCGACGATGGACTTGACGGTCGGCCACCCCACCCACAGTTCGTCGCGGTCGTGATCGACCGCCCAGGTGATCGCCCGGGCGGCCACCTCCGGCTGGTAGATCGGCGAAACCGGCCTGGGATCGCGGGGGAGGCGGTTCCTGACCTGTTCGAACTGCGGGGTGTTCATCGCCGGGAGCTGGACCATCGTCAGCTGGATCGCGCTGTCGTCGTGGATGAGTTCCGAGCGTAGCGACTCCGTGAACCCCTGGATGGCGTGCTTGCTCGCGCAGTAGGCGGACTGGAGGGGGATCCCCCGGTACGCCAGCGCCGACCCCACCTGGACGATCGTCCCGCGGTCGCGCGGGCGCATCCGATCGAGCGCCGCCTTCGTCCCGTGCACGTACCCGAGGTAGGTCACCTCCGTGACCCGACGGAACTCCTCTGCGGTCATCTCCGCCACCGGGGAGAAGACGGCGGTCATCGCGTTGTTGACCCAGACGTCGATCGGACCGAACGCCTCCTCGACCGCGCCGGCCGCGTCGGCGATCGCCTCCGCGTCGGCGACGTCCGCCGGGAGAACGAGGGCGTCGCCGCCGGCCTCCTCGACCGCGCGACGCGCGCCGTCGAGTCCCTCCTCGTCGCGCGCGATCAGGCCGACGCGCGCGCCCCGCGCACCGAACGCTTCGGCGGTCGCTCGGCCGACGCCCGCCGACGCGCCGGTGACGACGACTACCTCCGGAGTGGAATTCGTACTCATGCGTATCACCGGTCCCCCTTCGTACCGGGGGCGTTCACTACGCCGTTCGGTTTGGCCCCCCAAAAGCGTGGTCCCGACGCTCCTCGGCCGGCAAAGACTTATTGACGCATGCGCCGAACCCCGTTCCCGGAGGCGCGAGTGAGAGCTATGACGTCACGACAGACGCGGACGAACGGGGGGACGGAGGTCGAGCGTCGCACGGGGTTCGAACGGTGGGTTACCTCGCTCTTCGAGCGGCGGCGTTCGCGGGGATTCGTGACCGGACTCGTCGCGGGCGGCATCGCGGCGGTGGTGATGTCGTGCTTTCGGACACCGATCTCGCAGTCACCCCCGCCGACGGCCTGGTTCTGGGCGAAGTACGTCGGTGACGGCGATCCCCACGAGCACGTCGCTCCCGGACTGATCCTCCACCTGCTCTACGGCGTCGCCGGGGGCGGCGCGTTCGGGGCGATCGTCGCCGCGCGGGAGTCGGACTCCGACTCGGAGAGCGAGAGCGAACGACGGGGGACGCTGCTCGGTCTCGTCTACGGACTGCTCCTCTCGGGGTTCGGCGTGTCGGTCGTCCTGAAGCGCGTGCTCGGCCTGGATCTCGAGCCCGACGAGCGGTTCGTCTTTCACGTCAGTCACGTCGTCTACGGCCTCACCCTGGGCACCTGGTTCGGGGCGAACGCCCCGTAGCGTCACGTTAGCGCAGGGGAAATACCGTCGAACAAGTTCATATCGAAAGGGAAAAACTTATATATTCAACTGGGCCGTCCATCCGGCGGAGAGATACGATGAGTGTAGCCACATTCCGCATACCGGCAGGCGACTTGGCGCTCGAACGGACGTTCGAAACGATCCCCGACCTCCGGTTCGAGATGGCGCAGGTCGTCGCCGCCGAACAGGGGACGACGATGTCGTTCGTTCGCGTCTGGGGGCCGAGCAGGGAGGACGTCGAGGCGGCGTTCGAACTGGACCCCAGCGTCGCCGGGTACACCGTCGTCTCCCAGCGGGGGGACAGCTGGCTGTACGAGCTCGACTGGGAGAGCGTTCGGCTGTGCGTCCTCCGTGAGATCCTCTTCGAGGGCGACGCGATGATCCTGTCCGTCAAGGGCCGAAACGGCAGTTGGGTGGTGCAGGTCATGGTGCTCGACCGAAACACCCTCTCGCGGATCGTCGACAACGCCTGGAAGCACGACTTCTCGATCGACGTGGTACGCATCACGGAACTGGACTCGGAGTCGGCGAGCCCGGGCGAACTCACCCAGGAGCAGTACGAGACGCTGATGACCGCGGTCGAGGAGGGGTACTTCGAGATCCCGCGACGCACGACGATGGAGGAACTCGCCGAGAAGCTCGGCATCACCCACCAGGCGCTCTCGGAGCGGTTCCGCCGCGGACACCAGACCCTGATCGAGACCTCGCTCGAGGGGCAACCGCCCAGCTTCGAGTGACCCGCCGAGCGCGGACGCGGCTACCGGTTCGAACCACACGGTGACACGCACCCCGGGGGAACCACCACCAGACCTATTCTCGCGGCCATCGTATCCGCGATATGGCCGATAGACCGACGCGCATCCGCGAGGAGCTACAGCGCGCCAGCGACACCGCGAACGAGGACAGGGACGTCAGGGAGCAGCTCCGTTCGCTCGACGAGGGGCTGATGGAACTCGTCGGCGGCGACAAGACGGAGGACGAGCCACCCCACGAGGACCGCCTCGCCGAACTGGAGGAGAAGCTGGCTGGACTCCGGGACCGATCGGAGGGCGAGACCAGCGGTCACATCCGAAACGCGGAACGGCTGCTCGGGGAGTATCGGGAGCGTCGAGAGACGGACGAGTGACGACCGGGCGCGAAGCGCCCGGGTCCCGGCTGGGGGCGGATACGCCGATCGACGCGGTGCCTGGCCACTACGCGACGCGCAGGTAGTGGAACTTCCCGCGAACGTGGTCGTGGAAGTATCGACCCTTCGAACTGGCGCTCAGGATCCCCTCGTAGACCCCTCGCGGCACGTCGAGGTAGCGGTAGACCCGGTCGCCCTCGAACGCGATCTCGAGCGTCATCTCTGCGTCGTCGTAGCCGACGCTCTCGATACTGCTCGAGGAGACGGGAATCCGCCACCGGGTCACGTACAGGAGATTCGGGTAGGGGACGTAGCCGACGAGCTCGTCGGCCTCGTCATAGAGGCGAACGCCGTGTTCGGTCTCCTCGATGGAGGTACACTCGATCGACTCCCCGTCGGCAGTGATCGCCTTCATGGCCCCGGATACGGTTCCCGCCTTCGTCAATGCTACGTCGGTCCTTGCGCGGCCCGCCCGTCGAACTGTTCGGCACCGATAGGGTGTTTTTAATCGAGTCATTCGTACGCCGCTGAAACACCCGCGTTACAGAGATATCACCGTAACGGTGGGGGTGTCCCACCGGACGGGAAGTCGGACGTCACCTCGACGTATCGACGCGGCACGGCGCGGCGGACGACGGACGACGGGTAGTCGCCGTCAGGGCGAGTAATCGGGCGACTGTTCCTCGATTACGTCCGCGACGAACTTGAGTTCCTCCCCGATCGTCGCCACGACGTCGTCGAGCGTCACGATGCCGGTGAGCGTCCCCTGGTCGTCGACGATGGGGGCGCGACGGACGCGCGACTCGCCGAACTGCCGGATCGCGTCGTACCCCTCCGTGTCCTCCTCGATGGTGAAGGGTTCACCGCCGATGAGGTCGTCCGCCGAGCACGACTCCGGTTCCTCGCCGCGACCGACGGCGAGGGCGACGTCGCGGTCGGTCACGACCCCGACCGGCCGTTCGTCCTCGGCGATCACTACGGCACCGACGCCCTCCGACTCCATCGTCTTCGCCAGGTCGATCAGCGTCGCGTCTCTCTCCGCCGTGACGACGTCCCGCGTCGCGAGTTTTCCGATGGCCATAACAGTAGGTGATCCGTCGCCGGTCTCACTAAGCGTGCTCCCTGCATTTGTCAGGTCCGACGGGCCCGTCGACTCAGGCGCGATCGAACTTCCCCCCGAGCGAGTCTCGCACCGTCAACTCCCCGAGAACGGCGTCGACGTCGAGTTCCTCGCCGGTGGCACCCCCGGCGTACTCGATAACGGTGTCGAACTGCTCCATGCAGGAGACGAGCGCCGCCGCGGCCGCCTGCCACGTGGTGAGGCTGCAGATGAACGTGTCGCTCGGGGTCGCGGCCCCGCCGGGGTCGCAACTCATCACCCACATTCGCTGGTCGGGCGCGTCCGCGATCTGGGAGCCGAGTTCGACCAGCCGGATCTGCACGGCCAGCGACCGCTCCGCGTGTACGAACTCGACCAGTCCGTTCTCTACGCGCCCGGGCGTCCAATTCGGGGGGAGATCGTACTGCTCGAAGGGGGATTGCATGTCTCTGTCCGGCGGGTTCGGCGGCTCGGTATGAAGGCGTTCTGCTTGGATATCCTTCGGGGCGGACGCTCGCAGCCGTCAGCCGAGTCCCGCCTCCGCCGCGACCGTCCGCAGGTCCTCCACGAGCAGGGCGCGCTTGCTCTGATCGTACAGCGTGGCCGCGGGGTGGAACACCGGGACGACGGTCCGGCCGTCGCGGTCGAAGGTGCGTCCGTGGAGGTCCGTGATCCCCTCGTCGACGGACAGGAGTTCCCGGGTCGCGAAGTTACCGAGGGGCGCGACGACGGCGGGATCGACGCGCTCGAGTTCGGCCTCGAGCACCGGCCACCACGCGTCGATCTCGGCCCGTCGGGGGTCGCGGTTGTTCGCCGGGCGGACCTTCACCAGGTTGGTGATGTAGAGCGAGTCTCGGTCGACGCCGACCTCCTCGAGGGCCGAGTCGAGGCGTCTGCCCGCGTTCCCGACGAACGGCTCGCCCCGTTCGACCTCCTGCGCGCCGGGGGCCTCCCCCACGAGCACCGCCTCGGCGTCGAACGAACCGGTCGCGGGGACGAACCGGCTGCGGTCGAAGTACTCGTCGGGCACCGTCGACAGCACGTTCCCGAACGCGGATTCGAAGCTGGGTTGGGTCGTCATCGGCGGCGGTTGGAGCCGCAGTCCGAAAAGCGGTCCGGCGGTCGCGCGAATCCGGGCCGGCCTCGACCGCCGTCGTCCCCCTCGTCGACGTCCCGCTCGCCGTCATCCCCTCGCCGTCCGCCGTCCGCCGTCACCGTCGTCCGCCGTCGTCGCTCCCCGCTGCGGGCACGTACCGCCACGTCCCGTCCTCGACGCGCTCGACGTCCGGTATCGTCTCGAGGAGGTCGAGAACCTCGTCCCGATCCTCGAGGTCGAGCGCGGTCGCCAGCTCGTCGGCCGTCGCGCTCCCCCGCTCGAAGACGAGCGCGAAGGCGGCCGAGAGCGCGTCGGCCTGCGCCTCGCTCCCCGCCGCGTGCTCGATGGCCTGTTTCGCGCTTCCGTAGCGCTCCCCGTCGGGAGGATCGAGCATCCGTCGGCCGTCCCGGGTGGGCTCGTCGATCCGTTCCTCGCCCGCGTAGCGCCACCGGCCGCCCTCGTCGTCCGGCGGGACGACGTCCGGCAGCGCAGCCAGGCGCTCCCGGACGAGTTCGCGCCACCAGCCGTCGCGCGTCTCCCACCCCGCGGGGTCCTCGCTGTACGCGGCGTCCACGATCTCGCTCGCCGTCGCCTCCCGCCAGTCGCGCAGGAACGTGAACGCCCGCCGGATCGCGTCCTCGGCGTCGGGCCGGAGGTCGAACCCCTCGATCTCGCGCTCGACGCGGGGCGGGACGTCGCCCGTCTCGCCGCTCGGGTCGTCGCCGCGGGCCCGGAGCGCGCGCCGGCCGCTCCGGGTGATCGCGTACCGATCGTCCCCGACGGCGGACACGAGACCGTCGTCGACGAGCCGGGGGAGTCGCCGCTCGAGCGCGTCCACGGGCACGCCGCCCTCGGTGGCCAGCGTCGCCGCGTCGCGCTCGCCCGCCGCGAGGCGAGCGAGGATCTCGCAGTCTTCGTCCGTGAGGTCGGTCACAACGTCCCCCCGTACTCGCCCGATCCCATTGAACCCTGCCCTTACCCTTACCCCCGCGGCCGTCGCCCGCCCGGCCCGCAAAGTCCATTGCGGGGCCCGTCGAACGACAGGTACGCTATGGCCGGGCTACCCCACGTCATCGACATCCGGGACGACCTCGAGCGCGCACGGGAGGCGAGCGACGAGGACGTGAGCGAGGAACTCGCCGCCGTCGAGGAGCGCGTCGAAGCGTACTCCGACAGGTCGCGCGACCGCGAGGGACTGCTGGACGACATCGACAACGAACTGCTCCGACTGGAGGAGCGCGCGGACGGGATCGCGGAGGAGCGCCTCCGCGCCGCGCGAAACCGCATCCACCTCCTCCGCGACTCGCTCTCGACCGCCGCGGACGGCGTCACGGTGCTGGAGTCGAAGGTGCGCCGCGCCGACGCGGGCGCGTCGTTCGACGAGGACGTCCGCGACGAACAGACGGAGTTCTGGCTCACGCTGGTCAACTCGGCGGAGCCCCGAACCGTCGGCGTCGAACTGGCGTTCTACGCCGAGGACGGCGACGAGGTGGGGCGCGTCTCCGGCGGCGACGTCTCGATCGACGCCGACGAGCAGAAGACGGTCACCGTCGTCGCCGAGGTGCCCGACGGGACGGACTACTACGTCGCCCGGGTCGCGGACGCCGACGAGTTGACCGGGTAGTCTCGGACGTCCGGTCGCGCCGGGACGGAACTTCCGACCGACGGCAGTTCGGACCGTCACGAACTGCCGTCGACGCCGCACCCGCATCCGCCGCGCTGGAGGAGTTCTCGCGGGGAATACTGTTTCGCACACTCCTCACAGACGATCCGGACGTCGTTGTAGACGTCGAACCCCCCGATCGACACCAGCTCCGCGTCGTGAAGCCGTCTGACGATCTCCTCGACGATGACGGTCGTTCGGTTCTGTAACCCCTCCATCCGCTCGATGTCCCGCTGTATCCGGGTGCGGGGGTTCGGTTCGCGACGCTGGTACTCCGCCTCGAGGCAGTTCTTCAGGTGGCGGTAGATGGTCTGGTGCGTGACGAAGTCGTCGCGCAACCGGTCCGCGGACGTCCCCTCGCGTTCGAGGCGACGCTCCGCCTCCACCCGACTACCGGGGCTCGCCTCGTCATCCGTGAGTAGCCGGTAGACGTTTGCCACGTCCCCGTCGAGGGGATCGATCCCGACCCCCCGCATGGCGGATTCGAGGACCGCCCGGTTGAAGTAGTCCGCCAGTTCCCGAAGGCTGTACCCCTCGTCACCGTCGGCCGTCCACAGGTCCTCCAGTTCGTACGTGATACCTCCGATGTCGTAGCTCTCGGCGACGCTACCGACCTTGCAGTTGCAATTGACGGTGTGCCTTCCGTCATCCGTGCCCATCCGACAATGGTCCATGCGATAGGGGATAGACGATGGTCGTTTTTCAACCTTGTGACTGTGTGTCTGTCCGGTTGTCCGAAGTGCGGAGCGGGGCAGCGCTCCGCGCGAGCCGTCGATGGACGAACGCGATGGGGTGCCCGCGGACTAGTCGCCCCGGTGTCCGTCGTCGGCGACCTGTTCGAGGCACGTGAACAGGAGGTCGGCGGTCACCGTGGGGATCACGACCTCGCGCTCGACGTCGTACTCGACCAGGTTCGCGTCGATCAACGCCGGGACGTGGACGGACCGGATCTCGGAGAGGAGTCGCAGGGTCGGCTCGTCGTCGAGCGAGGAGCGACCGCCGAGTCGCTCCTCGGATCGAACGATCGCCGCCAGTTCGTCGAGCGACGCCGCCCGCCGCTCGGTGACGTGAGCGAGGACGACCCGCCGCCGTGGGGCGGCGAGGACGCCGAGCAGTTCTTCGATCGATCCGTCACCGCTCTCTACCGCGCGCGCGTGGTCGATCATCGTTGTGCGAGGTCCGCGTGTTCCACCACCTGTTTCGTTACCGGCTCCGGACGGGGCCGGTCGAGCGCCGTCTCCCCTACAGTCACCTCCGTACGGTTCTACCGTACTTATCCCGTTCGGCGGTGAACCGCACGCGACCCGAAAATTATTCTATCAGAACGTGGGGGTTCGGAATAAATGTGCTGTTTGCGTGCCGATAACTGTAAGCACGTCCGGCGAGTGCGTCCACCCGGAGCGACGCTCCCCGAGGTGACCGAGAGTGAGTCGACGGACGCGACCGCGGGCGCATCGACGCGGATCGGAGCCATCCCGGTCCGCGCCTCCGCCGGACGAGCCGACCGTGAGCGTCGTCCTCCCCACGTACAACCGGGCGGCGGTGATCGGGCGGGCCGTCGACAGCGTGTTCGGGCAGACGCACGACCCGCTGGAGTTGATCGTCGTCGACGGCGGCTCGACCGACCACACCGACGCCGTGCTCCGGGCCGTTGGCGACGATCGGCTGCGGGTCGTGCGGCGCCCGTCTCCCGCCGGCCCGAGCGTCGCGCGCAACGTCGGAATCCGGGCCGCGGAGGGTCGGCTCGTCGCGTTCATCGACGCCGACGACCGCTGGCGGCCCGAGAAACTCCGACGACAGGTCGTCGCGCTCGACCGGGAGGGCGCGAGCGTCTCGCTCACCCGGGTCGAGAAGTCGTCCGGCGAGCCGCGCACCCGCTCGGGGCAGTCCGGGGACGTTCGCGAGGCGATCCGACACCTCGCCCTCCCGACGTACACCTCGACGCTGCTCGCGCGACGGTCGGCGCTCGTCGCCGTCGACGGCTTCGACGAGTCGATCGGGTGCTTCGAGGACTGGGAGCTGTGCCTGCGGCTCGCCCGGGAGCGCACGTTCGCGTTCGTGGACGAGCCGCTCGTCGTGAAGGGAACCGACGGGGGGAACATCTCGGCGGAGCCGGACCGCCTCGCGCGGGCCTTCGAGCGCATCGACCGTCGCCACGACCTCACGGCCGACGCTCGCGCCCGCTTTCTCGCCGACGTGGGGATCACCCACTGCGAGGCTCGTCGCGTCGGCGACGGACTCCCCTACTTGTTCCGATCGCTGCGACTCGATCCCGCTCGACCGAAGGTGGCGCTCGCGCTCGCGCTCGCGCTGACAGGCGCGCTGACGGGAAGCGCGACGCCGTTCGTGACCGGGATGAACGGCATCTACGGGCTCGAGCGGGCGGTCGAGCGGTGGCGGTAACCGAAGAGTACGGCCAGCCGCCCCGTACCCCCGTTCGAAGCACGTCTCGAAATGCCCCCTGCCGGGCGCGTCGGACGCTCTCTCCCGCGATGCTTACACCTGCAGGCAACGGACGTTAATCGCTTTCGTCCCAGGTGACACGTGGGGACGTCGGGCGAGTCGAACAGTTCCGCGTTCCCCGAGAGAGAGGAGAGTAATCATGACCGGATCATTCACTGTCGGAAGTACAGTCCTACAACTGGGAATTCCCGAGTTCCTCCAGCAGACGATATCGCAGATCGTCGCGTTCATCCCGCGACTGGTCGGCGCGATAATCATCCTGCTGATCGGCTGGATCATCGGGCGCGTCGTCGCGGCGGTCGTCCGGACGGTCGTCGACCACGTGGAACTCGACCGCCTGGTGCTCAATACACCGCTAGGCCGGGTGATGGGCGGAAGTGAACAGGCGGTGTCGCGGGCGTTCGGGAAGATCGCGGCGTACTACATTTACTTCCTGGCGATCCTGGCGGCGGCCAACGCGCTCGCGATCCCGCTTCTGTCCCAGTGGATCTCGACGGCCGCGTCGTACCTGCCGGCCTTCATCGCCGGACTGCTGGTGATCATCCTCGGATTCGTCGTCGCCGACTTCATCGGTCGGGCGATCACCCGGAGCGAGGCGGGGAGACAGTCGCGCTACGCGTCGGCGTTCTCGACCGGCGTGCGACTGTTCCTGTACTTCACGGCGATCACGATCGGGCTCGACACCATGGGTATCGAGACGGAGTTGCTCTACGTCCTCGCTCAGGCGGTCGCCTACGGCCTCGGTGCGGCGCTCGCGATCGGCCTGGGCCTCGCGATCGGCCTGGGCGGGCGGGGCTACGTCAGCGAGAACATCGGCCGGTGGGCGGGCAGCGCCAGACAGAAGTCCTCCCAGATGGCCGGTTCCGGCGGTCAGTCAAGCATCTCGGGTAGCGACGACGACTGAACCGAACCGCGGCGACCGTCGCCGCCGGCGACCGTCGCCGTCATTCGGAACCGTCCCCCGACCGGTCGACGAACTCGGCGAGTTTGTCCAGGCTCTGATTCCAGCCCGTCTCCATCCCCTCGAGCGCCTCGGCCACGTCGGGCGTCGCCGTGACGACCTCTGCCCGTAGCGTGAGCTCCGTCTTGCCGTCGCGATCGACGAACGTCACGGTCTGGCGAACTTCGAGCCCGAAGTTACCGTCCTCGTCCTCGAAGGCGCGGCTCGTGACTACGAGTCGCTCGGGCTCGACGACTTCGTTGAATTCACCCGCGTTCGAGTAGACGGTCCCGTCGGGTGCTCGCATGTCGATCCGGAAGCCGCCGCCCGGTCGCGCGTCCATCTCACAGTGGGGGACCGTGAACCCCTCCGGCCCCCACCACTGGGAGACCCGTTCGGGGTCGGTCCACGCCTCGAACACGCGCTCGCGCGGCGCGTCGAACGTTCGGTGGATCGTCACGTCGTACTCGGTCGGGTCGAACTCCTCCTCGTCTATCGCCTCGTGGTCTGTCATTGCTCTTCGTTCTCCAGATGGTCGGCGAGCGCGTCGAACCGGTCCTCCCAGAGAACCCGGTATCGGGTCAGCCAGCCGAAGGCGTCGGAAAGCGGTGCGGCGTCAAGGTGACACCGGCGGACGCGACCGTCCTTCTCGACCTCGATGAGACCCGCGTCACCGAGTACCTGTAGGTGCTTCGACACCGCCGCCAGGGAGACGTCGTGGGGCTCCGCCAGGTCGCCGACGCTGGCCGGACCGCCCGCTAGCTGCTCGATGAGCGCCCGTCGGGTCGGGTGCGCCAGCGCCCCGAAGATCGCGTCGAGGTCCGGATCGTTCGGCTCTCGTTCAACCATCCGGTTGAATGTAGGGTCGCCCCCTTATTTAACCTTTTAGTTGAATGGAGGGACTAGATCCGCTTCCGTCGTTTTCAGGCGGGCCAACGTGACGTTCGGGATGACCGAAGGGCTCGAGGGGGTGGACGAGAGCTATCCGCCCGGACGAGCGGTCGGATCTTCGACCCCTGTGGGTTCGACAGAGCCGCGAAAAAGGCGAATTCGGCCGAGGCTCGCCGATCACCGCTCGGAGTGGAACACCGTGACCTTGTCACCGGTGACCTCTTCGATCCGACCGCTGTCGAGGGCGAAGGTGTCGTCGTCCCCCTCGTGATCGCTGCTCATACCGAGCGTCGCCTTGATCTTGTCGGTGATGCTCGGGTGGGGATCGACGTAGCCGGTTCCGTCCCGTACGTCGACGATCATGCCGACCTTCTCGCCGGAGGTGTCGACGACCTCCTTCCCGATGTCGCCGTCGGAGAGGGTCGTGGTCGACTCGCCCGCCACGGGACCGCCCTCCACACCGGTGGACGGCGTCGCGCTGCCGGGTTCGCCCGTCGTCGACGCGGGCTCACCCATCGTCGACTCGTCCCCGGCGGTCGGCGATTCGCCCTCGGACGACTCCGCGCCGGTCCCGGCGGCCGTCCCGGACGTCGATCCGGTCATCGCGCCGGAGCGCCCCCCGAGGTCCTCGCCCTCGACGATCTCGCTCTCGATGACCTCCACGTCGATCTCCTCCTCGTCGATCTCGCTGATCTCCGTGACCTCGGCGGTCACGATCTTCCGGCGAGCGACGTCCCGCTCGATCGTCTTGCGCTCGGTGAACTCCGTCTCGATGACGTCGTCCTTCAGGAATTCCGCGGCGATGAGTTCGTCGTCGAGCATCTCGAGCACCGACTCGGCCCGGATGAAGTCGTCGACCTCCTCGTCGAGGTCCGCTATGTCGACCTCGCCGCTCTCGACGACCGTCTCCTCCTCGATGTCCTCGGTGACGACCTCGCTCTCGACGAGCATCCGTTCGACGACCTCCTCGGTCACGACGGACGCCTCGTCGATCTCGAAGGCGATGTGCGTCCCCCGGTCGATGCCGGCCCCGGTCGTCGACTCCAGTCCGAGCGGCGCCTCCGCCGTCGACGCGTCCGTTCGGAGCTCCGAGGGATCGACGCCTCCCCCCTCGCCGTCGACGATCGAGATGCCGACGATCTCCTGGCTGACGATCTCCGTGTCGACGGGCGTCCGCTCCAGTATCTCGGTGTCGACGATCTCCGAGTGAACCGTCGCTCGCGCCGACACGGTCTCCGTTCGCTCGATCTCTTCGGCCTCGTCGAGTTCCTCTTCGGCCCGTCTCTGCTCGTCGTCGGGTGTAGAACGGTCGTTTGGCATGGGTCCTCGTTCAGTACGAGGGCAGTCATTCGGTTATCCGCACACCTTGCATTTGCTGGACCTCACCGTCGAACGACGGTGACGGCTCCGGCGAATCGACCGCTCGATGGGACGGGAACCCCGATCGAGCGGCCGAGTACGCAAGCAGAGTGTACACTTCCTCGGCGCTGATACCCAGCGTCACGCTGATACGTTCGGTAGCAGGGTGCCGTACGGGCGGACACGGCGACCGCACCAACTCACTATGATCGGTATCACCACCTACTTCCACGCCGGCAACGTCCCTCGACAGCTTCAGCACCGTCGCACGTGCGTCGGGGGGACGCCATGAGCGCGAGCGCCGAGACGGGGGTCTGGTTCGTCGGGGCCCGCGGGAACATCGCGACGACCGCGATGGTGGGCGCGCGAGCGATCGCCGACGGGCGTACCTCGACGACCGGGCTAGTGACCGAACGCGAGCCGTGTTCGCGGCTCACCCTCGTCGACGTCGACTCGCTCGCGTTCGGCGGGCACGACGTTCGATCGGGGAGCGTCCCGGACGCCGCCGTGCGGCTCGCGGAGCGCAGCGGCATCGCCAGTCGGGACGTGATCGAGGCCGTCGAGGACGACCTCGCCGCCGTGGAGGACGACATCTGCCGGGGCACGACGCTCAACTGTGGTGCCGTCTCGGAACTCGCCGACCAGCGGCCGCTCGAGGCAGACCGGACCGTCGAGGAGGTGGTCGAGCGGCTTCGCGAGGACCTGCGCGGCTTCCGGCGCGACCACGGCCTCGAACGGGTCGTGGTCGTCAACGTCGCCTCGACGGAACCGATGCTGTCCGATCCCGATCGGTACGACTCGCGGGCGGCGTTCGAACGGGCGGTGGCGGAGAACGACCGCGACCTCCCGGCCAGCGCCCTCTACGCGTACGCGGCGCTCGTCGAGGGCTGCCCCTACGCCAACTTCACCCCCGGGATCGGCAGCGCTGTCGGCGGACTGCGCGAACTCGCCGAGGAGGAGGGCGTCCCCCACATGGGCAACGACGGCAAGACCGGCGAGTCGCTCGTGAAGGCCGCGCTCGCGCCCATGTTCGCCGGGCGCAACCTCCGCGTTCGATCGTGGGAGGGCCACAACATCCTCGGCAACACCGACGGCCTCGTCCTCGAGGACGAGGCGAACGAGGCGGGAAAGCTCGCGAGCAAGGGCGGCATCCTCGACGGGATCCTCCCCGACATCGAGCACAACAGGGTGCGCATCGACTACGCGCCGTCGCTCGGCGATCGCAAGACCGCGTGGGACGACGTCCGCTTCGAGGGCTTTCTCGACACGCGGATGAAGATGCAGTTCACGTGGGAGGGGGCGGACTCGGCGCTCGCCGCCCCGCTCGTCCTCGACCTCGTGCGCCTCCTCGCCCACGCCGACGGCCACGGGGAGGGCGGGCTGCAGCCGCACCTGGCGTCGTTCTTCAAGGCGCCGATCGCCGTGGGCGAGCACGCGCTCACCCGACAGTTCGGCCTCCTGTACGACTACGTCGACCGCCACGCCGCGACCGTCCTCCCCGAGCGCCCCTCCGGCGTGTCGATCGACGACTGATCGACGCCCCATGAGCCGCGTCCTCCTCCTCGCCCGCGAGCTGCCCCACCCGCCGAACGCCGGCGACCGCATCGTCACCTACGGGTTCGTCCGCGCGCTCGCGGCGCGCGGACACGACGTGCACGTGCTCGCCTACCGACGCGACGACGACGAGCCGAGCGCGTCCGCGCTGCGCGAGTACTGCGCGTCGGTGCGGCGCGTCCCGTCCGCGGACTCGCCGCTGCCGCCGACCGCTCGGAAGGCACTCAACTACGCGCGGGGGCGCTCGGACGTGATGGCGATGTTCGACTCGTGGGCGTTCCGCGTCGTCGCGGCGCACCGCGTCCGCGAGGTCGACCCGGACGTCGTCCTCGCCCAGCACCCCTACATCGGCCAGGTCGTCCGGGACGACCGGGTGGCGCGCGCGATCGACGAGGCCGGCGCTCGGGTCGTCACGAACGCGCACGTCGTCGAGTACGCCGCCCACCGACGCTACCGCGAGTGCACCGACGACCCGCGGACGCGGGCGGAGCTCGCGCTCGAGATCCCGCTCCTCCGCGCGAGCGAGCGGGCCGTCTACGACGCCTCCGACCGCACGCTCGTCCTCGGGGAGCGTGACCGCGAGCGACTCGACGGCGTCGGCGACGTGCGCGTCCAGCGCGTCGCGCTCGACGCGGACGACTACCGCCCCGCCGACCCCGCCGACGCGGTCCCCGACCGCCTGCTCTTCTTCGGGTCCTACAACTGGTTCCCGAATCGCGACGGGATCGCGTGGTTCGTCGAGGACATCCTCCCGACCGTGAGGCGGGCGCGTCCGGACGTCGAACTGCTCGTCGCCGGGCGCGGTGCCCCGGAGTCGGTCCGGGCGCTCGGCGACCGCCCGAACGTCCGGTTCGCAGGCGAGGTGGGGGACCTCGCGCCGCTGGTGCGGAGCGCGAGCGCCGTGGTCGCGCCGCTCCGCGTCGGCGGCGGCGTCCGCATCAAGGTGCTCGAGTCGATGGCGTGGGGGGCCCCCGTCGTCACCACCCCGAGCGGCTTCGAGGGGGTCCAGGCGACGCCCGGCGATGACCTGCTCGTCCCCGATTCGACCGGCGGGTTCGCGGACGCGACGGTCCGCGTGCTCGAGGACGACCGCCTCCGCGAGCGGATCGCCCGCAACGCCCGCGAGACGGTCCGCGAGCGCTACTCGACCGACGCCGTCGCGGATCGACTGGAGGAGAACCTGGGGCTCCGGTAGCGCCGGGGGAGCTCATCGAGCGCCGGCCGCGGCGGCTACCGCTCGCGCTCGGTCGCCGCCTCGCGCACCCGCTCGACGAGCGCGAGCGCCCAGCGGCTCTCCTCGATGCCGCGGGGCGGAGCCTCCCCGGCTTCGAGGGCGCGGGCCGTCCGGTCGAACAGGTAGTAGTGACCGTCGGGGCTCTCCGCGAGGTGGACGCCGAGGTCGTCCTCAACGCGCTCGCGAGCGTATTTGCGGAGGTTTCGCGCGCCGGCCTCGACGGCGTCGCGCGCGCACTCGACGTTCCGCCGGAACCGCTCGTTCCAGAAGTGGTAGGGACCGGCCTCGGCGTTGCGGGCGTCGATCGTCATCGAGGGGAAGTCGACCGCGATCGAGCCGTCCGCGCCGAAGACGCGGACCGAGGTGCCGCGCGAGGAGCCGGCGAGGAACGTGATCGAGCAGAGCTCGTCGTTCCGCCCGACGTACTGCAACTGGACGCCGTCGTACTCGACGCCGTGGTCGTACTCGTCGGTCGAGCGGGTCAGCACGTCGACCGCCGACTCGTCGCGCGGCAGGCCGCCGAGCGCGAGCGTGAGGTAGAGCGGGTGGGCCATCCCCTCCTCGAGCGAGCCGCCGGGCAGGTCGAGCACCCAGGAGCCGCGGTAGGTCTCGTCCGGCCGCCCCTCGCCCGTGACGGTGGTCCGGACCGCGCGCACGGGGCCGATCTCCCCGACGGCGACGCGGCGGCGGACCTCGCGCATCACGGGGTAGTAGAGCCAGTTGTGGACGACCGAGACGGGGACGTCGCGCGCCCCGGCGAGGTCGACGAGCTCCTCGAGTTCCGCGCGCGTGGCCGTCGCGGGCTTCTGCACCGTCACCGGGACGCCGCGCTCGACCGCCAACCGCGCGAGGTCGAAGTGCGTCTGCACCGGCGTGGCGACGTGGACCCAGTCGAGGGGTACCTCGTCGAGCATCGATTCGGCGTCGGCGTACGCGCGCGCACCGTACTCCGCCGCCGCCTCCGCCGCGCGCTCGGAGTCGGTGTCGCAGATCGCGGCCAGCGTCGTTCGCGGGTTACGCGCGAGCGCGGGGAAGTGGTTGTTCCCGGCGACGATGCCCGCGCCGACGACTCCGGTTCGGAGGGTCATACCGACGGAGGTACCCCGGCCCGTCGCAAAAGGGTTCGGCGCGCGAACCGAAGGCCGACGGGCGGGAGCCGCCTACGCCGGCCGGAAGACCGGCGTCCCCGGATTGCCCGCGTCGACGTACCCGAGCGAGCGGAGCGCGTAGACGAGGTCGACGAACGCGTGATCCGGGTCGGCGGTGAACGGTCGGCCGTCGGCCGTGTACTCGGCGGTCCGCCGGACGAGCGAGTCGAGCGCGACGGCTCCCTCCACGTCGGTCAGGACGCGCGCGACGACCTCGAGGGCGGGCGGTGGCGCGGCCTCGTAGGCGCGACGCTTGCGCTCGACGCGGCGGCGGAGGTCGGCGTACGTCCGCTCGCCGACCGCCTCTGGGCTGCGTTCACGCGTCACGTACTCGACCAGTCGGCGGTTGGCCGCGACCGCCTCCCCCCAGCGCTCGACGGCACTGACCGCGAGGTCGGCGAGGCCGTCGAGGGGAGCGACGAGCGGGTGGTCGGCCGGGACGCACTCCTCGATCCACGGCTCGTCGCGCAGCAGGAGCACCTGTCCGCTCGCCGCCTGCTCGAAGGGCGTCCGCGCCATCGTCTCGTACTCGCTGGCGCAGACGGCGAGGTCGCCCTCGCGTAGCGTCCGCTCGTAGGTCGCGCGGTCGGCGTTCGGGTACGCCGTGACCCACTCGGGGGCGCTGGCGGCCGCCGGGATCGCCTCCATGCTCGTCAGCACCGTCCCGACGCCGAACCGCTCGTGGAGGCGCTCGCCGATCGCGAGTAACTGATCGACGTTCTTCTTCGACCACATCGACCCCGCGAGGTGGAGGGTGCGCGGGGCGCTCGCGTACGTCTCGTCGAACGCGTCGACGTCGATGGGGCTGCCGATCGACAGGGCGTCCGCGTCCGCGCGCGCGACGACCTCCGGGCGGAGGAACCCTCGCGCGTGCGCCCGGAACTGCCGTCGGTCGACGTCGGCGGTGAACCACCGACCGTCGGCGAACGCCACCGCACAGCACTCCATGTACATCTGGAAGTCGTTGCGGTACGAGCAGTACCGGTACTTGAGGGGGACCTGCAGGTCGTGGACGTTGGCGATCACGTCGAACGGCCGGACCGACGCGGCCCAGTGATCGACGTGTTCGAGCAGCCACTTGTAGAGGAGGAAGCGACCGCTCCTGAGCTGGTCGACGACCGCGTCGAGGTAGGCGTCGGCCTCGAAGATCCCCTCCCGTATCGCCTCCAGCTGCGCCGTGGTGTAACCGGTGTCCGTGAGCAGGTCGCGGTCCGCGCCCCGTCCGAGGGACTCCGCCTCGAGGAGCGTCACGCGCTCCCGGTCCGCGAGCACGTCCGCCCGCTCGTAGCCGGCCGCCGCCCGCGGCGGGAGCAGCCAGTAGACGTGGAGCGCCGGGTCGAGATCGAGCCACCGACCGATCCACGCGACGGCGTCCCGGAGCGTCCCGCAGGCGGTGGCGTCGCGCGGGCGGTACACCTCCGGGACGACGAGCACGCGCATCGGATCAGTCGCCCGCCGAGGGGTCCCGAATCGGGCGAGGGGCGGGGCTGGACGCGCGTTCGTCGCCGGCGACGAACGCCTCGTCGACCGCCCTTCGGACGGCTTCCTTGAACCGCTCGCGGCCGAATCGCCGCTCGATCTCCTCCGGCCCGACCCGGAGCTCACGCTGGAGGCCGGGGTCCGAGAGGACGCGGTCGATCTTCTCGACGGCGTCGTCGACGGAGTCGTACAGCAGCCGCTCGTCGTCCCGGACGATGACGTGCTGTCCGCCGTCGGAGGGGACGAAGGGGAGCGTCCCCCCGGCGGCGAGTTCGGCGACGGCCATCCCGAAGTGCTCGTGTCGCTTGCCGTGTATGCCGAACCGGTGCGTGCAGACGCGCCGGACCAGCTCCTCGCGCGGGATCTCGCCCTCCAGGTCCACGTACTCGCGGTCGCCGGCCAGCGCCGCCACCTCCTCGCGGTACTCCTCGTCGACCGTCGGCCCGATGACGTGCAGGTCGACGTCGTGGCCGCGCTCGCGCAGGCCGTCGACGATCTCGATCGTCTCGACGATCCGCTTGCTTCGCTCGACGCGGCCGATCGTCACGAAGCCGTGTTCGCGCTCCTCCCACGGGAGCGGGTCGAAGTCGGACGTGTCGATCGGCGGGTAGAGCACGTCCGGTCGCGTTCCGTAGGCGTCCTCCACGACATCGGCCGTCCACGGGGAGTTCGCGAACAGCGTGTTCGAGTGGATGTCCTGCCGGGTGACGCCGGCGACCCACGTACAGAGGCGCTCGTAGAGCGAGTCGTCCTCGACGGTCGGGTGGAAGATGTGCTCGCGGTTGTCCAGGCTCACCGTCCAGTCGAACGGGAAGTGGATGTACTGGATCGAGTCCGCCTCGAGCCCGAGTTCGTTGATCGTACTGACGAGCAGGTCGAACTCGTCGGCCCGGCGACGGGCGTACCGTCCCAGGAGCGCGTTCTGGAGGACGTAGTACTTGAGTCCGAACCACTCGTTGATCATCGGCGCGAGCCATCCGGCCTGGCGGACGTCCACGGCGTCGACCTCGGTGTTGAAGTAGCCGTTCAGTTCGTCGAAGTCGGGATCGGTCAGCGTCAGCAGCGTCACCTCGTAGTCGTCCTGTAACGCCTCGAGGACGTTCATCGCGACCGCCTCGCCGCCGCCCTTCGCCATCAGATCCATGTGGACCACGCCGATGCGTCTCATGTCGTCGGTCGTACGACGGGAGGGGCGCTAACGGTCGTGCCTGTGTTTGCGGGGTGTTATTCCGTCGACCCCCGCGCCCTACCGCATCACCGTCGAACTCACCGGTTCTCGCTCGTCTCGGCGTCGGCCGGCCGGCCCTCGGCGTCGGCCCCCTCGTCGGGGGCCGCGGCACCGGTCCCCTCGTCGTCCGTCCCCTGACCGTAGGTCTCCTCTACGTCCGACCGCTCGTACTCCTCCTCCGGCGTCGCCGCACCCTCGCTCGACTGCTCGGCCCGCTCCTCGTCGCGGGCGATGACCTTCGCCGAGACGTACGTGAGCAACCCCAGGAGGAGCAGCGGGAAGACGGTGAGGAAGTGGCTCATGAGGAACATAAACAGGTTGTGCCTGAAGGGCGAGTAGACGGCGAACAGGACGACGAAGAACGCCAGGATCCCCATCGGGATCAGGTTGACGGAGATGTCCAGCAGGCGCTCTCGGTCGATCTCCGCGTCCGTTGGAACGAGCGGTGCCATACCTAGGCCGTGGTCCCGCGCGGGCGATAGGGCTTCTGCCAGCATTGTCAGCCCGCCGCCTCCCCCGAAGGGCGGAGCGGGCGGTCGGACGGGGAGTATCGGGGCGCTCGGCGCTCGAGCGGTCGGGAGGCGCGCTCCGCGGATACCGTGCTTCCTTGCACTTTCGGACGCCGTCGTTTCGGAGGAGTGCGGCGATCGGACGGTCGTTACGGCGGAGCACCGGGGTCGCGCCGGCGCACGGACGACCGTGTCGTCGCGTACCGCGACGTCGCCGTCCTTCGTCCCGCTCGGGGTCGATCCGACAGTCGTCCACCGGGTCTCGTCCGGTCGAATCGCCGGCCTACACGTCCTGGCCGAATCGGGGGCCTCCCCCGTCAGGGTTCGCGACCACGAGCGGCTCGTTCCCGTCGTCGAACATCTCCCGTACGGTCCGCTCCGTCCCTCGACCGGACGCGGACTGTAGCATCGCTCGCTCGTGGACGTGACGGGCGGCGTCGGTCAGTTCGTCGGCGACCGAGAGGTCCCGCTGCACGGTCTGCCAGACGTTCTCGCTCCCGTAGAGGTAGTACGCCTGCTCGTCTCGCCACCCGTAGTTGTGCCGGGTCGAGTACTCGTACTCGCCGTCGTCGCGCTCGTATCGGCGCTGAACGTCGTCGAGGACTGCGCGTAGCCGTTCCGGATCGACGGAACGTTCGTTCGCGACCGTCGTAACGAGACTGTCTGGAAACGGATGCTCGGCCATGGAATCGTCCTCCGGTAGCGGAACTAAAAGCGCCGGCCGTAGAACGCTGTCGCCTTGACTTGCAGGTCACATCGTCGAAGCCCGGCCGACGTCGGACGCGTGACGTCTCCCGCCGTCGCCGTACACGTCCCACCGACCGCCGCCGCGGATCGAGCAGGCACCGCGACTGACCTACGGCCGCGCGAGAGCCTCGTACCGCCCTTCGAGCGCGTCGACCGTCCGCTCCCACGTGAACCGCTCCTCGGTGCGGCGACGGCAGGCGCGACCCGCGGCGGCCCGCTCTTCGGGCGAGAGCGCGGCCCAGTCTGCCATCGCCTCGGCGAGCGCGTCGACGGTCGGCTCGGGAACGAGCGGGTCCGCGGGGGCGGCCGCCCCGTCCGCGTACTCCGCCAGTATCTCGACCGTCCCCCCGACCGCCGTTCCGACGACGGGCGTTCCGCTCGCGAGGGCTTCGAGCGTCGCGAGCCCGAACCCCTCGAGTCGCAGCGTCGGGAGGACGAACACGTCCGCGCTGGCGTAGACGGCGGGGAGGTCGGCGTCGGGGACGTACCCGAGGAACGTGGTCGCGCCGCCGACGCCGAGTCGTCCGGCCGCCTCCTCCAGTTCGGCGCGCAGGGGACCGTCGCCGGCGACGTACAGCTCCGCGTCCGGGTGCCGCTCTCTGACCCGCGCGAACGCCTCGAGCAGGATCCCGTGACCCATCCGCGGCGAGAGCCGTCGCACGGTGAGGAGGGAGACGCCGTCCGCGGTGTCCATCGGATCGAACGGGCCGGCGTTCGGCGAGTAGCGGTCGGTGTCGACGCCCCCCGGAACGACGGTCGGCGAGGCGGTTCCGGCCCCGTACACCCGGCGGAGTTCGTCGGCCATGAACCCGCTGAGCGTGACGACGTCGTCGCAGGCGTCGAGCACTCGCGCCTCGATCGCGCGACGGAGGCGGGCGTTGAGTCGCCGGCGCGTCGGTCCGATCGTCGCCTCGTGGCCCGCCCGGATCCGGTACTCGGTCGGCCACGGGCTGTGGAAGGTACACGTCCGGGGAATGCCTCCATCCGCGGCTAAGTGTGCGAGGGACGACGTCACCGGTCCCTGGAAGCTCAGCACGTCGACCCCGCCGCGTCCCGTCCCCCTGGTCGCGCCGAGGTCGTCGACCGCTCGCGCGACGGCGGCGACCGCGCCGGGGAGCTGTGCGGCGATCGAGGGGGCCGACTCGCCGGCGATCGCGACGTCATACCGGCGGACGTCGATCCCCTCGATACGGTCCCTTGCGGGGACATCGCCCCTGCGACGCGTGATGACGGAGACGTGGTGACCGCGGTCGACCAGCCGCCGGGCGGTCTCGTAGACGTACCGTCCCGTCCCGCCGGAGCCGGGATCGGGATAGAGATCGTGGGCCGTGATGAGGACGTGCATGTGTCTTCGAACGGGCTACGGTGTCGGCTGTCCCGACGCGACGGTCCACGGTGCCGGGAGCGCCGAGGCCCCGCGTCGGCGTACGGCCGACGGTACGGTCGTATGCTCCTTCCGCAGGGGACGCGAAAAGTGTGTTGCCGGCCGTCGTCGGGGGAACGGTTCGCCGTCGGTGAACGCGGGGACGGCGAGCGTTACAGCGAAGTCGGCGTAACGGTCCGTGCGGTTCGGCGGGCGTACGGCCCTCGCCCGACGATCGTACCGAGCACGGGAGTGTATCCGAACCGGTGGGGTACGCCGACGTTTAATACGCTGAGACGCCAAGCGCGACACATGGAGCTACCGAGCCTGACCACCGTCAGCGGGATGTTCACCTACTACATCGCGTTCATCGTCCTACTGGCGCTCGCGTTCGCGCTCTACATCGTCGCGGGGTACCTCGGTCTCGTCCCGGACCCCACGAGGATCGCCCCGTGGCCGCCGTAGCGACGCGGTCGGACGCGAACCGGCGGGGGCCACGACGCGACTTCACTTTCAGGCGTGAGGTACTCGTCGTCCGCGACCCGGCGGATCTACCACCACCACCGCTCCCCGCTGGTCCCTTCGGGGACGCTACTCCTTCGCCGCCGGCGATCACTCGAGGTAGTCGTATCCCCACGACCGCAGGGTCGCGGCGACCTCCTCGGGGTGCTCCATCGCGACGAGGTAGGCGGCCTCCCGCAGGTCGAGCTTCGAGACCTCCTTCTCCAGGAGCCGCTCCACCGCGTTCCGGAGTTCCCGTTCGCCCCTCGCCGTGTCGTCCCGGAGGAAGAACTGGTGGACGTTGTCGCGGTCGCTCTTGACCGATCCCCGGCGGAGGACCCAGGGGATGTTCGGCTCCGGTTCGGCGGCCGAGTCGTTCGACGCGTCCGGTCCGTCCTCCGCCCCACCCTCCCCAGAGGCGTCGGGCGGCGTCGACATCGCCTCCGGCGGCTGAGCCGCCCCGGTGGAGTCGGGGGACGGTTCCGACGACGACGCTTCGGCTGCCGGGGGCTCCGCCGACCCGTCGTTCGACCCCTCGTCGCCCGGCCCGTCGTCGGCGAAGGGGTCGTCTCCAGCGCCGGGCTTCATGCGTCGACCTCGGCGCGCGCCGTCTCGGGCGACTCCAGTCCGACCTGCGCGGCCAGGTGCTCCGCGAGCGTCTCGAACTGGGAGAGCGTCTCGAGTTCGTAGTCGCGCTTGCGCCGGCGGTGTTCCTCGACGTAGGTGAACGCCGAGCACTGTTGACGCCAGCACCCCTCCATGAGCGACGTCCGGTCGCGGATCACGACCGGCACGTCGAACCCGAGTTCCCGGAGGTCAGTGAGGTACGTCTCCTGATCCGACGTCCCCTTCACCCCGTTCGGGACCGCCGCGAGCACGCCGATGTTGATGCCGAGTTCGGCCTCGAGGCCGTCGACGAGGTCCTGGAGTCCGGCGACCGACTGCTCTCCCTTTCCGGAGAGTTCGAGCGGGATGACCAGGTTTCGCGTCGCGAAGAGCGCGTTGTAGAGGTGGGGCCCGGCCGTCGCCGGCGGGTCGACGACGAGCACGTCGTACCGCGAGGGGACGTCCGCCTCGCGGATCACCCGGAAGAGCTGTTCGTGCATCGGGTAGGCGTAGCCCGGGTCGGGGTTGGTGTCCTCCTCCAGGTCGGCCGTCTTCATCAGGAGCTCCGTGAGCCGTTCGAGCATGTTGTGCGACGGGATCACGTCCACGCCGTGTTCGGTCTCGCGGACCAGGTCCTCGAACGGACCCTGCGGGCGGCCGATCATGTGCCGAACGAGGTTGTCCGCGCCGCCGGTCGCCCGTTCGTCGTCCACGTCGAGGAGGTAACTCAGGCTCCCGTCCTGCGGATCCATGTCGATGACGAGCACGTCGTGTCCGGCGCGCGCGTGCGCGACCGCGCAGTTCGCCGAGACGGTCGTCTTCCCGACGCCGCCCGCCTCGGAGTAGGTCGTGTACGTGAGCATCCTGTCCGATCAGATCGACTGTACGATAATAAAGACTAGTCAGACGTGTCGGTGTGACTAAGTAGTGTTACTGAATATTTAGACTGAATAGTGTTACTAACGACGCGTCCCCTGCGCGGAGTACGAGGGATCGCACCAGGGAGGGCCGTCCCCTACTCCCGCAGGGAAACGGCACCTCAAGTGGGAGGGCATATCGGCAACCGACCGCCGCGAACGATAGGGCTCCGCGCGCTGTTCCGGACGATCTGTCGGAGCCCGTTGACGAGTTCGCCGCGTCAGGAGCGGGTGACCGATTCCTGTTCCGGCTGGTCGCCGATCCGGAGCGAACTCCGGATGAGCGCCCGGTTGCCCCGGCGCAGTCGTTCGGAGAGCGCCTGGTGGGAGAGGTCGAGTTCATCGGCGAGTTCGTTCAGCTCGACCTTCTTCGGGACGTCGTAGTACCCGCGCTGACAGGCCAGCACGAGCGCCCGGTACTGCTCGTCGGTGAGGCCGTAGAGCTGCGCCGGTTCCCCCTCCATGTCGTGGATCGACCGCACGTCGAAGGTCAGATCGTTCGACTTACAGAAGTCGTGGGTCGCGGAGAGCGACTCGCGGTCCGGGTACATTATCCTGAGCTGCCACCTCTCGTCGGTGCTGCGCGCGTCCATGATCGTCGCCCGCGCGTTCGTCACCATCTGGATGACGAGCTGCACCTGGTCGATCCAGTCCATCTGATAGAGGATCTCCTCGTCGAACTCGGCGAGCTTCGACAGGTTGTCGACGCTCGGGTCCTCCTCGATCGCCCCCTCCAGGGCCTCGTGGTCCGCCCCCCGGGCCCACATCAGCGGCATCACGATGTCCTCCCCCGTCTCTACGATCTGCTCGGTCTCGAACTCCACCCCCGGAAGCGCGGACAGCGTACTGTACAGGGCGAACTCCTGTGCCGGGATCGACGCGCTGACGATTGTCGCCATGGATACTGACTGTACGCAGTCCGCGACGGCGTATAACTGTCACGTGTTACGTGACGCCGTGCGCGGACGACCCGCTGGGCCGAGAGGCCCCAGTGCCGCCGATCCCCGCCGGATCGGCGGCTCCTCGACCGTACTGGGCACTGCGGGCCGTCCCCGATCCCCTGCCGACCCTCACACGAAAACAGGGGGCTTCCCGTGCTGTCGTCCCCGCGCCGTCGATCGGTCCGCGCCGCTACTCGACGTCGGCATCGACCAGTTCGAACAGGTCGTCGAAGTCCGCCGGAAGCTGGTCGCGGACCTGCGACAGCTCCCCCGGCGGGACGGCCCCGCTCACCACGTCCAGTATCGCCTGCGCGTGGTAGGCGGCGTCGGCCCGGTCGTCCGGGTCGGTCATGTTCTCGCGCTCCCAGACGCGGTCGATGAACTCGTCGTAGTCGAACCGCTGGCCCGACTCCGCCTCGATCAGGAACCGATCGATCTCCATCGGGAGCGGCCCGGCGAGGTCCTCGGCCTCGCCCGCCTGGAGGCGCTCGCCGAGCGTCGTGAGCGTCGCCCGGATCGCGCGAACGGACTCGCCCGTGCCCGGCAGTTCGAGTCGGTTCTGAACCTGACCGGTGAACTCGTCGAAGTTCATGGTAGATCCCGTCTCGAGTTAGACGGTTGACTCACATAAGAGACACCCCGGCGAGTCCCTGCACTACGAGCGCCGTTCGAGCCAGTCGCACGCCCGTGACGAACCGCGAATCCGGCGCGGACGGCCATTCGTACGCCGGCAGTAGACTTACGCCGCGGTCGGCCGAATTACGGAACCGGTCGGCGGTCGACCGAGGAGCACACCCAGCCATGACCGAGATCGGCTACACCCTTTCGAGCGAGGAGCACAGCCCGAACGACCTCGTGGAGCACGCGAGGCGGGCGGAGGAGGCGGGATTCGACTTCCTCTCCATCTCCGATCACTACCACCCGTGGGTCAGCGCGCAGGGCCACTCGCCGTTCGTGTGGGGGACGCTCGGCGGCGTCGCCCACGCGACCGACGAGGTCGACGTCGGCGTCGGCGTCGCGGCGCCGATCATGCGGATGCACCCGGCGATCTACGCGCAGGCCGCGGCCACGGCCGCCGTGATGTTCGAGGGTCGGGAGTTCTTCTTCGGCGTCGGGGCCGGCGAGAACCTGAACGAGCACGTCCTCGGCGACCACTGGCCCGAGCACGCGGTCAGGATGGAGATGCTCGAGGAGGCGGTCGAGGTCATCCGGAAGCTCTGGACCGGCGAGCAGGTCAGCCACCGCGGGCCGCACTACACCGTCGAGAACGCGCGACTGTTCACGCTCCCCGAGGAACCGCCGAAGGTCTGCGTGTCGGCGGTGGGCCAGCGGGCCGCGCGGGCGGCGGCCGAGTTCGGCGACGGGTTCTGGGCGGTCGGACCCCAGGAGACCGTCCGGACGTGGGAGGAGGAGGGCGGCGAGGGACCCCGGTTCTGCCAGCTCTCGGCGTGCGTGGCCGAGACCGAGGAGGAGGCCGTCGAGACGGTGCACGAGATGTGGCCGAACACGGCGCTACCCGGGGAGCTGAGCCAGATCCTCCCCACGACCGCCCACTTCGAGCAGGCGACGTCGATGGTCACCGAGGAGGACATCGCGAGCGGGAGCACCATCACCGGTCCCGACGTTCAGCCCCACCTGGACAGCATCCAGGAGGCGATCGACGCCGGCTACGATCACGTCTACGTCCACCAGGTCGGCGACGATCAGGGGGCGCTGCTCGACCTCTACGAGGAGGAGGTCCTCCCGTCGTTCTCCTAGCGGCCGTCGGCGATCGCCCCGGTCGCCCGACCCCCTTCGTCACTTCGTCGCCAGCGCGCACGTCGCCGTTCCGCTCCTCGCTCCGGACCCCGTCGAAGCGGGGGACGCGTGCGTCCACTGCGAACTGGAGGAACCCGTAAGCGGCCTCCTCGCCGCGCTGTCCGCGTCCGAAGTGGTCCTCGACGTGCCGCTCGAGTTCACGGCCGACGGCCGGGTCCGCGCGACGCTCGTCGGCGACGACGCGACGATCGGGGCGGCGGTCGCCACGATCCCGGACCCGCTCGCGGTGACCCTCGAGTCGAACGGCGAGTACCGCGCCTCGATCGGTGACGTGCTCTCGACCTCGTTCGAGCACTCGACCAGCCGCGCGGCGGCGTCCGAGTACTGTAGCACCTTCTGCATGTCGCCGTCGATGTCGAAGGTGCCGCTCATCAGGCCGTCGATCGCGCCGATCTCGCCCTGCGTCATGCGGACCCAGTCGCGGTAGTCGCCCCGGTAGACGAAGCCGTAGTCGGTCTCCTCGGGGTCGTCGACCGCGCGGCAGCCGAAGGTGTCGCCGTCCTCGAGGCCCACGAAGAAGTAGCGGTCCTCGGGCAGGCGGTCGTCCGCCCGCAGGTGGAAGACGAAGTTCCCGTTGAAGTCGACGCCCCAGCCCCGGCTCGTCTCGCGGTAATCCTCGTCGTTCGCGACGACCTCCTCCCATCGCTCGATCCATTCCTCGGTCGGGAAATCGTACGCCATTGTCGTGGTCCTCCGTGTGAGCACTGCCGCCGCGTGGCGGCACTACGCGACAGGCACCGACCGAACCTCGATAAGGATTGAGCCGGGTATAGGTGGCGGGTTTATGGTCGAGGGCGACCGGCGGTCGATCGTCGGTCGCACCACCCTGCGTCGCCTGCGACCGGACACCGTCACCCGTAGGCGCTCATCCCCGTGAGCTCCTTGCCGACGACGAGCTTCTGGATCTCGGTCGCCCCGTCGGGGATCGGCATCACCCGCGCGTCGCGGAAGTACCGTTCGAGGCGGTTTCCGGTCTTCAGTCCCTCGCCGCCGAAAACTTGAATGGCGTCCGAGGTCACCTCGACGCTCGTCTCGCTCGCGTACCCCTTCGCCATCGACGAGAGGAGCCGCGCGTCCGGAGCGCCCTCGGCGAGCGGGCCGCCCGGCGGGAGAGCTGTCGGGACGTCTCCAGCCCGACCCGCATGTCGTAGAGCTTCTCCTGGACGAGCTGGTGCTTGGCGATCGCCTTGCCGAAGGTCTCGCGGTCGGTCGCGTACGCGAGCGCCTCGTCGAAGGCGGCCTGCATGATGCCGGCGGCTACGTGCTGCTCTGTAGCGCGTCCCCCGCGCCGACTGTCGGATCGGGGCGGGCGAGGCCGTCCAGCGGGAGCTGCTGGGGCTTGACCTGCTCTGCCCGGCCGTTCGCGTGCGACCGGTCGCACGCGAACGGGGCGCAGATCGCCGCGCTGACGTCGTGACACTGGCGTTCGCGGCTACCGGCGAGTGTCGGCACAACGCGTTTACCGGCGTGACCGGTGCTAGCGACTGGAGGGATTCCAGTGAGGCGATCCGAACCGACGCCGTCCCCGACCGGGTCTGACCCCGGTCGGGGACGGCCGGCCGACGCTGCCACGGACACCGGCACGCCCGAGGTGGTGCGACGATGGTGATCGGGCGAGCGACGCGGGAGGAACCCGGCGATCGTGAGGCGGTCGTCGACGAGATACGGACGGCGACCGAACCGGTGTCGACCGCGGACGACCTGGACCGCCTCCTCGACCGCGTCGGCGACCGGCGGTACGTCCTGCTCGGCGAGGCGTCGCACGGAACGTCGGAGTTCTACCGGTGGCGAGCGCGGCTGACCGCGCGTCTCGTCCGCGAGCACGGGTACGACTTCGTCGCGGTCGAGGGCGACTGGCCCGACTGCTACGCGATCAACCGCCACGTGAAGGGGCTGTCGGGATCGGGCGAAAGCGTCCGGGAGGTCCTCGACTCGTTCGACCGGTGGCCGACGTGGATGTGGGCGAACTGGGAGGTGCTCGCGTTCCTCGAGTGGCTCACCGCCCACAACGAGCGGCGTCCCGAGGGTGAGCGAGTCGGGTTCTACGGACTCGACGTGTACAGCCTGTACGAGTCGATGGAGGCGGTCGTCGAGTACCTCGAGGACGTCGACCCGGCGGCGGCCGAGGACGCCCGGGCCGCGTATCGCTGCTTCGAGCCCTACGGCGAGGACGCACGGGAGTACGCGCGGGCGCTGCGGATGGTACCGGAGTCCTGCGAGGACGAGGTCGTCGACGTGCTGGCGCGGCTGCGCGAGGGGGCCGGCGAACGCGGCGACCACCGGGACGACCGCTTCGACGCGGAGCAGAACGCGCTCGTTGCCAGGAACGCGGAGGAGTACTACCGGGCGATGGTGAGCGGGCACGAGGACTCGTGGAACGTCCGGGACCGGCACATGGTCGAGACGCTGGACCGACTGCGCGAGCACCACGGCGCGGACGCCAGGGGGATCGTCTGGGCGCACAACACCCACGTCGGCGACGCGCGGGCGACCGACATGGAACGCGCCGGGCGGCTCAACATCGGCCAACTCGCCCGCGAACGTCACGGCGCCGACGAGACGGCACTCGTCGGTTTCGGCTCGTACGAGGGGAGCGTGATCGCCGCCGACGCCTGGGGATCGCCGATGGAGGAGATGTCGGTCCCGGAAGCCCGCCGGGGGAGCCACGAGGAGCTGTTCCACCGCGCGGGAGCCCGGAACCGGCTGCTGCTCTCCGACGACCTCGCGGCGGACACCGCGCTGGCCGAGTCCCGGGGTCACCGCGCGATCGGCGTCGTCTACCACCCGGACCGCGAGGCGGCGAACTACGTGCCGACGGTGCTTCCGGACCGGTACGACGCGTTCGTCCACCTCGACGAGACGCGCGCGCTACACCCCCTTCACACCCACGCCGACCGCGAGACGGTGCCAGAGCTCTATCCCACGGGGCTGTGAGCGCAGCCGCAGGGGGCGACGGCCGACATCCGCCGACGCACCGTTGCGTCTACACGACAGTCAAGTATCGGAAAATGTCATCGATAACAGAAAGTTCATTACGACTGCCTCGAATGGGCCGTACGTCGGCGGCAAACGATAGCACGTGACCCCCGACACCCCCGTGACAGGGACGACCGGCCGGCGACCCGTCAGTCGGAGCGTATCGCTGGGTTCTCCGGGTCGCCCTCCGGACGCCCCCTGCTACTGTCCCTTCGTACGGCGAGTCACGACGACCCCGTACCGCCGAGGACGGGGAACCGATCGGCGGCCCGGTCGAACGCGCCTCCACCATCGCGGGAGGCGCGTTCGACCACGCTCACTCGCCGTCGGCGACGGCGTCGAGCACGCGCCGGAAGCGCGCGTCCACGTCCTCCGCGATGGGGTCGAGGGCGGCGTTCTCCACGACCGAGAGCATCGCGCCCGGATCGACCGCGCTCACCACTACGTCGCCGGCCGCCTCCTCCCGGACGACGACGTTGCACGGCAGCAGCGCGCCGAGGTCGGGTTCGGCGTCCAGTCCCTCGCGCGCGAGCGCGGGGTTGCACGCCCCGAGGATCCGGTAGCGCGGGTAGCCCTCGAGACCGAGCTTCTCCTCGAACGCCGCCCGCACGTCGATGTCCGAGAGGACGCCGAACCCCTCCTCCGACAGCGCCGCCTCGGTCCGCGAGACGACCCGATCGAACTCGTCGTCGACCCGCCGTTGCATTCGATAGCTCATACCCGACCGTTGGTCGTCGATGTACATAAATGGGTTGGCTCCACAATACTATTATCTCGTCCAACGGGTCGGGGGATCGGGTTCGAAGGACGAGACGATCGGCGGGGTACCGCGCGACCGATCTCAGTCCGCGGAGGTCGCCGTCGCTCCCTCCCCGCGCTCGATCGGCTCGCGGCGGTGGAGCCAGTAGAGGAACAGGAAGAACCCCGTGGCGAGGACGTTCAGGACGAGTTTGTAGTCTACCTCGACCTTCACCTCGGCGATCCGCGCGGTCGAGGGGTCGGGGACGAGCCCGAGGCCGAGAAACAGGAAGTGGACCGCGACCCCCGTCGCCACCGCCGCGGCGAAGATCATCGCCGAGAGGACGGCGGCGAAGCGCGCGCCGTAGTACTCCCGGTAGGCGTCGACGATGGGCGGGACGACGAGGTCGGCGTAGATGTACGACAGCACCGATCCGAACGGCAGCCCGCGCGTCCAGAGGACGGTCCCGAAGGGGACGTTACCCACCGAACAGACGAACGTCACGACGCCGATGAGCGCGCCGAGCGCGCTCGTCCAGAGGATAAATACGGGCGCGTTCGACGCCGCGCCGGCGAAGACGCTCGTCCACACCGAGTCGGGGATGAACCCCGCGATCAGCCCGGCGAAGACGAACCCGATGGCGATCTCGTCCCAGAGCATGCCCCACTCCTTCCACTGCTTGTCCGCGAGCGCCTGCCAGCCCGCGAGCGAGGTGGCGCGTTCGCGGATCGTCGTGTTCGCCTCCTCGGGGTCGAAGCTCTCCCTGCACGAGACAGAGCAGAAGTAGTACGTCCGCCCGTCGCGTTCGAGTCTGTGCTCGGTCTCCTCGGGGGTCACCTCCATCCCGCAGACGGGATCGCGGGCGGTCGGTTCCTCGTCGTCAGCCGCGTTCCGACGCGCCGCCTCGACGAGTTCGTCGGGGACGAGGAGGACGAACCCGAGGGCCATCAGCGCGATGAGCAGCAGGCCGCCGACGAAGTCGGCGAGCAGGAACTGCCACCCGAGCAGGATCCAGATCACCGCGCCGATCTCGATGACCAGGTTCGTCGAGGCGAACATGAACGCCCCGAGCGCCGCCGACGCGGACGCCCCCTTCCTGAAGAGGTTCTTCGCCGTCGCGATGGCGCTGTAGGAACAGGACGAGGAGACGAACCCGAAGAACGTCCCCGCCCCGATCTCGCGGGGACCGTGGCCGTCGAGGTAGTCGGAGATCCGCTCCTTCGAGACCCACGCCTCCACGCCGCCGGCGATGGCGAAGCCGACGACGAGCGCCCACCACGTGATCCACGCCATCGCGAGCGTCGTCGTCGCGGCCTCCCGTCCCCCCTCGATCAGGAAGGTACCCAGCGGCCGAGTCGTCGTCAGCGCGCCGATCGCGACCGTCGCCGCCGCGACCAGCAGCAGGAATCCGTACTCCCATCGGTCCATGGTTCGACGGGACGTACGCGCGCCTCGCCCAATCGGATTGCGGTTACGAGAACGAAATCCAGACTCGCGGTGCCGCCGCCGAGGGTCGGCCGGTTCTCGCCCGCTACCGCGAGATTCGCCCCGGTCGCAGGGCGCACACCCGGTCCGGGCGCGCCCGGCACCACATCGGGCACACGATACCGAAATCTGCGCGCGTCCGCGCGTGGAATTCGAAAGTTCGGATCGGCGCGGACGCCGGGATCGCAAACCCGCGACGGGGTGGAACCCGCTCGTCTCGGAACGTGAGGTGCGACGACGAACCAGGGACGTCGTTATCGTCGATGCCACCCTCGTGGAGGAACGTACAGCCCGCGTCGGTCAGGTAGCTCTCGCCGTCCTCGACCGTCCCCAGTCGCGTCGGATTCGCCATGGCGGACCTCTCGCCGGACGGTCGTCACTGCGAGGGTGCGGCGACGATCCGGGTCGCGGCCCGGTCGCCCCTCCGACGGACGACTACAGTTCTGGAACGTCCGCGGGCGTGTCGAAGTCGTGGAAGTGCTCCCCCTTCTCCTTGCTCAGGATGTCGAGGGCGGCCGCGCCCCCGTCGCCGGCCGAGATGACGGCCTGCCACTCCTGGTTTCGGACGAGCGCGCCGGTCGCGTAGACGTTCTCGACGCTCGTCTCCATGCTGAGGTTCACGGCGACCGTGTCGCCGTCCGTGTCGCAGCCGAGGTCCTCCGCGAGTTCCCGGTCCGTACCCGTCGCCAGCACGAGGTAGCGCGCGTCGTACTCGCCGTCGTCGGTCGTCACGCGGAACCCGTCGTCGGTCACCTCGACGCCGGTCACCCCCTCGCCCGCGCGGAGGTCCGCCCCGCGGTCCTCGACCTGCCCGCGCGCGAGCGCCATGAACTCGTCCCCCGCGATGCTCCGTATGCCGAGGTAGTTGAACAGGTGCGCCTTGTGCATCCACGTCTCGTCCGTGTCGAAGACGACGGTGTCGAGCCCGTTCTTCGCCGCGAACAGGGCGGCGCTCAGGCCCGCGGGCCCGCCACCGACGATCGCTACGTCGACCATAGCTCGCCGTTCACCGGGCGACGGGATAAGGATTGTCACGACGGGGTCGAGTCGGCTCGCGCCGCGACGGGACGACCGTCCGGGCCGCCCGGCGCGACTGCGGGGTACCCGGGAGAGTTGGAGTACTCGGGGTACTTATCCCCCTTCGCGGTAATTCACGGACGATGACGGACACCCCGAACGACGACGAGGGGCCGTCCGAACGCCGACGACCCGGGCCGCGGAACAAGGTCGTGCGGGTGATCGAGGCGTACGGACTGGGCGACACGGGGGCTCGACTCGAGGCCGAGTGGACCGCCCCGGAGGACGGACGGAGCCTGCGGGAACTCGCGGACTGGTTCAACCGTCGCGTCCTCGAGACGGCGCTCGCGGACGCCGGCGTCCCGCCCTCGGAGCGCGACGTGGCGGAGACGTATCGGCTGCTGTCGGACGACGACGTGACCGGGGGCGAGCGCCGGCAGGTCGAGGCGCGGCTCGAACGGACGGGCGTCGACGTCGAGTCGCTCCGACGCGACTTCGTGACCCACCAGGCGATCCACTCGTACCTGACGAAGGTCCGGGGGGCATCCGCGCCGACGACGAGCGACGAGGGACAGCTACGGAAGGACCGCGACCGCCTCGAGCGACTCCGCAACCGCACGTTCGCGGTGACCGAGGAGACGGTCGGCCGGCTCAGCCGGACCGACCGCCTCGCGCTCGACTCGTTCTCGGTGTTCGTCAACGTGCAGGTCGTCTGTGAGGACTGCGGGACGCGGTACGAGGCGAGCGAACTGCTGCGGGCGGGCGGGTGTGACTGTCGGTCGGAACGGTCCGACGAGTGACGGCCGAACCACCCCGACTGTTCGAAAACAGATATAACTCCGGGTCCCATCCCCACTCGTATGAAGTCGCCACAGATCGTCGCCGAGGAGGTGACGGTCGACGTCCGTAACGTCGGTGGTATCACCGAGACGGACGTGACGTTCTCTCCTGGCGTGACGATACTCCGCGGACGCAACGCGACGAATCGAACGTCGCTTCTGCAGGCGCTCATGGCGGGACTCGGAAGCACCGACGTCTCGCTCAAGGGTGACGCGGACGAGGGGGCAGTCGAGTTGACCGTCGACGGCGAGACGTACCGCCGGACGCTCCGGCGCGAGGGGTCCGCCGTCGCGTTCGAGGGTGACGCCTACCTCGACGATCCGACGACGGCCGAACTGTTCGCGTTCCTCCTAGAGAACAACGAGGCGCGCCGCACCGTCGCCCGGGGGGACGACCTCCACGACATCATCATGCGGCCGGTCGATACCGACGAGATCGAGGCCGAGATCGACCGACTCGAGACGGAGAAGCGCCGACTCGACGACGAACTCGACGCCATCGAATCGCTCGACGACGAGCTGGGCGACCTCGAGGCGGAACGCGAGGAACTCAAGCGCCGCATCGAGGCGAAGCGCGAGGAACTCGAGGGGAAGGAAGCCGAGATCGAGGCGGCCGACGCCGACATCAAGCAGTCCCGTCAGGAGCAGTCCGCGCTCGAGGAGACGCTCGGGAAACTCAGCGAGGCCCGATCCGCCCTCGAGACCGCCCGGTTCGACAGCGTCTCGGAGCGCGAGAGCATCGACGCGCTCGAGGCGGAGCGCGACGAACTCGAAACCGAACTCGCCGAGCTCCCGGACGAGCCGGAGGCGACGGGCGACCTCGAAACCCGACAGGAACAGCTCAGGGCGCGCCAGCGCTCGCTGGAGCAGACCATCAACGAACTCCAGAGCATCGTCCAGTTCAACCGCGAGATGGTCGAGGGGACCGCGACCGACGTCACCGAGGCGCTCGCCGACGACGAGGGGCCGGTCACCGATCGATTGCTCGACGGTGACACGACGGTGTGCTGGACCTGCGGGACGGAGGTCGACGTCGATCAGGTCGAGACGACGATCGACCGCCTGCAGTCGCTCCGCAAGGAGAAGTTGAACGAGCGCAACGCGGTCCGGAGCGAACTGCGGGAGGTAAAGGAGAGACTGGACGGGCTCGAGGCGCGCCGCGGGCGCCGCGAGCGGCTCGAAAACCGCCTGAGCCGCATCGAGGACGAACTCGATCGGCGGCGCGACCGCCTCGAGACGCTCGAATCGCGCCGCGAGGAGCAGGAGGCGCGCATCGAGGACCTCGAGGCCGCCGTCGAAGAGCAGGAGAGCGAGGACTACTCGACGGTCCTCGCTCTCCACCGCGAGGCAAACGAACTGGAGTTCGAGCTCGGTCAACTGGAGTCCGACCTGGAGGAGACGGCGGACCGCATCGACACCCTCGAATCGCGCCTCGACGAGCGCGAGCGCCTCGAGCGCGAGCGCGAGGCGGTCAGCGAGGAGTTGACCGACCTGCGGACCCGCATCGAGACCCTGGAGACGCGGGCGGTCGAACAGTTCAACGAACACATGGCCACCGTGCTCGACCTGCTCGAGTACGCGAACCTCGACCGCATCTGGCTCGAGCGGACCGAACGAACGGTCCGCGAGGGGCGGCGAAAGGTGGAGTCGACCGTCTTCGAGCTACACGTCGTCCGAACGACCGAGTCCGGGACGGCGTACGAGGACACGATCGACCACCTGAGCGAGTCCGAACGCGAGGTCACCGGCCTCGTCTTCGCGCTGGCGGGCTACCTCGTCCACGACGTCTACGAAACCTGCCCCTTCATGCTCCTCGACTCCCTCGAAGCCATCGACGCCGACCGCATCGCACGACTCGTCGACTACTTCGAGTCCCAGGCGGAGTTCCTCGTCGTCGCGCTGCTGCCCGAGGACGCGCAGGCGCTCGACGACGGGTACCGGCGGATCGACGAGATCTGACGGCGGGGACCGACCTACGGACGCAAAAGGGATTGCTCGTATTTCCGGCACGATGACTCCTCGGAGCAGAGCCACGGGACCCGGACTCCCGGCGCTCGGCCCGCTCGTCACCGAGGCGCCGTAACCGATCGGGGTCGGTAGTTCGCGTGGGGGCGGGTGGGCGCATCGTCCGTCGGCGCTCGTCCGTCAACGATCTCGGCCGGCTTCGCCGCAGGTGCCCCCGACGGAGCGTCCCTTCGGTTCCGGCGGATCGGTGCACGGACGCCGTCGTTCGACACCGGGACTACTCGGCCGGGGGGATCCACACGACGCCGGGACCGAATCCGATCGGCGCGACGGACGTATCGTGGCGCGGTTCCTCCTCCGAAATAGCTCTCCGGCAACGCGCCACGAACGCAAACCATTAGTGAAGATATTTTGAGTTATCGTGCGGGTCCCGAGGGGGAGGCGGTACAGGGAGGACCGACGACTGGATGACCCGCGGGGTCAGGGCCGAGCGGTTCTGGCTGGCCGAGGGGCGTGATGGGGTGTACGTTCCCGCAATTGCTGAACACGCTCACCGTTCCCGTGTTCGTCTACGGGCTCTACGCCGCGTACACCCGGAAGCCCGTGCGAACGGCGGTCTGTACCGCCGCCGTGATGGCGTTGAAACCGTGGTTCGTCGCCGAACTGATCGACCACCACGAGGCGTCGACGGCCGCCGGCGGGTGACGCCGCGTCAGCGAACGGGGGCCTCGTGGCCCGCGGTGGCGTCGAGCAGGTGTTTGAACAGGCCGCCGAGACAGCCGAGGGTGAAGGCGGTCATCGCGACGGCCGCGCCCTCGAGCGCGACGATACCGACCATCCAGACGGCGAGCGACGCGACGGCACCGATCGCCCCGATACCGAACAGCAGGAACCCGATGTCTTCGAATAGTGCCTCGAACATCGAGACAATCTCCGCGGGCGCGTACCATAGCCGTTCTGTTCTCGTCTCCGTCCGACAGTCGTGACTCCGCCCGCGATACTCGCGCGCTCGACGAAAAGGCGGCGTCAGCGGTCCTCGCCGGCGTCGTCCGCGCGGTCCCCATCGTCAGCGTGATCCACACAGAGGATGTCGCCGGTCTCCGTGTCGAAGAGGAACGGATCGCCCGGCATGATGCGTTTCCCGTCGACGCCGCACCCGTCGGCGTGGTTCAGGAAGTACCTCCCTTCCTCGTGGCCGGTGTCGAGGCGGCCGGCCTGGACCGCGAACCGCACGAGGCCCTCGCCGATCTGCGTCCGTTCCGTCGAGTCCGCGGTTTCGAATCGAAGGAGTGGCACGATAACACCCGTCGACGGTTCGAACGCCACGGGCATAAATCGTGAACCGACGTCAACGCGGAGCCGAGAGTCCCCGGGCGCGACGCGTTCCGCGGCCGACTACTCATCGACGCGGGGGTATCCGTACCTCTATCCCCGTCTCGTGAGACGTGACCCCATGGTCGCGAAGGACGCCACCGCGATTCACGAGGAGTTCGGCGGCGACCGCCTCCCGCCGGGCCAGCGGCGCACCGACCGCTTCCCGGTCCTCTCGAAGAGCGGGACGCCACGCTGGAACGCGGAGACGTGGCGGTTCACGGCGACGGGAGCCGTGGAGGACGAACGCTCGCTCTCGTGGTCCGAGTTCACCGACCTCCCGCGTGAGACCCAGCGACAGGACTTCCACTGCGTCACGGGGTGGAGCCGGTTCGACAACGAGTTCGCCGGCGTCACGTTCCCGACGATCGCCGAGGAAGCCGGCGTCGGCGAGGACGCCGTCCACGTCGTGTTCCGGTCGCTCGACGGCTACTCGACGGACCTCCCGCTCGAGGAGTGCATGCGCGAGGAGGTGCTGTTCACCTGGGAACTCGACGGTCAACCGCTCCCGTCGGATCACGGCGGACCGCTGCGGGTCGTCACGCCGCACAAGTACGCCTACAAGGGCGCGAAGTGGGTGACGAGCGTCGAGTTCCTCACGGAACCGAAGCGCGGATACTGGGAGCGACGCGGCTACTCGGACTCCGCGAACCCGTGGCGCGAGGAGCGCTACAGCACCTGGTGATCGACGGATCGCTCCACCCCGTGGCGGCGCGCGACGGTTAGTTCCGAAGCAGGTGGCAGCGACAGCGTTCCTCCGATCCGACGAATCGACAGCGGCAACGGGGCGACGACGGCCGATAATCGGTCGATCCGATCGGCGAGTGGTCGGTCTCGACGTGGTGTGAGATCATCCTCCGACTGACGTCGCGACGGGACCCCCCGTCGCTCGTCCGTGCGGTCCACGCGCACTCGGAGCAGTAGGCGGTAACCATGCGCCCCCCTTCGATCCCGGGGGAATTGAGCGTGCCGTATATACTCATACCCCTCTCCGAGCGAACCGTCGCTCGCGAGGGGGATCGAGATACACGCGTAGCCGACGAGCGGGCTACGCGGGATCGATCGTCCCAGTTCCGGTCGCGGGCGCGGCCAGCGCCCGCGCGGATCGTTCGCCGTCCGACACGATCACTGTATCCCCGAAGAGCGCTCTACCGTGTGAACATGCTTCCGGAATGCCCGTCTTCTTTGCCCCCTCCCATCTGCAAGTATTCTGACTGCCGATTGAATCAAGTGCTTTGGCTCCGTTGAAATCCTATTGTCTCAATACCTTCTCCGCTGAAACAGCCATTAGGTAGGTGTGCGTATCGACCACCGATGTTCGTTTCTCCAATCGGGAGGACCGGGAGTGCACCTACGGTAACGCTGTCCGAAGATCCTCACAGAGGCCGTTAGCGTCTTCGAGGCCAACCGACACTCGGACCAGTGTATCAGGGACCTCCGCTGTCGCCTCCCCGTGCCCGATCTCGTCGGGGATCATCAACGACGGCACCTCGATGAGACTCTCAGTCCCGCCGAGGCTCGCTCCCGGCGTGAATACGTCAAGACCCTCGACGAATGCTTCGAGTTCGATCATCGTCCCGTCGAACTCGAAGGAGAGCATTCCGCTGTATCCGGACATCTGTTCGCTCGCGAGGTCGTGTTGCGGGTGGCTCTCAAGTCCGGGATAATAGACACGTGCGACTCGATCGTGTTCTTCGAGGAAGTGCGTAACTGCCATCGCGTTTGTTTCGTGGTGTTCCATCCGCGCCGGCAGCGTCTTCAGCCCCCGACCGACCAGATAGCAGTCGAACGGCGAAAGCACGTTCCCGAGTCCGACCCGCTGGGCGAACGCCAACCGCTCAAAGACCCGATCGTCGTCGGTGATGACGGCACCGCCAATCGAATCGGAGTGCCCGTTAATGTATTTGGTCGTGCTGTGGATGACGATGTCGGCACCTAGATCGAGTGGTGCTTGGAAGTACGGGCTGGCGAACGTGCTGTCGACGCCGAATGGGACGCCGTACTCGTCGGCGACGGCGGCAATCGCTTCGATGTCACACAGCCGGATCAGTGGGTTCGTCGGTGTCTCCGCCCAGATCAAGTCGGTGTCCGTATCGACAGCGGCAGCGATGGTTTCGGGGTCGCGGGCGTCAACGAAGTCGATGTCGATGTCGAAGTGGTCGGCGGCGAGTTCCGCGAACAGTTTTTCGGTTCCGCTGTAGATCGAGTCCGAGGAGACGACGTGCCCGCCAGGTGGGACAAGCGTGAGAACTGTGGTCGAGATGGCGGCCATCCCTGAAGCGAACGCAAGCGCGTGATCGCCGTTTTCGATGCGGGCTAATCGGTCTTCGAGGGCTGCCCGTGTTGGGTTGCTCTCGCGGGAGTAGTCGTGTTCGTTACCGTCCGCCCCACCACTCCATTCGAAGGTCGTCGAAAGGTGGATGGGCGGGATGACGTCGTTCGTGCCGTCTCTATGCGGGTGTGTCGCGGATTCCGATGCACCGACGGCAATCGTCGCGAATCGATTCTCCTCGGATTTGTCCTCGTGTTGCGTCATAGCCGAATCACCATCGGACGTATCCGGGATGACTGTGCTCCCGAGACGGTTGTCCGTTCTTCGTGTTCACGGTCGCGTTGCATAGGAGTGGAGTTCGAGGCGAGAGTGACCAAAGCCGGAATTGTGAGAACGTCGAGAGAACAGAGTCTCTCGTTGAGGGCGTGTATCCATGGACGGGAAGAGTCTTATCTGCGCAGGAGGGTGAATCGATCATAGTGTATCTCGTCACGTTCCGTCTCGATCCGGGGGAGTACGATGCGGAGTTTCACGGGTTGAATGACGCGATACAAGTGGCTGCCGAGGACACTGAGGGGTATCTGGGCAAGCGGACGTGGCATGCCCCTGAGAGTGAAGAGGTTCTCGTCGTGTACTACTGGGAGTCGTTGGACGCGCTTGAGTCGTTTGGCGCAGATTCTGAGCACAAAGAGGCGAAACAGCGGTGGACAGAGTGGTACGACGCGTACGAAGTCACCGTTACAGAAGTCGTCGAGGCGTACGGGAGTGGGTTTGGTGACGACGCCGATCCACCCGTATAGCATCCCGACCCAATACGAAAATCCTCAGACAACAGGACGGGTCAGCTAGCAGAGTACAACTCGGCGTTCCATCTATCGGGGATTTTCGTTCACCCATTCGAGGACTTCACTCGCGTGTTCGTCCGGTGGGAAGATCGGGTAGAAGACGTGCTCAATACGTCCATCGGAGACGACCAGCGTTAACCGCTTCAGGTATTCGTCCCCTTCGATAGTGAAAGCCGGTAATTCGAGTTCGCTCGCCAGCTCCCATTCGGCATCGCTGAGCATCTCGAAGGGGAGGTGCAGCCGATCGCGAGCCTCACGCTGGTACTCGGTCGTCTGCGTGGACAGGCCAAACACCTCCCCGACGCCGTTGTCGACGAGTTCGTCGTAGTGGCTGCGGAAGCCGCGTGACTCGGGAGTGCAGCCGCGGGCACCCGGCACGTCCTCCCATCCCTCCGGAATCACGTCCTCGTCGGGCCGCCCTGTCAAGGGGTAGACGTAGATCACCGTGCGAGGGGGGAGGTCTCGTAGGTTGACCGTCGTGCCGTCGGTCGCCGGGAGCGATACGTCGGGCATCTCCATTCCCAGGAGGTGGTCGGCCGCTCCATCGTCTTCCGGTACTGGTAGGTCGTCCGGCAGGGGGAAGTCCTCGGACATCGTGCTGTACAACCCACTACACAGAGATAATCATTCGCCGGAACCAGTATGTTCGGGTTAGATTCGATATTTCTGTTGCTAACTGGATTGATCCACTGGGAACTCAGTGGACGATTCGAGGCGAAATGAGACGATGTAATAGCGTGGGTGTAGGTTCGTTTCGATACGTCCCACAAATACCGGTATTTCCGATGGTACCTCGGGTGAAGACTGCTCGCAAGTATGCCGGTGACCGGCTTCGCGTACTTGCAGAGTACGGCCTCGTCCGCATGCTCGCTAAAGGGCTCTATCGGATCACGGACGAGGGGAACGCCTACTTCGACGAAGAACTCGCACACCAGGCCGCGTGGGCACGCAGCGGTGACCCGCGCGAGATGTCGCACGCCGCGCGGCCGCGCGGCCGTCGCCGACCGTCGGTCGGCGTCACGTGTCCCCGATCTCGGGGTTCCAGACCGGCGTGATCGGCTCCTCGAGGCGGGCGAGGTCGTCGTCGGTGAGCTCCACGTCTAGCGCGCCGAGGTTGTCCTCGAGGTGCTCGATCGTCCGCGGGCCGACGATGGGCGCGTCGACGACCTCCCTGTGGAGGAGCCACGCCAGGCTCACCTGCGTCGGCGAGGCGTCCTCGCGCTCCGCGATCTCGCGGACGGCGTCGAGCACCGCCCAGCTCTCGTCGGTGAAGCGCTTCTCCATGAACTCGTCGTGCGCCGCGCGGCCGTGATCCGGGGCCTCCCCGCGCTCGTACTTCCCGGCGAGGAAGCCGCCGGCGAGCGGCGACCACGGGATGACGCCGACGTCCTGATCGCGACAGAGCGGCAGGACGTTCGCCTCCTCGTGGCGATCGACGAGGTTGTACTCGGCCTGCATGGTGACGAACCGCTCGTAGCCCTCCAGTTCGCTGACGTGGAGCGCCTTCATGAACTGCCAGGCAGCCATCGTACTGGCGCCGACGTACCGCACCTTCCCGGTCTCGACGAGGTGGTCGAGTGCGGAGAGCGTCTCCTCGATCGGCGTGTGCTCGTCCCAGCGGTGGATCTGGTAGAGGTCGATGTAGTCGAGCCCGAGGCGGTCCAGGCTCGCGTTCGCCTGCTCGACGATGTGCTTGCGCGAGAGCCCGCGCCCGTTCGGTCCCTCGCGCATCCGGCCGTACACCTTCGTCGCGACGACGAGCTCCTCCCGGTCGTAGCCCTCGATGGCCTCGCCGACGATCTCCTCGCTCTCGCCGTTCGAGTAGACGTTCGCCGTGTCGAGGAAGTTGACGCCCGCGTCGAGCGCGCGCCGGATAACGGCGATCCCCTCCTCGCGGTCGTGCACCATCCACGGCTGTTCGGTCCCGAAGTTCATGCAGCCGAGACACAGCCGGGACACCTCCAGCCCGGTCTTCCCCAGTCGCGTGTACTCCATAGGGCACGTTCACCGACGACACAGTAAGCGTCTTCGGCCGCACCGACACACTCCGTGAACAGTGACGGGAGCGATACGGCGGTGGGAGCGAGCGACGGCGCGTAATGGAAGGAATAACCGACGATCGAGAGACGTCGCGCACTCGTCAATGTGCCATTAATTCCGACGCAGTCCGGTATGGCACGAGTTTATCGGTGGGACAATCTCGACGGTTTATTATTGTCAAACCCTTGACTTTGGTCATGTCACTCGACCTCGACTCCCGGGGCAGCGAAACGGAACCGACCGCGCCGCTCGTCCCCCATCCGCGACGCGATGTCGGACGCGCCCCGCGGACGTCCCTCGATCGCTCCCGGTTCGAGGCGTTCCGACGGACGCTCCGCCGCGTGACGGAGAGAGCGTTCGCCGAGGGACGGATCGTCGGGACTGACACCGGAATTATGTTCGTCAACGTCGATTCCTCGGCCGATACGGTACCGGTCGACCGGTGACCCGAGAGCCACGATCAGAGGGATAAGCGTCGGCGAACGCCCCGCGGAACCGTACCGCTGGGCCTCACCCGCGTCGGCGCGGGATTCGTGTCGGACCATCCCCCGTACGCCTCTCGATCGATGAGAGTACCCCGACCG
Source organism: Halomarina halobia (assembly GCF_029338575.1). GTDB lineage: Archaea > Halobacteriota > Halobacteria > Halobacteriales > Haloarculaceae > Halomarina > Halomarina halobia. Next base: position 616,696 of record NZ_CP119993.1, read on the forward strand.
GTACTATATCAATTCATGAATATATTTATTGTAATCTAGTATAGATATAGAGAACATAATCGACAGTCGGTCCCGTTCCACGCTCGGCGGCCGTCTCACGACGAGGGGCGAACGTAGAGGAGTCGATCGACGGGGTCCTGACGACGGCACCCGCGAGAGCCCGCCGGCTGCCGGTCGGAACGTCGCTCGCTGGACGACAGGTAGGTCGCGACTCGATCTCCGACCGGTCGCGGTCGGTTCGGTCGGTTCCCGACCACACGCTCATGCCGGCGGCCGCTGTAGGACCGCCATGCCACGGATCGCGCTCATCGCGCACGACGAAAAGAAACCGGCGCTGATCGACTTCGTCGACGAGCACGTCGACGCCTTCCGCGAGTGCGAGGTGATCGCCACCGGGACGACCGGAAAGCGCCTCAATCAGGAGACGGACATCACCGTCGACCGCATGGAGTCCGGACCGATCGGGGGCGACCTGATGATCGGCGCGGAGGTCGCGAAGAACGCCCTCGACGGGATCATCTTCCTCCGCGATCCGCTCCGCGCACAGCCCCACGAACCGGACATCACGGCGCTGCTCCGGATCTGCGACGTCCACGAGACACCCCTCGCCACGAACCTCGGGAGCGCGGTCCCGTTCGTCGAGAGCCTGAAGCGGCGCCTCTGACGGAGGGCGACCGCGCTCCCGTTCGTCTCGGTAGCGCCCCGCGCGGGTCGAGTCGCTACGCCGGGCGGTTCCGATACGTCGAACACCGCGACCCGCGTAGACACGTACACCCCCGGCGGGATGGGACGACTCAGGGCTGCAGGCACTCGGAGACGAAGTTGTTCGCCAGCCACGACTCGGCGCGCTGGAGGCGATACTGGAGCGTCGACTGCGGTACGTCGAGTCGCTCGGCGATGTCGCCCGTGTTCGCGGCGCGCGGCGTGGCGTAGTAGCCGTGTTCGACCGCGGCCTCGAGCGCCTCGCGCTGTTCGTAGGGAAGGTCCGCGATGGAGATGGCCTCGTCCCCCCAGTGCGTCGGCGACCGGAGGTGCGAGAGCGAGACCGTGACGCCGTCGGGGTACGCGTCCTGCAGCGCGTCGAAGAGCCGTCCGACGTTGACGTCCCGTCGGACGAGCACGCGCCAGGTGTAGTTTCGTCCCCGGCGGACCGACTCGTAGAGGACGCCGTCGCCGAGGTGGTCCGCGGCGAGCGACGGCACCGACGGGCAGTGGTCGATGTCGGTCCGGTAGCTGTAGTAGGTGCACGTCGTCGAGTCGCGGGCGAGAACCTCGTACTCGCGGTGGGACGCGCAGTCGCCCGGCGGACACTCGTTACACCGCTCCGGATCCAGGGCGCACGCCTCGATCGCGTCGATCGCCTCGGCGGGGCCCGTCATCCGGTCGACGCGCCACATCGAGTCGTCGCTGACGACGCACGCGATCGACTTCGCCATCGCGCCGGGATACTCGACGAACAGGTCAGCCAGCGGATCGACGCCCGGGGGGTACTCGACGGCGAACGCGTATTCCTTCATACCGACGATATTCGGCCAATACCAAATAGCGCTTTCGCGCGCCCGGTCGCAGGTCGACGACCGACATCGACGCCCTTCGGCAACGAACCGGACGTCCGAACCGATATTCGCCACCGATCCATGTCAATAGATCGTGTACGTTGGTTATAGCCAAATCAAGTTATAGGGTCCGCGCGCGCCCACCGTCGGTCGATGACAACCGACGTCGGAGGGCGCTTCCGCCGGTGACATTCGTGCACTCGACACGCCAAACAGATCGGACGGACGAGACGGACGAGACGGAACAGCAGCGGACGGTCACAGACGGCGTCGAGACGTGTCCTGAGTGCGGCGGAAGCCTCGTGCGCGAGGGCGAACGGGGAGAACTCGCCTGCTCCGAGTGCGGCCTCGTCGTCGAGGAGGAGGGGATCGACCTCGGCCCCGAGTGGCGGGCGTACGACTCCGCCGAGCGCGACCGGAAGTCCCGCGTCGGCGCACCCATCACCACGATGATGCACGACAGGGGGCTGTCGACCAGCATCGACTGGCAGGACAGGGACGCCTACGGCAACTCCCTCTCGTCCAGACAGCGCGCGAAGATGCAGCGGTTGCGCACGTGGAACGAGCGCTTTCGCACCCGCGACTCCAAGGAGCGCAACCTGAAACAGGCGCTCGGCGAGATCGACCGCATGGCCAGCGCGCTCGGCCTCCCCGAGAACGTCCGGGAGACCGCCAGCGTCATCTACCGCCGCGCGCTCAACGAGGGACTGCTCCTCGGTAGATCGATCGAGGGGATGGGGACGGCGGCGCTCTACGCGGCGAGTCGGCTGGGGCAGGTCCCCCGCTCGACCAGCGAGTTCGCGTCGGTCAGCCGCGTCGAGAAACTCGAGTTCGAGCGCACCTACCGGTATCTCGCCCGCGAACTCGAACTGGGGGTGCCGCCGGCGAACCCGAGCGACTACCTCCCCCGGGTGGCGTCCGACCTCGACGCGTCGAGCGCGACCGAGCGGACGGCCCGCCGAATCCTCGACGCCGGGACGCGCGAGGGCGTCCACGTCGGCAAGTCCCCGATCGGACTCGCGGCGGCGGCGATCTACGCCGCGGGGCTCCTCACCGACGCCGAGCTCACCCAGTCGGACGTCACGGCGGTCACCGACGTGAGCGCGGTGACGATCCGTAACCGCTACCGCGAACTCCTCACGGCGGCGCGCGAGCGGGGGGTGGCCTGAGCGATGGAGAGGACGCCGGGCGTCCGGTGTTACCGCTGCGGGATCACGTACGCCTACATCGGTTCCGAGGTCCACCCCGGCCGGTGTCCCGAGTGTGGCTCGCGGGCGGTGTCGCCGTCCGGACGCGTCGTGCTTCGGCGCCACGACCTCGAAGCCGATCGACGCGACGGCGACGAGGCGGTCATCTACGCGAGCGACGCGAGCGGTCGCGAGTACCGCTACGCGCTCGCCCTGCTCGACGGGGCGCACGCCGTTCTCGCGTCGCTTCGCGTCGACGAGGAGTCGATCCGCCGTCCCAGGAGGGGATGGCCCGCCGAACTCCTCCCGGAAGCCGTCCGACGGGCGCTCCGCGAGAACGGCATCAGCCTGGTCGGGACGCCCGAATCGGTCGATTGATTCCAGCCGCGGCGTACCGGTACGTTCGACCGTTCGATCGCCGCACGCACCGTCCCCGATCGCCCGCAGCTTTCGCGACGGCAACAGACGTTATAGGGTGGCCCGTTCATACTCATAGCAATGAGCGGACACGGCGATTCATCCGAACGGCTCAGCGTCGGCGTCATCGGTGCTGGCTACATCGGACAGACGGTCGGCGGGGAGTTCCATCGCCACGCGGGCGCGACGGTCGCGGCGGTCGCCGATCCGTCCCGGTCGGCGCGCGAGGAGGCGGCGAACCTGTTCGGTCTGTCGCCGGAGGCGCAGTACGCCGACCACGAGACGATGCTCGAGGAGACTCCGCTCGACGCGGTGCTGATCGGGACGCCGCACACGCTCCACTACGAACAGATCGTCGCGGCGCTCGATCGCGGAATGCACGTCCTCTGTGACAAACCGATCACGACGGACCTCGACGAGGCGCGGGACATCGAGGACCGGGTCGCGAACACGGACCAGGTGGTGATGATCGGCTACCAGCGGCACATCAACCCCGCGTTCATCGCGGCGCGCGAACGGTGGCGGGGCGACCTCACGCCGACGTGGATCACCGCCGAGATCTGCGAGGGCTGGATAGGAACGCGGGAGGGAACGTGGCGGCTCGACCCCGACCTCAGCGGCGGCGGCTTCCTCTACGACACCGGGAGTCACGTCCTCGACGCCGTCCTGTGGACGACGGGGCTCACGCCGAAGCGGGTCTCCGCGCGGATGACCTACGCCGACGACGAACGGCGGATCGACGACTGGGCGGCCCTCACGATCGAGTTCGAGGAAGGGGCCCGGGCGACGATGACGACCTACGCGCGGGCCCCGGCCGTGCGGGAGCACATCCACGTCTGGGACGAGGAGGGAGCGATATATCTCGACGGCCAGGAGTGGGACCCCCGCGAACTCACCGAGATCGACGACGAGAGCGGCGAGCGGCGGCCGTACTTCAACCTGGGATCGAAGGAAAGCAAGGCCGGGGCGTTCATCCAGTCGATCCGCACGGGGACCGAACCGCCGGCGACCCTGCGCGACGGCGTCCGCGTCACCGCCGTCACCGAAGCCGCCTACGAATCGGCCCGCCGCGGCGAACCGGTCGAACTCGATCCCCGGCACGTCCGCCTCGAGTGACGGGGTCGCCGATTCACGCCCTCGATCGTCCGTCGACGATCACGCGCCGCTCCCCGGACCCCCGTAACGTCCATACTAATTTATTTTTAATCGGTGACAATCGTGCGGGAAGCGACGTACGTTTCGACCTCCCGACGGTCGGCGACGGACGGCGTACGCCGCCGTGACGGATTTGTCGACACCCCGAGGAGACGTCGAGCGAGGCGACGACGGTTCGCGGCGGAGACGCGTCCGACTCGCTCATAGCGACCGACTACCTCCCGACCAAGGGACGCGCGCCGGGACAGTCACCGCATAACAAAACCACCGCATCCCGTGATTCAACCGTCGGTGAGGCTTCGCGACGGCGGGCCGAAACCGACGCTCCAGAGTGCATCCCCACGTTGCATTCCTTTTCGAGCCGCCCGAGCGAGGAGCCGAGACACGCCGATACGTACGTCGGCGGTGGCACGCTCCTCCTCGCCGGGCGATCGACGCCCCGGAACCAGTCGTCTCGGTGATACGGCCGCTGGCCACCGGCGGTTCGGCGTCGGTTCGGTTCCACCGACGGACGAACACGTGACGGGATGACGACAGCTGTCACGAGTCGTAAATAAACGCGTACTAGTTTACTACTCTCCGGAGGAGGCGCTCTCGATCGCTCCGGTTCGACGCGGCGCGGTAGCCGCCTAGTCGGACGCTACCGCGACGTTCAGGGGCTGCTAATGCAGTACGATCCGGTGAATGACACGCCTCGATCGAAGTACGAGAAACCGAGCCGCGTTTATATACGAGATCAGACCACTAAACTAGCCGACAATTCTACTGTCCGTCGCTTGCGATCTTCCTCTTCGTGTACGCCTTCAGCCCCCCCTGTTCGACGAGGTCCTGCAGGAACGGGGGGAGGGGTTCGGCGTCGTACACCTCGTCGGCGGTGTGGTTGACGACCGTCCCGGCTTCGAGGTGCATGCCGATCTCGTCGCCGTCGGCGATGCGATCCGCGTCCGGACAGATGAGCACCGGGAGGCCGAGGTTGATGGCGTTGCGGAAGAAGATGCGCGCGAACGACTGCGCGACGACTCCCGCGACGCCCGCGCCGACGAGCGACAGGGGAGCGTGCTCGCGCGAGGAGCCGCTCCCGAAGTTGCGCCCACCGACGACGAACTCGCCCCGCTCGACCGCCTCCGAGAACTCCGGGCGCAGGTCGTTGAACGGGTGTTCGCCGAGGTCGGCCGGGTCGCTCGAGACGAGAAAGCGCGAGGGGATGATCTGGTCGGTGTCGATGTCGTCGCCGAAGACCCACGCCCGGGCGGGGGTGCTCGGATCGGTCACGACGACACCTCCTCCGCGACGCGGTAGTCGTCATAGCGCCTCGTCTCCACGGTCCGCGGATCGGTGATCTCCCCATAGAGCGCCGACGCGCCGACCGTGGCGGGGCTGGCGAGGTAGACGCGACTCTCCATCGACCCCTCCCGGCCGGGGAAGTTACGGTTGGCCGTGGCGAGGCAGACGTCGCCGTCGCCGAGCACGCCCGAATGCGTCCCGAAGCAGGGACCGCAGCCGGCGGTCTGGAAGATCGCGCCGGCGTCGACGAGCGTCCCGAGGACGCCGGCCTCGAGGGCCTTCCGGTAGACCGCCTTCGACGCGGGGACGACGACCATGCGGACGTCCGGGTGGAGCCGTTCGCCCTCGAGGATGTCTGCGACGATCTTGATGTCCTCGTAGCGCCCGTTCGTGCAGGTGCCGACGAACAGCTGGTCGATCGCCGTCCCCGCCACCTCCGTCACCGGGACGGCGTTCTCGGGGTTCGACGGCTTCGACACCTGTGGGTCGATCTCGCTCCCCTCGTAGGTGAACCGGGCGTCGTACTCGGCGTCCGCGTCCGGCCCGAGACCGGTGGCCACCTCCGCCGCGCGGACGTCCCCGTTCCCCGCCGCGAGGAACCTCGCCACGCGCCCGTCGGGTTCGACGAGACCCGCCTTGCCGCCCATCTCGATGGTCATGTTCGAGAGGACGATCCGCTCGTGGATCGGGAGGGCCTGGATCGCCTCGCCGCCGAACTCCACGGCGTCGTACGTCGCGCCGGCGAAGCCGACGTCGCCGATGAACTTGAGGATCAGGTCCTTCGCGTAGACGCCGTCCTGGAGGTCGCCGCCCACCTCGAAGCGCTTCGTCTCGGGAACGCGAAACCAGAGTTCGCCCGTCGCGAACGCCGTGCCGAGGTCGGTCGAGCCGACGCCCGTCCCGAACGCGCCGACGCCGCCGAAGGTCGTCGAGTGGGAATCCGCGCCGATGACGAGGTCACCCGGCGCGACGAAGCCGTCCTCGACGAGCACCTGGTGGCAGATCCCGTCTCCCACCTCGTACTGGACGGCACCGAACTCCTCGGCGAAGCCGCGCACCGAGTTGTGGTTGTTCGCCGCCCGCACGCCGTCAGCGGGCGCGTGGTGGTCGATCGTCAGTACGGTCCGCTCGGGGGCGAAGAGCTCGGCGTCGTCGCCCGTCACCTCCCGGAAGGTCTGGAAGGCGAGCGGGCCGGTCACGTCGTGAGCCATCATCACGTCGACGGCCGCCTCGACGTAGTCGCCGGCGCGGGCGTCGGTCCCCGACTTTTCCGCGAGGATCTTCTCTGCTAGGGTCTTTCCGGTCATGGATCGCTGGTCGTCGGTCGCAGGTCGTCGACGCCCGCCACGTCGGGGCGTCGGTCGGACGGTCTGTTGTCGATACGGTCGGCGTAGCCGGTGCGGTCGGTACGGTCGATACCGCCAGTGCGGTCGGCACAGTCGATACGGCCGCGGCGACCGATACGCGTCCGTTCGCGCGGGGGGGACATCAGTCGTTCCCCTCCCCCGCGGCGACCGCGTCGAGGACGCCCTCGACGGTGCCCCCGGCGAGGACGTGGCTCGCGGTGGACAGTTCCAGCCGGTCGCGCACGTCGCGCGCGACGTCGGTCACGCGCCCTAAGTCGGCGTTCGCGTCGACGCCCATCGCGGCGAGCATGTGGACGAGGTCCTCGGTGGGGGTGTTGCCGACGCCGCTCATCTCGCCGGGGAGGACGACGCCCCCGCCGAGCCCGCACACCGACGCGTCGAAGCGCGAGACGCCGCACTCCATCGCCGCGAGCGTGTTCGCGAGGCTCATCCCGTTCGTGTCGTGGAGGTGCAACCCCGCGTCGAGGTCGGGATGGCGCTCGAAGACGGCCCCGAAGGTCTCCGCGACCTGGACGGGGTTCGCGAGGCCCATCGTCGTCGCCAGCGTCACCTCGTCGACGCCCGCCTCGACGACGCGGTCGACCACGTCGAGGGTCCGGTCGCGGGGGACCCGCCCCTCGTAGGGACAGTAGAAGCTCGTCCCCATCCCCGCCTCGACCTCGACGCTGTGGTCCGCGGCGAGCTCGCAGATCGCCTCGATCTCCCCGAGGATCTCCTCGACGGTCATGTTCTGGTTCTTCCGGCTGTACGTCTCGCTCACCGTGACGAGCGCGTTCACCTTGTCCACATCGGCGTCGATCGCGCGCTCCATCCCGACCCGGTTCGGCACGAGCGCGCGGTAGGTCACGCCGTCGCGGCGCTCTACGCGCGCCGCCACCTCGTCCGCGTCCCGAAGCGTCGGCACCGCCCTCGGGTGGGTGAACGACGTGATCTCGATCTCGTCCACGCCGGTCGCGCTCAGCCGGTCGACGATCTCGACCTTCTCGTCGGTCGGGACGAACTCGTCGAGGCGCTGGAAGCCGTCGCGGGGCAGCATCTCGACGACGGTCGCAGAGTCGGGCAGATCGAGGCTCATACGACCCCCTCCTCACCGAGTTCCGCGCGCAACTCCTCGTCGTAGCCGAGCAGGTCGCCGTACACCGCGTCGTTGTGCTCGCCGAGGTCGGCCCCGAGGTGGCGGACCCGTCCGGGCGTCTCGGAGAACTTCGGGACGACGCTCTGGACGACCGCCTCCCCGAGGTCGGGGTCGTCGACGGTCACGGTCGCCTCCCTCGCCCGGTAGTGCTCGTCGTGCAGGATGTCCTCGACGTTGTAGACCGGCGCGAGCGTCGCGTCCGCGGCGTCGAACGCCGCGAGCACCTCCTTCCGGGTGTGCTCATCCATCCACTCCTGGATGATCGCGTCGAGTTCCTCGACGTTCTCGAGGCGGCGCTCGTTGGTCGAAAAGCGCGGGTCGTCCTTGAGATCGGGCCGACCGATGGCGTCGAAGGTTCGCATGGCGAGGGGCTGCGCGCTCGCGGAGATGGCGACCCAGCGGTCGTCCTTCGTCCGGTAGACGTTCCGCGGCGCGGAGGAGGTAGAGCGGTTGCCCGAGCGCGCCTCGACCTCCCCGAGCTGCTGGTAGCGCAGCGGCTGGGGACCGAGGACGTTGAAGATGGGTTCGATGAGGCTCACGTCGATGCACTGGCCGCTCCCGCCGTTCACCTCGCGGTCGTACAGCGCGAACATCACGGAGAAGGTGGCGTAGAGCGCCGCGATGGAGTCCGCGAGGCCCGTCGGCGGAAGCAGCGGCTCGCGGTCGGGAAAGCCGTTGAGGTAGGCGAAGCCGCTCATCGCCTCCGCGAGCGTGCCGAACCCCGGCTTCTCCGCGTAGGGACCGTCCTGCCCGAACCCCGACATCCGGAGCATCACCAGGCCAGGGGCGACCTCGCGGAGCCGCCCGTAGCCGAGGTTCCACCGCTCGAACGTACCGGGGCGGAAGTTCTCGATCAGCACGTCCGCCTCGCTCACGAGGTCCCTGAACACGGTCTGTCCGCGCTCGGCGCTCAGATCGAGCGTGACCGACCGCTTGTTCCGCGAGAGGTACTTGTGCCAGAGGCCGGTTTCCCCCCTCTGCGGACCGAAGTTCCGGATGTGGTCGCCGAACTCGGGGTGTTCGACCTTGATCACCGTCGCGCCGAAGTCGGCGAGCAGACGGCCCACCGTCGGCCCGGAGATCATCGACCCCGCCTCGACGACCGTCAGGCCGCGCAGCGGCCCGTCGGCTCCGTCCGTCGCGACTCTCCCGTCCGCCTCGTTCGGCTCGTCCGTTCCGTCCACGTCGCTCGTCCCGTCCATCTCGTTCGTCATGTCGACTCCACTCGTGGCTCCGTCCGTGATGCGTCCGTGTTCATCGTGGGTGTGGTGTGATAGGTGTCCTGGGCAGTTCGGTTCCGGGTCACTCGGCGACCGGGCGGTCGACGTGCGTGCCGAGGCCCGGTTCGCTCCTGATCTCGCCGTCGGCGTACGCGAGTGTCCCCTTGACGACCGTGTGGGTCGGCCAGCCAGTCACCTCGCGGCCCTCGTACGGCGAGTAGCCCGCCACGCTCTTCAGCAGTTCGGGCGTGACCGTCCTCGTCTCGTCGAGGTCGACGACGACCAGGTCGGCGTCGCTGCCGACGCGGATCGTCCCCTTCTTCGGGTACAGCCCGAACGCCCTGGCGGTGTTGGTGCTCGTCACCTCGACGGCGCGCTCGAGCGAGATGCGCCCGGCGTCGACCCCCGCAGACAGCATCAGCGGGAGCATCGTCGACGAACTCGGGAAGCCGAGCAGGCTGTCGCGGATACCCTCGCCGAACTTCTCCTCGGCGAGGTTACAGCAGTGGTCGGTGCCGATGCAGGAGATGGTCCCGTCCGCGACGCGCCGCCAGAGCGTCTCCTGGTCGGCCTTCGATCGGACCGGCGGGTTCACCTTCATGCGCTCGTCGCACTCCTCGGTGGTGAGCGCGAGGTAGTGGGTGCACGTCTCGCCGGTGATCTCGTAGCCCGCCTCCTTGAGCGTCGCGAGCTCGTCCGCGGTGCGCCCGGCGCTGATGTGGACGGCGTAGAAGCCGTCGTAGTCGTGCTGGCGGGCGAGCGCCGCGCCCGCGATCATGCTCTGGGCCTCGGCGCGCGCGGGGAACTCCTCGACCATCACCGAGTAGTCCTCGTCCGCGTCGGCCTCCGTCCCGTCGTCCTCGGAGGCGAGGTACACGTTGCCGCCCGCGAGCGCGTTGGTGATCTCGACGTTCTCGGAGTGGTAGCCGAGGGTCGTCGGCACGTCCTGCTCGGCGAGCGTTTCCACGAAGGCGTCGCCGAAGTCGTCGCGCATCTCGCAGTCCACGCCGAACTTCTCCGCCGCCGAGTACTTGTAATTCATGTACCACTTGAACGTCGTGATCCCCAGCTCGTCGACGATGTAGGGGACCTCCTCGACGTGCTCGAAGGAGAGCAGCCCGAGCGAGAAGAAGTAGTCGTGGTGGTAGTTCGCCTCCGCCTGCGCGAAGTAGTCGTCCATGATGTCGCGGTAGGCACCCGCCCGTCGGAAGTAGTTCCCGGTGGTGGTGACCCCGCCGACGAGGTTCGAGCGCGACTCGCTCGCCGCGTCCTCGTCCAGGCCGCGGTAGATGCCGTGGTGGGTGTGCGGGTCGATCGCCCCCGGGAGGACGTGCCTGCCGGCGGCGTCGATCTCCGTCTCCCCCGAGAGCGAGCCGGGGCGGCCGACGGCGGCGATCGTCTCGCCTTCGCACGCCACGTCGGCGCGGAACGTCCCCGCCTCGGGCGTCACGACGGTTCCCCCGGAGAGCACGAGGTCGTACTGGGCGCTCATAGCGACGCCACGTACTCCCGCACCTGTTCGGTCTCGAGCACCTCGGCGTACTTCATCCAGAGGTCGAGCAGGCCGACCCTGTGCGAGGCCTCGATGCGGTCGAAGACGCACTCCTGGGGGAGGATCACACCCAGGCCGTTCTGCTTCGCGTCGACGGCGGTCGCCCGGACGCAGCCGCTCGTGGAGTTGCCGACGACGATCACGCTGTCGTGACCGCCGCGGACCAGCCGCGAGAGCAGGTCGGTCCCGTAGAACGCGCTGGCGTAGGACTTGTCGATCACCGGCTCGTCCGCCGCCGGCGCGAGCGGTTCGACGATCTCCAGGTCCTCGTGGTCGGGGTCGTCGTAGCTCGACGGGACGACCCGCGTGTACGCGACCGGCACCTCGCGCTCGCGGGCGAAGTCGAGGAACGGCGCGATGTGGTCGATGGCCTCCCACGCGACGTGTCCCATCGCGGTGCGGTACTCCTCGATGGCGTCGAGGATGGGCACGTTCTCCCCGACGATGAGCCGCTGCATGTCGATCACCAACACCAGCGGGTTCTCCCCGAGGCCGCGCGACTCCCAACTCGACGCGCCCTCCTCGTCGTATCCGGCCTTCGAGATGACCTGCCGGTCCCGCTCGGACAGCAGGTCATCCCAGACGTGGGCTGTCATGTACGTGAATCACTCTCAGGTTGGGACGGGGGCGGGCATAAAATTTCGTCTTCGACAGGTGTCGGTGTCCAGACAGGTATTCAGTCGGGCGCGAACGCCTCCAGCACCCGTCGGACCTGCTCGTCGGTCGCGCCCGACGGCGCGCGGACGACGGGGAGGTCGACGCCCATCGACCGGAGGTCGTCGAGGCGGTCGCGCACCGTCCCGGGCGTCCCCGCGAGCGCGACGCGGTCGAGGAACGCCTCGCTCACCCGGGTCGCCCCCTCGGGCGTCGTGTCGGCGGCGCGGACGGCCTCGACCATCTCCCCGTACCCCGCCTCGCGCGCGACCCGGCCGTAGTAGCCCGGGACGTCGCGCAGGTAGTACGCGACGTGCTCCGCAGCCGACGCCCGGGCGGCGGTCGGGTCGTCGTCCACCGCCGCGAGGACGTACATCGCAACGTCGACCTCGTCGGGCGCGCGGCCGACACGCGACGCGCCCTCCGCGAGCCACCCTCGCGCCTCATCGAACCGCGCGCGGGGGTAGAGGTTGGGCAGCCACCCGTCGGCGCACTCGCCCGTGAGGGTGACGTTCCCCCGACCCAGCGCGGCGTTGTAGATCGGGACCTCCCCGCGGACCGGTTCGAAGGCCGACCAGAGGGAGGTGCGCTCGGGCGCGAAGAACTCGCCGTCGAAGGCGGAAGCGTCCCCGCCCAGGTACCGGCGGACGAGTTCGACGTACTCGCGCAGGCGGGCCAGCGGGCGCTCGAACGGGACGCCGTGGAACCCCTCGACCACACCGGGATGGGCGACGCCGAGGCCGAGGATCGCCCGACCCCCGGAGTGGGCGTCGAGCGTGGCGGTCGACTGCGCCAGTGCGGCGGGCGTCCGCGAGTAGATGTTGACGATGCCGGTGGCGAGTCCCACCTCGTCGGTGACGGTCGCCCAGCGTTCGAGTTTGCCGAAGGCCGACCGGCCCTGCCCCTCGGCCGCCCAGACGCTCTCGTACCCCAGTTCCTCCGCGCGGCGGGCGAGGTCGGGATCGTCCCGGAGCGCGAACAGGACGCCGGTCCGCTCGCGGGTCACGGCTCCACCACGCCGTCGACCGCGAGGTCGTTCCAGATATCGAGGCGTTCGATCAGGCCGTCGCGCACCTCGTAGACGTCGACGTACCGGACGCCCTCGAACTCGTCGCCGCCGTTGGCCACGCCGTGGAGCGTCCCGATGGAGACGACCGAGTCGTCCGCCTCGATCCAGCGGTCGAACTCCTTGTCCGCCCGCTCGTAGCGCGGCGCGAGGAAGTCGAGGAACGCGCGCGGCGCGTTCGGACCCTCGAAGCGCGCGCCGGGGAGCGTGACGACCGCGTTCGGGGCGAACAGTTCGTCGACGGCGTCGCGCCGATCGTCGGCCATCCGCTCGAAGAACGACTCGACGACGGCCCGCGGCGACTGCTGGGGTGCCATACCTCACGGATCGGCCGAGGGGACATAAGTTCGCGTGGGTTGCGATAGCTTTACGCGGGAGAGCGCGGAGGGAGGCGTATGAGCGCGGAGCAGCGCACGCTGGAGGACGGCGCATCGGAGATCGTCGACGCCGCGAGCGTCGAGTGGGACGTGGAGACGGACGTCCTCGTCGCGGGCGGCGGCGGGACGGGACTGGTCGCGGCGCTGGTCGCCTCGGAGGCCCCCGACCTCCAGGTGACGGTGCTGGAGAAGACCGACGAGGTCGGCGGGAACACCTCGCTCTCGACGGGGATGATCCCCGCCGCCGGGACGCGCTTCCAGCGCGAGGCGGGCATCGAGGAGACCCCCGAGGACATGATGCGCGACGTGATGGAAAAGAACGGCGGCGAGGCCGACGAGGCGATGGTCCGGCGGCTCTGTACGGAGAGCGCGAACCTGATCCACTACCTCGTCGACGAGTGGGACGTCTCGCTGTCGCTCGTGGACGACTTTCGGTACCCCAAGCACTCCGAGTACCGGATGCACGCCCCGCCGGGGCGCAACGGCGCGAACCTCGTCGCCGAGCTGCGCAAGCGCGTCAAGGGTGCGTCGAACATCGAACTGCTCACCAACGCGCCGGTGACGAAGTTGGTGGCCGAGGAGGGCGCGGTCGTCGGGTGCGTCGCCGGCGAGCGCCGCGAGGAGGCCATCGCCTGCGAGAGGGTGATCCTCGCGACGGACGGCTTCGCCGGGAACAAGCGCATGGTAACCGAGTGGACCGAGGGACTGGAGGACGCCCTCTACTTCGGGGCGGACGGCAACACCGGCGACGGCATCCGCTGGGGCGCGCACCTCGGCGGCGAACTCGCCTGCATGGACGCCTACCAGGGCCACGCGTCGGTCGCCTACCAGACGGGCGCGCTCTCGACGTACGCGGTGATAATGAACGGCGGGATCATGGTCAACGCCGACGGCGAGCGCTTCGGCGACGAGTCGGCGGGCTACTCCGAGTTCGCCGTGGACGTGCTCCGCCAGCCCGGCGGCGTCGCCTACGAGCTGTTCGACGAGCGGATCTTCCGCCGACTGGAGGGCGCGTTCGACGACTTCGACGAGGCGGTCGAACTGGGCGCGTACGTCCGGGGGGACACCGTCGCGGAACTGGCCGATCGCTACGGCTTCGACGCCGCGGCCGCCGAGGCCGCGGTCGAACGCTACAACGACGCGGTCGAGGCCGGCGAACCGGACGGGACGGGCCGCGAGGACGGCACCCACGTCCTCGAACCCCCGTTCTACGGTGCCGAGGTGACGGGCGCGCTGTTCCACACGCAGGGCGGACTCGTCGTCGACGAGTACGCACGCGTCCTCCGGGCCGACGGGAGCATCGTCGAGAACCTGTACGCCGGCGGCGGCACCGCCGTCGGCATCAGCGGACACGGGGCCGGGGGCTACCTCAGCGGGAACGGCCTGACCGCCGCGCTGGGGCTGGGTCGGCTGGCGGGGATCCATGCGCGTGAGTCGCTCGCCGAGTGACGCACGGCCGGACCGGACGTGACCCGGTGCCGATTCTTGATTTTCTTTTGTTCGTATTAGAATACATATACATATCAGGCGAGGACTTAATACGCCTTACAGAAATGTAGCGGATGGCTACCATGCCGAGTAATCGCAAGCGGCACACAGCGACCAGCAGGCGGAGCTTTATCAAGTACGCCGGAGCGGCCGGCACCATCGGGTTGACGGGGCTCGCGGGGTGCGCCAGCGACGACGCCGGGAACGGCGGCGGTGGCGGGAACGGGAGCGGCGGTGGAACGGCCGGCGGCGGGAACGCGGAGGAGGTCGTCATCGGCTCGAACCACCCTCTCTCGGGCGGTCTCGCCTCGACCGGCACTGGGATGCACAACGCGGTGCGCCTCGCGGCCGAGCGCAAGAACGAGGCCGGCGGCATCGAGTCGCTCGGCGGCGCACAGGTGACCGTCATCAAGGGCGACAACCAGGGCAAGCAGGAACTCGGCGGCCAGGTCTCCCAGGAACTCATCGAGGAGGGCGCGCACCTCCTGACGGGGTGTTACGCCTCGCCCGCGACGACGAGCGCGACGCAGGTGGCCGAGCGCGCGAAGACGCCGTTCGTCGTCAGCGTCGCGGCCGACGACGACATCCTCCAGGGGCGGGGACTGAACTACGTCTACCGGCCCCAGCCCCCCGCGAAGAAGATGGCCGAGGACTACGCCACGCTCGTCCCGGAGGCGATCCGCGACAACGGGGGCACCCTCGACACCGCCGGACTGTTCTACGTGAACAACAGCTACGGGCAGGCCATCCGTAACCACCTCAAGACGTTCCTCCCGGAGAACGACGTCGAGGTCGTCGCCGAGACCGCCCTCGAGTTCGGCGCGAGCAACGCCAACACGCAGGTGTCGAAGCTCAAGGGAGCAGACCCCGACACCATCATCGCGACGACGTACGTCCCGGGCGGCGTGACGCTGATGAAGGCGCTTCGGGACCAGAACTACCGGCCGCCGCACCTGACGGCCTGCGCCAGCGCGACGTTCACCGACGACGACGCCGTGGCCGACCTCGGCCAGGCAGCCAACGGGGTCATGGACAACAACTACGCGCTCAACCCGACGATCGAGAAGACCGAGGAGGTCAAACAGCAGTTCAACAAGCAGTTCGACCAGGGGTTCAGCGCGACCGTCGGGATGGCCTACACGGCCGCGGAGGTCGCCATCGCGGGCATCGAGGCCGCCGGAAGCACGGACAAGGACGAGATCAACGCCGCGCTCGAGAAACTGGAGTACGCTGACCACATCGCTGCGATGGGGCCGGTCTCGTTCAAGGAGAACGGCGAGAACGAGAACGCCCTCGCCCCGGTCAACCAGGTCCAGGAGGGAGCGGTCAAGGTCGTCTACCCCGAGGAGTACGCCGAGGCGAAACCCCAGGTGTGACGCACACCGCTGGGATTATACCGTCGAACTACGAGGACAGCTTTAGAGAAAGGCCACCATGTTTCAACGTAGCATAACGCACGTTCCGCTCCAGGGAGCGGGACTCGTCGACCGACTCACGAAGCCGTTCGCCGACTTCGCGGGGGACGTGGCCGCGGGCGAGCCGGTGCTGTTCCAGTTGCTCGTCTTCGGCCTGTTGCTCGGCGGGGTGTACGCGCTGACGGCGCTCGGACTGACGATGATCTTCGGCGTGATGGACGTCATCAACTTCGCGCACGGCGCGTTCCTCGTCGTCGGGATGTACACCGTCTGGTTCGCGGCCGTCTCGTTCGGGCTCAACCCGTTTCTCGGCATCCCCATCGCGGCGGCCGTGCTGTTCGCGCTCGGCGTCGTCGTCCACGTCACGACCATCGAACCGATAATCGAAGCCCCCCAGCAGAACCAGCTCATCGCCACGCTCGGCGTGCTGTTCATCGTCCAGTCGGGCATCGAGATCTGGTTCAGCCCGAACCCGCGCACGATCAACCTCGACCTCGGGAGCCTCGACGTCCTCGGCGTCTACGTCCCGGTCGGGGAGCTGTACGCGCTCCTCATCGCGCTGGTGGCGATGCTCGCCGTGCGGGCGTTCCTCCGGTACACCGACCTGGGGCGCTCGATCCGGGGGACCGCCGACAACCGCGACGGCGCGCGCGCCGTGGGCATCAACGTCCCGCGGATCAACTACCTCACCTTCGGCATCGGCGCGGCGCTGGCGGGGGTCGCCGGCGGGGCGGTCGCGCTGTTCCAGCGCTTCGATCCGTTCACCGGCGAGACGTTCCTCATCAACGCGTTCGTCATCGTCGTCCTCGGCGGCCTCGGTTCGTTCACCGGGGCGTTCGTCGGCGGGCTCCTTATCGGACTGGTGCAGGTGTTCGGCTCGTACTACTTCCCCGGCACGACCGCGCAGGTGCTCATCTTCCTCATCTTCATCCTGACGCTGCTCGTGAAGCCGGAGGGGCTGTTCGGGGGGAGCGCATGAGCACGCTCGACTCGGTCAGGAGCGGCTACGAGGCGTTCGACGAACGGTCCTACGCGCCGCTCGTGAAGGGTGCGGCGGGCTTCGGGTTCCTCGCCGCCCTGCCGTACGTCATCGAGATCGACGTCGCGGGGATGGAGCTGGCGAGCGTGCTGAGCCTCAAGGTGCTCGTCCTCACGCTCATCTACGCGACCGCCGCGCAGGCCTGGAACGTCATGTCCGGCTACACGGGACAGTTCTCGTTCGGGCACGCCGCCTTCTTCGGCATCGGCGCGTACGCGACTCAGAAGCTCCTGATCGACGCCGCCGTCAACCCGTGGATCGGCATGCTCGTCGCGGGCGCGCTGGCCGCGCTGTACGGCCTGGTCGTCGGGCACCTCTGCTTCCGGTACGACCTGAAGGGCCACTACTTCGCGCTGGCGACGCTCGCGTTCGCCGAGTTGCTGCGCTTCGTCGTGGTGAACGCCTCCGAACTCAACGGCGCGAACGGCTACTTCAAGCCGTTCCCCCAGGAGTACGGCGCGGACTACGGCCTGCTCGCGCTCCAGTTCCAGAGCGACCTGCCGTACTACTACGTCATCCTCGGGTTCCTACTCGCGGTGACGGTCGTCGCGTGGCTCATCAAGAACTCGTGGGTGGGGCTGTACTTCTTCGCCATCCGCGAGGACGAGCGCGCGGCCGCCAGCGTCGGCGTGCCCGCCTACCGCTACAAGCTCCTTGGCGTCGCGGTGAGCGCGTTCTTCACCGCGCTCGTCGGCGCGTACTGGAGCATGTACTTCACCACGATTCGGCCCTCGACGGTGTTCGCGCTGTTCAAGAACGTCGAGTTGCTCCTGCCCGCCGTCGTCGGCGGGCCGGGTACGCTCGTCGGGCCGATCGTCGGCTCGTTCGTCGTCACGCCGATCAGCGAGATCGCCCGGACGACCTTCGACAACGTGAACGGCCTCGATCGCATCATCTACGGGCTCTTTCTCGTGCTCATCGTCATCTACAGCCCGAAGGGGGTCGTGAACTGGCCCGACCGGATCCGCGACCTGTTGCACCGACGCGTGAACGACGAACCCGCCGCGGACACCACGAGTGACGACTGATGGCAACCGAACCAACTGACACTACCACGACCGACGCGGCCGACGACGCGGACGCCATCCTTGAGGTGCGCGACGTCGGCAAGACGTTCAGCGGCCTGGTCGCCCTCGACGGCGTCTCGATGGACGTCGGACGGGGCGAGATCGTCGGACTGATCGGCCCGAACGGCGCGGGCAAGACGACCCTGTTCAACTGCATCAGCGGCGTATTCCCGCCGACCTCGGGGCGGATCGTCCTCGACGGCGAGGACGTGACCGGTCTGGCGGCCCACGAGATCGCCCGCCGCGGGCTCGCGCGGACGTTCCAGATCACGCGGCCCCTCGAGGACCTCACCGTCCTCGAGAACGCGATGGTCGGCGCGCACATCCACACTCGACGGCGCGCCGAGGCGCGGGAGATCGCCCGCGAACGCCTCGCGTTCGTCGGCCTCGCGGGGCGGGCGGACGAGCGCGCGGACGAACTCACCGTCGGCGCGCAGAAGCGCCTCGAACTCGCCCGCGCGATCGCGACCGACCCGAGCGTGCTGCTGCTGGACGAGATCATGGCCGGGCTGACCCCGGCCGAGACGGAGGGCATGCTCGACCTCTTCCGGGGGCTCCGGGAGGACGGGACGAGCCTGCTGGTCATCGAACACGACATGGACGCGATCATGAGCATATCGGATCGCGTGAAGGTGCTCGACAACGGACGGAGCATCGCGTTCGGGTCGCCCGAGGCGGTCGCCCGCGACGAGCGCGTGATCGAGGCGTACATCGGAGGTGACGACGGTGCCGATGCTTGAACTCGACGGCGTCCGGTCGGGCTACGACGGCATCGAGGTGCTCCACGGCGTCGACCTCGCGGTCGAGGAGGGCGAGATCGTCGCGCTCATCGGCTCGAACGGCGCGGGCAAGACCACGACGATGCGGACCATCTGCGGCGTCCTCGAACCGACGGCCGGGCGCGTCGCCTACCGCGGCGAGGAGATCGCCGGGCGGGCCCCGCACGACGTCGTCGAGCGCGGCATCGTCCAGGTGCCCGAGGACCGCGACCTCTTCACCGGGATGACCGTCCTCGAGAACCTGCAACTGGGCGCGCAGACCCCCGGCGCGAGGGAGAACCGGGAGGCGAACGTCGAGTACGCCTTCGAGCTGTTCCCGCGGCTGGAGGAGCGCCGCGACCAGCGCGCCGGGACGATGAGCGGCGGGGAGCAGCAGATGCTCACCATCGCGCGGGCGCTGATGGGCGAGCCCGACCTGCTCATCCTCGACGAACCCTCCATCGGGCTCGCGCCGCACCTCGTGAAGGAGGTGTTCCGCGTCATCGAGGAGATCCACGCCGACGGGCTGACGGTGCTCATGGTCGAGCAGAACGTCAAGCAGACGCTCCGGCTCGCCGACCGCGGCTACGTCATGGAGAACGGCGAGATCACGATGAGCGCGACCGGCGAGGAGTTGCTCGCCGACGAGCGCGTCGTCCAGGCGTACCTTGGTGTCTGAGATGGCCGAACCGACAGACCACGAGCGGGAACTGGCGTCGTTCGTCGCCGACCTCGACCCGGCGGACGTGCCCGAGCGAATCCGCGACCGCGCGGGGCTCGTCGTCGCCGACACGGTGGGCGCGATCCTCGGCGGCGCGTCGGACCCGGCGGTCGCCGGGCTCGTCGAGCGCTGGGCGGGGACGCCCAACGGGAACGGGACGGCAACCGTCCTCGGGACGGACGACCTGGGGGCCGACCCGACGAAGGCGGCGTTCGTAAACGGGACGAGCGGGACCGCCCTCGAACTGGACGAGGGGCACAAGTACGCCGCGGGCCACCCGGCGATCCACGTCCTGCCCGCCGCGCTAGCCGAGGCGGAAGCCGACTACGGGGGCGGCGAGGCGTTCCTGACGGCGTTCGTCGCGGGCTACGAGGCCGCGGTGCGGGTCGCCCGCGCGGCGACCCCGCTCGACGCGCGGTACCACCCCCACGGCGTGTGGGGAGCCGTCGGCGCGGCGGCCGCCGTCTGCCGGTACCGGGGGTTCGACCCGGACGAGACGTTGACGTCGCTGCGCATCGCGGCGAACTACGCTCAGCACACCAGGTTCGCCGCCGCCACCGAGGGCGCGACCGTGCGGAACTCGTTCGCCGGGATGAGTAACCTCTCGGGGATCGTCGCGGCCGATCAGGCGGGGGCGGGGTTCACCGGGTTGTCGGAGGGAATCGCCCGCCACCTCGACGCCGCGACCGACGACGGCGTCGACCCCGCCGCGCTGAGCGAGGGGCTCGGGACGGACTGGGAGCTCGCGGAGGGCTACTTCAAGCGCCACGCCGCCTGCCGATTCACCCACCCGGCGCTCGACGCCGTCGCGGCGCTCGACGACGCCGGATCGGTACCGCCCCCGGCGCGCATCGAGCGCGTCGAGGTCGAGACGTACCCCGCCGCGGCCGCGCTGGCCGCGACGCGCCCGGGCAACGCGCTGCAGGCGAAGTTCTCCGTCCCGTTCGCCGTCGCCACCGCGCTCGTCACCGGCGGGACGGGAAAGGAGGCGTTCGAGGAAAGCGCGCTCACCGACGAGACGCTCGCGCTCGCCGAGCGCGTCTCCGTCCGCGTCGCGGACGACATCGCGGAGCGAGTGCCCGACGCCCGCGGGGCGCGGGTCCGGATCCGCGACCGCGCGGGGACGACCGTCTCGCGGACCGTCGAGGAGGCCCGCGGCGGCGAGCGCGACCCCTTCACCGAGGCGGAGTTGCGGGAGAAGTTCGAGGCGCTCGCGGCCCCCGTCGTCGGGGACAGGCGCGTCGACGACCTGTGGGCGGCGGCGCGCGAACCGGCCGCGCCGCGCGTGCTGTGCGCGCTGACGCGGGCGTGATCGCGAGAAACGAACCACACGCGGCACTACCGATGTGACACGACTGACACGACGCTGCTACCGATACGACACGACAATGACCGATCTCCAGCCGGTACGAGAGTGGGAGGCACAGGCGTACGAGTTCATCGAGAGGCCGGTACCCGCCGAGGTGCGGGCGCGCGGCGCGAAGACGGTGTCCGACGTGCTCTGCGCGATGGTTGCCGGGGCGGACGAGCCGACGAACCGGGAGGTGGCGACGACGGCCCCGCTCGCCGACGGGCCGGCGACCGTCGTCGGGACGGACCGGCGCGTCGCGCCGGGGCACGCCGCGCTCGTGAACGGCGCGAGCGCCATCACCCCCGAGATCGAGGAGGGGCACAACACCGGGGGCCACGTCGGCGCGGGCATCGTCGCGGGGGGGCTCGCGGCGGCGGAGGCCGCCGACCGCTCTGGTCGCGAGTTCGTCGAGGCGTGCGTCCGGAGCTACGAACTCTGTGTCCGCCTCGAATTCGCCATCTTTGCGATGAAAGCGCGGCTCAACGAGGCGGTGCCGTGGCTGCTCCGCGATCCCCACTCCACGTGGACGACCGTCGGACCGGCGCTCACCGCGGCGCAGTGTCTCGGCCACGCGTCCGAGGAGCTGCGCGAGACGTTCCGCGTGGCGGCCAACCTCGCCGTCGTCTCGATGCACGATCCCTTCGAGGAGGGCGCGCCGGCGCGGAACTTCACCGCCGGGTTCTCCGCGCAGGCCGGCGTGGACGCGGCGGTGCTCGCGGGGGCCGGCCTGTCGGGGTCGGCGACCGCCGTCGCCGAGGTGTACGACCCGTTCGAGGAACTCCTCGACGAGGGCGTCTTCGCGCGCCAGTTCGCCGAGCTCGGCGAGACCTGGGAGATCACGCGCAACTACTTCAAGCCGTACCCCTCCTGTCGGTACACGCACCCGCCGCTCGACGCGCTGCGCGCGGCCGGCGAGATCGACCCCGCCGAGGTCGAGTCGGTGGACGTCCACACGTTCGCGAACGCCGCCGAGATGGACGCGGCCCGCCCGACGACGCTCACCGGCGCGAAGTTCTCGACGCCGTACGTCCTCGCGCGCTACCTCCACTCCGGGGCCGTCGAACTGGCCGACTTCGAGCCCGAGCGGGTGGTCGACCCCGCCGTCCAGTCGCTCGCGGAGCGGGTCACCCTTCACGTGGACGAGGCGTTCGAGGCTGCCTTCCCCGAGGACTGGGGCGCGCGCGTCCGCGTCACGCTCGCGAGCGGCGAGGTCCGGACCGGCGAGCGCGCCTACCCCCGCGGGGACTACCGCGACCCGCTCTCCGAGGAGGAGTTCCGCGATCGCTGTCGGCGGCTGCTCGACCCGCTCGACGACCCGGAGGCGGCGCTCGACGCGGTCCTCGCGGTCGACGAGCGGCCCGTCCGCGACGTGACCGCCGCCCTCCGAACCGCCTGAGATCCGTCCGCATCGAAGCGAACGGCGGTTCGCCTCTGTCGAACGATTGGGATAGACTTTTGTCAACGTGTCCCATTGGAGACGTTCATGGCCGAAAGCGACACGTCAGGGGGGAAGCGGGTCGGCGCGACCGAAACGTCGTTCGCCGTCGTCGAACAGTTGCGGGAGGAGGGGGGACTCGGCGTGACGGAGGTGGCGGACCGGGTCGGTATCTCGAAGAGCACGGCCCACGCCCACCTCTGGACGCTCGTCGACCTCGGCTACGTCGTGAAGGAGGGGCCCACGTATCACCTCGGGTTGAAGTTCCTCGACCTCGGCGACCACGCCCGGACGCGCCAGAACCTCTATCACATCGCCAAGCAGGAGGTCGACGAGCTGATCAGCGCCGTCGGCGAGCGCGGGCAGGTGATGGTCGAGGAGAACGGTCGGGGGGTGTATATCTACCAGGCGAAGACCGAGCGCGCCATCCAGACCGACTCGCACATCGGAACGGTGGTCGACCTCCACGCGACCGCCGTCGGGAAGTCCTACCTGGCGTTCCTGCCCGACGACGACCTCGAAGCGTTGCTCGACACGCTCGAACTGGCGGCGCGGACGGACCGGACGCTGACCGACCGCGAGTCCCTCCGCGAGGAACTGACGCTCGTCCGTGAACGCGGGTTCGCGCTCAACGACGAGGAGCGCATCGCCGGGATGCGCGCCGTCGGCGCGCCGATCCTCTCCGACGACGGTCGCGTGCTCGCGGCGCTCAGCGTTTCGGGGCCGACGACCCGGATGAACGGCGAGTGGTTCCGCGAGGAGGTTCCCGACAAGGTGACGCAGGCGGCGCGCATCATCGGCATCAAGGCGACCTACTCCTGATCGCACGGGTGCGTTCGCCGCTTACGAACGCGTGTTCGGCTAGAGGTCGGGCACTGCGATCGGCGCAGACACGTTACGACGGTACGTACGTAACAGGTTCCGAGCGACGTACCGAAACCCCGTCACAGGACATCGACAGACGGAGAGCCAGGCCCTTATTTATGCGAGCGGGCCGCACTTGGCGTATGCCGTCGAGAGAGACGATCGCGATGGACGCCGCCCGCGCCGGTGCCGACTACGCGCGCCGGCACTTCCGGACGTCGCTCGCCGTCGAGCGGAAGTCGAGCAAGACGGACCTCGTCACCGACGTCGACTGGACGACCCAACGACGGATCGTGTCGACGGTGGAGGAGCGCTTCCCCGACGACGAGATCGTCGCCGAGGAGGGCGACGAGCGCAAGACGGTTCCGGACGGGTGGGCGTGGATCGTCGATCCGATAGACGGGACGGGGAACTTCGTCCGCGGAATGCCGGAGTGGGTGACGAGCGTCGCCGTCGTCCGCGAGGGGGAGCCGGAGGGCGCGGTCAACGTCGCTCCCGCGCTCGGCGACACCTACCGGGCGACGCCGACGGGCGCGACGCGAAACGGCGCGCCGATCTCGGTGAGCGATCGGACCGACCCCGAGACGTTCCTCGTCGCGCCCACGCTCAGGTGGCACGCGGCGGACGGCGCCGCGATCGGAACGCTCGCGCGGACGATCGTCGAGCGGTTCGGCGAACTCAGACGGCTCGGCTCCGCCCAGTTGACGTTCTCGCTGGTGGCGAGCGGGGCGCTCGACGCGGCCGTGTCGTTCGATCCGCGGCCGAACGCCTGGGACACCGTCGCCGGCGCGTACCTCGTCGAACGGGCGGGGGGCACGGTGACCGATCTGGAGGGGAACCGCTGGACGCCCGACGGCCGCGGGATCGTCGCCTCGAACGGCGAGGCACACGAGACCGTCGTCTCGGCCGTCAGATCGGTCGTCGAGTGAGCGCGGAGGGGGCGGCCGGCCGGCCGGGCGAGACACTCGGGGACCCCCGCGCCCCCGGTAGAGGTCGACGCTCGAACCGTCGCCTGGCTCGGAGCACTCGGCCGCGGGCGGGGACACCCCCGGAGGCGCGCAATCGCGTCGAATCGCCCGGGCGCCTTTGACAGAGTTGTTACGTAAAGCCACTCTTTGACCGTATTTTTCAAAATTAATACCCCGATCCTCACACCATAAACATCAATATTTCCTCTTATTAGCCACTATATATCAAATAGTTCCCGGAAAGGCTGCTGATCTTACGTGTTATACGATGTATGGTACAAATTCATCTACATGTATTGAATTCGTGATAGTTCACTTATTTCCCCGTCTTCCCCCGATCCGTTCGAAAGGGGTCGCTGTTTAAAGCCTCGTGATCGTCTCGGGTGTGGCGAACGGTTCCCGTTGCGCTGATCGTGTCCGCTTTACCGGTGTGGCGGCATCGCTCGCGGAACCAGCCGTCGTCGGAGTGGTCCGTGTGACGGGAACGGTCGGAGGATCCGTTCGGCGGCCCGTCTCGACCACCGCCACGTCGGCGGGCGGACCGCTCGGACCTCGATAGCGGGTAGCCTTCGCGGTGAGAGCGCGAGCGACGGCGAAAAAACGGCGATCGAGCGCCGTTGCCGGGGACACCCGTGCCGCGGATGTCCGTCGTGCCAGTTGCGTTCGTGGCCACGCCTGCGGGCCAGGGTCGTCGAAACGATCCCGCGCCCACCTCGGGATGCAGTGCTGTTCGGTATATGTTTTCTGGACCGGACGACGGTGCCCGCCGCCGGAATCAGTCGCGGGCCCGTCCCCGCCCGGGGGACCCGTCGGATCGGTCGAGTTCGTTCGCGTCGAGTTCGCCGAGGAGGTACCGCTCCCCGAGCGCCGTGCGTTCGCACTTGCCGTACCCGTCGTACGCGATCAGCCCGTACGCGGCGAGGCGTTCGCACCGCCGCTCGATGTCCGTCCGCTGGTAGACGGTCCCGGTCCCGCGGGCTGCCATCTCGTCGCGGAGTTCGTGGGGCGTCTTCGGCCCGTCCGTCTGGAGCAGTTCGAGGATGCGATCGTCGGCCTTCCCCATCCACTCGGCGTGCCGCCGCATCGCTCCCCCGCGCGGACCGGTCGAGTCGCGTCCCGCCATTCACTCCACCCTGTTCGGTCTCCGGTCCCCGTCGTCCGTCCGCGCCGACTCCCCCGCTATCGCCGTCAGGTGTTCGTCGCAGAGGCGCAGCGTCGCCCCGTCGACGCTGAGCGCGACCCGACAGACGGTATCGCCACCCCGGTTCTCGGTGTACGGCCTCCACAGCGGCAGGGCGTAGAACCCGTCCCGCGCGCAGAACGCGCACCCCTCGACCAGCGACCAGTCGCCCCGGACGAGGCTCTTCCCGAAGTTCCGCTCCTCGCACCCGACGCAGAGCCCGCCGAGGAGGTCGCCCGTCACGACGTCGAGGACGGCGCGGTTGAAGCCCGCCCCGAGCCCGCACGCGACGCACTCCGTCGCCGTTTGGCGGTTTTTTCCACCGTTCAACACCATTCTATCCATGATATTTTCTAGATGATGAATTTGCTGGGAGCAGATAACACTTGCCATTTTCGATCGGGTCCGCTATCGAGAGCTCCGTGAGGCGGACGAGGTGTCGGTAGCGCGGGAGGTCGCAGCGTACGACGTCCCGGGGGGACCGGCGTCCTCGGGAAAACGGTTCTGCGGGGAGCGAGGGTGCGGGGGAGACGCCGCTCCGAGGGCTCTCAGTCGTCGCCTTCCGAGAGGAGTCGACCCGGAACGGAGTCGGCGGTGGGCGTCTCACCCGGTAGCGACACGTCGCGCAGCGTGAATCGCTTGCGGACCATGTCGTACGCGAAGACGAGCGTCCCGAGGATGATCATCGCGTCGCCGGGGAGCCGCGCCCAGAACAGCGTCTGGACGATCGCCGAATCGTAGAACGCGAGGCTCCGGGCCGCCGCGTAGCTCTGAGTAAAGGCCGCCTCCAGCTGGAGGAACCCCACCGGCAGCACGGAGACGAACACCATGAGGGCGAGCCCGCCGTTCCAGAGCCAGAAGGCCCATCTGAGGCGACGTTCGGTCCACTCCGCGGGTTTCGTCGAGATGCGGAGCATGTACGTCGCCATCCCGAGCGCGAGGAAGCCGAAGGCTCCGAACATCGCGGCGTGGGCGTGCCCGACGGTCAGGTACGTTCCGTGCTCGTAGTAGTTGACGAGCGGGAGGTTGATGAAGAAGCCGAGCACGCCCGCGCCGACGAAATTCCAGATCCCTGACACGATGATGAACATGAACGGGAGCGTGTATGGGAACGTCTCGTCCGCGGCGGCGAGCGCGCGGTACTCGTTGATCGCCTCGAAGAGGATGAGCACCAGCGGGATGAGTTCGAGCGTCGAGAAGACGCTCCCGAGCGGGAGCCAGACGTCGGGCTGGCCGATCCACCAGTAGTGGTGGGAGACGCCGATGACGCCCGATCCCATCACGAACAGCGCCTCGAACAGCACCGCCTTCTCGGCCGAGCGCTTACGCAGCAGCCCCATCGAGACCAGCGTCAGGCCGACGATGGCGACGATGAAGAACTCGAAGGCCCCCTCGACCCACATGTGCACGACCCACCACCGCCAGAACTCGGTCGTCACCATGTTCGTCCGCGGCGTGTAGAGCATCCCGGCGGCGAACAGCAGGCCGATCGAGCCACCCGCGTACAGGATCATGTGCGCGAGCCCGTAGCGCGGCTCGCGGTCGAGCAGCGGCTTGAAGCCGCGCGCGACGAGCACCGCCCACAGCCCGAAGCCCGCGAGGAGCCCGAACTGCCAGACGCGACCGACCTCGAGGTACTCGAGGCCCTCGTTGCCCAGCAGCCACCACAGCGGCCCGTCGACGTACCCCTGTGCGCCGAGCCAGACGCCGGCGAGGCCGCCGACGGCGGCGACGACGACGACGCCGAGCAGGACGTGGACGTACCGCCTCTGGTTCGACGGTTCGTAGCCCGTCAGCAGCGGCGCGAGGAAGAGCCCGGCGCCGAGCCAGAGCGCGGCGATCCAGAGGATGCCGAGGTCGAGGTGGAACGTCTTCGCCAGCGCGAACGGGAACAGTTCGAGGAAGTCCACCCCGAACAGCTCGCCGAGGCCGAAGAACCCGTCACGCTCGATGTAGTAGTGCGCCAGGAGCCCCCCGAGGAGCACCTGCGCGAGAAACAGGAGCGCGGCCAGCGGGATGAACCGCGTCGCGGCGCGCTGGCCGGGCGTCAGGCTGATCTCGTCCGGTTCGGGGACGCGGATCCCTGCGGTCCTCGGCTCCGGGAGTTCGACGGACTTGTACAGCCAGACGCCGATCCCCGCGCCCGCGACCAGCAGCACCATCGCGATCACGCTCCAGGTCATCGTCGCGCCGGTCGGCTCGTTGCCGGCGAGGGGAGCGTACGGCCAGTCGTTCGTGTAGCTGTGGTCGGTCCCCGGGCGCTCGGTGTGAGCCATCCACGCCGTCCAGAGCGCGAAGTCCGCGAACTGCCGGGCCTCCTCCTCGGTCTCGATCATCCCCGCGGGGATCCCGCGCTCCGCGCTCCCCTCGTGGTACCGCTCGACGTACACCTCCCTGACCTGCTGGTGCGCGTAGACCTCGGCCGCCGAGTACTCGATCCGCTCGCCGGTCTCCGCGCCCTCCAGGTCGGCCTTCACGACGCTGTCGACCGCCGCCTGATCGGCGGCGGGGAGCGCGTCGTACTCCGCGCCGTGTCGCTCCTGCGCGTAGTACTGGCGCATGAACGCCGTCTTCAGCTCGAGCGCGTCCGCGGTGTAGTCGACGCCGTAGTACGCGCCGTTACCCAGGATCGAGCCGTGGTTCATCAGTCCGTTCTTCTGGAACGTCACCTTTCCCGCCCGGACCTGCTCTCCGGTGACGACCGTCTCGCCGTCCGGTCCGACGACTTCCTGCGGGATCGGCGGGGCCTGCTGGTAGGAGTACAGCGCCCCGACGCCCATGATCACGAGGTTGAACACGAAGACCAGGGCGAGGATCTTCGCGAGCGTTCGTCGTTTCACTTCCATCTCGTGGGGCGCTTCGAACGCCACCGACCTCCGTGTCGCCCTGATTCCCGGCGACCGGGAACGCGGCCGAATACGTTCGGCCGACGGAGGACCCCCCGGCCCACCGCCCACCGCGTCCTGCCTCCTGCATCCCGAGGCACCCCGCCGGGGTACCTCGCCCCCGATCTACCGCCAGGACCGAGAGCGTATCCCCGAACCCGTTCGGCGACCGTCGGGACGGACCGAAGGGGAGCCGGAAGGTCGTCGTCGCGTTCGGGGTGTCACGTCCGGGGACGGGCGCGACTGGAGTGCGACCGACGCGCTCAGTCGACGTACAGCGAGTAGAGGATCGCCCCGAAGCCGATGGTCGTGAACGTGCTCTCGACCGCCAGCGCGAGGTTCGGATCGAGGGGGAGCAACTGGTCCACGATCCCGGCGAGCAGCGCGCCGAGCGTGACGACGCCGAAGCCGACGGCGAGCGCGCGGAGCGCCGGGGCGTCGGTGCGCCGGTAGGCCCCGTAGGAGTAGTAGGTGATGCTCCCGCCGAGCAGGAGCGTGAGCGTCTTGAGCACCGTGACGGCCGCGGTGACGTGCGGTGTCATAGCTCCCGGCGCACCTCGGACCAGAGCTCCGACAGCCGCTCCTCGGGGGTCATCCGCCGGTGATCGACCTCGACCGTGAGCGAGCGGTCGTCGTCGAGGGCGACGCGAACCTCGTCGAACCCGACGGCGTAGCAGGTGGGGTGGCGACCGTTGGGGTTGATCTCGATGCGCTCCTCGAGCAGCGAGGCCTCGCTCAAGAGGTCGAGCTTCCGGTACATCGTCGAGCGGGGGATGTCGCAGGCGTCACAGAGGTCGCTCGCCGTCATCGGTTCGTCCAACTGTTCGAGGATGGCCCGGCAGTCCGGGTCGTCGAGCGCGTCGAGTACGGCCGTCAGCCGGGGGCCGTCGACGGCGAAGGGGTCCTGTTTCATCGGTAGCGATCGGGTCGGTTCCGAGTCGGCGATCAGTCCGGGGGTCATGGTACTCCGCGGGGGCTCCGGCGGTCGTCCGTCGGCGCGGGGGGTGGGAGATCAGTCATGCTCGGCGGGCGGCCGGGCGAGTTCGTCGAGGTCCTCGACGAACTCCTTCACGATCTTCTCCTCCGCGCGGTGGAGCGTCTCGCTGCACGTCGACTTCGCGAGCTCGACCCGCCCCGCGAGTTCGGTCAGCGAGCACCGCCGCGGCGTGTCGTAGTAGCCGTGCTCGACGGCCGCGCGGACGAGTCGGAGCTGGCTGTACGTGAGCAGCTGCTTCGGTTCGGTCCGGTGACGGATCCGGTCGACAGTGAAGGGGATGCCGAACCGCTCGAGCTGGGTGCCGAGTTCGGACAGGCGGCGCTGGGGAGCCACTACCTCCCACTCCGCCTCGCCGTTCTCGATAGTGAACGGCATCTCGAGCGGGACGCCGGAGTCCTGCACCGGGAGAAGTAACAGCGGGGTCGTCGTCTCGAACTGGATCAGGACCGTCGTCCCCTGCCGTCGGAGCACGTCGAGTTCGGTGACGGCGGCGTCGGCGTCGACGTCGCGGAGGACCGCCCCGAGGTCGGCGGCGGTGATCTCCGCGAGGGCGACGCCGGAGTCGTCGCCCGTGAGCGCCGCCAGGATGCGGAATCGGGCGTCGGGGTGGGCCCGCGACACGTCCCCGACCCAGACCCCCTCCGGGATGGACAGCGTGAGGTTCGCTCGTGGCATTTCGTGTTCGGTTAGTAGTTGCCGGCACGGCCCCCAGTCCGTATCTCCGAACATGTTCGCGTAACCGGGGTGTCGGTTCCCTCGTGCGTCCCGGCCGCGACCCGAAACCGCTGTTCTGCCAGCTCCGCGCCGAGGTCGAGTCGTTCGAGGCGGGCGGCCACGCGGTCGAACGACGCGCCCCGGACGAGTTCGGCGCGACGCCTCCGGAGCGATAGCGATACCGGGAGGTTCTCCGACGGCCCGTCACTCGCCGTCGACCGTCGGTCGCCAGACGACGGTGACGACGTCGTCCCCCTCCTCGACGGTCTCGTACCGGTACCCCCGATCCGCCAGCTTCGGATAGAGGTGCCGGGGCGCTCTGTCGTTGAGTTGCACCAGCACCGTCCCGTCGTCGAGTTCGACGAGGCGTTCGAGCGTGTTCTGCAGCGGCTGTGGCGGCGGCAGGTCGCGCGCGTCGAGGAGGTGGCGCGGCCGGTCCCCGGGCGCGTCCGTCGCGCGGACGCAACGGTCGACGTCGGTCATGTCGGTTCCGTCGCGCCGCGGGGACACGGACGCTTCGCCGAACGTGTTCGGCGGTTCGCTTTCCCCCGGCCGGGGCGAACGTTCGCGCATGACTTCGGTGTCACACGACGACGTCGATCCGGTCACCGATCGGGTCCACGAGAACTCCTGGTCCGCGAACCTGGAGAAGCCGCGGCACGCGGACGACCGCGGGCTGGTCGTCGAGGAGGCGCTCGACGCGGTCGAGCACACCGCCCACGGCCACCACGTGAACCTCGTCACCCACGGGAACCACGGCCACCCGTCCGACTACCTGTTCGAGGCGCTCGAGGCGGCGTTCGGCGACCGCGTCGCGTGGGAGTACGTCGAGCAGTGCGGCTGCGGCGGTCACGTGACGCGGGTGCACGTCGAATCGCCGACGGCGGAACGGTAACCACCGAGCATGACCGCGAGCCCCGACAGCCAGTCGGCGGTGCCGTCTCTCGACACCGCTCGGCGGCCGTTCGTCCTCGTCTGGGAGATGACGCAGGCGTGCGACCTCGCCTGCAAGCACTGCCGGGCGGAGGCACAGCCCCGCCGCCACCCCGACGAACTCACGACGGCCGAGGCGACGGCCCTCCTCGACGACGCCCGCCGCTTCGGGGAGGGACAGCTCGTCGTCCTCTCGGGCGGCGACCCGCTCGCGCGACCCGACGCGGTCGAGCTCGTACGCTACGGGAGCGACCGCGGCCTCCGGATGACCGTGACGCCGAGCGGGACCGGCTCGCTCACGCGGGCGCGCATCGACGAGTTGCGCGACGCGGGACTGCGGCGGATGGCGCTCAGCCTCGACGGCGGGAGCGGGGAACCCCACGACGAGTTCCGGGGGGAGCCCGGGAGTTTCGAGCGGACGCTCCGGGCGGCCCGCGACGCGCGAGAGGCGGGACTCCCCCTCCAGATCAACACGACGGTCTGCGCCGAGACGGTCGAGGAGCTCCCCGCGATCCGCGAACTCGTGACCGGGCTCGACGCCGTCCTGTGGTCGGTGTTCTTCCTCGTCCCCGTCGGCCGGGGGCGGATCCTCGATCCGATCCCGCCCGGGGCGGCCGAGCGGGTCATGGAGTGGCTCCGCGAGGTGAGCGAGACCGCGCCCTTCGGCGTGAAGACGACGGAGGCACCGCACTACCGGCGGGTGGCGATCGAGCGCCGCGCGGGGGGAGCCGAGCGAGCACCCGACGGGATCGGTCGCCGGACGGGCATCGTCGCGGGCGACGGATTCGCCTTCGTGAGTCACACGGGGGAGATCTACCCGTCCGGGTTCCTCCCGAAGTCCGCGGGGAACGTCCGCGAGGGGGGGATCGTCGAGCCGTACCGCCGCTCGGATCTGTTCCGGTCGCTCCGGGATCGGGACGCCCTCCGCGGGAAGTGCGGAGCGTGTCCCTACCGCCACGTCTGCGGTGGGAGCCGATCGCGCGCGTACGCGTACACCGGCGACCCGTTCGAGAGCGACCCGCTGTGCCCGTACGTCCCCGACGGGTACGACGGACCGCTCCCGGCGACCCAGCAGGGGTGACGACGGCGTGACCGCGAACGCGAAACCGACGGAGGGGCGACGCGGCGACGCCCCCCGGAGTCGGGTGGAGCCGACGGAGCAACCGGACGCCTCCGGCGCGCCTGTCGCCCGCGTCCTCTCCCAGGCGGCGTCGATCGAGCGCCGCGAACTGGACCGGGCGCTGGCGCGGCTGGATGACCGCGGCGAACTCACGGACGAGCGACGGGCCGTCCTCGCCGACCTCGCGGACGCACTCGTGACGGAACTCGTGGCGACGCCGCTCGAGCGGGCGGTGACGGTGGAAGCGTCGTGCGAGGGGGAGCCGCACGATCCGGCCCTCCGGCGCGCCGTTTCCCTGTTCGTCCGTCGCGATCACACGAGCGGCGAGGGGTGACCGTCGCGGGGGAGCCTAGTCGGCCCGCCCCGCCGCGACCGCGGCGTCGATCGCGCGGTCGAGATCCGCGACGATGTCCTCCACGTCCTCCAGACCGACCGAGAGCCGCACGAGGTCGGGCGTCACGCCGCTCGCCCGTCGCTCGCGCTCCGTGAGCTGCTGGTGGGTCGTGCTCGCCGGGTGGATGACGAGCGTCTTCGCGTCGCCGACGTTCGCGAGCAGGCTCGCGAGCTCCGTCTCCTGGGTGAGGCGTCGCCCCGCGTCGAAGCCGCCCTCTAGGCCGAACGTGACCATCCCGCCGTAGCCGCCGTCGAGGTACCGTCGGGCGTTGTCGTGGGTCGGGTGAGTCTCGAGTCCGGGGTAGTTCACCCACGCGACCTCGTCGCGGTCGACGAGAAACGCGGCGACGGCCAGCGCGTTCTCCGAGTGACGGTCCATCCGCAGCGGGAGGGACTCCAGCCCCTGGAGGGTCACCCAGGCGTCGAAGGGCGACTGCTGGTTGCCAAGGTCGCGGAGCCCGCGGGCGCGCGCCGCGTACGCGAACGCGGCGTCACCGAAGCGCTCGCGGAAGTTCACCCCGTGGTACGCCGGGTTGTCCGCGGCGAGTTCGGCGTAGTCGCCGTCCTCCCACGGGAAGGTGCCGCCGTCGACGAGGACGCCGCCGACGGTGGTGCCCGAGCCGTGGATCCACTTCGTCGTCGACTCCCAGACCAGGTCCGCCCCGTGCTCGATCGGATTACACAGGTACGGCGTCGCGAACGTGTTGTCCACCAGTACTGGAACGCCCGCCGCGTGGGCCACCGCCGCGACCGCCTCGACGTCGGGGGTATCGAGCGCCGGGTTGCCGATGGTCTCGAGGTGGACGTAGGCGGTGTCCTCGTCGATCGCCTCCGCGTAGGCGTCCACCGAGAGCGTGTCCACGAACCGCGCCTCGATCCCCCACCGCGACGCGGTGTGGGTCAGGTAGGTGTACGTGCCGCCGTATATGGAGGAAGCGGTCACGACGTTGTCGCCGCTCTCGGCGAGGACCAGCGTCGCCAGATCCAGGGCGGCCATGCCGCTCGCTGTCGCGACCGCACCCACGCCGCCTTCGAGTGACGCCAGCCGCGCTTCGAGCACCGCGTTCGTCGGGTTCGTGAGTCGGCTGTAGATGTTGCCGGCCTCCTCGAGCGCGAACAGCGAGGCGGCGTGCTCCGCGTCGTCGAACACGTACGAGGTCGTCTGGTGGATGGGCGGTGCGCGCGCGTTCGTCGAGTCTGGCTCCTGTCCGGCGTGGATACTCCGAGTGGCGAACCCGGATTCATGCTTTTTAGGCATATATCTACTGGTTAGTATACCGTGGGGTAATGTAGCCGAGGGCACCGTATAGGGGGTCATTACGTGCGACGCTCGGGAACGTCGGCGCTCCTCCGTGCGCTTGCGGGTTCCGAGCACCTCGCACGATCGTCGAAAAACCGGCCCCGAGCGGGCGGTCAGGGCGTCAAGACCGCGTCCATGACCTTGCGCTGTGCGGTGGCGAGGTGCTCCGCGAACGTCGACGGCGAGATCCCGATCGCGGCCGCGACCTCGCCGGCGTTCGCCCCCTTCGGGTGCTCGAAGTACCCCATGTCGTAGGCGGTCCGCAGGACCTCGCGCTGTCGATCGGTCAACCGACCGCGGTCCACGAAGACGAGGTCGCGGTCGGATCCGCCGTCGAACTGAGTGAGCTTCCGGATGCGGACGCCGGAGAAACCCTCCCGTAACGTGCCCACGATGGTCCGGACCGCGTCGACGTCCGGAGCGTGGAAGGAGACGTACAGCGTTCCGTCCCGCGCGTGGACGGCCGAGACGGGGTACCCGACCGCCTCGATCCGTTCGCAGACGCACCCCTCGTCCCGCGACCGCCGAAAGCGGTAGATCGTCCGGTCGCCGTACGCGGCGACCGCCGCGACCCCCGGCCGTTCGAGCCCCCCGTCCTCCTCGATCGCGAACTCCTCCGCGATCCGCCCGGTCGCGTCCGGTATCGACGCCCGCGAGACCGAGGAGACCGGCGCGCTCGCCCGGGCGGAGGCGTCCGCGACCGTGCAGTCCCCCGGCGCTCCGACCGCGATTTCGACCCGAAGACCGGCAGTCATCTCGGTACGAACTGCGCGAGCGGTCGGGATATACGCTTCCCCGAATATCTTTCCGGCGTCGCCGGGGTCGCGGCCGTCGCGCCGTCGAACGCGCCCGACGGCCGTTCGGTCGCGCTTCGAACATCATCGGCGGAACGACCATCCGGAACCGCCGCGAACGTGGCGTCGATGAGCACGGAACCAGTCGACGGCGGGGTTCGCGAACTCGACGTCCGCGAGATCGACGGCGAG
Organism: Halomarina halobia; assembly: GCF_029338575.1. GTDB lineage: Archaea > Halobacteriota > Halobacteria > Halobacteriales > Haloarculaceae > Halomarina > Halomarina halobia. Next base: position 651,280 of record NZ_CP119993.1, read on the forward strand.
CCCTTCGGCGCGATCGTGACGGCGCTCGACGCGCTCGCAGAGGGCGACGCGCTCGTCCTCGTCAACAGCTTCGAACCGGAACCGCTGTACGCCGTGCTGAAGCAGCGGGGGTTCGCGTACGAGACGACGCGGGGCGCGGAGGGGGAGTGGCGCGTATCGATCACGCACGCGTAGGCCGATTCGACCCGGGAACGACGTCGACGCGACGTCGGCGCGGTCAGTCGGCGCTCCCGGTCGACGCCGCGGACGGCGCGATCTCCGCCTCCGAGAGGTAACACTGCGGATCCGGCGCGAAGAGGTCGCCGTGCGCGGCGAGCGCGCGAAGCCGCGACGCGCCCCGGCAGATCCCCCGGTACCGACACCGGGCGCAGCGTCCGGACAGGTGGCGGTCGCGGTCGCGCAGGCGACGGAGCAGCGGGTTCGTCTCGTCCTCCCACATCGCGCCGAAGGGGCGATCGCGCACGTTGCCGAGGCTGTACCCCTGCCAGAACTGCGTCAGGTGGACGTTTCCCTGGTAGTCGACGCCCGCAACGCGCGTTCCGGTCGGATCGCCGCCGTTGCGTTCGAGGTAGTCGTACGCGCGTTCGGCCGCGGCCTCGTCCAGGTACCGACGAGCGTACTCGACGAGGTACGCCGCGTCGGCGTAGTTCCCGACCAGCAGCGTCTCGATCTCCTCCCCCGGTCGTGGTACTCGCGGGTCAGGTCGCAGAGCCGCTTCACGGCGGCGCGCTTCTCCGCGGGCGGGAGGTCGATGGACGCGACGTCCGCCCCGCGCCCCCCGTAGTCGAGGTGATAGAAGCAGAACCGGTCGACGCCCTCCTCGCGAAGGAGGTCCACGACGCCCTCGAGGTCCGCCGCGTTCCGTCCCGTGATCGTGTAGCGGAGACCCGTCTTCAGCCCGGCGTCGAGGAACGCCCTGATGCCGCGGACGGCGGCGTCGAACGCCCCCTCCCGGCCCCGAAACGCGTCGTTCCGTTCGGGGAGGCCGTCGACCGAGACGCCCGCGTACGCGAGTCCGGCGTCGCGCAACTGTCGCGTTCGCTCGGGCGTGGCGAGCGTCCCGTTCGTCGAGAGTACCGGGCGGATGCCCCGCTCGTCGGCGTAGCGGACCAGTTCGGCGAGGTCGTCACGTACCATCGGCTCGCCGCCGGAGAAGAGCACGACCGGGACGCCGTAGTCGGCGAGGTCGTCGAGCAGTCGCCGCCCCTCCTCCGTCCCGAGCTCGCCGGGCGCGGTCTCGGCGTCGGCGGACGCGTAGCAGTGCGCGCAGTAGAGGTTACACCGCCTGGTCAGGTTCCACACGACGACCGGCCGGCGCTGCTTGCGGTCCGCGATCTGCGGCTTCGAGGACTCGGCCGCCGCGTCGTACCGGAGGCCGTCGCCCTCCGCGTCGAGGCCGCACAGGAGCTTGCTGATCGAGATCATAGCTCGTGGGTCCGCGCCTCGTCGCCGGCGTTCGGCCCCGCCGGCTCGGCCCGCTCGTCGAGCGCGTGCGTCGAGTACCGACGCACCTCGCGCGCGGGGCAGAGCCAGACGTCGGTCGCGTACCACGCGAACAGCTTCGTCGCCCGTTCGTAGGCGGCCTGCGCCGTCGGCGCGCTCACGCTCCCGACGTGTCGAAGGGGATTCCCCTCGCGTCCCCGGACCAACACCTCCCACTCCGCGTCGATCGCGTCGCGGGGGTACTCGCCGATCCGGTACCGTTCCGGTCGTTCCACCATGGCGGACGGTTCGGACGGCGACCCGAACACCCTTCCCCCGATGATGTTCGGCTCCGTTCCCCGTTCGTGAGAACCGACGTCGTCCACTATACCGGGGCATCCCGTAGCGGCGCGCATGCCGAAGAGAGCGCGACCCGAAGTGTCGGAAGCGGAGGGGACCGAGGCACGGTCCCCCCGCCGCGAGGGACAGCGCGCGGAGCGCGGGGGATCGGTCCACGAGGCGCTCGCGGACCGATCGACCGCCCCGGCGAACCGGCCCGTCTCCCGGCGGGCGCTGCTGCGCGGGGCGGTAGCCGCGGCGACGGTTGCCGCCGTCCCCACCCCGGCGGCGGCCCAGGGAGCCGCCGAACCCGACTACGGCGACTGGTTCGAGGACGTGAGCAACTACGACGGAACGGTCGACGAGACCGGTCGGGAGCGGGTGACGATCGCCGTCGGTGCGGAGGGTAACGAGGGGGCGTTCGCGTTCGAGCCGGCGGCGGTCCGGGTCGACCCGGGGACGACGGTCGTCTGGGAGTGGTCGGGAGAGGGGGGCGCGCACAACGTGGCCGCGGACGACGGGAGCTTCGAGAGCGAGACGACCGACGAGGCCGGGTTCACGTTCGAGCGGACCCTCGACGAGGAGGGCGTCGTCAAGTACGCCTGCGTGCCCCACGAGGCGATGGGGATGAAGGGGGCGCTCGTCGTCGGTGAGGCGCAGGCCGGCGGGCCGGCGACGCTCGATCTCGAGGACGCGCTCGCCGTGGGCGGCGGCCTCGGACTCGTGGGCGCGCTGCTCGCGATGTTCGCGCTCGGGGCGCACTGCGGCGTCCGACGGTCGACCGGGCGGTCGAACCGGTAACCCCCCGCCTCGCGCTCCGCGGCGACCGGGGCGACCGCCGTTCGAACGTGTTCGGGAGAAGTGAGAGGTCGATCCGCCGGATACTCACGACCGCATGCCACGACTAGACGTTCGCGAGATCCCGCCGCCTGAGCGCCACTCCAGGATCTTCGAGCTGTTCGACGAGATGAGCGCCGGCGAGACGCTCGAGATCGTGAACGACCACGAGCCGAAGCCGCTGTTCTACCAGATGAAGGCCGAGGTCGACGCGTTCGACGCCGAGAACTACCGGGTCGAGCGGAACGGGCCGACCGAGTTCGTCGCCCGATTCCCCAAGCGGTGAACACGTTCGGGACGAGATATAGCGGGGCGGACCCCGTAGCCCCGGTCATGGCAGGATTCTCCGCTCCGTTTTCGAGGCGCGACGACGGGCCGTTCGACGCCTACGACGAGTTCGTCCCCGAGCACGTCCCGTCCGCCGGGGCGTTCCTCGAGGGACACGAAGTGCTGCGGGACGACGCGCACGTCGCGTTCCACCGGCTCACCCGCGACCTCTTCGAGGAGCGCGGCGTCTACGACGTGACGTTCGGTTACAATCTCGCCCGGCTCAACTTAGACCGCCGCCACCCGAACGCGGGCTACCGGTACGCCGCGGACGTCGACGACCCGACCGTCCTCCGGGCGGAGTTCACGCCGACGACGCCGTTCTGTCCGCAGAGTCACACCCTCGCGTTCGGCTCGTTTCGCGCGTGGAACGGCCAGTCCGACCGACACGAGTACGACCTCGTCCGGGTGCGCGTCCACGAGATGCACCACCGGGCCGCCGGGATCAACGACGAACTCGCGGCGCTCGAAGCGGCGTACTCGGAGACCGGGTCCGTGGATCGGGCGACCGTCGACGCCGGTCGGTCCCCTCCCGGGGAACGACGACCGGGGGCCGATCGGGGATGGGACGCCCCGTTCTGACGGCGACGCGCCCCCGTAGCCGGGGGGTCGGGCCGAACGGCTCGCGTGACCGTTACGGCCCCCCGACGCGGCTCCGGGCGAGCGGACGGCGAGCGGGCTGCCGCCACCCGCGCCGCCGATGAGCGCCGCGACCGCCTCGCGCCGGGCCCGTCGGTTCGTGCTCGTCGGCGCGGGGTTCCTGCTCGCCTGGCAGGTCGGCGCGCTCGTCGGGATCCCCCGGCGGACCGAGGTCGTCCTCGGACTCTACGGGTTCGTCCTGCACACGATATCCGGAAAGGCGTACTCGCTCGTTCCCTCCTACTTCGCCCGTCGGCTCGCCGTTCCGCGCGCGCCGACCCTGCACCTCCCGTTCACCGCCGGCGGTACGGTCGGACTCGCGCTCGCCACCGTCGACGCGATCCCGCCGATCCTGGGAACGCTCGGGGCCGCGGCGTGGGCGATCGGCGTCGGCGTCTTCCTCGCGGCGCTCCTCCGGAGCGTGCGCGACAACCTCTCCGGACGGGAGACGGGAACGGGGGACGCGAACGCCGCTCGGCGGCCGGTCGATCGAGCGGCGAACGCGTTCGTGCCGGTCGCGCTGGCGTACCTCGCCCTGGGCTCCTACGAGACGCTCGCCGCCCACATCGGCCTCCCCTCGCCGTTCCACGGCGTCCTCCCCCGGGGGTCGCACCTGCTCGCCGCCGGGACGGGCGCGATGCTCGTCTTCGCGATCGGCTTCCGGCTCCTCCCGCGCTTCCTGGTCGCCTCGCCGCCGCGGCCGCTCGTCGCGGTCGTCCTCCCGGCGGGGGCGATCGGGCCGGTCCTCCTCGCCGCCACCCTCGGCGGCGGCCCGTCGTTCCGCGTCGCGGCGCTCCTCGAAGCCGTCGCAGTGATCGGGTTCGGGGCGGCCTACGCGACCACGTGGTACCGCTCCGATCGGCGGCGGGTCGGACTATACGGCGTGCTCTTGGGCGCGCTGAGCGGCGTGCTCGCCGCGCTGCTCGGACTCTCGTTCGCGTTCGGGTCGATCTCCGCGCCGCTGACCGTCGCCCACCTCCGGCTCAACCTCCTGGGCTTTCTCGGCCTGACGATCGTCGGCGTCGCGTACCAGTTCTACCCGCCCGCCATCGGTTCGTTCCCCGGCGCGAACGATCGAACCGCCCTCGCGTCGATCCTCTGTCTCGGCGGGGGGCTCCTCGTCGAGGTCCTCGGTCTGGCGAGCGGTACGGCGCTCGCGACGACGGTCGGCGAGTCGGTCGCGCTCGTCGGGGCGGGGCTGTACGCGTATCTCGTCGCCGGCGTGTTCCACGAGCGGTAGTCGACGCTCGTCGCGCGGCAGCACGGCCGTTCGATCGCGCCGTCGTATCGCCGCGCCGTCATCGCTCCGACGGGGTATCGGCGGCGACGCGTTCCCCATCGGCGCGCCGCGGCACGAACAGCCCGACGATCGTGTACGGCGAGTGCCGCCGGATCACCAGCGCCATGTTCGCGACGAACAGGGCGAACCCGAGCGCCGCGAGCAGCCCCCCGACGGCGAACAGCCCCGCGAGCGGCGGCGCGAACTCGGCGAGCGCGACGGAAGCACCACCGCCCAGCACCGCGGCGAAGTCGACGGCGGCGATCCGGTCGTCGTACAGGTCGTCGATCATCGGCACCCGCTCGTAGCCGAGCCGATCGCTGTACCGGTGAACCCAGACGATGAACGGGACGACGTGATAGAGGGTGCCGAGGACGACGAAGCCGATCACGCCGAGGACGAGCAGGTGGACCGTTCCGGGCGCGCCGAACAGCGCGTCGAACCCGAGCGGGTCGGTCGCCCACGCCGGCGCGGTCAGCGCGGCCCAGAGCGCCATCGCCGCCGCCGCCACCGCGTACCGGGAGAGCATCGGGGTCCGGTCGACGCGGGTCTCGTACAGCCGCCGGGCGAGGATCGCGCCGAACGCGAGCACCGAGACGGTCGCGAGTAGCCCGCCGACGCGGGCGAGCGGGGCGACCTCGAAGAGCCGCCCGGCGGCGAGGGCGACGACGCCGACGGGGTACCCGACCTCCTCGACCCGCCGGAGCGACTCGTCGACGCCGCGAAGCTTCGTCTGCGTGAACATCGTGGCGAGCTGGTACAGCGCGCCGAGCACCGTGGTCAGCACCGCGCCGAAGACGGCGAGCGTCGCGTGGGCCGCGACGACGCTCGTCCGGTCCACGCCCCACCGATCGAACACCGGGAGGGCGAGGTCGAGCGCGAGCAGGTAGCCGAGCGCCACGAGCGCGACGAAGTACGCGAGCGCGAGCGCGAAGTGGCGCTCGGTCACGTCGAGGGGGCGCGCCGCCGCGAGCGTCCGGCCGACATTGTAGACGAACGTCAGGAAGCCGAGGAGCAGCAGCCCGCCGAAGACCGCGAGCCACCGGAGGTCGCCCGAGAGGAGCGTCGCGGCGAAGCCGAGCAGCCCGACGGCCACGGGCGGGAGCTGACCGGCCGCGAGTCGCCGCGAGTGCAACGGGACGCCCGACCAGACGGGGACGAACTGCGTCATGGCACCCATGATCGTGAGACAGACCCATCCCGCGAGCAGGAGGTGGACGTGAGCGAGCGTTCCTCGACCGGGGAGCGCGCCGAGCGCGTCGAGCAGGCCGGCGATCCCGCCGAGGAGTAGGAAACCGAACCCGACGACGAAGTGCCGGAGCGGAACCGTCATCGGCGGCTGGCGCTCGGTCTCCAGCCCGCCTGGGACAACGGACATGGTGCGGCTACGGCCGCCGCGGTCCTCGCCCTACCGCCGAACACGTTCGATCCGTCGGCGATCCAGGTCGGCGATCCGCGGCCGCGCCGGCCGGGGGTCCGGCGAGCCGGACAGTTCTCAGTCGGGTTCCTCGTCGGTACGCGCCGCCTCGAGGGCTCGTTCCCCCGCGGCGGTCAGCGCGTAGACGCCACCGCCGATCGCACTGACGTATCCCTCGCTCCGGAGGCGGGCGCAGATCCGATCGACGCGGACGGGGTGGGCGTCGATCTCGGCGGCGACGTCGATCGCGCGGAGCGGACCGCTCGATCCGAGCGTCTCGAGGACCGCGGTCTCGGTGGTGTCGACGGCGCGGGATCGTCGTTCGCGGTACATGCGCTCTCGTCGGTCAGCGGTCGGCCTGTGCGTCGAGCAGTTCCTGGTAGCGGTTCCGGATCGTGACCTCGCTCACCCCCGCGACGTCGCTCACCGCCGCCTGCGTCACGGACTCGTTCGCCAGGTAGGCGGCGGCGTACACCGCTGCGGCCGCGAGTCCGACCGGGCTCTTTCCGCTGTGGACGCGCCGCGACTTCGCCGTCTCGAGGAGATCGAGCGCGACGCGGGCGACCTCCTCACCGAGTTCGAGGGCCGAGACGAACCGCGGCACGTACGTCGTGGGATCGGTCGGCACGATCCCGAGTCCGAGCTCCCGGCTCAGGTACCGGTAGGTCCGCTGCACGTCGAGTTCGGCGACCCGGCTCACGTCGCTGACCTCGCCGAGACTGCGCGGGACGCCCGCCTGCCGGGCGGCGCCGTACAGGCAGGCCGTCGCCATCCCCTCGATCGACCGGCCCGGCAGGAGTCCCGCCTCCAGAGCCCGTCGGTACAGGACGCCGGCGGTCTCCCGGACGTTCTCGGGGAGGCCGAGCGCGCTGGCCATGCGGTCGATCTCGCCGAGCGCCTGCTTGAGGTTGCGCTCCCGGCCGTTCTTCGCCCTGAACCGTTCGTCCCAGACGCGAAGCCGCTGCATCCTCGCCCGCCGGCGCGGTCCGATCAGCTTCCCGTAGGCGTCCCTGTCCTGCCAGTCGATCGTCGTACTCAGTCCCCTGTCGTGCAGCATGTTCGTCGTCGGCGCGCCGACGCGGCTCCGGTCCTCCCGCTCCTCGGCGTCGAACGCACGCCACTCCGGACCCCGATCGATCCGTTCGCCCTCGACGATCAGTCCGCACCCGGCACAGAGGCGTTCCGCCCGCTCGGCATCGGACACGACATCGCCGCCGCACTCCGGACAGGCCGACTCGGCGCGCTCGGCGGGGGCGTCCGTCTCTGCCGTCCGGTCGCGTCGCCGAACCCCCCGCGTTCGATTCACTCGCTCACTCATGGTACTCCGTGCGAATGACTCGCCGGGCGCGGCGTGCTCGCGGGGGTACGGTCCTGATTGAGTGTCACTAGCGCGGCGTTCGGACGCACGCGTAAAGTACGAACGCACCGATTCCCACGAACTGGGAATCGGCCGGTCACGTCAAGCCCGGTCCGCCCCTCACGGGGGCGCGACGAGGACGGGGGTCGGTTCCGAACATGTGCGCGACAATCACCTTGCGTCGCCGTCGGGAACCCCCGCCACATGATGGCGATCACGGCACAACTCGTACTGACGGCACTCATGGGGGCGCTCCTGCTGGGTATCCTGTGGTGGATCAGGACGGTCGAGAGGTGGCGATCGTACACGCCCGTGGGGGGCGGAGAGCGACTGGGGGAGTCGGGGTACGCGACAGAGGAGAAGCCGGGCGGGCTCACCCGGTGGCTCACCACGGTCGACCACCGGGACGTCGGCCTCATGTACGGCGCGTTCGCGCTGCTCTCGTTCGCCTGGGGCGGCATCGCGGTCGTGCTGATGCGGGCGGAACTCGCGACGCCGCCCGCTGACCTCCTCGGCGAGGGGCTCTACAACGCGCTGCTGACGACCCACGGGATCACGATGCTGTTCCTGTTCGGGACGCCGATCCTCGCGGCCATCTCGAACTATCTGATCCCGCTGTTGATCGGGGCGGACGACATGGCGTTCCCCCGGATCAACGCCATCGCCTTCTGGCTGCTCCCGCCCGGCGCGCTTCTCATCTGGGGCGGACTCCTCCTCGAACCGCTCGGAATCGGCATCGAGGGGGCGCAGACGGCGTGGACGATCTACCCACCGCTCTCGATCGAGCAGCCGAACCCCGGCGTCGACCTGCTGCTGCTCGGGTTGCACCTCACGGGCGTCTCGGCGACCATGGGCGCGATCAACTTCACGGCGACCATCGTCACCGAGCGCGCGGCGGACGTCACCTGGGCGAACCTGGATCTGTTCTCCTGGACCGTACTGGTCCAGTCCGCCCAGATCGTGTTCGCGTTCCCGCTCCTGGGCGCGGCGCTCGTGATGCTGCTGTTCGATCGGAACTTCGGGACCGCGTTCTTCGCGGTCGACGGCGGCGGCCCCCTGCTCTGGCAGCACCTGTTCTGGTTCTTCGGCCACCCCGAGGTGTACATCCTCGTGCTCCCGCCGATGGGCCTCGTCAGCTACATCCTGCCGCGGTTCTCCGGGCGGAAGCTCTTCGGGTACAAGTTCGTCGTCTACTCGACGCTCGCGCTCGGCGTGCTCTCCTTCGGCGTCTGGGCCCACCACATGTTCGCGACCGGGATGGACCCCAGGATACGGGCCTCGTTCATGGCCGTCTCCATCGCCATCGCGCTGCCGAGCGCGGTGAAGACGTTCAACTGGATCACGACGATGTGGAACGGTCAGCTCCGGCTGACCGCCCCGATGCTGTTCTGCGTCGGGTTCGTGTTCAACTTCATCATCGGTGGGGTGACGGGCGTCTTCGAGGCCGCCATCCCCGTCGACCTCCTCCTGCACGACACGTACCACGTCGTCGCCCACTTCCACTACGTCATCATGGGGGCCATCGCGTTCGCCGTCTTCGCCGCGATCTACTACTGGTTCCCGCTGTTCACCGGCCGGATGTACCAGCGCATGCTCGCGAAGTGGCACTTCTGGCTCAGCATGGTCGGGACGAACCTCACGTTCTTCCCGATGCTGCTGCTTGGCTACGAGGGGATGCCCCGGCGGTACGCCGGCTACGTCCTGTCGGTCGGGCCGGAGGCGTACTTCGCCGCCCTCCACCAGCTGGCGACGCTGGGCGCGTTCGTCCTCGCGCTCGGCCAGCTGATCTTCGTCTGGAACGTCGTTCAGTCGTGGCTCGAAGGGCCGGTCGTCGAGGACGGCGACCCGTGGAAGCTCGACGAGCACGGGCTGTCGACCCACGAGTGGGCGTGGTTCGATCGACGCCTGACGACGACGGTTCCCGACGGCGGCGACGAACGCGACGAACGCGTCGACGGCGGGTCGTGACGGACGGCGGTCGGCGAGGGTCGGCGGCGACCGATCCCGATCGAGCGGTCGGTTCAATCCGTGCGCCGAGGGCGACGGTCGCCGCCGCCGGACGCGGTGGATGCGCTCGACGTCGGCTCGACGGCCGCCACGTCGTCGCTCCGGCCGCCGCGGCCCCCGCCGCGTAGCAGGAGGAAGAGTCCGAACGCGAGCGGCGACAGCGCCGCCGCGAGGAGGCCCCCGCCGAACATCGCGACCTCAGGCGACACCGCGGGCCCACCGCCGGTCGCGCCGCCGACCACGACCGCCCCCTTCATGCCTGCCGCCTCGTGGGGCGCGCAGACGTACCGACTCACGCCCCGACCGTCGAACGTGAGCGCGTACGTCGCGCCCGCGCGGCTCAGCAGGTCGCTCTCGTAGGCCCCGTCGTCCGCGGCCACGTTGTGCGCGCCCCCCTCTCCCGACCACTCCCAGACGACCGTCGTCCCCGGGTCGACCCGGACCGCCGCCGGCTCGAACGCGAACGCCCCGCCGTTGCCCTCAGCACCGACCGTCACGGTGACGCGGTCCTCGCCCTGGCGATCCGCGACGCCGTCGTAGTTCTCGACGCCCTCGAACCAGGCCGCCAGTTCGTCGTCCGCCCCGGACTGCGCCTCGGCCAGCCCGGTCGACCCCGCGACGCCGGCGACGGTCGTCCCGGCGACCCCCGCGAGGAATGCGCGTCGGTCGAGCCCGACCGACGTCGAAGTGGTGGTTCGCATGGGTGATCCCTCGTTCGATACGACGCGGGGGCGGTACATATCTCGACGGCTATTTCCAACAGTTTGGGAACCGTATCCACGTTATATGGCCCGATTGTCCCAATATGTACGTGTAGAGAGGACGATCGAAATGCTACAGACGACGACCCGACGACGGATGCTACAGGCGGTGGGGGCCGGTTGCGCCGTGGCGCTGGCCGGCTGTTCCACCGAACGACCGAACGACCTGTCGGTAACGGAGACCCAGGGCGCGGACGGGCTCGCCCCGGCGGAGGAGGTCGACGTCGATCGGATCGCCGCGGACCCCCGCGACATCCCCGAGCCGATCGCGCGGGATACGCCGGCGGAGGTGGACGTCGAACTCGAGACGCGCGAGGTGATCGCGGAGGTCGAGCCCGGCGTGACGTTCCCGTACATGACCTTCAGCGGACAGGTTCCGGGGCCGTTCGTCCGGACGCGCGTCGGCGACACGGTGAACCTCACGATCCGCAACCTCGCGGAGAGCGGGATGGTGCACAACGTCGACTTCCACGCCTGTCGCGGGCCCGGCGGCGGCGCGGAGGCGACGACCGTCGCCCCGGGCGAGGAGAAGCGGCTCCGGTTCACGGTGACCTACCCCGGCGCGTTCGTCTACCACTGCGCCCCCGCGGACGTCGACTACCACATATCCAGCGGGATGTTCGGCCTCATCCTCGTCGAGCCCGAGGAGGGGCTCCCCGAGGTCGACCACGAGTTCTACCTCGGCCAGCACGAACTGTACACGGAGGGCGAGACCGGCGAGGAGGGTCACCACGAGTTCGACTTCGGAAGGATGGCCGCCGAGGACCCGACGTACGTGCTGATGAACGGCGAGAAGTTCGCCATCACCCCCGACGGGTACGACGAGATGACCGTGAAGACGGGCGAGACCGTCCGCGTCTTCTTCGCGGTCGGCGGCCCGAACCTCGGGTGTAACTTCCACCCGATCGGGAGCGTCTGGGACGAGGTGTACCAGCAGGGGGCGCTGGCGAGCGAGCCCCAGCGCTACGTCCAGACGACGCCCGTCCTCCCCGGGAGCGCGACGGTGGTGACCTCGACGTTCCCGGTGCCCGGCGACTACAAGCTCGTCGACCACGCGCTGAGCCGGGTAGTGCGCAAGGGCGCGCTCGCGATCATCCGGGCGGAGGGACCCGAGAACCCGGCGGTGTTCGCCCCGCAGGCCGGGGCGTAACGGGCGACTGACTCGGAACCCTCGACCTTCGATTCCGCGCGATCAGCCCCGCGAACCGTGTCGGTTAGGAGGGAGACGGTCGAGGAGCTCCCCGCGATCCGCGCTCGCCTCCCCGGCCGAGCTACGGCGATCGACCGGCGCGCATCTAATTAGAAGTAGTAACTCGTTTTGGTCGAGATCTGTACCTGGGGATACCCACACTCGCCCTCGGGAGCCGATGACGCAGTCGAGCGTGCGGGGACGCGACGCCGGCGCTCGACGCGCGCCACCGGACGGCACTCGACTCACTCCCCGAGCGTTCGCGTCCGACGGATCCGCGGCTCGCGGCCGAACGTGCGATCTCGAACGTCTCGCGGGGTGTGAACGATCACGGTCGGCCGCTCGGCGCGCCATACCCGGTTCCGGTCGGCAGTGCTCCGTCACGAGCCCGCGACCCCGCCCGCTTCGAGACGGCACGCCAGCGACCGCCACGAGCGCGACCTTATATGAGCAAAAAATTTTGATTTTATACTTCGCGTCCCCGGTCGCGGTTCGGCGAACAGCCGCGACGCGACGCGTTCGATATTATCGAATATCGTTACCGTAGACCGGGAGGAGCGCGATAGTGTCAGGGAAACCGTAGAGAGGGAGGGGACCACACAATCCATTACAGACGTACGATCGTAACGTATTTGGAGGAGACGACGTCGCTCACATGTACTCGATGTTGAGTTCGAGTTCGTTGGCGGTGCCGAGCAGGAGGTCCGGGATCTCCCGCTCCAGCACCTCGCCCTTGAACCGGTGGGTCGGGCCGGAGACGCTCAGCGCCCCGAGGACGGCGCCCTCCGCGTCCTTGACCGGCACGCCGACGGCCCGCAGTCGCAGGGTGTCCTCCTGGTCGTTGTAGGCGACGCCGCGGTCGCGGATCTCCTCGAACTCCTCGCGCAACGCCGCCGGGTCGACGATCGTGTTGTCGGTTACGGGTTCGAGCCCTGGCCGCTCGAATATCTCGTCGATCCGCTCCTCGGGAAGGTGCGCGAGGATCGCCTTCCCGGCGGCGGTCGCGTGGAGGAACACGCGCTTCCCGATGCGCGAGTCGGTCTTGACGGCGCGCTCGCCGGTCGCCGTGTAGACGTACACGCCCCTCCCGTGCTCCTCGATCACGAACTGGGCCCGTTCCTCCGTCAGCTCCGCGAGCTCCACGACGGCGTCCTTTGCCAGTTCGAAGACGGGGTTACGGCTGCGGGCGAACTCGCCGTAGTCGAGGAACCGAAAGCCGATGTGGTACTCGTCGCCCTCCCGGACCACGAACTCGCGCAGTTCGAGCGTCGCGAGGTACTGATGTGCGGTGCTCTTCGCCATCCCGAGTTCGTTCGCGACCCCGGTGAGTCGGGCACCGTTCTCGGAACGCAGATGTTCGAGGATATCGAACACCGTTTCCGCCGATTTTATCGTTCTGACCTCGTTCATGGTACGTGTACTCATCCCGCAGTAACATATGCGTTTTCGTCCCGCTGGTCTGTCGAACGCGGGAACGGCGACGGCCGACCCATCGGCGTTCTCGACCGATTCACCCCCGCGACGGGGTTCGATAGTATCGAACTCTCTGTCGCGCCGCCCTCGACGACGCTCCGCCGATCGCACCTGGCCATTCCCGGACCGGGTACGCGTAACGCTAAGTACCACGGGAGACTCCACGATGATATGCGTGCGATTCGCTACCACGAATTCGGAGATCCGAGCGTCCTCGAACTCGAGACCGTAGAGCGGCTCTCGCCGGACGCCGACGAGGTACTCGTCGCGACCCGCGCGATCGGCGTCAACCCGTGTGATACGCTGCGCCGACAGGGGCTCTGGGGCGACGAGCTACCCCTCATACCGGGATCGGACGTGGCGGGCGTCGTCGAGCGGGTCGGGGAGCGCGTCACGCGGTTCGACGTCGGCGATCGCGTCTTCGGGACGATCCCGCACCTGAACGTGAGCGGCGCTCGCGGCGATCGACAGGGAACCTATGCGGAGTTCGTCGTCGCCCGCGAGGACCGCCTCGCCCGGCTCCCGGACGACGTCGGGTTCGACGTCGGTGCCGGCCTCGGCCTCGTCGGCATCACCGCCTGGCGCGCGCTCCTCCACTTCGGCGATCTCGAACCCGGACAGACCTGCCTGGTCCACGGCGGGAGCGGCGGCGTCGGGCACGTCGCCGTCCAGCTGGCCGCCACCCTCGGAGCGACCGTCGTTGCCACCGCGTCGGCCGACCACGCCCCGACGGTGGCGGAACTCGGTGCCGACGTCGTACTCGACTACCGCCGCGACGACCTGCGGGACGCCGTGACCGATGCGGCGTCCGGCGGGGTCGACGTCGTCCTCGATCACATGCTCGGCGAGTACGCGCAGTTCGACATCGACGTCTCCGCCTACGGCGGGACGGTCGTCGCGATCGGCGGGAACTACGACTCGCCGGTCATCGAGGACCTCACCGCGGCCATCGGGAAGGACCTCACCATCCAACCGATGGACATGTTCAACGAGCCGAACATCGACGTCGTCCTCGAACGCCTGGCTCACCTCCTCGACGTCGGCCGACTGACGGTCGAGGTCGCACGGACCTACGACCTCGGGGACGCCGCGGAGGCCCAGCGGGCTGTCGTGGAGGACAGCTTCCCCGGAAAACTCGTTCTGGTCCCGTAGCGTTCGGGTCCCGTCCCCCTGCGCGCTCACCCGGGATCGTTCCGGTTCCCCGGGCGCTCCGGCCGATCACTCGCTCGTCGCCAGGTCGCGCAGCGCCGCCTCGAGGACGCGCGTCCCCGCGTACAGGTCCTCCGGCGAGGTGTACTCGGCGGGGCTGTGACTGACGCCGTCCCGGCTCGGAACGAACAGCAGTCCCGTGGGGGCGACGGCGGCGACGTTCATCGCGTCGTGGCCCGCCCCCGAGAGCATCCGCCGGTAGTCGTAGCCGCTGTCCCGAACCGCCCCGATCAGGCGTCGGATGATCTCCGGCGACATGGCGGTGGGGGAGACGTCGAGGAGCGATCGCCAGCGACAGTCGAGTTCCCGTCGCGACGCGATCTCGCGGGCCCGGTCCTTGGCCGAGGAGACCGCGTCGCGGAGGTGTTCGCCGTCCGTGTCCCGGATGTCCACCCCGAGGTCGACTCGGCCCGGGATCACGTTCGTACCGTTCGGCGCGACCGTCGACTTCCCGACGGTCCCGACGGTGTTCGACGTCTCGGCGTGTCGCCGCGCGGTCCGCTCCAGTTCGAGCGTGAACTCCGCGGCCCCGGCGTAGGCGTCGCGGCGCATCTCCATCGGCGTGTTGCCGGCGTGGTCCGCCTCCCCCTCGAAGGTCACCCGGTGGTGCGTGATGCCCGCGACCGTCTCGACGACGCCGACCGCCGTGTCGCTCCGATCGAGAACGGGGCCCTGTTCGACGTGCATCTCGATGAAGGCGGCGGCGTCGGACAGTCCGAGGTCCGCCCTCCCGTCGTAGCCCATCTCCCGTAGCGTCTCCGCGAGCGTGACGCCGTCCTCGTCCTCGAGCGCCAGCGCGTCGTCCGTCCGGAGTCGTCCGGTGGCGACGAGGCTCCCGAGGAGGCCGGTGCCGAACCGCGTCCCCTCCTCCTCGGTGAAGACGACGACGTGGATCGGTCGGTCGGTCTCGAGACCGGCCGCGTTCCACGCCCGGACGATCTCGAGCGGGCCGAGGACGCCGACCGTTCCGTCGAACTTTCCGCCGGCCGGCACGGTGTCGATGTGCGACCCCGTGACGACCGGCGGGGCGTCGACGCGGCCCGCCCGCCGCGCCACGACGTTGCCGACCGGGTCGACGGCGACGTCCATGTCCGCCGCCCGGAACCACTCGACCACCCGATCGCGCGCGCGCCTGTCGGCGTCGCTCCCCGTCACGCGCATCATCGCCCCGTCGTCGGTCTCTCCGATCCGGCCGAGGGTCTGAATCGAATCCCAGAGCCGGTCCTTCCGTATCGCGATTTCGTTCGTCATGTTGACTGATACAGTTCCGTTCGTCGCTCGCTACCCGCTTCGCGTCCCTCCGTCATCGGCGTTCGGATCGTGACGGGGACATCACCCGAGTCCGCCCAGGTCGAGAACGACGCGGGCGTACGCGACCGCCGCGATGACGATCACCGCGACGCCCGCGGTGGCGTAGTCCCGGCCGGTCAGCGAGAGGTCGAACACCGTCGTCCGTCGCTCTGCGGAACCGTACCCCCGCAGTTCGAGCGCCTTCGCCGTCTCGCTGCTCTGTCTGAGCGAGTTCGCCGCGAGCGGGAAGAACGACATCGGGAGGCTCTTCAACCGTCGCAGGGGGTTGCGCGATCCCACGTCCACGTCACCTCTGACCGCCCGGGCGTTCTGTATCGTCTGCAGGTCCTCCTGCATCATCGGGAGGAACCGCAGACCGAACGTCGCCAGGTAGGCGTACCGGAACGGGACGCCGATCTTGTGTATCGCGAGGCCGACGTCCTGCGGCGTCGTCGTCATCGAGAACATCATGAACGTCAGCCCCATCGTGGCGAGCCGCAGACCGATGCTCGCGCCGAGCAGCAGGCCCACGTCGGAGAGGCCGATCGGGCCGACCTCCACCACGTTGGTCGCGTGCGGCGGGTGCTGGGTCAACCCCTGTATCAGCGCGACCGCCACGATGAGCGGCGTGAACAGGAGCAACAGGGTCCCGTACTCGAACGGCGAGATGCGGCCGAACGCCCAGATGATACCGACGACGACCGCGAAGGCCGCGAGCATGTAGCTCGGCCGCTCGAACAGCAGCACGTACGCCAGCACCGCGAGCACCAGGAGGAACTTCGGGCGCGGATCGAGCCGGTGGAGGAACGAGTTGCCGCCCGAAAATTGGAACAGTGACTTCATCGCACTACCGCTGGACGACGCCGGATTCGAGCAACTTCTTCGCGAAGGGGTACGCGACGAAGATGCCGGCCCAGCCGAACACTGCGGACGCGACGAACCAGAGGGCGATCACCTCGATCGTGAAGTTGAGCACGAACAGCCAGATGAGCGCGAGCGGCACGACCGCCAGCGGGATCGACAGGAAGTGCGCGATCGAAATCTGCGTGAAGGTGAGTCCCTCACCGGGACGCTTGAAGTACCACGCCCACAGCGCCATCGGGACGGCGTAGAGCGTGTTCGTCGCGAAGAACGTCGGCGCGAGCGGGTTCGTCGCGGTCAGGTTGGCGACGATCGGGTTGATGTTCGCCACGATGAGCGCCCCCGGCAGGCCGAAGAAGATCGCGCCGGGCATGTTCCACAGCGAGAAGAAGAACAGCCCCCACAGGGGGGAGATGCCGCCCCACATCGCCGTGTCGATGCGCTCGGTGATCTGCATGTTCACCGTGAACCCGAGCGCCAGGAACAGCGACGCCATGATCACGGTCGTCGAACTCGGCCACAGCTTGAACTCCCAGTCCGGGAGCTGACCGTAGAGGTTGTCCGGGAGCGGTCCCGGCGCGGTGTCCTCCGCGATAGTCTTGTCTGAAGTCGGTACCTCGGTTCCTACGTCGGTGGTTCCGTTCATTGTCTCCGTGTTCTGCGTTCGGTCGGTCGTCGGTCGGTCGTCGGTTCGGTCGGCGATCGGCTGTTTTGGCGATCAGTTGTTGTAGTTCCGTTCCGTGACGGTCGGGTCGGTCACGTCGGCCGGGTCGGTCCGCTCGCTCCGCCCGAGAAACGACGTGACGTCCTCGAGCGCGTCGGCCGTCGTCAGCCACATCTCCTCCAGCACGCCCGGCGGTGCCTCGTCCGCGAGCGCGAGCCCGAGTTGCGTGATCTGGGGCGGTCTGATGTTCGTCTCCTCCAGGTTCCCCGCGTCGAGGAACACCCGCTCGGGCGGCCCGTCGGCGATGACGTGACCGTCCTTGATCGCGATCACGCGATCCGTGTAGGCCGCCGCGAGGGCGATGTCGTGCGTGATGACGACGACGGTGTGCCCCCGCTCGTTGTAGTCCCGGAGGATCTCCATGATGCGAACGCTCTCGGCGCGATCCTGGCCGGTCGTCGGCTCGTCGACGCAGATCAGCTGCGGGCGCATCGCCAGCACGGACGCGATCGCGAGGCGCTGGCGCTGTCCCTTGCTGAAGCTGAAGGGGTTCTCGCTCCCGTCGATCGGGAGACCGACCCGGTCGAGCACCGTCGCGACGCGGGCCGCGCGCTCCGACGCCGGGACGCCGACGTTCTTGAGCCCGTACTCGATCTCCTCGCGGACCGTCGTGTGGAAGATCTGATCGTCCGGGTTCTGGAACACGTAGCCGACGATACGCGCGAGCACGTTCATCGGGTGCTCGTCGGTCGAGTAGGTCGTCCCGTCCCGGTCCGCCACCTCCACGGTGCCCGCGTCCGGCGTCAGCAGCCCGTTGATGTGCTTCACGAGCGTCGACTTCCCCGACCCGTTCTGCCCGATGATGGTGACGAACTCGCCCGCGTCGACGGTCAGGTCGATCCCGTGGAGGACCCGGGTTCCGGGCACGTAACTGAACTCGACCCCGTCGAACCGGAGCGCGCGCGCGCCGTCCGCTATCATCGCGGGCCCTCCCGCCGGAGCACGCCGGCGTATTCCGCGGTGGCCTCCTCCAGCGTGAGCGGTATGCGGAACCCGTCGACGCCGCTCCGGGACAGCTCTAGGCCGAGTTCGGTGACCTGCGGCGGCGCGACGCCGTGGTCCGCCCCGTCGAGGAAGAACGCCCGCGTCTCGTCGACGTGCGTCAGCTCGCCGCCGCGAAGGACCGCGATCCGGTCGGCGTACTTGGCGAGCTCCTCGATCTTGTGCTCGGCCATCACGATGGTGACGCCCTCCGCGATCAGCTGGTCGATGGCCTCGAACACCATCTCGGTGCCGATGGGGTCGAGCTGGCTGGTCGGCTCGTCGAGGAGGATGATCTCCGGGCTGAGCGCGTAGATGGACGCGATCGCGACCTTCTGCTTCTCGCCCCCCGAGAGGGTGTAGGTGATCCGGTCCTCGAAACCCTCCAGGCCGAACAGCCGAAGGGCGCGCTCGCCCCGCTCGATGATCTCCTCGCGGTCGAACCCCATGTTCTCCGGCCCCCAGATCACCTCGTCGAACACGTGCAGGTTGAACAGCTGGTTCTCCGGGCTGTCGAGCACCATGGAGATCGCGGAGGAGAGGGCGCTCAGCGAGCCGTACGCCTCGACCGCCCGTCCCTTCACCCGCACCGTCCCCGCTCGATCCCCCGACGTGTGAAACGGGATCACGCCGCACATCGCCGAGAGGAGCGTCGTCTTTCCGGCACCGGTCTCGCCGACGACGCCGAGGAATTCGCCCTCCTCGACCGTGAGCGAGACGTCGCGGAGCGCCGGTTCGCCGCGCTGGTTTCGGTACCGGAACGATAGGTCTTCTAGTTCGATAGCCGCCATTATTGGATCGGGTCCTCCATCTTCGTTCGGATCTCTGGTCGTCGTGCCGGTTCTACGAGGTCTTCATGCGCCGGTACACCCACGGCACCATGAGCAGGAACAGCGCGGCGACGACGAGCGTCGCCGTGTTACTGTCCACCACTTCGGCCCCGGACAACGACAGCATCCCGGTGACGTTGGCGTATACGAGCCCCAGCAGCAGGACTGCGACTACTACGATCCCCACTAGGGGGAGTATGCCTTGGTTTGCCATGACAATACCCGGAGAGGTGTTCGGTACCGGTCGATTAATAGTTTTCTGTGGTCGGAATTACAGAATGCGACGCGATCGTGCGGATTCCGTCGGTCGGCGCTCACTCCGGCAAACAGTTATGGGCACCTCCGTCCTTGAGCGTGGTAATGTCCCGCAAGAGACTCGGCGTCGCCTTCGTCGATCAGCCGGCGGAACCCCGGCAGGGGACGTACGTTCGCCTCGCGGAGGACCGCGGGTTCGAGTCGGCGTGGGCGCTCGAATCACGCCTGCTGCGCGACGCCGTCGCGCCGCTCGCGGCGTGGGCGGCGCGTACCGAACGCATACAACTGGGAACGGCCATGGTCAACCCCTACACTCGGACGCCGACGCTGCTGGCGCAGACCGTCGCCACCCTCGATGAACTCTCGGGCAACCGGACCGTCCTCGGCATCGGGGCCGCGAATCAGATGCTCATAGAGGAGTTTCACGGCGAATCCTTCGACCGCCCGCTCACGCGCACGAGAGAGACCATCGAGGCGGTCCGCGCCCTGCTGACCGGCGAACGGGTCGACTACCACGGGGAGACGATCTCGATCTCGGGGGCGAGGCTCGACGTCCCGCCGCCGCGCGCCGACGTGCCGGTCTACATGGGCGTTACCGGCCCGAAGATGCTGAAACTCGCGGGGGCGATCGCCGACGGCGTCGTGCTGAACGTCTTCGTCAGCGAGGGGTACGTGAGGAACGCCCTCGATCTCGTCGACGAGGGCGCGCGCGAGGCCGGCCGCGAACGCCCCGACGTGGGGATGGTGCCCGCGTTCTCCATCGACGCCGACGGCGAGACCGCCAGGGCGGCGGTGAAACCGATGGTCGCGGAGTACGTCTGCAACCTCCCCGGGCTGGAGCGGGCGAGGCGGGCGGTCGGCGACCCGTTCTTCGACCGCGACGACGTTCGGGAGGAGGTCATGGGACCCGTGCGCGAGGCTACCGAGGCCGAGGGGAGCGCGAGCGCCGCCCAGTACGTCCCGGACTGGGCGGTCGAGGAACTCGCCGCCGCCGGCACCGCCGACGAGTGCGTCGAGCGGCTCGCCGCGTTCTTCGACTACGGCCTCGACTTCGTCGTCCCGAGCGTCATGGGCGGCAACGTCGGCTACGGCATCGACGCCATCGCAGACGGCTTCGACCTGGACGCCGACTGACCGCCGATAGCCCTCGATGACCGATCGCCGACTGACCGTCGGCGGCCGTCGCATCGACGGCGCGCGGAGCGTCGGCCGATACGTCGAGCCCCGTTCCCGGGCGGAACACCCCACCTCGTGGCATGTAAACAAGGGGCAAATCTTTTTTAGCGGTCGCCGCTATCGTCCTACACGCCGATGAAAATCCTGGGCGTGGATATCGGGGGGACCTTTACCGATATCTACCTGATAGACAACGAGACGGGGGAACAGACGATCCACAAGGTGAGCACGACGCCGGACGATCCCTCCGCGGGGGCCCTGACGGGGATACGCGAGATCTGCGAGATGACCGGGACGGATCCGGGCGACGTCGACTACGTGCTCCACGGCACGACGATCGCGACCAACGCCGTGCTGGAACACGACGGCGTGGCGACGGGGATGATCACGACGGAGAACTACCGCGACGTGGTCCACATCGGACGCCACCAGCGTCCGCAGAACTACTCCATCCAGCAGGACATCCCGTGGCAGAAGAACCCCCTCGTCAGGCGGCGACACCGGAAGGAGGTGCCCGAACGGGTGACCGCGGACGGCCAGGTCGCGGTCGCGCTCGACGAGGACGCGGTCGCCGAGCGCGCCGCGGAACTGCGATCCGAGGGCGTCGAGTCCGTCGCCGTCTCGTTCCTCTTCTCCTACCTGAACGACGAGCACGAGCGCCGGACGAAGGAGATCGTCGAGGAGGTTCACCCGGACGCGTACGTGACGACGTCGAGCGAGGTCTATCCGCAGTTCCGCGAGTTCGAGCGGTTCACCACCACCGCGATGAACGCGTTCATCGGCCCCAAGGTGGTCGAGTACATCGGGCGCTTCAAGCGCGAACTCGAGGCCTTCGGCGTGAGCGCCGACCTCCACGTGATGCAGTCGAACGGCGGCATCGCCACGGAGGACATGATCAAGAAGACGGCGGTGACGCTCCTGCTGTCCGGGCCGGCGGCGGGCATCCTCGGCGGGAAGTGGCGCGGCGACGCCAACCCCGTCGACGACGCCGGGACGAACGTCATCACGCTCGACATGGGCGGGACGAGCGCCGACATCGGCATCGTCTCCGGCGGCGAGATCGTCGAGGCGAACGTCCGCGAGACGCAGATCGGCGGATACCCGGTGATGATTCCGATGATCGACATCGAGACGATCGGCGCGGGCGGCGGCTCCATCGCCTACCTCGATGAGGTGGGCGCGTTCCGCGTCGGGCCGAAGTCCGCCGGCGCGGTCCCCGGTCCCGTCGCCTACAGGCGCGGCGGGACCGACCCGACGGTCACCGACGCCCACGTCGCCCTCGGGCGCATCCGCCCGGAGTTCTTCCTCGGCGGCGAGATGGACCTCTCGACCGACGAGCCGCGCGAGGTCGTCCGCGAGCGTCTCGCCGAACCGCTGGGGATGGACACCATGGAGGCCGCCCTCGGCGTCCTCCAGATCGTCAACAACGGCATGGCGAACGCGATCCGGTCGAAGACGATCCAGAAGGGGCGCGACCCGAAGAAGTTCGCGCTCGTCTCGTTCGGCGGCGCGGGGCCGATGCACGCCGCCGACATCGCGCGCGAACTGGACATCCCGCGCACGCTGATCCCGGCCAGCCCCGGGGTGCTGTCGGCGATCGGGCTCTCGACGACCGACCTCCAGTACGACCAGATCGCAACCGAGTTCTCGATGCTGGCCGACCTCGACCGCGAGACGCTCCAGGCCGACTACGACGACCTGGTCGAGCGGGTTCGAACCCGCCTCCGCGCCGACGGCGTGAGCGACGACGACATCGCACTCGAACTGACCGCCGACTGCCGCTACCAGGGACAGGGCTACGAGCTGAACGTCGTCGTGGGCGACGGCGAGCGCGTACTGCCCGTCGATCGGGTCCGCGAGACGTTCGACGAGATCCACCGGAGCGAGTTCGGCCACAACTTCCCGGAGAACCCGGTCGAACTGGTCAACGAGCGGGTGACGGCGTACGGTCGCCTCCCCTCCTCGAAGCTCGTGCCGATCCCCGACGCGGAGGGCGACGTGGCCGACCTCGCGCTGTTCACGGAGGACGTCTACTTCAGCGTCGACGGCGAGGCGCGCTCGTTCGAGACGCCGTTCGTCGAGCGGGCGGCGCTCGGTGCCGGCCACGAGATAGACGGCCCCGTCGTCATCGGGGAGAAGGACTCGACGACGATCGTCCCGCCGGACTTCTCGGCGCGCGTGCTGGAGTACGGCGACATCGAACTGACCCGGGGAGCGTGAAACGGAGACGAGATATTATGGCAGAAGTACACGAAACACGGAACCTCACCGGCACCGACGTTAGACAGCAGACCGCGCCTCGACTCGAGGTCGACGACCCCGACCGACGGGTCGATCCGATCACGCAGCAGGTCATCTCGGGCAGCCTGGTCAACATCTGCGACGAGATGGGTCACAAGCTGACCCGGATGAGCTACTCGAGCATCATCCGGGAGTCCGAGGACTTCGGCTGCGCGCTCCTCGACGAGCAGGGCCGACAGCTCTGTGAGACCGACAGCACGCCGCTCCAGATGGGTCCGATCCCGGCCTACGTGGAGGGCGTGATCGAGGTCTTCGACGAGCGGGGCGAGGTCTTCCGGCCCGGCGACGTCGTCCTGCACAACGACCCCTACTACGGCGCGAGCCACGCCCCGGACTTCGGGATCGTCGTCCCGATCTTCCACGGCGGCGAGCTGACGGGGTTCTCGGTGACGACGGCCCACCACCTCGACGTCGGCGCGGACAAGCCCGGGACGTGCATCATCGACACCATCGACGCCTACAGCGAGTCGATCCGGCTCGACGCCCTGAAGATCGTCGACGACGGGGTGCGCAACGAGGCCGCCTGGCAGCTCATCGCCGACAACATCCGGGTGCCCGACATGGTCATGGGGGACATCGAGGCGCAGATCTCCGCCGCCCGCGTCGGCGTCGACCGGATGCACGAGCTGTTCGAGGAGTACGGCCACGACACGGTCAAGCTCGCGGGGCAGGCGATGATGAACTACTCGGAGGAGCGCCTGCGCCGGGAGATCGAGCGGCTTCCCGACGGCACCTACTCCGCGGAGGGCCACATCGACGGGTTCCTCGACTCGCCGGATCCGAACGAGAGGGACGTGTTCCTCGCGGTCGACCTGGAGGTCGACGGGTCGGAGATCCGCGTCGACCTCTCGCGGTGCGACGGGCAGATCGACAACCGACCGATCAACATGCCGTTCAAGGGGACCGTCATCCCGGCGGTGTTGCTCGTCATCCGGTCGACCCTCCTCGACACCGAGGAGCACGAGCTCGTCCCGCAGAACAACGGCATCACCCGGCCCGTCTCCGTCCACGCGCCGAAGGGGACCATCGTCAACCCGCGGTTCCCCGCGCCGACGATCGCGCGGTTCTGCCCGGGGAACCGGATCGCCGACCTCACGCTGAAGGCGCTGGCGGAGGTCGTCCCGGAGAAGACCTGCGCGGGCATCGGGAACCTCAAGGTGAGCACGTTCAGCGGCGTCACGGAGGACGACGAGTACTGGGTGTACATGGACATCTCCTCGGGCAGCTACGGCGGTCGGCCGGCGAAGGACGGTCTCGACGCGGTCGACACGCTCTACGCCAACACGCGGAACAACCCGATCGAGGACATCGAGAGCCACTACCCGCTCCGCGTGAGCAGGTACGAGCTCCGCGAGGACAGCGAGGGGGCCGGGCGCAACCGCGGCGGCATCGGCACGATTCGCGAGATGGAGTTCGTCACCCCGGCCCGCGTCTCCATCGAGGGCGACGGCAACAAGTACCCGCCGTGGGGCTTCGACGGCGGGCGTGACGGCACGACGGGGCGGATCATCCTCGATCCCGGGACGGACGGCGAGCGGCGGCTCACCTCCAAGCTCGAGAACCGGTCGATGGACGTCGGCCAACGGCTCCGCCTGGTGGGTCCCTGCGGCGGCGGGTGGGGCGACCCGACCGAGCGCGACCCGGAGAAGGTCCGCGCCGACGTCCTCGACGGTCTCGTCGGCGTCGAACGCGCGCGCGAGGTCTACGGCGTCGCGCTCACCGACGACCTCGAGGTCGACGAGGAGGAGACCCGGCGGCTGCGCGGCTGACGGGGACGGAGAGTCGCGGCGACGCAGCGCCCTCCCGCCGCCCCGTTCGCGGTTCGGTCCGCGACGCCGACGCTCGGGTTCGCGTCGCGGCACAGAAATGGGACGGCGAAACCGTCGGGACGAGTCGCGAGTTCAGTCGTCCGCGGACGGGGCAGGCTCCGTGAACTGGTAGACGTCGGGATACCCCTTGATCTCCTTCGGCTCCGGCGGCCTGTACGTCATGACCTTGCTCGTCGACTTGCCGAGCCTGACCAGCCCCTCCGCGAGGACGGCGGCCGCGCCGACGCTGTCGATGACCGGCACCGGGAGCTCCTTCTCGAGTTCCTCGTCGAGGCCGCCCATGCCCGCACAGCCGAGGCAGATCGCCTCCGCCCCGTCCTCCTCGACCGCGAGCGTGCTCGCCTCGAGCAGCGCCTCGACCGCGGCGTCGCGGGCCGTCTCCGTCTCGACGACGGTCAGGTCCGTGCACCTGACGGACGCGCACTTCGAGGCGAGTCCCGTCGTCAGGACCGTCTCCTCGATGAGGTCCTTCGCCCGCGGGAGGATCGTCGCGACCGAGAACGTCGCCCCGAGCATGTTGGCGACGTACATCGACCCCTCGGCGATCCCGACGACCGGCTTCTCGGTCACCTCGCGGCAGGCGTCGATCCCCGGATCGCCCCAGCAGGCGTTGATGAACGCGTCGAAGTCCCCCTCGTCCTTCCGTATCTCCTCCAACAGCCCGGGGATCGCGAGGTAATCGTCGTAGTAGGACTCGATGCTGATCGGACCTCGCTCGGGAGAGACGGCCACGACCTCGACCTCGTCGCTCGTGTACTTGTCCGCCACCTTCCCGATGTTCTCCGTCATCTCGAGGGTGGTGTTCGGATTGATGGCCTTTATTCGCATGGCTCGCGTTAACTATCCCCTCAGCCCGTGATAAAGCTATGCGTCGGCCGTTCGCGTCCAGCCGCGGGACAGTACGCGAGGGGAGGATGTCGCGGCGTGCGAAACGTACATGTACCCCGTCCGCCGACTCTCCGGTGCTCTCGGGGTCCGGTCCGACGCGGATCGGCCCCTCGATACGCATGGAGGAGAGACGAGAATCCCCCCGGAGACTCCTGTTCGCTGCCTGGCTGCTCGCGGTCTGCGGATCCGCCTACCTGATCGCGCCGGCGGGCATCCTCCCAGTGCTGACCGCGGAGCTCGCGATCGGCGCGGCCGCCGCGAGCTGGATCGTGAGCGTGCCCTACGCCGCCGAGGCCGTCGTCGGCCTGCCGGCGGGGCGCGTCCTCGACCGGTTCGACGCCGGCCGCGTCGTGACGGCCGCCGTGCTGGGGCTCCTCGTCGCGATCGTGTGGGGCTGGTTCGCCGGCGGCGAGGGCGACTACGCGTCCTTCCTCGCGTCGCGCTTCCTCGGCGGCATGGCGTTCGCCGCCCTCTGGATCGCGAGCATCGACCTCGTCGGCCGGTCGGTCGACCCGCGTAACGAGGCGACCGCGCTCGGGTTCTACACGACGAGCGGCCCGGCCGGCCTCGCGCTCGGCCTCGCGCTCGCACCGATCGCCGCGTCCGGTGCCGGGTGGCTCGCGACCTTCCCCGTCCTGGGCTGTCTCCTCACGCTCTCGTTCGTCGCGTTTGCGCTCGTCGGCGGAACCGCCGACCCTCCCTCGAACGACGCCCGCCCCGGACCGACGGCCGGCGCGCTCGCGGACGTGCTCGGGAACCGGCGGGTGTGGCCGGTCGCCGCCATGGCGTTCGTCGCGTACTCGCTCCTCCTGCTCTTCAGCGGGTGGATGCCGTCCTACCTGGCGGCGACCTTCGACCTCTCGCTCGAGGAGGGCGGCCTCCTCGTCGCGCTGGTTCCGGCGATCGGGATCCTCTCCCGGTCGGGCGGCGGCCTCGTCTCGGACCGCCTCATGGAACGCCGTCGACGCCCGATCGCCCGCGCCTCGTTCCTCGTCGTCGCGCCCGCCACCGCCGCCCTCCTCGCCGTGAACGACGCGACGCTCGTCGTCGTCCTGCTCGTGCTCGTCGGCTTCTTCGTCCAGTTCGGCATCGGCGTGTTCTTCAGCTACGCCCGCGACCTCGTCCCGGACGCCGTCGGCGGAACGACCGTCGCGTTCGTCAGTACGGTCGGCATCCTCGGGTCGTTCACGGCCCCGGTCGTCGCCGGGACGCTCATCGAGGACACCGGCGCGTTCGACGCGGCGTTCGGCTACGCCGCGCTGCTCGCGGTCGCCGGCCTGGCGTTCGCCTGGATCGCCCCCGAACCGGGGGGCGCTGACTAGACCGACGGATCGACGCCGGCGTCGAAGTCGAGGTAGACGAGGTCCTCGTCGCCGATCGTCCGGCCGACGTGGCCGGGGGGAACGGCGGCGACGTCACCCGGTCCGAGTTCGTGCTCGGTCCCGTCGTCGAGCCTGCATCCGAGTCGGCCGGCCACGACGGAGAGCAGGTGCGCGTTCGGACAGCTGTCCGTTCCGACGAGCGGCGACTCGTCCCGTTCCCACTCCCATCCCGGCCGCATCGTCGCCCGCTTCACCGTGACGCCGGCGATCGCGACCGCGTCGACCGCGCCGTTCGGGAACGTCGTCCGCTCGCCGTCAGCGAGGTTCCGCGCGACGAATCCGCCGGATCGAGCCTCCTCGTCCATGGGTCCCACTGGTCTCGGCGACGGTTAACCGTGCGCCCCGGGCGGGCGACCGGACGCGAGCGAGCGCTCAGGGGCGGTGCCACCCCGAGAACAGGTCGGGCGCGTCCGCGCCGGAGGTCGGGAGGAACGTCCCGTGATCGGGCGCGCCGACGAGGTCGCCCCCCTCCACGACCGGACGGCCGCGGACGAGCGTCGTCACCGGCCTCCCGCGCACCTCGCGCCCGTCGAACGGCGAGTAGTCGGACGCCTGCCGCAGCGCCGACCCGTCGACCGTCCACTCGGCGTCCGGGTCGAACAGGACGAGGTCCGCGTCCGCGCCGACGGCGACGGTCCCCTTTCGCGGGTACAGCCCGAGCATCCTCGCGACGTTCGTCGAGGTCAGCCGAACGAACGCGGTCGGGGAGAGCCGGCCGGTTGCGACCCCCTCTGAATAGAGGACCGCGCTGCGCGTCTCGACCCCCGGCAACCCGTTCGGTACCCGCGTGACGTCGTCGCGGTGCCGGCGCTTCTGCGCCGCGTCGTAGCCGCAGTGGTCGCTGTTCACGGTCTGTACGAGGCCGTCCTCGAGCATCGACCAGAGGGCGTCGCGGCTGGTCCCGTCGCGGAGTGGCGGGCTGCAGACGTACTTCTCGCCGTCGCTCCGGTCGTAGAGTTCCTCCGTGAGCGCGAGGTAGTGCGGGCACGTCTCCGCGAGCAGCGGGAGGCGGCGGTCCCGGGCGGACTCGAGGACGGTCCCGGCACGGCCGGCGCTGACGTGGACAAGGAGAGTCGGACAGCCCGTCTCCTCGACGAGGTCGGCGACCGCCCACATCGCGGTCGTCTCCGACACCGCCGGCCGCGTCGCGGCGTGGACCGAGTAGTCGGTCTCGCCGCGGCGTCGCAGTCGCTCTATCAGGTGGGCGATGATCGCCTCGTCCTCGGCGTGGACCAGGCACAGCCCCCCGCCGGCGGCGACCGCCTCGAGGACGTCGCGGATCTCGCCGTGCGTGAGCATCAGCCGGTCGCGGTAGACGGTGAAGACCTTGACGCTCGCCGCGCCGCGGTCGATCAGGTCGGGGAGTTCGGCGAGCGTGCGGTCGTCCGCGCGCGTCGCGCAGCCGTGCAGCCCGTAGTCGACGTAGGCGCTGCCGTCTGCCTCCTCCCGCCGCCGCTCGAACGCGGCGAGCGGCGATTCGCCCTCGTCGGGGATCGCGAAGGGGACGATCGTCGTCGTTCCGCCGCGGGCGGCCGCCGCCGTCGCGTCCGCGAACGAGTCGTTCGTCGTGAACTCGCCGAGCGAGAGGTTCACGTGGACGTGCGAGTCGACGAACCCGGGGAAGACCGTCAGTCCGGTCGCGTCGACGACCGTCTCCCCGCTCAGCGAGCGCGGCGCGCCGACCGCGGCGATCGCCCCGTCGCGGACGCCGACGTCCCCCTCGAAGGCGCGCTCGGGGGTGACGACCGTTCCGTTACGGACCACTGTGTCGTACATGGTCGAAACTCACGGCCTCCCCAAGCCGTGACACGTGATAAGTGTTGTCGTGATCTGTGACGGACCGGCGCGTCACCGGGACGACTGTCGCCACGTCTGGATTTCCAATTAGAAGTTACAACCCGCTAATACCCGCATTCGTCTCGCGTTACCGAGGCGGGTCGTGCTCCGTCGTCGTAACCGTACCGGCCGTCGCTCGTTCGGGCATCACCGGCCCGCTACCCCCGTAAGGGCACTGGCAGTCCTGCACGGAGGACCCGCAACGGATCCCACCCGGGTGAATGGCTCCCGTAACGACGTGGGAACGATCGTCGCCGCTCCACGGCGGGAGATCTGTCGGGTTCGGCGCCCGTCAACGACCCCGATTGGCGTTTCGCCACTGCGCTCGCGGGCGCGGGGAGAGGGGATCCGACGACGACCGTTAAACGGAAGATCGAGTAACGAATTCTAATTTGTTTCCACGGTGAACCGGCACCGGCGTTCGTCAGGTGGGGGCGATGAAGGGCGGCGGACGCGGTGGGATCGTAGCCGGCCGACGAACCAGTTCGGCACGATGCTTTCGTCCTCCCGCCGAGTACTCCGGCCATGGCGTCGACGTCAGACCGACCCGCCGACCCCAGCGACACCGCCCGCTCCGAGCGCCCCGTCGAGCGGCGACCCGGACGGTACCTCCTCGCCGTGTACTGGCTCGGCCGGATCGACGGGGCCCGCGTCCGGACCGGTGCGGTCGGCGACTACCTCGGCGTGCACCCGGCGAGCGTCACCGAGATGTTCTCGAAACTCGCCGCGGCGGCGCTCCTCGACTACGAGAAGCACCGCGGTGTCGAGCTGACCGACCGCGGCGAGCGGGCGGCCGGGGAGCTCGCGTGGCGACAGTGCGTCGTCCGGTCGTTCTTCGCGACGGAGCTCGACGCCGCCATCGGCGACGACGACGCCTACCTGATCGGGTACACGTTACCGGAACGGAGCGTGGCCCGACTCCGGACCCGCATCGAACGCCCGTGCGAGCGGTCGTGTCCGGAGCTTCCCGCCCGAGCCGAACACTGCCTCGTCGGCTCGCGAATCGAGTGTTGAGGGCGGGAGTCCCGCCGGAGCGAACACCTTCGGCGCAAGGTACAGGCACTCCACCCCGCTTCGTTCACACGCATGTATCTACGCAGGGCAGAGACGAGCGCGTCCGTCGCGCGCGGCGTCGGGTGCCGATCGACCGGCAGCGGCGCGGGGGCGTGACCGATGGTCGACGCGAGTTTCGCGAGCGAACGACGCTACGACGACGACCGCTTCACCGCGAGGACGGTCTTCGAGAGCGAGCGGATGAAGGTCGTACTCGGCTACTTCGAACCGGGGCAGTTCATCCCGGTCCACGCGCCGGACAGCGACGTCGCGGTCGTCGTCCAGGCGGGGACGGGCCGGGGCCGCGACGGAGCAGACGAGCACGCCGTGGAACCGGGC
Source organism: Halomarina halobia (assembly GCF_029338575.1). Lineage (GTDB taxonomy): Archaea > Halobacteriota > Halobacteria > Halobacteriales > Haloarculaceae > Halomarina > Halomarina halobia. The sequence continues at coordinate 681,281 of NZ_CP119993.1, forward strand.
GACGTGGTGGTCGTCGAGGCGGGGACGGAACGGGGCGTCCGCGCGGACGAGACGACCCGCCTGGAGGCGGCGCTGGTGACCGCCCCGCCGCCCACCGAGGAGGAGCACGCCCCCGTCCACGAGGGCATCCGGCGCGACGAGTTCGACCCGCTCGCGTCGCGGGAGGGGCCGGACCGATGAGCGCGACGGCGACCGACCCCCGGCCATGACGTCGGTCGAGCGACTGGACGACCTCGAGGGGCGACCCCACGCGAACGTCTTCCCCGGCGAGGAACCGACGACGATCCGGCTCGCGCTCGCGGCCGGCGAGCGCGTCGAACCGCACCGACACCCCGACCGACAGGTCGTGCTCTTTCTCGTGGAGGGTCGGCTCGCGCTGCGCGTCGGCGACGAGAGGCGCGAACTCGAAGCGGGCGACGTCGCCCGCTTCGACGGCGACGCGGACATCTCGCCGCGCGCGCTGATCGACAGCGTCGCGCTCGTCGTGTTCGCGCCGCGCGCCGACGGCGAGTAAGGGGCACCGCTCACCCGGAGCCGTCCGAACCCGCGGTGCGGGCACGTCACGCCGTGGCGCGACCGGATCGCCCCGGCCGGACCGGCTCGCGCGACCTCAGACCGGTACCTCCGCCGAGGCCCGGTGCGCGCGAACGCACACCAGCGCCCGGTCGATGTGACCCGCCCGTTCCGCGGCCGCCTCCGCCCGGAGCGCCGCCAGTTCGCGCTGCAACCGACGGAGGCGTTCGGGATCCGGCGGTCGGCACTCGCGGCGCGCAAGCGCCCAGAGCGACCCGGCGATCCGATCGAGTCGCGGTTCGATCCCGGTGTCGGGCGGCGTCTCGATCGCGCGGATGAGCGCCCGGTTCGCCGCCTCGAGGTGGGTTCGCGTCACGATCCGACGGTTGGAGCGCGGTGAGCGAATAGGCGGGACCATCATATCCGGGGGGTTGATCCCGGGGACGATCGCCCCGGCGGCGAACGCGACGTCCTTGAACCCCCGCCATACCCTGGTACTCTACTGAAGGACGTCGCCGCCGTTCGAATCAGGCGATGAACGTCGCAGATGACGTCACCGACCTGATCGGTACCACGCCCCTCGTCCGCCTCGATTCGTTCGGCGAGAACATCGTCGGGAAGCTGGAGGCGTTCAACCCGGCCGGCTCCGTCAAGGACCGCATCGGCGTCGCGATGATCGAGCGCGCCGAGGAGGCCGGACTCGTCGACGAGGGGACCGCGATCGTCGAACCGACGAGCGGGAACACCGGGATCGGCCTCGCGGCCGCCGCGGCGGCGAGGGGCTACGAGCTGATCCTCACGATGCCCGACTCGATGAGCGAGGAACGGCGTCGGCTGTTGCGCGCGCTCGGGGCCGAACTCGTGCTCACGCCCGGCGAGGACGGGATGGCGGGCGCGATCGAGCGGGCCGAATCGATCGCGAGCGAGCGCGAGAACGCCGTCGTCCCCCAGCAGTTCGCGAACCTCGCCAACCCGTGGATCCACCGCACCACGACGGGACCGGAGATCTGGGACGACACGGACGGCGAGGCGGACGTCCTCGTCGCGGGCGTGGGGACCGGCGGGACGATCACCGGCGTCTCCGAGTACGTGAAGGAGGAGCGAGGGAGGGAGGACTTCCGGTCGATCGCCGTCGAACCCGCCGAGTCGCCGGTCCTCTCGGGCGGTACCGCGGGGAGCCACGGCATCCAGGGGATCGGCGCGGGGTTCGTGCCGGACGTGCTTCGACCGGGGCTGATCGACGACGTCGTCGCCGTGGAGCGCGAGGACGCGGTCACGGCCGCGCGGAAACTCGCCTACGACGAGGGGATCCTGGCGGGGATCTCCTCGGGTGCGGCCGTCGAAGCGGCGCTTCGGGTCGCCCGACGTCCGGAGAACCGGGAGAAGCTGATCGTCGTCGTCCTCCCGGACACCGGCGAGCGCTACCTCTCGACGGACCTGTATCCCGACCCCGAACCGGACGCGGTGACCACGACCGCGTGAGCCGGTTCGTCGTCTCCACTGCGCCCGCTCCCCCGCCGTGACGCGTCGAGGCTACGTGTCGTCGCCGGGGACGGCGCGGGCACGTCGTTATAAAACCCCCCGATACGGTGGTGGCACAGTGACGGTCGAGCCGCGCCCCGTGTTCGTGGATGAGTGAGTTCAACGACTCGGAGCGGGCGGCCGAACTCGCGGCGCGGGCCCGGGCGCTCATGGACGAGGTCGTCGTACCGAAGGAGCGAGCGCTGTCCGGTGGCGCGACCGTCTCCGCCGGGACGGTCGCCGACCTCCGGGCGGCGGCGCGCGAGTACGGCGTCTACGCCCCACAGATCGACCAGGAGTGGGACGGGATGGGAATCGACTTCCGGGACGTCCTCCCGACGTTCGAGGAGGCGGGACGCTCGCTGCTCGGCCCGACGGCGATGCGGGTCGACGCGCCCGACGAGGGCAACATGCACCTGCTCGAACTCGTCGGGACCGACCTGCAGCGGGAACACTACCTGAAACCGCTCGTCGCGGGCGAGATCGCGTCCGGCTTCTCGATGACCGAGCCGCTCCCCGGCGCGGGGTCGGACCCGAAGACGATACGCACGACCGCCCGCAGGGAGGGCGACGAGTGGGTGATCGACGGCCACAAGTGGTGGACGACCCAGGGCGTCGAGGCCGACGTACTGATCGTCTTCGCCCGAACCGATCCCGACGCGCATCCCTACTCGGGCTGTTCGCTGTTCCTCGTGCCGTCGGACGCGCCCGGCGTCGAGGTGGTGCGGAACATCCCCCACCTCGGGGGCGGCCCGACCGGGATCAGCCACGCCGAGATCAGGTACCACGGCGTTCGGGTGCCGGAGGAGCACCTGCTCGGCGAGGAGGGCGAGGGGTTCAGACACGTCCAGGAGCGCCTCGGCCCGGCGCGGCTCACCCACTGCATGCGCTTTTCGGGGATGGCGCGCCGGTCGCTCGACGTGGCGGCGGCGTACGTCGCCGAGCGCGAGGCGTTCGGCGATCGACTCGCGGACAAGCAGGCGGTTCGGTTCGCCATCGCCGACGCGGAGACGGACCTGCACGCCGCCCGCGCGACGGTCCGAAACGCCGCCGAACGGATCGCCGCCGGCCACGAGGCGCGCACCGAGGTGGCGATGGCCAAGGTGTTCACCGCCACCGCGGTCCAGGAGATCGTCGACACGGCGCTCCAGTTGTGCGGCGGGAGCGGCATCGGGCGGGACCTGCCGCTCGCCGACTTCTACGCGACCGCCCGCCAGTTCCGCATCATCGACGGCGCGGACGAGGTCCACCGGCGGACGATCGCGCGCGACGCGTTCGAGGACGTCGACCGCGCCGAACTCGACGCCCTGACCCGATACGACGGGTGACGCCGTCGGACCTGGACGCTCGACCGCCCGGGCGGATCGCGACGGGATCGGAATCGCCGATCACGTCCACGGCGTCGAGCGGCGGGGCGGGGGGTACGACGCGCTCTCCGCGTGGGCGGGCGAACGGTGCGAGGCGACTGCGCGGCGCGAGGCGGCCGACGGGCGGCACTGAGCGGAACGAGGGGGACGGCGAGGCGGTTACTCTACTCGGACTTCGGCCCCGTCGTGTTCTTCGCGTGTGACCGCAGGCCGTAAAGCAGCGGCGCGGCGAGCAGCGCGGCACCCCCGCCGAGCGCGGCCGTGCCCGTCTCCGAGATGACGCGGTCGTCGGGGTCGCCGATGACGACGACCCCGCGCATGCCGCGCTCGCCGTACGCCTCGCACTCGTACTTGCTGACGCCGCCACCGCCGAACGCCACCGCGAACCGGTGGCCGGTCCCGGAAACGCGGTCGCTCCGGTAGCCGAGGCGCTCGTCGACGACGTCGTACGCGCCCGCGTCGCCGACCCACTTCCAGACGACGATCGTGTCGGGGTCGACGTGGATCGCCGGCGGGTCGAACGCGAAGGCCCCGCCGTTGCCCTCGGCTCCCACCTTCACGGTGACGCGGTCCTCGCCCCGCCCGTCGACCACCCCGGCGTAGTTGTCGGTGTTCTCGAGCCAGCCGCCGAAGGTCCGCTCCGGGCCGCTCGCGGACTCCCCGCCGCCCGTCTCGTTCGTGGCGTTCGCGGCGTTCGTCCCACCGTCTCCGCCCAGCGAGGCCGAGACGTCGCCGACGACGAGCGCGCCCTTCATGCCCACCGACTCGTGGGGGGCACACGCGTAGGTGAGGAGGCCCTCCCCCTCGGGCGCGTGCTCGAAGGTCTCGCCCGCCGTCTGGTAGTACTCCGACTCGAACTCGCCGTTCGTCGCGACGACGTTGTGGGTGCCGCCCTCGCCGGTCCACGTCCAGACGACCGTCGTCCCCGGATCGACTCGGACCGCCGCGGGCTCGAACGCGAACGCCCCGCCGTTGCCCTCAGCACCGACCGTGATCTCGACGGACGACGTCCCGCGCTCGTCCACGATCCCGTCGGCGTTGTCGGTGTTCTCGAACCACGTCGCGAGGTCGGCGCCGCCTCCCCCGCCGCTCTGGGCGACCGCCGGGCTCGCGAGGAGGCCCGCGCCGAGCGCCGCGCCCGCGGTGCCCGCGAGGAACTGTCGCCGGGTCGCGATCGGGTGGCGCGCGTCGCTCACCGCGATCACCCCTCGTAGCCGGCGTACGTCATGAGCTGCCGGAAGACCTCGGTGTCCATCGCCTCCCTGTAGACGATGCCGGTGAGCATGCCGCCGGGGTACGACGAGCCGTTGCGCACGTGATCGACCTTGTGGCAGTGCAGGAGGTAGATGCCGGGGTCAGCGTCGGCCTCGAACTCGACGGTGTAGCGCTCCGCGGGGGCGACGTTACAGACGTCCTGCTCGTACTGCAGCGCCTCCGGCATCGGGCTGCCGTCCTTCTCGACCACGCGGAAGCGGTGGTTGTGGGTGTGCAGCGGGTGGCTCATGAACCCGGCGTTGACCCAGTGGACCCGGACGGTGTCGCCCGACTCGACGATGAGCGGCGAACCGGTCTCCGGGTGGAGCGTCGCGGGCGCGGACTTCCCGTTGAGGGTGAACGCGTCCGCGCGCCGACTGGGGAGGTCGTACGCGACGTCCTCGCCGCCGTGCTGGCGCGAGAGGCGCGTGTCCCACTCCTTGGCCGTCATGAAGTACTCCTTGTCGGCCTCCTCGTACCCCTTCGGGTCGACCCGGAGGATCCCGTACATCCCCATGTCCATGTGCATCGGCGTCTGGTAGTGGCAGTGGTAGAGGTGCGTGCCGGGGACGTTCGCGGGGATGGCGTAGGTGTGCCTCTCCCCGGGCATGACCGTCACGCCGGTCGTCGTCGGGACGCCGTCGTTCTTCCACGACTTCCGGACGCCGTGGAAGTGGAGCGTGTGGGGGACCTCCATCTCCGAGTTGTCGAGGGTGATCTTCAGGTCGTTACCCTCCGTCGTCCGGAGGACGGGACCGGGCACGCTCGGCGTGCCGTCGTCGGCCTGGAACGCCCAGACGACCGGGAGCGAGATGGGACCGCCCATCGTCTCCAGGGGGTGGACGTCGTGGCGGGCCATCACCGACCTGATCGTCACCTCGTGGCCGCGCTCGTCGAGGTCGACGACCTCGGGGCGACCGGTCGAGGGCAGGTCCGCCCCCGCCGTCGCGGCACCGTCGAGGTCGACCTGCTGGGCGCTCGGCGAGATCGCCGCCGTGCAGCCCGCGGTCGCGAACAATCCGGCGCTCCCCGTCGCGGCGAGGAACTGGCGACGGGAGAGGCCCTTCCCGGGTGCGCCGATGGAATCCGTCATAGTACACCTCAGAATACGGGGACGCCCCTCAAGACGTGGTAGTCCGATTCTCGACACCCTGGAATCGGGCGAACACGTTCGGCTCGCCGGCGTTCTCGACTCCCTCGCTCAGGCCGGCGGTCGCTGCCGGTCCCGCAGCTCGCGGATCCACTCCAGGTGAACGTCGAGGAGTCGGACGGTCAGCTCCTGCATGTCGCGGCGGTAGCTCCGTTCGGGGCCGAGCTGTCGCTCGTGGGCCCGATAGACCGCGGTCCGCTCCTCGCGCGCACGGTAGAACTGGTCCTCGAGGCGGGCGAGTTCCTCGTCCCGCTCGCGCGGCGGGAGGTGGTGGAGGAAGCCGATCTTCATGCGGAGGTGCCGTCGCTGCGTCGGATCGAGGACGTCGTCGATCGGTCGCCGCAGGAGCGATAGCAGCCGCTCGCGTCCCTCCCGCGTGAGCGCGTAGGTCTCCCCGTCTCGACCGACCCGGCCCGCGCCTTCGAGCCTCGACAGCGTCGGTCCCAGCGTCCCGTGCCCGGCGGTCCAGTGCCGACCGAAGCCGTGTTGCAGTCGTTCCCTGATCCGCGGGAGCGAGGCGTCTTCCTCCGCGAGAATCCCCAGGACACCCAGCTCGGCGATCTCGTCCGGCTCCATGTTCGTTGGTAGCGCGTACCGACGTTAAGTGTTCGCCCCCGTCCGCGGAGACCGCCCGGCTCCCGAGCGCCGCGGACGCCAAATCTTCTTGACGGCTCCCGCACAGACGGAGGTATGCGATCCGTGCTGACGGCTGACCAACGCGACCTTCGCGACGAAATCCGATCGTTCGCGAGAGAGCGTATCGAACCGCGGGCCGCCGACCTCGACCGGCGGGAGGAGTACCCGGCCGCCATCCTCGCGGAGCTCGGGGAGCGGCGGTTCGCGGGGCTGACGCTCCCCGAGGAGTACGGCGGCCGCGGCGAGGGGCTCGTCGAACTCGCCGTGGTGATCGAGGAACTCTCCGCGGCGACGATGACCGTCGCGAGCGCGCTGGCGCTCCACCTCGGCGTCGCGACCGCGATCGAACGCCTCGGCACGGAGCGCCAGCGGGAGGAGTACCTGCCCGCGATGGCGCGGTTCGAGACGGTCGGCGCGCTCGGGCTGAGCGAGGAGAACGCGGGGAGCGAGAAGCTCGCGATGGAGACGACCGCCTCTCGGGACTCCGACGAGGGTTCCTCGGCCGATCCCCGAGGAGCGGACGATTCTCGGGACGGCGACGACTGGGTGCTGAACGGCCACAAGCAGTGGGTGACGAACTTCCTCGACGCCGACGTCGTCCTCACCTACGCGAAGACCGGCCCGGACGCCGACGCGCCGCACAACGTCAGCGCGTTTCTCGTCCCGACCGACGAGTTCGAGGTCGAGCGGGTCTGGGAGACGCTCGGCGCGCGCAGCGTGAAGTCCCCGCGGGTGTCGCTCGACGGCGTCCGGGTGTCCGCGGACGCGCTGGTCGGGCGAGTGGGCGAGGCGTACGCCCGGCGCGGCGAGGGCGCGATCGGCGTCAACGTGCCCGCCCGCGGCGTCGGCATCGCGCGCGCGGCCCTCGAGGACACGGTCGCGCACGCGACCGACCGCGAGCAGTTCGGACGACGTATCGGCGACTTCCAGGGGATTCGGTGGAAGATCGGGGAGATGGCGCGACGGGTCGACACGGCCCGCCTCCTCACCCTCCGAGCGGCCGACCGCGCCGACCGGGGGATGGACGTCGGCCGGGAGCTGAGCATGGCGAAGATCCAGGCCACCGAGGCCGCGGTCGCGAACGCGAACGACGCGATGCAGATCCACGGCGGGATCGGCTACACGACCGAGCGCGACGTCGAACGCTACCTCCGGGACGCCCGCCTGCTCACGATCGCGGGGGGCCCGAACGAACTCCACCGGAACGCGCTCGCCGACGCCGTCCTGCCCGATCGGGCGGCCGAGTGATCGCAGAGCGGACGGCTCCCCACATCGCTCGGGGACAGTCGCCGTCCCCGACCATGCCCTCTACCGTCGTCGAGTCGTGGCGATCGTATGCAAGGGATCCGCTTGGTGCAGATGGCCGAGGGGGAGCTGAACGAGTTCCTCGGGAGAGGCGGCACGGGAGTCCTCTCGTTCTCGACGGGGGGCGACGACCCGCCGTTCTCGCTGCCGGTGTCGTACGGCTACAACGCGGACAGCGGGAGCCTCTACTACCGCCTCGCCTCCCCGCCGGACAGCGGGAAGGCGGACGTGCTCGGCAGGGCCGTCTCCTTCGTCGCGCACGCCCACACTGACGACGGGTGGCGAAGCGTCGTCGCCACTGGCCGGCTCGAGGAGTTGGCGGAGGCACCGCACGAATCGTCCGCCGGTCAGGGGACGTGGGCGGTCCGGATCCCGCGCGTCGACATCTTCGACGCCCGCCGGAGGAGATCACGTTCCGGCCGTTCCGGCTCGTCCCCGAGACGCTGACGGGGCGGAAGGATGTCGAGTCGGCGGACTGAACGGTCGTGTCGGGTTCGCGTGTCAGCGGCCTCCGGTGACGATCTCCGCGAGCGCGTCGCTCACCGCCGCGAGCTTCGTCGGATATTCGCACCCGACCACGACCAGCGCGGTACACGGGTGATATCTGACGGGTTGTCCCCGTCGCCGATGTGCTCGGCGAGGCTCGACGCTTGATGGCGGAGTCGATTCGGATCACCCAGCGCGACGTGTTCGAGCGCCTTCGCCCCTTTCTCTCCGACCTCCGGCTCGTCGAACGACAGGCCGATCCGCAGGTCGGCCAAGATCTCCGGTGCCGTGACTTCCCCGGGGTGTTCAAGTGTGACGTAGCCGAGCGTCTCGCCCGATTTGACATCCTTCCCCGCCCTTCAGGGCGGCTTGCGCTCGAATTTTACGCCAGTGAGCGAAGACGCCTATCACCGCCCGTATCCGCCCTCTTCGGGCCTCGTCTCGATTGGCGTTTTCCCGGGAGCGGTAGCAGGGGTTAGCGAGCACGCCACGGTTACTCGGCGAATTCGCACACCAGCGCGGGTTCCGGAACGCATGATCATCGTGAGTGGGTACGGGCGCTAGAGGAACCGGTCCGGTTTGAGCCGTGAGAGCCGCATCGCGTTCGCGGTCACGCCGATACTCATACCCATGTCCCCGACGACGACCGCGACGATGACGTTCACGAGACCGAACGGCACGCCGATCGCCAGGAGCGCTTTCACGCCGAGGCTCGCCCAGATGTTCTGCTGAATCACCGACGTCGCCGTTCCGGAGAGCCCGTAGAGATACGGCAGCTTCGTCAAGTCGTCGCCCATGAGCGCGATGTCCGCCGTTTCGAGCGCCGTGTCCGTCCCGGCAGCGCCCATTGCGATTCCAACGGTCGCGGTAGCGAGCGCCGGTGCATCGTTAATCCCGTCACCGACCATCGCTACCCCGTCGTATTCCTCAACGAGCTCCTCAACGACGGCCACCTTATCGTCGGGGAGCAGTTCCGCACGGTACTCGTCAATGCCGACCTGGTCGGCAATCGCGCGGGCGGTCCCTTCGTTATCACCAGTCAGCATCACCACGCGCTCGATGCCATTCGCATGGAGTCGCTCGATGGCACGCCTGGCACCTGGCCGAACCTCGTCAGCAACCGCGATGATCCCGTCGAGCCGGTCCTCTGTACCTACGAACACGACGGTTTTCCCCTCCTGCTGGAGCCGAGGGATCGCGTCATCGACCAAATCCAGATACGCCCCGTGTTCGCACTGGTGGCCTTCCATGGCTGCGCCGCCGTCGGTTGCAACGTGAACGTGAGTGAGATCGAACCCGAGCTCTTCGAACAGTCCCGGCTTCCCGACGTAATACGTCTCACCGTCTACAACACCGGTCACGCCTTTCCCGGTCACGCTCTCGAACGATTCGACGGGCTGATCGGACGTTACTCCCCCGTCTGCTGCCTCCACGATGGCTTCCGCGATCGGGTGCTCACTTCGCGCCTCGACACGTCCCGCCCTTCGGAGCACAGCGTCACGACCTGCGCTCCCGAGCGGAATCACGTCCGTAACCGTGAGTTCCCCCTTCGTGAGCGTCCCGGTCTTATCGATGGCGACCACATCGACGCCGCCGACTGCTTCGAGATCAGGCCCGCTTTTGATCAAGACCCCGTTCTTCGCCGCGCTCGTGACACCCGATACGACGGTGACTGGCGTACTGATGACCATCGCACACGGACACGCAAGGACGAGAAGCGTAAGTCCCTGGACGAAGCCCGTCCGCCACGTCGCACCGAACACGAGCGGCTGGACGAACACGAGGGCGACGGCCGCCGTCACCACGACCGGCGTGTAATAACTGGCGAACCGGTCTACGAATCGTTCGTGTTCGGTCTTCTCTCGTTGGGCGTCCTCGACGAGTTTGACGATTCGAGCGATCGTGTTGTCAGCGGCCGTCGCGGTAACGCGGACTTCGAGGTACCCCTCTTCGTTGATGGTCCCGGCGTAGACGTCGTCGCCAGTGGTTTTGTCTATCGGAACGCTTTCGCCAGTGATGGGAGCCTGGTTGACGGCGCTCTCTCCGTCGAGCACCTCGCCGTCCATCGGGATTTTCTCCCCGGGACGGACGGTGACCACGTCCCCGATAGCGATATCATCGACGTGGAGCGTGACCTCGCCGTCGTCACGGCGGACCGTCGCGGTCTCCGGCGCAAGCTCCATAAGTTCGGTCAGCGAGCTCCGCGCCTGTCCCATCGAGTATCGCTCCATCAACTGCGCGACGCTGAACAGCACCGCGAGGGTACCGCCTTCGAAGTAGAGCGGTTCGCCGAAGAGCAGGCTGGCAGCGACGGCACCGAGAATGCCGAGGCTCATCAGCAGGTCGATGTCGAGCGAGACGTTCCGCGCGGAGTAGTATCCGTTGCGAATGATTCGCTCGCCGCCCGCGACGATCCCGATCAGGTAAAGGAGCTCTGCGAGAACGAACTCCTGGCCGACCGCGCTTACGAGCGTCACGTCGAGCGCGGGGATGAGAAATTCGACGGCGAGTCCGAGGGCGAGGAAAAGTCCACCTGTGTAGACTTTCACCGCCCGAGTGCTCCGCCAGACCGCCGACGGATCGTCTCGCGGACGGGCACCGCCCTCATCTGCCCCTTCCGTCCGCGTTCCTTCGACAGGGTATCCAGCGCCTTCGATGACCTCTATGATCGCCTGCTGTGGAAGCCGGTCGGGATCATAGGAGACAGTAACCGTTCCGGTCGTCGGTTGCGTGTCGAATGTGAGAACGCCGTCACGGCCTTCGAGCGCGTTATCGATCCTTCCAGCGCAGGACGCGCAATCCATCCCGGGCACGTCGAACGTATCGGTTCGCTCGTTCTGGCGTGTCGCGACCGAGTACCCCGCAACCTCGATCCGCTTTTGGATCTGCTCCGGACTCGTCTCCGAGGACTCGTATTCGACGTGGACGGTTCCGGAGGTTACTTCCGGTTCGACTGTCCGGATACCCGAGAGTCGCTCGACACTGCTCGTGACTTTCCGAGCACAGGATGGGCAATCCATCCCCGGGACGCTGAACGAAGCGGAGTCGAGTTCTTCGTTCGAACGTACGGTATAGCCGGCGGCTTCGATACGATCCGTGATCGCTGCCTGATTCGTTCTCCCAGGATCGTACGTGACCGACACGACCCCACTCATCACCCGTGGCTCGACAGTCTGGATCCCGGAGAGGGAGGTAACGCTCTTCGTGATTTTCTCCGCACACGACGGACAGTCCATCTCGGGAACCTCGAAGGTAACAGGTTCGAGTGGGCCACCGTCCGAAGACGACGAGTCCCGGTTCGACTCCTTACGCATTACCAGCGGTAGGCTTCTCGGTGGCTTACCGCTTCGGTTGGTACACACCAAACCAGGCGGGTTGTCCGGTCACTGGGTCACGTCATTGAGTGAGGAGAGCGGGCGATTTTCGACGTGTGCAACTGCGAGTTTAGCTTCAGCGCGGCGGAGTCGATACGAGAGAGTCGAACCTGGAACGCCGAGGCTCTCGGCGAGGTCGTACGTTTCGATCGCTCGTGGCGTTTCGTAGTATCCGCGTTCGACGGCGGCGCGAAGCGCTTGGTCTTGCTCGGGTGAAAGCACCGTCTCGGAGTCCGGGTCACTCATCCCAAGTTCGTCCGCGCCGGTGCCCCGAACACGAACGATATCGACGCCGCCAGTGTCCGCGATCTCCGCGTCGAGCGCCCCGTGGAATTCCGAGAGCGTTACATCGCCCGGAAGGATGAGCCGCCACTGATACCGACGGCCACGCCACGTCGTTTCGAAGATAAGTCCGTCGCCGAAGTGTTCGAGCGCAAGGTGCGGAATCGACGTACAGGACTGGGTTCGGTTCCAGTAAGAATAGAGAATGAGTGTCTCAGCAGACCGGTCCAGCGTTCGGGTCTCCCACTCACCTTCGCAGTCACGTCGCACGAGACAATCAGCGTAGTAGTCCGCCGTCGTAACGGCGTCTACAACGGCATTGAGCGCTTCTTCGGAGCCAGTAACGTGATCGACTCGCCAGAGCGTCTCGGCGGTGACGTGGCAGGATAACGACCGGAGTTTCGTCTCCGGGTACTGCGCCAAGAGATCGGCGACCGGGTTAGTTTCGGGTTCAAATTCGAGGGCGAAGACGAACTCGCGCATTATCGAGTTATACCCCCGCTACCCGTATGAGACTTGCCTATACCCATTTCGACCTGCGGAAAAGTGATCGGGCGATTCTACAGGTCCGTTCGGACGATTCGGGAATTACCCACATCCACTCATTACCTCGGACCTGCGTCGACAGCCCGTGATAACGGATGGTGCGTGCTCCAACCAGAATTCATCCCACGGAGGGAAGCACAGAGACGCCGAGGCCGACACGCTCTCGACCGATCTCTCACCCATCAGAGACGGTCACTCACCCGACCCCGTGTTCCATTACGGCCCCGTGAAGCACGGTGCATCGAACGAGCGCGCTACCACGACGCTCATCGGAGCACCCGGTGACGACGAGCGGTACCGGTTCGGCAAAACACCGGCATTCGCCACTCCATGACCGAAGTTTGGTATAGCGAAATGCGATATATGTGTCGCCTGGCGATCGTCGGGCGTCGAATCCACTCTACACCACCGAGTAGACGTTGGCCTCGTATACCTCGCGGACGCGGTCGCCCCAGTTGTGGGTGTAGGTGTCGATGACGTCGGCGGCCACGTCCCCGCGGAGGTACTTGACGATCCCGCGGTCGCCGGTGCGGTCGCGCAGGTGCGTCGTGAAAAAGTGCCGGAAGTAGTGGGGCGTCACGTTCTCCTCTGCCCCCCCGCCCGGCCGATACCAGCCGTTTCGCTCGGCCTGCCTGACGACGCGTTGCCGAACGAGGCCCGTCGTCACCCGCTCGCCCCACGCGTCGCTCGTCGACACGAACAGCGGTTCCGCCGGCGACACCGCCTCGGGGCGGATCGCGAGCCAGACCTTCAACACCCGCTTTAGCTCCCGGTCGATCGGGATCACCGTCGAGCGCTTGCGTTTGTTCGAGGCCGATCGCTCCTCGCCGTTCACCGCGCGGCCGCGAGCGACCTCGCTCGCGACGAAGATCGAATCGGGTCGCCCGTCGAGCGCCCCGCGTGGCGTCACCGGGTAGGCGGCCCGCACCTCCTCGTCGTCGAGGGAGACGTCCCGCAGGTCGAGGTTACAGAGCTCCCCGACGCGCATCCCCGTCTTCAGCAGGGTGACGACGAGCGCCCGATCGAGCGGGTGACCGAGGCGACCGACGAACGCGCGCATCTGGGGGATCGAGAGCTCCCGGCGGGTGGGATCCGCGTCGACCGATTCGTCCATCTCCTCTATGACCAGGGCCATCGGATTCGCGTCGAACGCGCCGACCTGCGTCATGTAGGCGTAAAAGCGGTTGAGATACGACGCGTAGGTGGCGACGGTGCTGGGAGCGTGCTCCTCCCTGAGGCCGTGGACGTAGGCCATGCAGTCGCGCCGATCGGCGGCGGCGAGCGTCCCACCGCGTTCCCGAAGAAACGTCCGGAAGGTGCGAAGCACGCGCCCGTAGGCCCGTCGGGTGCGCTCGCTCTTCCCGTGGTATTCGAGGTCCCGCAGGAAGTACGCGATCGGATCGTCTACGGCGTCGTCCCGTCGCGCGGGTGCGGGATCCGACTCGCTCACCGGTCGTCACCCCCCGCTTCGACGAGCGTGTACCCGCCGCGGCGTCCGCTGTACCGAATCACGTTCTCGGCCTGGAGGCGCTCGAGTTCCTCCTCGAGGTCGTCCTCGATGTCCGCCGTGAGTGCAGAGACGAGGGCGTCCCACGAGCGATAGTCGCCCTCGCGGAGAATCCCGAGGAGGCGCGTTCGAAGACCGTCACCCCCGGGGGTACCGTCGTCCGCAGGGGCGTCCGCGGACACCTCCCGGTCGACGTCGAGCGAGAAGCCCCGGCGGCCCGCCTGAACCATCGTGCGGAGGTACTCCGACTGGCTCATCTCCAGCTCCTCGGCGTGGGCCTGCCACTCCCGCTTCTGATAGACGGGAAGGTAGGTGGTGATCTGCGTACGCGACGTGTCGCGATCGGCCATTGTCCGGCGTACGAGGGCATCGGTATTGAGTGTACCGTACTCTGTGAGATAAGTGCCCTAATCCGAGAGGGTACTAGCGCATATCTGCCGGTATCCAGCCTAATATCACAGAGGATACCAGTAGAGAGTCTATTCGAGCTAGCGTTACGTCGGATACGTGGATCGGCGGGCGACGTCGACGGACGCGTTCGAATCGGTGACGCGAGGGGACCCGGCGGCTACGGACGCACCCCCACGGTCGACGGAGACCAATCGCGGACGCGGGCAACCGCCGGCGTGCAGGGGTGGGTCCGGGATCGCGTGGACCCGGCGAGCGTCATGCAACGTCGGGTCGCCCCGACATTCGCCGTCGGTTTCTCACCCGCCGTGGGAAGTCGAAGGGACCGGTCGGCCGACGAGCCGGTTCTGCGCCGGTGGTCGGAGGGATCGGCGGTTCGCAGGTCGCCGAGCGCGCGCAGCGCCCGCCTCGGTTCGATGTGGCGGCACACTGTGACCGCCGGCGGAATGGTACGAGGGATTCGCTCACTGAACAGTGTCGCCGGATAACCACACTGTCCATCTACGTCACCTATTCAAACGATACAGTCACACTGATTTGTAACACTATCTGGTTACATTGATTGGTGGCGCTGTATAGTTACGTTTCGTAGTGACGCTGCCCCGGCAGTGAGTTTGACCGGTGTTACTGACCCGACGTTCTGACCGGATCGTGTATCTCTTCGACCCGTGGAGCAGGTACAGCGGGGCCGATCATCGACACCGAATAGTGGGTTGATTTAGTGATGCTATTTAGTATGAATAGTTAGAATAACTAATCAGTGTTACTGACGCTGCTTACCGTCGGCGTATCTCTCCCCGCGCTACGGTCCCTACCGACCCGACGACCCGGGGCTGTCGCCCCCGGATCACGGTGCTCGTCGATACGTCGGTCGCGTCGTTTTCCCGGTCCGTCGACGGCCGGAGCCTGCCCGTCGAGAGTCCGAACGCGGATTCGACGGTAGTGGAGCCCCCTCGAGTGACACCGGGAGCAAATCGAGTGCGCCCGGACCTCGTACACCGTATGTCGCGATATCAATTCGGCGTCGTCGGGGCGAGACGTTGATCGAACGGGACAGTAGAACAGCCATCGGGAAGACACGTTCAACGGTGGAATTCGATCCGGCGGTCGTTCGTCCTCACACGCTCGGCGCGGTGTCACGCAGGGGTATCGCAGTCAGCGGTTCGCGATGTACCGAGCGGCGAGGGCGATCGGTATCAGCGGGATCGCCGTCGCGGTAACGACCAGGACGACGACGATTCCGACCTTCAGCAGCGGTCCGGAGTCGTCCCAGACGGCTCTCGTAATGTCGTCTATACCCCGCGCGACGCGCTTGATTCGTCCGGTCATCGTGGGTCCTGTACCTCCTTGCGGGTGTTCGCTACGCGGTCCGCGGGGATGGCTCTACCGGGGATCGGTGTCGTCAGACCGGCGATCGTCGCGCCCCGGGAGGTGAACAGTCAGACGCTCCGGGCTCCGCTGTCCGATCACGTGTCGCCCGTGAGCCTCCGCTCGCCGAACGTCCTGTAGTCCCGCCAATCGCACTCCGCGCACTCGCGTCGCTCCTCTCCGGAGGCCTCGATCAGCACGACGACGCGGGGTTCCGAACACTCGGGGCAGATGTGCCTCTGACGTCCCATGTCTATGACTGCTGACTGTCGCGAATCGAAATAAGTGCGGTGGCCGCGCCCGCTCGTTCTCGATCTCGGACCGCGTCTGACGCCCGCCAGACACGCGCCTGACGGAAACTTATGAGGGAGCGCCGTCGTGTGATTCTATGGTCTACTATCGAGCGCGGCGTATCGGAACGAGCGCGAACGGAGGTGCACCCACCAGGGGGTCCGCGACATGAACCGACGACCGATCGAGATCGACATCCTCGTCGCGAACGGGACGGAGACGCCCTCCGTGGAGTCGGGTACCCGCGTCGACGTCTCGGTGAACGGCGACATGTACCCGACCGCGAAGCTCGAGGACGGACGCTACGTCGCGTGGTGGTTCGACACGGAGGCACCGGACCCCGAGTCGGACGTGAACTCCGAGTGGGTGGTAGCCCCGACCCGGTATCTGGCCGCGGCGACGGTCGGCGAACTCTGGAACGATCCCGCGGCGTTCCACTCGCTCGTCGAATCGGCCTGAGGGGATCGTCGTTCGGCGGTCGTGAGGTGCCAAATGACGGGAGGTACGTGCTGCTCGTATTCTCACCGACAACGTCACGGAACAGTCCGACACTCGGTCAAAATATACAACTATATCCACTGCGAAATATGATCAGATGGGTATTAAAATAATGCTAGAATGGTGTGAGATTCAAGGGTGTCAGGGAGTGACCGTACGGGCGCAACACGCTTGAGCGGCGGTTCCACGGATCGAGTGGGGCAACGACATGTAGGAGAAACCCGCGAAAATACCGAATGTGAACCCATCACTACCCGGCTATCGACTAATCGGTCGTGTGTACGCTTTCGGAGGTCTCGTCCCGGTCGGAGGCCGCGAGAGGGGTCGCGGTTTCGTACTCGGACGCCTCCTCGGACAGCGCCAGTGCCTCTGGGTGTTATTCGGCCTCGGGACTCGTACGCTACCGAGGTCATCTAACCGCCATTCATGGATATGAGAAACGCTCCGGGAGGATCACAAAGGGACCAGACGTGCCGGGGGGAGGGATCGAATTCCCGGAGATGGCGGGACGAGAGTGCGTATGACCAGTAAATCGTTGCAGACGGTCTTAGGCGGTGGGAGCCTGATACTCGTTGGGACAGCAGTTCAACTCGCTCTCGGCTTCGTTGCGAGGGTAATAGCGGCCCGCTATCTCGGTAGCGTCGATTACGGAGCACTCGCACTCGGGATCACCCTCGTGACTTTCCTCTCTACGATCTGTTTACTCGGCACTGATATCGGAGTCGCCCGGTTTCTTCCTCGGTTCGACGACGGAGGGGTGCGACGAGGTGTACTCATCTCGGCATTCTCGATCAGCGCACCCGTCGCTGGGTTCACCGGCATAGCGATCGCCCTGTTTCCACACACTGCGGCACGTATGCTTGGTGCTCCGGACGCTGCCGCCGTCCTCCAGATATTCGGCCTGGTAGTACCGTTCGCTGCGATGCTCCGCCTCTCGGTCGGTGGCGTGCGCGGCCTCCAACGGGCGATGCCCCGGGTATACTCCCAGGACATCGCGCTACCCGTCGCACGCCTCGCCCTCATTGCGGCGGTTATCATCGCAGGAGGTACCGTCCTCGATGTCGCTTACGCCTATCTCGCGGCGTATGCCCTGGCAGCAACGCTCTCCGTGGTGTTCCTTGCCCAGTACAGTTCCCTGTTCGATCGCGGTGTCCGCCCGGAGTGGATGTACCGACGACTGCTCGTCTTCTCGACGCCATTAGTACTCTCGTCGCTGGCGTTCACCGCCCTCTCCAGTATCGACGTGTTCCTCTTGAGCTTCTACCTTCCGACGACCCGACCCGTCGGCATATACCAGGCAGTGTATCCGCTCTCGAAGCTCCTCTCCATGTTCGCCGGACCGTTCGGATTCATTTTGCTGCCAGCACTCTCCGAACTCGACAGCGACGGGAACACCGCAGAGATCCGGCGAGTCTACCGGACGACGGTGAAGTGGATCTTCGTTCTCACGCTCCCCGTCGGGCTCGTCTTCCTCGCCTTTCCGCGCACCGCCATCCTGTACACCCTCGGCTCGGAGTACGTTGTCGCTGGACCGACGCTCGCGGTACTTTCCCTCGCGTACTTAGTCCACTCAGCCGTCGGGCCGAATACGGAGGCACTCACCTCCCTCGGCGCCAGTCGATTGGTACTGGTCGATCACGTCCTGATCGCGTGCGTTAATATCGCACTCAACGCTCTCCTCATCCCTCGCTACTCGTACTTCGGGGCCGCTATCGCAACGGCACTCTCGTTCACTCTGTTGAACGTACTCGTATCGGGACAGCTCTACCGGCGGAGTCAGGTATTTCCGATATCGAGCGACACAGTTCGAATCGGGATCACCGGTACCGGGTCGTTCGCCGCGTTCGTTTGGGTCGTTACCTCCTGGCTACGCGTTGAGGGATTAGCCGCCGTAGTAGTCGTCGCGTCCCTGTTCGCCATCGCCTACGTTGTAATCGTTCTCCGCTTCGGGATCGGTCCCGACGAACTCGCCCTCTTCGAGAGCTTGGAGCACCGCTTCGACTTCGAATCCAGTCGGCTCAAGCGAGGGCTCCGACGAGCGGCGGGCGAGAAATGACGAATCGGTCGATGCGTTCGAAACGTACTTGGCGGCGAGTATTGAATTCATCCGTAATGGACATGAGAGTAAGTCTTGGATTGTCGATCAGTGTTTTCTCGATCGCCATCCTTTATTCCCACACCGTCAATTCCCTCTTCCCAATACTTCCTGTTGGGATAGTTATCGCGGTCGGGATACCGTTGTTCGCAGTACTTCGACGGTCCACCGTCGACCGCCGCACGGCGTACGCCGTCTTGTCGATGTTCGTCCTACTGTCGACGTTACACAAAGTGTATATATTTTCGTTTCCGGCGAGCCTCATCGGATACGATCCGGGGTTGTACGTCCAACAGATCGATCAGTTGATAGAGGCGAACAGGGTCAGCGCTATCGACGAGACCGAGATCAGCTTCTATTCGAAGGCCCCCTTCTTCCTTCTTCTGGTCGCCGCCATCAGTTTCGTCGGTGGAGTGACTCCGGAGGCAGCTATGATCGTGTACCCGGTGATCGTCGGCGTCATGTATCCCGTGTCGGCGTTCGCGATCATACGTCGGATCGCGCCAGTCGATCCGCTGCGAACCGCCACGGTGGGCACCGCCCCCGCGACCGTCGCAGCACTGTCCCTCCACTACGGGTTCCACCCCCTCGCGCAAACGCTGGCGGTCGTACTCTGGCTGGCGTTCGTTATATCGGTTACGAGGTACTATGTACACCGAACGTCGGCCGATTTCCTGGTGATCATGTTACTTCTCATGGCGATGTTGAGTACTCACAAAGTCCCGGGTGTCCTGGTCGTCGGGACCTTTCTGCTTCTGTTCGTGGGGACGCTCTCTACGCACAGCGTCAGCGAGATGCAGGACGCGTGGCGGGACAGATCCGTTCGTTCGCTGTTGTTACTCACCGGCGTCACGTTGTTCGCCCACTGGACGTTTATCGCCGAGTTCATCGACCGGGTACTCTTTCGGATAGCGCTATTGTTCTCCCCTACGTTCCTCACTATTTTCCTCGAACGGGTATTCAGGCTGTTCGGAGGCGGTGCCGCGTCAGGGGGGCCCGCTTCCGAGGCCATCGTCAGTCCACTAGTGGTGTTCCTCATGAACAACCTGTACGCCGTCGTCCTCTTTCCGCTCGCAGCGATCGGCTGGGTAGCGTTGTTCGTTCGCCACCGATCGGATCCGGCAACCCGGGTACTCTTGACGGCGTCGGCGCTCATCTCGTTCCTCGTCGTCTTGGGGTACGTTCAGCGAGTCGCGGTGAATCCCCGACGATTCACGTTCTTCGCGGAGGTATTGCTCCTCGTCCTCGTCGCCGTAGTCATCGGTCGGCTAGTTGCCACCGGTGCTCGCGGCCGAACACCGGTAACGGGCGCGATCATTTTCGGGCTGTTGCTCGTTCTACTGAGCACGCAGGTGTTCGCGACGGTCGCGCTCCCGAATCACCCCGTTAGCTCTCCAGACGGGCTCACAGCGGGTGAACAGCAGGCGAAGAGGTTTACTCATGCCCACGTTCCCGGCGAGGTGCACACCGATTTCTTCTACGCGGTTAAGCCCCCTGCCGATCCGTCCCGATCAGGCGAGTCGGAGAAGTACATCTCGATGGGTGAGGAACTGTTGAATCAGTCTGAAAACCTCTCCCGACACGATTACGTGCTGTATCGAGAACGAGTTGATACCCACCGTACGCCGGGGAAAACGTGGCGAGTGACCTGGGACGCGCAACGCTACCTCGATGGGGAGTACTCCCGCATTTATTCGAACAATGACGTCACGTTATACACTCGTAGGGGCGAGTGAGGCCGCTCTCGAAACGAATGATCACGTGACCTGTCGCTTCGATCGACGATCATCTCGAACGGAGTCCGCTGTCCGAAGAGTCGCGACCTCTCGGTCGGCAGCCTTACTGATTCCGAGACAGTGAGAAATGTCGTATTCATCGGGACAGTCTTCGCTACGATGCCTTGCCAGCAGTCGTTTCCGAGCGTGGCGTCACCTCACGGGTAGTTGCGCCGGGTACACACACCGGTTCCAGCATACCATCACTGCTCTCGGGCAATTACCCAGCCACTCACAGCGTGTCGGGCCGAAAGCGTGAGATAACGGCCTACGCAGCGACCTCCGTGTGGGCACCGGATGACGACAGTGGCGTCGTATTCCATCGCGGGAATTCGGTAGCCCGAATCGTCCACGCCCACTACCACCACTACTACGCAGCCCCTCACGCTGCACTGATGCGCTCCGAATGGAGTCCGAGGCAATACGTCGCGTTCAGTCGCACGTACGCTCACTCACACCGTCAGTACGGGCCACCGTCCGTGTCACCCGACGACGACACGCTACCGGCGACGTTCGAGGATCGCCCCGACGCGGATCGCGAGGTCGACGCCTATACACGTGATCAGCTGTCGAAGCGTGGGTACGTCGAGCAGCCACCCGTCGTGACGTAGTTCGCCTGGATCGTAAACGGTCGACGGAAGCAGGGACGACTCACCCCGCGCTGAACACGTGTTCTGCGAACCGCTCTCGTTCGTTCTCCCAAGAGATATCCTCTGCCCGCTCACGAGCTAAGACGGCCAATTGCTCCAGTTCATCCGCGCTCATCGCGGCAATCCCTCGAAGCGCCGTAGCGATGTCCCGCGGCGTCGGGTCGGTGTAGACGCCCGCTTCGCGTGCGAGCGTTCGCATACCAGGGAAATCGGACATCACGGGGATGGCACCCGCCGCTAGGTACTCGCCAATTTTTATCGGGTACGCGTACCGAAAGTCGTCGAACGCTGTCAGCGTACACAGCCCTACGTGCGCCTTTTCGATAGATCGACAGACCTGTTCGTGAGATACGTTTCCGTGAAATCGCACTTGATCGCTCAGACCGAGTTCGGCGGACACTGCTTCCGCGCGGGAGGTGGGTTCCCCGTACACGTCGACCACGAGGTCCGTGTCGACGTACGTGAGCGCTTCGAGTAGCGACTCGATCCCCCACCCGCGACCGGTTTTCCCCACCCAGACGCAACGCAGGGGCGGCTGCGTCGGTTTTCGTTCGTGAGTTATCGACGATACCGGGGAACCGTTTAGCGCGAACCGCGTGGACCGGCCCAGATGCGAGCGAGGACCATCGGGGTGTAACGTGGTCACTACGACATCCGCCCTGTCGATCACCCGAAGCAACATGCGCGATGTGATCTGGTGTGGAGAATAGATCGGACGACGGATCGACAGCTGTAACGGGTCATCGAAGACATCGACAACCCACTTGGCGTTAGAGAGATATCCCGAAAGCACCTGTGCGTACGTGAACTCGGTGACGTATGTAACGTCACCATCTGCCGACCGATCGCGGACGGTATTGACGATTCTTCGCGCCTGTAGTGTCCGTTCCAGTACGTGCTTGCCGCTCGTTATATCACCGAGTACGTGCACGGTGTCGTACTCGTCCTGAACGCGCTCCGGGGGAGCCCGGTTCGTAAGGAGAACCGACGACCGAGCCCGTCTCGCAAGCGCTACCGCGTGATTGTACCGTGTCGTACTGCTAATATCGGGTACGTGATGTGAATAGTAGACGACGTCCCCCGCGCCCCTCCTTTTTTCCATCGTGTATGTCGTCGTAGAGTACGTTATTAATGACTTTGGTCGGTGTACCTGGTGACGGGGCCAGGGTCGTGTCGCGCGATACGTGCGGACGGATCCACTGAGCGGATCACGTCCTTGATTCTCCCCAGTCACTCTCGAAACGACCGAAATTACGCAGTTGCTCCCAACGGTGATAGAGGGCCCCGACAACGTCCCCTCTAGAGGGGCGTATCGATCCCGGGACGAACCGCCACACACCCCGGACGGAAGCCCGATTATTCCGAACGGTCATTACGGGCCCCTTCGGCACCGTCGCGGGATCGGTTCTAAATCCGAGCAGTATATGATGGGAATAAATATGGGTCCAGGATGGGACTCCACTACCAGATGCGCGTACTCAACAGTCTCCCGGACCCTCGCGTGGGGGGGCCGCAGCTACGTTCATTTCAGGTCGCTAAGGGATTACGCGTCGAGGGGATCGAAACCGTCTTCCTGTTACCGGAGGGTGATGACACCTTCGCTGAGATGGCGACCGCCGAGGGCTTTACCGTCCGACGTCCGGGCATCCGGACGATGCGTCCGCCTCGGCAAGTGTTGGCCAACGTGCAGTACGTACTCGACCTGCCGAGAGCGGTGTTAAAGATACGGACGTTACTCGACGAGGAGGAAGTGGACCTCGTTCAAGCGAACATGCCGACCGATATCCCGACGGGATTGGCCGCAGGGTTCTCGGATCTCCCGCTCCTGTGGAATTTCGAGGACGTCTCCACGCCGTGGCCCGTCGGCCGAACGGCGGCAGTACTCGCGGCACGGATAGCCGACGAGGTGACTGTCGTCGCTGACGCAGTTGCCGACCATTATTTCCCGGGTGACGAGGTTGAAGCCCGGGTGATCCACGCGCCAGTGGACCTCGATAAATTCGATCCCGACCGGGTAACCGCTAGCCGAGAGACGCTCGCAGCCGAGATCGGGGCGGACCTCCGTCGCCCGATCATCGGTACGATCGGGAATATAAACCCCGTGAAAGGACACGAGTATCTGTTGAGAGCGACGCGGCGTCTCACCGATCAGTTCGGGCCTGTGACGGTACTCATCGTCGGCGGCGCACCCGAAACGCGCGCCGAATACGTTCGGGACCTGAAGGCGCTCCGGGCGGAGCTCGGCCTCGAGGAGTCGGTGCACTTCCTCGGACGGCGCTCCGACGTCCCCGAGCTGCTGTCGCTGTTCGACGTGTTCGCGCTCCCGTCGGTGGCGGAGGCCTGCCCGATGGTGGTGCTCGAGGCGATGGCGATGGAGCGGCCGATCGTCGCGACGCGCGTCGGCGGCGTCCCCGAGCAACTCGACGACGGCGTCCACGGGCGGCTCGTGCCGCCGGCCGACCCGGACGCGCTGACCGCCGCGATCGGGGAGGCCCTCTCTGACCCCGCCGTCGCGCGACGGTGGGGCGAGCGCGCCCGAGAGCGCGCGAAGGAGGAATTCTCGCTCGATCGGTGCGTCGAGCGCCACGTCGCCGCGTACCGGGCCGCGGCCGGTCACGAGTGCGGGTAGCGCAACCGAAGCCCCTCGTGGGCCGACGGAGGTGGACGTCAGACCGCGTCCCCCGCGCCGGTCGCCGAGATTATTTCACTACTTATGAGGATTTAATGATCTCTTAAACACTTAAACATAGGTTGATATATCCGTAGATTAATTACGCGTCAACGGTATCACGCGATTGTAATGTCTCAGGTGCTGATCACGGGTGGACTAGGTGCTATCGGGGCACCGCTGACGGAGGAACTGGAGTCCCGCGGCCACGAGGTGTGGATCGCCGACCTGCCGTGGAGCGAGCGCGAGCGGTACTACCGCTGTGACGTGAGCGAGTACCGCCAGCTCGAATCGGTGTTCGAAGACCGGGACTTCGACTACGTCTACCACCTCGCCGCCGAGTTCGGCCGGAAGAACGGCGAGGACTTCTACGAGACGATGTGGAAGTCGAACGCCATCGGGACGAAGAACGTGCTCCGGCTCCAGCGCGAGCACGGCTTTCGGATGGTGTTCTCGTCGAGCAGCGAGGTGTACGGCGACTACGACGACGTCATGGTCGAGGACGTGCCGCGCCGGGTCGGCCCGAGACAGCTCAACGACTACGCCATCTCGAAGTGGGTGAACGAGCAACAGATCCTGAACGCGACGGACCGATACGGCACCGAGACGGTTCGCGTTCGGTTCTTCAACACGTACGGCCCGGGCGAGTACTACAGCGAGTACCGGAGCGTCGTCGCGAAGTTCTGCTACCGCGCGCTCCACGACCTGCCGTACCACGTCTACGAGGACCACCACCGGTCGTTCACCTACATCGACGACACGATCGTGACGCTCGCGAACGTCGTGGAACACTTCAACCCCGGCGAGGTGTACAACATCGGCGGCGAACGCTACCGGAACATCGAGGAGCTGTCCGACATCGTCCTCGACTACCTCGACAAGGACGACGACCTCGTCGAGTACCGGGGCACCGAGGAGCACAACACGCTGAACAAACGGGCCAGCGTGGAGAAGGCCAAGCGAGACCTCGGCCACGAACAGCGGATCACGCTCGAGGAGGGCGTACCGGAGACGATCGAGTGGATGCGCGAGGTCTATGACGTCGAGTAGCGACGCGGTCGGCGGTACGGAGGCGGGGCGACTCGACCCGATCGACGAGGTCGTCGTCGTCGGGACCGGGTTCGTGGGGCTGCCGCTCGCGTTGCTCCTCGCCGAGCGCGGCAAGCGCGTCGTCGGCGTCGACATCGACGAGAACCTGGTGGACGCGATCAACGACGGCACGCTCAACCTCGACGAGGACCGCCTCCAGGCGCTGCTCGACAGCGAGGGGGTGAACGAGAACCTCGTCGCGCGGACCACGCCGACCGACGGCGACGCGTTCGTGATCTCGGTACCGACGCCGCTCGCGGAGAAGACGAAGAGCCCCCAGTTGGCCCACGTCGAGGGTGCCGTCGAGTCGATCCTGCCGCACCTCGAAGCGGGCGACCTCATCAACGTCGAGTCGACGATCCCGCCGCTCACGTGTGAGCAGGTGATCGTCCCGCTGCTCGAGGACGCGGGCTTCGCGGTCGGCGAGGACGTCCAGCTGGCGCACTCGCCCGAGCGGATCCTCCCCGGGAACGTGTTCGAGGAGATCGTCAACAACGACCGCGTGATCGGCGGCGCGGACGACGCGAGCCGCCGCCGGGCCGCGATGATCTACGAACCGTTCCTCGAGGGGGAGATCTACTACACCGACCTGCTCTCGGCCGAGCTGTGTAAGCTCCTCGAGAACACGTACCGCGACATCAACATCGCGATAGCGAACGAGTTCGCGCTCATCGGGGACGCGCTCGGCGTCGACATGAACGACGTGATCGACCTCGCGAACCACCACCCGCGCGTCGACATCCTCACGCCCGGCATCGGCGTCGGCGGCCACTGCCTCCCCGTCGATCCGTGGTTCCTGAACGAGGCCACCCCGGAGTACACGGACCTCATCACGACCGCGCGTCGGATCAACGAGCGGATGCCCGAGGTCACCGCCGGCAAGGTGCGCCGCGCGGTCGCCGACCTCTCTGACCCGCGGATACTGGCCCTCGGCGCGACGTACAAGCCCGACACCTACGACCTCCGGAACAGCGCGGCGGTCACGGTCGTCGAGGACCTCGACGCCGACGGCTACGACGTCGTTCACTACGACCGGTACGCCGACGAGGTGGGATACGACGACCTCGCCGCGCTGATCGACCGCGAGTCCCCGGACGTCGTGCTCCAGCTCGTCCCGCACGGCGAGTCGGTCGCCGAACTCGACGAACTGCGCCCGTCCCTCGAGTCCGAGGGGATCCGCGTGCTGCAGTTCGGCACCGGGAACCCGGTCGATCCCGAACCCCAACCCGAACTCGAGCCCGAGCCCGAGCCCAGCCCATGACCGATCGAGGGGGCGACGACCCGATACGGGTGCTCGCGATCTCGCAACTGTTCCCCCCGGAGTCGATGGGCGGCGCTCATCGGTGGCACAAGCTGGCCCGGCACCTCCCGGACGGGTTCGAGTGTCACGTGATCGCGCCGCCGCCGATCGTGCCGCTCGGCACGTTCGAGCGGAGCAACCGGCCGTGGCGACGCGAGACCGTCGACGGCGTCTCAGTCACGCGGCTCTGGACGTACCAGCCCGCCGGCGACGACGACTGGGCCGGCGTCGGCCGGATCCTCAACTACCTGGTGTTCGCGCTCCTCGCCTCGCTGTACGTCGTCGTGAACTGGCGGCGCTACGACTGCGTGGTCACGTTCGTCGGGCCGCACTCGACGCTCGTTCCCGGAATCGTCGCGAAGGCGCTCGGACGCGCCTGGATCGTCGACGTCGACGATCTGTGGATCGACAACGCGGTCGATCTCGGGTTCATCGAGCGCGACTCGGCGGTCCACCGGGCGGTCGAGGCGCTCGAACGGCGCGCGTTCGCGCTGGCCGACCACGTCGTCGTACTCACGCCGACGATGGCCGAACAGTACGCCGCGAAGCACGACGCCCCCGACGACGACTTCACCCCGGTCCCGTACGGTATCGACCTCGACGAGTTCGCGACGACGACCGCGACGGCCGACGGAACCGACCCCCTCGACGACCGACCCGTCGTCTACACGGGCAAGTTCGGACAGGCACAGGCGTTCGAACCGTTCTTCCGGGGCTTCGCCCGCCTCGACGGTGACCGCGAACTGCTCGTCGTCGGGTTCGGCGACCGCCGCGACGAACTGGAGCGCCTCGCCCGCGACCTGGGGATCGAGGACCGCGTCTCGTTCGAGGGGCCGGTCCCGCGCGAGGAGATCCCGTCGATCCTTCGCTCGGCCGCGCTGAGCTGGGTGCCGCTCAAGACGGAGCACAGCCTCGACTACGCGCGGCCGACGAAACTCCTCGAGACGATGGCCGTCGGCACGCCCTACGTGGCGAGCCGAGTGACTGAGATCGAGGTCGTGACCGAGCGCTCGGGGGCCGGCGTCGCGGTCGACAACGACCCGGCGGCGATCGCCGACGCGATGCGCGACGTGCTCGCCGACGACGCAGCGCGCGCCGAGATGGGTCGGCGCGGCGCGGCGTTCGTCTCCGAGCACCACCGCTGGGAGACGCTCGGCGCGCGCGTCGGCGACGTGATCGCCGACGCGACGGGGGGTCGGTCCCGCCGCGCGACCACCGCACCGTGACCCGACGTCGTACCCGCCGATCGGAACGCGACCGTGGTAGCTGTCGGTTTCCGGGTACAGTGAGGGTACCTTGCGAGGGTACGCACAACAGTCGAGTGGCCCGGGCGAGTGACCCCACCTAGACGCCACATGAGCGACCGACCCGCCAGCGAAGGTCCGGCGCCCGACGGCGAGCGGACGCGGCGGGCGCTTCTCGCCGCGGGGATCTTCGGCTTCGGCTTCAGCGGCTTGATCGACGTCGTCGTCCTCCACCACGTCCTCCAGCTTCACCACCTGGTGTCGGGGATCTACCCGACGTCGACGGTGGCGGGGTTGCGCACGAACGTCCGCGCGGACGGCCTCTTCTCCGTCGCGACGCTCGTGATCGCGAGCGTCGGCGCTGGACTCCTCTGGCGCGCGGAGCGACGCGCGAGCGCACCGCTTGCGCTGCGCCCGATCGCCGGAGCCGCGGTGATCGGCCTCGGCCTCTTCGACCTGTTCGACGTGGTCGTCAACCACACCCTGCTGGGTCTCCACCACGCGACGGACGGTCCGGGGTACTACGACCCCCACTGGGCGGTGATCAGCCTGCTTATCGTCGGCGCGGGCGCGTACGTCTACTGGACGGGGCGCTCGGGAGCCGAGTCGAGGTGATCGAGCGTGATTCCGCTCCTCGCCGTTCCCCTGCACGGGGGCGGCGCGTCACCGATCGGGCCGTACCCCCACTGGCTAGTGCTGATCGCGGCGGTGATCGGCGTCTGGCTACTGACCGCGGGCGGCGTACCGACGGTCGACGTTGTCCTGTCGACGGTCCTCGAACGGCGGGAGTGAAGCGTCACCGCGCGTCGTCGGTCCGCGCGTTCCCTATACACAGGGACCGCATCGCAAACAGTTTCGAAATAGTTATAACATCGAGGGCGGAACTTCCGGGAATTTAAAATTAACCAGCCACTCGTATAATTTAATAAGATAATTTTATTTTTGTAGTGCCGATGTAGAAGGTGTATGTCGGAGAAGAGAACCGGCGATTCCGCGGTCGCAACGTACCTGGCAGAGCACCCCAAGATGACCGGCGTCCTGTTCACGACGCTCCTTCTCCTCACGCAGGCGCAGGCCGTCGTCGCGGCGCACGGGAGCTCGACCACCGGCCCGTGAATATCGTGGTCGTTTCCCCATAACGGTACTACCCCCACGAAGCGGATCACTCATTCTCGGTTCAGTACGTCGTCTATTCCCCCGTTTAGCAGTCGGTCGCTCCAGTAGAGCACACCCTCATACATGACGGGGAAGCGCTCGAGCGCCAGAAACTCCTCGAGCTCGGAGTGCGTGACGACGAACTCCGAGATCCTACCGGAATTGAGGTACCGACGCTCGTTCTGGGCGATGTACGGTGTATACAGCGTGCCAAGCGGGACACGCGGCGTCGGATACCCCCAGAGAGCCACCGCGTATCGGTCGGCTGCCACCCGGGTCAGGTCCATAGATATCGGCGTTCCCGCCCGATTGTCCGTCAGCGCGAGTTGCGCGTCCCCGACGACGCCGTACTGCTGGCCGGTGACGGTGGTCCGACCGACGATGTCGAGCACGCCCGCGAGCGAGAAGCCGGAATTGAGTAGCCGCGCGGTGGTGCGGCCGATCCGCGTGGCCGGTTCGTTCCCCACCTTCGAGGCGGTCACGACGCCGGCGATCGCCCCCGCCCGCACGAGGCGCATGCCCTGTTCGTAGGAGTTGCAGGCGTTGAGGACGAACGCGCGCGTGCCGACGGCGTCGAGCGTCCCCGTATCGAGGAACCCGTCCGCGCACTGCACGCCCTCGGCGTCGACGTGCCCGACGTAGTGGACGAAGTCCAGTTCGGTCGCGAACAGATCGGCCAGCTCCTCGCGCGTGAGGTCCTCGTAGAGGGCGACGTCGAACTCGACCAGTTCGCGGAGACCGTAGTACTCGCTGACGTCGTTCTCCGCTCGCATCTCCGGGGAGTTCGAGACGACCGCGACCCGGATGCTTCCGCTCGGCTTCGCCGCCAGCCGCCGTTTGCACGCGGCGATCGTCGGCTTCGAGGCGGCCAGCGGGTACCCGTCGCCGATCCAGGTGTGTTCTATCGTCTCGGAGGGGGGTACGCCGATGACGCGCTCGGCCATGTCGTCGTCCCGATTCCGTCGCGTGGGTTCCGCCCTGCCGCTCTCGCGCCACACGTTCGACTCCGCGACGGACCGGCCCCCGGATCGGAAGAAGTCGGCGAGGACCACCGGCGTCTCGGCCTCCGTGGGACGACGCGTCGGCGGACACCGGACGAGCGCGAGGTCCGCCGCGAGAAACGGGAGGTACTCGACGTGGTCGGCCCTGGGAGCGACGTCCGCGGTCTGTTTCCACGTCGGGATCTCGTCGGCGACCGCGTCGAACGGGACGTCGAGGTACGCCGCGAGGCGATTCCCGGCGGATCGGTCATAGAGGTCGGCGAAGTCCAGGTCGAGGCGTTCCTCGAGACGTTCGCGAACGTTCAGCTCGACCGGGTAGTACCCTTCGGTGCGCGTCACGCAGTCGAGGAGGAACACCTGCTTCAGCGTCCGGTGGACGGCCGTCTCGTACCCGCGCTCCGAGTCGAGTTCGTGGACGGAGTCGTCGAGCAGCAGGCGGGGAGCGTCCCCCGGTCTCACCTCCGCGTCGAGGTAGTAGGCGAGCGACGCGGCCGGGAAGACGTACTCGTACTCCGGCGGGAGTTCGAGCGTCGTGGTGTGTTCCCGGTCGCGGAGCGACGACGGCCGGTCGAAGCGATCGCCGAACTCGATGAGGGGCGGATGTCCGCGAAGCGAGGGCCACGACCGTTCCGCCGAGGTGGTCTTGAGCGCCGACCCGAGCGTCGACAGCGCCCGCATCACGTCGATCGGATCCTCCGTCGTCGTGACGGTCGCCGCGGGGTACTCGTGGCGCGACCGAACGCCCAGCCGAACGTGGTCGGTGTCGAGGGCCTCGATGACGCGTTCGCCGCCGTCGTCGGTGATGACGAGCCGACCCTCGACGTGGAGGTACGTCACGATGCTCAGCGAGGTGATCTCGACGGTGTACGACCCGCACTCGGTCTCGGCGCGCTTTCTGTTCGCCGCTTCGACCACGACGTCGGCGTCGGCGTTCCGGACGATCACGTTGACGAGGTGCGGAACGCGAACTTCGGTCGCGTCGAGACGGACCGCGCGGTCGACCGGGAAGGTGAAGTGATCGGTCGAACACGACTCGATCGCGGCTCTCGACGGGAGGCGGAGCTGCGTCTGCACGCCCTGAATGTCGTCGATGATTCGTACGCCGTACGGGTCTTCCGTCTCGGTGATCGTTAGCGCGTCCTTCATGAGATCGTCGCCTCAGAGTCGCATCCACGTCGTCCGCTCGTCGACGGCCGGGAGGTACCACCGGTGCTCCGGGGGCAGCGGGTCGGAAATTCGAAGATCGATGCGGACGTCGAAGTGCGGGAGGAGGGCGGCGATCCGGTCGTCGTCGTGGGAGAGCGGAGCGTGCACGTGGAAGATACCGTTCGCGGCGTGAACGGGGCTCTCGACCGTTCGGACGAACTCGATCACCTCGTCGACGCCGCTGTCGAGGAACGCACCGACCGACGTCACGCCGACGCGGAGGACGCCCGGCGACAGGTGATTGTGCCCGGCGACCTTCAGGACTGCCTCCGTGAGCGCGGCGCGAAGCGCGTCCGACTCGGCGATCTCGGAGGACGTCGCTCGCGTCTGTTGGCGCTCGGACGCGACCGGGGCTGCCTCGATTCCGTCGGCCGTTGCCCTCGTCCGTGCAGCATCGGGGTGTGACACGACGACCGCGCGACGGTCGGACTGGAGGTCGACGGGGAAATACGCGCTCGGGGCGAGCGAGGCGGTGCTCGTGCGGCCGAGGATCCGCCACCGGTCCGCCTCCGTCGAGCCGAAGAGCCGCCGCGTCATCTCCGCGCGGACGGCGTCTCCCACCACGCCGCAGACGAGCACCGAACAACCCTCGCGCTTGAGTCGCTTGAGCGTCGCCGAGAGGGGCGACGCTCCCCGGCGTTCGGGAAACCCGAGATCGGATGGTCTGTCGGCCGAGGGCATTCTACTGATAACGTGGGCGGCAGTAATACATAAACAATATGTAGAAATTCGTTCATTGTCGGCCGGTTCTCGGGGTCGCACTCGGCGGGAACGGGAGTCACTACCCGCATCTGCCGGCCGGTGGCCCCTGAAGGTTCATTACCGTCTACCCTGATGGGCAGGTATGGTGACGGAGGAACCGGGGGAGCGCGTCGCGACCGTTCACACGGCGTTCGAGATCGTCTCGTACGTGCAGGAGTCACGGGGAGCGCGGCTCACGGACGTCGCCGCCCATCTCGACATCGCGAAGAGCACCGCACACCGGCACATACGGTACCTCGAATCCCAGGGATACCTCGTCGAGACGGACGGCGAGTATCACGTCGGACTGCGGTTTCTCGACCACGGAATCCACGCCCGCGAGCGGATCGAGTGGATCGAACTCGCCGAGACGCGCACGGCGACGCTCGCCGACGAAACCGGAGAGTTGTGTAACTTCATGGTCGAACAGAACGGATGGTGCTACATCCTCTGTCGCGAGAAGGGACCGTCGGCGGTCGAGACGGGCTCGAGGATTGGCAAGCCGCTGTACCTCCACACGACCGCCGGTGGCAAGGCGATCCTCTCGTGTCTCCCCGAGCGGCGGGTTCGACGCATCGTGCGGCAACGCGGGCTGCCGAAGCACACCGAAACCACCGTCGAAGATACCGACCAACTGCTGGCCGACCTCGCGACGGTCCGCGAGCGCGGTTACGCGGTAAACGACGAGGAACACATTCCCGGCCTGATGGCGCTCGGCGCACCCGTGATCGGCGCGGGCGACGTGGTCCTTGGGGCGCTCTGCATCTCCGGTCCGTCGAATCGGCTCGGGGACCGTCGGACGGCCGACCTCGCCCAGCAGCTCCTGGGAGCGGTCAACGAACTCGAACTAAACATCAAGTACACCCGTCCGCATCGGTAGGGGCGATGTGTTCCGGCACCGATCTCACAGAGGGAGAACGATGACCGACCGATCACACGCCGATTCGCGTCGTCCGTCCGAGCGGTGCGACCCCCTCGGTTCCGATAACGCCGAGGTCGAGGACGTTCCACCGTGGTGGCGGGCCGCCATCCGGGAACACGAGCGCTACGACCTCGGACCGTACCTCCCCCCGCGGTTCAGCGACGGCGTCCTCCTCGAACCGGAGATCGAGCGCCTGGAGGACGAACACGGCGTCGAGATAACGATCATGGGAGTAAACGTCAGGGTCGGTGATAGCTGGACGGTGTTCCTCGACGGGGAGCCCGCCTTCGAGACCGACCGCCGTCGGACCCCCGAGGGATACACTCTCTTCGAACTGTCGTCCACCCGGTTCGCGGAGCAGGTGCGAACCGAACTCGACGCAGACGACCGACCCGACAGCCGAGGTCAGTAGCTGTGTTCCTTGCCCTTCACGAGCGCCGTCGCCATCCGATTGTACGGCGTGTCGACGCCGACTTCCTCACCGTACTCGACGATCGCACCGTTGATGTGGTCGATCTCCGTCCGCCGCCCGAGGGTGACGTCCTCGAGCATCGATGACGTCGTATCGTAGTTGATACGACACGTTCGGTGGGTCTCGGCCACGGGATCGTCGAGGAGGATCTCGATGCCCTTCGCCCGCGCGACTGCCGCGGCCTCGGTCACCAGCGTCTCCATGACGTGGGCGGGCTCTTCGAGTTCGCTCAGTGGACCGTCGAGGAGCCCGGTGAGCGCGGCGACCGGCTTGATCCCGACGCTCACGAACTGCTTGCTCCAGATGTGGGGTTCGGGATCGTCGACGACCGTCGTTCGGAGGTCCGCCGCGTTCAGCATTCGAGCGATGCGCTCCGCCGCGGAACGGTCGACGCCCCCGAGTTTCGTCTCCCCCCATCCGGTGTGGAGCAGGTGACCGGGACCCTCCGTGCTCGAGCCCATCGTGGTCGCCCCCCCGAGGAGCCGCTCCTCCGCCACGAACTCGCGGATCGTATCCATGTTCGTGAGGCCGTTCTGGAGAGTCACGACGAGAGTACCTTCGTCGTGGAGAGTCGCGGCGTCGCGCAGCGCCTCACGGGTGTGGTGGCTCTTGACGAAGACGAACAGGACGTCGACCGGACCGACCGAATCCGGATCGGTCGTCGCCGGGACCGTCACCCTGAGGTCGTCCCTGTCGGGACGCTCGATCAACAGTCCCTCGGCGTTGATCGCGGCCACGTGGTCCTCCCAGACGTCGACGAGGGTGACGTCCGCGCCGTCGGCCGCGAGGTACCCCCCGAACAGCCCGCCGAGCGCGCCCGCACCGAGGATTCCGACCCTCACGCGTCGGATCCCCTCCACTCGGCACGGATTCCGGTACGCGGACCGTCCGCGCTCCTGTCCGGCGAATCGCGGTGCGACGACCCGCGCGCTCCGTTCCGTCGCGCCGTGACCTCACACACGGACGTACACCTCTCCGTCGTCGAGTTCGGTCTCGTACGTCGGGATGCGGTACCTGCTGTGGGAGAGGTGTCGCCCCGTCTTGATCTCGAACTCCCAGCCGTGCCAGGGACACGAGACGATCTCACCCTCACACTCGTAGGTCAACTCCCAGTTCTCGTCCATCGAGAGCGTTCCGTCGACGAGCCCCTCGCAGAGGGGACCCCCCTGGTGGGTGCAGTAGTTGAGGAGGGCGTGAAACTCGTCTCCGATTCTGAACACCGCGATCTCCCGTCCCTCGATCTCGATGATCGCGCGCTCGCCGTCCTCGAGGGCGGCCGCGGCGATGACGTGGTGTCGTTTGCCGTGCGATCGTTCCGTGTCGTCAGCGTCTTTCGTCGTCATCGTGATCACTCAGAAGTCGAAGACCTCCAGCGCGGTCCGGCCGTACACGTTGTTGATCTCCTCGTCCGAGAACGACGGGAGGAGTTTCATCAGTTCGTCCGTGTAGTCGAAGTCGAGGTGGGGGTAGTCAGAGGAGAACAGGAGGTTGCTCTCGCCGTTCATCAACCGGACGATGCTCTGAACGTACGTCGGATCGCCGGTCCCCTCGACGGGCTGGCTCGTGAAGTAGAAGTTCCGTCGGACGTACTCGCTCGGTTCCATCTCGAGCATCGGCGCGTCCTCCTTCTTCGAGTGGTACTCGTGGTCGAACCGACGCATGAAGTAGGGGACGTAACCGAGGCCCGCTTCCTGAACGACGAACTTCAACTCCGGGAAGCGCACCGGCACGCCCCGCGTCAGCATGTCCGCCATGGTACACATGTGGATCATGGGATGGGCCACGACGTGTGCGGAGAGGAACCGGGTCAGGTGGCGGAACGGACTCGGGAACGCCGACATCATGTTCCCCGAGGCGCTGTGGAACATCACCGGGAGGTCCGCCGCCTCCGCGGCCTCGTAGATCGGGTAGTACTTCTCGTCGCCCGCTAGCGGGAAGACGCCCCCCATCGGGAGGAACACCCCGGCGACGGCCGACTCGTTCGCGCGGTCGTCGATCTCCTCGGCGGCGCGGTCCGGACGGTGAGGCGCGACGACGGCCCCGCCGTAGATCCCCTCCTCGGCGTCGAGTATCTCGTCCAGTACCCACTCGTTGTACGCGTGTGCCAGCGCCGGGGCGAGGTCTTCGTTCCGTACGCACCCGAGATAGAGGTTCAGCGTCGGCGTGACGACGACCCTGTCGGAGTGGATCAGCTCCATTCCCCGACGGACGTCGTCCCTGCTCCGGACGGCGTCGGACTGGACTTTCCCGGTGGTGATCGGGTTGACGAGCCCCGCCGACGGGTAGAGGCTACTCAGGAACCCGTAGTCATCGCCCTGTCGCCGCCCGAACACCTTGCTCCAGGGCTCCGGGAGGTACGACAGGAAGTCCTCCTGGCGCTCGGTCAGGTGGAAGTCGCAGTCGACGATCTCCTCGAGGCCCTTCAGACGCCCCGGTTTCTCCGCTCGCCGCTTCGCTTCCGCTTCTCGTGTCGTTTCTGCTCCTCGCATCGGTTCCGCTTCTCGCTTCGGTTCCGCTTCTCGTGTCATTGGTCGTTCCGTCTCGGAAGTACTCTCGTTCGTCTCCGGTACCCGCACCGCATCGGCCCACCGCGATCGCCGCCGACAGCGTCAGCGACGCGAACACCGCCGGTGGTGTCGGTGTCAGTCATCCGTGTCCTGCGGAATCGCGGCGTTTCGGTCCCTCAGGAGTTCGTCGAAGCCCGCGATGTCGAACAACGCCTCCCCGCGGTCGATGCGCTGCTTTATCGACTCCTCTCTCTCGACGTGCGCCTCGAGGCGGTCGAGGACGTCGCGCGCCTCCCGTCGAGGAACGACGGTCACCCCGTCCGCGTCCCCGACGACGATGTCGCCGGGGTCGACGACGACCTCGCCGACGGTGACGGGCACGTTCACCGAGCCGACGGTCTCCTTGACCGCACCGATCTGGGAGACGGCCCGGCTGAAGACGGGAAAGCCGAGATCGTCGATCGCGTCCACGTCGCGGACGTTCCCGCTGGAGACGACGCCCTCGAGTTCGCGCTGGAGGGCGTTTCTCGTCGCGAGTTCGCCCCACGTGGCGGCGCGAGTGGTCCGGGCCTCGATGACGAGCACGTCGCCCGGCCTGGCGAGGTGTGAGCCGACGTGGATCATCATGTTGTCCCCGGTCGGGAGGCGAACGGTCGTCGCGGGTCCGCAGATCGTCCGCCGGCCGGTCACCCGCCCGATCTCCGGGGACATGGCGTTCGTCTTGCCCATCGCCTCGTGGACGTCGGCCGCGCTGTGGCCTCGAAACGAGGCGAGGAGTTCTTCGGTCGGTCTGTCGATGTCGGTGATTATCTTTCGTGTCATGGTGTGGTAGTGGTCATTCGGCTAACGGCCTCCGACGTTGCGCACCGAGCGGATCACGGTCGGGTTCAGGTACAGGAGCGCTCCGATGACGACGGTCACGAGGGGGATCTGTACCGCGAACGAGGGGATGAACACCGCGCCAGCGCCGGCCAGCAGGAATCCCGCTCGAACGACGGGCGGACTGTCGTCGTACCCGACCGCGGCGATCGCCAGCGAGGTGAACCCGACGGCGATGACCGCCGCGAGCACCACCGATTCGAGGGTGATCCCCAGGAGGCTGCTGTTGAAGATGAAGACGAACGGCAGCAGGAACATGGGAAAGCCCATGCGGAGCGCGTCGACCGTCGTCTCCAGGAACTTCGACCCGGCGAGGCCCTGTGCGATGACGACGGCGACCGCGATCGGCGGCGTGATGTTCGAGACGATCGCGAAGTAGAAGACGAACAGGTGGACCGGAAGCGCCCCGATCCCCGTCACGTCGATCAGCGGCGGGGCGACGAACAGCGCCACCAGGAGGTACGCCGCGACCGTCGGCATCCCCATCCCGAAGACGATCGAGGCGAGCGCGGCGAGCACCACCATGAGGACGACGCTCCCGCCCGCGAGGGCCATGAGTTGCGCGGAGAGGTTCTGGGCGAACCCCGTGACGATGAACGCACGGACGACGATGCCGAGGGCGGCGACGATGATCGTGATGCCGACGACGGCCTCGGCGCTCCGCCGGGTTCCCTCGAGGGTTTCCCGTGCGAACGTTCGAATCGCCGTCGTCAGGTCGGCCGCCGCCGTCTCGCCGTCCCGGCGGGCGATGGCTACCCCGACGAGGACCTTCACGAAGCGGAGTACGACGAGCGTGGCGATGCTGTAGAGCCCGGCCAGCATCGGGTCCGACTGGACGTACACCAGCCAGTACATCAGCACGACGAAGGTGCCGAGGTATTCGTAGTGGCGGAGCCACGAGACGAGGTAGCCGCCGACAGATGGTCCGGCGCTCTCGACGGCGGCGCGGCGCGTCCGTTCGCCGAAGCGCCGAACGTACAGTTCGATCGAGACGAAGATCGTCGCGTAGAACAGGACGGCCGGAAGGAGCGCCGCGACGATGATCTCCGTGTAGCTCGGCTCGATGAGCTCGGCCATGATGAACGCGCTCGTCCCCATCACGGGCGGCAGCACCTGTCCGCCGCAGGAGGCGACCGCCTCGAGCGCGGCGGCCACCCGCGGGGGATACCCGTTCTCCTTCATGAGCGGGATCGTGAACGAGCCGGTGGTCACCACGTTCGCCGTGGTCGCGCCGTTGATGGATCCGAACATCATGCTAGAGAAGACCGCGACCTGACCGATGCGAAGTCGAGGGTAGCGGGCCGTTACCCGCGTGACGCCCTTGATGAACGTCGCCATACCCCCGTAGCGCTCGATCAACGCCGCCAGCATGACGAACATGACCACCCACGTGGCGACGACCTGGAGGAGCGTCCCGAAGACCCCCTGCATCTCGACCGTGTTCATCGTGACGATGCGTTCGAGCGAGAGCCCGCCGTGCGCGAGGATCCCCGGCATGTACGGGCCGAAGTACGAGTAGACGAGCCCGAGGACGACCACGGCGAGGATCAATCGCGACAGCGTCGCCAGGGCGACGAGCAGGAGACAGATGATCGTGGCCCCGACGAGAAGATCGGTGTCGCTGTAGAGGCCGGCGCTGATGAGGAGGCGCTGGTAGCTCGCGTACAGGAGGTAGAACGGCACCGCCGTCGCGACGGTGTACAGCGCATAGCCCACGGTCGCGACTTTCCCCCGTACGGTCGTCCGGTCGGCTCCGAGGAGGCCGAGCGTTCCCCAGACCATCAGGACCAGCGCGAGGTGAACGATGCCGTGTCTGGCGCGGACGATGGGCAGCGAGTACGCGTACCAGAGGTGGTAGGCGAAGAAGACGATCCCCAGTACGTACACGAGGAGTTCGGCGGGTTCCCGTCGAATCTTCTCGGAGAGCGGGCGCTCGGCCGCGACGCTGAACTGCTCGTCGATCTTCGCCTCGAGGTCGTCCGCGGTGACCCACTCGTCCGAGCCTGCCCCACCGTTCATGCTTGGATCGTTCGGTGAGGGACCGACCGATCGCGGTTCACCCTCATTCACCAGCCTCCGGCGGGGGCGTCAGCTCGTACTGGTCCCACAGGCCCGCCTCCTGATAATACTCGTACGCCCCCTCGTGTACGGGAACTTCGGGATGAAGCGTCCCGAGGAACCAGTCGGCGTCCGGGAAGAACCCCATCGCGCTGTCCGCCTCGATCAGTTTCTCGCCGTGCTCGTGGGAGACGCGCGCGAGTTCCTTCACCACGCTCGCATCGAGATCGGCGTGCCCGACCCAGGCGTACGAGAGGTTGTACACCGTGATCTCGCCGGTGAACTTGGAGAACAGGTCCTTCCCGTCGACGGTGAGCGTCGAGGCGTACGACAACTCCTCGTCGAACGACGAGAGCGTTCCCTCCGTGAAGGGGACGTGTCGCCACTCCACCGTCGAATCGAGTTCCTGCATCCACCCGGGAACGACCGTACTCGACGTCCCGGCGTTGTTGACGTAGCCGAAGATAGCGTCGACGCGGCCGCCGCGCAGGGCCGCCGGCTGTTCCCCGTAGCTCACGTACTCGATCCGTGCGCCGCCCTCGCCGAGTTCCAGTTCGACCATCCGCTCGCTCGGAACGCGCGTTCCGGCACCGGCCGAACCGACGGAGATCGTCTTTCCCGCCAGGTCGTCCCACGCTTCGATGCCGGAGTCCGCACGGACGACGACGAACGGCTGGACGCTGAAGAACCCCCGGATCTGACGCACATCGTCGAAGCGCTCGAGCGGCTGCTCCGCGAACGGCCCCTGATCGGGGGAGGCGTTCAGTCCGTACGTCGACGGTCCGGAGAGATTCACCTCCCCCTTGTCCATCATCCGGTAGCCGCCGGTCGCCCCCGGAGAGACGACGGCGTTCCAGGTGAAGGGGACCTCGATTCCCTCGCGCTTGAGATACTGACCGAACGACGAGCCGATTCGGAACGAGGTGGACCCCTCGACCGAGGTCGCGAGCGTCAGCTTTGCCGGTCCGCTTCCTCCACCCGTGCCACCCGACCCGTCCGATCCGCCCGATCCGTTCGACCCGTCTCCCCCATCGTTCCCCGCTCCGTCCGAGCTCGCGCAGCCAGCGAGCGTGAGGAAACCCGCAGCCGTCGCTGTCGTCTTTAACATCCCACGGCGGGTGTGACCGCCCCTCGTTCTGCGTGTCATGAGTACGCACGTACTTCCTAATTGTTTATTATAAAGCTATTGTATCTGATCAGACAGTAAAGACAGGCATATGTTCAAGAGAGTCGAACGGACGTCCGCAGCCCGCCGGTTTTACTCGAGTTACCACTCGATCAATTGTATCAAATTCTATTTGTTTATCCATGCGTCGTACCGAACAGCCCTCCGAGCAGGGTTCGCGACCGGCGAGGTGCGCGCCGGACCCCGTTCCGATTCGACCGCTGTTCGAAGGAGCCTAACGATCGCGAGAGCCGCCTTGCCGTACCTGGCATCCCCCACTTCCGGGTAAAACGGTCGTACTGCCGAACATCGCGCGGAACGTCGGTTGGTCGTCGGATTCGATCTGGACCGATCCCGAGAGCGGCACCCGCTAACCGTTCGGATCAGCCGAACATCCACGCGCTTCGATAGTACGGAGGTGTCGGGTGCTCGGTGCTGTCAGATCTACCCCAATCAGACGACCGTTTCCCCCTCCCCCCGTTCGCCCGCGAGCCGAAGAGCGTGTTGCGAGCGGTGCGGCGTGGTGCTCCTCGTCGCTCCCCTCGAGTCGGAGCGGGAGCCGGCTACAGGTCGAATCTGGCCGCCGCCGTCTCCATGTCCTTGTCGCCTCGCCCCGACAGGTTCACGAGGATCGTGTCGTGCTCGCCCGCCTCGGCGAGCTGGATCGCCCGCGCCACGGCGTGGCTGGATTCGAGCGCCGGGATGACGCCCTCGGTCTCGCTCAGTTCCCTGAAGGCAGACAGGGCCTCGTCGTCGGTGATCGCCCGATACTCGCACCGACCCACGGCGCGAAACATCGCGTGTTCCGGACCGACGCCCGGGTAGTCGAGCCCCGCGGAGACCGAGTGCACGTCGACGTCCTCGTCGATGACCCGGGTGCGCATCCCGTGGATCACGTCGTCCCGGCCGCGCGCGAGCGGTGCGGCGTGACGCTTCGAATCAGCCCCCTCGCCGCCCCCCTCCGCCCCGTAGAGGGCGACGTCGTCGTCCCGGAACGCGTGGAAGAGTCCGATGGCATTGGAGCCGCCGCCGACGCACGCGACCGCCGCGTCGGGGAGGTCGCCCGTCCGGTCGAGGAACTGCTGCCGCGCCTCCTCGCCGATCACGCTCTGGAAGTCCCTGACCATCCGGGGAAACGGGTCCGGACCGACGACGCTCCCCACCAGGTAGTGCGTGTCGTCGATGTTCCCGGCGAAGTCCTCGAGCGCGGCGTCGACGGCGTCGGCGAGCCCCGCGTCGCCGCGCGTGACCGCGTTGACCTCGGCCCCCATGAGCCGCATCCGGAAGACGTTCATCTTCTGGCGCTCGACGTCCTTCTTCCCCATGTAGATCTCCGTGTCCAGGCCGAAGAGCGCCCCGACCATCGCGGTCGCGGTCCCGTGCTGGCCCGCGCCCGTCTCCGCGATGAGGCGGTCCTTCCCGGCCCGTTCCGCGAGGAGCGCCTGGCCGAGGCAGTTGTTGATCTTGTGCGCGCCGCCGTGGAGCAGGTCCTCCCGCTTGAGGTAGATATCGGCGTCGTAGCGCCCGCTCAGGTTACGGGCGTAGTAGAGGGACGTCGGTCTCCCGGCGTACTCCGCCAGGAGGTCACGGAACTCGGTCCGGAACCCGTCGGTGGCGCTGACGTCGTCGTAGGCAGTCGCAAGTCGTTCGAGCGGTTCTCGAAGGGGCTCGGGAACGTGTCGCCCGCCGTAGCCCTCGAAGTCGCCTTCGGTCATACGTGCTCCATCGCCCACTACGCCAAAACGTATTCGAAGCTGACTCGCGGTACCGATTCCCACAGACGACGCACTCGCACGTCTCGTCCGTCTCGCGGAACGACGAGCGGCTCTCGCGTCCCGGTTCCACTCGTCTCGGAATCGGCGGCGGAGCGGGTCGATCAGTCCGGAGCGAAATAACCCTCGTCCTCGAGCCCCGCCATCACGTCGGCGATCTCGACAGCCGTACCCGCCACGGGGTGCAACCGGATTCGCTCCCGGACGAGGGGGACCCGACCCCGTCGGAACCCGACGCCGGCACGTCGGAGGACCCCCAGAGGAGATCTATCAGGACTCGCTGGCCCCTTGTAGATCGGCGACTGGACGCGACTACGTAGCGCCATCGAAAAGCACTGTTGAATAGTGTGACTGCGCAGTGTAACTAGATAGTGTAACTGAATGGTATGACTTAATAGCGTGGCTATCCAGTCACACTACCTGATAGCTGCTGTCTCACTGGTTATGCTCCGTTAGACGTACGTTGCACCCTCGAACCAGAGTCGGTCTCTCGTGGACGCCGAGGTACCGCCTCCCCTCGCTGACGAGTGCACACGCGGCCGTCGGCTCCGGGTCGATAGGACGACGGACGGGCATCGGATCGTTGGGTCACGCTGGCGACGATGATTCCGCTGCCGATCGTCCGACGAGAGGAGATCGGAACGGTCGGTCTGCCGTGCAAAGCGGTACCCCCGACACCGAGTGAAAGACGGACGGCTCCGACCTCGAATCCCGACTGTATCCGACGACGTGCCGGTGGTACACCGTGGGAACGATACCTGTTCGGACAGGTGTATCCGAGCTGACGCCGGATCGAGGCAGACGTAACACCGTACGGATCAACTCACCCACCCCTCGCACCGAGTGAAAGCGGGGGAACGGGGGAGGGTGATGGAGGTACCCCGCGTACCGAGTGTATGCTGAACGGGGCGGAAGGAAACGGGGTCGGTGGAGGGAACGTATCGGAGACCCCCACCCCTCACACCGAGTGAAAGCGCGAGAGAACCCGAGTGGGTAGAGGCCGTAGAAACGCGCACGCATTTTGGATATATAAATTGCAATCCATTCTAGTCGCTAACCGTGACGTAATCGCTAGACATAGCCGATCCGGACCAACCAGATATTTTCCCTTACAGTAAGGTATAAATACTACTAACTAGCACTAGTGCTAGAGAAGAGAAGAAGGAAAGAAGAGGAGAGAGGAGGAAGAAAGGGACGAGAGGGAGAAAACGCACGGGGGACGGACAAATGTAGGTCAAGGCCGCACGCGATATACCCTGTAACGTAGGGTAGCGTCGGATGTACCCTCTACGTTTTCACTCGGTGTGAGGGGTGTCTGCCGTCGGTCAGACGACGCGCCGTGTCGCCGTTTCACTCGG
Organism: Halomarina halobia; assembly: GCF_029338575.1. Taxonomy (GTDB): domain Archaea; phylum Halobacteriota; class Halobacteria; order Halobacteriales; family Haloarculaceae; genus Halomarina; species Halomarina halobia. Next base: position 723,844 of record NZ_CP119993.1, read on the forward strand.
TACGAGGGGGAGCGGTAAGCGTCGTCTCTCACTACGTCTATCGGACGGATCGGCGCAGTACGTTCTTGAACGGTCGATTTCCACAGAGTCCTCTTTATCGCAGTCTACCCTGTCGCACTGTTCTACCGTGCCATCTGTATCGAGAGCGTAATCGAGTGGCTTTCACTCGGTGTAGGGGGTGGTAAGTGGCGAGGGCTCGGTGATGGTGGGTAGACGCTCGGAGTATTCACTCGGTACGAGGGGGGAAGGGGGAGGGAGAAGGGAGAACAAGGATTGAGCAGGGAAAAACTCCCCGGAACGGCTGGAACCCTTCGTTCCGTCTCTACGTTTCTCCTTACTCCCTCTTCTCGCCCCTTTCTCGCTTCCCCCTTCACTCGTCCCCACCGCTCACGGCTTTCACTCGGTGCGAGGGGAGGGGGTGCTCGAGATATGTCCCCGCCTGCGTGCGCGCGGCCGCACAACGGACCGAGGCTCACCCACGGACGAGGCCCACCCCCTCCCCCGTTCCACCGCTTTCACTCGGTGCGAGGGGTGGGGGTGGCGGTGACCGCGGGAGCGATAGGTCGAGGGACGGGGGATCGAGTGTGGAGGAGTCGCCCGGTACAGTCACACCGTTTTCACTCGGTGTGAGGGGTGGGGGTGAACGGACGAGCGTGTCCCGGTACGAGTCAATGGAGTGGAGTGAAGCGCGAGTGAAGGCCGGACCCCCGGACGGAGGACTCGGTCGCCTGCGCTTTCACTCGGTTCACTCGGTCCCTGCGGGGTGTCTCACCTCCAACCGCTTGATCGGCAAAAAACAGGCGGCAGTGATCTAATACGGGACGTACGTCCGATACACTCGGTATCAGGTCGGTAGGCTTAATACGCTTCTTCATGAGTAACCCTCCATGACAGAAAACCCGTCGCGATCGCCCGGCCGGGATGCGACCCCGGATGCGGATCAGGTCGACCCCGACCCCGTGTCGGACGACGACCTGTTCAGCACTGGCGATATCTTCGCCCGGCGGGAGCTCCTCCGGGTCGGTCACGTCCCCGACCGGGACCGGATCGTGGGTCGGGACAACGAGATGCAGCAGGTCGGGAACGCCCTCGGTCCCGCGACGCACGGCGACCCGCCCCGCAATCTCGTCATCTTCGGCAAGACCGGGACCGGAAAGTCACTCGTCTCCCGACACATCTGTCGACGCGCACGCGGCCGAGCCGAGGCGAACGGCGTGGAACTGCTCCACGCGTACGTCGATTGCTCCGACGCCGACACCGAAACGCGCGTCGTCCGCGACATGACGTTTCAGGTCCGCGACGAGATCGACCCCGACCGGGAGATCCCGATCGCGGGGATCGGGGCCTCGGAGTACTACCGGTATCTGTGGGACCTCCTCGACGAGATCGACGTCTTCGTCGTGATCCTCGACGAGATCGACAAACTCCGCGACGATCAGGTGCTGATGCAACTGTCCCGGGCCGAGGAGTCGGGGAAGACGAACACGTTCGTCGGCGTAATCTCGATCAGCAACAAGATCGAGTACCGGGAGCGCCTGAACGAGCGGATCAACTCGAGCCTACAGGATCGGGAACTCACCTTCCACCCCTACGACGCGGAGCAGCTCCGGAACATCCTCGAGAATCGCCGCGACGCCTTCCACGACGGCGTCCTCAGCAGGGACGTGATCCCGCGAACGTCCGCGCTCGCCGCGCGGGAGCACGGCGACGCGCGGAAGGCCATCGACATCCTGTTCGAGGCCGGAGCACTCGCAGAAGCGAGCGGGGACGGGGAGGTGACGTCGGATCACGTCGACGACGCCCAACAGCGAACGGAGGTCAAGCGGTTCCAGGACCTCGTCTCCGGATCCACCCCGCACGTGAAGTACGCGCTTCGAGCGCTCGCGTTGCTGACCGCCCAGAGCGAGGAGAGCGAGACGAAGATGTTCTCGACGAGTGAGATCTACAGCCTGTACGAACGGCTCGCGGAGCGGGACGACACCAAACCGCTGTCGCACGACCGGGTGTACCGGCTACTGAAGGAACAGTCGTTTCTCGGGATCACCGAATCGCACCTGACCGGCGGCGGTAAGGGGCAGGGATCGTACCTCGCACATCGCCTGATGAAGGAACCGGAGATCGTGCTTGAGGCGCTCGGCAAGGGTCCGTGATCCGATCGAGCACGCAGTCGATCCGCCAGCCTCGGGGTGGTCGATTCGGAGTCCGCGACTCGGCTACGCGCCCGGGGTCGGACCCCGTGAGGCCGTCCAAAGGTGCTCTCTCGACCGAGTCACTTCGGATGAGGGATCGTCGAATCGATCGCCGGTACGGGACGGACGACGACGAGGCCTCGTCGAAAGTATCTACCCGATTACACCGTGAAAACTTGCCTGGTTTGATCGTGGGAACTCGGCGTCTTACGGAGGTGGTCTCGCGGTGAACGTTCGGGTTCCTCGACTGCGAACGTAGTGGGCGCGGTGGATGCCGTGAACGTGGTGGATGCCGTGAACGTGGTGGATGCCGTGAACGTGGTGGATGCCGTGAACGTGGTGGATACTGTGAACGTGGTGGATGCCGTGGTCGCGACGGCGAGGGGGCTGGGCCTCCCTGTAGACGGTCCCGGTTCGACGAAACCGTTCCAGCCCTCGGATCGTCCAGACGGGGTGACGGTGATCCGTGGTTCCCTCCTTCCTTCTTTCCTTCCTCACCGTCGAACCCGAGTGCAACGCGTGCAGCGCTCGGTCAGACTGGCGCAGTTCACTCGACCGCCTACCCGGCTCCGCGAGTCGTGGGCGTCGACATGCGACTCCTCTGTACGACTCCACCGACCGCTAGCACCTCCGGCGAGTCGGGGTCGAGCGAACGCGCGTCGAGAAGCCCTCGATCCGCCCGCGTCGATGTACGCCGGCGGCCTCTCGTCGGGATCCGTTAACGAGTGATAACTTATAATCGGTTCCGACCGTTCGGCGTGGACTACGGGGATGGACACCGTCGCCCACGAGATCCGCTAACAGGTATACGTCTGTTACTCTACCTGTTAGATCTCGGTCACGCGGTGGTAGTCCTGGTCGAGCGCCTGCGCGTCGTCCTCGAGGAGGGCGACGACGAGGTAGCTCGCGTAGTCGGCGAAGTAGTCGACGAGTCGTGCGATGCGGTCGGCGTCGATGGCTTCGAGGGAGTCGAGGAGCATGAAGGGGCAGGTTTCGTAGACGTCGTGGACGAGGTAGCCCGCCAGCGCGAAGACGAGGCCGGTGACCTCGCGTTCGGACTCGCTCAGGTGGTCGATCGTGTCCTCGTACGCCGTTCCCGATTCCGACGCCCGAATCACGTGCAGGTCGAACATGGACTTCGTGACCTTCCGTCGACCTTCACGAACGTCGCGTTCGGTGCGCTCGATCCATACGCGCTCGAGGTTCGAGTACTCGAGGATGTCGAGGACCGTCTCCATGTGTTCGTTGAACTCGGAGACGGCCCCCTCCTCGATCCGTTCGATGCGCGTCCGCAGGTCGGTCAGTTCGTCCTGAAGCTCCTCGAGCTGGGCTTCGATCTGCTCGCGCTCGGCGAGTCGGCTCTCGATGCTCGCGACCTCCTCGTCGATGTCGTGGATGTCGCTCCCGATGCGGTCGATCTCGAACTCCAGCTGGTTCACCTCCCGGTGGAGATCCAGCACCTCGCCGTAATCGGTGGTCTCGAGATCCTCCACCGCTGTCTCGAGCGAATCGACCTCCGACTGCAGCTCGTCGCGCCGCTCCTCCAGTTCCGCGATGCGCCCTTCGGTCCCCTCGATGTCGTCGTCCAGCCGGTCGACGGAGCGTTCCAGCTGCTCGCGCCGCTGCCGTTCGCGTTCGAGCTCCCGCTTCTCCGAGGTGAGGTCGTCGAGCTCCGACTCGACCTCCCGGACGTCCCCGACCTTGCGCTGAGACAGTTCACGCAGGCGGTCGACCGTCCCCTCGATCTGGTCGGCCTCGACCGGGGAGCCACACGTCCAGCACGTGACCTGTTCCTCCTCGAGGAGCTGATCGGTCACCGAACCGCCGGATTCGGCGTCAGTGTCGGTGTTCGCGTCCAACGCCTCGAGCACGTCGCTGTTCGCGTCGTCCAGGAGGTCCTGATTGAACTGGATGATGTTCTGGAGGTCGCTGATGTCCGCCTCCAGGCGCTGCTTCCGTTCGCGGAGCTGGCGGATGTCGGACTCGATGTCCGCGATGTCGCCCGCGGGCGTCTCGGAGAGCTCGTCGAGGTCGTCCTCGGCGTCGGCTCTGTCCTCCCGCAGGGACGACAGCCGTTCACGCTGGGTCTCGATGTCGTATCGAACGTCCTCGAGCTGCGAGCGCGTCTCGCGGAGCTCCTCGAACTTCGACTCGAGTTCGGATTTCTCCTCCCGCGTCTCCTCTACGTCCCGGTCCGCCGCGTCGAGTTCCGCCTGCTTCTCCTCCAGTTCCTCGCGCTTCTCCTCGAGCCGCTGTTCGAGACGCTTGCGCTCCTGTTCGAGGTCGGGAAGGCGCTCGTCGAGACCGTCGAGGTCCTCGAGCTCCTGGCGCAGTTGGCGCTTCTCGGCTTCGAGCTGTTCGATCTCCGCCTGCAACTGGTCGGTGTCGACCGGCCGCATGATGATGTCGCGCAGGTTTTCCTGGCGCGCGACGGCGAGTCGCGCCTCGTTCGATTCCAGCAGGAACGCGAAGAGGTCCGCGACGTCCGCGTCGTCGAGATACGGGTCGCCGCTGAAGGTGAGCGAGCCGTCGGTCCGCGTGAGCCGCCGCGTGTAGGTCTCATCGCCGATCGCGAGCTCGACTGAACCCTCGTCCGCGTCCCCCTTGAGCGACGCGCCGTTACTACCGCAGGCGGCCATGATCGCCTGGAGGAGGGACGTGCGGTTCGTCGCGTTTCGCCCCGAGAGCACGTTCACTCCCGGTGAGAGCGACGTCGCCGTCTCCTCGATCCCGCCGACGTTGCGAACGTGGAGGTCGACGTCAGCTTTCGTCTTCTGTTCCATGGTTACCGATAACCGGCGAGACGAGCATAAATCAACCGATCTCGGAACGCGTTTCCGACCGATGGAGCGAGCGCCGACGCGAGGCGGCTACGCCGTACCGGCGGCGCAATCGCACCCGCCCTCCTCGAGCAGTTCGTCCACCGTGTACTGGGTGTTGCAGTCCTCACAGTAGATCCGGACGTCGACCATGGTGCGGAAGGGACCGACGTCGAGGTCGCCGCCCGCCTGTAGTTGCTCCAGTTGACTCTCCGTGACGGTGGCGGTCCGTCCGGCGAGCTTCTGGACGCGCTCTGCGACCTTCTCGCGCTGGTCGCGGTCGTCCTTTACCCGTTCCGCGTTCCGGTACTTCAGCAGGTAGGTGCGGATCGCCTGGTACGAGACGAAGTCGCGCTGCAGTTCGTCGGGTTCGAGGCCGGCGCGTTCCAGTCGCCGTTCGATCTGGATGCGCGATGCACCGCTCACCTCGTCGTCCGTCAGAAGGCGATAGAGGTTGTCGATCTCCTCCTCCACGGAGTTCATGCCGGCTTCGCTCATCGCGTTCCGCAGCAGCCGCTTGTTGAACCACGCGGCCAGATCGCGGAGGCTCCACCGGTCGTCGATCCGGGTCCACCGCGCTTCGAGTTCCTCGCCGGCGTCTCCGAGGCCGTACTTGTCGATCATGCGCTTGACTTTCGGTGACCTCCCCGACCCTCTCACTTTCGAACTCGTCATTGATGGGTGTATGACCCCTCCCCGTAAAGTTGTTCCGCCTTCGATCACCACGTCGGTCAGTCGGAATCGACGGGCGACGAACGGCCCCGCCCCGTGATCTATCGACGCTCCCGCGTACGAGCGCCGACCGTACTTGTAACAAAAATACCGCTGTTATCTACCGCCGCCTCCCGACGGGGGAGAGACGGCCGGGTCAGACGGGGTGCGATCTGCCCGTTCCGTCTCGACGGCACCGACGCCCGACCGCGAAGGATCGCTCCCGATCAGCCTCAGCAGTTACCCGAGTGCGACGCACGCGGCGCGGATCGCGACCGCCACGAGGACGATGACGTCGCCGGTCGCCTCGGCGTATGACGCCTCCCCGATCCCCGGTCGGACCGCGAGTCCGGCGAGGAGGACCGAGGTCACGAGCGACCGGGAGAAGCGCCTCGAGACCTGCGCGGACCGGCGACCGGGGCCACGAGCGCCCCAGCGAATCGTCGAAGAGGTGCGTGTCGGCGTCGCCGTCTTCCAGCATCTGAACGGCGCGGTCGGCCCGCGTCTGTCAGTCCTCGCGGACGCGCTCGTTCGCGCCGTCTCGACGATCTCACGGGTGATGCCCGCGTTCGGCTCCCACTCGCGATCGTGTCGTCCCGTCGGAACGAAATTCTCCACCCGCTGAGGCGGGCCGTCAGCTACCTCTCCGGCGAGTACGCTAGCACCGGTAGCGAGAACACCCCGTCGCGACAGCAGTCTTCCTCTCCCTCGTGGACCCTTCGGCGTTACCCTCGACGGGACTGGTGGGTCAAGGACGTCGTAATCCCATCCGATCGGGGGTAGTCCACTCCAACGGGCCGGTCAGTCCGGTTCTCGGGGTGCTACTCGTCCCGGTATCCTGGGGGGTATGCGGAGGGAGTCGACAGGGCGTACGGCGGCTATAGCGAGGCGATCAGCGACGGACCCCGCGTGATGTCCCACGCGGGGTCCAAACGTGTTGAACGCGTCGAACGTTCCGAACTCGTGGCCGACTCGACGAGCGCGAGCGGCACCCGGAGCGATCAAGTACATCGGATGTATCTGCCCGTTCTGTATGGCCGTTCGTCCGAGGACGAAGCGGAATCGCGTCGTCGGATTCGTCGAACGAGGTTCTCCCTCTGGAGCGCTCCACGGTTCGAGGACGTCCGTACCGGTCTCGCCCTCCTGCCCCCTGCTGACCGGATCGCCCCGGCGGTCGAGCGTCGCCCCCGGACAACTGACGGAAGCGCACCGGTTTTCGGTGTAGCGCAGCGCGGTGGGCGCGTCGCCACCGGATTCTCCGTGTGCGCGCTCGGAGTCGCTGTGTCGACGTCCTCGACGGAACGCGAGGACGGGACGTGGTCGACCGCGTTCCGCGCTACGATCGAGTATAAACTACTAACGAGTACGTACCTCCGAGGCGCTCGCACGACTCCGCGAAACGAACACGTTCGAGGGGTGTTTGGATCATCACGCTGTCCCACCGGCCCCGGTATAACACGTACTATTATTGCGCGGGATTCGATTACCGACGACGGGCGTCTGGCGACCCGCTGGGCCGTCCGCACTCGGCGACGGGGTCGTTGGCGTTCAGGGCGACTTCGTCGTCCCGAACGCCTCGCGCAGCGCCACGCGGTCGATCTTCCCCGTCGCCGTCCTGGGGAGCTCGTCGACGAACTCGACGCGCCGTGGTACCTCGTGCGGCTCGAGGCGCTCCTCGCACACCTCGCGCACCCGTTCGGCCGCGAGGTCGCTGTCGCCGGGGGCGAGATCGTCGACGGGGCGGACGATGGCCGTGACGACCGCCCCGCGGATGTCGTCGCGGGCGTCGATCACCGCCGCGGCGGCGACGCCCTCGAGGTCGTAGAGGATGTCCTCGATCTCGCGGGGGAAGACGTTCCCACAGCCGGTGGTGAACATGTCCTCGCGGCGGTCCACGACGTGGAGGTAGCCCTCGTCGTCGAGGTAGCCGACGTCGCCGGAGCGGAGCCACCGCTCGCCGTGGCGCTCGACGAACGCCGCGCTGTCGTGCTGGAGACGCTCGTAGCCGGGCGTGACGGTGTCGCCCCGCCACGCCAACTCGCCGCGTTCGCCCCGATCCACGGCGCGGCCGGTCTCGAGATCCTCGACCCGAAGCTCGACGACCTCCCGCGCTGGCGGGCCGACGCTCCCCCGTTTCCGGTCGTCCCCCGGCCGGTTGAACGCCGCGAGCGGCGTCGTCTCGGTCATGCCGTACCCCTCGAGGACGGGACAGCCGAGCGCGGTCTCGGCGTCGTCGACCCGGCCGGTCGGCATGGGGGTACCGCCGACGCAGACGGTCTCCAGCGCGGAGACGTCGTAGCGGTCGACGGCGTCGTGGTCGACGAGGTCGATGAGCATGCCGGGGGTGAGGAACGTGCAGGTGACGCCGTGATTCTCGATCGCGGCGAGCGCGGCAGCGGGGTCCCACGAGGGGAGCAGACGGTTCTCCGCCTCCGCGACGAGCAGCGGCGTCGTCGTGACGTTCAGTCCGGTGACGTGGAAGCACTGGCAGGCCGTGAGGCCAACGTCGGTGCGAGTCAGATCGAAGTACGTCACGATGCCGAGCGCGTTCGCCAGGAGGTTGCCGTGCGTGTGCCGGACGCCCTTCGGCCGGCCGGTCGTGCCGCTGGTGTAGACGACCTCCGCGAGCTCGTCGCTCCTGCGCGGCTCGACGGCGAACGTCTCGGCCGCGTCGTCGAGCAACTCGCGGTAGTCGTGGCCGACGCTCCCGTCGACGGTGACGGCCGTCTCGACGCCCGCGGCGACGTCCGCGAACGCCGCGTCGGTCACGAGCACCGTGACGTCGCTCGTGTCGAGGACGTAGCGGACCTGGGGGACGTTGAGCCGGGTGTTGACCGGGACGGACACCGCGCCCAGTTTCATCGCGCCGAGGTGGGCGGTCAGGAACGGGACGCCGTTCGAGAGACAGACGGCGACGCGGTCGCCGGCTTCGACCCCGAGCGACGCCAGCGCGTTCGCGGCCGCGGCCGTCCGCTCCGATAGTTCGGCGTGGGTCAGCAGTTCCGTCTCGTCGCCCACGGCCGGCTTCACCGCCGCGTTCCGCGCCGCGAGGTCGACGAAGTTAGCGAAGTTCACGCGCGACGGTACTGTCTCCAGCAATATCTTCCTTTGCGTACTGTCTGACGTGTCGAGGATCGACGAGGTCGCGAGCACGTGACGACCGGGGCGGCCGACGCTCGACCGCGGTCGAGCGCTGCGTCCCGCATTGTCGAACGCCCGGCCGCGCGCCCGTTACTCGATCCCGGCGAAGACGATGTCGGCGCGGATCGCGTCGGCCCCCTGGGTGACGAGCGAGGCCAGTTCGCCACTGGCGATGCTAGGCTGGATCTCGGCCGCGGGACCGTAGGCGGCGAGCGCGCCGTACACCGTCTCCCCGGTGAGGATGGGCGCGGCGACGCCGACCATCCCCTCGATGAGTTCGCCCCAGTCGACCGCGTGTCCGCGCCGGCGGACGGTTTCGAGTTCCTCCCGGAGCGCGTCCGCGTCGGTCACGGTGCGGTTCGTCCGCGACGGGAGGCCGTGGCGCGCTACGATCTCGTCGACCCGCTCGTCGGGGAGGTGCGCGAGGATCGCCTTTCCCGGGGCGTTGGAGTGGAGGTGCGCGCGGGTCGGATAGACGTGTCGCGCCGTCGGCGGGAGGTCCTCGTAGTCCCAGCGGGTCGCCAGCAGGATGGCACCCATACCGTTCTCCTCGATGACGAGCTGGCTGTGCGCGTCGGCCTGTTCCTGGAGGCGTCTGACCGTTTCGCGGCCGCGGACGAACACCTCGCGGCTGTTGCGCGACTCCCGACCGACGTGCAAGTACTTGATGCCGAGACGGTACCGCCCGCCGTCCTCGACGAGGTAGTCGAGCCGCTCCAGCGTCCGGAGGTGGTTGTGGACCGTACTCTTCGGCAGGTCGAGCGCCGCCGCGAGCTCGGTCACGCCGGCTCGTCCCCGTTCGCGGATCTCGTCGATCACCTGGTAGGAGCGTTTCACCGAGTTGATCGGAACCTCGGGGTCGTCCATACCCCGTTCTCGGCGAGAGCGCACTTAGCCCTGTCCCACGATGTGGGAACGCGTCCCGTTTCGGCGAGAGCGACTGACCGAGTTTACCCCTGCTATTCAGAATATTGACATAGGTGTCGACGGTTATCGTACCTGCGCGGTGGGAAGATTCACCGACGGCAGTCACCGACCCTCGGCACCGCTTGAAAACCGCTAACAGCGCAATTCAGGCCGTAAAAAGGCTAGATGGGGAATCGGGAGAACCGTGACGACGTCCGATACTCCGTATTCTATCCGGGGGACGACGGTGTTCAGACTGGATACTGAACACTATTTTTACCATTTCGTCGTTTGACTTAAACCCCCGCGTATGACCAGCGATGTCGTTAAGTCTTGAATGTCGAAATACGACGCGCGGCATGACGGAAAAAATCATGAAAAAGCGCGACACTCCATCGATGACACGGCGCGGCGTCATGAAAGGCGTCGGCGGTATCGCCGCGTTGTCGATGTCCAACGCGACCCTCGCAGAGGCACAGGCAGCCGTAGCCGACTCGCTCCCCAGCGACCCGCACACGGCCGACACCTACCGGTCGATCGTCGACGCGATCGTCCCCCGGACGCCGGAACTGGAGGACGAACTCGGACCGGAGCACGTCCCGGGCGGGCTCGACGTCGAACTGGAGAAGTTCCTCATCTGGGACTTCAACCACTTCCAGGAGATCCGCTCGGAGATGGTCACCGAGAAGGCCGGATCGTCGACGGGTCTCCAGATGCCCCGGGGTACGTTCGAGGTCACCATCGACGCGACCGGGCCGGGGTCAGACCTCGACGCCGTGTTGGAGCTCGCCGACCTCAGTCTTCTCGATCTCGCCGACCTCGGCCTCGACGGGGACGCGCTCGAGGAGCACCTCACGTTCGGTCCCGTCGAGCGGTTCGAGGTCGCCTTCGAGGACCTCGACGCCGCCGAGGGGGCCGCGAACTTCGAGATCCGCGTCACCACCTCGGACGAAGAGTACCACCAGGTGCTTCGGAACTATCCCTACGCGCCCGTGTTCACCGTCGTGTTCGACCTCGTGGCCGCGGAGTTCCTCGCGCGCGGGCAGAACGAGGAGTCCCCGGCCCCCAACGGACAGTTCCCCGGGGGCGGGACGTTCACCCGGCTCGCCCCCCGCGACCGGCTGCGGTGTCTCTGGACCATCGTCGACGGCGGGGCCGTCGACCGGCTCGACGAGCTGCTGTCGCCGATGGTTCCGGACGTCGGCATCCTGAAGTTCGTCGTGATGGCGATCAACGGCCTCCACGGCTTCGGCTACTACACCGAGTGGTCCGGCTACGGGAGCACGAAGACCGCGACGCCGAACGACCGGGAACTCGAGACGCCCGCCGGCGAGGTACAGAGTCGCCGGCAGAGCGGCTACCCCGGTCCGGCCCCGGGCTACGCCGCCGACTGGCGCCACGCCGTCCCCGGCGGGTTCAAGGACCCGAAGGCGAAGAACCTGCACCTCCCGGACGACCTGTCCGGCGACGACGTGCTCGACGGCGTCGGGGGTGACAGCTGATGGAGGACCCCGACGTCGTCATCGTCGGTGCGGGTGCCGACGGGCCGGCCGCCGCCGCACGCCTCGCCCGCGAACACGGCCTCGACGTGCTCGTCCTCGAGGCCGGTCCGTGGCACGGCAACTCGAAGTGGCCGAAACCGCACGCCGACGCCGGCGGCACCGTGAGTACGAACCCGGACGACTTGGACGGGAAGCTGATGGACGAGCAGTTCACCCACCGCGAGGCCGACGCCAACGATCCCACGTGGGGATACCTCCGCGTCGGCCCCGCTGACCACTCGCGGGCCCCGTGGTTCCGGAACCTCCACCAGAACGCGTTCATCTGGCAGGTGTCCGCCGTCGGCGGCACCTCGATCCACTACTTCGGGAACCACCCGCGGGCGTACCCCTACGCTATCGACGAGCAGCCACACTGGCCCATCTCGTACGAGGAACTCGTCCCGTACTATCAGCTCAACGAGGAGGTGACGAGCAGCCAGCAGGCGCCGATCACGGCCAAGGAGGAGGTGTTCATCGAGGGGGCGAAGAACGCCGGTTACGACCTCATCGACACGAAGAACGTCACCGAGACGGGGTGGCGACCGCAGATCAACTCCGTCGAGGTGCCGGGGCGTGAGACCTCGAACGGGAAGCCGCTCGACTCGGACTACGACGGTTCGTTCAGCTACGACGACGGTTTCCGCGGCGACACCCTCGTCGGTGACCACTTCCAGGGCTCCTCGACGCCGATCGACGCTCCGGTCCGCGACAAGGCGCGCAAGTCGAGCAACGTGGGCTGGGTGCCGCGGGCGCTCGACGCCACCGCGGACTCCGAGATGGGGAACGTGGCGCTGCGGCCGAACACCTTCGTCACGAACATCAACACGGTCGAGGGGGCGGGCGCGCTCGAGGCCACCGGCGTCGACTACCGCGACACGTGGTCGGGGCGGACCGGCACCATCGAGGCCGACGCGGTCGTCCTCGCCGCGGGCTGTATCGAGTCGCCGCGGCTGTGGCTCAACTCCGGACTGCCGGACGACGGCTGGGTCGGCAGGGGCCTCACCACCCACTGGTTCGACTGGGTGGTCGGCGTCTACTCCGACGAGACGATCGCGGAGATCAACCCGGAGGCGCGGCACATGGACCCGTACGTCGGGCAGAACTCCGCCGTCCGGTTCGACAAGCCCGGCGTCGGCGGAATGGAGGACATCGGGATGTCGCCCGGGCTGGTCTCCTACGCCGACTACCTGTTCACGCGCGCCGGCTACAGCTTCGACGTCGAGGTCGACCCGGACGAGCCGTGGGACACCCGCGGCTACGTCGTCGGCGAGGAACTCAAGCGCCGCATGTCCGACTACCGGCAGACGAAGGCGCTCCTGATACTCACCGACGACCTGCCCCGTCAGGACAACGGCGTCTCGCTCGACGACACCTTCTCCGACGAGCACGGGGCCGTCCCGAAGGTCAGGTGGGAGCCGCACCCGGACGACGACGCGAAGCGCGACGAACTCGCCCGCATCGCGGCGCGCATCCACCGGGCGGCCGGCGCAGAGCACGTCCACCGGTGCGACTGGCCGCCGCTCCTGCTGCACATGCAGTCCTCGATGCGGATGGGCGAGGTGCTCGACTCGAACGCCGAGGCGAGGAACGTCGATCGGCTGTTCGTCGGCGACCACTCCGCGCTGGCGAACGGCGTCGGCGGACCGAACCCGACGAATAGCGGGCAGGCGCTCGCGCTGCGCACCGCCGACCGCATCGCGGACCTCTACTTCTAACCCCCGCGTCTCTCCCTTCACCGACGCCGACCTCGGAATTCGCCGCGGGTCGGCGGTATCACGTCTCGTCCTCGGCGAAGTTCTTCAGGGCGTGATCGCCGAACGCGAGGACGAGCGCCGCGCCGACGAGGTTGAAGGCGAGATCGAGCAGGGTGTCGGTCCTGCCGTAGGAAACGAGAAACGGTTCGAGACCGAGGCGGTTCGCGGTGGTGTGTATGGCGTACTCCGCGAGCTCCCAGAGGAGGCCGGTGCACATCACGACGCCGACGACGCGCGCCCCGGGATCGCGGCCGCGTCGGCGGGCGACGACGTGGACGATCCCGCCGAGGAGGGTCGCGGAGTGTGCGTGGGTGAGGTGGTCCCACCACCAGACGTCGTCGTACGGGCCCAGCATCCCGACGGCGTGCGTGAGCATCGCGGTCTCCGCGTACACGCGCTGCCACGGTCGAAACTCGACGTCGTACTCGCGTTCGAGAACGTCGGGGAGGTACGCGGCGGCGAGCGCGAGTACGGCGTTCACGACCGCACCCGCGTTCCGCCGGCGGAGACCGACCACGAACACGGCCAGGAGTCCGTACCTGATCCCACGCTCGGCCTCCCGCGCGACCGACGTCCGCGCGGTCTCCGTTACGAGCTTCATTCGCTAGAAAGGACGGCACCGTCCGGGAAATAGGTTCATGTTCCCCGGTTCACTGGATCGCGGGAGGACGGGAAGCCGATAGCTATCGCGGAACGCGAACGGTAGACCGTCCTACTTACTCGGCGAATGTTACATGGCGTACAACGATAGAGGGGGGTGATCGAAACAGAGTTACTAGTAATTGCTCGTCTATGAGTGGTATATTCGTCTCCCTTTCGCCGCTACGAGAGAGCCAGTGGTTCGGGTGATCTGGGCCTTTCGTCATGAGGGTGACGTCGCTAGGAATGCCGAGGAAGAACCACCGTATGTAAACGGTAAGGTCGCGGGGATTCACCGATCCCGGCACGCTGTCCCTCGGGCTGACTGACCAATTGACGTCGCTAGTTTCTCCGAGATATATGATCGGCCGAGGCGGCTGTACCGGCCCGTGACGTACAAATCGTGAGTGACCGCACGTTTATCGTTTAGACGCTTACCTGGTATCAGCTGGCTTCACTGCTAGTCGCACTATCCGGGCACTTTTATACTTTACAGGGGAACGGAAGAGGACTATCACCCCCTGAGTCAATATTTTTTGCGAGGATATCTCCCGACTGTAAACCGACGAGCGACAGTTGGAGGGATCGACTGGAGTGCACACCGTGTAACGCAACCGGATATGTAGTGTAGGTGGCTTTTTTCGATAACTCAACGCCATGCCTCTTGAACCGGCGCTCAATACGAGTCGTTATTTATCCTGTCTGGGGCTGGAGGTTCCTACGCGCTTTGATCGGCGTCCTGCCACGAGTTGAACGAGGTATGGACGAAAGTGGAGTTCTTGGGCATCGTTCGAGGGATGAATTACTCCGCCGACGTCGCGGTTTTAGAGGTATTGCGCGTAGCAACGGTCGTCGTGCATAATGTTGTCGTTGAACCCCTTATCTCACCTCTCTCTTGGACAATGGCGACGGCTTTCTCGAACACTACCTCGACCATTTTAAATTCATGACTACACTTAATAAGTTATTAATAGAGTCGGTATAATCAACTCGCACTGGTAGTTTCCTTCTCATCCAGCACTTTTCTGGATACTTTAAATGGGAATATGTGAGGGTTACTGTCGTGTACTAAATTACGCGGCAGTAACACCAGACACCACCGCTTCCGGAGAAAACACGCGATATGGCTACAATAACGGGCGAATTAGGACGAACGCCATTTCATAAACTGTATAGCGCGATATTAAATCGACGACTGGTGAAGCTGAGACTACACCGGGTTTAGAGGGGTTCTGATGTGCGATTTCAGCAGAATTGGGGACGCTGAAGCGCAAATAGTTGCGTCTAAACCGGCGTGTCGTCTCGTTCAAGCAACTATTCTGCCGATTCGAAGCAACTCGGGATCGTCTTGCTACTCCGACTCGGGCACGCGACCGGTTCCGACGGCGGTTTAGCCAATACCAGTTTGCTTCTTTAGCAGGGTGAGCGTTCGTACTCAGCGGTCAGCGCGACCTGTATCAGTAGATTGACTGCCCGCCATTTCGATTTAACGCTCGTATATCTGCTCAGAGAGCGCTGAGAGGCGGATTTAGGAAAAGGTAGGAAGAACGAGCGGAAGCTCTCAAGACACCTGTCAGGGCATTCGCCGTCCGTCTTGACCAAATCAGTTGTTAGCATCAGGAGATAACAGCGATTCTTGGTTGATTAGGCATGAAAGGCTTGCACAGCGTGGTCTGGGATTGGGTGCATCGACTCACTGATAGCGGACACGACTCACCCGGCGGCACAGCCGCCAGGGGTTGTGGTTGACGAGACCGCTGTCACGATCAACGGTGAGTGGTCGTGGTTGTACGCTGCAAAAGACTTCGACACCAAAGTGATTCTCGGTGTCGAGCTGTTCGGATGGCATGGAACCGAGCCGGCGGCTCGTTTCTGCACGGTCTCTGCGAGAAACACGGCGTCGGAGAGATCGTGTTCCTCGTCGATCAGTTCGGGTATCGGACTGCCCTTGCTCGATTAGGATTGAACGATCGAGTGGACAATACCGACAGAAACCTCATCGAGAAATGGTTTCACACCCTCAAAATGCGCATCGACCGTTTCCACAACTCGTGGGTGGGCAAGTCGGTCGAGCGCACGCGAATGGTTTGAACAGTTCGTACATTACTACAACCACCAGCGACCGCATCAATCGCTCGATGGGAAAATGCCGGTCGAGGAGGTGCTAAACTAGACAGTGCCCACGCATAACAAAGGTAGTTATGTTATTATGACCGAATCGGGTTATTACTGTTGTTGCAGCCGCAGCGACAAAGACGACGGCGATCCAAATCTATTGTCAACGACCATTTTAGACCATATAAATCGGCTTCGTCGCCGCCCGCGTGCTCTCGAATCGGTCCGGAAAGCGCATAGGAGCGGGTCGAAGTCGGATCGTGTTCTCTGTTTGCAAACGACTCGGTGCCGGTTCGGGACGTCACCTCCCCGAAAGTCAGTGCGGTAGTCCAAGGGCTGTCGCGTGCGGTCAATATGATGATTTCCGTCAGATATGCGCTCACTCAGTTCCCGTCAGTCGAGGTGACGCCCTCGAACTCGTCACGGAATGCCCGGTACCCTGCCGGTCCATGCGTCGCGACGGTTCGAAGCGCATCTTCGTCGCTTCCGAGGTGTTCCTCGACCCAGACGGCCATCTTACACTCCAGCCGGTCCACCACCTCTAGTTCCAATTCGGACAGGTCCGATTGCTCCCACGGGTCTGCCTCCATATCGTACAGCTGAACGTCGGGGATCGGACCTTCCCACATGCCGGCGTGGTACGTCTTAATCAGTTTCCACCGGTCCGTCCGAATAGCCCGCTGTGCAGTGTAGAGGCCGTGGTCGAAGACGACGGCGTCGCGCCAGGGTTCGTCCGCCGATTCGAGGACCGCCCGGAGCGAATCGCCTTGCCACCGGGGAGGCGCATCCAGGCCGGCATAGGCCGCCAGGGTCGGCGCCATGTCGACGTTGGTAACGAGCTGGGGCCGGTGGCCGGGTTCGTAGTCGGTGTCTGCTGGCGGCTTCACCAGCAGCGGGACTCGCTGGGTCCCGTCGTGCGTACTCCAGTGCTCACGGTAGAGGCCGTGCTCGCCGAACTCCTCACCGTGGTCCGCGGTGACGACGATTAGCGAGTTGTCGTAAACATTGTTCGACTTGAGATAGGCGAGGAGTCGCCCGGCGTGCCGGTCAGTATAGCGGATCTCTGCGTCGTAGTTTGCGATGAGTTCGCGGAGGTCGTTTCGGTCGTTGACGTCCATGTGGTCGGCGGAGCGCCAGGCGTTCCAGCACTGGTGATCGGCGATCGCGTCGGCGGTGGGATACTCGGGCATCGGGACGTCCGCGAACGCCTCTACCTCCTCGTGGGACCGTAGGTAGGGCCCGTGCGGATCCCACAATTGAATGTACGCGAAGAAGTTCCGGTCCTCGTACCGGGTCAGGACGTCGATCGCCCGGTCGACGACGCTTTCCGCGCGCGGAGTCTGGAAAGACTCATAACCGCCGGACGGTTCCTGAGGCTGGTGGACCTCGTGCCATGTATCGTGGAACCAGGGCGCGGGGTGTCGTGGGAACGAGGAGACGGCAAGCGTCGGGACCCGTTCCTCGTAGAACAGCCGCGGCAAGCTCCACCAGGGCCGGCTCGGGACGTGGTCGCTCCAGGTGCCGGCCCAGTCGACGTCGTTGACGGGATGGTCGAGCCGCTGGGATCGCGGGCCGTGCGTCTCAACGCCGTTGCGCATTCCGTACCGGCCTGACAGGAGGGCAGCCCGAGACGGGAGGCACGGCGAGTTCGCGACGTACGCGTTGTCGAACGCGACCGCGTCCGCGGCAAACTCGTCGAGGTTCGGTGTCGTCGGCGCGTCGTACCCGTAGGTGCCGACGTGGTCGGCGCGCAGGGAGTCGATGTCGATGTAGACTACGCGCATCGATCGGCGGTAGGAGGTCGAAGTCTATAAACGGTTCAGTCACTTGGCCCGGACGCCGCCTACACTCTCGACGACGGTCTTCCGGGCTATATCGGGAGGACTGACGTGTGAGCACTCCGGCAACAACAGTATAACGATTGAACGGGATGGGTCTCTGACGATGGTTATCGAGACCTCCGGTTGCCGCCGCGAATACCCATCCGTTTCGAGACGGTTTGGGCCGTCTTCTTGACGAGTTTCGTGTAATTTGACTCAACCTGTTCGCTCACGCTTGGAGCGTCGACGAACAGGGCGACTGCGCCGATTGGTTCGCCGTCGTCCATCGTCACCGGTGCGGCGATCTCCCGCAGGCCAGTCTCGTCGTCGGTCTGTGCGATCCAGCCCTCGCCCGCCGACCCCAAGCGCCCGGTGCCGTTAGCTGCGGACGGACCGACGGGCGAGTCTGAACCAACTCTGTCGAGACTGGCCAGAATCGCCCGACCTGAAGCGGTTTCGTCGAGCGAGATCCGAGTCCCTGCTTTGACGCCAGGTTGGCCGTCGCGGTCCGGGTCGATGGAGTGGATGTAAACGCCCACGTCGCCGTCGCGAATCAGTAACGTCGCGACTTCGTCCGCGATCGTCGCAAGCTCCTGAAGGCTAGCGATCGCCTCCTGGAATAGAGGCTCTTCGTTACGAACGGTCGACCCGAACTCATAGAACCGGTATCCGAGTCGATACTTGTCACCGTCACGACGCAGGAAACCATGGTCGTGGAGGGTCACGAGGTGCTTGTGGACGTTAGCCTTTGAGACGTCGAGCGTCCGCGCGATTTCGGTCGGGCCCGTGATTTTGCGGTCTTGGAGGACCTCCAGGATGCTCACGGCCGTGTCGATGGCGGTGACGTGGTACCGCTCGTCGGCGATCATACCCAGAATCACATGGCGAGTGTCAATAAGCGTTCGCTATCTTCGAACAATGTCGTTGAAGAACGAGACGGTATCACTGCCATCGGCGTGACACGGGAACTGACGCGGCGACTCGGAGTCGGTCCGATCAGCGCCCGCCTACCGATATCGGGGACTCACCGACGGTGGCACAAAAAATTTAAATAGAACCGTTGGGTTCTCTTAGTATCAGAATGTCCAGGCCAAACATTGTAGTGTTATTTACGGATCAACAACAGGCCGGGACGGTCCACCCTAATTCGCCTTGTAGGACCCCGATCTTGGACGAGTTCTCGGAATCCGGAACCAGATTCGACCGCTGCTACTCGCCAAATCCGATCTGCTCGCCCTCGCGAGCCAGTTTCATGACCGGCGTCCTTCCGCACGTCCACGGCATGATCAACGTCACCCACGGCGTCGAACCGTACGGGGCACAGTTCCGGTCCGATCTGGACACGTGGAGCGGACAACTCGCCGAGGCCGGCTACACGAACGGGTACTTCGGCAAGTGGCACGTTGAGCGGACCGGCGAACTGGAGGCGTTCGGCTTCGACCGGTACAGCATCAGACGCTCAGCGGAGTTCGAGTCTACATTCCATGACTACCGCGCCTCGCTCGACCTCCCACCCGTCCCCAACCGGTCCCGGTCCGGTGTCGTGGATCCGGTAGTCGTGGAGGACGAGGGGTACGATGACTACCTCCTCAGCGGTCACATCGACGAACCTGTCGAAGGGATGTCCGACCACTTCGTCTACTCGCAGGGGCTGGATTTCATCCGAGATGCGGCCAGGGACGGCGGGCCGTTCAGCGCCGTTATCAGTACTTACGCTCCCCATGACCCGTACCTCGCGCCGACCGAGTTCCGTGAGCAGTACGACATCGACGAAATCGAGAAACCGGCGAACTTCCACGACACGTTGAAGGACAAGCCAAGAATATACGGCCGCCAGCGTGACATCTGGGAAGATCTCTCGTGGGAGGAATATGCCGAGGCCATCGCCTCGTACTACGGCTACTGCAGCTTCATCGACTTGCAGGTCGGTCGCGTGATCGAAGTACTCAGGGAAACGGGAGAACTCGACGACACGATAATCGTCTACACGTCCGACCATGGCGATTACCTCGGGGCTCACGGCATGTTCCTCAAGGGCGTCGCACCGTTTGAGGAAGCGTATCGGGTTCCGTGCCTTATCAGGACGCCGACCGAGTATCCGGACGGCGTCGTCCGGGACGACATCGTGCAACTCCAAGACCTAGCCCCGACGATAGTCAACATCGCGACGGGCGAAGACTTCCCCCCGACGTCACGGATCGGGCCTGAGAATCCGCACGCTCGTGGCGGCGAGAACGTGGCGGCGCTCGACGAGGAGCCGTCGTTCACCGCCACGTCCCTCGTCCCTTTCCTCCGCGACGAGCGGCCGGCCAACCACCGGCAGGAAGCGTTCGCGGAGTTCCACGGGCAGGACTTCGCCTGGACCCAGCGCGTGTACTGGAGGAACGACCTCAAGTACGTGTTCAACACGTTCGCCGAGGACGAACTTTACGACCTCGCCGCGGACCCGAACGAACTGTTGAACGTCGTCGACGACGCGGAGTACGAGGAGATGAAGAAGGCGCTCTCCGAACGGATGTGGCAGATCGCCCGCGAGACCGGTGATTATCAGATTAGCGAGCTGCATTACGGGATGCATCGATTCGCCCCGGTCGGACCGAACGGGCGAGGTGACCGCTGACCCCGGGTCCCACGGCGCCGTTGATCGGTGACGGAGCGCCAGGCAACGCTTATGATCGCGAGTCCAGTGGATACGGTATGGAAGACCGCGAATCCCTAAAAGAAATCCTCACTGACGCGGGATTCTCGAAGTACGAGGCCGAGGTCTACCTCTCGGTTCTCGAACTCACGGATGCGAGCGTCGCAGACATTGCGGAGGTCTCTCCTGTCCCCCGATCGCGGGTGTACGACGTACTCCGTAACCTCAAACGTGAAGGATACCTCGAGACGTACGAAAGGGGTTCGCTACGGGCACGGATCAGAGATCCGTCCGCCGTCGTCGAGACCCTCACGGAACGTTCGCGCGACTTCGCTGAGGCTGCAGACGGTATCGAGGAGACCTGGGAGCAACCGCAGATAACGCAGAACAGTGTTCGGGTATTCCAGGAACACGAGTCCGTTATCGCACACGCGCGCCAGCAGCTGGCGGAGGCAAAAAACATCGTTCACTTGGCCGTCTCGCCCGACGAACTGAACGCGATCAGCGATTCTCTTAAGACGTTGCGAGAACGCGGCGTCGTCGTTCAGATCGTGTTGCACGAGGGTTCGGACGGGTTCGAAGGGCCGGCGGCGTTCGATTCGCTGTATCCCGACGTGGCGACCGAAGTGCGATTCTGCGCGTCCCTACTCCCGTTCATCGTGTTGATCGATGGGGACCTGACGATACTCGGAGTGCAGAGCCAGCGCGGCAGGGAGTACGGGATGGTTGTCAAATACCATGTCCTCTCGTCCATCCTCCACTGGTATTTCCAGATCCAGCTCTGGGAGCCCTGGGACGTAGTGTACTCGTCCTCGGAGGTCGACGAGATGACGTACGTGAGCATCCGCGAGCTGATCCGCGACCTCGAATCCGTACGCGACACTGGCGAGACGGTGACCGTGCGGGTCAAGGGGATCGAGACGTTGACAGGCGACCGAGTCACGATTACCGGCGAGGTGAACGACATCATGTACGTGGACTCTAACGCCGCCACCGACCAGCCGTTCCGCCAGCCGTTCATACAAGCCGCCATCGTCGTCACCGACGAGTCGCGCGATTACACCATCGGCGGCTACGGCGCCATCCTTGAGGACATCAGGGCGACTCGCATCACTATACTATCCGTGGAGTGACCCCACGTGGCTCGATCGAGATCTTGATTGCCCGTGAACCCGTTCAGTTTCCCGGTATTGTCAGGGAAACGTTTATTACCGGGGACTGCATTTCGCCACAGTATGCCATTCACTACCAACAATAATCGTGTCGATAGACGAAGATTCATTTCGGCGACAGGTGCCGCGGGTGTGACGCTTCTCACGGGCTGTACAGGTGGCAGCGACGGTGGGTCGAACGGCGGCGGGAACGGCGACGGGGGCGTCTCGCTGACCATCAACATGTTCACGGGGCAAGCGACGGACAAGAACATCAAGGCCTTCGAGGAAGCTGTCGCCGCCTTCGAGGAGCAGACCGGCTACTCGGTCAAAATCAAGGGTATCGCGCAGGCCGGACAAGTCATCAACCAGACCCAGACGGCGGTACAGGCCGGTTCGCCGCCGAACCTCGCCTTCATGCCGGCGGGCGGGCTCCTGGGCATGATCACCAACGACTTCCTCGAACCAGTCGGGGACCGCATCGACTCGGCGAAAACGTTCAGCCGTTCGGACTTCACCCGAGAACGGAAGTTCGACATCGCGTCACTCGGCGGTGAGGAAATTTACGGTGTGCCCGCCATGTCCGGCCACTGGGGTTCTCTCTACTACAATCCGGACATGCTCGAACAGGCGGGCTACGATCCGAAGAAGCCGAACTTCAAGACCTGGCCCGAGTTCCTTGACGTCGCGCGCGACGTTAAGGACGCAACTGGCGTGAAACCGATCGGACTCTCGGGCGCCGACCATATTCAGACGACGGTCCAGTGGTCTGGCTTCTTCCACACTACCGGTCGCGACTCCTGGCTGACCGACGACAAGTCCGACACAGTACTCGATTCCCAGCCGGGTATCGACGCAGCGAAGTTCGCTCAGACTGCCGTCGAGGACGGTCTCGTTCCGGACGGCATCGTGAACATGAACGGAATCGATCTTCGTGAACTGTTTAAATCGGAGAAACTCTTCGCCTACCAGACCGGGAGCTGGGAGAAGGCCATCCTCGACGAGCAGTCCGACGTCAACTACGGAATTACCTGGAACCCACAGCACCCCGATGGGCGTCCGTCCGGGTTCTCCGGCGGCTGGTTCTTCACCATCCCCAAGGGCGCAGAACACCAAGACGAGGCGTGGAGCCTCATCGAACACCTCATGAAGGTTGAGAACATCAGCAAGTGGGCCCAGCTCCCGCCGATCCTTACCGACGGTCTGAAAAACACCTTCGACGGGTTCCAGGACGGCCTCGGCCGCGACGTCGGCGACATCTTCGTCAAGGAGATCCTGAACGCAGCCTTCCCGACCATCCACGCGAACCAGGGGAAGATGTGGGCAGCACAACGCCAGGAGTACCAGCAATTGTTACTCGGTCAGAAGAACGCAGACCAAGCCATGGGCGACTTGGCTGACAAGGTCCGCGACCTACTATAAGGGCGCCGAGGACGAAATCCCCATCCCCAAATGCTTTTACTTCCCCTACCTCGTTCACACTGACGAACGCATCTCGGCGCAATCCACGAAACACCATGTCAGAAACCAAGTCAACACAGTCAGCCACCGTCTACGGTCGGATCAGAGACCGGCTGGAGAAGACCGGGTTCAGTCCGGGGGTCGTCTTCATCCTGCCGACGTTCCTGCTCATCGCGGGATTGCTCCTGTACCCGATGATCAATACTTTCCTCCTCAGTCTCGGGATCACCGAGGGAGGGTTCACGTTTGCGAACTATGAGGCGATGGTCTCGGCGGACTGGTTCGTTCCGCTCATCAGAAACAGCGTCGTCTGGGTCCTCCTCGGTGCCTTGCTCCAGATCACCTTCGGGTTCGCACTGGCCCTCCTCTTGAACACGAAGATCCCGGGGAAGAAGGTCCTGCGCGGTCTCTATCTCCTTCCCTGGATCACGCCGGCTGTCGTTGTCGCGCTGGTGTTCAAGTGGATGTACAATCCCCAGTTCGGGATCATCAACCACGCGCTCATCCAGATCGGACTCATCGACTCGGCTATCGGGTGGCTGTCGAACCCTGACCTCGCGTTGTTCTCGCTCGTCATCGCGGGGCTCTGGAAGCGGTTCCCCTTCGTGATGATCATGCTCCTCGCTGGACTGCAAGACGTCGACGACCAGCTGCAAAACGCAGCAATCATCGACGGAGCCCCGTACCTCGCCCGGATGCGTCACGTGACGCTGCCACAGCTAATGCCCGTGTTGAAGATTGTCGTGTTGCTTTCCGTCATCTGGTGTTTCAACCAGTTCGCGATCATTTACGCCGCGACCGGCGGCGGCCCAGTCGGGTCGACGATGATCTTCCCCGTGAAGGTGTACGAACTCGGCTTCGAACAGCTCGACTTCGGCCTAAGTACGGCGCTGTCGGTCTTCATGTTCGGCATCATGCTCGTGTTCATGATGGTCTACATGCGCGTCCTCCGTAACCGGGGGGTCGACCTATGAGCGGTGCGAACGCGGAGTACGAATCCAAGGCGCGGCGGTACCTCCGGTACCTGCTGGCCTACGGTTTGCTCGGACTGGTACTCTTCCCGCTGTTCTGGATCGTCAGCTCGTCGCTCAAGCCGCCGGCGACCATCTTCTCTGCCCCGCCAAAGCTGTTCCCAGCGCCAGGGGAGCTGACGTTCCAGCACTATCGAGCTGTACTGGACGGGCCCATGATGAATTACTTCCTGAACAGCGTGATCGTCACGCTGACCACGATGGTCCTGTCCGTCGTGCTGTCCGTCTTCGCCGGCTACGGCTGGGCGAAGTTCGAGTTCCGCGGCTCAACGTTCACGTCGACGTTCGTCATCCTCAGCCGCATTTTCCCTATCGTGGTTATTTTGGTACCGCTGTTCCAGATCCTGAAGACGCTCGGCCTGCTGAACACGCACCCAGGGCTCGTACTCTCGTACTTCGTGTACACGCTTCCCCTCACCGCGTGGATGCTTAAGGGGTTCTTCGAGAACATCCCCGACAACGTGATCCGGGCAGCCCGCGTAGACGGCTTCTCCGAACTTCAGATTTTCGTTGAGATCGTACTTCCCATGGTTCGTCCCGGGATCATCGCGACGGCGCTGTTCTCCGTCGTCATCGCCTGGCAGGAACTCCTGCTGGCGCTGACTTTCCTCCAGGACGACAGCCTATACACGATGCCCGTAGCCCTACTGAGCCTCACGAACCAGTACACGATCAAGTGGGGCCTCATGATGGCGATGTCGTTCATCTTCATGCTCCCGGTCGCTATCCTGTTTCTCTTGACCCAGAACTACTTCATTAAGGGGATCACCGGCAGGTCGTCGCTCTAAAGGTTCCTCCTTCTCCTCTCGGTTCGTGCACCCAGGGAATCCTGATCGATCGGCGCGCGACGCGACGAATCGCACACATACTCGACGAAATCTTTAATAGTTATGGGAGCTACCCCATGATCAATACAATGGTAATCGAGAAGCGACTAGACCGGAGGAGAGTCTATGGCAACTGTTAGTCTCCGGAACGCAACGAAGCAGTACGACGACGGCGTAATCGGTGCCGAAGACATCGCACTTGACATCGAGGACGGGGAGTTCCTGATCCTCGTCGGGCCGTCGGGTTGCGGGAAGACGACGACCCTCGAGATGATTGCCGGTCTCCAGCGACCGACGAGCGGCGAGGTCGTCATCGATGACGAGATCGTGAACGACATACCGCCGCAGGACCGGAACCTCGCGATGGTGTTCCAGGACTACGCCCTGTACCCCCACAAAACGGTCCGCGGTAACATGCTGTTTGGCCTGAAATATTCGACGGACATGCCCGAGGACGAGCGAGAACGGAAGGTGGAGGAGGTCGCCGAACTGCTTGGCATTGACCACCTCCTCGATCAGAAGCCTGGGCAGCTCTCCGGCGGGCAGCAACAGCGCGTCGCGCTCGGGCGCGCCATCGTCCGTGACCCCGAGGTCTCGTTGCTCGACGAACCGCTGTCCAACCTGGACGCGAAACTCCGCACACAGATGCGGGCTGAACTCCAGCAGCTCCAAGCTGAACTCGACGTGACGATGATCTACGTCACGCATGACCAGACTGAGGCGATGACGATGGGCGATCGCATCGCCATTCTCGACAAGGGGCACGTCCAACAGGTCGGGACACCGTCAGAGGTGTACAACCAGCCCGAAAACGAGTTCGTCGCGAAGTTTATTGGCTCGCCCAGCATGAACGTCTTCGACGCGACCGTCCAGGGCGGAACCGTCCAGACCGACGAGTTCACGCTGCCGGTCGACGAAGTGAACGACCGACGCGACGGCGAGCGGATCCGCCTGGGGATCCGTCCCGAAGACATCGTCATCGACCCCGACCCAAACGGTGGGCTGGCGACTGCCACGGTTTCGGTCGTAGAGCGACTCGGGAGCGAGAATCTCCTCCACCTCGAATTCATGGGTCAGCAGGTCGTCGCCCGGGTCGGCGAACACATCTTCCCGTCACAGGGTGACGCGGTCGGTATCGACTTCCCGCCCGAACAGGCCTACCTGTTCGATGAGGACGGCGAGACATTCAAATTCCGGATCGTCAAGTCCGAGGACGACGTCGAGATCACGGGAAACCTCTGACCTAGAACCGCATTCCACCCTCTCCCAACCGACCGAAGGAACCCACGACTTACCATTCGAATGAACGATTTCAACGTACTCCTCGTAACCATCGACAGTCTCCGCGTAGACTGTCTGGGCGCGTACAACGAATCCTTCAGCATCGACGTCGAGACGAACAACTTCGACCGGTTTGCCGAGCGGGCGGCGGTCTTCGACTCCCACTATGCGGGGAGCCTCCCCTGCATGCCTGCCCGGCGCGAGTGGTTGACGGGAACCCAGGAGTTCCTCTGGCGGCCATGGGGTCCGGTCGAACCGTTCGACGAGACGCTCCCGGCGGCGATTCAGAGACACGACACCGTCTCGAAGCTGATCACCGACCACTACCACCTCTTCGAACACGGCGCTCGCGGCTACCACGAGGATTTCAAGGCGTACGAGCAGATCCGTGGCCACGAGACCGACGCGTGGAAGACGACGCCGTACGACCTCGACCCCGACTTTCTGGCCAAACTAAAGGGTGACGACGACCCGTATGACGGGAAGAAGAAGAATAACACCAATTACGCGCGCAATGTCGCCGATTTCACCGAGGAGGAGGATTTCTTCGCTCCGAAGGTGTTCTCCCGGACGGCGGAGTGGCTGGCCGAGAATCAGGAGTGGGACCAGTGGTTCTGCTACGTCGACAGCTTCGACGTCCACGAGCCGTTTCACGTCCCCGAGCCGTACGCGTCAATGTATACTGACGAAGATCCGACGGATCCCGAACTCACGTTCTGGCCCGACTACGGGCCGACGGACGGGAAACCGTCGGACGCGGACACGGAGACCGGTCCGGCCGAACCGGGGGACTCCGAACTCTCCGAACGGGAGGAGGAATTCGTCCGCTCGCAGTTCGCCGGCAAGACGACGATGGTCGACCGGTGGTTCGGGCGCGTCCTCGATACGTTGGACGAGCAAGGGCTGTGGGACGAGACCGTGGTCATCGTCTCGTCCGATCACGGACACTACCTTGGCGACCACGGCTGGGTTGGCAAGCCCCTCGCGCCGCTGTACGACGTGCTTGCCCACACGCCGCTCATGATCTGGCATCCCGAGAGCGAGCGGAACGGCGAGCGCGTCGAGGAGGTCACCTCGGCCGTAGACGTGTACGCGACGGTACTCGACGCAATGGGCGTCGAGGATGTTGACCACCGGCACAGCCGGAGCCTCGTCCCTTTCTTAGCCGGGGAGACAGACGACCACCGGGATTGGGCCGTCTACGGCTACTGGGGGTCGTCGGTCAACGTGACCGACGGGCAATACACGTACTTCCACCCCTGCAATGAGTCGGTCGACTCGTACTGTTACTCCGCCGGCATGATGAACACCGTCGACTGGATGGCACCGCCGGAGCCCCACCTCAATGCCGAACCCGATTCGCTCCCGTACACGGGTAGCCCCGTATGGCGGTACGCCGGCCCCTCGCACGGCCGCCACGATGAACCGATGCTATTCGATACCGAGGCGGACCCGGACCAGGAACGCGACATCGCCGCCGAGCGGTCCGACATCGTTGAGGAGATGCAAGCGCTCCTCCTCGAGGCCCTGGCCGACCTCAACGCCCCAGAGTGGCAGTACGAACGGCTCGGTTTCGAACCGGCGCCCGACGCTGCCTGACGCATTCGACTCCGTCGACGCGCCATTCTCTCGCCCGTCGCTCCCGAGAGCGGCGAGGCGGCCATTCGATCCCGGCGTCATCACCCGCTATACCGTACTTTCTTGGTGTTCCACGCCTTCGTGGGACTGTATGCCCCCCACGAATACCGACGGAACTCCTGACAACATCCTGTGTATCGTCACCGACCAGCAGCGTCAGGACAGCATCGGCGCGTACGGCAACGAGTTCGTCGGCACGCCGAATCTCGACCGCCTCGCAGCCGAAGGAACCCGTTTCGATCGGGGGTACACGCCGACCGCTATCTGTTCACCGGCGCGGGCGTCGATCGTCACTGGCGTTTCGCCGACAACGCACGGCATCACCCGCAATCTCCGCGGGGAGACTACCATCGACGAGGACTTCCCTTGCTACCCGCAGTTGCTCCGCGACGCCGGCTACAACGTTGGACTGGACGGGAAGTGGCACGCTGGAAAAACCCCAGGGGCGTTCGGGTTCGACGGCGAACACTACCCTGGCTTCATGCACCCGATGCACCACGATGACTACGAGGTCTACCTCGACGAACATGGGTTCGAGCGCTACTCTGAGGACGTCATCGATCAGTACCCGTCTGCAGACGCGGAGTACGCTATTGGCGGGATCGACACCCGCCCCGTGGAGGCGTCGTTCACGTACTTCATCGCCGAGCGGGCGATCGAGCGCATCGAGTCGTACGCGGACGACTATCCAGAGCGCCCCTTCTACATCGGGACGCACTTCTTCGGTCCCCACCGGCCGTACTTCATTCCGAAGGAGTACTTTGAGATGTACGATCCCGACGACGTTCACCTGCCGGAATCGGCGGTAAAAGAGTGCTTCGAGAATAAGCCGCGGGTGCAGCGGCACCGATATGAAAAGACGGACCTTCGGAACCTCTCGGTCGAGCAGTGGCGCAAAATCATCGCCCTCTACCACGGCTACGTCACTTTCATCGACGATCAGATCGGGCGTATCCTCGACACCCTCGAACGGGAGGGCCTCGCCGACGACACGGCCGTTCTGTTCACCACGGATCACGGTTCGTTCGTCACGGCCCACAAGAACCTCGATAAGGGCCCGCTGATGTATGAGGATATCTACAATATTCCAATGATCGGACGCAACCTCGGCATCGACGAAGACGTCACAGACGAGTTCACCTCTCTCCTCAACCTCGCGCCTACTTTCCTTGACCTGGCTGGCGTCGACATCCCCGGCGTCTACGAGGGCCGCAGCCTCCTCGACATCGGGCGCGGCGTCGACGACTGGCGCGACCACGTCGTCGCCGAGTTCCATGGCCTGAACTACCCCTACGAGCAGCGCATGCTCCGAACTGACCGCTACAAGTTCGTCCTCAACGCTGGCGACGTGAGCGAACTCTACGACTTGGAGGCGGACCCTCACGAACTCACGAATCGGGTCGCCGACCCCGACTACGCCGACACCAGGGAGCACCTGGAATCCCGGCTCGGCGAGATCCTCCGAGACCGGGAGGACCCGGAACTGCCGGAGGATGAGTGGCTCTACCCCGCCCTGTCACCGATGTACTTCCCCCGAGTCGACGAGGATGAGTGACGTTCGAGACGAGGCGATCGCGCGGCTGATAACACGCGGTCCCGTCCGACGAAACTGCCCTAGTGCGGGTCGGTATTGGACGGTCCGTCGTCGTCGGACAGTTCGCGGCGCCGCCGCTGGTCCTCTTGAGCCCGCGCATCGGCCTCGACGGGGTCGACAAGGTCCCGGAGCGCGGCTTCGAGCGATTTCCGCACGTCCCGGTGGTCAGGGTGGTCGGCCAGGTTCTCCAGCTCCTTCGGGTCCGCGTCGAGGTCGAACAGCTGGTCCGGTCCGTTCAGATAATGGACGTACTTGTAGCAACTGCGCCGGATCATGTAGAAGCCGCGCCCGACGCCGTGCGCATGGTACTCGCTGAAGACGGTCCGATCCGGGTTGGGTTCCCGTTTTCCGGTCGCGAACGGGAGGAGCGACGTCCCACGCCAGGCGGGGTCCGCGGGTATACCGAGCGCATCCGTCATCGTGGGGAGTACGTCGAGCAGCGAGACGGGCGTTTCGACCGTCCGACCCACGTCGATGTCGGGGCCGCGAACGATGAGGGGGACGCCGGCCGACTGCTCGTACATACAGCACTTCCACCACAGGTCGTGGTCGCCGAGCATCTCACCATGGTCGCTGGTGTAGATCACGAGTGTGTCCTCAGCCTGATCCGTCCGGTCTAGGGCGTCGAGTAGGTCGCCGACGTAGTCGTCAAGCGCGGTTACGAGCCCGTAGTACGCGCTTCGGGTCCGGCGAAGCGCCTCCTCGTCGAGGTCCCGGCCGTCGAAGTGGTTCCGGAGCTGTTCGAGCGCTGGGTGGTCGTCGACGGATGGACAGTCGACTGGAAGATCCATGTCCGCTACGGGATACAGGTCGTAGTAGGATTGCTCAACCTCGAGCGGGAAGTGCGGTATCAGGGGGTTAACCGAAAGCAGCCATGGCTCGTCGTCATCCCGCTCCCCGCGGCGTTCTATCCACTCGACGGCGCGTTCGAATCGGTTTTCGTCGCAGACGTGGTCTGGACCGTCGGCGTTGTACCACGCCTCCCCGTCCGGTACCGGGCCGGCCCGTTCGATCCGGGCGCGGCCGCCAGGTCGGACGTGCGGCGGGTCGCGATAGAGCCCGAAGGTGTCCTGGGTTTCCATGTGCGACGTCAGCACTTGGTCGTCGAAACCGTCGTCGACGTCCGGTTGGAAGTGGAGCTTCCCGATGGTCGTATGGTCGACCCCGTGGTCGGTTAGGTGGTGCCCCCAGGACGGCGGCGTCCCGTCGTACGGTGCGGCGTTGTCCCAGTACCCGATCTCGTGGACATATCGCCCGGTCGCAAAACTGGCGCGCGAGGGAACGCACAGCGGGCTGGAGCAGTACGCGTCGGTGAAACGGACGCCCTCCGCGGCCAGTGAGTCGAGGGTGGGCGTCTCGACGTGAGGGTGGCCGGCGCAGCCGAGTGCGCCCGGGCGATGCTCGTCCGATAGGATCAAGAGTACGTTCTGCGACCTCGACATACCTCGAATTCATCCTGACCGGTCAAATAAATATCTCTCCTCAATCATCCCGATGGTCCGTCGTCGGCACGAATGCCCAATCCGGTCCGACCTGCCCTCGCATCCGGACGCGCGAACGGACATAGCGACATCGTACCAGGGAAGGGGTGAGAATCGGCTGTTCCGAAAGGTTGGTATCCTCCCTGTTCGTCCTGTCAAAGCGCGTGGGCGCTCAGCGACCCCTGCCGATCAGTCTACGGACTGGTATCGGAGCTGGAACGAACGACGGGCCGGCAGCGAATCCGGACGCCGGTGGTGAGCGACGTGAATAGTCCGAGCGATGTCGACGTGACCTGCGACCTCGAGAGCGTCCTCGGCGGCGCTGTGTTCGTCTCCGTGGGCAGCCTCCTCAGCATGGGGATCAACGTCGGAGCGCGAGCGGTGTTCGCGCGTGCCTATAGCCCCGCCGCGTACGGTGTCTTCTCGCTCAGCTTCACCATCCTGTTGATCTTTTCGATGATTGCGACGGTCGGGCTCCGGAACGGGCTCCCGCGACAGATCGCGTTCGACGAGGCCGATGGCAAGGAGTCAGACGAGGCGGGCTCGCAGATCCTCTGGTCGCTCACCTTGGCCGGCCTGGTCGGGTCGGTCGTCGGGACGCTCATCTTCCACTTCAATTGGGAGATCGCGACGCACGTCTTCCACGACGAGGCGTACGCGTTGCCGATTGCCCTCGTCGCCGTCGCTATCCCGCTGTTCACGCTGACCCGCATCGCGTCGGCGGCGTACCGTGGATACAGCAGCCCCCACGAACGCGTCGTCTTCCAGGAGCTCGGACGCAACGTTGCGTTCCTCGTACTCCTCTTGGGAGTTGTCGTGGTCGAACTCGACTACCTCGCGGCGATAACGATGCTCCCGGCGTCGCTCGCGCTCTCCACCGCGGCGTTTGTCGCACATCTCTACCGCGACAACCCGGGGCGGTTCAGGGACGACGTCGTCGCTCGGCTCCGGGACGTCCGGATTCCGGTCACCCTCGTCCGGTTCTCCTACCCACTGATGCTCACCGCCTTGCTACACCAGCTGATGACCTGGATGGACATCCTGATGCTCGGGTACTTCGCGACGTCGCGGATGGTCGGGCTCTACGACGGCGTCCGGCCGCTGGTTCGCGTCATCCCGATCGTCTGGCGCGGGATGATCTTCATGTACATCCCGCTGGTGTCGGCCATGTCCGCTAGGGGGCAGCTGACGTCGATTCGGCGCGTCTACTACGTTCTCACGAAATGGTTCGCTTCGGCGACCGTCCCCCTCGTGCTGGTCTTCGTGTTCTTCCCGGCGAGTACCCTCCATGCGGTGTTCGGCCCCTCGTTCGTCGTCGCGGCGCCGGCACTCCAGTTACTCGCCGTCGCCTTCTGCGTGGGCAACCTGATCGGGCCGACCGGCGCGACACTCATCGCGATGGGTCGCACCAGGGTACTGATGTGGTTCAACCTCGTCGCAGCGCTTGTTAACTTCGGGCTGAACGTCCTGCTGATACCCGAGATCGGACTGCTGGGCGCTGCCATGGGGACAACCGTGGCGATGGTCCTCAGGAACCTCCTCCGTCTCGCGCTCCTCTACCGGGTCGGTCGAATCCACGCAGTCCGGCGGTCGCTACTGGCGCCGTTAGGGCTCACCATCGGCGTCGCGGCCGCCCTATCGACGGCCGTGCAGGGTTCCGTCTCCCCGCTCGGTCTCGTGGTCCTGTCCCTCGGCCTCACGGCTTTCTTCGTCGCTAGTTTCTTCCTGACCGGTAGCGTCACCGAGGAGGACAACGTACTCGTGTCTTACGTCACCGCGCAGGCCCGTCGAGTGAGGTCGTTCAGGGCGTGACCAGCCGGTCTGTTCCGGCCATCGAGGGAACGTGGCGACACCCGACCCGTTCATTTAAACGCCGGTATCCCCACGTACGAACGATGCCACCGATAGTCGAGTACTGCCTCAGCGGTCACCATGCTGACCTGGACGCGCTGAGAGGTGAGTGCGAGGTCGAGTTGCGAGAGCGCCGTTGCCTAGAACACTGCGGAATCTGCCGGACGGGTCCGTTCGCCGTCGTCGACGGTGACCTGGTCACGGGGGCCGATCTGTCGAGCGCCATTCGTACGCTCGCCGACGGGACGTGGGGTGAGCGCGAATGAACGTCCTTTTCGTCTCCATCGACAGTCTGCGCCGGGACTTCCTCGGAGCGTACCGGAACCGGCCGAGCGTCGTCGACTACGACGTAGAGACGGACAACCTCGACCGGTTTGCCGAGCGGGCGACGGTCTTCGACACACACTTCGCGGGGAGCCTCCCCTGCATGCCTGCCCGGCGCGAGTGGTTGACGGGGACCCAGGAGTTCCTCTGGCGGCCCTGGGGCCCGATCGAGCCCTTCGACGACCCAGTCCCCCAACTTGCCCGCGACGAAGAGATCCTCACGAAGCTCATCACAGACCACTTCCACTACTTCCAGCACGGGAGTCACGGGTACTACGAGGACTTCAATGGCTTTGAGTTCTTTCGGGGGAACGAGTACGATGCTTGGCACACGAGTCCGAAGGAGCCGCCTGCGGACTTCATCGACCAGATCCTCGACCGAGAGACCGACCCGGCCGACTCGATGCAGTATCTCAACCGCCACGCCTACGCGCGCAATGTCGCCGATTTCACCGAGGAGGAGGATTTCTTCGCTCCGAAGGTGTTCTCCCGGACGGCGGAGTGGCTGGCCGAGAATCAGGAGTGGGACCAGTGGTTCTGCTACGTCGACAGCTTCGACGTCCACGAGCCGTTTCACGTCCCCGAGCCGTACGCGTCAATGTATACTGACGAAGACCCGACGGATCCCGAGATGCCCATCTGGCCGTACTACGGCCGCACTGACGAGGGCCAGAGCAAAGTAACTGACAGGCAACTCGACTTCGTCCGCTCGCAGTTCGCCGGCAACGTGACGATGATCGACCAGTGGTTCGGGCGCGTCCTCGACACGCTGGACGAGCAAGGGCTGTGGGACGAGACGATGGTCGTCGTCACGTCCGACCACGGATTCGCCCTTGGCGACCACGGCTGGATGGGCAAGAACGACTTCACGCTCTACGACGTCATCGCCCGGACGCCGCTCTTGGTCTGGCATCCGGACCAGACGGCTGGCGGGCGCGTCTCCGCGCTAACGACGGCCGTCGACCTCTACGCGACCGTACTTGATTCGCTTGACGTTCCTATGCCGTCCGAGACACACAGTCGGTCCCTGATGCCCCTCGTTCGTGGCGATACGACGGACCATCGGGACTACGTCCTCTTCGGCTACTGGGGGTCGTCCATCAACGTCACTGACGGTGAGTACGCGTATTACCGGCCGCCAGTGGCCGGCTCTGAGACTGCCTGTTACTCGATGTCCCTGATCAACCCGCACTCCTGGTTCACCCCACCGACGGTACGGAGCGACGCTGACGCAGGTGAGTACCTCCCATACACCGAATCGACCGTGTGGCGGTACAACGCCGACTCCTGGCTCCAGCACGGAGACGAGCGGTTGTACGAAACCGGTCGGGACGCGCCCCAGGAAACAAACCTCGTTAACGATGAAACCACCACGGCGGACCGAATGCGGACGCTGCTTAAGCGGGGGCTCGGCGATCTCGATGCGCCGCCCACCCAGTGGGCCCGACTTGGCCTAACACGATAGACGGTGGTCCCACTCCCAGGGATACTCGAGTCTCGGAAAATGCAGGAAATCCGGTGTGACCGCCCTCTGAGGTTACATCTAGAGTGAACCATAACAGTCCGTCAGCATCCAGATCCTGGGGCCATCTAGAAGACCCCTGACAGGGACAACTCCTACAGCGAAGACGAATGGCTCGACCAGTTTATTTCGTGTCACCGCCGTCTCGTGCGTCTTCTCCGCGTGCTATCCACCCCGATTCTCAGTCCCAGGTCACCGTAACCATTTATTGTGTGCGCCGGCGAGTCATCTCCATGACCGACGAGGAACCGGCGTGCTGTGGGGCCTCTCGCGAGTCCGACGCTGCTCCGAGCCGCGGCGAGACGGCGCCCCTCGGCGATGCATCGGATGACGCCCAGACCAGCGACTACTCCGCCGACGCTTCGACGGATCGGATGGTCCACCTCGACGGGGGAACGTTCACCATGGGGACAGACGACAACGTGGGTTTCCCGCAGGATGGCGAGGGGCCGGCCCGGGAGGTCACTGTCGACCCGTTCTTCGTCGATAAGTACGCGGTGACGAACGCCGAGTTTCTCGAGTTCATCCGCGAAACGGGGTACACCACCGACGCAGAGCAGTACGGGTGGTCGTTCGTCTTCCAGGACTTCGTGAACGACGCCGACCGCGAACAGGTGCTGCAGACCGTCTCAGAGGCGCCGTGGTGGCTCGCCGTCTCGGGTGCGTCGTGGTTCCGTACATACGGTCCGAGTTCGGACGTCGTAGAAGAGGACTTGCTCACCCACCCCGTCACGCATGTCTCCTGGAACGACGCCCGGGCGTACACCGAGTGGGCCGGGAAACGCCTGCCGACCGAGGCCGAGTGGGAGTACGCCGCACGCGGTGGCCTCAAGGGCAAGCGTTACCCCTGGGGTGATCAGCTGACCCTCGACGGTGAGCATCGCTGTAATATTTGGCAAGGAGAGTTTCCCGAAAACAACACGGGTGAGGACGGCTACCTCGCCACCGCACCGGTCAACGAGTACAAGCCGAACGATTACGACCTGTACAACGTCGCGGGCAATGTCTGGGAGTGGTGCGCGGACTGGTTCGACGCCGAGTACCACACGACCGACGCCTACGACCTCGTAAACCCGACGGGGCCGCCCGAGGGTGACCAGCGGGTGATGCGAGGCGGGTCACATCTGTGTCACCGTTCGTGGTGTAACCGCTACCGCGTCGCCGCCCGGTCGAAGAACACGCCCGACAGTTCGACCAGCAACATTGGCTTTCGCTGTGTCGTCGACGCCGCACCCGAGTGAGTATTGAATGGATATATTTCAATAGTATCAATTAAGTAACTATCTTGGGCCGCGAGGAGTGCGTGTCCTCCCGATGGGAACTTTTCCGGCTGTCGTGTCCCGGGGTGGGCCTCAGCAGGATGGCTCGTCGCCCGCCATACCCGGAGCGACGTTCTAGTGAAGGGAACCGTTGTCTACCGATCGAATCTCTTTTATAACGGATCTAGGAACGGTCCGGAGGCGGCATTTCCCGGCGAGCGGCGGGCAACGGCTTGTCGTGCAGTGTCGGAGACCGACTCGGTGACGTCTCACCCGTTGGGAGCTACTCAAGCAGCCCTGGATTCGCCTCAAACACGTCGATCGCGGTGCAAATGTTCGAGATCGGGTGGTATCCGGGTTCGACGGCGACGTCGTGGGTCTGGTCGGGGAGTTCGCCCTCTCGAGAGACTGATTCGTACCAATTCCCGTTCCGTGGATTGACGAGGACGCGGTCGGCATAGGTCCACAGCCGGTCATACCAGTCGAGATACGACCGATCGTGGACGGCTAAACGCGCTGCCGCACCGATCCCCTCGGCAACGGCCCAGCCGTATTTATCGGAGCTCACTGGCTCGTCTTCCCGGTCGACCGTGTAGTAGAAACCGCCGTACTCGTCGTCCCAGCCGGTTTCGACCGCCGTTTCGAAGAGGTCGGTTGCCGTCTCGACGAGCCAGTCCTGTGGCCGGTGGTCGTGAAGGTGTAACAGGAGCTTCGTCCACTCGACGTGGTGTCCCGGCTGGTAGCCCCAGGGACGGAACTGATGGTCTGGGTCCTTCCAATTGTACTCGTAATCCGGCGTCCAGGTTTCATCGAAGTGCTCCCAGAGACAACCGTTATCCGTGTTCTCACAAACGAGAGCGTCGGCGATCTCGGCTGCGCGGTTGAGGTACTGTTTCTCCCCAGTTGCCTCGTACGCGGCGAGCATCGCCTCGCAGGCGTGCATGTTCGCGTTCTGTCCACGGTAGGCGCCCAGTTCCTCCCATTCCGGGTCGGCCACATCGGCGTAAAGGCCGTGGGCAGGTTCGTAGAATCGATCGTCGAGGACGGACGTTGCACGCTCCAACTCTTTGCGAGCAGACGGGAGGCCGACATCAACGGCCGTTGCCGCCGCAAGGACGGCAAAGGCGTGGCCGTAACAGTAGCGCGTCCGCTCGCGCGGTTCGCGACCGGCGAGGATCCAGTTGTATCCTTCATGAGTCTCGTCCCAGTGGACGTGGCGAAGAAAGTGCAGACCGTGTTCGGCGGTCGCTCGACAGTAGGTCGGCCCATCGCGTTTAATACCGACACTGAAGTTATGAATCGCCCGGCACGTCGCGACGAGATGCTTGGTCAGGCCGTCGTAGACGTGTCCGTCCCGCTCGTCAAGTTGCGCGACGTAGCCACCGAATCGGGTGTCGATGCAGTCCGGGTAATAGTGGTTTAGAACCCGAACGAGTCGATCCCTGAGACGGGATGGATCACGGTGGGTGTGCTGTGACATCGGTTGACCGATTCGTCGGACCGACCTAAATTCACCCGGTTAGTTCACAAAGGGACACGGCGGACTCACCGAGTGAACTCTGAGACCGAGCAACTGCGATACTGACTGACATAGCACGGTCGGCACCATTGAATGGGAAATCAGTATCACTAATCATGGACGGGGAGCAACTTCTGTGTGCGTTCCTTGTCACTCTCGTTTCGGGTATATCCAAGACGCAGGCTGCCCAGTGAAATGGGGTTATCGGTGAGGATATTCGCGGGAACCCCTCACCGACACGTGGGATCGCAGACGCTTCGGCTCAGCTCATAGTGGAAAACGGTTAACCGAGAACAGGAGAGACGTAGTCAGCCCGAGGCTTATTGCAGCCACTGAAGAAATGGGGAGGAAGGCCTCGACGATAAATCACGTGAGCAGGCCGCTGAGAAGGCCCTCTGTGAGTCCAAGGGCGAGGAATGCCGAGTATCTCGGCATGATCTCCTTTTATCGGTCGATCATTTATGGGTGGTTACAACGACGAATGTTACCTGCTCATTTGGCTCATGCGACACCGTTCCTTTTGATGGCAGGCCATGTCGCTCGCGCCCACATTCACTATGCGAGCAGCCCTCCTCGGAGCTTACTGCCTCCGACCGGCGCCAGTATCGACCTACTCGAACTGGCTCTTCACAGCGTCGGTACCGCTGTCGGAGGCCAGTGATCGCTGCTGGTTAGACCGGCACGCCCGATAGGGGGTACAACAGAGAGGCCGACGATCGAGTGCCGCTGGATGTTGTACAGAGACACGAGCCCCACAGGTCGTCGTGATGGGCGAGCGTAGCAAGCGCTTCGCCGAGGGCGGTCAGGTCGTGGTGCTGTTCATTCTCCGCTGTGGACCGGCAGCCAAGTCAAGGGCGATACCAGCCATAGAAACGTGTGTCGGGATGCTTCAAGATCGGGTTTGAGACGGATTGATGAAAGACTGTGATGCACATCAAGGGTCGTACGTCGACAGAGTTACTTTGACGGTATTCTGAGAGCGACTTACAATCGCGCCATTCGCAACACGCGATGGTACTCTCATCACCCCACTCACGTTTATGACGGCAGCAGCGCTAGCGGTAATACTAATTACTCAGATTTTGAAGACGGTGTGCTGTTCCAGTCGAGAGAGATATTGACGCGGCAGTGCTAGACGGACAACCGTGATCTGCGAGGGCTAGAACTCGTTTTGGGCATCGCGATGAGTGCGGCTCTCAGAATCCCGGTGTCTAAACGACTGTTTCTGCGCGTTTATACTACTCAATTGTTACTAGGCCGGACATTGTCTGGCTAGCGCGAAGGCTACTGCTAGTTCGTTCACCCGGTATGTGGTCTCTCGCTACCTGCAGAGATGATCTTCACCGTGCGTACCGAGTAGGATGAGGTAGTTACGAGACGTAGTAGAATGTACATCGAGTTCTATGGATTTATTGAGATAATATAATCACTATTAGTATTTATATGGAGTATATAACAATTAATGACACATATATTGGGTGAATTTCGATATCCGTATAATATCCTCACCTCGGTACCAGGCACGCTCGTTGTTTACTGTAGTGGTTCTTTATCTGAGCAATTACTTTTGATATAATCTACTGCTCATAACCGACGTGACCTGTCTCTTCCTGATTGTATGTTCTATGTCCCGCTTTGTCGCAACCTCGCCGTTCTATCAGCTGCTTAACCGTTCCTCACGGCGCTTGTGCGGCTGTTCGATCAGATCCTCGCCGCCAAGCTCGTCTACCGTGTGAATCACGCCGATTCGGGAGAATTCACTGGCGACCGGTACTGTTCGAATCCGGAGGTACCCCTGAGCAGTCGAAACGAGAGTGCAAACGATGTCGCCCTGGGTTATCCCTTTTCGACAGGCACCATCGCAGTGGTGAATGCGACCGTCTCACTCACGGCCGTTCGCGTGACAACCCGATACACCCACGCGTGCTTGTCCTCGATTTCATTCCTAGCCCTGCGTACGCGTGCTCACCAACGTCCTATTGTGCAGTGACGTGTCGGCGGAGCTGTGTCGTCACAGCCGTGAGTTGCTGCGTCGTGATCAGATCGCTCTCCGCCGCGGACCCGTTTCCGACCGGTTGATCAGGAG
Source organism: Halomarina halobia (assembly GCF_029338575.1). Taxonomy (GTDB): domain Archaea; phylum Halobacteriota; class Halobacteria; order Halobacteriales; family Haloarculaceae; genus Halomarina; species Halomarina halobia. The sequence continues at coordinate 763,142 of NZ_CP119993.1, forward strand.
CGGCAGACGCTCATGGCTTGGCATCGGCGAGAGACGGCTATTGCAGTGTCTGCGGATGCGTCTCAGCGATGATCTGCTCTGCACTCTCGGTGAGAAGGGTTCGAACCTCGTCGGTGAGGCGATACCGCTAAGCGCGCGCGAGCACCGATCGATATGGAATCTGGTCGCAATCGAAGCCGACTACAGTTGCGTGACTAGGCTGTGCGGTGAGTGTCCGGTGGAGCCGCGCGTAGCTGAACCTACGCAGCTATTTGAACGAACAGAGCGTTCACGATCACGTCGAAGGGATATACACCGATGTGCCACGCGGGATACTGGTCGTCGGCTGCTGTCTTTGGAATGTCTGTGTCGGTGAGGGCGGCGAACAGGAGTGCTTCAGCGTTAAAGTGCTCCCGTACTTGTGTGTCGAGGTCGGCTGCGGAGGCGAGTGTGGCCGTGGACGCTGTTTCTGTGGGAGCATATCTCGGGTACGTCGCGGTTGATAGTAACCTGCTCCTGCATTGGCTAGCACGTACTCACCCGGCCGACTGCCCCTGGTCCATGCATAACACCTCCGTATTCGGAACTTCTGCCCGATCAAAGTTGAGGCTACAACGGGTTTATCGGACCTGAAATGCGTGCTATCGGACGAATTTCTGAGCTAGGGCTGCTGCAAATCGACTCCCAGACTCAATCTCTTGTCGAATTTTCAACTGGTCCGACGATTTCCTCGAGCCGCTCACAGCATTACCACTCAGAACTGGCTTTCTCTCGGTCTAAGAGATTGGTCATCCGATATTGGTCTCCTTCTTGAGTCGTGTGAGTGTATTGTCCGCCGTCACAATCGGTGAGTGCTCGTACTCTCCGGTCAGTCCGACCTGGGCGAGCAGATCGACTGCTCGTCAGATCGATTTCACCGTCAGGCACGAATCGCTCGAGCGGTTAGCCCACACCGTGATCGCATGCATTGAGAACACTACTCTCAACTTCTGAACCTACTGCTCGTACAGTGGCTAGAACATACTCAACCGGTCGACTGTCCTCCGATTCACGCAGGATACCCCCGCATTCGGAACATCTGACCAGCAGGGCATTAGATGAGAAAGTCGGCTAAACGATAGTTTAGGGAGTAACAACTAAAGACGGTCAGCATCGCACTTTGCGAGCATCGGCTCGGTCCGATCGGTCACTGATGACGCGACGAAGATCCCCCGGCCGGTCTTGGTGGTCCGCTCACTCTCGGCAGTCGAAAGCTGTCGGTGCTAAGTAAAACCTCGATCGCGACGGTAGGGAATTTGTTCGTGACCTACGAACACCTCCTTCGCTATCGCCAATTCGAGACGACGGGCCATACTGCCCAGTCATGGGAAATCGTTCCGTTGGCTATCGTTCCATCGCACTCTGAATAACAAATATAGCCTTGTTATGGCAGTCTTCGACGGCGCGGTGAGTATCGTGGGCGTATTCAGATTCACTGATTTAGGGCGCTTCGTCGCCTGTCTCGGCCCCGTATCCGCGTTCCAGGGGTAGAGCCACAAGCCACGAACTCCGTTCGTGAGTCACGAACGCATCCTTCAGTTTACCACTCCATCCAGTTAGGATCTTCACACCGAACCGTCCATTCAATAGACGCTATCGTCTCCATGTCCTCTTCGTCGAGTTCGAGATCCCGCGCGGCGAGGTTGACCCGAATGTGCTCCTCGCTACTGGTCCGCGGGATAGCGGCCACGCCGTCCTGAGCGAGGAGCCAGGCGAGGCTGACCGCCGCAGGGGCCGTCTCATGTTTCTCCGCGACGTCCTGAAGTTCGGGGACATCGAAGACCTTTCCCTGTGCGAGCGGCGAATAGGCGACAGCGTACATATCGTTGTCGCGGAGGTGGGACCGAAGCTCCTCCTGCTGGAGCAGCGGGTGAATCTCTACCTGGTTCGCGTACAAGGGGATGTCAATGAGATCACACGCGTGGTCGACGTCCTCGATGGTGTAGTTGCTCACGCCGAGTCGCTCGACTCTACCGTCCTCGACGAACCCCTCGAGGACCGGGAGTACGGTGTCGATGTCGTCGCGGCCACGCGGCCAGTGGTGGTATAGCAGGTCGATGGTGTCCACGCCGAGTCGGTCCAGGCTTTCCTCGACAGCGCTCCTGACGTACTCGGGCGTCTTCTCCGGTTCCTCGAAGTGAGCGACCTTCGTCGCGACGAAGAGGTCTTCGCGGTCCACGGACGCCTGATCGAGAGCGTCACCGACTTCCGACTCGTTCTCGTAGAGCCGAGCGGTGTCTACGTGCCGGAACCCCGCCTCGATAGCTGTCTCGATGGTCGCCGTTCCGTCTTCACCTGTGAGGCTGTACGTCCCGAAACCAAGCCTGTAGTTGTCGTTTTCGAACACGCGTACGAGTTCGTGGGGGCCGAAAAAATAGCTATTGGTCCGCCACTGTCGTCCGTTAGCGGTCACTGCTCTGCCGTGAATCGCTCCTATCTCTGATCTGATGGTCGGATCCTGCTCACAGCACCGTTCAGTCGTCGACTTCGAGTAATTCGAGCCGTCGTAGGTGCTCGAAGCTCTGGGTGTGGTGGTAGAGCGTCGTTGGGTCCCCAGTGAGTCGTTTCCACATATCCCAGTGGTTCGAGAGAAGTCGATCGGTCCGGAGGCCGCCGCGATCTTGACGAACTCGTTCTCGTCGTTGTACTACTTGGTGAGCTTCTGTTCGCCCGTCTCGTGGACGGGCGTTCCCCCGACCGTGCCGTACGCGAGGCCCGCGAGATCGATGTCGTATCGCTCGCCGATCCCGGTGATCTCCAAGGGGGCTTCGAGTCGCCGCCGTAGAAGAACGCCCCCACGTCGTCCTCGAATACGTACGACGCCGGGTGCTCGGCGTCTGGGTCGTACGCCGGTTCGGCACGGACGGCGAACTTACCGATGTCGACCGTCCACCCCTCCTCGACCGACTCGAACTGTCCCTCCTCGATGTCGTAATCGGTTGGCTACACCTCCCTAATGCGTGCCACCTTGATGCCCACAGGCGGGCCGTACAGGTTTGTGTGGGTTCCGGCCACCAGTGGCCTCCTGTGACGGCTCGTGAATGTGATCGACGCGTTCGTGTGTCGCGAACACCCCACAGACCGACTCGGCATCCTCCGGGGCGGACGGGACGGGGAGTCATCAGGATCGTCCGTGACGGATCTCCTGGATGTTCCGACCGATGAGGCAGAACCTCGGTGCGCCGTAACACATATATTCAGCCGTCCAGAGAAATAAACTGTATGACGAGTCAGCACGAGGAGGTAGTAGCGACTACTACCCCTGATACGGTTCGGAACTACGTTGGCGGTGGCTGGACGACGATAGACGGCGAGACCCACCCCGTCGTCGACCCGGCGACCGTCGAGGACCTCGCGGAGATCACCTACACGTCCGCGGACGACGTCGATGCCGCGGTCGGCACCGCACACGAGGCCTTCGAGGAGTGGCGGCGCACCCCGCCAGTCGAGCGCTCGCAGTACCTCTTCGACCTGAAGGGGGAACTCGAAGCGCGCGCCGACGACATCGCCGAGGCGCTGAGTCGCGAACACGGCAAGACCGTCGGTGAAGCGCGCGGTGAAGTCCGCCGGGGTATCGAGAACGTGGAAGTCGCGGCGGGCATCCCGAACATGCTCCGGGAGGGCAGCGGAATCGTCGAGGACGTCGCCAGCGGCATGGACGAATCGGCCGTTCGCCAACCGCTGGGCGTGTTCGCGGCCGTCGTTCCGTTCAACTTCCCGGCGATGATCCCCCTGTGGTTCCTCCCGTATGCCGTCGCGACGGGCAACACCTTCATCCTGAAGCCGAGCGAGCGCGTCCCGCTGAGTTCGCAGCTCATCTTCGAGGCCGTCGACGCCGTCGACTTCCCCGACGGGGTCGTCAACCTCGTCAACGGCGGCAAGGAGACGGTGACCGCACTGCTCGAACACGAGGACATCGAGGGAATTTCGTTCGTCGGGAGTTCGAGCGTCGCGCGCCACGTCTACGAGACGGCTGCTACGTCCGGCAAACGCGTTCAGGCCCAGGGCGGCGCGAAGAACTACGCCGTCGTGACCGAGAGCGCCGTCCTCGACCGTGCGGTGCCGAACGTCCTCGGATCGGTCTACGGGAACGCCGGCCAGCGCTGTCTGGCCAACGACGTGGTCGTCGGCGTCGGCGACGTCTACGATGACCTACGCGAACGCCTCGTCGAGGGTGCGGAGGACCTGACCGTCGGCGTCGGCCTCGACGAGGAGACCGACATCGGCCCGGTCATCACGCCCGAGTCGCGCGACCGGATCGACGAGATGGTCGACGAGGCCGTCGCAGAGGGCGCCGAACTCGTCCTCGACGAACGCGACTTCGAACATCCCGAGTACCCCGAGGGGAACTTTATGGGGCCGGTCCTCCTCGAGGGCGTTACCAGCGAGATGGCCATCGCCCAGGAGGAGATCTTCGGTCCGGTACTCTGTCTCGCCTCGACGGACGACCTTGAGGGTGCCATCGAGATGGTCAACGCGACCGACTACGGCAACGCCTCAACGATCTACACCGAGCGAGGGGGCGAGGCCCGTCAGTACCGCTACGAGGTCGATGCGGGCAACATCGGCGTGAACGTCGGCGTCTGTGCGCCGATGGGCTTTTTCCACTTCGGGGGTCGGAAAGCCTCGTTCTTCGGTGATCTGCACGCCCAGGGCGAGGACGCGATCGACTTCTATACGGAGAAGACCATCGAGATCGAACGCTGGTTCAGCTAACACGGACGAGCCTCCTCTCTCGGCTCTCGCATAGCTCACCGCTATAGGACTGACAGGAAAATACGGTCGCTGCTACTGCCGGTTCTATTGCGTCTTGTGCTGTGTCGCTACTGCCTGGTCGTAGATCTCGCGGGCCTCACGGTTCGCAGTCGAGAGCGTCGCCGTATCCTTGCCGACGATGAGGAAGTCGAACCCCCGCTGGATGCGGTCCGTGACGTCGTCGGTGTTGACCGTCAGCGTCCCGACGGCGATTCTAGCGTTTCGGGCGGCCTGGATGACCCGGTCCATCGCGTCGGCGAGTTCCTGTGGGTTCTCCTGACCGAAGACGCCGAGCGCGCCGGACATGTCGGCGGGGCCGACGAACAACGCGTCGATGCCCCCGACGGCGGCGATCTCCTCGGCGTTCTCCAACCCGGCTTTGCTCTCGATCTGTGCGATAGTAGTGAACGAGCCGTTGGCGTTCTCGACGTACTCGGTAAAGCTGTCACCGTACTCGGCGGCGCGCCCGGAGGCGATGCCCCGAGTGCCCTCTGGCGGGTAGCGCATCGCCTCGACGAGGTTTCGCGCCTCCTCGGCGGTATCGATCATCGGAACCATCACGCCATCGATACCGATGTCGAGCACGCGTTTCAGGCGGACTGGGTCGTTCCACGGGATGCGGACGACGGTGTCTGTGGGGCTGTCGATCGCTTCGACGGCCCGCGCCATGTTCTCGACGGTTTCGAGGGAGATGGTCGTGTGCTCGGTGTCGATGAGGACGAAGTCGACGGCGGACGAGGCACTGACCTCGGCGATAGCCGGGTGACCGACTGACAGCCACGTCCCCATCGGATACGTTTCTTTTTCGAGTGCGGTTTTCAGGTTCGTGTTCATGGTTGATGTGGTCGTTCGCTTGCCCGGGCTCACCACTGGATTCCAGTGGCGGTGCTCTGTCCGAGCGGTTACCAGTCACGTTGGCTTGTGTGAGCGATATTCACTCACCCGCAATAAAAACACGGGTCGAAGTAAGCATCCTCCGGTTCTCCCTATTCCGACTAGTGTACTTCCCCTTCCGAGGACCGACACACCTACAAACCGATGTCGGATTCGGACGCTACACGTCGATAAGGACCTTCCCGTCGACCCGCTCCGCAGCCTTCTCCACTGCCTTATCCGCCTGCGAGAGCGGAAACGTCGACGTGACGAGCGGGAGGTTATCCAGCCGACCGGCGCTCATCAGCCGAATTACGCGCGGGTAAATCTCCCGGCCAGTGTGTCCCTCGGAGCCGTACATCTGTGCGCTGGCCCCCTGGTACTTTCGAGTGTCGAGTTCAGGAGCGCTGCTCGCGTTGCTGATGTGGACGACGTTGGCCTCTTCAGCGAGCGTCTTCTCGATGACTGGATACGTCTGTCGCACCGCGCCTGCCGTCTCGAGGTGTACGTCTGCACCCCGACCGTGGGTGAGTTCGTCGATCTTCTCGACGGGATCGACCTCGAAGGGGTCGTACACGTGTTCGAACCCGATACTCCGGGCGATCTCTCGACGTTCGGCCGACGGCTCGAACCCGATGACCTTCCCGGCACCCGCAGCGCGCGAGACGTTCATTCCGGTGAGCCCGATGGGGCCGGTTCCGTGGTAGACGTGGTGGTCCCCGGGCCAGATCCCGTCGGCCCGTCCGAACATCCCGTGGTAGGTGATGGTGCTCGGTTCTATCGTCGCAGCCGCTCGCAGGAGGTCATCCTCGTCGTCGTACGCGTCGGCCAGCGGTTCGACGCTCCACAGTATCTTCTCCGGAACAACGAGGTATTCGGCGAACGCGCCCGGAATCGTGAACCCCACCTGTTCGAAGTTCTCGCAATGACCGTGGAACCCACGCCGGCACTGCTGGCAGCGACCACAGTACTCAACGACCTCCGACGTGACCGGTTCGCCCACCTCGAATAGGTCTGCGTCGTCCCCCGTCTCGGCGACGGTCCCCGAGAACTCGTGGCCGGTGATATTCGGGAACTGGGTGTACGCCGAGTAGTGCATGTATCCTTCGTCGTCCGTTCCGATCATCGAGCAATCGCTCCCGCAAACGCCGGCGTACTCGACTCTCACGAGGACCTCGTTAGCTGCCGGTTCGGGCCGCTCCGTATCCTCAACGTTTAGCTCCGGGTGTTGCCAGACCTTCGAACTGTTGTGTGCCTTTCTGGTTTCCTGTTCGCTCTTCGTGAGGTCATAGTCGGGATGCGGGTTCCATTCCGCATCGACCACTAGCGCCTTCATGGTGGTTCGCTAGCTCCTTTAGTTCGATTGTGTATAAAGATGTGGGAGGGATACAGGAATAGTAAGGAACCGCCGATAGGAGTCGACGCGGCCCGTTCACCCCAACGTATAAATCGTGTTCCTCGTAACTACTCACCGTCGAACCACGGAGGGAACACCAATGTACGAAGACTTCGCTTCCGACCTCGCCGTCACGATGTGGGCCGATTTCGACGAAACGCCCGCCCGTGACGGTCCGACCGTATCGATCGCTGATCTCTCGACCGTCGTCGTCGACGGGAACTTCCCCTGGACCATCGTCACTGTCGAAACGGAAGACGGGACTGTGGGGGTCGGCGAGTGTTATCCCTCGCCGGGCGTCCACGAGATCATCACCGACTACCTGCAACCAGTCCTCGAAGGCGAGAACCCGACGGACGTCGAGCGCCTGTACAACCTCATGCGTGCGAGCCTCTCGGGGCGCGGCTCCCAGCAGGGGGTCGGGACCATCGCGATCAGCGGCGTCGAGATCGCCCTCTGGGATCTGACCGGGAAACTACTCGACCAGCCGGTCTACCAACTGCTCGGTGGGAAGATGCGCGAGTCGGTGCTGGTGTACGCCGACTGCCACGCCGGGGAGGCGATGGTCTCCTCCGCACAGGAGGGCCAGGAGCAGGAGACCTACCAGCCCGAGGCGTACGCACAGGCCGCCCGCGCCGCCGTCGACGACGGGTTCGACGTGGTCAAGTTCGACCTCGACGTCCCCTCCGGTCGGTCCCAGAACCGCAAGTCGCGGCACTTCGACGGTCCGGAAATCGAGCACAAGCGTGACATCGTCGCGGCGGTCACCGAGGAGATCGGCGACGACGCGGAGGTGGCGGTGGACCTCCACTGGAACTTCAGTCCGGAGACGGCGACCCGCCTCTGTCGGGCTATCGAGGGGTACGGCCTCGCGTGGGTCGAGGATCCGTTGCCGCCGGAGAACGCGGATGCGATGACGGCACTCGCGAACCGCGTGGACGTCCCCATCCTCACCGGGGAGAACTGCTACGGCCGCCACGGCTTTCGCGACCTCATTGAGGGACAGGGCGTCTCGTTCCTCGCGCCGGACGTCCCGAAGGTCGGCGGCATCGCCGAGACGAAGAAGATCGCCGACATGGCCGAGACGTACTACCAGACGCTCGTCCCGCACAACATCGGTAGCCCAGTCGCGACCGTTGCCACCGCCCACGTCGGCGCGACGGTGCCGAACTTCTACGGGCTGGAGTACCACGCCCGCGAAGTCCCATGGTGGGAGGACCTCCTTGTGCAGGAGGTACCACTCATTCAGGACGGCCGTATCGAGATTCCCGACTCCCCGGGTCTCGGTATCGAACTCGACTGGGACGCCGTCGAAGCACACCGAAAGGAGTAGTGAGCTACTCCAGTCACCGCCCGTTCGTGACTGCCGAACGCTTCGGTGGATGACTGGATACTGACCGCACATGATCGCCGAACGTCGTTGCCGACACAGACAGTATGAAACACACCCGGACAGGACCGCCACAGCGAGGCGTCGCTGACAGTACCGTACCGTCGATTTCACGACTCGTGCGGTTGAGCGGCAGTCTGTCGGCGTGGGTCACCCAACGATCCGTCCCGACCGGGAGCGGGGTCCGAGAGGTGACTACGGACGACGAACACTCGGTGCTGGTTGAGTTTGAGAGCGATGTAGGGGCGTTCTGGAGGAGTCACAGATCGCGACCGGGCGGAAGGCGGACAACGCTGTCGAGAGTTACGGGTTATGGCTCCAAGGGGACAGTGACGTTCTCCCTGCCCCGGCTCAACGAGTTACAGGTAAAAGGGCCCGACGACGCGGTTTCCAGCAGCTGTTGGTCACGGAACCGGCCGACCCTTACATGGAGACTGGTGGCCCGACGGTTACATCATCGGCTGGGAGCACACGTTCGTCCACGAGAACGAGGAATTCATCCGTACCGTTGCGGACGGCACGCACTACCACCCGGACTTCGACGACGGTTGCCGGGTCAAGCGTGTCGTCGAGGCCATACAGGAGAGTGATAGACGTGGCAAGCGAGTGGTCGTCTGACACAGAACACGTGCGACGTTACGGACGGCGGCATGACCCACGATGATTCACAGTACGACTATGAGAGCAGCACGATTTCACGACAATGAAGAGATACGCATCGACGAGGTAGACCCGTCGCCGGTCGGCGAGACGGATGTTCGCATCGACGTCGCTGCCTGCGGTATCTGTGGCTCGGACCTCATCGAGTACCAGCGAGGCCCGCTTCACACCCCCGAGAAACCACACCCCGTGACCGGCGCTAGCCTGCCGGTCCCCATGGGCCACGAGTTCGGCGGCACCGTCACCGATGTCGGGTCGGCCGTCACGCGCGTCGACGAAGGTGACCGCGTGGCCGTCCATCCAAATATCCCGTGTGGCAAGTGTCGCTACTGTGAGGACGGCCGGTACAACGTCTGTCCGGATGTCGTCGCCGTCGGTTTCCAGTTGGGCGAGGGCGGGTTCGCCGAAAGCGCAGTTGTTCCTGCGGGACAGGTCCATCCGTTACCCGACAGCGTTCCGGCGGAGGCGGCCGCGCTCGTCGAACCGTTCGCCGTTGGCCTCCACGCCGTCCGTCGGTCGGGTCTCCAGCCCGGTGACACCGCCGCCGTGTTCGGGTGCGGACCCATCGGACAGACCGTGGTGCAGGCCGCGACGGCGACCGGCGCGAAGCGGGTCTTCGTCTCCGAACCCAACGACACCCGCCGCGGTATCGCTGGGTCCTTCGGTGCCGACGTCACTATCGACCCACTCGAAACTGACGCGCCCGGGGCGATTTCGAGCGCGACCGATGGGGGAGTCGACGTGGCCTTCGAGTTCGCAGGCGTAGAGGCGACGTTCAACGCGGCGATCGACAGCTCCCGCCGCGGCGGCACGGTGACCGTCGGGAGCATGAGCCGGGGACCGGTGTCGACGGATCTCGACGACATCGTCACGACGGAGCGAACCGTCGTAGGAACGTATTGCTATGGGTTCCCGCCGCGGGCCAACCGGACCGAGTTCGGCGCTGTCATCCAGTCACTCGCCGACGGGGACATTGACGTCGATGCATACGTCACGGACCGCATCGCCCTCTCTGATATCGTCGAATCGGGCTTCGAGGCCCTCCTTGCATCGGATACCGACCAGGTAAAGGTCCTCGTCACGCCCTGACGCCAGTCCGAGCAGACCGCACTACTTCTCTCCCGGTGTTCTACTCCGGCCGGGTCGGGACGTCCCTGACGGTGCTACAAACGTTGCACATCGTAACGTGACGATGGACGGCTCCGCGTAAGCGACGAGGTCTCTGTGGGACAACGTCACACGCCAGCCCGCCATGACGACGGCTGACCGGTCAGTACGAGCCGACGGGGTCCCGACCGTCGTGCGCCCGGATCAGGTCGGCGATGAGTTCCACGTCCCGCTTGGCCTCCCGAGGGCCGGTCAGGACCTCCTCGCGCCCCTCGGCGCACTCGACGAAATATTCCAGTTCAAGCTTGAAGCTCTCCTCGTGGGAAGGGGTCTGACGGGACTCCTCGATTTCCTCCGTGCCCCCGCGCTTGATCTTGATCTCTGTGGGCGTGTTCTTGATGAACGCGTTCGAGAACTCGAGGGCGTACGACCCCTCGGGCGCGTCGACGCGGATGCGCTCGTCGTACCACTTACGCTCGGTCGCCCCCGACTGGAGCGTACACCGCCGGTCGCCCTCGTATCGGAGCTGGGCGGTGAGATACTGCCAGCCGTTGAACACGTCCACGTGGTCGATGGCGGTCACCTCGCCGAACAGTCCCCGAAGCGCGTTCACGTCGTGACAGATGCTTTCTAAATGATACCCGTACGCGCGAGTGAGCGTCTCGTCGTCGGTCCCGATGGCCGCCTGTAGCTGCGCGGCGCGCTGTTCTCCGCTGGCTTGGAGGAACTCGTCGTCGAGGTCCGCTGGGATATTGTCGTACACCTCCCCGATGACACTGCCCACGTCCGGCGGGATAACCGTGTTCGTGATGAGGTCGATGGACTCCGCGTTCTCGAGTTCCTCGGCGAACCGCTTGTAACTGGGGTCGTAGCGCTTCATGTACCCGATCATACAGACGGCGTCGGTGTCGTCTGCAGCGGCGACGACGTCCGCGGCGTCTTCCGGGGTCACAGCGACCGGCTTCTCGACAAAGGTGTGTAGGTCGGCCTCAAGCGCGGTGATGGCCGTTTCTGCGTGCGTGTGCATCGGCGTGGCGATGACGACCCCGTCGAGGCTCTCGGCCTCCTCGGCGATCAGGTCGTCACTGTTCGTGTATCGGCCGGGAATGTCGTACCGGTCGCCGAGTTCCTCGACAACGTTCGTCCCGGGGTCGGCGATGGCGGCGACCTCGGTTTCGGGAATCTCCACTAGGTACGGTAGGTGCATTATCTGTGCGATGTTACCGGCACCTATTAGTCCGACTTGCATGGCGTGCGTTGGTTACACAGTACCATAATTATAGTTTTCCCTCGACGGATTGGGCGTGTCCGAGACGGACACTGGCGAAAAGAGGGTGCTGACAGAGTTTTATCGCGCGGCTGACTCACCGCCGCAGTTCCCCGCCGCCTACTCATCACCTTCCAACAGTTCACGTCGATGCTTCAGGTGGACTGCATGTCACCAGTCACTGCCCGCCAATAGTCGAGGTTCTCTTTGGCGTGGACGAGTGTGTGCTCCGTTCGGTTCTCGATCTCGATAGTGATATGGCTGTCATATCCAGCGGCCTCCAGTGCTTCGTAGAGGCTATGAAAGTCGATGACGCCGTCCCCGAGGTCGGTGAAGGAGTCGTAGTAGAGGAACACCGTATCGAGATGACGCTGGCCGTTCGAGAGCGCCTCGATGTGGTCCTCAAAGCCGTCACTGGGCGCGATGTCTTTCAGGTGGACGTACTCGATATCGTCGGCGAAGCGCTCGATGCCGTCGGTTACGTCCCCGTCGGGGTAGTGCTCCCCGTACGGGTAGTGATGTGCGCTGTCCCATAGCAGACCCAGGTTGTCCGGCGTCCGATCGAGCCACGTCTCGATTTCGTCCGGCCGCTCGATGCGAGTGCCCCCGTGATGGTGGAGCACGGGCGTGATCCCAGCATCGCTGGCGGCGTCACAGATCTGTCCGAGCCACCGCTCCAGGTCTTCGTCGTCGGTCGTCCCTCGGTGGGGTGGGAGGATGCCGAGGTAGGGGGTACCGAGGTCGGCGACGGTTTCCGTGCCCGACACGATGCGGTCGGCCACGGTCTCGGATTCGAGCCACGACCCCATCACACAGTAGAGGTCGAGGTCGTAGTCGCCGAGTTGCTCCCGGAACGCGTCGGTGCCGACGGCCGATATCTCGCTGAGACTCGTCTCGACGCCGTCGTATTGGCTGGCGCTGATCTCCGCGACGCCGTCCAGTAGCGATTCGTACATGATTGTCGTGTAGCCGACTCCCATACGCTCACTGATAGCGCAGGTCAGTAAATAGGTTCGGATTAGACTTCTGAACGGTCCTGGTCCGGCCGAACGACATCAGCCGATACTGCCACCAGTGGCCCGAAAGGACGCCGAGGCCTCGCTAGAACAGCGCTCGTCATCCTTGCTGGATAGCGCCGGTCATGTGGCCGACGAGTTCCTCGCGATCGATGGTCCCGTCGTTCTCCAGTTCCGTTACGAGGCTCCCCGACCGGAGAACGGCGATGCGGTCGGCGACCTCGAACACCTCCTCCAGGTTGTGCGTGATGAAGATGACCGTCTTCCCGGAGGCCTGGAGTTCCTCGATGAGATCGAGGATCTTCTGCGAGCCCTCTACGGAGACTTCGGCGGTCGGCTCGTCGAGGATCACCACTCGCGGGTCGGTGATGAGCGCGCGGGCGACTGCGATCGCCTGCTGTTGTCCCCCGGAGAGTTCCCCGGTGATCGCCCTCGGGTCGATCTCGAAGCCGATCTCGTCGAGCGCCTCGATGGACCGCCGTTCCATCTGCTCCCGATCGATGCGGCGTAGCACCTTCCCGGATACACCGTCCTTTAGCGGTTCACGGCCCATAAACACGTTCGCGGCGACGTCGTGTTGCATCGAGAGGGACATGTGCTGGAACACCGTTTCGATCCCCGAGCGTTTGGCCATCGTCGGCGAGTCGAGTACTATCTGCCCGAGTTTCCCGGTTTCCTCGTCGCGCATGTAGAACTCGCCGGCAGTCGCCGGAATGACGCCAGACAGGAGCTTGATGAACGTCGATTTCCCGGCGCCGTTGTCCCCGACGATCGAGAGGACTTCGTTGTCCTTTATCGAGAGGCTGACGTCCTCCAGTGCGACGATGCTGCCGTAGTGCTTCGAGACGTTTTCGACGGCGAGGATCGCGTCGTCGTCCGCGTCCACTGATGGCGACACATCGGACTGCACGGCCGTTTCTCCGCTCCCGCTAGCGATTGGTCCGTCTGCTTTTGACATGCGTGCTGTGTTATTGTCCACCATAATAAATCTGAGGATATCACACGAACTCGTGGTAGGTGCGAGGCTCTCCCCTCTGATCCACGCCGAAGACAGAGTACGCGTAGTCCCGCCCATGCTGGAGTTTGGGTCGATTCACGCGCCCAACTGTGTAATCGTGTACATCGCCACGAGGCCCCAGAGTACGACCGTCGCTCCGACGGCCATCGCAGCCTTGCGGCTGTCGAACCCGTGCAGGACCCGTGTCGACCGGTAGAGCAGGTAGATCGACGGGAGTGCGATCACTGCGACGGCTGCGTACACCACCGGGAGGACGAAATACCAGCCGAACAGTAGAACAGGGACGAACAGCAGCACCGTCGGCGCGAAGCTGTAAATCACACACTGAAGGCTCCTGTCGAAGTCACCCCTCGTCCCGATAGCTTTCGCCGACGCATGGAGCATCACGGTCGTCAGCAGGATGAGACCTGCCATCAGCATGAAGGCTACCAGCGGAAGCGTCCCGATGGCCTCGATGCCAGCACTAACGATGAGGAGCGAGAACTCCCAGCCCAACACCGCGTTGACGACCATCATCAGGACGAGTGTGATGACCGTCCAGACGACGGTTCCGACGGCGGCGAAGACGAGCGGCTCGTCGATCCGCTGCACGTCGTGGTCGACGTACTCGAAGAACCCTTCAGTATCTGTACCAATCCGCCGAAGCGGCTGCAGGTATCCCTCAGTGAAGTACTCGATACGGAGGTCGCGGCTCAGGACCTCGATGAGCACTGCCGCGATGATGAAGATTCCCGTGAAAACCTGGAAGAGACGGACGCCGAGGCCCGCCAATACGAGGATGTTCTGGGTGAGCGCAAAGATGAGCGCGCCGAGGAACGTTCCCGGGATCGACCCCTCCCCGCCGAACAGGTTCGTGCCGCCGATGACGACGCTCGCGATGACGATGAGTTCGACTCCCTGCCCCGTCGACGGCGACACTGCCTGCGTGAACGCGAGCTGCCCCATACCGGCGAATGCCGCCAGCAGGGCGACGAGCATGAAGTTGATGATCTTCACGTGGTCGGTTTTGATCCCCGTCCGTTGGGCGCTCTCCTGATTCCCACCGGTGAACATCGACCGGTAGCCGAACGCCGTCTTGTTGAGGACGTAGTACCCGACCCCCATCAGTGCTAACGTCCAGACAATCTGGATCGGAAATTGGCCGACGACGGGCAGGACGCCACTCACGTCAAGGATGCCGCCGATGTAGAACAACAACTGCGGATACATGTCGTCGGTGATCGAGGCGGTCTGACCGCCCAGTATCACTAGCGTCAACCCGCGCAGTAGTGTCAGTGTCCCGATGGTGACGATGAGCGATGGGAGGCCGAGCTTGGTGATGAGAAGCCCCTGGAACAGCCCGTGCAGGGCTGCCAGGAGAAACACGACGAGCACGACGAATGAGATTGAAAGCCCTCCAGTGTACAGTGTCGCGACCAGCGCGGCCGAAAGCGCCATGAGCGACCCGACTGACAGGTCGAATTCCCCCGACACCATCAACAGCGTCATCCCGTAACCGATGATTGCCGTGATGGCGGTGTTCCTGACGATTCCTAGCATGTTATTCGTACTGAGGAACACGTCCGACCGAACGAGCCCTCCCAACAACAGCAACACGAGCACTGCGAGCATCGCTCCCACCTCACGTCGTTGGGCTAACCTCGCAGCGAGGCTCGGCCCACTGTCTCTTGTTACCGAGGCATCTACCTCTGCCATGACTGGGCAATTAGAGTCGTCCCTAATAAAACATCGGGAAAACCTCGGAGATGAAGTGAACAGAACGGATGAATGTCAACCACGGCTGTCGCGCCGCTGCCCGAGCGAATCGGTCGTTCGTCGCTTCCTCCCTCTGCTCCGGAGTGTCTAGTAGTTCTGATTCTGCCAGTTCTCCAAGGCGCCCCAGGACCCCGACCGCTTGGCCGCGAACTCGATATTCTCCTCATCGATGATCGAGATACCGGTGTTGAAGTCCTTCATCGGAATGCCACGTTCCATGTACTGCCACATCATCTGGACGGGCATGTTCCCTTGACTGTATGGGTCCTGTCCTGCGGTGAACTCGATGGTCCCGTTCCGGATCCCCTCCAAGGTAGGTTCTGGAAGGTCAAAGCCCCCGACGACCACCTCGTCCTGCAGGTCGTTGTTGCCGACGAGTCGACCACCGGCGATGGCACCCTGAAGGGCAGTGCCGAGGATGAGGTTGATACCGGGGTTCGCCCTGTACTGTGTGTCAACCCGGCTGATCGCCTGGGATTGGTCTCCGCTCACGTTCAGCGTGTCGAGTACCTTCGTGTTGTCCTGTGCCTCGAGCGCCATCCTGATCCCTTCTGCACGGGCGGAGAGCGCCGGGTGATCCGGCGCACTGGTCGTCGGCTGAGCAACGATCTGCGTACCATCCCCGACCATCTCCCGGATCCGCTCGTAGCCGGTGAGTCCGACTGCCACCCCTGCCTGCACGAACTTCTGTCCGACATAGGGAATGACATTCCCGAACGTCTCCATCATCTCGTTGAACTCCCCGGCGTAGACGCTCGTGTTGAACGACGCGACGGGTATGTTGTTCTCGAGGGCTTTCTGAATCGGTCGTTTGTACTGCGACCGGTTCAGGATGCTGGTCGCAATCGCGTCCCGTCCGTTCCTGAGACGGCCGATCGTCGTGTTGAGCGTCTCCACCTGCTGTGCGGGGTCGTGACTCGACGGCCCGATGAACTCGCCGGTCCACCCGAGGTTGTGGAGCCCGTCGTTCATACCGACCATGATACCGGTCATGAACTCGTCGACGACGTGCGTGACGAACACCATCTCTCGCTTTTCATGAGTCGGACTCGAGAGGTTCATCGAGTCCGCAGTCGGCGGCGGATTCAGTGGTACCCGGAGTGCAGACGGGAGATCAGAGCCATCTCCGCCGCTGCCCTGTGCGCCACTGCTGTTGTCGTTCTGGCCCATCTGTGCGGCGTCGCTCCCCGGTGAAGAGCGCAGGCTGCTGCATCCAGCGAGTGCCGACAGACCGCCCGCCAACCCGGCTGCCCCGAGTTGCTTCATCAGCTTCCGTCGCGAAACGCCGAGTTCGATCGAGATAACGTCGTCCCCATCGCCTCGGCTGTCATCCGCTGTCATACGTCAGCCTCTTTCCGAGGTCATCTATATAAGCATTATCATCTACTATCCAATGGTTCATCGCCGTTCCCACGACGATGTCCGAAACGCTTCGTCGTTGATCGGCCTTCTCACAGGTATCCGATCAGCCCAACGGACGAACAGTACGTATTGCCGCCGCAGTCGGGCAATCGGGCCAAACGGTTCGTAACACGCGAACGAATTGGCCCGTATCTAACACGGTTCTTCACCTTCTGGGCGGTAGATTACAGTCGCGGTAGTGTTATTCAACGATCCGATACGTTCGTTCGTTACGTATGGCCAGTCGGTTCTCCGGCGATACCCACGGCATGCCTCTCGGGGGGGTTAGATAGTCCACAACCGACGTACGGATGGAGTGGTCGTGATAGCTAGCGTGCACAAGAGCGTGCAAGCATCTGGTATCGTAAATCGTAATAGGAGTGATAGGCCTAACCGACATCAATCGCGCTGAATATAGGTGACCGGACAGGGTGCGTTCAGTAGAACTTGCTGTGCGTGGTCGCCGAACACGGCTTTACCGGCCGGCGAACGCTTTGCACCGCCGAGGAGTACTCGGTCGACGTCGATTTCCTCGGCGAGGTGAACGATCTCACGGGCCGGGTTGCCGATGATGCCACGGACCGCGTAATCGATACCGTGCTTCTCTAAGAGACCGGCAGGGGTTCTGATACTCTCGTGCCTCACGGCGAGCTCGTCCGGCGGCAGTTGCCCGGTCGTCGGTTCGACGTCCATCTCACTGAGAAGATCGTTGTATTCCTCTCGCGGGAACACGTGAAGGAGATAGACGGTCGCGCCTGTCGGCTCTGCGATTCCAATGGCCTCATCGAGGAGGACCGTGACGTGGTCGTGGTCGTTCGGTCCCACCGCGAGCAGTAGCGATTTCACTTGTCGAGCCATGGACGGTAATACTGTCAGGACGTTATTAACCGTTTTGGTCATCGCAGTCTAGGCTTAGCAGCGTCATAGACGGCCCGGTTATCCGCCGGGCTCTGACAGCGGCCGCCGGTCAATCAGTGTTCGATACAACTTGAGACGTAATGGTGACCCACATCAGAGTAACTCCCGAATCGTCGGAAAACATCGTTCGTCCTTCGGAAACAGTCGCTCTAGCTAATCAGAGACGGGAGACATGGGCAGTACATCAGTAGGGGTTGGGACTTCCGTGGAAGTGCTCCGTATCTGGCTCACTCAGTTACCGTGCGCCAGTGGTCGATGTTTTGTTTCGCGTGAACGAGCGGCTGTTCTGTCTGGTCTTCGACTTCGATCGTGTAGTGGCCGTCGTACCCGTGGCTCCTGAGCGAACTCTCGACCGCACTGAAGTCGATGACACCCTCTCCGAGGTCGGTAAACGAACGGAAGTAGTTGAGTATATTGTCGAGATGGAAATTACCTTCCGTCAGTGCGTCCCGATTTTCGCTGAACGTCGAGGCTGGCGCGATGTCCTTCAGGTGAACGTATCCGATGTCGTCAGCGAACCGTTCGATACCGTCGGTCACGTCCCCGTCGGGATAGTGCTCTCCGTAGGGGAAGTAGTGAGCAGTGTCGAACAGGAGCTGCAAGTCGTCGGACGAATCGAGGTACCGCTGTATCTCCGAGGGCTGTTCGACAGCGGTCGCCCCGTGGTGATGGACTAACGGCGTCATTCCTGCGCTGGCGGTAGCGTCGGCGATCGTCCCGAGCCACTGCGCGACAGTGTCATCGTCGTACCAGTGGCGCTGCGGCGGGAGGATGCCGAAGCCCTCTGCCCCCGTCTCCGCAGCCATCTCGATATCGCTGGTGATCCGGTCAACAGCTGCCTCGTCGGTGACCCACTCGCTCATCACGAGATAGAGATCAAGGCCGTACTCGTCGAGCCAGTTTCGGATGGACGTCGCCCCGTTTGCCCGAACCTTCTCTAATCCGATCTCGATTCCGCCGTACCGACAGGCAGCGACGTCGTTCATGGCCTCCTCGATCGCCGTCGTGTCGTACATGATGGTGGTGTATCCGATACCCATGGTGAACCCGTATCCCTACAAGGCCCGGGGGTGCTCATATAGGTTGGGGACGGCCGAAGCGAACCCTGGGCGAACGAGGGAAAACGGTTTAGTCCCGGTCTCCATACGGCGTAGGTAGCGATGGTCAGTATCGATTACATGGCCCACCAGGAGCAGTACAGCCCCAGCGAGTTACTCCGCTACTCCGAACTGGCCGTGGAGGCCGGCTACGACTTCATCTGGACCTCCGACCACTTCCACCCGTGGTACCACACGGACGCCGAGGCCGGCTTCGCGTGGTCGTGGCTCGGTGCGGCCGTAGAGCGCCTTGACGTGCCGATCGGGACCTGCGTCACGCCGGCTAGCGAGCACTATCATCCCGCGCTCATGGCCCAGTCGTTCGCGACGCTTCAGGAGATGCACGACGAACGGGTCGTCCTCGGCCTCTCGACCGGCGAGGCGATGAACGAGATCCCTCTCGGTCACGACTGGCCCGAGTATGACGTCCGGCGCGACCGACTCGAGGAGACCTTAGAGATCATCCACCTTCTCTGGGAGTCCGAGGACTTCGCCGACTACGAGGGCGAGCACTTCGATCTCGACGGGGCGAAACTCTACACGGAGCCCGAGCAACAACCGGAGATCCACATCGCAGCCAACGGTCCGGCGACCGCCTCGCTGACCAGCGAGTACGGCGATGGGTTCATCACCGTCAAGAAGGGCGAGGAGTACACCGACCGCCTCTACCCCGCCGTCCGGCGCTACACAGAGGAGGAGGGGCGTAACCCCGACGCCATCGAGACGACGCTGCTCGTCATCGCGTCGTACGACGAGGACTACGACGAGGCCGTTCAGTCGACCCGGCCGTGGTGGGCGACGACACAGAACGTCTTCGACCGCGCGCTCGCGAATCCGAAGGAGATCGAGGCCGAAGGCGAGAAGGCCACGCGCGAGGAGATCGAGGCGAAGTGCCTCATCGCCGACGATCCCTCGACGCTCGCGGGGAAACTCGAGGAGTTCGCCGAGATGGGCTTCGACCGTATCGCCATCGGGAACACGAGCCCCGAACCGGAGCGACTGTTCGAGGTCATGGGCGACGAGGTCATCCCCTCGGTGTGATGGGCCGACAGTACTGACACGTTCCTCGGCCGTGTGCCGAATCTTTATGAGGGATGATATCACTCGTTCTAACGAGACATGCCCAGGCTGAACGGTGGCGAGATTATCGCCACGTATCTCGAGAAGGAGGGCGTAGAGTACCTGGTTGGCATCCCCGGCCACGGGAGTACGAACCTGCTGGACGCGTTCAATGACTCAGACGTTAAGGTCATCCAGCCTCGCCACGAGCAGGGGGCGACACACCTCGCGGACGGGTACGCGCGCGCGTCGGGCAAGCCGCTGGCGGTGTTCACCTCAATCGGTCCCGGTGCGACGAACACGGTGACAGGCGCGGCGACGGCGTACGTGGACTCCATCCCGATGGTCATCTTCACGGGCGCCCCCCAGACCCACGAGTACGGACAGGGCATCCTACAGGAACTCGACCGACAGAAACCGGGGGACTTCCCGAGCGTGATGGAACCGGTGACGAAGCGGAGCATCGTCGTCGACAGCGTCGAACAGCTCCCCCGCGCGCTTCGGCGCGCGTTCCAGATCGCACTGAGCGGCCGACCCGGGCCGGTCCACGTCGACATCCCCATGGACGTCCAGGGAGCGGTCGCGGACGTCGAACTCCCGGAGCCGACGACGTCACGCCCCCACAGCCGCCCGGGCGGCGACCCGGACTCGGTGGCCGAGGCCGCCGAACTGCTCGCCGAGGCCGAGCGGCCGGTCATCGTCCCCGGCGGCGGGACGATGCTCTCGGGTGCGTGGGAGGAGGTCCAGGCGCTCGCGGAGCACCTGAAGGCGCCCGTCATTCCCACCTTCCAGGGGAAGGGCATCATTCCGGAGGACCACGACCTGTTCGTCGGCTATGCCGGGTGGATCGGTAGTACGGCGGGCAACGAACTCGCGAGCAACGCTGACGTCGTGTTGGCCATCGGCTGTCGGTTCTCGGACCTGCACACCTCCTCGTTCGAGGACGGCGTGAGCTTCGACATCCCGCCGGGCAAACTCGTCCACGTGGACATCGACCCGACGGAGATCGGGAAGAACTATCCGGTCGAGGTCGGCATCCAGGGCGACGCGAAGGTCGTCACGAAACAGCTCTACGACGGCGTCTCGCGCCGCGTCGACGAGGTCGACAAGGAGGACAACGAGTACTACAAGGAGATCCGCCGGCTCTGGGCCGAGTGGCAGGAGAAGGTCCAGGCGCGCCACACCGACGACGTGCCCATGAGTATTTCGCGCGTGCTCGCGGCCCTCCGGGAGGTCCTCCCGCAGGAAGGCATTGTCGTCTCCTCGGCCGGCCAGCCCCAGGAGACGACCAACCCCGAGTTCCCAGTCTTCGACCCGCGGACGAACATCTCCTGTGGTGGGTTCTCGACGATGGGCTTCGGCGTCTCGGCGGCCATCGGCGCGAAACTCGCCCAGCCCGACCGGCCGGTCGTCGACATCGAGGGCGACGGAAGCTTCCTCATGTGCAACCAGGAGGTCGCCTGCGCGGTCGAACACGACGTCGACGTGACGTACCTCGTGCTCAACAACCACGGCTGGAAGTCTATCCGGAACCTGCAGGTCAGCAAGTACGGCTGGGACCGTGTCCTCGACACGGAGTTCAACGAGGAGACGGACGTCGACTACATGCAGTTCGCCGAGGCGTTCAACGTCGGGTACGCAGAGCGAGTCGTCAAGCCCGAAAATCTCGCTGAAATCCTCGGCGAGGCTATCGAACACGAGGGCCCGGCGATGGTCGAGGCGATCGTCGAACCGAACAACGAGGACTCGGGGGCCATCGTCACCGGCGAGTGGGACCTCGCGGACCTCCAATCGGAATAACGACCGGCCGCTCGCGATGCCTCTTCTCCTGTTCACGTAAGTAGCACAGCGGGGTGGTCCCCCGACACGTAGCATGGGCGTCATCTCTGATGTTTCCAAGAGTGGTTCCGGTTGCTGCATCCGGCAGTGGTGGAGTTCGTGTTCGCTGAGTGGTGTTCGTGAGATACGAACGGGAATGCGGGGGGACTCTATATACGAAGATATCGGAAAGTATAGTTCGCAAGAGACGAACGGACTGATTCTTCGCAAATTCCGCAGGGTCGCGGTCCTTACACTGGGCAATGACACACTGTGTTCTGATCCGTGCTTCGCCAAATCAGAGTAACAAGTGTAGTTGTGTTATATTAGGCCGGCTCGACCCCCTTACAGCTCTGTCCACCAAGATGACGTTCGCATCTCACGAACGTTCGTGCAGCGGTTGGAATGTCCGACAGCACAAGCGCTAATGCAGTTCGACAGCCAGACGCAAGCATAGATACCAATTGGACAGGCCATGTAGCTGTAGAGACGAGTAGAGCGAGAGGAAATGGGCGGATGACTGCACAGTCGCTCGCTAAACACGGCGTGAAGGTCGCCGTGAACGACATCGACGAGGACATCGCTGGCGAAACAGTCTCACAAATCGAAAACGAGGAGGGAGAAGCGATGGCCGCTGAGGAGGACGTTAGCGACGCAGATGCAGTCAACCAGATGGTGGACCAAGTCGTCGAGGGTTTCGGCACTGTTGACATCCTCGTCAACAGTGCCGGTATCGGCGGAGCCGGGCCCTTCCCACGGGAGAAGGACAATTCGACGCTCAGGAACGAATTCCAACGTGGACGGCGGTCAGCAATCCATCGACAGTTGGAAACACGGGGTCTGAAGACGAAGCACGTCGCAGTGGCCCAGTTCGGAGATCAGTAGGTCTGCCACCCGCCGTCGACGTATACCATCTCGCCGGTGAGGTAGCCCGCGTCCTCGCTCGCGAGAAAGAGGACCGAACCGGCGATGTCTTCGGGGAAGCCCGCCCGACCGAGCGGGACCGTCTTACTGACCTCGTCGTTGGCGACCGCCTCGACTTTCTTTTCGGCTCCGCTGCCGAACTCAGTTGCAACGTGACCAGGTGCGACCGCGTTCACCCGAATGTCGTAGTCCGAGAGTTCGAGCGCAGCCCCCCGGGTGATCATCCGAATCGCGCCCTTCGTCGAGTCGTACGGTATCTGGCGTTTCTGTGCGTGGGTCGAACTGATAGACGCGACGTTGACGATGGTCCCCGCCGTCCCCCGGTCGACCATGTCGGCCGCGGCGGCCTGACAGCCGAAGAACGTCCCCTTCGCGTTGATGGAGTGAATGCGCTCGAAGTCCTCTTCCGTCGTCTCGAAAAGGCCGCCCTTGATGAACAGACCGGCGTTGTTGACCATCACGTCGATGCCATCGTACTCGTCACCGACAGCGACGGCGGCTTCGAGCTGTTCAGGGTCGGAAATGTCCGTTTCGACGTACCGTCCCTCTCCCGCTCCCCAGGAAATCGCCTTGTCGGTCGGGACCTCCTCGCCGACGTCCTTCGGGTCGCGCCGGAGGTCGGCGTTGATAACGGTCGCTCCCGCGTCACCGAACCGCAGAGCGATCTCCCGACCGATCCCTGAACTAGCACCGGTGACCAGCACTGTCTCGTCTTCGTAGTGATAGCTGATGTCCGCCATACGGACCACTCGATGGGCGCAGCCAATATAATTCTGGCCACTGTCGCTCTGTCCGTCCACCGTCGGTGAGTAGCTGAGAATCCATTTGGAGTAAAGCGTATGTCAACCTGTGTCATCACACTGGGTATCCCCTTGAGCCCCCGGCCAAAGAGGTGCCTAACGAGTGGCTCGACGCGATGGGGACGATGGCGAGGGGGGCCCGCGAGGAATACCATAACCTCATAGCGACAGCGCGGTTCGTGTCATACTTCAAGCAGGCGACGCCCATTACGGTCATCGCGGATCTGAATCTCTGGTCCCGGCCCGCCTCCCGCTCCGACGGGCGGTCCGCCGAGGACCTGCGGGCATCCCGTGGATGTTCTCGTGAATGCAGTCGCGATGCACGGTGCCGGGCTGGTACTCGTTGGCCTCGGGCCTCGACACCTACCTCGATTCGTGCGACGACGTGGAAACCTGCAGAGAGATGTATGACGAGTGGACGTTCTTTCGGAAGACGGTCGACAACGCCGCACTCGCGCTCGCCCGAACCGACATGGACGTCGCCGCCGAGTATGCAGGGCTGGCCGACGATGACCTCCGTGAGAGCTTCTTCTACCGACTGCGTCGGGAGCACGACCGCGGTGCAGAACTCGTGCGCGACATCCCGGCCGCTACTCCCTACTCGACGGTGGATAGTATAAGAGGGCCTTCAGCGGCTCAACCCCTACGTCGGCCCCACCTGCTGCAGGTCCGCTTGCTCGACGACGACGAACGGTCGGTCCACGAAGAGTGAACTCTGCGGTTGAGGGTGAAAGGAATCGCCGCCGGAGTGAAGAACTCCGGGTAAGGGGCTGGGCCCACTTCACCCGAACTGCGAATTGATCTCGATAACGTTTGCCGACCGTTCGAGCATCTGTGGAATCTCTTCACGATAGAGATCACCTTCCATTCGACTCGACGGCCCCGAAACGCTAATTGCCCCGAGGATTTCTCCGTCGTTCGTCTGGATCGGTGTCGAGACACATCGAAGCCCCTCGATCTTCTCCTCTTCGTCGAACGCGTAGCCCCGCTCCCGGATCGATTCGAGGTCCATCTTTAGCGTCGGTTTCGACGTTATCGTCTGGTCAGTAAACTTCGGGAGACCGTGTCGCTCGACGATTTCGTCGACCCGCTCCTCCGGGAGTTGTGAGAGCATCGACTTCCCGAGCGCGGTGCAGTGCATGTACTCTCGCATTCCGACTCTCGAGGCAGTCTGAACTGCGTTCTCGCCGCGCGCCTTGTAGAGGTAGACGATCCGCCCGTGCTCGTGTGTCGCGAACTGGGCCAGCTCATCGCACTCTTCGGCGAGGTCGTCGAGTTCATTCCTGATGGCATCATAGGCGTTGATGCGGTCTTTCACCAGTTGCCCGAGTTCGAGGAACTGGAGGCTCAGTCTGTATGTCCCTTCTTCCTTCACGACGTATTCGTTCTCGATCAGAGTCGCGAGGTGGCTGTGAATTGTCCCTTTTGCGTACTCGAGTTCCTCCGCGAGTTCGGTTACGCCCGCCCCCCGTCGCTGCTTCAACGCGTTGACGATATCAAGCGAAATCTGGACTGCTTGGACGGTCCGTGGTGAATCAACGGTTGTCATGGGTCAGGTGGACGTATACAGTCCTCATACAAAGTTGTTCGCACCTCACGAACAGCAGCCGTCTGCTCAGGAGGATGCCCCGGCACCACAAAAAACATCGAGCATGGTTTCAGAGGAGACAGGACCTTTACTCGATCTGGCCGTTACCGGGGGTTGATGCCAGCGGCGTCCGTCGCGAGTTTTGTTGCGACCGTCAGAACGGGATATACGTCCCGTCTGTCGACTCGGTTCCGTAGAGGTACTCACAGAGATCATGCCCATCCAAGAGCGGTAAGATTGACCGCTCTTGGATGGGTACCTGCCGTGTCTCGATTACCGCCCGATATTGCTAGTGGAACAGAGCACGAGTTGGTGTTCTGACGAGTCTTGAGCTCTATTCGGTAAAATGATGGTGTTTAATTCGGCAGTGAGATCGACGAGAGATGCGTATGTATTGTCGAGCGACACTATCTCGGTTTCGAGGTGTTCGGGCAGCGGGCACTGTCTAGTTGAGCCAGTTTGAAGAACGAGCAGGTCGTTGAGTTTCTTGTCCAACGATGCTCGCAGACCTGCCCAGCGAGAGTTTAAAGACGGATTTTGATGAATCTTGGGGGAACGAGCGGACGGCTCTCAAGACACCTGTCTGGGCGTTCGCCGTTCGCGTCCACGCCGCCGGTTGTTCGCTCAGAGAAACAGAAGAAATTCTACGGCTTCTCGACGTTGAACGGTCGCATCAGGCGATCTGGCAGTAGGTCCATCGGGTCGCGGTCGACGAGACTGCTGTCAAGATAAACGGCGAGTGGTCGTGAGTGTACGCTGCAATAGACCTCGACACTAAATTGATTCTTGGTGTCGAGTTGTTCGGACGACACGGCACCAATCCGGCAGCGGCGTTCCTCCATCGCCTCACCGAGCACCATGATCTCTCGGAGGCTGAGTTGCTCGTCGACCAATTCGGGTATCGGACTGCCCTTGCTCGGTTAGGACTGAGCGGTCGAGTCAACTACACCGACCGAAACCTCATCGAGAAGTGGCTTCACACCCTCAAGATGCGTGTCGACCGCTTCCATACTTCGTGGGTGGGCAGTCGGCGGAGTGTCCGCGACTGGATTGAACAGTTCGTACAGTACTATAACCGGCAACGACCGCATCAAGCGCTCGACGATCAAACGCCAGCTGAGGTGCTAAACTAGACACCTATGAGAATCCTGCCGATTGATCGAAGGCGGTGTGAGTCGATAATGATTCGGATGTGTCGGAAGGCGTACTGCTTGAGTGCAAAGCGGCCAACAGCGGACGGATCGGGACTGATTCTACCGACAGACGGAGGACACGTGAGAGCGGTGCTGTAGCTCGACGGAGGCGTGCTCGCGTCCGTGAGGCCGGTTTCGGCGGCCTCACGAGCCAACGATGCCGGCGTGGGAGTTGCGTTCCGATTCGGGTTGGCACCTCCTTGGACGGCGCGACGCGATCGCGCCGTCCGAGTGATTTGAACGCGACTGTCCTGGGGCGTGTGAGTCTGATAGACACCTATTCGTGCTCGGTGGCACATGAGGTTGCATCATTGCAAGCGGCCAGTCAGTGCCGCGTGGTCGAAGCCACATGTCTCGTACCGGCCTCCTCGAGCCCCGTCCCTCACTTACACTGCTGGGGCTTAAGCAGGCAGGATTCTCATAACGTCAGTGCCTATGATAAAATGTCGTCGGGCCTTTAGTATCAGCTTTCAACTGTCCTCCGTTCATGATCCTTGCCGAGCAACTCGTTAACGACTAGTTGCTCACGTTTCACCAGTACTGGCCAGTGATCGATCGCGAAGGGACGGGATAGTGAGCGGTTTCTGGGCTGGTGCGAGCAGTGGATCGAGGGCGTGTACCCGCTCAGCGAACGTCTCGAACGCCGCTCGTTCAGCATGCACCTGTGCGGACTCCTCCGTGAGCAGGGTGCGGGCGGTGTCGATCGGGGTGAGTGACGGGCGAGGCATACGGGTGTCTTGAGGCCATCTGATGTGCGCAGGAGCCGACGCTCAAGGGCTCGGTGAGCGCGCGACCTACCGGTGCGGTTCGTAGACGAAGGAGGGGAGGTGACACGCATCAAGGTTCGTATGTCGACAGCGCTACTTCGATGGTGTTCTGTAGGTGGCTCACGACCATGCCATTCATAATACGTAATGACACTTTCGGCACGCTACTCGCGCTTATGACGGCAGCAGCGGTAGCAGTAATACTAATTACTCGATTTACTGAGAGATGCGCTGCTCCAGTGGTGGTAAATGTTGACGTGGCAGTGCTAGAAAAACAACCGTCAAAAAAGGACCAGAACTCGTTTTCGGCGTCGCGATGAGTGCGTCTCTCAGAGATCCATGTGTCTAAACGACTGGTTCTGCGCACTTATACTACCCAGCTGCCACTATAGAGAATATTGTCTGTCTAACGTACGCACTACCGCTCATTTGCTCGCTCGGTCTGCGGTATCTCGCTACCTGCGAAGACAATCCTCACATCGCGTACCCACTGAGAAGTAGTTGCGAGAGCTAGGTAGTATGCACACGGGATTCCATGGTTTTATTGAATGTATTCGATCAATACCGGGCTATAGACGGGATACGAAACAAATTATAGCCCGTATGTCGGTGTATTTTCAATATCTGCATAACATCCACACTTCGGTACCAAGCACGCTCGTTGTTTACTGTAGTAGTTCTCTACCCGAGTAATTACTTTTATTGTAATCCTCGCTGGAAACCGACGCAACCTATCTTGTTTTTGACTCTACGTTCTGTGTCTACTCGAAAGCGAAAACGCGACGCGAAGATACTCGCCTGGACGGACATTGTGGGCTTCGCTGTTATCGGCGAAGCCGCTCAATTGCCACATATCGCCGTACGGATATCGGCGCTACCGGCCAGAAACTCTTCGCATCCAACTTCTACAACTGGTTCACCAAACCAGTGGAACAACTCCTACGCGACCTCCTCGATCACCTGTCGAGGAGGTCGCGGTCCCTCTCACGATTGCTCCAGCCTTCGATCGATTGTGGGACGTGGTCGTCGCCGATGCCACGGTAGTGCGGCTATATCTATCCTCTTAGCGTTCCCTGCGACGTATCCAGACGTTTCTGAACTCGAGCGCTATCTCGTCCACAGTGCCACCAGCTAGTCGATGAGCGTGCAGGCGATCGCCGATGAGCGAACCCACGAGAGTACCCTGTTCAAGACGGGTCATGGCTGCGTGGACGGCTGTTCTTGCTTGATCTCGGCTTTTCAGGTACCGTCGGTTCGCGCTGATCGACGAGCATGACGGCTTTTTCGTCAGCCGACTGAAACAGTGTGCGAATCTGGTGGTCGTCCAAGAACTGCGGGAATGGCGCGGTCGTGCCATTCTACTCGAAGGAGGGCGAGTCTTCGATGTTATCGGTGA
This sequence comes from Halomarina halobia, assembly GCF_029338575.1. Taxonomy (GTDB): domain Archaea; phylum Halobacteriota; class Halobacteria; order Halobacteriales; family Haloarculaceae; genus Halomarina; species Halomarina halobia. Next base: position 791,358 of record NZ_CP119993.1, read on the forward strand.
CCGGTAGGGAACACATCGATGTTGAGGTCGAAGTCAGGTTCCAACGCCGGAGTATAACGAGCGGACGTCGTAGGATAGCAAGTGGCTCCGTATCGTCGATGTCCGAATCGCTGAGGCCGCCGACGGCTTTCGGTTGTAGACCACGAACATGCCAAGCGATGAGTTCAGTCCCAAGAAAATAGCGACGCTGTACCGTGCTCGGTGGGTCGTCGACCTGGTGTTTCGAGAGCTAAAGTCGCAGTACAGCCTTGGCCGATTCCAGAGAAAGAACACATCGTCTGGATCCAGGTGACGGCGGCTCTGCTGACGCTGGTGGTCAGCAGAGCCGTCTTTCGGTTGTCCGTCGATCACGCCCACGAACAGGGGAACGAATGCGTATTTCCGACGGAATACTGGGCGACGACCTTTTAGTCGTACGCCGGCGAGTTCTCTTTGAGATCGTCAGTTCATAGAGCTACGAACCGAATCTTCCAGATACGGGGTGTTAGAAGCGAGACAATCATCTCCAGCACGCCAAATACTTCTTGATGGGGTGAATGAATCGCTGTATGCTGGTTCCACCTCTTAACCGGAAACCGATACCGCTGGCACTAGATTAGCAGGTGCTATACGGCGATGACAACAGCGATAGCATCGTTGTCGATGTCCGATACAACCGGGGCGCTCGATGTCGGGACACCGGTTCAGCCGCTATCGTTCACTTCATCGTTCGCCGAACCGAAGGACGTTCTCCAGTTCCTCGGGCGCAGTGTCCTCGAAGACCTCGCGCGCGATGGAGCGGCGGTGAACCTCGTCGGGTCCATCAAAGATACGGAATGCGCGGACCTCCTCGTAGAAGTGAGCCAGTGGGAGGTCCTTGGCGATGCCGTTCCCCCCACAGCACTGGACCGCGAGGTCCATGATTTCGTTCGTTACGTTTGCGGTGAATGTTTTCGCCATTGCCACCTCGATACGGGCATCGCTCCGGTCGAGTTCCCGCGCGGCGTGGCGAGACACCGTTCGTGCGGCGTGGAGGTTCGTCTCGGCGTCAGCGATGCGGTGGCGCAGCGCCTGCTTGTCCGCGATCGGACTACCAAACCCTTCCCGCTCGCTCATGTACGTCTTCGCGATGGTGAGTGCACGCTCGGCCATCCCAGAGTAGCGCATACAGTGGGTCAGCCGCCCGCCGCCCAGCCGGAGTTGGGCCAGCCGGAAGCCGCCGTTCTCTTCGCCGATCGTGTTCTCCACTGGCACTCGAACGTCGTCGTACGTTATCTCCGCGTGGCCGAACTCCGTCTCCATGATTCCGTGACCGCCGAGGTGGTCGTAGTTCCGGACGATCTCGACGCCGTCGGTGTCCACGGGGACGAGGATGATTGACGCACCCTCGTAGGGGTGGGCGTCGGGGTCCGTCCGTGCCATTACCAGCAGAAAGTCCGCGATCTTCGCCTGTGAGGTCCACCACTTGTGGCCGTTGATGACCCACTCGTCGCCGTCTTTTTCGGCCGTCGTCTGGAGCATCTTTGGATCAGCGCCCCCTCCGTTCATCGGCTCGGTCATCGAGAAGGCGCTCCACATCTCGCCCTGGACCAGCGGGCGAAGGTACTCCTCTTTGATCCGTTCGTTGGCTCCGATCTCGAGCGTGTGCATGTTGCCCTCGTCCGGGGCATTGGCTCGGATGGAGAGCGCGCCGAACAGTGACCGGCCGACCTGCTCGAACGACGGGAGCATGTCTCGGAACCCGAGTCCCTGACCGCCGTACTCCTCGGGCATCTGGGGTGCGAAGAGGTCGCGGTCTTTGGCCATCTCCCAGTAGTCCTCGAGTTCGTCGAAGGAAATCCGATCGCCGGTACGGAGGGCCTCTCGCTCGCGGGGGAGCACTTCGCCTTCCATGAACGCTTCGACACGTGTCGCTACTTCCTTCGCTTTCTCGGAGTCATGGTATTCCATGGCACTACCCGTTCACGCTGTGATATTGTAACTTTCGGCTTGCCCTGTGAGCGCTGTAACGGTGTCGACGACCTCACTCAACCCCCGCGTTCGCTCGTATTTCGATCGCTACTCGAAGCCGAACCTCGTGGACCGGACGATGCTCGGAGGCCGAGCCACTGCTGCGGAGTATGCTCAATGGACGAAAGCTCTAACAGCAGATCGGACGAGGTGCCGACGTGACTCACCTGCCAACACTACCGGGCACGCTCGCCCAGAGGACTAGCAGGTACCCGATGCGTAAGGCAATCGTCTACCCCTGGAAGTACGTTCGGTTGACGTACCAGGAACTGGACCAGCCAGTAACGAAGTGTGCGAATGCGCTCCGTGACCTCAGTATCGATCCCGGCGACCAGGTCTCGCTGTTCCTGTACAACTCCGCTGAGTTTGTGATGTCGTTCTTCGGCCTCCTTCGAGCCAGGGCGGTGTTCAACCCCATCAACTACCGCCTCACGTCAGGAGGGTCACGTACAGCCTCGACGACGCCGAGTCGAACGTCCTCCTATTCGAGGAGGCGACCCACGAGACCGTCGAGGCCGGGCGCGAGCAGTCCGAAGCGGTCGATCGATGATGAAGGTCCGACGTGTTACGGTCGTGGAATCCTATTGGGGTAGTCGGAAACGCGAATCAGCGGCCGCCGGTCGCTTGACTCGAACTTCCCCCACCGCCCCCTCCATTGATATCTCTCTACCCCTTCACCACCAGTGTGCAATACTACGAAGACGTGGAGGTCGGAGAAACCGAGGAATTCGGAGAGTACCAGTTCGACAAGGAGGAGATCATCGAATTCGCTGAGAAGTACGACCCACAGCCCTTTCACACCGACGAGGAGGCGGCTCGTGAGTCGGTATTCGGCGAACTCGTCGCGAGTGGGTGGCAGACTGCCGCAGTGTGTATGCGAATGCTCGTCGACGGCTACCTTCGGGACCAGGCGAGCATGGGTGCACGTGGCGTGGACGAACTCCGCTGGTTGAAGCCAGTGAAACCGGGCGACACGCTCCACATTCGGGCCGAGATCGTCGACAAACGACTCTCCGAGAGCAACCCGCACCGCGGCTACGTGGACAACAAGATGGAAGGTGTGAACCAGGACGGTGAGGTCGTCATCTCTTGGATCGGCCTCGGGATGATGGAGGTGCGTGACCCCGACGTGTAGACAGATTGCGGTAGCTCGGTCGGTGACCGTCGCGTCGGGGTCGCTTCAGCGCGGACGGTTCTGAAGGCGACTCGATAGGGTGGTCACGTTCAAGAGCCCCCGACAGCGCCGCTTTCGAACAGCGCGTCGATTTCGGCTTGCTCGAAGCCAAACCGCCGCAACACGTCACTCGTCTGTCCGCCTCGTTTGGGAGCCTCGCTCGTTGTACCCGAGAGGCCGTGGTGAACCTCCGCAGGGTAGCCGATCTTCGGGAACCCCTCACTGTCGGTGTTGATGACGCTGCGGTTCCTGAGGTGTGGGTCGTCAAGCGCCTCGTGCGGCGTGTTCACCTTCCCGATCATGACGTCCTTCTCGCCGAGTTCGTCTTCCCACTCCGCGAGGTTCTGCGACCGGAACACATCGCGCAGTTCGTCGCGCACGGCTTGTCGGACCGACGCGTCGTCGGACTGGTGTTTCTCGACGAGCTCCGGTTTATCTATGGCCGCACAGAGATTCTCCCAGAACTTCGGCTCCAGCGCGGCCAGCGTCAGGTATCGACCGTCGCTCGTCTCGTAGACGTCGTAACAGGGGTACAGTCCCGTCAGGTTCGTCTCGCCAGGGCGCGGGTCCTCGCCGGCGTTCGCCAGCGCCCCGACCGCCTGCGAGAACGAGAGGACGGCGTCCGTCATCGAGACGTCGAGATAGTTCCCGCCGGCGTTCCCCAATTCACGACTGAGCAGCGCACCGACGATGCTGAGCGCCGAGAACACGCCGCCGGCCATGTCGCCGATGGGATAGCCGGTGATCCGGGGGCGCTCGCTCTCGTCACGACGCGTCATGTCGACGAGCCCGGCGAAGCCGGCGTAGTTCAGGTCGTGGCCGACCCGTTCCCTGTACGGTCCGGACTGCCCGTACCCGGACAGCGAGCAGTAGACGATGTCGGGATTGCGTTCTACGACGTCCTCGTACCCGATACCCAATCGGTCGACGACTCCGGGGCGGAACTGCTCGAAGACGACGTCTGCTTCGGTCGCGAGTCGCAGGAACGTTTCTCGACCCTCGTCGGACTTGAGATCGAGCGTGATGCTCTCTTTTCCCTGGTTGATCGCCGCGAACATCGCACCGTAGTCGCCTTCTACGGTCGGTTCGGAGTATCGAGCGTAGTCGCCGCCGTTCGGCGCTTCTACCTTGATGACGTCCGCGCCCATCTCGGCGAGCAGTTGTGTTCCATACGGGCCGGGCAGTAGGCGTGTCAAGTCGAGTACCGTGATGGACTGCAGGTCCATGTGACTCCCCGACGTACACACAGATAATAAAGCCCAGTAGTGGTCGTCACGTTTCAGCGACGCGGTTTGAGAGTCCCTGTTCGAGGTTACCCACCCGCCAGACCCCGTCGGTGGCGATGGACGTGGATGACCGCGCCTTGAGGGGGCTAGTCGGTCACTCGCGTAACTGCGCCCGCTTTATTTTCCCGCTCGCGGTCTTCGGAAGCTCGTCGATGCTCTCTACCTCGCGGGGGTACTCGTGTTTCGAGAGGTTTTCGCGTGCGAACTCGCTGATCTCGTCTCGCAACTCGGGGGACGCCTCCTGACCACCGACGAGGGTGACGAAGGCTTTCACGATCTCCCCCCGTGTTTCGTCTGACTTCCCGACGACGGCGGCCTCCTGGACGGCCTCGTGGTTGAGCAGCGTCGCCTCGACTTCCTCGGGACCGATGCGGTACCCCGACGAGATGATGACGTTGTCCGCACGGCTCACGTACCAGTAGTAGCCGTCCTCGTCCCGACGGGCCAGGTCGCCCGTCCGGAGCCACTGTCCGGTGAACGTCTCGAGGGTCTTCTCGGGTTGCCCCCAGTACCACCCGAAGTCGCCCTCTTCGCGCCGGACCGCGATCTCGCCAGTCTCGCCCTGTGGAACCGCCTCCCGCTCGGGGTCCAACAGCGCCACCTCGTAGCCGGGAGTGGGCTTCCCCATGCTCCCGGGTTTGACCTCCCAGTCATCGAAGGCGAAGTTGCAGATCGCCATGCCCGCCTCGGTGAGACCGTACGCGTCCTGCGGGGGCGCCCCGAGTCCCTCCTCGCACCACCCGACGGTGTCCTCGTCGAGGGACTCGCCCGCGGAGATTAGCACTCGGAGGTCGATGTCCCACTCTCGAAGGTCGATACCCGCCGCCCGCGACTGCCGAAGCGCCGTCGGCGGAATCATCGTGTTGTCGACGTCCCACGCTTCGAGCGTCTCGAAGAACGTCGTCGGGTCGAATTTCCCGCGGTAGCACCCGATCGCCGTCCCTCGGAGTCCGGACATGATGGTCCCCATAGTGAGACCGTAGGACCACGACGGGGACGCGGCGACGAGGTAGACATCGTCGGGACGGATGTCGGCGACGTACTCGGCGTAGGCGTGGAGTTCGACGACGCCGCCATGCGTCGACGGGACACCCGAAGGGTGTCCGGTCGTCCCCGAGGTGTACGTCAGCGAGTAGGGGTCGTTCGGGTGCGTCTCGACGGCCTCGAATGCCCCGTCCTCCTCGCGCACGACGTCGTAGTCGTCAACGACGACGTCACCCAGGACGTCGGCCACGTCGCCGACGGTGACGACTCGCTTGAGGTCCGGGAGGTCCCCGTCGACTGCCTCGCTGCCGGCCGCCCCTGCGAACAGCACGGCTGCGCCGGAGTCCTTGAGGCGGTAGTTGAGCGCGTCCGGGCCGAACACCGGTGCGAGCGGCACGTATATCCGTCCCGCTTTGACGCTGCCGAACACCACCGCGTACAGTTCGAGTTGCGTCGGCAGTATCGCCGCGATGCGGTCGCCACGCTCGGTGTGAGTCTCGAGGTAGTTCGCAACCCGATTGGCGGCGGCGTTCAGTTCCGCGAACGTGTACGTCTCGGTGTCACCACTCTCGAAGTCACGGATCCTGAGCCCCGTCTCCTCCGAGTCGACGTGTCGACCGAGTGCCTCCTCCGCGATATTCAACGACTGTTTGTCACCCACGTGAACGTGTTCGTCCCAACTCTGTTCGACGTCGTACTGGTCGTACACTGCTTCGTAAACGCTGGAATATGTCATACGTTATCAGATATTTCGGACCGGAGTATAGATCTTATGCCGGGTCGTCCTAATGTGTCTCGCCTCTCCAGTGGATGTCAATTCAGTCGTCCTCACTGCGCCTCCTGGCTCGGGGAATTCGACGACCGGACGTCGCGTCGGCCCGATAAGCGTTGTCGAGCGATGCTCACGGGGAAGGAACGTCTCGCCGTCGACGAGCCACGGGTCGAAGCCTCGAAGATGCGTGCGCCTCGAACTCTCGGTTTGCGAACCGGAACCGATTTCATTCGGTTTCGCACCACGGTAGGTGGGTACATAGCGATCATCGGCTGAACCGGCGACATCGGCGAGGGACTGGCGCTTCGCTACGCCGCCGGCACAAACCACCGAGTCACTGTCGGCTCACGCGACGCGAGAAAAGCAGCTGACCGCGTACAGGACTACCGGACGCGCCTCTCGGAGCGCGGCCCCTAGCGAGAGATCGACCGCGTCGAGAACGCCACGGCGGCCGACGGTGCCGACGTCGTGGTCCTCGCAGGCGGCAACCGTCGTCGGCACCGGCACGTCGGTGTCCGCGAGCGCGGACATGACGCGATACTCCCGGAGCACGTCGTGAGCCGCGTCGGCGGTCTCCCCGGCGGAGGGGCGCCGGAGGACGAACTCGGCGTCCCCCCCCCGACGAACAGTGTCTCGTTCGAGTGCCCGGCCTGGTGGTACTCGACGGTGAGCGGCCCACCGGGCCCGACCTCCGCTTCGAGGAACCGAGCCAATCGTTCCTCGTCGTACCGTCGATCGAGGTACTCGCGCTGGTCGGCCATCGCTGCGCCGAAGGAACCTCGAGAGTGCGGTCGTCAGCGCCGCAGTCGTGTGACACGATACCGCTTCGTACGACAGCCCGTTATACGTTCAGTCGATGTCCGCCGGTCGTCCCGGTCGCTACCGACCCTCGAACTCGGGCTCGTAGTCGTCTTCCGCGAACGCTCGCGCCCCTTTTTGGTGGTCCTCGGTGTCGAGTAGCGGTTCGAACCGACGGCGGTCGTACGAGCGCCCCTCGTCGAGACCGATCTGGGTCGAGACGTTCGCGGCGTCCTTGATGGCCTGGATTGCCAGCGGCGGCTTGGACGCGAGCGTCTCGGCGAATCCCTGTGTGGCCTCGTCGAGGTCCTCGTCATATACGCGGTTTACGATGTCCAGTTCGTGAGCGCGTTCGGCCGAGAGGTGGTCGCCGGTCATCGCCACCTCCTTCGCCGCCGACGGGTTGGCTAGTCGACTGATGTACTGGACGCCGCCAGCCCCCGGGATGAGCCCCAGGTCCACTTCCGGAAGTCCGAGGCGGGCGTCGGTGTGGGCGAACCGGAAGTCACAGGCCATCGCGGTCTCGAGACCGCCACCGAGGCAATATCCACGGATTTTCGCGATGATCGGCACCGGGAACTCCTGGACGAACTGATAGTGGTGGCGCTCCGAGGATTCGCCGGGCGACGCCTCGCTGAACTCCGTGATGTCCGCACCGGCACAGAAGTTCCCCTCGGCCCCTTCCACGACGACCGCACGCAACGCGATACCCTCGGCGTCCTCGTTCTGGGACTCCAGCCACCGTAGTCCCTCGACGATGTCCCGTCGAAGCTGGTCGCTGAGCGCGTTCAGCGCGTCGGGGCGGTTCAGCGTCAGGTACCCAACGTGCGTCTCCTCGTCGAACTCCGCGTCGACCGTGTCGAACTCCTCCATGGATGCGCATATCAGAGGTAGAGTATAGTTCTACTGGACGAGACACCGTCGCCCTGCGAGATGAACGCTCGCCGTCGTTCGGCCGACCGCCGACCCAGTTCGAGAGTAATCGCCAACGTCCGGACGCCGGCAAGTGAGACGACGGGGAGGAAACGAAGCCGTGTTACCGTTCGGCGAGCCGTTCCTCGATGAGTCGGTCCTGGTGATACTCGGGGGACCCCAGGAAGTTTCGCCACGCCTTGGCCTGTTTCAGGTAGATATGCCCGTCGTAGTCCCAGGTGAACCCCATCCCGCCGTGGTTCCACATGTCGTCGCCGAATACCCGGTGGAGTCGGTCGGCGGCGTAGGCCTTTAGCGCCGAGACCGAACGGGTCGCGTCGGGTTCGCCCGCTTCGAGCGCCCAGGCCGCGTAGTACACCAGCGACCGCGCGCTCTGCATCTCGATCCACATGTCCGCGATGCGGTGCTTGACCGCTTGGAACTTGCCGACCGGCTGGCCGTACTGCTCCCGCTCGTTACCGTGTTCCGTCGACAGTTCGACCGCCCTGTCTGCCGCGCCGACGAGCATCGCGCAACTCGCGACCGTGTACCGGTCGGCGGCGGCGGATAGCGCGTCTCCAGCCTCGTGCAGGTCACCGAGCAGGGCCTCCTCGCCGACTGTGAGGTCCGAGAACGTCACCTCGTACATCGGGCGCGTCCGGTCGAGGCTGTCGAGTTGGTTCGTCTCGACCGCCTCCTCGTCCGTGCCGACGACGAACAGCGAGATGCCGTCGTGGCCGGGCCCGTCGCGGGACCGGCCCGCAACGATCAGGTGGTCGACCTCGCCGCCGTAGGGGACGAGTGTCTTCGTCCCCGAGAGCCGGTAGCCGTCATCGGTGCGGTCGACGTCGAGGTCGACCGCCCCAGGTAACGACTCGTTGCGGTCGTCGTAGAGCGCGAACGAGAGCGTTCGATCGCCCTCGGCGACGGCGGTGAGGTGGCGTTCGCGCTGATCGCCGGTGCCCAGTTCGTCGAGGAGCGGGACGGCGAACGCCGCCGTCTCCGGGAGCGGACCGGGCAGCGCGTACCGGCCGGTAACCTCCAGCAGCGCGGTCAGGTACACCATCCCTTCGCCGAACCCGTCGTACTCCGGCGGGACGGTGATGGCGGTGTAGTCGAGGTCGGCGAGGTCGCTCCAGAGGTCGTCGACGACGCTCGCATCGCCGTCCATTCGTCGCCGCGCCAGTTCGATACCGCCCTCGGATTCGATGAACTCGCGGGCCGTCTTTCGGATTCGTTCCTGCTCGTCGGTGAGTGTTGCGTCCATGGTGATTACGTTCTGTGGCTCTCCTGGCTCTTGTCGTCTTTCGGTAGTCCGAGTACCCGCTCACCGATGATGTTGCGCTGGATGTCGCCCGTCCCGGCGGCGATCCACGAACCGTAGGAGCCGAGGTAGTCGTCGGCGAGTCGCCCGTCGTTCGGGCCGTCTTCCCAGAGGGCCGTTTCGGGGCCGAGGACGTCCATCGCGACGTTTGTGAGGTCGTTCCTGAGTTCGTCGGCGACGACCAGGTCCATCGACCCTTCGGGGCCGGGCGTGCCGGTCTCGCTGCGTTCGCTGACGTTCCGGTAGTGAGAGACCTTCGCGGCCTGGACCCGCGCGTCGAGGTCCGCGAGTTTGCGGCGGACGCGAGCGTCCTCGATCAACGGTTCCCCGGCTCTGGTCTCGGTGCGACAGTACTCGAGGAGGTCGAGGTAGTTCTGTTCGATGGAGAAGATGGTCGTCGTGCTGTGTTCGAACGCCGAGAGCGTCATTACCACCTCCCAGCCGCGACCGACCTCGCCGACGATGTTGTCGGCGCTGGTCACCGCGTCGTCGAAGTACACCTGGTTGAACCCTTCCTCATCGCTGGCCTGGTGGATGGGGTCCATCGACACGCCTTCCTGGTCGATGTCTACCAGGAGCGTCGTGATGCCCTCGTGTTTCAAGCCGGAGTCGTCCGTCCGCGCCACGAGGAAACACCAGTCGGCGTACTGAGCGTAACTCGTCCATATCTTCTGCCCGTTGATGACCCACTGGTCGCCCTGCTTCTCGGCTCGGGTGGTGAGACTAGCGATGTCCGACCCGGCGTCGGGTTCCGAGTAGCCCTGACACCAGATCTCCTCGCCGCTCAGGATGTTCGGCACGAACCGCTCTTTCTGCGCCTCGGTGCCGGCCGCGACGAGCGTCGGCCCGACGAAGTTGATGCCGATGACGTTGATCTGTGGCGGTGCGTTCGCGCGCGCCATCTCCTCGCGGTAGATGGTCTGTTCGATGAGCGACGCGCCGCGGCCGCCGTACTCTTCGGGCCAGTGGACGCCCGCCCACCCGCCGTCGTAGAGCGTCCGTTGCCAATCGCGAAGGAACTGTTCGCGTTCGTCACCCTCCAACATCTCCCGTTCACCGTCTCGCCAGCCCGCCGGTAGGTTCTCCGCTAGCCACTCGCGGAGCTCCCGCCGGAACGCCTCGTGTTCGTCGTCGTACTCGAAGTTCATAGTTTCCTTGAACCGTGATACCTCGTGACGGGGCGAGCGCAATAAATGTGCACGTCGGAGCGGGCGTTCGACCGTCGAGGAGTGACGCGACTCCGGCGACGGTCCAGTGTCGTTTCCACGGTCCAGCGTTGGCGGATGACCGCGTTCCCTCCACGTTTGACGGCGTTTTTCTCACATACCCCGCTCTGCGCCTGCGTTCCCCCATGTTGCCGGCAGAATTTGCTCGACGAGCGACAACACTCCATCCAATTGTGGCGAACGCGGTCGTCGGCGTTAGAGAGGGCTACGTACCGGTCTACATGGCCGATACACCTATTCGACCCCCGGAGACGGTCGAGTCGAACGAGCGACATGGTCGCTGACATTCGGATTTGTGGGTGATACCATCTCTCGTTCGATGGCGTCGAGGCGTGTCGTCCGAGTGCGTTGGACAGTGAGCGTTTGCTGACGTACAGATGCCCCGCTACCGTCCCGCCATCTCCACCCACGGGTGCGTCCGGGTACCGTGCCTGGGTGTCGACCGCACGGAAATAGCGGCCGTTCCGGTCCGGAGACGATTTCTGCGGTCGGTCCGCCCACACCCCCAGGGGTTCGGGGGGGATTCGACGTCACACGCCTCGGACTCGCGGAACTTCTCTGCACCCGCACCGCGTCCCGTGACACGCTCCCCGGACCGATCTCACGAACCCTGCTCTATCTATTTATAACAATACTATGTTTGTGACTTGAACGCCGTCGGTCGATGCTTCGGATCCATCGTCTCTGCATTCTGCATAACAGAGCCACGTCTGTGATTCAGGAAGGCCAACGCGCCTGTTCGTTGTCCCGGCAGATCGCACTTTGGGAGGATCTCCAGCAGAACCACATAGTGTTGTTTGGCAACATTGAACGTGGTTCGTCGCTCACGGAGTCGGCGTAGCTGTCGAGGGGTCGGATTCTCCCCGTTCACCCCGTATTAGGAGCTGTCTGCGTCGGAGCTGGGAGGTTTCGATGTTCCGACGGCATTCGAAGGGGTTGAACAGAGGCTGTTAGTGGACGTCACGCACCTTCGTACCCGTACCTGGTCGAGACGGGAGCCCGTGGTCGTCCGACGTCTTCCATCGCTCGAACGCCGACCGTCCCGTCGTGTTCGGCCCGTCGACGACTGAAACTGCGACGGCTTCATTACCATTCCCCTAGATGTATCAGCTATGGGTACTGCGGAGACAGCGATGCATGACATGGTTCGCGAGACCGTCCGCGACGTTGCCGGTGAGTTCGACCGGTCGTACTGGCGCGAGCACGTCGACGAGAAGCGATTCCCCGAAGAGTACTGGCAGGCGCTCGCCGACGACGGCTGGCTGGGCGTCGCCATCCCCGAGGAGTACGGTGGCGAGGGCCTCGGGATGGAGGAGATGGCCATCGTCATTGAGGAACTCGCGCGCGCCGGCGGGCAAGGCGGTATCATCTTCATCCTAACGCCCGTCTTCGGCGGCATCGGCATCACCCGCCATGGCACCGAAGAGCAGAAAGCGGAGTACCTGCCGAAGATCGCGGACGGCGAGATGCGCTTCTGCATGGGCCTGACCGAACCGCGCGCCGGGACGAACACGCTCAACATCGACACCTACGCCGAAAAGGAGGGACACGAATTTGTCGTCAACGGAGAGAAGACGTTCATTAGTAGCGTCGAGACGGCCGACGAGATGCTACTCGTTGCCCGGACTAGTGGGTTTGACCCCTCGAATCCGACTCACGGCGTCTCACTGTTTCTCGTTCCGGATCCTGCAGATCAGAACAGCGTCTCCCTGTCAACGCTCGACACGGCGGTTCCCTGGTTCGAAGACCAGTATCAGGTCCATTTCGACGATCTGCTGATCCACGAGGAGAATGTTCTCGGTGAGGAGGACGAGGGATTGCGCTTACTATTCGACACCCTCAACACTGAACGCATCGCCGGCGCGGCGAGCGCACTGGGCGGCGGTCTCCGAGCAGTGGACCTCGCAGTGGAATACGCGAACGACCGGGAGGTATTCGGCCAACCAATCGGCGCCCATCAGGCTATCCAGCATCCCCTCGCCGACTCGTACGCGAAACTCCTCTCGTCTCGGGAACTGTTGTACAAAGCCGCGCGGAAGTGGGATGCGGGCGAGGACTGCGGAATGGAGACGAACGCCGCTAAGTTGCTCACCAGCGAGTTCGCCACCGAGGCCGCCGACCGGGCGATCCAGACTCACGGCGGTAACGGGTTCACCCGCGAGTACGAGGTGTACGACATCTGGCAAAACGCGCGAGTGACCCAGACGGTTCCCGTCTCCAACGAGATGGCGAGGAACTACATTGCCGAACACCACCTCGGTCTCCCACGGTCCTACTGACCGCCTGTCATCGAGTTCCAGGAGGGGCAACGCGGACACTCCGAGAACACAGCTATTTGTAGGGTGGCTGATTAACGAGCGCTATGCGTGGACTGACCTTCGGTCACGTCGCGGAAACGAACGCACGGAAGTATCCCGACGGCGAGTGCCTCGTCGTTGAGACGGCGGCGAGCACCGAGCGACTCACGTTCTCCGAGTTCAATCAGCGAGCCGATCAGGCCGCTCGCGTCCTTGAGGACTTCGGTATCGAGAAGGGCGACCGGGTGGCGGTATACATGCAGAACAACGTCGAGACGCTGGAGACGTACTACGGCGCGATGAAACTCGGTGCGCTCCCCATGCCCGTCAACCACCGGTTCAAAGACCGGGAGGTCCGTTACGTCCTCCGGGACAGCGGGGCCGAACTCATCGTCTTCGACGACGATGTCGCGGACACCGTTGGGACGCTTGTCGACCAAGACACGCCGGTCGACGAGTTTCTCCACGTCGGCGACGAGCGCCCTAACTACGCCGAGGACTTCACGGCCGCCCGCAAAGCAGCCTCGACTGATCGGGTCGAGGTCGTCCCCGGCCGCCTTGATAACGCTGCGCTAATGTACACTAGCGGGACGACCGGCGATCCGAAGGGGTGCGTCCTCACTCACGACAACCTCATCCAGAACTCGGTCAACACGGTGTACAGCGCTGGGTTCGAAGAAACCAATGACTCCTTCCTCGTCGTCACCCCGTTGTTCCACATCGCGGCGTTCGGGCTGTTCAACAATACGTTCTACACCGGGTCGAGGTCATACGTCGTTGAGGATTTCGATCCGGTCCGAACGATGGAGATCATCGAAGCAGAGTCGATCACCGGCTCGTTCTTCGTCCCGACGATGAGCCGCGCACTGTTAGCCGTCGACGACTTCGACTCCTACGACGTCGCTTCATTTCAGTATTACATGACCGGCGCGGCCCCTTCGGGCAAGGAACTAAAGGCGGCAGTCACCGAGGCGTTCGACGCGGAGTTTTACGAAGTATTCGGCCAGACGGAAATGTCGCCGGTTACGACCATCCTCCACCCGGAGGACGCGCTCCGAAAACCCGGCAGTATCGGCAAGCCAATCATCAACGTCTCACTGAAAGTTGTCAACGAGGAGGGTGAGGAGGTTGTACAGGGCGACGTCGGCCGGGCGGCGTACAAGGGGCCAACGGCGTTCCGAGAGTACCTCGGGATGCCCGAGAAGACCGCAGAGGTGTTCGACGACGGGTGGTTCGTCTCCTCAGACCTCGTCCGCCGCGACGAGGACGGCTTTTTCCACTTCGTCGGCCGCGCCGACGACATGCTCATCACCGGCGGCGAGAACGTCCACCCCGCCGAGATCGAAGAGGTACTCCACGAACACGAATTGATCTCTGAGGCGGCTGTCGTTGGGGTCCCTGACGAGAACTGGGGCGAGCGCGTCAAGGCTGTAATCGTCCTCGAAGACGGTGCGACGCTTACTGCGGAGGAGGTGACCACGTACGTCGAGGCACGACTCGCGGATTTCAAGAAACCCCGCGAGGTCCAGTTCCGCGACGACCTCCCGCGCAACCCGACCGGGAAAGTCATCAAAGCGCAGTTGGAGTAACGCGGCGGAGCGAGGTCACTAGTCACCACAGCAGTTCCGTCGGCCTACTGTCCGAGACCCTCCTGTCCGGCGATGGTGTTGAGCTGGATCTCGTCGGTCCCCTCGACGATGCGGAAGATACGTGCTTCATGAAGTCGGTCCATGAGACCGTTCTCCTCGGCGAGACCGTTGCCGCCGTGGATCTGTACGACGTCGTCGGCGACTTCCCAGAACGTGTTTGTGGCGAACCACTTGAGAACCGAGGAGTCGGCAATCGCCTGCTCGCCCTGGTCGATAGTCCAGGCACAGCGTAGCCCGGCAGCGTCAGCCGCGTACGCCTTTGCGCGTCCCTCTGCAATCTTGTGCGAGACGCCCTGGAACTCTCCAATAGGCCGGCCGAACGCTTCGCGCTCATTGGCGTACTCGATTGCCTGGTCGAGCAGCCATTCGGTGTTACCAATCGCCTGTGCGCCGATTTCGACACGTCCAAGCGAGAGAAAGCCCATTGCCTCGTAGAATGCGTTGTCGACCTCTCCGAGGACGCGCCCGTCACTCAGTCGCACGTTATCGAAGTGAACCTCCGCTTGGAGACCTTCCGACCCGACGGCGTTGTTGAGCGTACCGATGTCGTACTCATCTGCCTCGATGAGAAAGCAGGTGATACCGCCGTAGCGACCGGCTTCCTCCTGTGGTGTCGTCCGCGCGAACACCTGCAGGAAGTCGGCGTACGGCGCGTTGGTTATCCACTGCTTCGTCCCGTTGAGCACCCACTCGTCACCATCACGTTCGGCGCGCGTCGCCATGTTCGGCGAGTCCGAGCCGACGCTAGGTTCTGTTTGACCGAATCCCGTCGACTTCTCGGCGCGGACGACGGGATCGAGGTAGCGCTCGATCTGCCCGCCCTCGGCCTGTGCGAGCAGTGGTTTCGGTCCCTCGGGGCCGGCGAGCACCTGCTCAGTCAGCGGCGTACCCTTCGACGCGAGGTGTTTGTTGGCTTGATACCATGTGACCGTCGAGACGTTCTCACCACCGACATCTTCCGGCAGGTTCATCGCGTAGAATCCTGCTTCCGCGCTCTTCTGGCGGACCTCCTGAATCGCCTCGATGACCTCGTCGGTCAGTCGACCGTCAGGTTCGTGGCCGAGGCGGGGGTTGGTTAGCGTTTCCCCCAACTCGTCGGCGATAGGTGCGACCTCCTGTTCTACGAAGTCATCGAGGCTCTGCTGGATGAGGCGCGTCTCCTCGTCGGTATCAAACGCGACGCCCGAGGCGCCGCCTGTAGCTTCTGCCATGCTGTGGTACCTACGTGCGTGAGCGGACACATAATTCCTCTTCTCCTCGTCCCGGCTGGCGTCCGTATCCGGGCCGGGCAAACTATTCGGAAATACAACACGAACACTAAAGCCTGTCGAGACAAACCGTTCACTTATGCAGGACGCGTACATCGTTGACGCGGTCCGTACCCCCTTCGGGAAGCGCGACGGTTCGTTCCGTGACACGCATCCACAGGACCTCGCGGCGGAACCGCTGGTGGCACTGGAAGAGCGCAACGGTTTCACGGGGCCAGACGACATTGAAGACGTCATCTACGGCTGTGTCGATCCAGTAGACGAGCAGGCGAACAACATCGCACGGCTCGCACCGATGATCGCCGGATGGGGCGACGACGTCCCGGGCGTCCAGCTCGACCGGATGTGCGGATCGGGCCAGCAAGCGATTAACTTCGCCGCGGGGCAGATTCGCTCGGGATTCCATGACGTCATTATCGCGGGCGGTGTCGAGCATATGACCTGCGTCCCGATGGGGTCGGCTGGTAATAGTATCGCCAACAGCTACTTCGAGTACTTCGACGAGTTGACGACTCAGGGAGAGGGTGCCGAGCGCATCGCGGCCAACGGTGGATACACTCGTGAGAAGCTCGATTCCATCGCCGTCGACTCCCAGCATCGCTGGGGTGAGGCTGCCGAGAGCGGTAAGTACGACGAGCAGGTCGTCCCGGTCGAGGTCGAACTGGACGGCGAGCACGTTATGGTCGAACAAGACGAACACCCACGACCCGAGACGGACGTCGAGACGCTCGCCGAACTGCCCCTCGCCTTCCGCGAGAAGGGTAACGGTGTCATCCACGCAGGCAACTCCTCGGGTATCGTCGACGGATCGGCTGCTACGCTCGTCGCATCCGGCGACGCTTGCGAGGAGCACGACTGGGAGCCGAAAGCCCGCATCGTCGATACGCACGTCGTCGGTGTCGACCCGGTGACGATGCTCAGGGGGCCAATTCCCGCGACGAACGAGTTGCTCGAAGAGAACGACCTTACGGTCGACGACATCGACCGCTTCGAGGTGAACGAGGCGTTCGCCTCCGTCGTATCGGCGTGGCTCGCGGAGACGGGGGCAGACTGGGAACGGACGAACGTCTGGGGCGGCGCCATCGCCCACGGTCACCCGCTCGGTGCGACCGGAGCGGCGCTGCTCGGGAAATTGCCCTATCAGCTCGAGGAATGCGACGGTCGGTACGGCGTCTGCACCATGTGTATCGGGTTCGGCCAGGGCATCGCCACCCTCGTCGAACGCGTCTAACCCCTCGTCGACCGAGTTACAGCTTTCTTGTCGATCCGGCGTGGCCGAGTGGCCAACTCCACTTTCGACCGGACGGCGACGCACCGGTTGACAGAGCCCGGAAGCCGTACACGAACAGTCGGAGCTGTCTCTTCTACTATGGCGTCACCACGATCCTCAACGGCGGGGCCGTGGCGGCCTCACCGACCGGAATTTGCCAAGGGAGTCGAAGCGGGGTCCGTCATCCGCTCCGGTAACACACTCACTCCGGCAAACTACACGCGCTCTCCTCGCACGGTCGGAGGTTCTCGCCGGCCTTCGAGACGGTGAGAATCTCGCGAGTCGGGAACGACTTTTCCCCCCACCAGCCCTCCTTGCTCTCGACCGTCTCTGAGACGCAGATGTTGGCGGTCGCCTGGTGGTCGCACTCCCGCAGGCGGACTTCGCCTGTCGGTCCCTGGACGCTCATCCCTTCGAGCGCGGAGACGAGCGCCGCGGAATCGGCAGAACCGGCGGACGTGCCCGTCTCACTGGCAGCCTTCGCGGCCAGGCGCGTCGCGAGGTACGCAGTCGTGGACCACGTGTCGGGCACTGCGCCGCCGTTTTTCTCCATGTACCTGTTGACGAACTCACGGTTGACATCGGTGTCCTGCTCGAAGTAGTAGCCCGCGCCGTACGTGCCGACGGCGGCCTGCCCAGCACCCTTCATCACGTCGACCGAGTTCAGGATGAGGACGTCCATCTGGTCCATCAGCCCGAAGTTCTCCATCTGCTTGGTCGCGTTCACTGCGTCGGAACCGGCGGCGCGAACGCAGACGAGATCCGCGTCGGAGCTCGCCACCTTCTGAATCTCCGTCGAGTAGTCCGTCGCGCCCAGTTTCGGCCACACCTGCTGGACGACTTCGCCACCGTTCTGCTTGGCGACTTCGACGAACCCGCCGACGCTCGCGCGCCCCCACGAGTAGTCAGCCCCCATCGTCGCGAACGACTTGCCGAGGTTCTGCATCGACCACTCGGCCAGCGCCCGCGTGTTCTGGTACGTGCTCCCAATGGTCCGAAACGTGTGGCGATTACAGTTCTCCCCGGTGAGTGGCTCTGCGGCCGCGCCAGTGATGATGAGCGGCGTTCCGCTCTGCTGGGCGTGTTCCGACACCGCCGCCGCGACGGCCGAACTGTTCGTCCCGACGAGCACATCGACGTTCTCCTGGTCGGTCAGTTCACGGGCCCGCTGTAGCCCCTTTGTCGGGTCGAGTTTCGTATCGAGAACGCCGACGTTCTCGATGGTGACGTCCATCTCCGAGCCGATCTGTTCGAGTGCGACTTCAGTGCCCCCGACCTGATACTCACCGAGGCTGGAGTACGGGCCGCTGAGCGGGTAGAGGAACCCAACCTTGAGTGACGCGCTGCCGGATCCACCGCCGTCGGTCCCGTTCGAACTACTGCCGTTCGACTGTCCAGTGCCGCCTCCACCCCCGCCACCGGCTTGTTCACTCGTACACCCCGCCAATCCCATCAACCCGCCCACGGTCGCTCCCGACCCGATTCGACGCAACACTGTTCGTCTGGATCGTTCTCTCGTTCCCATCGTTATGGTGTGCGATAGCTTGTCACAACGTTACTAAAGTGTTTCGACAGTGGCGACACGAACGCCACTCGGCGACAGGTGACGGAGAGATGGACGTGGCGGAGAGATGAATTCGTCACACACGCACGAGCACAGGGCGCTACTCGCGGCGGGTGAAACGGTATATGTCGTCGGCCCGCACGATTGCACGGATGAACTACCACGACCGACGGACAGGCGATGCACGCTCCAGGGTCTGCCGCTCGGACGACGGGGACGGGCGACCGTGGACCGCGGCGAGAACGGAGGAGTACCGTGGCCGCTGAAGAGGACTCGATACGACCGTTCGAGGTTGACGTTTCCGACGAGGCCGTCGCCGACCTCCGGGAGCGACTGGCCAACGCGCGCTGGCCCGACGACCCGCCGGTCGACGGCTGGGGGTACGGAACCGATCCGACGTACCTCAAGACGCTGTGTGAGTACTGGCGCGAGGAGTTCGACTGGGCGGCGTTCGAGCGCCGGTTGAACCGGTTCGACCAGTTCACGACGAATGTCGACGGCCAGCGGATTCACTTCTACCACGTGCGTTCGCCCGAACCGGACGCCGTTCCGCTGCTGTTGAGTCACGGCTGGCCCGGGTCGGTCGCGGAGTTCCTCGACGTCCTCGGCCCGCTGAGCGACCCGGCGGCCCACGGGGGCGACGTCGGAGACGCGTTCCACGTGGTCGCACCGTCGCTGCCGGGGTACGGGTTCTCGGGACCGACCGACGAACCGGGCTACGACGCTCGGCGGATCGCCGACGCGTTCGACGACCTGATGGACCGCCTCGGCTACGACCGCTACGTCGCCCAGGGGGGCGACTGGGGTGCGCTGATCACCGCGATACTGGGGGCGACCCGCCCGGACCGTGTGGCCGCGATTCACGCCAACCTCCTGTTCGTCGCCCCCTCCCAGTTCGACGACCCGACCGGGATGCTCGACGAGGACGGGATGGCAGACTACCGGGCGACGAAAGCGGCCCGCGAGGGGGAGACGGGGTACCAGGCGATACAGTCGACGAAACCGCAGACGCTGGCGTACGGACTCACTGACTCGCCGGTCGGTCTCGCGGCGTGGATCGTCGAGAAGTTCCGGACGTGGAGCGACTGCGACGGCGACGTCGAGTCGAGTTTCGAACGAGACCGACTGCTCGACAACCTGAGCGTCTACTGGCTGACGGGGACGATCAACTCCTCGATACGGCTGTACTACGAGACGGAGTTCGCGAAGGCCGTCCCCGAGAGCGTCGACGTCCCGACCGGCCACGCCCGCTATCCGGTCGAGGTGTCGCGGACGCCTCGAGCGTGGGCCGACGCGGTGTACGACATCGACCACTGGGTCGACATGCCCGAGGGCGGTCACTTCGCCGCCATGGAGGTACCCGACCTGTTCGTGGACGACCTCAGGGAGTTTTTTGCCGATCACCGTGAGGTCGACGGCGCGGACGCCGAAGACGACAGAGCGGCGTAAGTCGACGGAGCGGGACCTACGTCGGGCCCTGACTCGCCTCGGCTTCCGAGAGGTCGTCAAGTGCGAGCCAGTCGTCGGCTCCACGGGCGAAGGCGTACGGGGCGAATACGTCCGGGTCGACCGTCTTGAGCACTGTCTGACTCGACGCCAGGTCGGCCTCGATGTAGGCAGCCCCGCGGGTCTCCTCGACCGCTACGTCACCCAACGGGTCGTGTGCGGTCCGACCGAGCGTCACCGATCCGGGACCGGTCTCGAAGCGGTGGAGGTCGCTCTCGAAGTCGACGCGAACCAGCGTCGGGTCGAACTGGAACGCTCGGCCGGTCGCGTCGGGCAGGTACTTGTAGTGAAACACCGTTCGCGGCGCGGGGGTCGCGTCCCGTCGTGTCTCCATCGTCGCGTCGACGTCGAGGAGGTACTCGTCGTGCCGGGCGACCCGACCGGCGACTTCGTCGCCGTCGCGGTCCAGTCGGACGGCGGCCCGCTTCTTCGGTTCGCCGAACAGGTCCCGACCCCACCGGACCGCGGCGTCCGTCGACATCGGCATCCACAGGCAGTAGAAGCCGACCGTGCCCTCGTGTTCAGCCTGGACGTACAGTCCACCGCCCGCGAACGACCCGACGCAGTTGCTCCGACCGACTTCGACGACCTCCGCTTCGACCAGCGGTTCGTCGGTCGGTGTCAGTCCCGGGGGAAGGACCTCCTCGACGACGTCAGGTCGGGTGAGATACCTGACTGAGACCGACCGGGTGTCGACGAACCGGTTCTCCGCCATCCGGTCTCGAATCGCGGCGACCTCGGCGTTCGACCGTACGAACCCCGTCATCGCTCGTCGCCTCCCGTCGTGGTAGTGAGCGCTCCGTCGACCCGAGGCGGGGGCATCTCGCCGTCGCCGGCCGCGCTCACTGATGAGGCGGGAGTCACGACTCCTCTCCCGGGTCGTGGTCGTACACCTCGCGGGCCCGCTCTGCCGAGACGTACCCCAACCGGACGTCGCGTTCGACGAGCGCCGGGTCGCGCTTCTCCGGGTCGCCGTACCCGCCGGGCGTGGCGGAGATGAACGAGAGCGTCTCATTGGGACGGAGCACGCCCGGACCGTTCAGTGCGACGTCGTCGCCCGCGTCGGAGGAGACGGTCGCCGGCCGGCCGGGGGTGCCCCCGCGGAACCCCTCGGGGCCTTCGTCGGCCCGGCCGGAGGTGAGGCTGTAGTAAACCGGTCGGTCGGTCGGGTTGTGGATGGCGACCCGCATCGCTGGGCCCGAGCGGTGCTCGCCGGCTCCCTCGCGGTCCGGGACCATCTCGGTCGTCTCCCACCGGATGGGGCCGTAGCGTTCGAACATCTCGATCGGCGTCGACTTGCCGTTGTACGGGAAGAAGACCGCCGGCGTCCCGTCCTTGTCCGCGCGAGCCGGCATCCCGCCGGCGGTACCGGAGACGGCGATGAACTCCTCGCCGTTTTCGTCCTGTCCGCTGAACGCAGCGAGCTGGATGCCCGCCATCTCGCTGAGCGCCGACTCGGGGACGACTTGCCCGAGAGCGCGGATAAGTGCGTCTTCGGCCTGCGAGTACGTCAGGTGGCGCCCCATCGTCGCCACGGGTCGGTCGCAGTTGAGCGCCGAGCCCTCGGGGGCGCGGACCTCGATGGGTCGGAAGTACCCCTCCGAGTTCGGAAGGTCGGGCACTAGCATGCACTTGACGATGTACTCGGTGACGGTAACGACGTTCCCGAACGGGCAGTTGATACCGCCGTCGACCTGGTCGGACGTGCCCTCGAAGTCGACGAGCAGGTCGTCGCCGTCGACGGTGACGGCAACCGCGATAGTAACATCCAGGTCGTTGACCGCGAACGACACCTCGCTCTCGTACGTACCGTCGGGCAGGTCCGCGAGTCGCTCGCGGAGCGCGCGCTCTGAGCGGTCGATGACCTGTTCGGTCACCCGGTCGAACGTCTCGCGCCCGTACTCCTCGACGACCTCCGTGAGTCGGCGCTCGCCGAGGGTGTTGCCCGAACGGAGCGCTTCAATATCGCCCATTGCTTGGTGGGGGATGCGGACGTTACTCCTGACGAACCCGTCGACCGCGTCGTTGCGCTTGCCGGCCTCGTAGAGCTTCGTCGGCGGTATCAACAGCCCCTCCTCGTACACCTGGCCCGCGTCGGTCGACCAGCCGCCACGATTGCCGCCGACGTCGTCGGTGTGACCGAGTGCCCCCGTTATTCCGACCAGTTCGTCGTCGACGTACACCGGGTTGAGGACGACGACGTCCGAGAGGTGGCCGCCGCCGATCCACGGGTCGTTCGTGATGATGGTGTCGCCCGGTTCGAGGTCCTCGGGCGGGAAGTGCTCGTCGAGGATCGTCCGCGTCGTCCGCGAAAGGCTTCCCGAGAGGACGGGGACGCTCTGGGCGGAGAGACCGATGGCCTCCCCGTCGGCGGTCATCACCGCCGTCGAGGCGTCGGCCGCTTCGCGGATGCTGAACGAGAACGCCAGCCGTTCGGTAGCGTCGTACATCTCGTCGGCGGTCGCCTGCAGACGGTTCCACAGCACTTGGGTCTCCAAGTCGCTCGGCGTCGTATCGACGTTGCTCATGGCTGTCTCCCGTCGAGACGGTCGTCGGCGCATGCGGAAATCGACTCATCGGGGGCGGACTCGTTTGTGAACATCTCGATCGTGCGTACCTTCATCACACGGCCACCTATAGCTCACGCCTATCTCGATCTCGTAATACATCTATGTCTAACATTTACGGCGGTGCGTTCGTGAGGTATCGACGCGTTCGACGCCCCGCCGGATGAACTGGTCGTCTGGCCAGGACGAGTACAAGGGCAACAGTTATATTTCAGGTGTGAGTTAGCACGGCACAGTATCCGGCCTCGCGGCCTCAGTTCGGCCGCGGTCGAACGGTAGTGGGCCGTTGGACTATCCACCGTCACGCACTCGGACCGATCGAGACACCGCGTAGCGGTTACTCGCCAGGGAGCGCGACCAACTCAGCGCCGAGCGAACCATGTTCAAAGCGTTCGCCGACCGCATCGCTGCGCCGGAGATCAGACGGCCGACGGTCGCGGTTCTGCCGTCGAACAGTTTGCCGCTCGTCGACGGCGCTCGATGCGCCGGAACGGACGCTATCAGGCGAGCGTACCGCGAGACGATGATGACCCTCGACCACTACGAGGAGGTGTGCGACGAGATCGATATGCGCGCTAAGCCCCCGTGCCGATGGTCAACAGCCCGAACTCCTCGACCGTCTTGGGGGTTCGGCTCCACTGCTCGACGTTGGTCGACCAGCCACCACGGTTGCCGTCGCCGTCGTCCGTGTGGCCGAACATACCGGCGATGCCGACGAGTTCGCCGTCGCTGAATCGGGGTGAGCACGGCGAAATCCGAGAGGTGGCCCGCGCCGATTCACGGGTCGTTGGTGACGATGGCGTCGCCCGGTTCGAGGCCTTCCGGCGGGAAGTTGTCCTCGAGCACGGTCTACGTCGTCGACGAGAGCGCCCCCGAAAAGACCGGGACGCTCTTGTTCGAGAGGCCGATTACCTCCAGTCGGCGGCCATCACTGTTGAGCAAATGTCGCTACCACTCCGAATAGACAGCGGGAACACGAGGCGCTTACCGGTCTCGTACATCTCGTCTGCGGTCGCGCGCAGACAATTCCACAGCACCTGCGTCTCGAATTCGTCGACGCTTGGCGGGGTTCGTTCGTTGGTCGTCGTGAGTGCTCAGTCGTGCAGATCGATGGTGATGTCGTAGTTCTCCGCGACCGATACCGTCGAATCCGGGTCGGCGACCACCGTCGTCTGGTCGGCTTCGACGACAACTGGGCCGTCGAGTTCGCTGCCGGCGTCGAGGTCGACCCACCCGTAGATGTCGGTGTCGACCGACCCGTACTCGTCGCCGAAGTAGACGCTCCGCTGGTCCGGTTCCGAAGCGTCACCGTCCGGCGACGCGAGTTGGGCGACCTCCGTCTCGTCGGTGGTTTCGCGGAGTTCAAGGCGGTAGTTCAGCACCTCGACCGGAAAGTCGAGGGGGTCGCGGTTAAACTTCTCACGGTAGGTGCGTTCGAACGCCTCGCCGGCGACCTGGGGGGTGACCTCGTTGATGTCGTAGCCCGGCAGTGGGACCTTGATCTCGTGGCCCTGATTGACGTGGCGCATGTCGAGGCTGAGCCTCGCCTCCATCCGGTCGTCCGGTACGTTCGCTCGCGAGAGGACGTCCTCGGCCTCCTCGTAGAGTGGTTGGAACTGGCGTTCGAACGCCTTCCGGTCGAGCACGTCGACGACCGACTGGTTCGTCGAACTGGTCTCGTAGAGCCGTGGGGCCTCAGTCAGCCCGATGGACGACCCTACCCCCGCACCGAACGGGCAGATGACGGCTCCGAAGTCGAGTTTCCGGGCGATGCGGAACGCGTGTGACGGTCCGGCCCCGCCGAGGGCGGTGATGTTCAGCCCGCGCGTATCGACGCCACGACTCGCAGCGTGTCGACGGAACGCCGTCGCCATGTTCTCGTTGACTACCTCGAAGACTCGCCAGGCCGCGTCGGTGACCGATACGTCGAGCGGGTCGGCGAGTTCGTCCTCGAAGATGGACCGGGTCCGCTCCGCGGCGAGGTCCATCCGGCCGCCGTAGAACGTCTCGGGGTCGAGGTAGCCCAGTAGGAGCGACGCGTCGGTCACCGTCGGCCGGTCGCCGCCCTGGTCGTAGCAGATGGGGCCGGGATCAGAGCCCGCGGACTCGGGACCGACCTCGACGAGGCCCGCGTCGTTGACGGAAGCAACCGACCCGCCGCCGGCACCGATCTCGGTGAGGTCGACCTGCGGGGAGATGATATCGTAGCCGCTGCCCTCGCGGAATCGGTGGACGCGGGCGACGTCGGTCTGGTACTTCATCGAGACGGCCCCGTCGCGGACGATAGCCCCCTTCGCCGTCGTCCCGCCCATGTCGAACGAGAAGATGTCCTCGTAGCCGTGGTCGGCACTGAAGATACGCGAGGCGAGGACGCCTGCGGCGGGCCCGGATTCGACGAGTCGAATCGGCTCTCGTTTTGCCGTCTCGATGTCGACGACACCACCGCTGGAGGTCATCAGGTAGACCTCGCCGTCGAACCCCTCGTCGCGCAGTTCCGCGCGCAGGAAGTCGAGGTACTCCGAGACGACCGGTGCGACGTAGGCGTTGATGGCCGTGGTCGAGGTCCGTTCGTACTCGCGGATGACTGGGACGACGACGGAGGAGAGCGAGACGTTCACGTCCGGGTACGTCTCGGCGAGGACGTCCCCGACGACCCGTTCGTGGTCGTCGTCGACGTACGAGTGTAACAGCGACACCGCGATGGAGTCGACGCCGTGGTCCTCGACGAGTATCGCCGCACGCGACTGGACCTCCTCTCGGTCTAGGGGTCGGACTACCTCGCCGCTGTCGTTGAGTCGTTCGTCGAGTTCGAGTCGTCGGTCGCGGGGGACGAGCGGGTCTGGATACTCCATTCCCCAGTCGAACATGTCGTAGCGCGACCCGCGACGGAGTTCGAGAGCGTCCCTGATGCCCTTCGTCGTCAGGAGGCCCGTCTTCGCACCGGTCTTCTCGATGAGTGTGTTCGAGACGAGCGTGGTCCCGTGGATGACTGTTCCCACCTCGTCGGCGAAGATACCCTGCTCGTCCAATAGTCGTCGCGTTCCGGCGAGTGCACCGAGCGCCGGGTTGTCCGGCGTCGTCGGTTCCTTCTCGATAGTGACCTCCCGTTCCGACTCGTCGACGAGGGTGAAGTCGGTGAACGTCCCTCCGATGTCTATGCCAAGGGTGTACATGTCTTGTGGAGAATATTCACCGTCGCGCACTTAACAATTACCTGGTGATAGCGACGAGGCGGCGGCGGGTTTCCATCTGCCGTCTGTCCAACCGAATCAGCTACTCACGAGCCGTCGGTGTCGAACTCTTCGCGAAGGGACTCTCGACGCACCTTCCCGGTCGATGTCTTCGGGAGTTCGTCGAGGAACTTGATGCGGCGCGGGTACTCGTAGGGGGCCAGTCGGTCCTTTACGCGCGTTTCGAGGGTCGCTCTCAGGTTGTCGTCGGCCGTCACCCCGTCGGCGACGACGACGAACGCGTTAGGGACCTCCCCTCGCTGCTCGTCGGGGACGCCGATGACGCCGACGTCGGCGACTGCCTCGTGGCTCGCGATAGTCTCTTCGATCTCCGTGGGACTCACGCGGTACCCGGAGGTGATGATGACGTCGTCCGTGCGCCCCTCGAACGAGAGATAGCCGTCCTCGTCCATCGTGCCGAGGTCCTCGGTGAGCAACCAGCCGTCTCGGACCTTGGCGTCGGTCGCGTCCGGTTTGTGCCAGTACTCTACGAAACAGACCGGGTCGTCGGCGTAGCGGACGGCGATCTCACCTACCTCACCGTGTTCGACAGTCGGTTCGGCGGTCTCCGGGTCGACGATGGTCACCTCGTGGCCGGGCACCGCGAGACCCATCTTGCCGTGCCTGCGTTCGCGGAGCGCGGTACAGTCACCGACGACGAGGTTGACCTCGGTCTGTCCGTACGCCTCCTCGAACGACGCACCGTCGAACGTCTCGGCGACCCACGAGACGACACTCTCGCCGACCGCCTCGCCACCCGCCCCGACGGCCCGCATGGAGGTCAGGTCCCAGCGTTCGTTCGGATCCTCGACCTGCATCATCATCCGGAGGGCTGTCGGCGGGCCCCCCCAGTTCGTAATGCCATACCGCTCGACGAGGTCGAATGACGCCTCCGGGTCGAACCGGTCGGCGTCGTAGGCGACGACCGGCCGGCCGTAGAACAGCGTCGGCATCACCATCGAGAACAGCGATCCGATCCAGGACCACTCGACAGGCGTCCGGAAGACGGTCCCATCGGTGGTCCCCTCCTTCAGGAAGTTCTCGCCGAACGATGGGAGGTGTCCGAGCAACAGTCGGTGGGCGTGCAATACACCCTTCGGGTCGCCCGTCGTGCCGCTGGTGTAGATGATGATGGCGTCTTCTTCGGCGTCCGTTGGCGCTCGATCGAATGTGAGCGAGGCCTCCTGGATGATGTTCCAGTCCGTCTCCTCCGGGCGGTCGGTTTCGTCGACCGTCACGACAGTGTCGAGGGCATCGAGGTCCTCGCGAACCTCGCGGAGCGTCTCGATACTCCGCTTCCCGACGAGACAGGCGGTCGCGCTACAGTCGCCGAGTCGGTACGAGAGTGCGTCCGGCCCGAACTGGGTACTCAACGGGACGGAGACTGCGTTGAGCTTCCAGATGGCGACGTGACCGACGACCGCCTCGGGGCGCTGACCGAGACAGATGCCGACACGCTCTCCTCGCTCGACTCCGGCCTCCGAGAGGTAGTTCGCCAGTCGGTTCGCCGCGCGCTGAACGTCGCGGTAGGTCACCGTCCGGCGGTCGCCGCCGCTCGACTCGGCGTAGAGCGCAACCCGGTCCTCGTCCTCGGCCCACCGGTCACAGACGTACTCAGCCATGTTGAACCGGTCCGGTATCTCCCACTCGAACGACTCGCGGAGCTGCTCGTAGCTCTCCCAGTCGCGCTCGTAGAAGTGATAGGATTCCAATCGAGTCATGTCCTGACGCATCCCGACACTGCGTATTAACACTGTCGCCAAACGGGGACACGCACCCGTACCGGGAGGAGGGCCTTCGTCGATCGCCCCGACCGGGCCCGGCCGCCCGGGGCACTCTGTCCGAACTGCGCGACGCTGTTCGACTACGAACTAGCCCCGGAGGACGAATCCATCCGCCACGACGTGGACCTCGACGTGGACGCGCTGGCCAACCAATAAAGGGTGATGGGGACGACGGAAGCGGGTCGCCGTCCACGCGTCGTCGGTGCCGTGGTGTCGGTGCCGCGTTCGCCGACGACGCGTTCGCCGGCGGCCCGTTCGTCCTCGTCACCCGCTCGTCGCGTCATATGAAGTCGAAGAGGTGGCCGGCGACGCGGCGTTTCTGAATCTCTTCTGCGCCCTCGGTGATGCGGTAGCGGCGGTGGTGGCGGTAGATGTGCTCGAACGGCTTGTGACGACTGTAGCCGACGCCGCCGTGGATCTGCATCGCGCGGTCGGCCGCCCGACAGACGAGGTTGTTCGCAGTGTAGTTACACATCGCGACCAGTTCGCTCACCGACGACCCCGACTCGGTAATCATCTGGCCCTCGTCGTCGAGCGCTGCGGCGGTCTTCCGGACGGTGTTGCGCAGCATCTCGGCCTCCGTATGGAGTTCCGCGAGCGGGAACTGAATCGCCTGCCGGGTGGCGAGCGGTTCGCCCCACGTCTCTCGTTCCTTGGCGTACTCGACCGCCTCGTCGATGCAGAACTGCGCCGCGCCGAGGCTGGCGGCCGCCTGACGGATGCGACTCTCGTGGACGAACCGCTGGGCGACGTGTAACCCCCGTCCCTCCTCGCCGACGATGGCACCGTCGGGGACGCGCACGCCGTCGATTGATACCTCCGCGTGGTCGGTCGGCATGTTGAATGTCCACCAGAAGTACTCCACCTCGAACCCGTCGGCGTCGGTCGGGACGAGGAAGGCGGTGATGCCCTCCGCGTCGCCGTCCTCGCCGCTCGTCCGGGCGAACACGAGGTCGAAGTCGGCGATGTGCATCCCGCTGTTCCAGCGTTTCGCGCCGTCGATGACCCACTCGTCGCCGTCGCGTTCGCCGGTCGTGTCCATCCACGTCGCGTCCGACCCGTGTTCGGGTTCGGTGAGGCCGAACGCGACGAACACGTCGCCGGTGATGACGTCCTCGATGAGTTCCTGTTGCTCCTCGGTACCGAAGCGGTCGAGGATCTGTGGGAACTGGTGGTTACCGACGATCGACGCCTCGCTCTGGAGGACGTTGTGGAGGCCGGGGCCCTTGCTGGCGAGGTGTTCGCGGATGATAGCCATCCCGAGATTCGTCCCGTCCATGCCGCCCATCCGCTCGGGGAGGGCGTACCGGTAGAACCCCGCCTCGTCGGCGCGACGGCGCATCTCGGCGAGCAGGTCGTCCCACTCCTCGGCCGGCGCGCCGCCCGCCTCCCAGTCCGTTCGGGCGTGTTCGCGCCGCTCGTCGAAGAACTGTTTGTGCTCCTCTTCGAGCGGGTCGATCTCCTCCTCGATGAATTCGTCGAGGTCGTCGAGCAGTTCCTGCGTCTCCTCCGATGGACCGAACTCCATAGGGGTCGTTACGTCCTTCCCGACAAATAGATTCGCCCGACCGTCGACCCGGCGGACGGGTCCGACCCGAGTCGTCAGTGCCCCTCGAACTCGGGGGCGCGCCCTTCGCGGAAGGCGCTGACGCCCTCCTCGTGGTCGGCAGTCTCCATGAGCGTCGCCTGTGCGGTCGCCTCGAACTGAAGGGCGTCCCGGAGGGCTCGGTCACCGCCGCTATCGAGGAGTCGTTTCGAGTGTCTGAGCGCCGCCGTCGGTCCGCTGGCGATCTGCTGAACGTACTGATCGGCACGCTCGTCGAACTCCTCGGCATCGAACACGCGTTCGAAAAGGCCGAGGTCGGCCGCGCGTTCCGCGTCGAGCAGTTCGCCGCTGAACACGAGGTCCTTGGCCCGTCCCCGGCCGACCATCCGCGGCAGGAAGTGTGAGATGCCGGAGTCGATGGTGAGGCCAACCTGCCGGAACCCGAACCCGATCTTCGCGTCCGTGCTCGCTACTCGGACGTCACACGCCAGTGCGATAGCGCCGCCCGCGCCGAACGCTGGTCCGCCGAGTTTCGCGACGACCGGCAGCGGGAGGGAGGCGATGGTCTCGACGAGTTCGTGGGCGCTGTTCGTGATGCGCTCGACCGCCTCGGCTGGGTCCGCTCGCTCGCGTTCGCCCATGCTCTCGATGTCCCCGCCGGCACAGAACACGCCCTCGCTGCCCGTCACGACGACACAGCGGACGTCGCTCGATTCGAGTTCCTCGAACGCGTCGGTGAGGCCGTCCATCACATCCGGGGAGAGCGCGTTCCGGCGTTCGGGTCTGTTCAGCGTGACCGTGGCGACCCCGTCCCCGACGTCGAGGAGGACGGCGTCGCCTGTGTCGTTCTCTAGCACTGATTCACCCACCGTGGCGGTTCGTATAAATGTTGGTACGACGGTCGGTCGCCCGTCTCGCTCCGAGAGGGCTCCACCGAGCACCGGTGGGATCTATCGCGTCAGAGGGCACAGATGAGTACAGTTAACAGTCTGAACCCGGTTAGTGTAGCCGCATGAGCGAACTCAAGATAGACGTCGGTGTACAGGGACTGTCCGACGAGACCGTCGACCTCGCGACAAGGGCCGAGGAGTTCGGCTTCGACGGCGTATTTACGCCGGAGCTCGACACGGACCCGTTCCTGCCGTTGCCGCTCGTCGCCGAACAAACGGCGGACGTCGAATTGGGAACCCGTATCGCTACCTCGTTCACCCGCTCGCCGATGGTGCTGGCGTACATGGCGTGGAACCTCCAGCGATACTCGAACGGCCGGATGATCCTCGGCCTCGGGACGCAGGTGAAAGGCCACAACGAACGGCGGTTCTCCGTCGACTTCGAGTGGGAGAGCCCCGGCCCTCGACTCCGCGAGGAGGTCTTGGCGCTCCGCCACATCTTCGACGTGTTCCAGGGAGAGGCCGACGACCTCGACTTCGACGGCGAGTTCTACCAGTTTTCGCTGATGACCAACGAGTTCAATCCTGGACCCATCGAGGAAGGCCCGCCGGCGATCTGGACCGCCGGGGTGAACCAGTACATGCTCAAGATGGCCGGCGAGGTCGCCGACGGCCTCTGTATGCATGCGTTCAACACGCCGAAGTACACCGACGAGGTCATCGCTCCCCTCGTCGCCGAGGGCGCCGACATCGGCGACCGCGACCCGGATGCGGTCGAACTCTCTGCCAGTCCGTTCCTCGTGACCGGCGAGACAGATGAGGAGCGCCAGGCGATGCTCCAAGAGGCCAAACAGCGCATCGCGTTCTACGGGTCGACGCGGACCTACCACGACGTCCTCGAACTCCATGGCTGGAAGGATATCGGCATGGAACTCCACGAACTCTCGAAGGGGGACGCCTGGGGAGAGATGACCGAACTGGTCACCGACGAGATGGTGGACGCGTTCGCCGTCCGCGCACCGCCGGAGCACCTCGGCGAGGAGATTCTCGCGAAGTACGGCGGCGTCGCCGACCGGGTTCAGTTACAGTTCGACGGCAGCGAGTTCTGGGCCAACGTGCTCGCCGACCTCCGCGAGGCCTGAGCGCAGAACGAAGGGACTCGCCGGTCGGCGGTCACCTCAGGTCAGTTCGCTCTTGAGAACCTTCCCGGTCGGGTTGCGCGGCAGTTCGTCGTAGAACTCGACCTGCCGCGGTTTCTTGAAGTCCGCCAACCGGGATGCGACGTACCTGACCACGTCGTCTTCGGAGAGCGAGGCACCTTCGACGGGGACGACACACGCCTTGACGGCTTCGCCCCACTCGTCGTCAGGGACGCCAACGACGGCCACTTCGCCGACGTCAGAGTGGCCGTGGAGTACCTCTTCGATCTCGGCGGGGTGGACGTTCTCGCCGCCGGTGATGAGCATGTCGTCGGCGCGGCCGACGAAGTGGAAAAAGCCGTCCTCGTCGCGATGGACGAGGTCGTCGGAGACGAACCACCCGTCGTCGAAGACGGCGTCGGTCTTCTCGGGCATGTCGTGGTACCGGTCGAAGACGGTCGGTCCGCGGTAGGCGATGCGACCAATCTCGCCGGGAGGCAGTTCGTCACCGTCCTCGCCGACGACCTTCGCTCCTAGGTTCAACATCGGTTCACCGACGCTGTCGGCCTTCTCGATGGCGTCCTCCGGGAGCAGGTGGAGACAGAGCGCCTCGGTCTGCCCGAACGTCTCCAGGACGTCGCAGTCGAAGCGCTCTATCGTCGCCCGTTTGAGGTCAGCGCCGACCGGTGCCGCACCCGTGCTGTACGTGTTGAGGGTGGAAACGTCGTAGTCCTCGAACGAGTCGAGGTCCAGTAGCATTCGCGTCTGGGTCGGCACGAGGTACGTCGAGTTCACCCGCTCGTCCTCGACGAGCGCGAGGGTTCGCTCGGCGTCGAACCCGTCGACGACGACGGTTGCCCCGCCGACGTAGAAGTTGTTGAGAAACGGGATGAACGCCCCAACGTGGAACAGGGGCGTCGAGACAAGGTGGCGGTTCCCCGGAGCGAGGAACGCCCACGCCTCGGCAGCGTCCTGCATCAACTGGACGAGGTTGTCGTGCGTGTAGATACAGCCCTTCGGGTCGCCGGTGGTCCCGGACGTGTACATGATGCCGGCCTCGTCCTGACGGCCGACATCGGCGTCGACGCTCACCCCCTCTTCGGCGAGCACCTGTTCGTAGGACTCGGCGAACGAGGGCCGGTCCGAGACGGTGACGACGTGGTCGATGGCGTCGCGGATGTCGGCGAGCGTCTCCGCGCCGAAGTCGTCGACGAGACAGACCGTCGCGTCGCTGTCCTCGAGAACGTAGCGAACCTCGTCGCCCTTGAATCGGTGATTGACCGGCACGACCAGCGCCCCGAGTTTCATCGTCCCCATGAACGTCTCGAGCGTCTCAGCGTTGTTCTTCATGTACAGTGCCACGGCGTCGCCCTTCTCGACGCCGCGGTCGGCCAGGCCCGTCGCCAGTCGGTCGGTTCGGTCGTCGAACTCGGCGAACGTGCGAGTGACGGCTCGGGCCCCGTCCTCCCGGTACACGACCGCCTCCCGGTCCGGCCACCTGCGGGCGTTACGCTCCGAGACGTAGCCGATGGTCATCCCGTCCATGAGCGACCAATCCGCGCTGTGGTATGTAAATCCTTCCCACTACCAACCGTTCGCACACCGGGGTTTATGTCGGTGGTGATGCCATCCCGTACCATGGACTTCGACGAGCCGGCAGCGGCGACGTCGCTCAAGGAGGAGCTATCGACGTTCATCGAACGTGAAATCGAACCGCTGGAGGAAGAACACGCTCAGTTCCTCGGCCCCGACGCGGAGCGCTACATCTTCGACGAGAACTTCGAACAGGTGCCCGAGTACCTCGACCTGAAAGAGACTATCCGCAAACGCGCAGCGGAGGCGGGCTTCTGGGGGATGAGCATGCCCGAGTCGGTCGGCGGTCGGGGCGTCGATACGCTCACCGCGGCCATCGTCTCGGAGTTCCTGGAGAACCGATCCCCTGGATTCCACACGTACGCCGTGCAGGGAGCGGGCGGTGGACCGACACCCATCCTGCTGGCGTGTGACGACAACCAGCGAGCGGAGTACCTCGACCCGCTGATGGCCGGCGAGAAAACCACCTGCTTCGCGCTCACCGAACCGGATCACGGAAGCGACGCGAACTTTCTGGAGACGACCGCCGAGAAGGACGGAGACGAGTGGGTCATCGAGGGCGAGAAGTCCTGGATCAGTAACGGTCCGTACGCCGACTTCGCGATGGTGTTCGCCCGGACGAGCGGTGCCCCCGGCGAGGTCGGCGGCATCTCCTGTTTCCTCGTCGACGCCGACACCCCCGGCTTCGAGGTCGGCGACATCCACCGGCCGATGGGGCACGCGTGGGTCGCCCCCTCGAAGCTCCGGTTCGACGACTGCCGCGTGACAGACGACGACCTCCTCGGCGAGGAGGGCGCAGGATTCTACCAGGCGATGGACTGGATCGGAAACGCTCGGCTAAACGTCGCTGCCGGTTGCGTCGGGTCAGCGCAGTTCCTCGTCGAGAAGGCCTTGGACTACGCGGAGCGCCGCGAGACGTTCGGCAAACCCCTTGTCGAACGGCAGGGTATCTCGTTCCCACTCGCGGAGGTGGCGACCGACGTCGAGCGGACGCGCCAGCTCTACCGGTTCGCCGCCTGGAAGACGGACGAGGGTCGCGACGCTCGCAAGGAGATTGCGATGGCGAAACTGTCAGCAGCGAACCTCGAGAACCGGGCTGCAGACGTCGCGATGCAGGTCCACGGCGGGTCGGGGTACTCCCGACGCGAACCCATCGAGGAGCGCTACCGGACGTCTCGAGGGAAGCGACTCACCGAGGGAACCGACGAGATGCAGAAACAGACCATCGTCAGGGAACTGCGCGACTGACCGAACGACGACGGACCGACCACTTCCTCGACTCGGCGGCCGGTGACGGCCGCTCGATGGTGTCGTCGCGCTACCCGCGGATGTACCCGCCGTTTACGCTGAGCACCTCTCCGGTGACCCAGTCGGCTGCGTCGCTGCAGAGGAATGCCACGGCGTCGGCGTGGTCCGCTGGTTCGCCGATACGGTCGAGCGCGTACGATTCGAGGATGCGGTCTTCGTACTCGTCGATCCAGTCGGCGGTGGCCGGCGTCTTCGTCGTCCCCGGTGACAGGCAGTTCACCCGGACACCGTGGTCCCCGACCTCGTGAGCGACCGTCCGCGTGAGCGAGACGTTGGCAGCCTTCGCCGCGCCGTAGACGGCGAGACCCGGGTCGTTGCCCTTGTACGAGTCGCTGGCGAAGTTGACGATAGCGCCGCCGTCGCCCTGATCGATCATGTGGGGCAACACGGCGTGCGTACAGTTCATCGTCCCGTAGAAACAGACGCCGACGATCTTCTCCCACAGGTCCGGTTCGGTCTCTGTGAACGGCTTGCTCTCCCCGATGCCGGCGTTGTTGACGAGACTGTCGATCCGCCCGAACGCCTCGTCGACGGTTTCGACCATCTCGGTGACGGCATCGTACGACGAGACGTCTGTCTCCACTGGGATAGCCTCTACCCCGTGGTCGGCTTCCAGTTCCGACGCCGCCTCCTCGGCGGGCCCCTGTTCGATGTCGGCGACGGCGACGTTCGCCCCGAGTGCGGCGAACGTGTCACAGATCTCCCGTCCGATTCCTGAGGCCCCGCCGGTCACGATCGCTGTCTGGCCGGAGAAGTCAATCTCTCCGATAACGTTGCTTGCACGCATCCTTGCAGCATTCAGAACCAGCCCGGATAAGTGTTGTTGCGCGGGGCACTGTGCCCGTCACGACGGCCGCTCCCCGTCTCGGCTGACGACAGTTACTTACCGGTTCACCGAGTGTCGTGTGCTATGCCATACCTTCGTCCGGAACTGATCCTCGACCGCTTCTCGGCGTTCGCACGCGACGACGTTCGTCCCTCTATCGTCGGCGAGGGCGACGAGTTCCTCGAAGCGCAGGTCGGATCGATGTCGAGTACGATGTCGTTCCTCTCGAAGGAACTGGAGGGGAGGGGCGACGCCGTCGAGACGCAACGCGAAGCGCTGCTCGACGCCCTGGACGGAGTCGAGCAGGTGGTAGACGAGGCGGACGGAGACGTGGACGACGTTCGGACCAGCGTCGAGGCGACGCGAGAACGCGTGTCGAACGCTCCGCGCACCGACGTCTACGAACACGAACGGGTCCTCGTCGGCGCCAGTTCGGACCTCCTCGAAACCGTCGAAGAAGATCTCGACCGGGAGACGGCACAGGCCGTCCGCGAGCCGCTCTATGGATTCCTCCAGACCCGTGTCGAGTCGCAACTAGTGATGCTCGGCCGAGACGAACGATGACTGAAGACGCCGACGTCACGGCGGCGACGCTCTCGACGTACCTCTCGGGACGATTGGTCGACGAGTCTATCGACGTCACCGACGTCCAGAGTCACACGGAGGGGTGGTCGCGTCGCACCGTGTCGTTCACCGCTCACTGGAACGACGACCGAGCGGAGACGTCTCGACAGTTCGTCGTCCGAATCAGCACCGACTACGACGATGTCGACGACAGCACGGACACGCGAAACGACGTTGAGACGGAGTTCCGGACGATGAAGGCCGCCTACGAGGCCGGCGTTCCTGCCCCGGAGCCACACCTCTACGAGTCGGACCCGTCCGTCCTCGGCGGGCCATTCTTCGTCGTGGAACACCTCGCCGGCGACGCGCTCATCACCTGGGACCCCCGCAACCGTCAGCGGCTGTACGACGCGTGGGACGACCCGGAGAACACGCTGCCGAGCCAGTTCGTCGACGCCGTCGCCGCCATCCACACGGTCCTCCCCGAGGACGTCCCGTTCCTGACCCAGACGGATCCGGCGGCGGTCGTCGACCGCGAACTCGACACGTACGAACGCATCTACGAGGAGACGAAGTTGAAACAGGAACCGGCAGTGCAGGAGGCGCTGCGGTGGTTCAGAGTGAACAAGCCTGAGGTCACCGAGACGACGCTCGTCCACGGCGACTTCCGCATCGGGAACGTCCTCGTGACGGACGACGAACTGACGGGCGTTCTCGACTGGGAGCTGGCGCAGGTCGGCGACCCACTGTACGACCTCGGGTACGCCAGCACGCGGTACTTCGCCGGGAAACTCATCGAACCGACCGAGCGGCCGGAACTGGCGAGCGCGCTGGTCGACCGCGAGTGGTTCTACGACGAGTACGAGCAGCGAACCGGTCGGACGGTCGACCGCGACCGGGTTCGCTACTGGCAGGCGTTCTCGACGTTCACCATGATGACCAGGGGCGTCGCCGGCGCGCATCGGTACCACACGGGGGAGAGCGACGACGTCCGAAGCGCCTGGTTCCAGTACATCGTCCCGGGCCAGATCGAGGACCTGTTGACGACTATCACTGACGACCGGACACGCTGACCAGACCTCCGCTCACCGGACCTCCACATCGAGATTCCGCCTTCGGGCGAGTCGTTCACGACGTTCACGCAACCTGGGGCGGACGTCCGCTGACGCGGTCAGTCAGTACGTCCACGCTTATGTGGGAGGGACTCACATGGTGTCGTATGCAGCGACCGGAGGGTCGAATCCCATGAGTGACGGTGACGAATCGTACTTCGAGCGCCTCGTCGATGTCGACGCGCTCGAATCGCACCTCGAAACGCACCTCGGGTCGGCGGAGACGTTCGAGGTGAACCGCCACGCCGGCGGCCACTCGAACGAGACGCTGTTCGTGACGTGGGGCGACCGGGAGCTGGTCGTCCGGCGACCACCGCCGGGCGAGACCGCCGACACCGCCCACGACGTCCTCCGCGAGTACACCGTCATGGAGGCGCTCCAGGAGACGGGTGTTCCAGTCCCGGAGACGGTCCTCGCCTGCGAGGATCACGACGTTCTGGGGTGCGATTTCTACGTCATGGAGCGCGAAAACGGCGTCGTGATGCGCGACGCCGAACCCGACCAGTTCGCGGAGCCGAGCCACCGACGCCGAATCGGGGAAGAGATGGTGGACACCCTCGGGGAGATTCACCGCGTCGACTACGAGTCCGTCGGGCTAGCGGAGTTCGGCCGTCCGGAGAGATTCACCCAGCGGCAGGTCGACCGCTGGCAGCGGCAGTACGAGTGGGCGTTCGAGGTCACCGCCGACGAACGCGAGGTCCCAGCGGTCGAGGAGGTGACCGACTGGTTACAGGCCCACGTCCCCGACAACCCACCCCACGCCCTCGTCCACGGCGACTATAAACTCGACAACGTCATGTTCGGTGACTCCCCGCCGCCGATGGTGCGCTCGGTGTTCGACTGGGAGATGTCGACGCTCGGCGACCCGTTCGCGGACCTCGGGTGGCTCCTCTCCTACTGGCCGGACGCTGACGACCGGTCGGCGGCAGTGGGGACCGCCAGCAGCGCGGCCTTCGTCCGACGACACGGCTACCCAACGCGTGACGAACTCGTCGACCGGTACGAGTCCGTAACCGGACTCGCGTTCGAGAATGAGCGGTTCTACCGGACACTGGCGGTGTACAAACTCGGGGCACTCGGGGAGATGTTCTTCCGCCGGCACCTCGAAGGCAACGCCGACGACGATACCTACCCCCAGATGGAAACTCGCGTGCCGAAACTCGCCGACCGGGCGCTACGGATCGTCGAGGGCGAAGCGTGACCGCGGTGGGCAGGTGACCTGTCGCCGCGGACGGCAGTCCCGATCACTACCGTCGTAACCTCGACAGTTGCCGGGAGGACAAGTTTGACAATCAGTCTCGTCCAGCCCCTCGTATGACACTCGAAACGCCCGACCTGAGCGGACGGACCGCCTTCATCACCGGGACGACGCGCGGAATCGGCAAGGCCATCGCACTCTCGCTGGCCGACGCCGGCTGTAACGTCGTTTCGACAGGTAAGACCGTCGACGACAGCGACTCCGACCTCGACGGTACTATCTACAAGACGGCCGACGCCTGCGAGGAGCGCGGCGTCGAGGCGCTTCCAATCCAGTTGAACCTTCGGGACGTCGACCAGGTGGAAGCCGCCGTCGAGGAGGCCATCGGTGAGTTCGGCGAGGTAGACATCGTCATCAACAATGCCAGCGCGATTCAGATCGCCTCGGTCGAGGAGATGCCGGCCAACCGGTTCGACCTCGTGACCGACGTCAACGTCCGCGGTACGTACGCGACCTCACGAGCGTTTGTTCCACACCTGAAAGAGATCGGTGGCGGCCACATTCTGACGAACGCCCCGCCCATCACCGTCACGAGCGCACCGGGACAGGCCGTCTATGCGTGGTCGAAGATGGGGATGACGTTCGTCACGCTCTCGCTGGCTGGGGAGTTACGCGATCACGGCGTCGCGGCCAACACGTTCTGGCCAGTAACTACCATCGAGACGCGTGCGACCCGGTACTTCGGACTGGGGTCTAAAGAGGACTGGCGGACGCCCGACATCCTCGCGGACACAGTCCTCGAACTGCTGCGTCGCGATCCCAGTGAGTATACCGGTCACTCTGTCTACGACGAGCAGATCCTCCGTGAGGCTGACGTCGAGAACTTCTCCCGATACAACTGCACACCTGGAGACCCTGGGCCCGACTCCGCGAAACTGTTCGACCCCGAGTTCGAGCGCCCGGCGTGAGGAAACAGCGACTGCGGACGCCGAGGGCACTGTGAGCGTATCTCGTTACCGATTCGCTGGCGCGACGGCTCGCATCGTCATCTCGATGGCTTCGTCGTCGGCGGGGCCGATCCATCCAATCCGGACGGCATCACAGCCGTCGATGGCGGCGAACTCGTCGATGATAGCGTTTACCTCTTCAGGCGTTCCGCAGGCGACGAGTCCGTCGAGCGCCTCATCGTCGACGGCCGCGACGGCCGCTTCGCGGTCTCCATCCTGCCAATGACCACGGACTTCCTCGACCATCTCCACGTATCCCTGCTCGGCTATCGACTGCTGGTAAAACGGGCCGTAGAGTGAAATCATAAACGCGACGTGCTGGCGACCGAGTTGTCTGGCCCGGTCGCCATCCTCGAGGGCGCACGCTCGAAGTAACACCGACGTACGGAGTGAGTTGGGATCGCGATTTCCGAGTTCGGCCCCCCGTCTGAGATCATTTAACCGGTGTTCAAGGCCAGCAGGGGTGAACAACTGCGGTACCCAACCGTCTGCGAATCGACCAGTCAATTCGACACCTTTCGGCCCAAGCGCGGCCACGTCGATGGGTATCTCGATGGGCGTCGGAAGGTCTAGTTGGAACCCCTCTGGGGTGAATTCTTGTCCGTCATATGTTACGTTCTCACCGGCCGCCGCGCGTTTTACGATGTCGATCGTCTCGCGCAGTCTACGAAGCGGCCGTTCGAAGGACAACCCGTGCCACCCCTCGACGAGCGCTGGCGAACTCGTCCCGAGTCCAAGTCTGTGCCGTCCCTGGGCAAGTGATTGAATGGACGCAGCGGCCTGAGAGATCTGACTTGGCGAGCGCGAGAAGGGGCCGATCACATCGTCTGCGATTCCGATGGTCGTTGTCTGTTCGGCAAGAACTGTTAAAACTACGACACTGTCCCAGCCGGTCGTCTCCCCAAAACCTACGACGGCAAAACCCAGTTTCTCGGCGTCTTGGGCAACTGACCCTAGTTCCTGGAGCGAGCTGTGACGGTCAGGGGTAAGTGTCACATCGGTCTCGAAGTCCTTGGACATCAACCCTATGTGTAGGCTCCTAAATGTTAATCCTTGACCTATAACAACGCTCTCGATACAGTAAGTGGGGATCAATAGCCACGCCGATACCACTCGGTTCAAGCCAGAGCTTTCACATCTCTCCTCATCTACTCACAGTAATTGCAAATACGCCTCCTCGGGATCCAATTCGACTGGATTGAACGAATTCAGTTCTCCGTATGACTGTGTTGAACATTTTTATAGAATAAGTCTCCATATGGTAGGCATGCACGGGGATGCGAAAACGATTGAATCGGTGAATAAGACCCTATACATTATTGAAGGATTATGGAAACTTGATAGCGCTGGCGTTACCGAACTCGCAGAACACCTGGATCTGTCGAAGAGTACGGTCCACGTCCATCTGACTACCTTAGAGAAGAAGGGCTATGTCGTCTCGGCTGACGGACAGTACGAACTCGGATTGCGATTCGTAAACTACGGTGAGTATGTCAAACGCTCACAACCACTCTATCAGGCAGCTAAACCTGCTGTCGAGGACCTGGCTAAACAGACCGGAGAGCTAGTGTTCTGCTGGGTTGAACAGGAGGGACTGGCGACGGCACTCTGTGCCGAGGCGGGAGAACGGGCAGTTCAGACCAATATCCGTGTTGGGACTCACACCTATATGCACGGTGCAGCAGCCGGCAAGGCTATTCTCGCGTATCTTCCAGATGACCGAGTCGAGGCGATACTTGACCGCTGGGGGATGTCACAGCTCACCGAGCACACTATCACGGACCGCGAACAGCTACGAAAACAATTAGAAAAGGGGCGAGAGCGAGGGGTGTTCTTCAGTCAACACGAGTACCGGCGAGGTGTCGCCTCGATCGGCGTACCAATTCGCGGCGAGGAGTGCATCCACGGATCACTCACAGTGTACGGTCCAGCGATGCGTATAACGAAAGATCAGCCG
Organism: Halomarina halobia; assembly: GCF_029338575.1. Lineage (GTDB taxonomy): Archaea > Halobacteriota > Halobacteria > Halobacteriales > Haloarculaceae > Halomarina > Halomarina halobia. The sequence continues at coordinate 832,098 of NZ_CP119993.1, forward strand.
GAGACCGAATTGGCAAACCAGCTCCTCTCCTCGGCGAACCAGATCGAGGTCGATATGACGGTCGGGTGAGCGCCGAGAACGGAAAGCAGGACTTTTCCCTACATTTCTGGCGTGGGCGGTCCTCACCGCCCAACCGGCCACGTCACACCCACCTGGAGGTCCTCAGACGGCGATGTGCTCGCGGAGTGCCGGATCGTCGGCGTCGAGGTTGTCGACCACGCTCTCGTAGACGATCCGTCCGTTCGCGAGGACGTAGACACGGTCGGCGATCGCTAACGCCAACTTTACGTTCTGTTCCACGATGAGGATCGTGAGGTCGTCTTTCAGGTCCACGAGGGCGTCCCGGACGTCGGCGACGATCTGTGGGGCCAACCCCTCGCTCGGTTCGTCGAGCAACAGCAGGTCCGTCCCACCCAGCAAGCCGCGAGCGATGACGAGCATCTGCTGTTCGCCGCCGGAGAGGTCGCCAGCCTTCGCCTCGCGGAGATCCGAGAGCGTCGGGAATAGGTCGTAAGCGTCCTTGACCGTCCACTCGCCGCCCCGCCCGGCGGGCATCTCCAGGTTCTCGGCGACCGTGAGCGGTTCCCACACCTGCCGGTCCTCGGGGACGTAACCGATCCCACGGCGGATTATCTCGAAAGTAGATAGTTTGGTGATGTCGTCACCGTCGTACTGGATTCGTCCGCTCCGTGGGGGAGCAATACCAGCGACGCTGCGCAGAGTCGTCGTCTTCCCCGCGCCGTTGCGCCCCAGCAGGGCGACGACCTCTCCGTCGTCCACGTTCAGCGAGACATCGTGGAGCACCTGGCTCTGACCGTAGTACGTGTCGATGGCGTCGACCGTCAATCCCGCCATCAGGCCACCCCTCCGAGGTACGCCTCCTGCACCGACTCGTCCGCCTGTACCTCGGCTGGCGGTCCAGAGGCGATGATCGCACCGTTTTGTAACACCATTACCGTATCGGAGATGTTCATCACGATGTCCATATTGTGCTCGACGAATAGTATCGTGTACTCCCCCGAGAGGTCGTTGATGAGGTCAAGCATCTCCTTGATTTCCACTTGGCTCATCCCCGCCGCCGGTTCGTCCAGAAGGAGCAGGTCGGGGCCGATAGCCAGCGCGAGGCCGATTTCGAGCGAACGTTTATCCCCATGGGACAGCGAGCTGGCCGGCTGGTCGCGCTCGTGTTCGAGTCCGACAACCGAGAGAATCTCCAGCGCCTCCTCAGTGTAGTCGTCGCGGTTGTCGACGTGCTGGTAGACGTTCCAGCCGCCCCTGTGACGCGCTTGAACGGCCACACAGACGTTCTCGAGGACCGAGAGCCCCTCGAAGACGTTGGTTATCTGGAACGAGCGCGCAATACCCTTGCGCGCGATGGCCTCCGGCGGGAGGCCCGTAATCTCCTCGTCGCGGAACCGAACGACGCCGGCCGAGGGTTCAAGTGCCCCTGCCAGCATGTTGAACAGTGTCGTCTTGCCCGCGCCGTTCGGTCCGATTAGCGAGGTTATTTCACCCTCCGGTACCGAGAGGTCGACGTCGTCGACCGCCGTCACCCCCCCGAAGTGCTTCGTCAATCCGCTAGTCTCCAGTACACCCATCTATGTCCCTCCCAGGTCAGTCGGCGCTCTCATGGTAACCTATCGTCTGGTGTGTGTTCACCACCCATAAGTTTAACCGTGCCCCCTTCCCTGCTCTTGCAGAGGGTGTATGACATCAGCTAGCGTCCTGGTTGGCCTCACACTGAACGGTATCGCCATCGGAATGTTGCTCCTGCTCGTCGCCTCTGGACTCTCGCTCATCTTCGGGCTCATGGGCGTGGTCAATTTCGCCCACGGGTCGCTGTACATGTTCGGAGCCTACTTCGGCCTCGTGTTGTTCGACCGGACGGGGATATTCGTGGTCGCGCTCCTAGTCGCACCGTTCTTCGTCGCCGGCATCGGCGTGTTGATGGAGTACCTTACGCTCAGACCGCTGTACGGGCGCGATCCACTCTATCAGATCCTCCTGACGTTCGGTATTGCCCTCATCCTTGATGAGATAGTCATCCTCGTTTGGGGGCCGAACGCGCTCAACTTCGCGGCCCCGTCGTGGGTCACGGGCGTGTTCAACGTCGCCGGGGCCGCGCTCCCGGTCTACCGAGTGTTCGTCATCTGTCTCGGGGCGGTCATCGCAGTGGGACTCTACCTGTTCCTGCAACGGACCCGCTACGGACTGGTCGTGCGGGCCGGCACCGCCAATCGGACGATGGTAGAAGCCAACGGTATCAACGTCAAGCGGGCGTTCACCATCATGTTCGCGGTGGGCGCGGGGATGGCCGCCGTCGGTGGCGTCGTCGCCGGGCCGATGCTGAGTGTCTACCCCGCCATGGGACTGGATATGGTCATCGAGGCGTTCATCGTCGTAGTCATCGGTGGACTGGGAAGTTTTCGGGGGTCGGTCGTCGGGGCGTTACTCGCGGGACTGGCACAGGCGTACGGGAGTTTCTACGTTCCGACGCTCTCCTCGATAATCATCTTCACGCTGATGATCGTCGTGTTGCTGGTGCGGCCGAGCGGTCTCTTCGGTGACCCGGAGGTGGAACACTGATGGCGGTCGGTCTCAGTCAGCGCGTCGCGTCGCTCTCCGGTCGCGTCCAGTGGGTCGTCGGTGTCGCCCTCTTGGTCGCCTTCCTCGCGGTTCCGCAGGTGTACGGCAGCTACCAGACGGGACTCGCGGTCGAACTCCTCGTCCTCCTGCTGTTTGCGGCCAGTTATGACCTGCTCATCGGATATACTGGTGTCGTTTCGTTCGGCCACGCGCTCCCGTACGGTGCGGCGGCGTACGCGATGGGGATGGCGATGACGGGCCGACCTCTTCCGTTGATCCCCGAAGCGGGCGTCTCGTTCCCGGTGGCGGTCGGAATCGCACTATTCGCAGTCGTCATCATATCGCTGATAACGGGGTGGCTCGCGTTTCGACTGTCGGGCGTGTACTTCGCGGTGCTGACCCTGGCGTTCTCGATGGTCGGCTACTACGCCGTGTTCGAGTCGACCGAGTTCACCGGCGGGGACAACGGCATGCTCGTCACCCGTCCTGACCTGCTCGGTCTCCCGCTCTCGGACTACGTGACGTACTACTACTTTACTCTCTGGATCGTCCTAGTTTCGTTCCTGCTGATGCGACGGCTCACGAACTCGCCGTTCGGGCGGGTGCTCGTCAGCATTCGCGAAAACGAGGACCGCGCGCGATTCCTCGGGTACGACACGAACCACTACAAACTGGCCGTGTTCGTCGTCGCGGGCCTGTTCGCTGGCGTCGCGGGCATCCTGCAGGGGTTGTACCTCAACATCCTGACGCCGAACATGATGTACTGGTCGACCGGTGGCGACGCCCTGCTCGTGACGCTCATTGGAGGTATGGGAACGCTCTGGGGCGTCATCTTCGGTGCAGTGTTCCTGCTGGGCGCACGTGAATTACTGACGGGCTTCATCGAAGGGTGGCCCATCGTCTTAGGGGTCGTGTACGTCCTGTTCGTCCTGTTCGTCCCCGACGGTATTGCCGGCTTCCTGACCGACCGAAGTCGCTCCGCGTGGGACGTCGTCTCCGACCTCCGGGGAAGTGACGAGAGCGACGAGAGCTAACAGCCGACCCCACCACCTTCGTCGTACCCAACTCTCAGTCGTCATGAGCCCACTTCTCGCCTGGTCGTTCAATGAGTTACCGGAACCGACCCGCTCACCGTGACGAATCGGCCGGTCACGCGAGAACGCTAGGTGAATCGGGGCAACATTTAAAAGGCCGCTCGTCTACGCTATGATAGCTCATGTCACGAGGCGAGCCAGCGGACACGAGACGACAGTTTCTCCAGCGTGCCAGCGGGGCTGCGTTGGCAGGGGGAATAGCAGTGCTCGCAGGTTGTACTAGCGAGCAAGCCGGCGGCGGCGACGGTGGTGGCGACAACTCGACTGGGTCGAGCAATGGAACGGGCGGTGGCGGGGGTGATCTCACCCTGCGAATCGGAGGGCTATTCCCGACCAGCGGCCCGTACTCCGCCATCGGCGTGGATCAGCGCGTCGGGATGGAAGTCGCCCTCCGCCACCTCGAAGAGGATGGAGCGGAACTCACGGTGGAGACGCAGGTCGCGGATACGCAACTTGATCCAGAACAGGGGCTTCGGCGAGCACGCGAGCTATCCAACGGAAACATCGACGTGTTCACTGGCCTCGGTAGTTCGTCGGTCGCCTCCGCCGTCTCCAACTACGCCCAGCAAAACCAGATACCGTTGATGATCACCACGGCGACCAACGAGTCGTTAACGGGCAAGGACTGCAACCAGTACACGTTCCGGTCGAACACCCACACATACCAGAACCAGAAGCCGAACGCGGAGTGGGCGATGCAGAACCTCGGCAAGACGTTCGCGACGATGGGTGCTGACTACGCGTGGGGTCGGGCGAGCGTCAAGGCATTCGTCGATGTTGCCAAGCAGAACGGCGGTGAGGTCGTCGAACAGGTGTGGCCGAAGCTAGGTGCGACGGATTACTCCACGGAGATACAGCGCGTCGCATCGACGGACGCCGACTTCTTCCTCGTCCGGTGTTCGGGAACAGACGGCATCAACTCCGCGAAGCAGATCGCCTCCTTTGGTCTGAAAGAGCAGATGGACGTCGTCACCAATCAGACGAGCATTCTGGCACAGGGTGCAGGAGACGCCTGCGTCGGGAACTATGGCGGCGTCCCCTACCACGCAGCGCTCTCCAGCGAACAGACCGGCAACGACCAGAACGAACGGTTCGTCAAGGACTACCGTGATATCGGCGACGGGACTGACCCCAGTACGTACTCCCTGACGTCCTACATGGGGGTTCGCTTCCTCGCGAAGGCGGCCATCGAAGCGGGGTCGACGAGCGCGGATGACCTCGTCTCCGCGCTCGAAGGGGTGTCACTGACCGGTCCAAAAGGAGAGATGAAGATTCGGTCCTGCGACCATCAGGCGACGAACGCGCTCTGGTCGTCAAAACTCGTCTCGCCCGAGGGCACCGACTTCGACTACCCAATTCCGGAGTTCCTCGCCGAGCACAAAGCCGACACGAACCTGCGGCCCTGCGAGGAGACCGGGTGTAGCCTCTGAACGCGTCAGGTCGGTCTCGGATCGACTCGAATACTCATCGTCGTACCTACCATTTTTGTCCCTGTGCTCGGAGTAGATAGCATGGTGAACGCTAGCTACGAGAACTTCGAGACGACGTTCGAGGATGGCGTGTTGCGTGCCGAGATTCACAGCACCTCGAAGATGAACGCGCTCAACGAGACGATGTCCGAGGAGTTGCTGGACCTCGCGGTCTGCCTCCATGACGAATCGGTTCGATGTTTCGTGCTCACTGGTTCGGACGGGGTGTTCTGTGCGGGCGGCGACGTAACGACGTTCGCCAGCGAGGACGCCCCAGGCGAGATGCGCAAAGGGGCCTCGCTGCTCCACGATGCCATCGTTCAGTTACACCAGACGGAGGTACCGGTTATCGCAGGCGTCAACGGCGCGGCGGTCGGTGCAGGGTTCAGTCTCGGTATCTTCGGGGACTTCGTACTCGCCAGTGACGCGTCGTACTTCCAGTTTGGCTACCCCGGCATCGGCGCGACTGGCGACGGCGCCTCTACGTACTTCTTGCCACGGGTCGCCGGTCTCAGACAGGCTAAACGCATCACCCTGCTCAACGAGCGCGTCGGGCCCGAGGAAGCCGTCGACCTGGGATTGGCGACGGAGACCGTTGCGGACGACGAGTTCGACGAACGACTTCGTGAAGTCGCTGCCCGTGTCGCCGAGGGACCGACCGTTGCCCTAGGGCGGACCCAGCAGTTACTCACCGAAAGTACCTCGCGGGGCATCGAGGCACAACTCGCCGCTGAGACAGACAAAATCGCAGAGACGGCGAAGACGGAGGACTTCCGGGAAGGTGTCCGCGCGTTCGGTGAGGGACGAACCCCGGAGTTCGAGGGTCGCTAGTCCCCTTCATGCGGTGGAACGGTGTAGTTCGAATGCGATGGTGTTTGTCGAAGCGATTCTACCCAGGAATCCTTGACAGTCCCTAACGCATCCCACAGCACGATTACATCCTCATTTGTCAATAAGAAATCGTCCTACCGAATTGAACAGGGGAGTCGTCGCGCCTAGATCGGGGACGCGACGCCGACCAGTAACGGCCGCAACTTGGACGCATCCGGCTAATTGGTCATCACGTCTACCGGTCTCCGAACACCGTAAGTAATAATGGTTTAATCCGTGAGACAGCTACTTAACATTGGTCGTATTTAAACGAAATTGGTCATATGGTATTCAATGACATTGAACGATTTTCGAGACGAAGCCACGACGGACAATTCGAGCAGCGATGGCCCACTATCATCCCCTGAGGACAACGTGGAACAAGGAATTTGAGGGAGGAGGGATCCATAACGGCACTATATCTGTTATGCACCACGCAGTTACAGATTTGGGTTGGGGAGTCCGTCGAAGTATATAGCCCTCATCTGTGCCATCCGGGGGCAGCGACAAGTGTCTGGAGATAACCATGGGACCAATGTAGCGACCGGCTGGATTGTTTCTTCACTCAGTCGCGGATAGTTCGCTCTACGAGAAACTATTCAGGAGGGAAGACAGAGGTTCGTCGGTCGATGGCTCCAGAATAGCGTACTCGGTGCTTCTCGTGCCATCGAGACCGACGAGATAGGGAATCGTCGTCTCCTTCAGGGTCCGTCAACCGTTCTAGACTATCGAACGAGCAAATGCGTAGAAGGACCCACACAGGCCATCTATAGAGATCGTTCGTCCGTAGAACCGACCGTTCACGGTGTCGTCACCCGTTCTATTCGTTCGAACGTTCCACGGGTGAGATTATTCACTGGGTTAACTATTCGATCGTTGGCATCGCCCGGGGAACTACGAGCGAGAGACGCTACTCGCTCGTGGGATGAGTGTCAGATAAGGGCAGCGACCGTCACCTTACCGTCCTCGGAACTCCTGATGCCTTGTCAGACGCGACATACTCATGACGGCTACTTCGGATAGATCTTCAGATAATCGAGGTAGATTACCTCGGGGTCACTCCTCAATACAATTCACCATCGTTAAATGGAATGGTTTGTAGATTGAATGCCGCTTGGTAAAGCGGTGAACGGGATTACACTGAGTTGGTTGGCAAAGCTAGAGAATGTCGACGAAGCCGGTGCCATCGTTACCTTACTATCATCGTCGATACATTCGAACCGTCCGGGACCGACGGCCTCGATATACCATCCCAATACAGCGAGTCTGGACTGCGATCGAGGTGTCGTGATACTACTTGATTGGAGATTCTCCTCGCGTTGCTTCACTGAGTCTCCATCCGTCGCCGACAGTCTCCCTCATCTTCGCTTAGTGCCTCCACGTTTTGGTGACGGCGTCGAACTGGTCTCCGTTCAAGGGTTCGTACGCATCGACTGGGTGTTTCGACGGTCAATCGACGAGCAGTTGCTGCTTCTATCCAACAGTTGATCGACGATATGGTCCCCTCTTAGCCTCCTGAGGGAAATGCTTATTAGCACAATCCGATACGTACTATGCCATGAAAGAGATTGGCAATGGAAACGTTCTACTCGACGTCGAGGGGCATCGAGCAGATGTCATCCTTAATCGGCCGGAGAAACGAAATGCGATGAACGAATCCCTACTCCGTGATCTCAGGACTGCCCTCGAAAAAGTTGATGCGGCTGACGACGTACGCGTTATGACCCTCCAGGGGAAGGGGTCAGTGTTCTGTGCCGGGATGGACCTAGAGATGATGCGCAAGCTAGGGAGAGACGACAGTGAAACTCTTGATGTTGGACTTGATGATATCACCCACTTTATCGACGAGATGGACGTCGTCTCGGTGGCGAGTATCAAGCGAGGGGCGATCGCAGGGGCGTTTGAACTCGTCCTTCCCGTGGACTTTCGAATTATCAGCCGAGATGCGAAGTACGGCGTTATTGAGGTGACTCTCGGCGTATTCCCATCTGGTGGGGCAACCCAGCGGCTCCCCCGGCTTGTTGGTCTTTCGAAAGCCAAGGAAATCGTTCTTTCGGGAGACTATATCGATCCCCTGGATGCCAAGGAGATCGGTCTCGTCCATGAGATCGTCGACGACCCCGACGAGACGGACGAACGGGCGATGGCCTACGCAGACGACCTGGCTGAAAACGCTCCACTCGGGATGAAGAGTGCGCGCGAACTTCTTAATTCCGCACTCGAGATGCCTCTCGACGAGGGACTCGCATTCGAATCTGCAATGGGGGAACGATTAACAGAAACGAACGACTACACCGAAGGGTTCACAGCTAGGATCGAAGGGCGAGACCCTGAGTTCGAGGGGAAATAATACCAAATTTCGAAGAAGGGGTACTAAAGGTAAGATGAAGACGACCGAACTGACCGATGGGACGGTCCACTGCGCTTCGATACATTGTCAATGAAACTGAATTGACCGACTTCCACGCCGACTGATGCGCAAGCGTCGGAACTCCCTCCAAGCTCTCGAACTACTACGTCAGCAAGTGCGATTTAATAACAATGGGGAACTTGTACACCGCCAGCTTGGTCAAACTGCCGGAGAACGCTCACAACCGAGTGTGCGCCGTCCGGGAAAGGTTCACACGGATGCCTGAATACAAGTGCGAACGCGAAGAGATGCACTTCGTGGCGGTAGACTCGGTGGAGACGACGAAGGAGTGTGGGTTGTGCGGTGTCGAGACAGTCAAGCCGCTATGGGCTCGCGAACACTCCTTCCCTACTTGCGAGTCCAAGCCGGATAGAGATCCGAATGTGGCATGGAACATTCTTTCTCACGGTCTAAAGAAGGGGGAGGCGAGACGTTCCGAATCAACAAACCAAAAAATAGAAGGTTTTTAGCATCACGGAGGACGCGAAGCGTCCTCCGTCCGACTTGTGGAGACTGCGCTTCCAGTGGACACATTTTGTATGCATAGCTTGTCGTGGAAGCAGGAAGCCTACCCACAGACGCGAGGGCACAAGCCCAAGCGGTTGGGTAGGGTAGTTTACTCTATCTACATCTAGCTGATTGTACACGATGATCGATCAAGTGTTAGTATGGCAGGGGCCACCGATCGTCCTCGAGTTCGACCAGTTTCTCTGCAATGCCGTCGGCGAGACGGTACTCCGTCCCATCGCGAACGACCGTTCCCTCCTGTTCGAGATGTTCGAGGTGTGCGTACGACTCACCGGGGCCGTGAAGGATGTGAATCCCGTTGAGTTCACCGAACAGTTCGGCGCTCACGGTCCACGTGTCGCACGCTCCCTGACGACGAAGCGTATCGAGCACCCGCCAGGCACGCTCTTCGTGATGATGGATGATGTACGCCGCCCTGTCGGCCGGCTCATCGATCGGCTCGCGATGGCCCGGCCATGCTCGGACGTAGTTCGAATTGACGATCCGTCGCAACCCACGGAGATATTTCTCAAGGGGGTTATCGACACGGACGTCGGCCCCTCCGACGTTGGGTGTGTATATAGGTAACAGTGCGTCACCGGAGAAGACCTCCCGTCCGTTTTCAGTCTGGAATTCGAACATACAGAGTCCAGCTGCATGCCCGGAAACGTGGACGACCCCGAGTTCGAAGCCGTCGAACGAAAAGGTGTCCCCGTCTTCGAACGACGTCACCGTCGGATATTCGCTCGACATATCTGGGCCGGCCATTCGATCACGAAGTGTCTCCTGTTTCTCCGTTGGCATGCCCCAGTCGTCGAAGTAGGATTTCTGTAGCGCGTGGAGGTCCTCCCAGGCGTCTTCGTCGCCTTCGACGAGCAGCGCGTCCGCGGTATGTACATGTACTTCAGCGCCGCTCTCTGCTTGAATCTCTCCCGCAAGACCGACGTGATCGCCGTGCCAATGCGTGAGGAAAATGCGATCGATATCCTCGAACGTGACGCCGTATTCGCGGAGGTGCTCATGTAACTGTGCTTGGGTTGTCGCCATCCAATCGCCGGTATCGATCAGGACCGTCTCTCCGGTGTCGTGAAAGAGATAGGCGTTGTTGTTTCCTTCAAACGCGCCATTAGATAGCGATAGTCTCTCCATGTGGTCTTCCCACACAGGCAGATAAGAAAAATGTATGGACACAGGGGATGCGTGATGGATCCATCGGAGAAATGTCGGACCACGACGAAAATCAGATAGTGAAATGAAGTACAGTCTTGGGTGGACTGTCTAGTCAGATAGATTGAGGAGTGAGTAGGTTGTAGCGGTCGGTGTCTGTGCAACTGCAAGACCTGATCAAAGAGACGCTAGAGATGAAGCTTTTCAGTAGTGGTAACGCAAGCGGACTGCGATGCCCGGCAGGGTGTTCGCGTCTGTCTCCACGAAGCTGACCTCTCGTTCCGGGAGTCAGCGGGGATTCCTGAGCTGTGGATCGGTCATATCGAGGGATCCGGCAGTGGAAGATACGACAAGGCCGTTTCCGGGGCACGGACGGCACGACCCGTCTTCCGCGCCACGCGACGGCGGTCCCCTGCGAACGCCGCGGAATCGGTCTTATAGCGGCTGAACACGCCGATCTCCACGAGGGACTTTGACGCCGTTTCGATGGCCTCATAAGCCACTTCGCTTCGCCGTTGGTCTCAATCCGTTTCTCGTCAACGGTGACCCGTGACGGTTCCGCAATCGGCGGGTCGGTCCGCGCTCTGACCGTGTAAATTCGGTTCCAGACCACCTCCTGGAGGCGAACAACACCGAGCTAATCAGGCAACCACGACAAACGGATCGTACGACCATTGACCGACTGAAAACGAAAATAACAAAGATACATTTGTGACACAGCAGAAATTCCCTTCGCAGTCACTCGTTCACAGCAACGAAACCCTGAAATAGCATATGAGACGGAAAATCGTCTATTAAGGTGGGTCGAAGAGATTCAGCCCACGTGTCAGGATCTTCAGCCTGATTTCCGCCCTCGCGAACCGCCATTCCTTAAGGACTGTGTAACTTCCCTCTCTGGCGCTGCTTGTATGATTGTACACTATTCGACCTTGGTACAGGAGAACTTTATGAGTAGAGGTACAGGGGGACGAGAATTAACAAGTGGCATGAATAATACGATTAATTGTAACTAGTAATAAGAGACGACCCCCGGGAGTGGTCTGTCTGGCGTTTCCCGAGATCCGTCGGATGAGGCTGTCCGGTTATAGGCACGACGGTGAGTGAGAAGTAGGTGTAATAGTGGGTCCTGATGAGATGTTCAAGGATTTGTTATCTTGATATAATTCGAGAGGTACGCCAAGAGATGGCTCATCGGGACTAGAACGTAATTCGGTAGAATCCAGTGAATTTCACGTAGTCGCCGTGTGAAATGAGGGATTCGGATCGATTCACGAGTGTTCCTCGCCCTTTTTGTACGAGCATGGGGAAGGCGTGTTTGAGTTCTTCATCGAGTTCGTCGTAGTGATACACCGCCGCATCGTTCGGAATAGAACTCACCTCCTCAACAGCGATCTCTCGAAGCATCCTCCTAACTATCATGTTGTTTCCAGGCATGGTATACTTTACCATTTATCCAGTACCGATCATGGCTAGGGAACACTACCATAGCCTCTTGATCGTTACTGTCCCTCCCCTAGAATTCGAATTAGCGCCTCGAATAAGAATCAGAATAATTCCCTAAAAAGGTACGGCCCCGGCATTGATCCTATAATCATCGACAGCACCGTCCCTCTAGTATCGGTGGATAGTAAACCCATTCAACGGGGATATTGTTGTCTATGATTCAACCTATCTTCCGACCTATTGTCTCTTACCGTTTAGCGTCCTCTGTCGAAGAGTGGCTTTCTGCCGAGATGATTTCTAAAAATATACGAAGCTCGGGTCTATCGTGGTCTATCTGTAATATGTAGGCCAGCCGAAGCAGTTAACCAGCAGCCCCGACGTATCTTCCGCTATGGCCAGTCTGTGCGATCTCGGTCTGTCCACATACGAAGCTCAGGCCTATCGCGGGCTCGTTGAGCATGGGCAAGCAACTGCCCCCGCCCTCGCCGACCTCACGGACGTGCCAGAGGGCCGCATCTACGACGTGCTGAACAGCCTCGCCCAGCGGGAGATCGTGCAGGTGTGGGATGAACACCGACCGAAACGATATACGGCCGTCCCGCCAGCGATCGCGCTCGATCGCCTCCTCACGGCAAAACGCGATGAACTCGAGACGCAAGCAGAGCAGTACGAAGCGACGATCAGAGACGTCGCAGCGGACTTCAACGCGCTCGATCCCGTCGACTCTCCCTCCTATCCAGCGTTGATCGGGTTTGAGCAGTCGACCGAGCGCCTCATCGAGACGCTCTCAACCGCCCAGCAGGCCATTTACCTTGCTCTTCCCGCCCAAGTTCCGGGGCTCTCGTCCGACGAGGCACGACGTTTTGGGGAGGCACTCTCGGCGGTCGTCGAACGTGGGGTGCCGGTGTCGCTCCTCCTCCATCCCGAGAGTACGCTCCAGGACGAAACATTCTGGCCAGTCCCCGAGCAGCAGCCATACATCCACTGTCAGTACAGCGAGGCGGTGTCGACGCTGCTCGCCTGTCTCGATATGAAGCACCTTTTCATCGCGCTGCCGCTATCACATGACCAGGCGTATCGGTTGCTCTCGATCGATGTGACCGAGACACCGCTTCCTACCACCCTCGTTGACGCGTTCACAGATCTCGAAGAGCCACAGTTGTCCCCTTAACTCAGGCCGTTCCGGTGTTGGTGTGGCAGGCGTCTGTCGGTCTTGATCCCAGATGGTCAGCTCTGGACCACTTCTTACGAAAGGAAGCCGACACTCCGAACGTGGGTCCTGTCCCTGTGCATACGACAGCTTTCACTGAGTGTGAACCCTAGACCTCGGTGATAACCCACTCAGCGTATTTCGGACGGATTTCTGTCGTACAGTCACACGACGTAAGAATACCGAACATCTCCGCATGACCGTCCTCTTCGGTTGTATCCGGGAATTCGTGATTACAACTAATACACACTCCTACCAGTCAGCTTCGTGGATATAGGTATCTGGGATCCCGCTCCAGGAAGGGGCTAATTAGTCCAATCCTTGCGTGTTTGGGAGGCATTAGTAGTCAGTACGAGTGAGTAGCGAGTGGTCTCCGACGGCGCAAGCCGGTGTGCGACGGGGCCAGTCAGTGAGGGGGACGCCTGTCACTGGCATCAACGTCCAATGGGAATCTAGGTAGTGGCACCCCGCCCGGAGACCACTTCATCCCCACACGCTTCAGTCGAAAACTTACTACTCTGCGAAACGATCCATCTCACCACGCAGTCACCGAATGGTTGAGCCAGTGGAGCCATCTGTTTCGAGGTGATGATGTATTTCCTCGAGATGTCGGTTGAGTGAGACGGCGACGGTGAGTACGGGGTAGGTCCACTCGCCCGGGCCGTCCGCATACAGGTACGTACAGAGATCATGGCCGTCGGTGTATCGGGAGACGACTCGCTCCTGGATCTCCCGTTGGCGCGCGTCGATGAGCTGACGACACCGTTCGAGCAGCTCGTCGATCGTCTCACAGATAGTACTGTGGTCCATTGACGTCGCTGTTTCCGATTCATCGAATTCGGTGAGTTCGGTAGCGATGGCGTCTCCCTCACGGTAGGCCTCATCGATCGAGGCCTGCTCGGCATCAAGCACCTCGAGAAATGCGCGGCGATCCTGGATCGCAGGGCCCACACTCGCGATGACTGCCTGCTGCACCGCTAATGCGAGTGGTCCATCCTCTTGGAGCGCTGTTGCGATCTCGGGCCCCAGTTCGGCAGTGAGGTTCGTCACGAGCGATTCGCCATACACGCTCTCGTAGTGCTCCACCGCGAGCACCGTCTCCTGATAGGCGGTTCGCACGTCACAGGTCGTGGCTACGCCTGCGTGAGCTCGCGATCGATCGCGAAGGGCCAGGGCTGTGGGCGGTGGCTGGGACGGTGCTGGTACCGGGTCGAGGGCGCGCACCCGTTCGGCGAACGTCTCGAACGCCGCTCGTTCGGCGCGCACTTGGGCATGCTCCTCTGCGAGACAGGCGCGGGCTGTGTCGATTGGGGTGAGTGATGGGCGAGGCATACCGAGTCCGTGGGACCGCGTGATAGGCAGGAGGCGACGCTCGGGCGGTCGGTGAGCGCGCGACTTGCTGGCGTGGTTCGTAGACGAAGGAAGGAATGCGACGCGCATCAAGCTTTGCGTGTCGTCAGCGCTGTCCGGTCGGAGGTGATGAGTAATGTATTGTCATTCCATCATGAGCCGTACTCATCTCATCATACTACCTGAGTTCACGAAGACACTCATAATAGCATTAATTCTAATTACTCGCTTAGCTGGTGGTCGAGTTGCGTCCCTAAGACGGTATCTCGACGAACGGCGCCAGCGGGACAGACGAGGTACGGCGAGCACTCTGGATGTGAGCACCGGTGAGTACATCGCTCAAGAACACACATGCGTCCGGTGATCAGTATCTCGCGCGTATACCGCTTGACTGCCGTGCTGTGGGAGATATTGCCCCCACTCACGAACTCGGCACTGGATAACGGATATTGCATCAATTATCTCAGTCCGATGGGTATTATATCGTACTTTCCACGGGCGTATGACGTCTCTCTCTTCGTCGTCCTGACTCTCGATCCATCTCGGGCGCTTCCGATTGTTTGTTCGGTCACTCGGTATCTAGTGTTCAGCCACCTACCAAGACCGCTCATGCTGCGCGTGTCCTACGAACGAAGATCGATGTAGAGTCCAGTCGCGTGCCGAGGAGGAGTCGGTCTGTAACAACGCGTCTCGTCCGTGATGGGTACTTCAGAGCCGTGAGTTCTACAGAGAGTGGCGTACCGCGTTGATGCTCGGACGAGGTGTATCAGCCGACTCATCTCGTGACGCTGTGTCCGACGTGTTGCCGTGGCGCATCTCTCGTCCAGCACTCAGTCTCAGACACGGCCGGTGTCAATGGTTGCGCCTCTATTCGAGTAAATACTTTCGACGTATTTGTGACTGATTTCCTGACTGAATTACGAGCCATCCGGCGTCTGGAGCTGTCGCGTGATACGTGCAATCTCTTTTTCACTGACCACAAAGCAGATGCCAGGCGGGGCGAAACGGCAGGCGTCGGCAGTCAGGGATCGGACAGCCACTGATATGACCCGTCCCGATCACTCAGCATGACCCGAGAAAGTCGGCGGCTGGTCCCCGCACTCTCTCGGAGTCCGCCGTGCCAGGGTGTTTCCCGTGCCCGGTCATTGACTCACGCCCGATCGCGGGCCCGCTCGGCGGGGCTGCCGACGTGCCCTCCGCTCCTGCGTCGGCACGTGACACGGCGCAGTTGCCGTGAAATATCATCTTACCACCAATGAGTCCTCGTTGAGTGATTATTCGGTCCGTATGGAACTTCGGTTAGTACTCGTCATACACCGGTTATAGAATCTCTTCGTTCATGTCTAGTGTGCGAGCGAGACACTTGTGATCGTTGTGCAGAGCAACGATCTGGGAGGCTCTGTATCACCTGTGTAACAATACTCCATGCCCAATACTAGACGCATGTGGTTGATGATGTCACTGTTTGAGCTCACCGGGTTCCAGCGCGACCTGCTGTACGTGATCGCCGGCTTCGACCAGCCGTCAGGACAGGAGATCAAAACCGAGTTAGAAGCGCAGATCGACCGCGAGATCACCCACGGCCGCCTGTACCCCAATCTCGATACGCTCGTCAATCAGGGTTACGTCGAGAAGGGCCAGATCGACCGGCGCACCAACTGGTATGCGCTCTCCGAGAACGGCCGGGAAGCCCTTGCCGAGCGTCACGAGTGGGAAGACTCCTATCTCCCGTTTGAAGCGGCCACCCCGACATAACCAGCCGCTCATCGTCTGCCGAGAGAGGGCATGAAGAAACTGGCTTGCGGCGCGGCAGGGGAGCATAGCAGTGGCTCTATCGCTCTCAGCAGTGAGTGATGGATATGTACTAGACCCAGCTTCGTGAGTGGCTAACGATCCACCCGAAGCCACCGTCCCTGACGCAACCATCACGGACACCTACCTTTATTCCAACTTATACACTCTCGATTCGATTAGAACCGCCTAACTACGAGGAGGAAAACATGAGCATGGGGCTGCTGTACTTCGGATCCAGAGGAGGTGGCGTTCCCAGTCTCCCCACGATGTGCTGTGACGCACCCTCTCTCCCCACCTGTGTCCAGCGATGAAGTGCATTGGACCGAAGCATCGTCATGCTTCTCGAACAATAGAGAGAGGCCACCGACAGGTATCCGTGACCGAGTCAGTGACTGGCCACGTACGTTCATAGCCATCGCAGCGAGGGAGCCGTCGCGATGGTTAGAGAGAGCCGAGTCACTACGACTGGCGCTGTTGCGGTCATTACCATGTAGTGTCAGGTGGCCTTCGTCCTCGTGGTGCGACCGATCACCACCCATATCTTTACGTCGAAAAGGAGACTCTTCAGTGATGTAATGTACGATCTGACTGGGTTCCAACGCGATCTGTTGTACGTGACTGCCGGCCTCGAGGAGCCCCATGGCCTCGCGATCAAAGACGACCTCGAAACGTACTATGAATCAGAGATCCACCACGGGCGCTTGTATCCCAATCTCGATGTCCTCGTTGAGAAAGGCCTTGTCGAGAAATCCCAGAAAGACCGCCGGACCAACGAGTATACGATCACGCGACGGGGTCGCCGTGAACTCGCCGACCGAGCCGCATGGCTGGACCAGTACATCGATACCGCTGCACTGCGTTCACCTTGGTAGGAGAACAGGCTTGGCGACGAGTGCCCCTCCGACGTCGTGACGAGACCCGATTCTTAGTGGGCTGAACGATAATGGGTTGTTCATCCAACACGCGGTCGCGCGAGCCGCAGCACAGGTTACGGCGCGTCAGCAGGCAGTCGACCGGTCTCACGCCACTGTCGGTATGCGGTTTCGACGTGCCGCCAGTTGCCGTCGAAGCGTTTGTAGTAGGTATTGACGCTGTGGGCGCCGTCGCGCACCACGTCGTTCGCCCGGGGCAGTCGGCCTAATTCGTCTTCGAGGCGTTTGAGGTCGATGAACAGGTCGAGTATCGTTAAGGCCATCGCGTATGTTCCGTAGTGGATGGACAATAGAAATACGTAGTGGCTACATGGAATGAACGACTCGCGCAGTGATCTAAATCGCCCGCGAGACACATCGCACTCGGAGACACAACTATACGCTGGGGTACGAGAGATCGCACAGACGAGTAGACGATCACCGATGGAGTGGGAACGGAATGTGCTGAACGTATACACAGTGCCGGATTCTGAAGCAGTAGCGACGAGAGGCCGATCACCTCGCGCTCGACGTTAGCCTCCTTGTGCTCGGGCTTGTGGGTGCATCGCTCGGCCTCCTCGCGCCGCTGGAGGCGGATATTCGTCGGGGACATCCGGACGCTCAATTGCGCACCCATACTCGCGACGCCGCTCACTCGACTCTGCTTTGCCCTGATGGGCCATAGGACTGATCACTAGACTCTATGGTATTATCCGATAACGACCGCAGTGCGTCATTCAGACCTTCTCGCTAAATTCATACCCTCCGTGCAGAACGTCATTATGAGATCCGACAGAACAGCATTACACAAAAAATCAGCAGTCAGCGTGTGCACGTCCTACTGTTTCCACTCGGATCTGGCACGCTGTTCGAGCATCTCGCGGAACTGTTCGGTCGTCCGCTCCAGTAGTTCGTCCGTCGACCAGTCCAGAATGACTCCGTACTGCCGAATGAGGTCGAGCCTGTCGAGTTCCCCTGTACGGTACCGTGCGACGACATCCTCCGGGTCTTCCCGGAGCCAGGCGGACCGATTCTCGCGGATGAACGTTCGCTTCTTTTCCGTAGCCGAGCGGTCGATTCTGTACTCGCAGATCTCTGGGTCGATCGGCTCGATGACGACGCCGTAATCCCGCTCTGCACGCTCGATGGAGACGTATTCGTCTTTAACGTCCTCGAGGACCGCATCAGGGTCGCGCTCGAGCGGATCGCCGAAGCCTCCACCGCCCGATGAAGGGCGGACGAACCGGTCGCCTTCCTTGATGGGCACATTCGAGAACACGGTGCCCATCTCTTCGGATTCCCCAGAGGCGCGATTCAGCGTGACGCCGTGGGGGATACCGGGGAGCCCCCCGTTGATACCCCACGTGACTGAACGGGCGCGGTCCGAGCAATAGGAGATAACACTATTCTCACACGCGAGCATGCGACCACCTTTCCGGACACCACAGCCGCCGCGGTGTTTCCCGGGACCGGCTGAATCGGTGACGATGGAGTGTTCGCTCGTCAGAAGCGGAGCGTCCCGCTCTTGGCCCTCCAGGGATTGTACGGCGAGGCCAGCGCCGAACACCGGCGCGGTGGCGTTCGCGCCGTCCTTTCCGTCGCGGCCACCCCAGCCGCCGGCCATCCAGTCGTACCACGCGAACTCCTGGTCATCACGACCTGGGCGCTGGTCCCGGCCGCCGGCGAGGAGATATTCGAGGTTAAACGCGCAGGCCATTGCGCGCTCGGGTAACACCTCCGACCAGAGCTCGAAGATGGCGTTCATCACCTTCTCATAGGCTCCGGCGACCGAACCGGTGACGGGAACCGGTTCCGGTGCGTTCACAACCGTTCCCTCGGGGAGGTCGGCACTGACGACGCGGTACATACCCGAATTCAGTGGAACATCGGGGAAGAACATCTTCGTTCCGGCGATAACCCCCGAGAAGGCGGTGCCGAACGTCGCGTTCAGGAAGTTGCCGACGTACTCGTCCGACCCCGAGAGGTCATAGTGGACCTCGTCGCCATCGATGGTCATCTCGACGTCGACGGTGACGAACCCTTCCTTCTTGTTAGGGTCGGCATCGATGTAGTCCTGCGTGCGCCAGGTCCCATCGGGGAGGTCGCGGATCTGCTCGCGCATCATACGCTCGACGTAGTCCTTTGACTCCTCGAAGGCGGTCATCACCGTGTTAACGCCGTACTTCTCAACGAGTTCGAGCAGGCGCTCTTCGGCGATGCGCGTCGCCTCGGCTTGGGCTCGCATGTCGCCCATACGGTCCTCGGAGAGGCGCATGTTGGTCGTCAGGACGTTCGCGACATCCTTCCGGAACTCTCCAGCGTCCCAAATCTTTAGCGGCGGGATGCGCAGTCCCTCGGCGAAGTGATCGTTGGCTCCGATGTTGAACGACCCCGGCGCGGGGCCACCGACGTCGGCCCAGTGGCCGTTGGATTGGGTGACGGCGATGAGTTTCCCGTCGTAGAACACCGGCCGCATGATACGGACGTCGTTGATGTGGGTCCCGCCGAGATACGGGTCGTTGACGATATAGACGTCACCTGGATTGATGTTCCCCTCGAAGTACTCGAGGGTCTCCTTGCAGGTGTAGTGGAGGGTTCCGACGTGAACGGCGATGTCCTGTGAGCCCTGCATCACCGTGTTACCGTCCGCGTCGTTCAGACAGTTGCTGAAGTCGCGGTTGTAGATGACGAACGAGTAGCAGGTCCGCTGAATCTGTTCTGCCATTCGGTCGACGAGGTTCCTGAAGGAACTGCGCAGCACCTCGAAGGTGACCGGATCGAGGTCGATGTCCGTCCGTGATTGTGTCTCCGACATGATTACACCGTGATGATGATGTTGCCCGTTTTGTCCACCTCGGCCGTCGCACTCGGCGGAACGACGACGGTGGAGTCCATCTGTTCGACGATGACTGGCCCGTCAAGGGTGACGCCAGCACCGAGAGCGTCGCGGTCGTAGATGTCCGTCTCGACGTACTCACCGACTCTCTCGAAGTACGCCTCGCGGATGCCTCGGTGAGCTCCCACCGCCTCGCCTCCCTCGATCTCGGGGAAGGCGGGTTTCTCGACGACGCCCCGGCCGGTGACGCGGAGGCCGTAGATTTCGACCGGTTGGTCCTCGTCGGAGTAGGCGTAGGCCCGCTGATGCTGGCGGTGAAACCGCGACCGAACGGACTCGATACTGTCGAGAGGCCGTGAGCAGGATACATCTAGCGAGCGCCATTGGCCGGCGTAGCGCATCTTCACCTCGTGGTCCATCCGCATCTCCTCGTCATCGATGCCCTCCTTGGCGAGCCGTTCGTGGATCTCGCTCTCCATTTCTCCGAATGCGCTCTCGATATCGTCGACGACATCCTCCGTGGCGTCGGCGATAAATGTCTGCGAAAGGTCGTGCTCGACATCGACCAGCAGACAGCCGAGCGCCGAGTTGATGCCCGGGTATGGCGGGACGATGACCTTCGGAATGTTCATTTCGCTTGCGACGTGGGCGGCATACATCGGACCGGCACCGCCGAACGCAACCAGCGCGAAGTCGCGAGGGTCGTATCCCTTGCTCGTCGACACGAGGCGGACGGCGTTGCACATGTTAGCGACGGCGATACGCTCGATGGCCGAGGCGGCCTCGGTAAGGTCGAAGCCGAGCGGGTCGGCGATATCGCGCTCGATGACCTCGTGAGCAGGATCGGCCGTCGCCTCCATGTCTCCGCCGAGGAACTTGTCGGGATCGACCCACCCTAGCACCACGTTCGCGTCGGTCGTCGTCGGTTTGTCGCCGCCGCGGAGGTAGCAGGCCGGGCCGGGATCAGCGCCCTGACTATTCGGGCCGACCCGGAGCGATCCGCCATCGTCGATCCAGGCGATGGATCCGCCACCGGCCCCGATGGTCTCGATGTCCGTCGAGGGGAACATGATGGGGTAGCCGTACTCGACGGCCCACTCGTCGGTCATCTCGACGGTGCCTCGGTAGGTGAGCGAGACGTCGGCGCTGGTCCCGCCCATGTCGAAGCCGATGGCGTTCTCGAAGCCACACTGCTCAGCGATGTACTGGCCGGCGATGGCACCCGCCGTCGGTCCGGAGTTGGCAATGCGGGCGGCGTAGTAGGCGATGGCCTCTGTCGTCATTACGCCACCGCCGGAATGCATCGCGAGGACATCGCCGTCGTAGCCGCGATCGGCGAGCTGCGTCGAGAGATCTGTCAGGTACCCACGGACGACCGAGACCAGTGCCGCGTTGATGATCGTCGTGCTGGTCCGCTCGTGTTCGAACATCTCTGGCAGAATCTCGTGGGAGGTACAGACGAACGCCTCGGGGTGTTCCTCCGCGAGGATCTCGGCGACCCGCCGCTCGTGCTCACCGTTGGCGTAGGCGTTGATCAGCGAGATAGCGATCGTGTCGATACCCCGCTTTTTGAATATCCGAGCGACCGTCCGAACTACGTCTTCGTCAAGCGGTTCTACGATATTGCCGGCGGCGTCGACACGCTCGGGAACCTCAAGGCGGTCCCGCCGCTGGACGTACGGATCGGCGACGTCCTCGTAGGCGTCCCAGAGTTCGTCTTTCGTCGCATCGCGTATCTCGTGGACATCGCGAAATCCCTCGGTCGTGATGAGTCCGATACGGGGGAGATCGCGTTCGATGAGGGCGTTAGTCCCGACCGTCGACCCGTGGGAGAAGAAATCTAGGTCCGCAATGTCTATCTCGGCCTTCGTCAAGCCGTTGACGACCCCCTCCGCCGGATTCGCCGGCGTCGACGGCGTCTTCGCGATTTCTATCTCCCTGGTCTCCTCGTCGAAGACTATCACGTCCGTGAAGGTCCCCCCGATATCGACGCCCGATCGAGTCATAGTATCATCCCACGTGTGAAGCCATACCAATCTCACATAAATCTTTCCACTGAATCGAACTCCGGACGATATATCGGAAAGATATAGGTTTAGGTTCAGTATACTGCCGTCTTTCCTGCCGTATATTGAGTGGGGGGAAGATGTTCCCTTCGCCAGTGATCACATTGGGCGAGATGCCGGCAGACACGGACTAGCGTAAGAATCCCGGTAAGGATCAGCTGTCGACCTCTTCTACACCGGTTTCCGCACGGGAATGAGAGCTCCTCGAGAAGACGTACAGGCCGATACCGAGGATAGCCCAGAGGAGGATGATCCCCCACTCAAAGGGCCACGAGAGCGCCGACGGTGCTCCGGGGAGATAGAGCCCGACGAAAAACACCGTCAACACGAGCGCAAGCGCGCCGAGAACGTGGCCGTAGGGGAGTTCGAGTGGCCGGTCCATATCGGGTTCGCGTCGACGTAGTACGAAGAACGAGAAGACCACCAAGACCCAGGCGAAAACCAGCCCAAGCCCGCCCGCGTTCACGATCCAGATCAGCATCTGCTCGCCAAACACGGGCGAAAACACCGAGATCCCCCCGATGAGAAGGAGGGCGTTCACGGGCGTGTTGTGCTCGGGGTGGAGTTCGCTCAGCGGCTGAGGTAGCATCTCCGACTCGGCGAGCGCGTACACGGCACGGCTGGCACCGAGCATAAAGGAGTTCCAGCTCGTGAGGATACCCGCGATCCCCGCCAGCGCCATAATGCGACCGATGAGCTGGCTACTGAACAGACTCTCCATCGCAGCGGCGGCCGGCAGCGGACTCTCGACTAGCTGCGGACCCGTCATCGACTGGCCGGACGCCCAGATGACGGCAATGTAGAACAGCGCTGCGAACCCCACCGCGACCGGGATGAGGAGTCCGAGCGTTCGCGGCGAGACGTCGGCCTCGCCCGCGGCCTGTGGAATCACGTCGAAACCGACGAACATGAACGGCGTCATGATGGCGACGGTGAACACGCCGGCTACCCCCACCCCGCCGAACGGCGGCGTGGACGGCGAGGTACCGTTCAGAACCGCACCGACGGCCAGCGTGACTCCCGCCAGCCCGATCACGACGGCGAGTAGCGTCTGGAACTGCGCTGCAGGGCGGATGCCACGGTAGTTCAGGTAGGTCATCACGATCGCTCCGACCCCCCCGACGAGTATCCAGGTCGCGTAGACCGGTTCCCCGGCGACGGTCCAGAGGTGGACCGCGTTGAACCCCGGAACGATATACGCGAGTGCGGACGGCAACGCGACGACCTCGAAAACGACGACTCCGACGTAACCTAATACGAGCGCCCAGGTACACACGAACGAGCCGATCGGTCCGAGCGCACGCAGGCTGTAGACGTGTTCACCACCGACGTACGGCATCGCGGACGCCAGTTCGCCGTAGATGAGGCCGACAACGGTAACCATTATCCCACCTAAGATGAATGCGAGTATCGATCCGCGAACACCGCCCTCGTTGATCCAGTAGCCCGATTGAATGATCCACCCCCAACCGATCATCGCCCCGAACGCCAGGACGAAGATATCACGTTTCGTCAGGACTCGCTTGAGGTTGCCACCTGTTCTCTCGTCGCTCATGCGTTCGGAAGCCATCTTCTGCTCATATAACTTTAACCTAGTTCTATTGAGCTACCTAAAGTTGGACGTGATCCGACTCGCCTCGTGCTAATCCATCGAAAGTCCTCGCGCACTGCTCGACACTATCTGAGACGTGTACCTCAGAGGTCAGCGACCGTGTGATCCGGTACCGTTCCGTCGTTGTTCCACCCACGGACGCCGTAGTACTCATCGAGCGCAGCCTCGAAATTCGGGAGGTCGTACGGCAGTGTGTCGTCCGTGCGATCGACCCCCCGTTGGTTGTTGAAGTGACGCTCGAGAGTAATGACTCGCTCGCCGATCGCGAGCAGATCTTCGTAATCGACATCGAACAGCTGTTCCATTCGCTCAGGCGTCATGAACTCCCGGGAGAACCGACAGATGATTCCACAGTCCTCAAGCGCGCGAGCGTTCTCCTGCTTGACGAGCAGCGGTGCCTTATTCGCCAACCCTTCGGGATCGAGCGCGTCGTCGGACGAGACGAGTGGGTACTCATAGGAGTAGAAGACGGCGAACATGTGGTCTGCACCGCGGTTAGACGTCGCAAATCCGAGGCCCTGTCCATTGAGCGTCCGTCCATCGTGGGCAGGAAACTCCATCCCTTTAACTGTCCAGTTCTCAACGCCCAACTCTTCGTGACAGCGAGCGACGCCCTCGGCTAAGCGGTCCCCCTCGTCCTCGCGGTAGGCGATCCGCTCGACGAGGTCGTGGATGAGGTCGACGTTGCCGAACTCGTCCTCCGCCGCGAGGTACGCCGACACGACGTCGCCAGCGCTGATGGTGTCGAGCCCTAGTTCATCACACAGCTCGTTGGATCGCATTACGTCGACGACGTCATCGACGCCGGCGTTGCTCCCGAACGCCATCACGGTCTCGTACTCGGGGCCTTCGGTCTCGATCCCCGTCTCCTCGTCGCGAGTCGGGAGTTTGCAGGCGAACGCACACGCGGAGCAGGTGCCCTTCTTGAACTTCTTCTCCTCGACCCGGTCGCCGCTGATGCCGTCGACCCCCTCGTACGCCAACTCCGAGAAGTAGCGCGTCGGGAGCGCCCCGACCTCGTTGGCGAGTTCGGTGATGCTGGTCGTCCCCTGACGCTTCATGATATTATCGCTCGTCGCGGCTTCGCGGTGGACGTCCATCTGTACCGGTGGAATCTCGACCTCCGGAGGCGAGTTTCCGCGGAACGTGATCGCCTTGACGTTCTTCGATCCGAGGACCGCGCCGAGGCCGCCGCGGCCGAACGCGCGGCTCTCCGACGTCATGATCGCCGCGAAGCGGACCAGATTCTCGCCCGCAGGCCCGATGCAAGCGACGTGTTCTGCGTCTAGGTCGTGCACGGATGCGAGGTACTCGACTGTCTCCGAAACGGGTGCTTCCTCGAGATCAGGCACCGCCTCGATCTCGACGCCCTCGTCGGTGACGTGGACGACGACGAGTTCGTCGCTCGCGCCGACGAATTCGACGGCACTGTAGCCCGTCGCCGCAAGGTTCCGCGATACGAATCCGCCGGCATTCGACGAGAGCAGGCCGTCGGTCAGCGGCGACACGCCGGTACAGTTCGTCCGCCCGGTGAAGCTCATCCGGGACGACTGCATCGGACCGGTGGTGAATACGAGGCGGTTCTCCGGCCCGAACGGGTCGGCGTCGAACGGGATACGCTCGTAAGCGAGTCTGGTCGCGACGCCACGGCCGCCGATATACGACGAGCAGACATCGTCGACCGTGATCGTCTCGCTGACCCCGTCGGTTACATCGATCGAGAGAAGCGGCCCTTCCGCGTGAAGCATACCCGTCTCTATTCACTACTATCTAATAAATATTCACTATCGTGTACCAAGTCCGATTAAGTTAGATATTATAGAATCTGGTTCATTAAATAGGGGTGGGAATGAATCGATCGCGACGATCGCTTTCTGCAGCGAGCGCTTATTCGGACGGAGGTTCCCTCTCGGCGCTCTGGCTGGAGTGAGAAGACCGATAAAGTTTTTTTGACGCAGAGCAAAAGAGCCGATCGAGATTGAACTGTGTCCATTGATGAGAAAGATATTCGTATTCTAAGTGCGATCGCGAAGCACAAGACCGGGAGTCCGGACGCAATCGCCGACATATCAGGCATTCCGAAATCGACGGTCCACTACCGGATACAACAACTCAAGGAGGAGGGAGTAATCACGAACGACCTGCTCGACGTCGATCTGGACAAGATCGGACTTTCGATAACGCTCATCTCGGAGGTGTGGGCCGAGTTCGAGGAGGGATATCACGAGTCGGTGGGGAACAAACTCAGTGAGATAGAGGGCGTAAACCAGGTCTACTTCACGCTCGGTGACACGGACTTTATCGTCATCTCCCACCTTCCATCCCGACAGCAAGTAGAACGGATGGTCGAGAAGTTCGAGGCGACTGATGAGATCCACCGAACGAGTTCCACGTTCGTCATCAGCACCGTGAAGAGCGAGTCGAACGCGGTAGCCGACTACGAGCTAGAGACGCTACTCGAACTGCTACTTTGAGGGCTATCGACACGATGGGCGTCACAGGCAGACGAGTCGCGTGATCGGTCGGGCATCTGCCCGGCACGGCGTCTGCTCCCACCACCACCATCGACAGAGCGTCGTCGGAAGCCATAGACGGCACCACGGGGCGGTACGTGGAGCATCACCGCCTAATCGGGAGTACTGTCCTCAGTCACGACCGCCCAGCCGTTCGCTGATGATGATCAGCGTGATGCTGAAGAGAAGCACCAGCGTACTGATCGCGTTGATAACGGGGTTCGTTCCGTGCTGTATCTTCGACCAGATATAGATCGGGAGCGTGTTTTCGACGCCACTCGTGAAAAACGCGATGAGGAAGTCGTCGAACGAGAGGGTGAAGGCGAACAACGCGCCGCTCACGATCCCTGGCATCAGGAAGGGAAGCGTCACGTGCCGATACGTCTGCCATCGCGTCGCACCTAGATCACGGGCGGCTTCTTCGAGTTGTGGATCGAATCCCCGCAGTCGAGAACTGACCGTGATCAGTACGAACGGCGTCACGAACACGAGTTGGCCGATCATTACGGTCATAAGCGTCGTGCTCACGCCGACGTAGCGGAACCAGATGAGCAGGGCAACGCCGAGGAGCAAACCGGGAAGAGTCATCGGCGCGATCACGAGCGCTCGGTAGACGCCGGCGAGACGGAAATCGTAGCGGACCAACGCGATCGCACCGAGCGTACCAAGCGACGTCGCGACGATCGTCACGATCCCCCCGACGTAGAAGCTATTCATCGTCGACCGGATTATCTGTTGATTCGTGAACAGCCGCCCGTACCACTCGAGGGTGAATCCGCTCCACGGTAGCGTAGAGAAGGTCCCTCGTTCGAACGAGAAGACGATCAGCACGATGATGGGAGCATAGAGGAACAGAAAGACCAGTGCAGCCCAGACACCGATCCAATGGCGTTCAACGGTGCCCCAGACTCGTTCGAGCGACATCGTTGCATCGAAGCGTGATTCAGAACGTGTACTCATCAGAACATCTCCTCCATATCGACGTACCCGATCAGCGCCCAGAGCGTCCCACCGACGAGCAGCACGAGCACGCTCCCGATCGCGGCACCCATCGGCCAGTCACCGCCAATACCGAACTCGTATGCGATTCGCGTCCCGACGAATAATTCGCCCCCACCGAGCATCGCCGGAACGATGTACGCGCCCATGCTGAAGATGAACACGAAGATCGATCCACCGACGAGTCCAGACAGCGACATCGGAAAGATCACGTGTCGAAACACGCTGGTTCGTGAAGCACCGAGGTCGTACGCCGCCTCGATGATCGACCGATCGATCTTCTCGAGGCTCGAGTATAGGGGTAGAATCATGAAGGGGAGCCAGAGGTACGTGAGGCCAAGCCAGAGGGAGAACTTCGTGTTGATCAACCACCCGATCGGTTCGTTGATCACGCCGAGGGCCATGAGCCCCGAGTTCACCACGCCCTGCGAGCCGAGAATGATCTTCCACCCATAGATCCGGACGATGTAGTTCGTCCAGAACGGAACCATGACCAGGATAAGCAGTTGGTTCTTGTGTGCGCCGCCGAACCGGGCGATGTAGTAGGCGATCGGATACGCGACGATCGCCGCGGTTACCGTCGTGGAGACGGCGATCGTCACTGTGTTGGTGAACGCGACTCGATTCACGTACTCCGCGAAGACGGAGACGAAGTTGTCGATCCCGTAGTTCGGGATCAGTACCAACGACTGCATCTCCATCGTCGCGATCATGAACATGATCGCGAGCGGTCCGATGAAAAACAGCAGTTCGAGCGCTACCAAGGGACCTGCCGTCACCGCCAGTTTTCGTAGTTTCGCGAAGCGTTCGCTCGCTCCGTGAACGGGAAGTATTCGACCGATCGATTCACTTGACATAGCGATCACCCAGGGAATTCGGAGTTCCGTGACGCCAGCACACAGACGTGGCCGGCATGGTAGTCTGTTTCATGATCTCGTCGCGTTAACTGTGGACTAGCCGTACGGCCGTTCGGGGGAATCCGACGACGACGCGATCTCCCACGTCGAAGACCTCGGTTTCATCGTTGATCTGTTTCTCGACGTGTACGTTGACTCCACCGATATCGATATTGTACTGCTTCAGCGACCCTTTGTAAACGGCCTCCACTACCGTCCCTTCCCAGGCGTTCGTGGCGTCGAGCGTCCGCGTCGAGCGTGCGAGCATCACACGTTCGGGACGGATGGTAAGCGCAACGTCATTCCCGTCAAAATCGATATCATTGCCATCGTCTGTCGTCTCGACGGTCAACTCTCCGGTCTCGACCAAAAACCGACCATTCTCGCGGCGCAGCTCTCCCTCAAAGAGGTTCGTCTCGCCGAGGAAAGAGGCGACGAACTTCGAGGTCGGCCGTTCGTAGAGTTCAGTCGTCTCGCCGACCTGCTCGATCTGTCCCTCGTTCATCACGGCAATACGATCGCTCATCGTCAGTGCTTCCTCCTGATCGTGCGTGACGTAGAGGAAGGTGATTCCGAGGTCCTCCTGGATCGCCTTCAGTTCGACCTGCATGTGCTGGCGAAGCCTCCGGTCGAGGCTCGCGAGCGGTTCGTCGAGCAGGAGTACATCCGGTTCGCGGACGATCGATCGGGCCATCGCGACGCGTTGTTTCTGCCCACCCGAGAGTTCGGTCGCGTTTCGGTCGTGAAAGCCCGGCAGTTCGACGAGTTCGAGCGCTTCCGTGATTCGGCCCTTGCGCTCGTCCTTCGGTACGCCGTCCATTCGCAGGCCGAACCCGATGTTCTCCTCGACGGTCATATGCGGAAAGAGCGCCCACTCCTGGAACACCATGCTCGTGTTTCGCTTGTTTGCGGGCTGTGCGGTCGCGCGCTCGCCGCTGATGAAGACGTCTCCCTCCGTGGGCGTTTCGAGTCCGCTGATCATCCGCAACGTCGTCGATTTTCCACAACCAGAGGGGCCGAGTAACGTCAGGAATTCTCCGGAGGCGACCTCTAAGTCCACCCCGTCGACCGCAACGATGTCGTCGTATTCCTTTCTCAGACCCTGCAGTTCGACGGTCCCCGTGACTGCTTGACCCTCCTCGACATCGCTCATCCCTGCCGAGATCTCCGTAGACCTCATCTCAGACCCCCGCGCGAGCCTTGGCCTCGGTCCACAGGTCGGTCCACGTGTTAGTGATCGGCGAGAACTCGTACGGGACCGTCTTATCGAGGATCGTATCTGCGGCGTCAAATCCTGCATCATTGAACATCAACGCGTTCTGCTGTTCTTTGTTGAATAGGTCGAACGATTCGGTGTTGACCGGTGGACTCTTGGCCGAGGGCTTCCACGCGATGTTAAACTGCCCCTTTGGAGTAACGACCTTCTTCATAAACTCGATGACAAGATCGCGGTTCTGTGGGTTTTTCACCATACACACCCCCTCCGTCCACTGCATTCCACCGGTTTCGGGGATCACGACATTGATCCACTCGTTCCCTTCGGCGCGCAACTGTGACATCGTGAAGTTCCCAACGGGAGACATTGTAATGTCTCCCTGGAGGAACGCCTGCCGAATGGCACTAGTTCCCGTATACACCGCCTTCATGTTGGAGAACATCGCGACGAGTTTCTGCTTGATGTCCGCTAACTGCTCATCGGTCTGTTCGAACGGCGGGTAGCCGAGCGTGAGCGCGATTTTCGGGATATTCCAGGTCGGCCAGTCCATGATCCCGATCTTGTTCTCGTATTGGCCATCAGGGCCCCCCGTCCAGAGAACCTCGTACGAAGAAACGTGCTCCTTCGGGACCTTCCGTGAATTGATTGTCATTGTGTCCCATCCCCACCGTGTGGGAAGAGCGTACATGTCATCCTCCCACTCGAAGGATTTAAAGGGCCACTGGAACTGTTCGAGAAACCCCTCCATTGCCGGAAAATCCTTCGGGGTTAACGGTTCGATCGTGCCCGCCTGCGCGTGGCGCTGCGCCCACGTGTTGTTGAGCGTCAGAACGTCGAACTGGTCGACACCGCCGCTTTTGAGGACATTAAACGCTTCGGGGTCGCTCGAGATCAGTTTGATGTTGACCGTCGCATCGTGTTCCCTCTCGAACTCACGGACGATCGCCTC
This sequence comes from Halomarina halobia, assembly GCF_029338575.1. Taxonomy (GTDB): domain Archaea; phylum Halobacteriota; class Halobacteria; order Halobacteriales; family Haloarculaceae; genus Halomarina; species Halomarina halobia. Next base: position 861,996 of record NZ_CP119993.1, read on the forward strand.
CTCGCCGTATCCTTCCCACGTTAGAACATTGACGACTCGCTCTCCTCCCTGACTACCCCCATCACTGTTATTGCCGCTGTTGGTGCTTCCGCCAGTGTTTCCGCTGAGATCTCGCTGCGCACACCCAGTGAAAGCTGACGCACCGACAGCGCCGGTAGTGATCAGAAACCGGCGCCGCGAGGAACGGTTCATAGGGTCAGAGTTCGTGCTGTGTTTCCGCATGTCACTGACTTGGACACGGATAGCCGGCAATATATAGTTAATGGTAGCTGCCGGACGTAATCTGATATAACTGCTAACTTCTGGACTCAGGTCGTATTAGATAGAATGAGGCGGAGGTCGTTCGGACCTAGGGGCGTGGCGATACATTCCGTGTGTCTCGACGTCGCCCTTCTACCCTCGGTCAGTTAGCGCAGAGTTCTATCATCGGCCCCGATCTCCGCGACGACGTATCTCCGGAAGTAACCAGAGATCCGCTCGATCCCGCTTCAAACGATACGGAGTCCCTCTAATTCGACTCCGATACACGTTCCGCAAATTTCCGTTCGAGAAGAGTCACCAAGAGGTTCGCCGCGAGTCGCTGTGTCCCCTCGGTTGGATCGTACGTCGGAGCGACCTCCATGACGTCGAAGGCGCCGACGGCATCGCTCGCACCGATCACTTCGACGGCGGTCAGCGCCTCCCGTGCCGACAATCCCCCAGGAACCGGCGTGCCCGTTCCCGGGGCGACGCTCGGATCCACCCCGTCGATGTCGAACGTCACGTATACTACATCCGCCTCTGCCGCGGCAGCTGCGATGGCATCTTCGATAACGCTCGCTATACCCGATTGCTCAATGTCGCGCATCGTATAGAGGTTTAGTCCGACTTCTTCCGCGAATTCGAAGAAGGAGGGCGCCTCGTAACCGCGAATCGCGACCTGGCTCACGTGCTCGTAGTCCGAATATTTCGAGTTAGCGATGAGGCTGGTGCTCGAGCCGTGAAAGTGCTCGCCGAACACGGCACTCTCCTCTACGGTATCCGTGTGCGCATCGATCTGCACCAGGCCGACCGTCGTTGCGGCCGTCCCCTCGGCGAACCCGCAGAACGACGGATAGGTACAGTAGTGGTCCCCACCGAGTAGGACCGGGAACGCGCGCTCCGATAGCGTCGCCACGTGCGCCTCGATACTTTCCGCCGTTCGCTCCCGGTCCATCGGGAAGACCGGGACATCTCCACAGTCGGCAATCGAAAGGGCACCGAAGTCCACCTGCTTTTCCGTCTGCATGTTCGTCAGACCACCCTTGTACCCGTACAGGTACGCCCACCAGCCGCTGGCTTCCCGAATCGCCGACGGTCCATAACGAGCCCCCGGCCGATTACTCACCGCACCGTCATACGGGATACCCATGACTCCCACGTCTTCTGTCTCTACCTCGTCCACTCGCCGATACGGAGCCTTTAAAAACGTGCTGACGCCCGCATAGGCGAGCTCGACGTTGGATCCGGGATTCGCCTCGCGGAACCTCGTCGCCCGAGTAGATGGATTGTCGTCCATCACGCGCCTCCCCCTACTACCGCGGTCCGGAACGTAGTGACCGCTGTTGCCGATTGCTCCCGAACAATGGCGGTAGGCGAGTCGATCGGAACGAGTGACCTCTCTTCATGAGTCATGGACCCCCTACCATAGGACTTCTAATAAAACTATTCAAAATGGATACAAAGTCGTGTTTTAGATATTTTATTAGCTGTGGTCCTGTTTTCGACCGAGATTAAGAATACAATTCAATTCCTTCGGAATTGTGTACGAGCCCGAGAAGAACGTTCAACGAGTGCGCGGAGAGAGCAGATCTAGTGGTCTGTGTCGAAGCACCCAAAGCGTGAAGGCGTTCATCACGGTGACACGTCCTCGACCCGTCGCTTTCCGCGATCAGTGAGACGATAGCATCCGCGACCGACAGGCAGGATCTCGTCGTGGCGGTAGAGGCGCGCACACGTCCGCTCGACCGTGACCGGGTGACCGCCGACGTGCGCAGCTATCTCCACGACGTGGAGCGGTTCGTGCTCAGCGAGCGTTTCCAGGATCCTTCGTCCATTACATGAAGGAATTCGAACCTCTCGAACGCTGACGACCGTCCGTTTGCGTGAGGGCGAAGCGATCGGGCGTACCGCTTCGATGGTCCTCGGCCGAGGCCGATTCCTATTGGCCCCGCGCGGCGCTTAGGAGAGGACGATATCGACAACCGACCCGGTACCGGTCTCTTCGGCGGTAGTGTACACCTGTTTCGCGGTGGCGATGTCCTGGATCGCCAGTCCCGTGGAATCGAATACGGTCGTGGAATTTCGGAGCGATTCCGGACTCCCACTGACGACTTCCCCCATCGTTGCGGCGACGTCTCCCCGAGTGAAGGTCCCCGACTGGACGGACGTGTTGATCTCTCCGCTGTGTGAACACTGCTCCCAGTCGTCGACGACAACTGCGGCTTGGGCGAGGAGCGCTGGATCTAGCTCCTGCTTCCCGGCGGCGTCGGCCCCCATCGCATTGATGTGTGTCCCCTCCCGAACCCAGTCCGCTTCGAGGATGGGTTCGCGGGACGGTGTCGTCGTCGAGATCACGTCACATTCGCAGAGTTCCTGTGGCGTCCCCCTGACGATGTCACAGTCGCGATCAGATTCGGCCTCGATGAACGCCTCTAGTGCGCTATCATCGAGGTCGGAGACGACGACCCTCTCTAAGTCGAGTACGCTTGCGACGGCGGCTAGCTGTGTTCGTGCCTGAATCCCTGTCCCGAGGAGACCCAACGAATCCGCACCCCGTCGGGCGAGGTAACGGGTCGCAACGCCGGCGGCAGCGCCCGTTCTGTAGCGGGTGAGTTCCGTCCCATCGATCACCGCCAACGGGTACGCCGTCTCAGGGTCGCTGTAGATGACGAGACCCATGACGGTCGGTAATCTGAACCTCTCGGGGTTGTCGGGATGAACGTTCACCCACTTGACGCCGGCGCTGTCGCCGACCTGGGCCGGCATCGATCGGAAATCCCCGTCGATGTCGGGAAGTTCGACGTACGACTTCGGCGGCATCGTGGTCTCTCCACGATGATGCTTGCAAAAGGCGGTCTCGACCCCGTTGATGACCTCCAACATGTCGATATGCTTTCGCACATCGGCCGCGCTGATGATCCTCGTTCCGTCCGGGACTCGATCGTCCATCATAGCACGTCCTATATTCTACTATGTATTAAGCTCTGCTACGATCATCTAGTATTAGATTGGACTAAATCCTATACAATGGCAGCCCCCTGAAACCTCGTCGGTGCGTCGTCCACGGGTGATCAACGCTGTATGGAGAACGAGTGCCGATGTCCGATCGCGGTAGTACGGCTCCGGGGTCGAGGACGCACAGACGTGATGGCGTCGCCGTCAGGGTGAGGAAACGGGACGCCGGTCGCAACCTCCGAAATCTCGTCCGTTCCGCCAAAACGCACATACGTGCCCGCGAGTGGCGGGATCGCTCCTCGGAACGGTCACCGGTACCTCCGGTTACATCCTTCGTCGCTCTCCCGCCGTGGTCGTGGGACTACCACTGCGCTCACAGCGTCTCGAGATACTGTTCACGTTCCCAGTCGGTGACCGTATCACGGAACATCGCGAGTTCGTGGCGCTTAGTGGCGGTATACGCTCGAACCATCTCCCTGCCCAGTGCGGTAACGAGTACATCGTCGTTCTCGAGCGACTGAAGCGCGAGCTCAGGGGCGTGTGGGAGGCGTGGGCTCGCTCTCTCGGACGTCACGTCGACCGGCGCGGTCGGCTCTAGGTCTCGTTCGAGGCCGTCGATACCGGCCGCGAGCGTGGCTGCGATGAGGAGATAGGGGTTAGCATCGGCGCTAGCGATGCGGTTCTCGATCCGGGGCGTTCCCTGCGGAATCCGCAGAGCGGCCATACGATTATCGTAGCCCCAGGAGGCTGAATAGGGTGCGAACGAGCCGGCTTCGTGCCGTTTGAACCCGTTCAGCGTCGGTGTGCCGATCGCGACCAGCGCATCTACGTGTTCGAGCAGTCCGCCCACGAAATGACGGCCTCGCTCGGAGAGACCGTCCGTCGTCTCGCTGCCGAAGACGTTCTCGCCGTTTTCGACGGCCCCGATGTGGAGATGATAGCCGCTCCCCGCTCGGCTACCGAACGGCTTCGCCATGAAGGTCGCGTGCTGACCGCTCTCGTGAGCGGCGCGTTTTACCAACCGCTTGAAGTCGAAGGTCGTATCGGCCTGTCCGAGTGGGTCGCCGTAGTCGAACAGCACCTCGAGCTGACCGGCACCGTGTTCGTGCTGCAGCGAGTGGAGTTCGATCCCGTAGTCGGGAGCCCACTCCGATACGCGGTCGTAGAACGGTGAGACCGACTCCGTTGCCCAGGTGACACACTCGTGTTTGTGCGTAGTCGCCGGGGCGTAACCGTCGTCGGTCGGGTCGAGCAGGTAGAACTCGAGTTCGCTGCCGACGGTGAACTCGAGCGAGAGGGGGACGATCAGTTCGTCGAGTACGCGACGGAGAACCCGCCGAGGATCGGCTTCGAGCGGTTCGTCCTCTCTCTCGAACGAGCACAGGACCCGTGCAGTCTCTGGTCGCCAGGGGAGCCGTGTGAAGGTCTCCGGCTCCGGATAGACCGTCGCATCACCGTAGTCGATCTCCGCGCCCAGTCCGGTCCCCTTGGGCACCTCGCTGCGCGGTGTCTGGGCCAGCAACAGCGCGTTCATCGTGAACCCCTCCCGCCAGGACTCGAGGAAGTGATCGGCGCTGAGCTGTTTCGAGCGAGAGATCCCGTTTACGTCGACGAACTCGACGAACACGTGCTCGATCTCCTCCTCCCGCAAACACGTCTCCATCTCATCGGCAGCGGCAGTGGTAGCCATAACGGCGGATGGTCGAGTCGATGTCGGAGGGGTATTTATAATTTTCCCCGTATTAGAATAAGATTCTATTTTCTGTGGCAGGAGATGGACAGTGATCCAGCGAGATTTCTATCGATGTACATGGTTCAGTAGACCACCTTTCGGCGCGTCCATCGCCCGTCACCTATTGCTGATCCATACGGCGATCACGCGAGAGGATGGCCAACTGAGATATATACACCGTTCCGTGCACCACCTGGGCTCGACCACGCTCCCGGGGTTAACTCGTCGCGCCCCGCCCAGTCACTGAATGTAGTCCAATGACGTAACGATTTATTGGGACCAGCGTCAATAGGGTGCGTAATGATACTGGTCATGGACAACGAAGTCCGACCCGGCTATCGGTACCTCGCGCCCGAGATCGCGCGCTTTTTGCCGACTGCGGAGTACCGCGTCTACGTCGACGAGCCGTTCGATCCCGACCTCGACGCTTATGAAGGGATCGTGATAAGCGGAAGTACAGCCAGCGTCTACGACGAGGAACACGCCGATTGGGTGGAAACACAGGCCGACTTACTCCACCGATGTATCGACGAACGGGTGCCCGTCCTGGGTATCTGCTTCGGCCATCAGTTGATCAATCGAGCGCTCGGAGGCCGAGTCGACGGTGACCGTCGCCGGGCGACGTTTGTCGAGATGAGCGACTCGCGGCAAGACGAGATCCTCGAGGGGGTGAACCCAGTCGTCCCCGTGCTGCACGCCGACGTTGTGACCGAGTGCGGTAAGAACATGATCGCGACCGCTCGGACCGACTACAACGACTACTTCTGCACCCGACACGAGAACGCACCCGTCTGGACGGTTCAATTCCACCCAGAGTTCACGGAACGGGTTGCGGGACAGCCGAGTGACTGGAATGGCGGTAACTACTCGTTCGATCAGTGCAACGCGACACGTGTATTGCGGAACTTCGGCGAAGCTTGTAGCGGTGTATGATGTTGTGCCTCCCCTACCCGGATATTCGCAGTCAGTGGGCGAGTTCGAGTCGGTCCTCGCCGAATCTCGGAAACTGATCCCTCGGATCTGAGTACGTCGAGGAGGCGAGCACCGCTCCGACTGCTCTCCTCTGCGGGAATAGCGTCCACTGCAGCAGAACTCGGCCACCATCTCTGTTGGATCTGGTTACGCGTTTCAGCAGATAATTGAACGGAATCCGAATAAAGCTTATATACTTGGAGACAGACTATCTCCACATGTCACGACAGGAGCCGACGACGCGGACTAAAGTGACGAGCATTCCCCACTGGTACGACCCGAAGAACGACATTATGACCGTCGCCGATGGGGAGAACGTTCGCGTGCGGGACGATGAGGGGAGAGAGTACCTCGACTTCTGCTCACAACTCTACTGTGCGAACCTCGGTCACGACAACGAGGCGGTGATCAGGGCGATGGACGAGCAGGCCCGGCGGATCCCGTACGTCTCCTCCGCGAAACAGTCGCCCGTTCGCGAGGAACTCGCCGGCCGGTTAGCCGAGATCACCCCCGGCAGACTCTCTCACACCTTCTTTTCCGTCTCGGGGAGCGAGGCCAACGAAATTGCGGTCCAACTCGCGCGGGAGTACCAGGACGCCCCGAAAGTGCTCACCCGCTGGCGGTCCTACCACGGCGGAACCTACGGCGCCGGGAGCCTTACGGGAGATCCGGATACGCGTGCGACGATCGAGCGTCACGCGGCGACGTCCGGGGTCAGCAAGTTCCTTCCACCCCTACCGAACGCGTTCGGCACTGACGACCCGGCGGAACTCGCCCGATTAGCGGGGGAGCACCTCGAGTTCGTCATCCGCAACGAGGGGCCGGAGTCGATCGCCGCGATCCTCACCGAACCGGTAGCCGGGACGAGCGGCGCGTTCCCCGCTCCGCCGGGGTACTTCGAACACCTCCGGGATCTCTGTAACGAGTACGACGTTCTCCTCATCTCCGATGAGGTCATCACCGGCTTCGGTCGCTGCGGCGATTGGTTCGGGATTGGCACCGAGGGCGTCGAGCCGGATATGCTGACGTTCGCAAAGGGTATCACGGGCGCGTACTCGCCGCTGGCCGGTGTGGTCATCGGCCCCGAGTTGGCGGAGTTCGTCGGTCGGGAGGGCTTTGATCTCGGCCAGACCTTCGCCGGTCACCCGGTCGCCTGTGCCGCCGGAGTCGCCGCCATCGACGAGTACGCGGACGGGGTCGTTGAGAACGTTCGGGATCTCGAACCTGTCCTTCGGGACGGCCTCCGAACCATCGGGAACGAACACGACGTCGTGAACGCCGTCCACGGCCGGGGATTCCTCTGGGGCGTCGAGTTCGCCGACCCCGACACCGGCGAGCGGTTCCACGACCCCCGCGTCGACGAGGGTAACAATCCGGTCGGCGACGTGATCGCGGTCGCTCGCGAACGAGGCGTGATCTTCGGTAGCGGCCGCCCGGCGTTCCAGATCATCCTCTCGCCCCCTCTGATCGCGGATCGGGATGACCTCGAACGGGCGCTGACGGTCCTGGACGAGGCGATCTCAGTGACCTTCGAGAACTGAGACCGAGACGGATAACGCGTTGGTTGGATTGTCGATCAGGGCCGATTCGTGAAAGAACACTGTCAATACCGTCTTCTCAAGTAGTGGATATGGATCGGTCCTAACCGCAGTTTGCGTGTCAGTCGCAGGTTAACGGACTGTGGCTTCGCTCACGGGTTCAGCGAACGCCACCGTCTCCTTGACGTCCGTAATCTCGACGTCGACCTGATCGCCCGGCTGGGTGCCGGGCACGATGAGGATGAACCCGCGCTTGACCTTCGCGATGCCGTCTCCTTGGTCGCCGAGCGTGTCGATCGTGACCGAGCGAATCTCTCCCTCCTCAACCGGCGGGGTCTGCTGATATCGTTCCGACGGCTGTGACGGCGAAGCAGCCGACGCACGCGACTGTGACGAGGCGGTCTCGGTCACATCCCGTTCTGTGGCGGTTGAGGGTTCTGCCTGGGAAGCGGTGGCCGCGGCTGGAAGGAGTGCAACGCGATACGACTCGTCGACGGATAGCGAGCTGTTCTCAACGAGTTCGGGCGGGATCGAGATGACGTAGCGATCGTCGTGCGCTTCGAGCGTGGTTTCGAACAGCAGCCGCAGTGAATCCGGAATTTCAATCATTATCGGACTGATGTACTGCAACGCCAAAACGGGCTAGAATCTCGACCGAGTACTCCACTAGACACGGAGTGGCCACTGTAACGATGCCGACCCCACATTAAGAGAATCGACGCCACGGTTCCGTTGGAACCCGCTAGGACGTCCCCTGACGCTGCTGCTCGTACCATACCCTGAATGAACAACTCGTAACGAGTGTTTGGAAACATCACGACTGCGTCGACACCACTTCTGGAAGTTCTGGAAGCGACCCCTCCACCATTATACCAGTCGGCGTGCAAGCGGTCGAGTAGATGATCGTCGATGCGCGTGTCCTCCGCGACGAATTCGTCCCGCGCGAGGTCGTCCATCGCGACGCCGAAACTAACCGCCTCTCAGCAGCCCTCTCGCCACTGCTGGATGGCGAACCGGCAGAGACGGCGCTGCTGACTGGTCCGTCCGGCGTGGGCAAGACCTGCATCGCGCAATATACGGTCTCGCGGCTCCGCGAGCGCGTGCTCGACATCGAGACGCAGTACGTCAACTGCTGGCAGAACTACTCGCGCTTCCGCGCGCTCTATCGCATCCTCGACGGCCTCGGCCAGACGATCGACATTCACCGCCAGTCGACGCCGCGTGACGAACTGCTCGAACGCCTCGAACGGTACGACGGACCGCCCTGCGTGGTGATCCTCGACGAGGTCGACCAGCTCGAGGACATGCGCATCCTCTACGACCTCTATCACCTCCCGCGGTTTTCGATGATCCTCATCGCCAACCGGGAGGAGGAGCTGTTCGCCCGCCTCGACGATCGCATCCAGAGTCGGTTGCATACCGCCGAGCGAGTCCATTTCGACCGGTACTCGGTCGACGAACTCGTCGCCATCCTCGAAGACCGTGCTGAGTCAGGGTTGACGACGGGCGCGGTCGCCCGTGAACAACTGGCGATCATCGCGGATGCGGCCGCCGGCGATGCCCGCGTCGCGATCGGCATCCTTCGGAATGCAGCCCGGCAGGCCCAGCGCGCCGAGAGCCGCGCGATCACCTACGAAATGCTCCACGAGGCGATCCCCGAGGGGCGCGCCGAGGTCCGCCGCAAGAGTATCGAGACGCTCACCCCACACCAGCGGGCGCTCTACGACATCCTGGCCGAGGAGGGTGAACTCGAACCGGCCGATCTGTACGCCGCCTACCAGGCGCGCGTCGACGAGCCGAAGACTGATCGCACTGTCCGGAACTACCTCCAGAAACTCGCCCAGTACAACCTCATCACGATCACCGGCACGAGTCGGGATCGGACCTACGTCGTCGAGCGCCGCGAGTAGGTGGAAACGGCTCTGTTGAACCCCTCAAGCGGTGATCGGCTCGAACAGGCATGTAGCATATAGCGCGCGTATCTTGCACCTTCATCAGGAACGAAGTCGACGGTAACTACTCGCTAGGGGTACTGGACTGCCAAGAATATATCCTCAAACGTCTCGTACGGAGGTACATGAGACGAGATGCGACATTCAGATCGGAAGGGGCAGAGATGAGTGGCTGGTTCTATTCGCCCGATTCATCGCCGCCGTGGCCACTGGTCGTGATGGCCCATGGATTCTCCGCTACCAAACAGATGGTAACGGATAGGTATGCGGAAGTCTTCGACGAAGCGGGGATGGCTGTGTTGCTGTTCGATCATCGGGGCTTCGGCGAGAGTGGGGGTGAGCCGCGCCAGCAGATCAACCCTTGGGTCCAAGCCCGGGGGTATCGCGACGCAATCTCGTTTGCGACCACACTCGACGAAGTCGATCCGACTCGGATTGCGTTGTGGGGAGATAGTTTCAGTAGTGGTGCTGCGCTGGTCGTGGCCGCTCTCGACGACCGGATCGCGGCGCTGGTCGTCCAGGTCCCCGCGCTCGGAGAGGAGCTGCCCCCGGACGATCTCGATGAGTCCCATTGTGAATCGATGAAACAGAAGGTTCGGTCCGGATCTGTCGAACCGGCTGAGGACGAGATCATCGGTCCGATGCCCGTCGTGTGGGACGATCAGGATCGTCGTCCGTCAGCGCTCAAACCCGTGACGGCATTTCGATGGTTCATCGCGTACGGGAATCGTCCGGGCACTAACTGGACGAACGAAGTCACGCTCGTACGTCCAAAGAGACCAGTCCAGTGGTATCCCGGGCTGTGCGCTACGGACGTGTCTTGTCCGGCCATGTTCGTAGTGTCTCCCGAGGATGAGATGCCTCGCTCTACGCCTATTGTAGCACGCGACGCCTACGAGAGACTTGCCGGGCCAAAAAAATGGGTCGAGATTCCTGGTGGCCATTTCGGGCTGCTGTATTACCCGAGCGAGACGTTCGACCAGGCGTCGTCCGCTCAATCGCAATTCCTCACCGAGAATCTTCTCTCACAGGGTGAGTGAAAGCCGATCACTGGTAAAGCTGTCTTCCCCCAACCCAGCCGGCATTCCGGCTGGGCAATTTATTTTCTATATCGTGTGCTGATAGAATCAGCAGAGACGAAGCGTTTTGCTACCGATGATGAACCTGCCGTAGGGCATCGGCTGTCGCTGTCCCCGAGATCCGGAAGTATTTCTGAGCAGTAGCGAGATCGCTCCGGCCCATTAACGCTTGGAGAGGAACTGGAGCTACACCCTTGTACGCATGATAGCTCGCGGCTGTTGCTCGCAGACCGCGGGGATAGATTCGACCAGAGAGATCTGCGTCGGCGGTTGCCTCCTGTATTCGTCTATTGATCGTTGACCTCGATCGAGGAAAGTGGTCGTACCGATTGGCAAAGCGTTCGATACACAGTTCGATCCAAAGTGAGAGGTCAAACGGAATCGACCGCGCTGAGGTAACCGTCTTCGGATGCCAGCGTAATCCAGTCGCGTCCTCAGTTAGCTGAGTATTGTGTTCGACTTCTTGGCGGGCCTGTCGTCGACAATACCCGCGCTCACAGGGTTCATGCTGAGGAAACCGAATGAGTTTGCGATTCCAGTGTGAGTTCCTCGCTACGAGTGGCGCCACCGAGGGCTTCGTTACGTTCGAGCACACAGACGTCGCGTCCCTCGTCTGCGAGGTATAGCGCAGCAACGAGACCGTTGTGCCCCCCGCCGACGATGATGTCGTCGTACGTTTCAGACATTTTCCAGTTACTTTGCGTGGCGTGTATAAACCGGTGGTGCCCGCTTCGGCGACGACGACGCACTCTCACATTCAGACTAGACCCGTCCGATATCGTCTTCCAGGTCCCGAGCAGCGAACGAAGACCCTAGCGATTCGTACCTGGCGCTCTTCGGGCCTGGTCAGCTCGGGGTCGCCCTCGATCATATCCGTCCGCTTGACGACGACCTTGACCACGAGCGAGAGATCATCAACCGTCGGGACTGCCTCCAGATCCTCACTCGATTCCGGTGATTTCGTTCAGAGCGTCCACTGGAGACCGTCGGTTCCTCCCCACAGAACTCTACGCGTACCGGGCATCACCGGACTGGCCAGCCCAAGTGGACGCTGTCCATACGGTCATCCAGAGGAAGGGGCGGAGAAGGCATACGGATTCAGTGCTGCGTGGTTCGCAGGGTCGACTGTTCTGACCTTGCTGTTGTCCGGGGACAAGAGTGCGCCGTTTCTCACGGACGTAACGGACGTGCTCAACGACGCACTTCCGAACAGTCGTCCTGCTATCTTTGCTGGATACAGTCACGCCACGATGTATACCGCGCCGGAACGCTTCATCGACGAAGTACTCGCGTTTCTCCATGAATCGAGCTAACGGCTCGACGACCATTCACTCCGAGTCCCGACATCTGTTCGCTAAGCGCTCTATACGTAGCGATCGATGGTCAGGGCCTGTTAGCGGCGGACTTCAACGGAGCCATGTGTATCTCATACGCGAGGCCACAGGTCATCTCCTCGAATCGTCTTACAGAGATTCGAGGAGAAGGCCCACGACTAAAGTCGTGGGCTGAATCCGACACCTACGTGGTGCATAGCATCAACTACCATATTGGTGTCCCGTTTCGGAACGGGAGGGATACCGAGTCCGAGGTAAGGATATGCACCCGTCCTGCGGTGGACGGGGTAGATGAAGCCCGCTATCTCGGTCGGGGGCCGGACTGGCACAGCCCTGAACGCAGGTCGCTCTCGGATGCGGATAGAGTGGACCTGCGAACCTCCCGACGTGGGGCGGCCCCCGTCTGTGGCGGGGCAACCCCACGACTTCAGTCGTGGGAGGATGTCAGCCGTCGTCTCGCTGCTGTTGTAACGTGGCTCTCGCACGTGCGACATAGGTGTTCGCTGACCAGCTCCGGGCGTCGCTCATTTCGTCCAAGAATGCCTCGGCAGCGTCCGGGGAGAGCACGTCGTTTCGGACGAGCGCCGTGAGGCCAATCGGTGTCGTCACGAGGCGTGTGTCCGCCAGCGATGCGTGAATTAGCGCTAATCGATTGAACTCGTCACAGAGTAACTGGACGGCATCGACTTCATTGGCCAGTGTGACCGCCGCGTTCTCGCCATCGTCGAGCGGAAACGTTTCGTCCAGTTCGACACTACGGACCTCGAACGTAGCCAGACGGTCAAGGACGGCCTGTGCCGCTTCTCCCGACGCATCGGCGTAGGAGGCAGTCTCAGCGAGTTCGTCAACGACCTGCTCGGGAAGGATGACGTCGTGTGAGTCAAGTAGGAGGTCGAGTGGGTTCGGTGTGGTATCTGCAACGGTTCCGAGACTAACGAGGGCGGACGTATCGGAGACGATGCGTACCATCTATGGATCGGCCAGCTCCTCCGCCACTTCGTCGACGAACGTCTCGCTCAGCTGTTGTTTCAGGAGGCGAAAGTTCGCCGCCTCCTCGTGACCGACGAGGGCTTTCAACTCCTCGAAGGTAATGTCGTCGTCGTAGTAGGCCTCCGCAATCTCCTGTTTCACCTCGTCGGAGTGTGCCGCGTCCCGCAGGTACTCATGGAGGGCAGAGATGAGAATATCCGTGCGGTCCGTCTCGAACACCGCTGCGAGGGTGTCGGCCCGATCGACCAATCCTCGGGGCGCTCGGAACTGCACGCGCTTTTTCTCCGATTTGGAACTCATGTGTGTACATTGTGAGCGCAGCAGTAAAACACTTCCCTTGCACGGCTCACCGAGAGAGGGGTCAACCGTAGCGTGAAGGAGAACACGGTCGAGCAGTCTGATGGGTGGTCAGAGAATGCTCGACCGCATGGTCGAGAAGGCTTGCCAGCAGGACGTATGTTCGCGTGAGGACACGCCGCTCCGTCGGCGTGTCCTCACGGCGTTTCTGTATCATGCTGGCCTGTCCTGCCGGAAGATCGAACCATTCGTCGATCGCTCACATGAGGCAATCAGACAGTGGTTTCACCGGTTGAAGCACCTGTTCGAGTCCGACTGCCGGCAGCGAGACGAGATCGCCATCGACGAGACGACCGTCGAAATCGACGGCGAGGAGGTCTACGTCTGGGCGGCAGTCGACCGTGCCACGCTGGAAGTACTGGCTGTAGACGTCTCGCCCGGTCGGTCAAGCCTTGATGCGTTGCTGTTTCTCAGAGAGGTTCTCAAGCGGTGCCGCGGTCGTCCGCTGGTGCGGGCCGATCGCGGCCCCCGGTACGATTGGCCGCTCGACCTCCTCGAGTGCGACGACGAAGAACATCGGCTTTCGATATCTCCGCCGGCGACAAAACGCAGACAATGGAGGTGCACCTGTGGACGTGCGCTCGAATTACGGGATGCTGAAGGTGAGTGGGGGAGTACGTTCCCCCTGTTACCGCTGACAGTGTTCGCAAGACCACAGGTCTTGCGCAACCCATCAGCTCCGGAGGATCTGGGGATGGCATAGAACGAGAGTCCACGCGAAAGGCCACCTCAACGGGTGAGACCGACAGACCGAGTGACGTAGGGGAGTAGTTTACTCGGCGGCTTCCCAACTCTCGTCGCGGTGCTTGTCGGCGACTACCTCGTCCTGAAACTCGTCGATAATCTCCATGAACTCGTTCATCTCCTGTTCCGGTACGCCCACCTGGTAGAGGGTGGTCTTGATCTCGGTACGCACGACGTCGAACTCGCGTTCGGTAACTTCGAGCTCCTCGTGGGCCTCCTCCATGCCGCGGCCTGGATAGACCTCAGGTCCGCCGGAATGTTCGATCGACCAGGCCGTCACAAGGTACTTGAAGCCGGGTTTTCCGTAGTTCTCGTGAAACTCCTTCACCGCAGGATTCTGATTAGCTGTCTCGTTCTCGTACAGACGATCGACTAGATCGTCCACCGCCGCGGCGATGCCGTAGACACCACCGAGGCGCTCAAACAGTGACTCCGTCTCACTCTGACCCATGACGACACTAGTTCGACCCCGTTTTATAATAATAGTACGTGATCTTATCGAGTTCAGTGAACCGACATGAGCATCGCGGCATCACGCGAAGTGTGTTTGTTTCGCCGAGTTCGGGGACGATTCGTCTGTCTTTCTGGTTTCTAAGAGATTTCGACTGTCTCGTGTTCGCTCATCAACAGACCATCGTCGTTTCGCAGTCAACCTGTGCAGGCGGCTGGAAACGCACTCGCTTGTTCCCGAGTCCGATTTCGACTGCAGGGTCCCTCTCGAACTCCTCGCGACTGAACTCATCGGTGGTACTCGTCTCTACCATATTCAGTATGATACGGAAACCGAGAAAGACATCTTCGGCGAGGCTACCGCTGTCTCATCGCAATTACCGGTCTCTCGTATTTATTCACTCTACTGCCAACCCCCCAGCGAGCACACGAACATAGCGGTCGAAGAGGACCATCTGACCTGGTTTTACGGACGAGAGACGATGGCGTCAGTTCGCCTTCGTCAATGGTACCTACCACGACCTCGTTCAATGCGGACCTCTCCACGAAAAAGAACAGTAGATCTAATCGGAACGACGATACCTTGCGAGTCTAGGGTTGAGATCAAAAACGGCGCTGTAGCCCCGTTTTGAAGGACAGATGGTAGCGCCTGCGATTTAAATAAACCGAGGACGAGCGGGGACTTCCCCCACGTTGTCAGCCGTTCTGCGTGCCGTTTTCCGGCTTCGCGCCCATCTCCTCCGGGCAGCTCTCGATGAACTGGCCGGCGATGGCGAGGATCTCCTCGGCGGCCTTCGCGTCGTCGAACGCGCCCGGGAAGGGGACGTCGCCGTTGAGGAAGTTGAGGAACGACGCGTGGCGCGCCTCGACGGTCGCGATGGTCGCGCTGGCCGTCGTGAGATCCGGACTCTCGATCAGCGCGAGCGCCCCGTCGTACGCCGCGACGCCGGTGTTCTCGAGCGCCTGGGCGACCGTCAGGTACTCGCCGACGCTCTCGACGCCGAAGTTGTAGGTACATGCGGGCACCGGCTCGCCGCCGAGCGTCTGGATCACCTTCGTCAGGACCTCGACGTGCGTCGATTCGTGCTCGCCGACCTTCTCGATGAAGTCGTATGACGCGCGCTTCTCCCAGGCGTTGAAGTTCTGCAGCGCCTCGGAGTTGACGAACTCCTCCTTGCTGACGTCGTTCAGGAACTCCCGGTAGAACACGTCCTCCAGGTGCTCCAGCGTGAGGGCGTAGTTGAGCACGTCCACGTCCGTTCCCATCTCGTGAACGTCCCCCATCCCCATCTGCTTCCCGGCCGTCTTGTTGCCGCCGGCGGTCGCGTTGCCTTCGTTGTCATCGCTGCTCGCTCCCGTGAGCGGACTAAGTCCGAGCGCCCCAGCGCCTGCTACTGCCGTGCCGGCGAGGAAGGTCCGGCGTGATGGCCCTCGATCTTGGACTTCGTCGATCACTCGTTTGATGTCTATACGCCCATGCTCGCTCTCTACGTCGGTGTCGTTCTCGTTCATGTCGAGTCCACCCCACCGCACCGTGCAGTGGTACAGGCTAACCAAGGGATGAACACCCTGATGAGTATTTTTCGAGATTACACCGAATTCCGGCCTAAGTAGCTCGAAACGTCGCGACGGTGCCGTCTGACTGTCGTCCCGATCTCGATGCGGGTACGCGGGGCCGAACAGTCCCGCCGGCAATCCTCCGGAGGGAGACCGTACCGCTGTCTCCACTGAACGTATAAAAAACAATACCCAGAATCATGACATTCAATAAACACTTTTGTCGCGTCACGTTGGCGATTGAATGTATCATGTCGAACGACATTACCGACGGAAGCGATGGAAGCACAGATCGGCGAGGGTTCCTCTCGACGGCGGCGAAGATCGGCGGCGGGGCGACGCTGCTCTCGCTCGGCGGGACCGGCCTGGCCGCCGCGACAGACGGCGACGGCGACGCGAACGGCGGGCCGAGCGACGTGGAGATCCTGAACTTCGCGCTGACGCTCGAGAAACTCGAGTTCACGTTCTACCGCGACGGCCTCCAGACGTTCACCGAGGAGGACTTCGAGGGGCCGGGGAGTCCGGGGGACATGGTGTTCAACAGCCCGCGGCCCCGGTACGGGACCTACCAGCGCTTCGAGAGGATCCGTGACCACGAGAAGGCGCACGTCGACGCCATCACGGCGACGATCGAGGACCTCGGCGGTACGCCGGTCAGCGGGCTGAAATTCCGCTTCCCCTACGAGACCCTCGACGAGTTCATCGGGCTCGCGGCGACCTTCGAGAACCTCGGGGTGGCGGCGTACGCCGGTGCCGCCCCCCTGATCGACGACGAAGACATCCTCTCGGCGGCGCTCAGCATCCACAGCGTCGAGGCGCGCCACGCCGGCTACCTCAACCTCCACGAGTTCCGCCTGCCCTATCCGAACGCCTTCGATCCGGCGAAGACGATGGACGAGGTCCTCGCCGCCGCCGGCCAGTTCATCGTCAGCGACGAGTAACGGCAGGGACGTCACCGGCCGCGTTCCGAGGGCGCTCTGCTCTGCGCCCTCGTGTTCTAACAGTTGCGAGCGTGCGGGCGGTACGGGCCGGAGACTCTGGACGAATTTCGGTCTGAGTTCGACCGCAGTTCTGAAAACAATCATATGCTTGCAGATCGACGGCTCTTTCGTGCGATAACTCGCACAGATCGGCCCATGACGGACGAGCACTCCGAATCCCCACGATGTGGATGCACGCCGATAGTGGATGGCACGAAGGGGCATATCCACTCACAGCAAGCATCCTCCGCAGGCACGGCCATCGTTCTCGGAGGAAGTGGCGCACTCTCGTCCGCGATCGGGACAACAGATCCCAGGGAGGGCCCTCCGACCGCAGTGGTCTTGGCCGATGACCAGTGGATACCCGTTGGCGAAGTGACGACGATCGTAGCGCGGTCTACGGTCTCCGGTTGACAGCACTGGCCTTCCCTTCCCCCACCTGTAACAATGATTTATACGGCCCGTCGATCAATGCGGATGCCTACCAAGGATCGCTCTGGTCGGCCCGCGGTTTCGTCGCCCACCCGAACAGCCCAGTGGGTGTCGATGGACTTACGTGGCTATGCTTGGTGAGCACCCTCAATGGAGGCCGTCCTCTGGTACGTGCTCACTGGGACACGCGGTGGTGAGAACCGCGCACGCATCCTCCGGACGCTCGACGAGCAGCCACGAAACGCGAACCAGCTCGCCGAGGGACTTGACCTCCACTACGAGACGGTCCGCCACCACCTCGACGTCCTCGTCGACAACGGGATCGTCAAGAACAGTGGTGACGACTACGGAGCGATTTATCTCCCAACCGGCGAGGCACAACGTAATTGGGACCTCGTCGAAGAGATCATCGAGAAGATTGAATGACATCGAACAGATTGACTAGCACCGACGATCGCACCGCTCGTAAGGGGGGAGTGAGATGACGCTGTGGGTTGACATTGCACGGGTCGCCATCGTTGCAAACATCCTGCTCATGCTTGCACTAGGGTACGTGTGGGGCCACAATTACCGTCGGTTCCGGTCGAAGCAGACCCTCGGGCTCGTCTTCTTCACGGGCTTCTTACTCCTCGAGAACCTTCTGGCGCTTTATTTCTACATGTTCGAACCGACGCTGCGGGTCTGGGTAACCTCCATCCCGCCGATCGCGCAAGGAGCCATGACGGTGCTCCGCCTCTGTGAGTTCGGTGGCCTCTTCTTCCTCACCTGGGTCACCTGGGATTGATTCCTAACACGTCACCAGCTCCACGCTCAAAAAACACGTAGATGACGAGCGATAGAGCCTTTCTATCGGTTAAGCCGGATATGATCCTCTAACCGATCGGCCCGATACAGTCTTTGCGCATGCTGGAACGGTTCGCTCAGATCTAGGGCCCGCACCGGGAACCATGACTAGACATACCCAAGCACTGCGACCGATTGACGGCAAGCGGTTATCACTCCCTTCTTACTTTCCAAAATCGAGTAGCAAAAACGCGAACCCTAGGAGGTCATCGGACACGTTCCCAAAACGTCAAGCAGGTGTTGTAGCTCGGCCTCGGCGTAGTCCTCATGCCCCCAGAAGCGGAAGGTACCCCCTCCCCTCCGTATCGAAGGCGTGTCCGGCATCGCCCCATACCGGTCCTGTGTCCACTCAGTTGCCGCCTATGGCGAGCCCCTCGAGCGCCGTAGCGATCTGTTCGAGCCGATCGGACTGACTCTCGATACCGTGTCGCCGGGCGAGGTACATGGGATCGTTGTAGGTCACCTTGGCCTGGTCGCCGTCCTCCTAAACGAACACCTTCTAGGGGAGGTCGATGGCGACCGTCCGGGACGCCTCCATCAGCGGCGTTCCGATCTCGGGATTGCCGAAGATCAGCACGGCGGCGGCGGTAGCGTTCGATCGACCCAGGCCGCGTTCTTCGCGTGATCGACCGTCGTGACGAAGGTCAAGGGGCTTCCCTCGATGTCCCCCTTGATGCGCTCAACGGTCGCATCGACGCTCTCGCCGCCAGCGACCGTCACGAATCCGGCGTTCATCTGTTCTGTCTCCGTCGCGGCCGTCGTCTCGGAACTATCGTTCATCGATGTATTCGGTGATCGTTCGGTGGCGGATGACGTTTCGGTCGGTGGGGTGCCCTCGGCGTCGCTTTCCTGACTCGTACACCCGGCGAGTCTGGCGGCCGTCGTGACACCTAGTAGCCGTAACAGCGTTCGCCTGCCCATAGATCATTTCTCTACATGGGGTAGTGGAAAATGTCCCTTGTACCGACACTAGCGAACGTATTCGAGGGCGACATTTCGTCGCGTTGCTCGGCGTGAAACGGAGCGCAACCTGTGCGCTGGTCATCGCCGTCCCAAAACGGACCCTAATGAACACGGGTACCAGTGCCTCTGCCAAGTGTGCACACAGGTCGCACTACTGGCAAAGTGCTTTACAAATTCGTCATCCACCCTCACCCATGGGATCCGAAGTAGAGGTAGACTCCCAAGTCAGTACCGAACAGGAAACGGACGTCCAGTGGAAGGCGGGGATCGGTGCGGGCCTCGTTGCCGGCGTCGTCATGGGGATCATGCTCACCGTCATGATGGGACCGGTCATCGCAGCCGCCATCCCGGCGCTCTGGGGCCTGAATGGTCTCGCCGCGGGATGGGGGGTCCACCTCGTGAACAGCGCGATCTTCGGGCTGGTCTTCGCGGCCATCGTCGCCTCCCCGCCCGTGCGTCAGTACACCGGTTCGCTCGGACGGACGACGGCCGTCGGGGTCGCCTACGGCGTCGTGATCTGGATCGTCGCGGCGGGCATCGTGATGCCGATCTGGCTCCAGGCGGTCGGGTTCCCGATGGCACCGCCGCTACCGAATTTCAATCCGATGAGCCTCGTCGGACACGTCGTCTACGGCGCTGTGCTGGGCGGGGTCTACTCGTACGCCACGAGGTAAGTAAACGACCACTCCACCTCGACGGGGCTTGCCCTGCTGTCATCGTCGGTGCGCCTGCGTCCGCCGGCCCCGGCTGTTGCGTTCGGGAACAAGGAGGGAGTTCCGGGGATGAGTCTCTCTCCGGTGACGGTGAGAGAGGGAGGGTACTACACGGTCTTATCGTGTAAGAGGTCTCTGAGAGGGGAGAACGAGGGGGTAGTTGTGATATGTGTCCACTATTGCCCCCTCACCTCTTGTATGGCCGTGGATGAGTATTGGTCAGTTCACGGGGAGAGTTGCCGTCAGGAAACGCCGCCGCTGAAGGGGTCGTGATGTGTATTCGGTTCCTAGCTACTGGGAACCGGCGTCGTGACCGCGCCCAGCGTGCGCCAACAATGAAGCGAGCCAGCATGGTGAACACTCCAATCGTTAAGGGTTAGAGGACGCCATGACTGAGCGTCTTTCCAAAGGCCGACAGCTGATGTATCGGTGTTGACGGTGACGGAGCGATTGGGATGGGTTCTCGGTGGAGAGGGTATAGTCACCGATCAGCCTCATCGTCCCCGGCAGGAACTGACAGCATCAATCGCTTTAGGGGAGCTGCCTGACCAGTACGACTACTCAGTGATACCCGTGAGCTTTAGTGAGTTATTGAATGACGCCCCGAGACGCAGCGCCGGCCGAGTCTCCCGACTCGTCGATCACCGAACGCCACGCTTCGCCCCGAGCGGAGCGGAAGCGGCCGTCGGGGCTCATCCGAGCCGATGAATGAAGAGTCTGCAGCTGACAGGTGGGAGGCGTTGCTCGCCGATCGACGGCGGCGGTATCTCCTCTACTGTCTCTATCGCTTTACACCACCGTTGCAACTCGCCGATATCGCCCACCAACTCACAATCTGGGAGATCGGCGAGCCTGCGGACGATCACCTCGACGAACGACTCCAGATCTACATGGCGCTCTACCACGATCATCTGCCGGCGTTGGTCGACGCCCGTCTCGTCGACTATCACCAGGACAAGGATACGGTCGAGTTCGGGAGCATGGCAGAACAACGCGAAGGAACACTAAAACGGGTTGTGCGCTCTGATATCGCCGAGATACAGCAGGCAGAACGCCGCATCGTCGACTGCGAGCGTAACAGATGAGTCGAAAAGAGCTAGTGAAGCGGGGCAGCGTATCGTCTCCGCCAGAGAGAGAGAGACAGAATGATGCAACCGGGGAACATCAAAAGAAATGTGATTGATCCGTAGACAATTATTTCACTACAGAGAGGAGAACACTCAAGACCGTCTCCCCAGAACCGCATCGCATGGCGCTGAACGACGTCCGTGTCCTCCTGGATGTGTTCTCGCTTGTGGCGGTGTCACTCAGCGGATTGATAGTCACAGAGTGGAAGAGAGGGTGGTCCCGTCATACAGGCCGTGGAGAGAAGACAGGAAGCACTGCAGGGTACTGGTGTCCGCGCTGTGGGACGCAGAGCGCAGGATTCTACAACTGCGGAGATGGCCCCTCGGTATGCGGCCTGTGGCCATCCATACGGCGACTCCTGAGCCCGGAGTATTGGAGGGGGTGTGTCCGGAATTCGGGCATAGGTGGTTTGCCTCGCCGGACAAGACAGGAGCGGTCGCTCACCGGTCGCCACGTGACGAGCTTTTAGCACGGATGTGGCTCACTGACGGTCTAGGTTCTATAGAGGGATACTGATGTACTGTTATTTACGCAAGAGCGTCGTAGAGACGGACCACCAATGTTCGTGTTCCTCGCGGACAGCACCACGCCGCCTGAGCTGGCGGAGCCCGCCCGCTATGAGCGACTGCTAGAGTTACCACCGAGTGC
The DNA here is from genome assembly GCF_029338575.1 of Halomarina halobia. GTDB lineage: Archaea > Halobacteriota > Halobacteria > Halobacteriales > Haloarculaceae > Halomarina > Halomarina halobia. Next base: position 883,603 of record NZ_CP119993.1, read on the forward strand.
AAAACTCGTCTACCTCGTTCTTGCCAACGAAGGCCCACTCACCCAACAGCAACTCTGCGAGCGAACGAGACTCGCTCCTCGAACCGCTCGGTATGCGTTGACCGATCTTCGGTCTGCAGATCTCGTCGATCACTCCGTGTATGTCCCGGACGCGCGCAAAAAACTCTACCAGGCAGTTCCGGTGACCAAGCCCCCCAAGTGAGCCGCTCAGTCGTTTACCCCCCGGCTCTCGGTCAGCCGGTGAGAAGTGTCTCTGTCGAGGGTGACGATGGATGCGTCGCTACGCGTAGTATCCTCACACCGCTTCGGGAGCACGCTTCGGTAGAGACCGGCTCGCCATACACCTCGTACACTTGTTCACGCGCGAGCCGGTCAGTAAGACGTTCGAGCATGTGCGTGTTAACAGTTGCCCTGCTGTCGGTCCTACGGCGGATGGCCGCCGAAATCAGTATCCCCATCGGCTAGGCAGCACTGGCAGTGGACGGTTGAGACAGCCAGCTCGGGCCGCAGAGCCACTGACCCAGTAGGAGCTCACATGGAGGCAGTGTGGTGTCTTCCTCTCGGCGTCGGTGAGCGGTGAGCGCACACATTCGATGATGAATTGTCTCGACGGAGACGCCCCAGGATACGCCCCGCACGCGGCTCCGCCCAAGTGTGGGTCCGTGGGAGACGTGGACGAGAAGCTGCGAGAAGTGTCGGTGTGATACGCCAATATGGCCAGCCAGAACAGTTAGTCGAGCAGATTGAAGGCTGCAAGTCGTGCCTGCAGTGTCTCAATCGCGTCTTCTGCGTCGGTCGGTGTCGTCCCACCGGTGATCACGAGTTTCCCGCTGCCGAAGAGCAGCACGACCACGAGCGGGTCGTCAAGCCGATAGACCAGGCCCGGGAACTGTTCCGGTTCATACTCGATCCGCTCCAGGCCCACCGCGAGGGCGATCGCGTGGAGATTGAGCGGTTGGGTGAGGTCGGCGCTGCTGACGATATTCTGAATGGTGATCGTGGGATGGTCAGGCACCAACAATCCAAGCTCGGCAAGCGCGTCGAAGAGGTGCACAAGCGCGATGTGAATAGCATCGGTGCTTTGAGCGCCGGTGGCGACGATATTCCCCGATCGAAAGAGCAACGTCGTGGCCGTCGGCTCCTCAATGCGGTAGATGAGGCCGGGAAACCGTTCTGGATGGTAGTCGGCGCTGGGGGGGTCAGCAGTGAGCTGGTCGAGATCGAGTTCCTGGTCGAGTGCAGTCGACGCAACCACGTTTTCGATTGTGATCGTGTCTGTTGGGTCGGGCATTGGGGAGAGACGGCGCCGAACCAGTACACCCTCGGGATACATGAGGATGCCGTCGAGGTGCTTGCTTCGAGGTCGCGGGGCTAGACGGGCTTGCGATCTTTGCCTGGGCACGACGAGTGGCATCGTCTAAGACATCTGCTGCGCGCTCATCGAGGGCGTCGTAGACGTCGGGCGACGTTCATCTCATCGGGAGAGTCCTTGACGACCGATATGACGATTAGGCCAGACATGCATGGCGGTAGTCCGCCGGTGAGCGCATAAAAAGAGGGTATTGCAGACACACCAGTGGAGGAGTCGATCAACCGAGCAAGCGCGATCAACACGACACAGAAAGACGCCGCACCTCGGCATGTGTCGACACAGTTGCTGATGTGAGCGCTCACTCGCTATTCACTGACGAGGGCTATCAGCGGCCGTCAGCAGATCGTCGAGAAATGTCGAGAAGAGGTCGGCCGGATCGCGGTCGGGTACATCTGCTGGTTCCTTCCAGAGTTCGACGTCGAACCGCTGGGTGGCCGTCGCCTCCCCCTCAATGACGATGAGCATGAGGATGGCCGTCTGGTAGATCACCACCGTCCGCTGCTCGTCGACCTCGAGATGCTCGATGCCAGCCCTCGACAGTACACCCTCGAGATCGATAGGGGCAGACACGTCACAGTGCTGGGTTGGCTCTTCGTCGCCGGTCATGGCGCTCGCTACGACGCGGCCGTATAAGTACACCTGGGCAGTACCTTCGACACGAGCAAACGTTATTACTCAGGTTGTCTGACTAGTATCACACATGCCGACGGGACCACGGTTCAGCGTGATTCCGCCGCTTTGAACGGTAGTACCCATGCGAGCAGACAAGCAATCAGCCAGCGAGGAGCAGCAACCTGATTTCGAGACTGTCCGCGAGCAGACGTTTCACGACGCCAGAAACCTGCTTGTGAGTCGACCAGCGACCGACTTCGAGTCGGTCGAGGCGGCGCGCTCGGCGTTTCTCGAGCACGTCCGTGGGATGTATACGGTTCATACCGCCGGGCTTGAGATCGACGGGGAGCCATGGGACGTCCAGCAGCACCTCGAGGAGCGGGCAACGGCGTTCTTCGAGTATCGACTGGCTGAAAGGTACGAGTGACCGCAGCCAGCGCCGGCATCGCGATATTCATAGGGCATTTCGAGACCCCGTCACGGCCGAGTGATCAGTCTGAGCCACCGGCGGAGCCCCGGAGTTGACAACGCAGGTGATCTGGAGTGATCACCTGGAAACCAACTCACGCAACCGTTACGGCCGATTTTCGCTTGCAATGTGGGGTGTCTGCGTCTCCCCGCATTGCCGGGCATCCCCCGTGATGTCCGCATACGAACACAGGAAGCGATCGGTAGTTCGACATACAGCTAATGGGGCAGCCACGTCCAGAGTACGGTGGCCACGCATGTGAGAGTACCCTGTTAGATCGGAGCGTGCGAGGAGCGGACGGCCAAAGCTTCAAGACGTGTTGCCCAAGAGAGTACACTACGCAATCATCTACTCAGCCGATCTACCCGCTCCCCACGATCGCTCATGGACCCTACCTCATCACGACAAACCCCACTCGGCTTGCTCGCCAGCGACGCACTCGCACAGCTCGAATCGCCCATGCAAGAAACAGACGGGATGCGCTCAGCGACCGTACGCAACGTACTGCGGAACCAGGGGTTTACCGAGGCGGAAGCGGATGTCGCGCTCACGCAATTGCTCAGTCGGGGCTATCTCTACGAAGTCAACGACCATCTCTATCTCACTCCAGGCTGATACCGACGTTCCCGTGGACGAGGGTTCTTACGCTCGTGATCGCCTAGAGGGTCCACCGGCGCCTCACCGTCGATCGTTCTCAGAGAGGCACAGTCGAATGCGAGCGAGTGCAATAGAGAGAAGGGACACACTCTCGAGAAGGACCATAACCACGGTGTAGAAGGAGTGTCGTCATGACGCCGAAGGCGGTACAAGAAGTAGGTGTGCTTCATCCCACTTCACAGGTCCTCTCACTGAGGGCGTCGGCTGGTTAGTGACGATCGTTCGCGTGTATCGTCACGCAAACCAGTACGAATTTTTGCATGTTGACCGTTCACTCGGGGACTAGTAATGAGCGCAATGTATCGACATCAGTTCCATCACTAGCAGACGAGTGCCACGGATTAGACATGGTCGCGCGTGAGTTCGTCCTGGACCGACGGGAGAATCCCCGTGGCTTCGAGCGTGGCGACATCCGTCACAAAGTCGTGGAGTTCTTTCCGTAGTTGCGCTTTCGTCTCGTATTCGACGATCGGCACGCTGTACTCGTCTTCTGTCGCGTGAATTGTGGTACTCGTGATCCCGGTTTCGACAAAGATACGAAAGCGCCGTGGATCCTTTATCGGCGGTCTTGGATCATCGTTTTCGAGATCCATCGCTTCCAAGACGGCGCCGATTTCAGCGCTCACGCCGTCTCGGACGCCAGCAATCGGGAGAATGAACCCGACCGCATTGCTGGCTTCAGCGAAGGCCTTCGACTGTGCAATCGCGTTCATTGTCGGGGTGTCAGCGGTCGCATTCTCATCCTCGGGGAATGGAATGGCAGGATCCGTCGCGATGAACGCATTCACGCCTGGGTCGGCACGAAGCTCCGAACAGGGCGCTTCGAGCTCCGTGATAAATCCCCGGTCAGCAGCTGTGAACGCGCCGAGATCCGCCTTGAGACGCTCTGAATCCGTCTCTGGTGCGAGAACGTAGTCCGGTTCGAATGTCGTGTAGGGATCCATGAGATACACGAGAAAGTCCGCAAAGGCAGGGGCAGCAAGCCGCTCGAGGAGGACCTCTCGCATTGGCCGTCCATCATACTCACGCATGCTAACCACTACTGCGAATGTGAGTAAAAACCATCTGTTCGTTTCTCGCGCTACGACTGCTGTAGACCGGCTATGTTGAAGAAAGTAACAGTCGTTACCTTCTTGTCTATTGACCGTGTATCAGTCTACATGGCAAGCACTCAAACGGGAGCCGACGAGGAAGAAACTGCAGCAGCGCAGTTGATAGCTGCTGTCACAGCAGAGCTGCTCGACGACAGTGACCCACACGAGCTCGCTGATTTCACAGATCGGTTCAAGGCGCTGGCTCATCCACTTCGGTTCGCCATTCTCTATCGGTTGCGTGACGCTGATGGGATGAGTGCAAAAGAACTCTCGACGCTCACCGGGCGGAGCGGAAACGCACTCCATACGCATCTCGACACGCTCGTGGAGGCTAACCTGATCACGAATTGGAAGCAGACCGATCCTGACAGACATCAGCCCTACTCATACTATGCGATCAGTGGGCTTGGGGCGCGACTCATCGATCTCGCGGTTGAGTCGATAACCCACGAAAAGGATGTCTTCGAGGACTATCAATATTGACATCCTCCCCACCCTGAAGGACGGGGCTTCTGCTTGTTATACGTCAACGACAGACGACACCGTGTTGGAGTTCCACTGGTCCATCGATAACGAAAGAAGCACTCTTTGGTCTCTCCACTGATGGTAAAAGTAATCACTCATCGAGTATCCGATAGGTAGAGGGTGTACTATCACCCAGCGAGTCGTCTCGGTGTGCTGGATCCTGCTGTTCGCCGATCTCCTGCGTAATCAATTTTCCTCGTCCTCATCTGTAGCTGTGTGTACCATCGATCAGGGATCGTCAGTGCAACCGTGGACATATCTACGACAGGGCAGTTGAAGACGGGAAAACCTAGAGTCATCCTAGGATTCTCTTCACCACTTACAGTACAAGCGATTCAGTAGCTCGTGAGCGAAGTCGGAACCAGATAGGCGAGACGCAGTACGCAACGCTCCACGTGCGCTCTCATCTCCACACAGATAAAGCCATATCTGAGCACATTTTAGACTAGATATGAGTAAGTACTTCTACGACTATTATCCCAGTAGCCGCTGAGCTCGCTCACCATCCTTGACCAGGATTAGGGAGTGTCGCTCAAGACGATGCCATCGGTGGAGAGACAAAGTCTGGTCAGACCCGTCTGATCACAGTACGAAGTTGGCTTTTCGGGAGCCATCCCTCACGGAGACCAGTGACATCCTCGCGCTGCTCGAATTCTCGTCGCGCTGTCTCCAGGCGTTGCGCTAACCACGTTCGCCGTTCTGGATCGGCGTCCGAGAGCGTCTCAAGCGCTTCCTCGAGATGATGAATACGGTGGGCGAGTTTCGCGAGTGGGCGGGCGGCCGCTGATTCGACGACGAGAATCGCCTTATCTGTCTCGCGTTCGATCCGACCAACAAATACCGTCGGTGTGCCTCCCTCGACGAAGCCGACCTTCTCCTCGGCCAGCCACTCGGGCACGCGAAACAGCAGTTCATTAGAAGCGAGCTGGCCGAGTAACTGCCAGAACAATCGCGTCTCGTCCTCGGTGATAAGCCCCCGATCGCGAGCGGTCGCCAGCGACACATCATCCCGGTCGAGGGAGTGGGGGTGCCACGAGCGGGCGAAGGTATCGTAGTCAGCACAGTCAGTGATGTGAAATGATGTCATGGGGTAAGCTAGCTCTACTTTTCCGATCACTGGTCATCAAGGTTCCCGGTGGATCTTCCTTAGCAAGATCACCCCTCTAGGATTTAGCCCGCTATAGCCCTCAGAAAGTATAAGATATCTCTCGGTTTATGTCGGACACACGCCAGTGCGTCCGGAGCTTTTCGGGCGACTCGACGATGATGAGTAGGATAGAGACCGGCCAAATCGATGAACCAATCCGTCCGAAGCTTTTCGGAACGGAAAATCGCGCTGATTTCATCAAATAGAGTGTCAATAGAAGATTAAGAAAACTAATGAACGACCTCCCTCCCTCCACCGCGTCCGAAGCTTTTTTCGAAAGAACGTCTGGTAGAACAGAGTTCAAGCAAGTGAGATGCCGGAAGACCTCCAAGGAGGAGCGAGAGTATATTTAGATTTGTTTATATTTTATCAGAATGATTTCTTCTTCTATCTTCCTCTGAGTACTACGGACATCATTCTATAAGCTAGGACTTAATATTTTCGCTCAGTCTAGAAGATAACCAGTTAGGACTCCCTCGTTCGTGGCGAAGCATCGGATGGTATGGAGGAGGTGTGTACTTAAACAGAATCAGCATCGGATGCAGTGGTACTTAAACATCGTTTCTTAGGATGCTTAGGACGGCTAGGTTTATGTTAGTTGAGAAAGAGGGCATATCTATGGGGATGTTCGAGCGGACCACGTCGGTGTTTGACAATGCGATGGTCCTCGACGAGGAGTACCAACCCGACGAGATTCGCGAACGCGATGAAGAACTCGAACAGTACCGGCGTGGTACAAAAACGCCGCCCAGACACGATCCTTGATTGGCGTGTCTTCATGTGAAAGTACTTCCTGCTCGTGCGCCTTCTTGACCACGTGGTTGAGCATTGTTGAAACACCAACTCACCATTTCGACCACACTCTCCGCGCTAACGTTGACACCCTTTGCTGATCCCACTGGGAGGCCTATGCGAATTAAGGATCATCAATCAAACGGTGGATCGTATAAAGAGCCATTTCACTGATCAGTTCGTGACTACTGAAGCAACGTCCGCCGGAAGCTGGTCGTACGCATTCACCTTTGCGTGAAACACGCTCAACAACGGTAAAGTTGGGGGACGAATCTCGATCAGAGTGGGCAGCCGTTGTTCGCTGCCCCAGTTCCTCTCTCAAGTTCTCGGGAGCAAAGGTAACAACGAATCGAACGTTATGATCAATAAATCAAAAAGCTGACTTCACTTAGAACGGAAACAGCGAGTCAGTTTGGGGGTCCCGCTTCAGCAACTCGATTTCATGACCATCCTGGTCTTTTGTGAACGCGTACAGGTCGTCACACTCCGTCGGATCACGGTAATCCTCTGCCTCACGTTCCATGAGTAACTTCCAATCGTCATGGAGGTCATCGACCCGGACACAGAGGTGACCCCAGCTGTCGCCGGAGTTGTAGGTCCGGCCGTCGTAGTTATAGGTGAGTTCCACAGCCATTTCTTCGGGTGCCGCATCCTTGGGTTGGACGAAGTAGTTCGCAAATGTATCGGCTTCCCAACGACCGACCTCTTGGTACTCGAACTTTCGCGTCCAAAAACCTAGTGCCGCGTCAGCATCCTCGACACGGATCATCGTGTGGTCAAGGGACCACTTTTCACCGTGATCGCGCTGGACGAGCTCGATTTCGTGGCCGTCGGGGTCCTTTATGAACGCGTAGCGTCCACCACAGGACTCGGGATCGCGGTAGTCCTCAACGCCCTCTTCCATCAGTTGCTTATAAACGGCCTCAAGTTCGCCCTCAGGGACGCGAACGGCGATGTGGCCCCATGCGTCGCCCAACTCGGGATCCTCTCCTTCGTTGTGCGTGATCTCAAGCATGGCGCTACCCTCGTGCATTTCTCGAGGGCCGAGGTAGACAATCGTGAATCCGTCCCCCTCGTAGCGATCCTGTTCTTCGTAGTCAAAGTGTTTCTGGTACCAGCCTAGTGATTCTTCGAGGTCTGCGACGCGAATCATCACATGGTCAAGTGTACTGTCCATATGCAGTCCCCCTTCTATCTTCAATAAGTAAAAACACATGGGAATCATCATCCTGCTAGGTTCTGATTACAAATCGGTAGCTGGAACCGGTCTTTAGGGCATTTTGGACTCGGTCAATAATAGTGATTATAGCTTCATGACGAGGAGGGATTTCTACTTTCATCTCTTCACAAATGTACGTCTGTGATAGTACTTAACGGAGTTCTTGTCAGGAGTAGAGATTAGGTACTGTAACCACTATTATTGAATATGACCTAGTAGACTCTCGATTAGGATGTCTCACCAGATTTGCACCCAAACCGCATATCACCACTATTATTTATATACTTTCGACCAAAAATAGCGCTGACCACCGGATCAATCACCATTATCGAATATCCTCATGGGGAAGCACCTGAGGACGAGGCATCCACAATAGGCAAACGATGCTTACGTCGATCGTAGAACTGATACCTGGAGCAAGCTTCGATTCTATGCAAAAGAATAGCCAGATCGTTGGCAACTGAAAAAATACCTCCCCATTCGTCCTTACAAAAGAGAACGTTATTGCGGGACTGAGACGTTCGAGGCATTAAATTCGCAGAAGGAATGTGAACTGGTGGTACATACATGGTGAACTTTGAAGTGATATACCTTATCTCACCGCCGCACCGTTTGGTCGTCTAATGAGCGCTTTTAATGATCGCGGAGACAATGGTCACGAGGGCAAGACCGATCGTGCAGGATGAGAAACGGAAGTCGAATCTAAGTGATGGAAAATGTGATACTCCAGTTTGGCCCGCCAAGTTCAAACTAGCTAGACACTGACAACCGAAGTTTTATATATCGTACTACAGAGAGTCGCACCATGGTTCGCGTAACCAGAGAAACGGATGTCGTCGTTGCCGGGACTGGAATGGCCGGTCTCGTATCTGCTGTAAGAGCTCTTGAGCACGACGCGGACGTTATCGTCCTTGAGAAGGCGCCTCGAATGGGGGGGAAAACGATCATGACGGCCGGGGCGATGATGGTTGACGAGGAGATGGACGCCAACATGGACGTATATGAGCCCCTCAAGGAAGGAACGGATTGGTTGGAAGAGATGGGGGTGGATGTCAAAGAGATGACGCTGGACGTCCCGTGGAGCGGAAAAGAAGTCGATGTCTCCGATTTCATCGAGCATATGGGTGACAAGATCGAATCGATGGGCGGTAAAATCCTTCTAGAGACTCCATTCAAAAAACTCATCACCGATGAAGACGGGGAAATCGCTGGCGCTATTGCACACGGTGATGAGGGTCCGATCGAAATCACCGCGCCGAACGTGATCTTGGCGACCGGCGGATTCTGCGCGAGTGAGGAACTAATACAGCAGTACATCACCGAGAATACGGAAGAGCTCGTCCTCCGATGTGATCCGTGGAGCACGGGTGATGGATTTATGGCCGCCAAAGAAGTGGGTGCAAAAGCGACGACAGGGCTTTCGAAGTTCGACGGACATCCGATGATTGCCCCTCCCGCAGAATACTCCCCGGCCCAATTCGAGGAAGCGAGTCAGTATTACGGAGCGCGATCAATCGCGATCGATCAGAGTGGAAACCGATTTACCGACGAGTCGATTAACATTTTCGAGCGAGAGCTGATCGATGCGATGGCCAAGGAGGTCGGGGGACAAGTTTTCCTCGTGATTGATAAGGATATCTACAACGACTCTTGGGTGAATGGACACGTCGGTTCAATGGTCGAACGCGCGAAGGAGTTCGGTGGTACCGTCCTGATGGCCGAGACGCTTGAGGAGCTCGGGGAAAAACTCTCTAAAAACGGGGTTGAGGGCTCTGAGGCAGTCGCTACAATCAATGAGTTCAATGAATCCGTCGAGGCAAACAAGGGTGAGAGCTTAGAACCACCCCGAGGGCGGTATCAGGAACCTATCGATACGCCGCCGTTTTATGCTGTAGATGTCCGACCTGGCCTCTCCTTCACAATGGGCGGACTCGATATCAACGCAAATGCAGAAGTTCTTTGTCGAGCAACGAGCACAAGTAGGCTTCTCCAGAAGCCCGATTTTGATGAGGATATCTTCTATCAACCAATAAAGGGACTGTACGCCACGGGAGTCGACATCGGCAATCCGAACCGGGGATACTATGCGGCGGGTGGGCTGTCGATGGCGCTCGCCAGTGGACGAGTTGCGGGGAAACACGCGGCCAAACGAGCCGAAGAGAAGTAACGTACACAGGAGATTAACTAGAAATCGTCCTCCACGTCGTGATCCGATACGGCCGGGGGACACACAGCGTAGATCCTACGACCATTCCTCTATGTTCTGACTTTACTGTGACGGATAGAAGGGGTAAATACATATATGATAATGATTATTTTGTCGGCTGTGCTACTCATGCGCACGTACGAGACCCGATTCCAAGACGGGGGAGGGGTGAACGAATGAGTCCAACGACCGAATCGAGACGAGGGGTCTTCACGGTACTCGGCGACGCGTCGAGTGCCCTCGTCAAGAGGTACCTGCCAGATGCGTTCCTGTTCACGATCCTACTTACGTTCGCGACGATGATCCTCGCAACCGCCTTCACAGACAAGGGGGCGGTTGAAGTGGTGACACACTGGGGCGAAGGCTTCTGGTTCGTGCTCGCGTTCTCGATGCAATCGTCACTCGCACTGCTAACGGGGTGGGCATTCGCCGATTCCCCCCCGATCAAACGTGTTCTCCGTCGGGTCGCGGAGATCCCGAACACGCAGCGACAAGCCATCTTCGCGACGGCCATCGTTGGACAGGTATTCGGCCTGTTCCATTGGGGCGTCGTCCTCATTGCGGCGGCGATCTTCGCCCGCGAGATCGGGGTCGCAATGGAGCGCAAGAACGTCGACGTCCACTATCCGCTGGTTGTCGCAACTGGCTACGCCGGGTTGCTCCCGTGGCACTTGGGACTCTCCGGTGCATCGCAGTTGCTCTCGGCCACGCCAGGGCACCCACTTGAGGACCAGATCGGCATCATCCCGGTCTCCCAGACCATGTTCAGTTTGACGAGTCTAACCATGGCCGCGGCGGTCGTAATCACGACGTTGATCGTCATGCCCCTCATGACGCCAAAGCAGGACATCATTACCGTTCCAGAGGAGAAACTCCGGGAGGCGGAGGATATCATGGCGGACGGCGGGACGGAACAGCGTCACGGCTCAGAGGCGGGGTACAAATCCTTCCTCCTCAACAGTAGAGTGATTGGCGTGGGGATAGGCGTGCTGATCTGGGTGTACCTCCTCTACCTGTTCACGACGAACGACTTCATGAGCGTCTTTGATCTCAACATGTTCATCGCAGTGATGTTCGGTCTAGGTTTCATCTTCCACGGGACGCTCCGAAGCTACATCGCCGTCTTCCGAGACGCCCTCCGGGGTGCAAGCCAGATCATGATCCAGTTTCAGTTCTACGGCGGGATCATGGGGATCATGACTTGGTCTGGACTGGCGACACTCATCGCCGCGACCGCGGCGCAGTACTCAACTCCGCAGACGTGGTATTTCTTCGAGTTCCTCGCGTCGGGCATCGTCAACTTCTTTGTCCCCGCGGGCGGCGGCCAGTGGATCGTCACCGGACCGGTGTTGGTCAACGCCACGGAGGGGATCCCGGGAACGACGATGTCGAAGACGATTATCGCCTTCGCAATGGGTGACCAGTGGACAAACATGATCCAGCCGTTCTGGGCGTTGCCCGTGCTCGGCATCGCCGGACTGTCGATCCGCGACATGATGGGGTACTGTGTCGTCCTGCTCGTCTTCAGCGGTATCGTCATGGGTGGTGGTGCACTGCTCATGGGGATGGGGGTGATCTGAGATGTCCGCCGACACCTCAAAGTCCGCGGTGCCGAAAGCCGAGGAGGGATTCGTCCCCTTCCTGCGACAGTTTTTCCCGGAGTCGCTGACGCTCGCCGCCCTGCTGGCGGTGCTCGCATTGCTCGTCACGATTCCGTACCTCCAACCGATGACGCAATTGGAGATGCTTGCGACGGGGTTTATCCCGTTAATCTCGGTACAGATGTCGCTGATCCTGCTATGGCTGCTCTCGGCGGCTGTCGTCGAGTCAGTCCTCTTCGGTCGATTCTTCGACTGGGTGGCGCATCTTCTGCCGACCGGAAGCCAGCGGTCTATCATCTACTCGACCGGATTCCTCGCCCTGCTGTTCGGGTGGATCAACTGGGCACTGGGGCTCATCGGTGCGATCCTCATCGGCCGTCACCTCTGTAGGACGGCCGAGGAAAACGGCGTCCGGGTCCACTACCCGCTCGTGCTGATGGCTGGGCTCCTCTCGCTTGTCATCACGAACGTCGGCCTCTCGAGCCCTGGTGCGCTGCTGATGGCTGACCCCTCGGGAACAACAAACTTCCTCGTGAACCCCGACCAGGGGGAACTCGTGATCGACATGGGGGCGTTCCTCTTCACCCCGGTGAACATAGTCTCGTGTGTCATCTTCCTCTTTACCCTCCCGATGTTGCTGTCGCTGCTTGCCCCATCGGCGGAGAACGACCGGAAATCCATCTCGGAGTTCGCCGATGTCCTCGAGGGAGGCATCGCGGATACGTTCGACCATTACGTGCCGCCGGATCGCGATAAGTGGGTGTTTGCCGATGAGATCGAACAGTCCCGACTTATCAGTGTCCTCACCGGCCTGTTAGGCGCGATCTCGATCGTCGCGTACTTTCTTACAGATGGGAAGCTGACAATGCTGTGGGCCCTGTTCACGCTGATGATACTCGGGGTCGTCGTCAACTTTCCACCGATGGCGTTCGTCGAGAAAGTCAATAGCGCGGTCCGGTGGGTAAACCATCTCGCCATCCCATTCCTGCTCTACGCGTCCGTGTACGGGCTGCTCTCGAAGGCGGATCTGTACGCACCGATTGGCGATGCTCTCGCCTCAACCGGCGTCACTCAGGTAAGTTCGTACATCGTCGCGCTGATCGTCGGACTACTGGTACCTGACCCCGGCTCACTGTGGGTCATTCAGGGGCCCGCCCTAACCTCGGCGGGCGCCGAACTAGTCCCGTCGCTCATCTCGGTGATGTACGGCGCAGGTGTCTCAAACCTCTGGCTTGGCTTCCTCTTCATTGGCCTCATCTCGAGCATCTCCGGCTTTGGATGGCGCGAGTACCTGCGCTACACGGCGATCGTGACTATCTACGTCTCAGTAGTCGTCATCGCGCTGATGCTCGCACTCTGAGTCGATCTGAGCCGGAATCCGTTTTCCGTTCTTCCCGTACACCGTACAATCCTTAACAGGTCGTTCGTTGTATGGGATACCATCATCTCAATCCGGCCGATGTCTCGCAAGACGACGATCGTTCGGCCATGCGTCGTTCGATCGCTGCCCGCCTCCGGTTCACGTGGATAGGGGTGTGACCTCATAGAGACCGTGCCGGGCGAACGAGCACTGCTGTGTGCTATCACTACCGCACCGAACAGGACGAAGTCTTCTACGTCATCAAGGGCACCCCCACGTTGATACCGAAGAGGGCGAGGTCATCGTCTCGGCCGGAGAACTGTTCGCGGCCGAGTCCATCTTTTCCTAGCGGGCATACGACCCGCTGGACGCCATCGGCGTCGTTCGAACACTGGTTGTCGGCGCCCTGGCGCTAGATGACTTCCAGTTCTCGGAGGAGTGAAACAGAGTGGAGGATCCTTGAGAAATAGTCGTTAGTGTATCCGTTAGTTTTAATGCCCATTTGCCCCTTGTCTCTTATTACCATGGCGCAAACGAGACAGAACACTTTAAACGAGGTGACCGTGATCGACTCCGACGTCCATCTTACCGTTCATCCGGAGGATCTCGCGGAGTACCTCCACGAGCCCCACCGGACGCATGTTAGCAACACTACATACGGGACACCGTTCCCCTCTAGCGGGTGGGATCAGTGGATGGGTGGGAAGATCGACGACAACTGGTCTACGTTCACTACAACAGAGGCCATCGAGGAGTTTTGCGAGGAATTCCACATCGATTATCCGATCATCAACACCTTCGATCCTCTCGGGAAGTTCCCACAGAACGAACTCGCGATCGACCTAATGCGTGGATACAACGATTACGTCCTTGATCGGATCCTCGGCGAGAACGACGAGTACAAGGCGCTCATCGCGCTAGCGACCCAAGACCCCGAGAAGGCAGCCGAGGAACTCGACCGACTGGGTGATGAGGACCAATTCGTCGGCGCGTACATTGGCACTACCGGATCGCACCCGCCACTCGGCGACCCTAGTTACGACGTAATGTACCAGGCTGCGGAGGACCACGACCTCTCGATCGCGTTCCATGGGAACGCCGAGGACTTCATGTTCGAGTTTCCGCGACAGAACCAAGCACTGAACAAGTTCCTTCAGGTCCATACTCTTGCGCACACATGGAGCCAAGAACTCACACTCGTTAGCCTCATCACTGAGGGAGTCCCAGAGAAGTTCCCCAGTCTCAACTTCATCTTTCTTGAGTCTGGCATCGGCTGGGTACCGTACACCATGTATCGGCTGAACAAGGAGTACTCCATCCGGCGCAACGAAGCCCCATTGTTGGAGAAGAGCCCCGAGGAGTACATCCGCGAATCCTGTTACTTCGCTACTCAGCCCCTAGGCGAGCCGAACGACCCTACACATATGAACGGGCTCATCGAGATGCTCGGTACGGAGAATCTCATGTACGCCTCTGATTACCCCCACTGGGACTTCGACCATCCGAGTGGTGTCGACAAGCACCTCCGGAGTCACTTCTCCGCCGACCAGCGCAAGCAGGTACTCTACGACACGCCCGTCGAGGCGTTCAAGCTCGACATCTAATCCACACATCATTATAAATGACAGAACATATCGTTGCTCAAGTAGATGAGTTACAGCCTGGTGATCGAAAGGTCGTCCAGCTCGAGGGGCGGGAAATCGGCGTGTTCAACGTCGATGGCGAGTACGTCGCATACAGCAACTGGTGTTCCCACCAATCCGGTCCAGTCTGCGAGGGGAACATCACCGGGACGTACGAGGCGTCGTTCGACCGTGAAACACTGGAGTATGAACTGGAGTGGTGTGAAGAGGGTTACGTCCTCAACTGCCCTTGGCACGGCTGGGAGTACGACATCCGGAGCGGCTCATGTCTCTCCCGGCAGAAGGTCAAGCTTCCGTCCTATCCGGTGAGCGTCAAGGATGAAAACATCGTCATCGACCTCTGACTGGTGTTGACCGAGCCTCTGGCCACTATGCGTCGTCACACACCGCAGATCGGAAGGAGGTCTCGAACTCCTCGGCGGAGAGTTCGTATACCGTATTGCCCGAGTCGTCTCGGTGGCGGCCGATTCGAAAAAGCGGTCGGCCGTCCACCTCGACCATCCAGTCGTCCGGGTAGCTCGTGTTAGTGCCGGCGAAAAGGATCGAGCAGTTGAACTCCTCCTCTAATTCGGGGACGATCTCGTGGGTGTGAGTGCCGTCCGCGAAGCACGGGGGTTGGTACGGCGGGAGCCCGCGATCCTTGCGAAGCCGCTGGTTCCGCGTCCACCAGCCTGGGAGCGGGTCTGGACGGTCGACGTTGTCGGTCATCACAATAAGTACACGGACATCATGTTTGTAAAGGGTCGGCTCCTAGTTCGGTAGCGGTCACTAGAATGCTATGACGACCTCATAAGTCAGTTTCGCCGCGATGGCGAGGAGAAGTATCTCGACGAAAATATTAAATTTCCTCTGAGGAACGTAGGGCCGGAAGCGGATACCGAGGAGGATGCCTGCGGTCAGCGGGACGAGAAACCCCACACCAAGCAGAACCTCAGTCGGACCGAAGAGACCCAGCGGGTAGAGTGTGAGGATACGCAGGCCAGTGATAATAAGGAATATCAATGCCAGCCGGGTCGCGACCCCCGTCCTTTTCGCCCGGGACCCATAGAGGAAGCTGACGAAGATCGGCCCGCCGGTCAGAAAGGCGCCGGAAACGACACCGCCGATGCCACCAACAACGGCGCCGGCAGCCCGCGACGTTGTCCAGCTCCCGAGGTTCCCCGACCGGTGGCGGTTGACAAGGAAGCCAATAAGATAGACGCTTAGGAGGAGGTTGATGATAACGACGGGGATGGTGATGAAACCCAATACCCCGACGACGGTGCCTACGAGAATTGCGATGAAGAACTCGGGTCGGTCAGTGAGAAAACGCCACGGGATCCCGTCAGAGACGAGTAACGGTACGTTTGAAAGGAACATGGGCAGTGTAAGCGCAGCAAGCGCGATCTTCGGCGGGAAGAGTTGGACGAGCACTGGCACCGAGAGAAGGCCGATGGCGAACCCCGTACACCCCTTCACTACTCCGACGAACAGCAGAAAGACGGCAACAAGGACAAGCGTCTGGATGGAGAGGGAGATATCAGCGAGCGCTAGCATATCCTCCACTCAGGAGCTGCTTACAAAAACTCCGCGGTAAGGAGACGCAAGGACGGATGTGCTACTACTGGAGCGCGAGGTACGGACCGACGACGATCAGCGTCACTCCGAGGGCGATCTTTAGGCGATCCGGCTGGACGTAGTGGGCAATGCGCCACCCAAGGAACGCACCGACGAGCTGAGGGATGCCGACGAGGAGTGCGAGCGGGAGGGAGACTGCGCCGTTCAACGCGTAGCCCACGGTCGCAAACGTCGCAATGAAGATTGATTGGACCTGCGCGACGGCTAGTGCGGGGAGCATCGACACTCCGAGTACGATCAACACGGGAACGGCGATGACAGGCCCGCCGACACCCAATAGACCGCTGAGACAGCCAAGGATGAGACCAATTACGCTGATAAGTGCCATCCCGCTCGACGTCGAAAGGTCGACGTTGAATTGGGGAAGCCGCGTCGAGCGCTCGCGGTAGATAATGAGGAACCCAGTCACGATGGCGAAGCCGCCAAGCAACAATCCGAACTCCTCACGGGAGACGTAGGCGTTGAGTTCAGCTCCGGCGAGTGCGCCGAGGATACTTGAGACGCTCAACAGTCCCGCCATGCGCGCGTTTCCCTCGATTGCGAGCTCGCCTGATTGGAGGTAGGCGAAACTGCCAAGCAGTCCGACGCCGATGAAGGTGAGCTGTGCCGTGCCTGCGACTGTCGATGAGGAAACGGTGGTGAGCGTATAAAGCGCGATGGTGGTAAAGATACCGCCGGGACCGAGCGTCGTACAGCCGATGCCGGCCAGAAAGGCGATGCCAACTAGTACCGCAGCGAGGGTAATCGACATCGCAGCTTCCATGCACCAGTCAGGAGGTAAATCGACAAAGAGGCGTCGATCGACCGAAAGAAGCGAACATTTTTAACTTTTCAGCCAGTTGCCATCAATCGTAGCTCCGTCGGCCGATCTCACTTTAGGCTCCCCCCGGAACCTTTTGTCGCTCGGCGCTATCCCAGAGATATGGCCAGCGACCCGTGGTTCCGGTCTGCTACCGATCTCTCAAGGGTTGTCCGGTCGGGCAAGCGTGCTGCGACCGATCACGTGGAGGACTTCCTCGAACGCATCGACCAGTGCAATGACGTCACAAACGCTTACGTCCACGTCCTATCGGAGCGCGCTCAGGCGGCGGCCGATGGCGTCGGTGATGGGACGAATGGCGACGCACTCCAGGGAGTCCCCGTGGCGGTCAAGGACAACATCGACGTGGCGGGCGTACCGACGACGTTCGGCGCGGTGCCGATGGCAGACAACGTCCCTAGGCGGAGCGCCGTTGCGGTCGAGCGCGTCGAGGACGCGGGCGCGATCGTCATCGGGAAGACGAACACCCCCGAGTTTGGCCACCGCAGCACGACGGACAACCCGCTATACGGTCCTACGAGTACACCATTCGACCCAATGCGGACGGCCGGGGGATCCTCAGGCGGGAGCGCGGCGGCAGTTGCCGACGGACTCGCCACGGTCGCATTGGGGACGGACGGCGGGGGGTCGCTTCGCATCCCGGCGAGCGCCTGTGGTGTCTATGGGCACAAGCCATCAGCGGGCCTAGTGGCGAGTCGGAGCCGACCGGATGGCTTCGGACACACGCCGTTCGTCGAGGTAGGCCCAATCACCCGGACGGTCGCAGACGCAGCGACCGTGCTCAACGCGATTGCTGGTCCACATTCCGCTGATCCACTCTGCCAGCCGACACAGGCGGGTGAGTTCTGCGACGCAGTCAAGCGCCCGGTCGACCTGCGCGTGGCTTGGACACCGACACTTGGCCTCTTCCCTATTGCGCCCATGGTGCGTGAGACTGTCGGCGAGGCCGTCACGGCAATTGCGAACGCGGGCGCAATCGTCGAGCGGGTCGATCCCGACTTCCAACACTCCCGGGAGGAACTGCGCGAGGCCTGGCAGTGCGGGTTCGAGGTTCGGCTTGCGCGGACTCGCGAGGTGATTCGAGCCGAGCGAGGAATTGATTTGCTCAAGGAGGATGTGACCCCCCTCCTCCGGACGCTAATTGAGCGCGGCGACAGTTACAGTGCTACTACATATAAGCGAGCAGATATCGCGCGCACGGCCGTTTTCGATGTTGTGCAATCGCTGTTCGAGGAGTATGACCTATTAGTCAGTTCGACGTTGTCGATCCCCCCGTTCGACAAGAAGAGCCTCGGCCCCGAGTATGTGAACGGTGAAAAGATCGACCCCGTCTTCGGTTGGTGTCTTACGTGGCCGTTTAACATGACGGGCCACCCTGCGGCGTCGGTGCCGGCGGGCCTGGTCGATGGCCTCCCCGTCGGCATGCAAATCGTTGGTCCCCGATTCCGCGACGACCTCGTGCTCGCGGCTGCTGCAGCCGTGGAGCGCGACCGTCCTTGGATCGACACGTATCCAGGCGCGGGAAATAACGCATAACAAACCATGGTATTAGACACAGCAGCGTAAGTTGCGTCATTCGAGTCTGAAATAGCCGAGCATGATGGAACCGGTTCATAGCGGGATCGACCGTCGCAAACAACCAGTGACGCTATCCATTGACGCGAATCACTGTTTCCGGTCAAGGGGTACTCGACGTTGCCACTGCTTCTCGATCGATCGAATTCAGAAGCACTGACCGTGCTCGCTCGGCTGTAGAACTGTTAAACTGTGCTCTGCCCCGAGACTGCTTCACTGTCCCGAATTCACGCGCTGACGCTTATCTAGACAGTGCCATATTCTGGGTACTGTCTAGTTGAATCAGTTTGAGAAGTGAGTAGGTCGTTGAGTATCTTGACCAACGATGCTCACAGACCTGCTCATCGAGAGCTATGCGGCGGATTTAGAAGAATCTTGGGCGGATAAGTGGACGGCAACGCCCGTCAGTGCGGTCGCCGCCCGCCTCCACGCGACCGGTTGTTCACTCAGGGAGACAACAACGATCCTCACTGAATCAGGCGTTGAACGTTCGATTGGAGGGGTCTGGAATTGGGTGCATTAGCTGGCTGACAGCGGTTGTGACCCACCTGAGGCGCAGCCGAAGCGGGTCGCCGTTGACGAAACCGCTGTCAAGACTAACGGTGAGTGGTCTTGGTTGTACGCTGCAATAGACATTGAGACAACGTTGATTCTCGATGTCGCATCGTTCGGTCGTCACGGCACCGAGCCGGCGGCTGCGTTCCTGCATCGACTCCGCGAGAAACATGATCTCTCGGAGGCTGAGTTCCTCGTCGATCAATTCGGCTATCGGACTGCACTCGCTCAATTAGGATTGAGCGGTTGGGTCAATCACACCGACCGAAACTTGATCGCAACGTGGTTTTACACCCTCAAAATGCGCATCAACCGCTTCCATAACTCGCGGGTGAGTAGTCGGGCGAGCGTCCGTGAATGGCTTGAACAGTTTATGCACTACTACAACCGCCAGCGACCGCACCAAGCTCTCGATGGAAAGACACCGCTCGAGGAGTGCTAAACTAGACAGGTACATATTCTGATGTTAATGGATATATTGGGGATTCCCAGTGGTGTGGTTGCATGAAGCAGGAAATCAAAAATGAGAGAAGGATATTCATACGTAACCGTCGTATCGCTCAAGTATGGAGTCGAAGCGAAAGCGGATTAAAGCTGTTGTGAGGGCCATGGAGATTATGGAGATCCTACAAGAGCGCGACTCCACTACAGCAGACGAAGCCGCTGCCGAACTAGGCGTCTCGAAGAGCACCGCCTACTACCACCTGCAGACGTTAACGGACGCGGGATATGTCATTGACAACGATGGTGTTTACCGGCTTGCACTTCGCTTCTTCAGCCTAGGGACGGATGTGCGGCATAAGCAACCGATTTATCACACGGCCCGCGAGCAGGTGAGCCGACTGGCCGATGAGACGGGGGAGTTGGCGCTGCTCATGGTTGAAGAGGGCGGCAAGGGTATCTACCTCGACCTGAAGCGAGGTGATCGTGCAGTGATTCGCGCTGACTGGCTCGGAAATCAGTGTCACCTCCATGACAACGCACTGGGGAAGTCGATCCTAGCATTCCTGACGCAGAGGCGGGTCAATGAGATCTTTGAGAGGCACGGACTGCCGGCGACTACCGAAAACACTGTCACAGACGCCAACGTCCTCCATAAGGAACTCGAGGAGATCCGGGAGAGCGGTGTCGCGTTCGATCACGAGGAGCAACTCGAAGGGCTACAGTGTGTGGCTGCACCAATCGTCGGTAGTGAAGGGGGACGTCAGTCTGTCTACGGAGCGATCTGTATCGCGTCACCGACGAGCCGGATGACCGAAGAACGGCTCACTGAAACATTTCCAGAGCTCGTCCGGGACGCCGCGAACATCATCCAACTCAACTATATCCCCGAATAGTCTGCTCTACGGATGGCCAAGCACATTCTCTGCAAATTCTGACCGGAGATGACGATCTAATCACATGAAGACAGGCAGATATCAAGCAGACGTTTTATTGGGGTAATTGATTAGTGAGTACTATCAAATTTAAGACCTCCTTGACCGGCGTTGGTCCGTTGAGCGATTGATGCGGTCTCAGATAATTGTGGTAATACTCCATTCACGACGCGCGGCGGTCGTCTCATCACACCACTCGAACCCCTGATGATGGTCGTAGTGGCATTAATTCTAATTACTCAATTATCTAGTGACCGCATTGCTCAACGAGACCGTGTCTCGACGAACGAGTGTCAGAGGGATAGCCGTAGTACGGTACAGTGAGAACTCGATATGTGGGTAATGGGGCGCCCATCTCTTGAGAACTCATACACGCGTCCGGTTACCGGTGTCTCCGCACATATACCGCTCAACTGCCGTACCATGGAGGACAGCGATCGCTCACGGCCACACACTGGAGTAGACGTAATACTGATAATTTCAGCATCATGGCTATCACGTAGTGATTCCTCCATGAGTGTATAATGTTTATCGCTGATCTGATTACCCTCTATCCCGTGCGCTGACTCCGCTTGTTCGTTCATTTGGCGTCCGGTGTCCAACCGCTTACCAAAACAGTTCTCGTTGTGCGTACGGCGTGAACTGACGCCGTTGGAGGACTCAGCAGTGTGCAGTGGGGGAGCGCGTCTATTTCACCGTTTTTCGTTCGCGGTGGAGCATCCAGAGCGGTGAAGTCTATAGGTAGCGAGGCATCGATCCCAAGATATGGTGGAATATAGGATCTAAAACAATCAATAGCGGTGGTCTTGGGGTTATTTTTGAGGATCGCACGACACCCATATCTCAGTACCAAGCATACTTCATTGTTCGATCAAGTGGTTCTCTGTACGAGTAATTACTTCCAATCCATATCTGATAAGCGGCGTGACCTGAACTGACGATAGGGTAGAGTGGCGTGAAACGTCTAACTTCTACTTCACTGACCACCAAGCAAAGCCGAAATGGCCGAAACGGCAGGCGTCAGCAGACAACGAATAGACGGATACTGATGTATCCCACCTCCCGGCGCGTCTTGAAAGGTCCGATAGCTGTGTCCCGTCTTCTCTCGGATCGCGGCGCGCCAAGGAGTCCGTTCTCAGTCAGTGCCCCACGCCTGATCGTGGCCTCCCTCGGCGCGCCCTATCTGCCGCCATCCCTCTCCGCTCCTGCGTTGCCCCTAGACGTTATGAGTTGGCGGTGTAAGATGTTCTTATCGACAGAATCCCCTCAGGGAGGGTCGAGCGGCCTTCGCCGGGCGTCACGACTGACAATACAACTACCTCCCGTTTGACACACGACTCCGACGTAGCTGAACCGCCCGTCCTCCACTCTGGTCTAGTGATGCTGTCTTTTTCAGGGAGAGAAACCTGTCGTGCAAGGCAAACCCGAATTCGGAATGGAACTCTACAACCGCTATCGCCAGCAACGCTGGATACCTTCTCCGTGGTTGACGGTCGTGTCCTTCAAAACGGAGTTCGAACTGGGAGTGACTCCCTATGAACGGACGCTGTTTCGTCACAGCGGTGTAGATACTCGCTCACAACTACCTTCACTACTTGGTCGATCAATGACCTTCATCCGGGTAGATACTCGCAGTGACACCGTCAGCATGACAGAGAGAGCACGCGGTACTCTACTCCGTCAAGAAGTCGAGTGAACGCTGCTGAGTTTCCTCTTCTTGGTAGGCCGCAACCGCGTGGTGGATCGCTTGCTGCATCGACTCGTCTATGTTCAGCGGACGGGCCGAGTGGATCTGTCGCTTTGCCATATCATGTACGTATCGGGGTTTTTCGGCGAGTGTCTCCTCCAGATCTGAGAGTACACCCTCGAACTCACTCGGTTCCGCTAGTGTCTCGACCAACCCGATTTCGTGAGCACGCCTAGCATCGATTGTCTCGCCGGTCATGACGAGGTACTTGGTCATCCCTTCGCCGATTAGCCCCGGCAATTTCTGGGCACCGCCGTAGTTCATCACGAGCCCAAGTTTCGACTCGGGTAGTCCGAACCGTGCGCCCCTCTTGGCGACTCGGATGTCACAGCTAATCGCGAGTTCGAGCGCGCCGCCGAGGACGTACCCCTCCAGCGCGGCGACGAGTGGTAGACTTACCGATTCGAAGTACTCGAGCGTTTCGTGGACCGCTTCGAGCTGGTCGCGCACCTCTAGTGGCTTCTGCTCGATCCACGTCGGTACGTTACTCATATCGACGCCCGCCGAGAAGTCGCCACCAGTACCCCGGAGCGTCACAACTCCCACGTCCCGCTCGGTAGCAGTCTCGACGGCCTCTCTCATCTCTTCGAACATCGCCGTCGTCAGCGCGTTTTTCTTCCCCGGACGGTCAAGTACCACGGTCATTCGCCGGTCGGACTCTTCGACCACAATCGTGTCGTAAGCCATCGCACCGATGTTCTACCAGTCGGTTTGTAAGTTCTAGGGCGACACAATCGAAGAAAGATCCTCGTGTAGCCACCACAGATACTCTGTTGAGTGTCGGTGGCGGGGTGGCTCTGTCAATATTACCTCAACTGAAACGACCGATTTGAACGTTCGTCCCGGGGAGCGATGAACGTTCGTCCCGGGGAGCGATACAGACGGGGACGCTACGACTGCGTTAGGAACTCGGTGACGAGCGCTTCGACGTGCGCTGCACGCTCGTGATGTAGGAAGTGACCGGCATCGGCAACTATCTCCCGCTCCCACGTTCTGTCGAACGCCCGGTCGATGTCCCAGAATAGCTCCGGCCCAATACACCCGTCGGTCTCTCCACCGAGGACGAGCGTCGGTACCTCAATCGCGTCGGTCGGCGAGACGCGTTCGTCCGTCGTAAAGTCGTCTACCTCCGAGATCGGGTGGAACATGTGCCGGTAGTACGATAGAGCTGCTTCGGCCGTTCCGGGCGTGCGGAACGTCTCTTTGACCGATTCAAGGCGTTCAGCAGGGTAGTCCCAGCCCGGACTCCACTCCCGCCAGAAGCGCTCGACGAGCGCGAAGTCGTCGGCTCGTAACGCGGCTTCCGGAATCTGGGGGAGTTGGAAGAATGCGATATACCAGCTCCGGAACAGCTGCTGAGGGTAATCGCTGATGTTCTCCCAGAACAGCGGCGGCACCGCCATCGGGACGATACTGGTGACGATATCGGGGGCAAATTTCCCCGCGAAGTAGGCCGCTATCGCCCCCGTATCGTGGCCCACCAGAGCTGCTTCTTCGAATCCGAGCGTCTCGATGATGTCTAACACGTCAAGTACGACGTATGCGACGTGGAATTCGTCGCTGGGAATGATTTCCGTCTCCGCCGTCCCATACCCGCGCAGATTTGGTGCTACCGCCGTGTATCCTACTCGTTCAGCCGCGGCTGCCAAACTTGCCATCGACCCAGCGTTGTCGGGGAAGCCGTGTAACAAGACGACAAGCCGGTCTCCGTCACCGGCACGAATGGTGTCGAACCTCAAGCCGTTCGTCTCGATCGTCGTCTCCGTAACTGCCGGTTCCCCCGCTTCTAACATACCATCGGTATGACTGCGGAGTGCAAAAAGGTATCAGTCTGATGAACCAGCAGTCGTCCACCGGGAAATCCGCGGAAGGGTAGACCCTCGGACGATATTGCCTCAGCGCGTTACGGGATCCATGCCGAGTTCACCGGCGATTCGCTCGCGAAGGACGTTCTTCTGGATTTTGCCGCTCGTGGTCTTCGGGAACTCGTCGATTATCTCGAGACGCTCGGGATACTTTTGCTTCGCGATCCCCTGCTCGTCCAGATACTCAGTCATGTCTTCGAAGGTGAACTCGTAGCCCTCTCTGACCGTCACGTAGGCACACCCCTTCTCCTGCATCTCACGGTCTGGCATCGCGACGACGGCGACCTCCGCGATCGCGGGGTGTTCGTAGAGTCGATCCTCGACGTCTTTGATGGGGATGTTCTCGCCGCCGCGGATGATGATGTCTTTCTTTCGACCGGTGATCTCGATGTACCCGTCCTCGTCCACCACTGCCAGATCGCCGGTCTTGAACCACCTCCCGTCGAACGCCTCGTCGTTGTAGTCGTCTCCGAGATACCCGACCATGAGTTCAGGACCGTGTGCCAGAAGCTCACCCTTCTGACCGGTGGGTAATTCCTCACCCGTGTCGAGGTCGACGATTTTTGCTTCGACAG
This sequence comes from Halomarina halobia, assembly GCF_029338575.1. GTDB lineage: Archaea > Halobacteriota > Halobacteria > Halobacteriales > Haloarculaceae > Halomarina > Halomarina halobia. The sequence continues at coordinate 908,430 of NZ_CP119993.1, forward strand.
CTGGGGCAGGAGGACCGTCGGTTTCGGCGAATTTCTCAAGGGGGGCATCTAACGGTGACCACGTCGCCGTGGGAAATTCAGTGGAACCGTACACCCGCTGGACGGTGCAATCGAGGGCATCCGTCGCCTCACGAATTAGCTTTGGCGGAATGTCCGCACCTCCGCACCCGAAGAGCCGGAGTGAAGAGTCCCAGTCCTCTGATACTTCTTCGGTCATCCCCTGTAGAAATGGCGTTGCACCGATGGTCATATTACAATCGTACTCCTCGACGAGCTCGATTGCTTCCGCCGCGTCCCACTGGTCCATCATCACTAAGTCCATCCCGCGGGTGTACGGGAGTTCGAGCGCGTACAGCATTCCCGTCACGTGGGTGACCGGCGACGGCATGAATACGGTCGTCTCCCACGATAAGCCAAGGAGTTCGACGGTCCGCCGCAACTCGAACAGAGTCGTGTTGTGTGTGTGAAGAACACCTTTCGGGTCTCCAGTCGTCCCGCTCGTGTATAGAAGGGCGTGGATGTCGTCCGCTTCGAGTGTCGGTCGAGTGTAGTCACTCTCGGTCACCGTAAGGTCATCGTAGGCTGCAGACTCGACATCGTCGTGTATCTCGGGAGCATTTCCGACGACGACAACGTGTTCTAGGTCCGGCACGTCGGGGACCACCCCTGCGATCATCTCGGGGTAGTCGAACCCCCTGAACTTCTCGGGAACGACGATACACTTCGACTGAGCGTCACCGAGGATGTATGAGACCTCGCTGCGCCGATAGATCGGGACAATCGGGTTCGCAACGGCGCCGACGTAGGAGATAGCGAGATGAACGGCGCTCGCACAGGTCCAGTTGGGAAGCTGATACGATACGATGTCTCCGGCTTCGATACCTAGCTTCTGGAGACCAGCACTCACGCGCCGCACTTCGTCGGCCAGTTCACGATACGTTACCGTTCGTCGAGGGCCGGCGATAACCGACTCCGGATGCTCCTCGACGGCCGCGTCGAACATGTCGACTAGCGTTTCGTCGCCCCAGGCACCCCGTTCGTGGTAGCGATTCCGGTGTTCCTCTGAAAGCCGCTGCGGGGTTACGTCTTCGATGACACCCATATCTCTGTATCCATAGATAGGGGTGATAGAATTTGTGGTCCGCTAACAACGCACGTCGTGGGGCGTCGTCGCTGACGTCGGCAATACGACCTCAACCGGCGGCGTTACAGGTCGTTCGGGTCGATGCTGCCGTAGATGATGTTCTTTTGGATCTGGCTGGTCCCCTCGACGATCTTCTGGACGCGCGAGTCGCGGTAGAACTTCTCGACGGGGAAGTCCCGCGTGTACCCGTAGCCGCCATGGATTTGAATGGCATCTGAACAGACGTCTTCACAGATTTCGCTCGCATAGTACTTCGCGATCGAGGCGAGCTGTCGCGGGTCCTCACCTGCCATGTGTTGGTTTGCCGCCCGGTAGATCGTCGAGCGGGCCGTCTCGACTTTCGTCGCCATGTCGGCGAGCATCCACTGAAGCCCTTGGAAGTCGGCGATTCGCTGTCCGAACGCTTCCCGTTCGTGAGCGTATTCGTATGCGTGGCGATACGCGCCTGCGGCAGCGCCAAGTGCATTCGCGGCGACCATGATGCGGTTCTCGTTGAAAAATTCCATCAGCTGATAGAACCCCTCGTCCTCCGTGCCGACGAGGTTCACCTCGGGCACACGCGCGTCAGAGATGCTGATCTCCGCTGTTGGACTGGCCCGAAGTCCCATCTTCGGGATATCCTTCTCGATAGTGAACCCCTCCGTCTCCGTAGGGACGATGAACGCACTAATACCCCCATGTCCGGCGTCAGGCGTCGTCTTCGCCATGACGACCATGAAGTCCGCGACCGGACTCGTGCTGGCCCACGTCTTCGACCCGTTGAGAACGTACTCGTTGCCCTCTCTCTCGGCAGTCGTCCGCATTCCCGCGACGTCGCTTCCCGCATTGGGTTCGCTGATAGACGTCCCACAGGCCATCTCCCCCGCGAGAACTGGTTCAACGAACTCCTCCTTCTGTCTCCCGTCGCCGTATTCAAGGATCATCTCGGTGCCGAACTTGCCGGAGAGTACGGCAGTCCCGATTCCTGGGTCCGCCCTGTTGAACTCCTCGTGGACGATGATCGTCGAGAGGAAATCCATTCCAGAACCGCCGTACTTCTCCGGGTAGTGCGGGGCGAGGAAATCCAGTTCGGCGGACTTCTTAAAGATCTCCCACGGGAACTGAACCTCGCCCGGTTCGTCGTACTCCCTCGCAACCGGGGCAATCTCCCCTTCAGCGAACTCGCGAACGGCGTTGCGAACGGCTTCGTGTTCCGCAGACAGGCTCCCTGTCATTGTCACCGTGTCTTTCGGTGCCTGGTATATAGTAACTCCTCTCAATGGTTCGGGAAGTTGCGGTGCGTTCAAACGAATTAATACAATCGCTGACCGACGTCTCAAATAACTGTAAAACCGCCGTCAACGGGGAGGATCTGCCCATTGACGAAACTGGCGTTGTCACTGGCTAAAAACCGGACGACTCGGGCTACCTCTACCGGGTCACCGAGACGATTCTGTGGCGTGTGCCTGACCGCGTACTGTTCTGTTCCGTCAGGGGTGTCCTCGTGGAACATCCGTGTGTCAATGAATCCTGGGACGACAGCGTTGGTGCGCAGACCGTCGGCAGCGAAGTCCGCGGCCAGTTGTTTGGTCGCCGCCGCGACACCCCCTTTCGTAACGCTATATCCGAAGTTTCCAACACCACCACGGATACCGTATAGACTCGAGATGTTGACGATCGCGGAGTGTTCGTTCCGTGTAAGCAACGGAACGCCGTGTTTGCAGCAGTAGAATACGCCGGTCAGATTCACGGCGAGTTCCGCGTGCCAGTCCTCGGTCGATGTCTCAGTAACGGAACCGAACCGAGCGATACCGGCGTTGTTGACAAGAATGTCTACGTGTCCGAACCGCTGCACTGCTGACTCAAACATCGAATCGACTGTCTCCTCGTCGGTCACGTCCGTCTGCACGTGAACCACTTCGCCGTCGAGCGACTCAAACAGGTCGGCGACGGACGGGACGTCCTCGTATGGTTCCTCCCGAACGTCCGCGACGACGACGTTCACTCCAACTTCACCGAACGCTCGACAGATTTCGCGACCGATACCCGAGGCGCCGCCGGTAACGACGGCTGTGTGATCTGCTGACATCGAATAGCGAATCGCTGTCGGGGATGATAAAGCCGAAGGCCATAGCGCTCGGCGCTGACGCGACGGATGGAACTCCTATCGGACCAAACAGTTACCATTAATCAGTTCAGATACTAACGTCATGAAGGCAGCGCTCTACTACGGCCAGGAGGACGTTCGCGTCGAGACAGTCGACGCCGATCGCGTCGGTCCCGGGGATGTTCTCGTCGACGTCGCCGCGTGTGGTATCTGTGGCTCGGATCTCCACGAGTACACCGCGGGACCGATTTTCGTCCCTAACGCCCCCCACCCGATGACCGGCGTATCCCTCCCACTCCGGATGGGTCATGAGTTCGCCGGCAGGATAAGCGAAGTCGGCCGCGATGTCACCAATCTCTCCGTCGGTGACACCGTCACGGTCAACCCGATCCAGTCGTGTGGGAACTGTCGATTCTGTGCTGCGGGAAAGCGCCACCTGTGTGCGTCGATCGCGCTCATCGGCGTCTCGGCCGATGGTGGCGGATTCGCCGAACGATCGGTCATACCTGCCGAGAACGTCGTTCCCTTGCCGGAGTCGGTGCCTCCCCAACAAGGGGCGCTGATTGAACCATTCAGCGTAGCGCTTCACGCCGTTCGGCGGGCAGAGCTGACAGTTGGCGACTCCGTGGCAGTATACGGGAGCGGGCCCATCGGACTGGCGATCGTCCAGGTACTCCACGCTGCCGGTACGACCGATGTATTCGTGGTGGAACCGCGCGCCGCTCGACGAGAATTGGCTGGTGATTTCGGTGCTATGACGATCAACCCGATCGAGAGCGACGCGGTGCGACGGGTGAAGGCAGCCACGGACGGCGGCACGGACGCCGCGTTCGAGGTAGCCGGCATCGAGCAGACGTACAACGCTGCAATCTCGAGCACTAAACGGGACGGGACCGTCGTCGTCGTCAGCGTATTCGAGGACACCGTCGAGACACACCCGAACAGCATCGTCATGGCTGAACGAACCGTTCGAGGAACGATGTCCTACCTAGCGAACGACCGTGCTGACGGCGAGTTTCAAGCCGTCACAAAAATGTTCGCGGACGGGCAGCTTGCTCCCGACCAGCTCGTGACCAGCGTGATCTCGCTTAGCGATATCGTCACTGGATTCGAATCGCTTCGAGACCCGGAGAGCGATGACATCAAGATACTCGTCGAGGTGTAGGACCAAGATCGACACGTGTCGCCACGGCCGTCACCTCAGTACGGTCTGTGGTCGCTCGTTTTTCAGAACCTCTCAATTAACGGTCAAAAGTCGCCATGGGCGGGATCACGGCGAACAGAATGAGCCGCGTCGTATCCACCAATAGCGTCACTAGAGTCGGCGGACTCTGTTTAAACTATCGAACGGCGGGCCGGAAACGCCTACCGGTCACTTCTCCGGGGGTCGCCCACTCGGGAAGTTCGGACGCCGGCGCTCGAGGAACGCATCGACCGCCTCCTCGTGGTCGGGGTGTTGCTGCCCGACGGCCTCGAGCGCGATTCCCCGCTGCAGCGCGATGGTGTTGCCGAGTTCGAGCCAGCTATTGAGCGTCTTCTTCGTGAACTGGATCGCCGTCTGCGGCCCGGACGCAAGCTTGTCGATCATCTCGGCGGTTCGCTCGTCGAGTTCCTCCGCCGGAACGACATGGTTGACGAGCCCCAGTTCTTCGGCTTCCTTCGCCGAAATCAGGTCGCCAGTCATCAACAGTTCCTTCGCCTTATTGAGACTAGTCAATAACGGCCAGATGACGGCCCCGCCGTCACCGGCGACGAGCGCTACCTTCACGTGCGGGTCCCCGATTCGGGCATCATCGCTCATCATAACGATGTCGCAGAACAGCGCCAGCGTCGCACCGAGTCCGGTCGCGTCGCCGTTGACCTTCGCGATGATAGGCTTCTCGAGATTGACGATGGACTCGACGATCTGCTCCCCCTCCCGGATCGTCTTGTGGAAGTTCTCGGGGTTCTCGATGTTGTCCTTCATCCAGTTGACGTCTCCGCCAGCCGAGAACGCGTCACCCTTTCCGGTCAGAACCACAACCCGGGCGTCCATCTCGTAGGCGTCGTCGAACACCGTCGACAGCTCCGCGTGTAGGGGGTCGTTGACGGCGTTGAGGTTGTCCGGGCGGTCGATCTCGATCGTCAGGACGTCGTCAGAGAGACTCACGTCCAGGTGGTCGTACTCCCGCATGACGAGTCGACCGTCGATAGAACGGATAATAAAGGTTCGTGTGGAGGGGAAATCTCTAAATAGTTCATCTATCGATACCGTTTCGTATGTTTGACGATACCGAGTTCAGGTACGAGACGGAACTACAGGTACGAGTCCGTGATCTCGACCACATGGGCCACGTCAACAACGCGATGTACGCGACTTACATGGAGCAAGCTCGAACCGATTACTTCGGCGACGTTCTCAACGTCGGTCTCGACGATCTTGAGATGGCGGTTGTCAGTAGCCATATTGAGTTCAAACGTCAGGTTCGGTACGGTGGGGGACTGACGGTTCAGGTTCGCGTCCCCCAACTCGGTCGAACGAGTTTCCCCCTTGAATATCGCTTTCTCGACGACGGCGAAGCCGCTGCGACGGCGAGAACTGTTCAGGTTTCGCTCGACAGCGAGAACGATACGGCCTGTCCACTCCCGGACCTCTGGCGGATGTCTATCGTGGAGCACGAGGACCTATCCGAAGAGGACGGCACTGTGGCCGAGAGCTGAACGAAGATAAACGATTTCCAGCAAACTGGACCAGACGAAAACTCTAACAGGCCGTCCCTCCCAGTTGTTCGACATGGCTTACCTTCCCACGGTTCCGGAAACGTTGACAAGGACTACGCGGAAGTATCTGGATCGAGAAGCGATTGTGTACCCTCGTAAGAACATTCGATGGACCTACGAGGAATTTGACGAACGAGTCACGCGGTTCGCCAATGCGCTCCGGGAGGCAGGTGTAGAGAAAGGCGACCGCGTCTCGCTTCTCATGCACAATTCCGCGGAGTTCGCGGTTGCGGTGTTCGGCCTCCTCCGCGCCGGTGCCGTATTCAATCCCATCAACTATCGTCTCGCCCCCGGCGAGGTCGCCTACATCCTCAACGATTCCGCATCGACGGTCCTACTGTTCGAGGAAGTGACGCGCGACACCGTCGAGGGCGCGCTTGACCAGTTCGATACGGTCGACAGATATCTCTACGTCGACGATGACGTCGAGGCGACGCCCAAGTACGCCGAGGGGTTTCACAGTGCGGTCGCAAACGCGAGCACTGCACCCATCGAGATAGATGTCAAATCGGAGGACCAGTACGCCATCATGTACACCTCCGGCACCACCGGTCGCCCGAAAGGTGTCGTCCACTCCCACCGAGACGCGACCTACCACAACTTGATGTACCTCGGTCGGATGGACCTCGACTACGAGGACGTGGGAGTGTCGGCGATGCCTCTCTACCACAACGCCGAACTCAACTGCGGATTGTTTCCACGGGTGAACCTCGGCGCCAAGACGGTCGTCCTTCACCAGTTCGACGCCGAGCGCGTCCTAGAAGCGGTAGATAATGAACGAGCGACCCACCTGTTCGTCGCCTCCCGAACCTGGTCGGAGTTGCTCGCGGCGGCCGAGACGATGGACGACTTCGACGGGGGGTCCCTCGGCCTCGGGGTCTACGGTGCGGCACCGATGCCGCCCACGCTGCTTGAGCGGTGCATGGAGGTCTTCTGTGAGGATTACGCGACGGCTTACGGCATGACGGAGATGGGGCCCTGTGCGACGTTCATCCGACCGGACGAGGTCCGCGACCAACTGGGAAGCGTTGGGCGGGCCGCCCCCAACCACGAAGTCAGGATCGTCGAACCGACGGAGACTGAGTGTCCTGCTGATCCCGTTACTCCCCGCGACACCGTTCCGCAGGGAGATACCGGTGAAATCATTCTCCAAGGTCCTCCAATGATGAGCGAGTACTGGAACCGCCCCGAAAAGACGGGGAACGCGATTCGTGACGGCTGGTTCTTCACGGGTGACGCGGGCTATTTCAACGAGGACGGCTACCTCTTCCTCGTCGATCGGATCGACGACATGATCATCTCCGGTGGCGAGAACATCTACCCGACGGAGATAGAGAACGTCCTCTACGAGCACGACGCCGTCGAAGCAGCGGCAGTGATCGGCGAGGAGGACGACGAGTGGGGCGAGCGCGTGGTCGCATACGTGGTTGGTGACGAAGACCTCGACGCCGACACGCTCGACGCATTCTGCCGGGACCACGATGGACTCGCGGATTTCAAGCGCCCCCGAGAATACTACGTTATCGAGGAACTCCCGCGCAACCCGAGTGGGAAGATTCAGAAGTTCAAGCTCCGCGAGAGTGACGCGGACACGGCTACCGACTAATCCGAGTCCGGATTTTCCATTCCTTTATTCCGTTCGTTCATGTACTCGAGTGCCGCTTCGATACCTTCCGATTCTGCGATTCGATAGTACTCTTTTCCGTACTCCGTATGGTGACCCAGTGTGTCTAACAGTTCACTGTACTTGAACATCGGCTTGGCCCCCTGCATCTCGGCGACCCCATTGACGACATGTTTGAGGATGCGAACGTTGTTCCCCGGCATCTTTCGGATTTCTTCGACCTCGTTTGCTACGGCGTCGAACAGTTCATCGTCGGGGACGACTCTGTTGACCATCCCGAGGTCCTTCGCACGCTCGGCATCGACCACCTTCCCGGAGAACAGCAGTTCCTTGGCTTCGTGGAGATTCATCACGAAGGGGTACACGAGCGTCGGTGGGACGCCAGCCATGCGCAGTCCCGGGTAGCCGAACTGGGCATCTTCCGAGGCGATAACCAGGTCACAGGCCATCGCGATGTCGCTTCCACCGGCAAGGCAATATCCGTTCACGGCTGCGATGACCGGCTTATTACACTCCCAGATCGCGTGAACGTGTACCGTTGAGTCCTCGAACTTGTCTAGCAGGCTATCGACTGTCGGGACAGGGTCGTCCGCGTTGTCGCCCGGTTCGATGTCGTATCCGGCGGAGAACGCAGCGTCGCCGGCGCCGGTCAGGACGACGACACGGACGTCGTCGTCGTCCTCGGCCCGTTCGATTCCATCACGCAGTTCCGTGATGAGTGTACCACTGAGTGCATTCATTTTGTCGGGTCTGTCCAACGTGATGTGGGCGGTGGCGTCTTCCCTGACCTCGTACTTGACAGTGTCTGGCATGCACGTCGATAGTGCAGTTCGAGTGTCAAAACTGTTCGGTTCGTGAGGATCAATCGGTCGGACCCACACCTATTTGTGGGGTGTGGTCTTCCGTCGTCTCGTGCGTGCAGCAGCCTTTACCGGGTTTGGCAGCCCGGAACACGTCTCCGTAGAGCCGTTCGACGACCCTGATCCCGAACCCGACGAGGCAATCGTTGATGTCGGTGCCTGCTCGATCAACCACCACGACCTCTGGATCCTGAATGGCGACCTCTGGATCGGCGAGGACGACCTCCCGTTTGTCGCTGGGATGGATGTCGCAGGGACGGTCACTGCCGTCGGCGCCGACGTTCACAACGTCGAACCGGGCGACAGGGTACTTCTCTGTCCCAACGAAACTTGTGGCTCTTGTCGGTACTGTAGGGAGGGACCGGAGAGTCACTGTAAGCGGTTTAGCCTGTATCACGGTGGGCTCGCGGAGCAGGCGTCCGTGCAGGCGGACCGACTCGTTCACCTTCCGGACGACGTCGATCTCGTCGACGCGGCTGCCCTCCCCGTCGCCTACATGACGGCGCTTCGGATGCTCAAACAGGCCGAGGTCGGGGTTGGTGATCTCGTGTTCGTTCCGGGGGCGACCGGGGGCGTCGGGGTGGCAGCGATCCAGCTGATCGACGCGATCGGCGCTCGCTCCATCGGGACATCGACATCGAAGCAGAAACTGGACCGACTTGAGGACCTCGGTGTCGATTACACAATCGAGTCGGGCGACCCTGACGAGATCCGATCGGCCGTCGTCGAGATTAGCCGAGTCGATGCGACTCTCAACCACCTCGGAGGTCCGTTTTCCGATGTTGGGTTGAACGTCCTCCGGCGCGGCGGCCGAATGGTCATCTGTGGACAGACGGCCGGCCCTACCTCCGAACTGACGCTCGGGGACCTGTTCCTGAATCAGAAGCGAGTCCTCGGAAACACGATGGGGACTCAAACCGACCTCGAACAACTCGTCGATCTCATCGCTGCCGGCGACCTCGATCCCGTGGTGAACGAGACGTACACACTCGACCAAACGAGTCAAGCATTCGCCGACATGAACGATCGGTCGGTGTTCGGGAAGCTCGTCGTCACGCCCTGACGAGTCCATACGTTTTTGTGACGATACCCCGTTCGAACGAGTATGCGTCTGGCCCGCCTGCACGGACTGGAGGATCTTTCCGTCGACGAGGTCGCCCCTCGACCTGTTCGTCCTGGAACGGTACGTATCGATATCGAGTACTGTGGCGTCTGTGGCTCTGATCTCCACGAGTACAAGCATGGTCCCGCTCCGATTCGTGCCGAAGACCGAGAACACCGAATCCCGGAATCGGAGTGGGACGATCACCTACCGATGCCAATGGGGCACGAGATCGTCGGGACCGTGACCGAGATCGGCGACGGGGTCGATCGAGTCGTGACAGGCGACCGTGTCACACTCTGTCTCATCCTCCCGTGTGACGACTGTCGGTACTGTGCCGATGGAGAATACCACCTCTGTGAACGGATCACCGGTCCGGTCGCGACTCCGGGGTTCGCCGACTCTATCGTCGTTCCCGCGTCGACGACAGTCGTCGTTCCTGAGGCGGTCTCGGCGCGACATGCCGCGCTGACTGAACCCCTCAGCGTCGCTCTCCATGGCGTCCGCCAGTCCGGGCTAAGAGCGGGGGACACGACAGTTATTTTCGGAGCAGGTGCTATCGGTCTCGGTATCGTTGGCTTGGCGGCCGCCGCTGGCGCGCGGGATATCGTCGTCAGTGAACCCCGTGCGGCACGCCGCGAGGCAGCACTCGCGATGGGAGCGGACGCAGTCGTGGATCCTACCGAGACTGACCCGGTCACCTTCGTTCGGGAGCGCACGGACGGTGGTGCTGACATCACCATCGAGGCGGTAGGTCGCAGCGAAACGCTCACTCAGGCGATCCGGAGCGGCGCGTACGGTAGTACGACTGCGGTCCTGGGGGTATTCGTCGAGGAGGCGACCATACACCCAAACGACGTGATGCAGGCGGAACGGACCGTCGTCGGGTCGTTCGCGTTTCGCGGCGGCCACCAGCGCGATCGGGGGGAGTTTCCCGCCGTACTGGAGATGCTTGCCGACGGTCGTCTCGATCCCGAACCGATGATTAGCGACGTACATCCACTTTCGGAGATCGAAACGGCGTTCGAAGTGCTCCTCGATCCCGAACAGGACGCGGTGAAGCTACTGATCGAATCTTAGAACGCGTCGAACATCCGACCAGAGCACTCGAGGCGATCCGCCGATGCATCGAGAAACTTGCCGTAGTCAGTCTGTATTGAATGCGATCGATAGTGAAGCAGAACGTGAGCTACTCACCGACAGTAACATAGACTACTGACTGGACACCGTCCGACCGAGGGCCGTAACTCTATGTTGGATGAATGAGACAGTGGCACCATGCGTGGACTCAATGATAAGACCGTCTTCATCACGGGTGGAGCATCCGGGATCGGTCGCGCTACGGCGGTTAGGTTCGCCGAGGAAGGTTCAACCGTCGTCGTCACCGACTTGGACGCTGACGGTGGTCGCGACACCGTCGGGATGGTGAGTGAATCCGGCGGCGAAGCGATTTTCCACGGACTCGACGTGCGGGACTACGAGGCATTCGAGGATGCGCTCGAAGCGACCGCCGATCGGTACGGTGGGGTGGATGTTCTGTTCAACAACGCCGGCGTCGGCGAGGCTCAGTCGTTCGCGGAGAGCTCGGTGGAGCATCGCGATCGACTCGTTGATGTCAACATCAACGGTGTCTGGAACGGGTGTCATGCGGTTATCCCGATAATGCGTGAACAGGGGGGTGGAGCAATCGTCAACACTTCGTCGATGGCCGGGTGGGTGCCGGCCGGAATCACGACGTACGCGATGACGAAGGCCGCAGTACTCCACTTCAGTCGCTCGGTGGCCCAAGAGTTGGGTCGGGATGGCATCCGAATCAACGCGATTTGTCCGGGCACTATCGAGACCCCTATGTTCCGGACGTTCTACGGCGAGGGGATCAGGGAGACAATGCGCGAAAAGAACGCGCTCAACCGCCACGGACAACCCGAGGAGGTGGCTGCCTGCGTCGCCTTTCTCGCGAGCGACGACGCCTCGTTTGTGACGGGACGTGCACTCAAAGTCGACGGTGGATACGTATAGGAAGCTCTGAACCGGGGCTACAAGCAGGAACACGATCACACTGATCAATTTCAATAAACCAAGAGGGACACGTTAACTTATCAGGGAAGATGAGTAGCGGTTGTGGCCCAAGATGCCGACTTCCGTGACACGCAAGTCGCTGACCTTACTACCCTACCACTACATTTAGACGTACAAATATAAAATAAATTACAAATACATTTATACGTATGTTGTTGGAAACCACTGGTGGACGCTCACATGGTACGCAATACAAGGTCCGAAGGGTCCAGCAGGCGGACCGTTCTCAAATCACTTGGCGCAGGTAGCACGATATCGCTCCTGGCGGGATGTACCGGTATCACCGGCAATGGCGGCGGTGGCGGCGGTGGCGATGGTCTCCCAGAAACGATCACGATCGGACTGTTAGCCCCACTTTCAGGGGCGTACGGTTTCGCTGGGGAATTCCAGCGGGAAGGGCTTCAGTTCGCAGTCGATAAGATCAACGGATCCGACAAGTACCTCCCGGACACAACACTGGAAATCGTCTCCGGTGATACAGAGACGGACCCGGATACGGGACTCTCGGAGGCACGTCGACTGGTTCAGCAAGAGGACATCGACTTAATGGCTGGGGCGACGAGCAGTTCCGTCGCCTCTGTTCTCAGTGAATATGCGATGAGCCAGGACATGCTCTTCTCGATGATTCAAGCGGCCGATAGGGCACTGACTAGTGGAGAAGACTGCCAGATGACCTCGTACCGTCCGAACCCCCACACTCACCAAGCAGGCACACTTGCGGGACGGTGGTGTACCGAGCAATTCGGTGAGAGAGCGTTTGTCCTCTATCAAGATTACAGCTACGGCCAAGCGACACGCGAGGCAGTTGGCATGGGGATCGAGGAAGCCGGCGGAGAGATCGTTGATGAAGCAGCCGTTCCACTCGGTAACCAACAGTTCCAGTCCGTTATCGGCCGCATTCAGTCGAGTAACGCTGACTGGCTCCTGTTCGGTATCACCGGGAGCGGCTCAACTGCGTTCCTCACCCAGGCAGCTAACCGCGGCCTCGACATGCCGATGGGCAACCAGAGTCTGCCTTCCTACGCAACAGGGGAGGTGGGATCCGACATCATCGATCAGTTCAGTGAACTCTACCGAACACCGTTACTCTATACGCGCGAGATCGACACCGAACGGAACCAGACGTTCGTCAGTGAGTTCGAGGACGCCTATGGTCATCCCCCGAACTATAGCTCGGAGACAGGGTACATGGTTGGTCGGTTCCTCGGTGAGGGGCTCCACGAAGCCGGCACTCTCGCTCCGTCGGAGGCAAGGGATGCGCTCGAAGACTTTACCTTCGAGACCGCTCGGGGCAAGAACACCGTCCGCGGCTGCGATCATCAGGGAACGCCCCCGCTATACATTGCACAGGTAACCGGCGTCGACGATGAGCTCGGTCTCGGAACGCACGAGATCATCGACAAGTTCGACAGCGCTGATTTCACAACTCCGTGTGAGGACGTCGAGTGTGAGTTCTGAACGTGGATGTTGTAGACGATGAACGATTCAGTGGTACTTCGAACAGAAGACCTCACGAAACGGTTTGGGAGTCTGACTGCCGTCGATAGCGTCTCCTGGGGCATTGAATCCGGGGCGACCAAAGCGATTATCGGCCCAAATGGAGCCGGAAAGAGTACGTTCTTTAATCTCATTAGCGGTGTCTTGCCACCAACGAGCGGTGAGGTCGAGTTCCATGGCGAACGGATCACCGGCAACCCGGAGTACAAAATCGCCCGGCGGGGACTGGTCAAAACACACCAGACAACGAATATCTATGAGGAGAGTACGGTGTTCGATAACGTCCGCATCGCGGCACAGACGAATCGGACGACGTTCAACATGTGGTCGAAAGCGAGTGATCTGACGACCGTAAACGATCAAACGGAGCGAGTACTAGAGCGCGTAGGTCTCACAGACGAGCGTGATCGGATGGCTGGCGAGCTTCCACACGGTCTCCAGCGGAAGATCGAGATCGGGATCGCCCTCGCAACGGACCCCGATGTTATCCTCTTCGATGAGCCGATTGCAGGAATGTCTCAGGACGGTCGACGGGAGATGCTGACCGTGCTCCAAGAACTCTCCAACGACCCCTCGCTGACAACCGTGATTACCGAACACGACTTCGACATCATCATGAACCTCGCCGAAGAGATCACCGTCCTCCATCAGGGAGCAATTTTAACGGAAGGAACACCGGACGAGATAGCTCACAATGAACAGGTACAGAAGGTATACCTAGGTGGTGATTGATGCTGGTACTTGACTCCGTCAACGGGTACTACGGGAAGAGTCACATCTTGCAGGACTTGTCTCTCGAAATCAAGGCCAACGAGATCATCGCGTTGCTCGGTCGCAACGGGGCAGGAAAGACGACCACGTGTCGTGGAATCATGGGGGTCCTACCACGTATCGAGGGACGGATTACGATGAGCGGCACGGATATTATTGGTTTGCCACCAGATAAGGTATACAACCACGGGATTGCCTGGATTCCGGAACGACGTCGCATCTTCGCGAACCTCACTGTCGCCGAGAACCTCATGATGGGCCTGACCGAACCAGACCAGCGTGAAGAACGCTTCCAGGAGGTCTTTGACCTGTTCCCCCGACTCGAAGAACGAGTCGACCAGCAGGCAGGCACGATGAGTGGTGGAGAACAGCAAATGTTGGCTATCGGACGCGCGCTCGTCTCCCATCCGGACCTCGTTCTAGTCGATGAGCCGTTCGAGGGGTTGATGCCTTCACTCGTTGATGACGTCGCCGATGTGCTATCAGAGCTTTCCCAGAGAGACATTACTATGTTGATTGCGGACCAGAAAACGGATGAGACGCTCGAACTGGCAGACCGTGCATACATCATCGAGAACGGTCACATCGTTCACTCTGACGACGCAGCAAGTATCGCATCCGATCTCACACTTCAAGAAGAGTACCTGGGGGTGCAATGAACGTGTTGTCCTTCTTTCCGCTGTTCGTGACTCCCTTGCTCGATGGTCTCAGTTGGGGTGTAATGCTCGTCCTCATCGCTATGGGATTGACGCTCATCTTTGGCTTCCTTGAGGTCGTCAACTTCGCACACGGTGGCTTCTACATGCTTGGGGGATACATGGTCTTCGCCGTTATCAGTGCCGGGTACGGATTCTTCGCCGGGGTGGCCGGAGCCATCGTCATCGTCGCTATTCTCGGGATTCTAACCGAGAGACTGCTGTTGCGGCGCTCGTACGACTTCGGGCCGATCACACAACTGCTCATCATGGTCGGTCTTGCACTAGCGATCGAAGGCGCCGTCATCTACATATGGGGTGAGCAGGCGAAGGGCGTGGCGATCCCGAACATGCTCTCCGGATCGGTTCTCGTGTTCGGTAGCACGTACCCGATCTACCGGCTGGCACTTGTCGCCATTGGAAGCGTCCTCATAATAGGTGTCTGGTTGTTCCTCGAACGCAGTCGGATCGGCCTCGTTATCCGAGCCAGTCTCACTGACAAGGAGATGGCCCGGGCCTTTGGGAATGACATCCCTACAATCTATACCTACGTGTTCGCGAGTGGCGTTGTCATCGCCGCTTTCGCGGGGGCGTTGATGACCCCAATCCGTGGAATCGGGCCCGGAACTGGTGCGTCAATTCTTCTCCAGGCGTTTATCGTCGTTGTCGTCGGCGGACTCGGGAGCTATCGGGGTAGTGTCGTGGCTGGGCTCGGACTGGGAATGATTGACGTCCTCGTCGCGAGGTACATCTCGTTTCGATTGAGCGGGATCACGATTATCGCGGTTCTCCTCGTAGTGCTACTCTTGCAGCCACGCGGATTATTCGGCGTCAAAGGGGTGATGGAGGAATGAGCCTTCGCGACGTCTTCGACGACCGAGAAGTCGACTGGCCGATCGTCGGTGGCGGAACGGTTGCGTTTATCGCTTTCCTCGTGCTTCCGCTGTTTATCGGACCGTACGAGGTGAATCTCCTCACGCGAATATTCATACTCGCGTTCTTCGCCATGTCGTTCAACCTCGCGTTCGGGTTCACGGATCTCCCGTCGTTTGGACACGCCGCTTTCTTTGGCCTCGGAGCATACGGAGTCGCGTTGGTGTTCGAGCATCTCGAACCCGGAACGCTCGTGATTCCGGTCATCGTCGCACTGCTAGCAGCCTTGGTGTTCAGCCTGTTTATGGGAATCGCCTCACTCCGTGGCCGCGGGATCTACTTCGCATTGCTCACCTTCGCATTCGCACAGTTCCTCTACGAAGTCGTGTTCAGGTGGACTGAATTCACCGGTGGGGATGACGGTCTCATCGTTACGATTCCGGATATTCTCGGGATAAAAGTTACTGGACCTGAAAACGTATACTACATCTCGCTCGTACTACTCGCCTTACTCACGGTCGGGATGTATCGCGTTCTCAACTCCCCGTTCGGAAAGGTGATGGGGGCGATCCGGGAAAACGACGACCGGACCAGCGCCATCGGGTATCCGGTAAAGCGCGTTCAACTCACCGTGTTCGCCCTATCGGGGACACTGGCAAGCATCGCCGGCATTCTGCAAACGATGAACAATCAATTCGTTTCGACGGGGCTGTTCTTCTGGCAGCAGTCGGTCGACGTGCTCGTTGCCACTATCATCGGTGGAAGTACGACGCTGGTCGGACCCATCATCGGTGCATTCTTCCTCGTTCTTCTCCGAGAAGGTGTGCGTGACCTGTCGAACGTTGGGACAATACTTATCGGGGTCGTCTTCATCCTCATTATCCTGCTCGCTTCCGATGGTATCGTCGGCATGATTCGGCAGTATCTCGAAGATCGATAACTTGATCAAATAACCTCTCCGTCTCGTTACCGACTCGATTGATAACTACCCTATGGCGCCTAAACGAGGTCGCTTCGACCGGGGGTTCAACTGGTCGATCTAACGGTCGTGTTGGACCAAGACCCAACGGGTTGCCCAAGAAATATAAAATATCTTAACTATATATCTTATAAATATATTTCTCTTCTAAACGATATATGGCCGATTGTCGGGGATTGCCCGCCGGTGGGCAACCGTACCGAGAATCATCTCATCGAACACGATATCCTCATCGGCCTTGAGTCGGAAACGGATGTCTTCAGTCGTCCACCGGGAAAGTACTCGTTTGCGCGAGTGAGCCCTCGTTTGGAATGGGCCTCTGGATTTCGACGGGGGCTTTGATGACGTGAACGTGGTTCAGCGCACTCGGCTAAGCGAACGCGAATCAATCGTATTACGCCTTGTGAGCTCGCTTAAGATGCTCTATCCGGCGGTTACACCGTAACGGTGTAGTTAGAGAGGCAATTTGTCCGCCGCTGTCAAGGATTCGGTCAAACATCGGCACTGGCATTGAGCGCTTACCGTTCTCGTCGACGCTCGAATAGCCTCCAGCCAACAAGCCGCGTGGATCGCCCGAACCGGGGTTGATTTAGCTATCCTCGAACAGGTGGACGAGTTAGAACTCGCTCCAGTCTGAAAAGTCTGGGTTTCGCTGTTCGAGAAACGCTCGGAAGCCTTCGTGGATGTCGTCTGTTTCGAAGAGAACGGCTCCTAGGGCCGCTTCGAGAGCGAGTCCCTTCTCAAGACCTTCTCGAGTTTGATTAATGACCTCCTTGCCGAACCATTGGGCGTACGGAGCGCCGGTTGCGAGATCCCGGGCGATATCGTAGACGCGGTCGTCGAACTCCTCGTCTGGAAAGACGTCATTGACGATCCCCAACGAGGCTGCCTCCTCGGGCATTACCGTTCGTCCGGTGAGCACTAGCTCCTTCGCTTTGAGGTATCCGACGATGAGCGCCAGACGCTGCGTGCCACCAACGCCGGGGATCCCACCGAGTTTACTCTCGGGAAAGCCGAGCGCCGACGCATCGGACGCGTAGACGAGATCGCACATCAGTGCGAGTTCTAACCCTCCACCGAAGGTAATCCCGTCGAGGGCGGCGATAACCGGTTTCGGCCCCCCTTCGATCGCCTCTTCTACCTCGCGAAACGCGCGACGGAAGTCACGGATGAACCAGAGCGAATCCTGGCCATGAAAATCTCCGATATCCGCACCGGAGACGAAGGCCTCATCTCCCCCCCCAGTCAGAACGAGCACACTCGTTTCGGGGTCGTCCATCGCGGCATCGAGAGCAGTCGATAGCTCCGTCAGCGTCTCGATGTTGAGCGAGTTACGTGTGTCGACCCGGTCGACGGAAATCGTCGTCACGGACTGTGCGGTACTGATATCGAGATTGTCGAACGACCCTCCCATATGTGAGATTCCCTCGCCCTGGGAGTTAACCTTTTGCGATACACTTCCAGTCGATCCTAGAAATCAACCCTCTAGTACGACCGGGGCAAGTCGAGGACGTGCTCTCCGATGTACGCCTTCACGAGTTCGTCGCTGACGGGCGCGACCTGGGCGAGTCGGACGTCACGAAAGAGTCGTTCGACATGATACTCGTTCGCAAACCCCATCCCACCGTATGTCTGCACCGCCTGATTGCAGGCGTCGAATCCTGCTTTGGCACCGACGAGTTTTGCCGCGTTCGCCTCCATCGCACAATCATGACCGTTGTCATAGAGCCACGCCGCCTTGTAGATCATTAGCTTAGCCGTCTCAAGATCGGCTTTGTTTTCGGCCAGTGGGAACTGGATGCCCTGATTTCGGCCGATTTGTCGCTCGAAGGCTTCCCGTTCGCCGGCGTAATTCACCGCCAGATTGAGCGCGAGTTCGCCGGCCCCGACCGGAATCGCGGCCCAGTTGATGCGTTCCGTGTTCAGCGTGTTCAACACGTGAAAGAATCCCTCACCTTCTGTCCCGATGAGGTTCTCGGCGGACACCCGGACGTCATCGAACACCGTCTCGTAGGAACCGAGCGCTCGCATGCTCAGTTTGTCGATCTTATTAAACTCGAAACCGTCGTCATCGGTAGGGACAAAAAACAGGGAGATCCCCCCGTGGCGCGCCCCCTCCTCTGGGGAGGAGGTCCGCGCTACCGTGAGGATGTAGTCGGCTCGTTTACCACCGGTCGTCCAGATTTTCGTCCCGTTCAGAACGTACTCGTCGCCGTCACGTTCGGCGTGCATCTCGATACCCGCGGTGTCGAGGCCGGCGTTCGGTTCGGTGAGGCCGATGGCGACGAACGACCCGTCGACGATCTCCGAGAGGAGTCGCCGTTTCTGCTCTTCGGTGCCGTGTTCAATGATCGCGGTCGACCCGATCACTGGCGACGTGAGGAGATTCGCTCCGCTGACACCCCCGCCATTGCGCGCCACGGCCAGCGACGCCGTGGCGAGTTCGCTCATTCCGAATCCCTCTCCCCCGTACTCCTGCGGGATCTTCATCCCAATGAACCCGGCATCCACAAGGTCCTCCCAGATCTCCTCGGGGAACTCCTCCGTTTCGTCTTTCTCGTACCAGTAGTCAAGCCCGTACTCGTCCATAAGGTCGACCGCGGTCCGTTCGAGTAGCTTTTGTTCGTCCGTCAGCTCGAAGTTCATGGCACCTGAACGCGTGCTCCAGACGCTCTTAACGTTTTTCGTGAGGGGCGGCGTCCCGCTTTTGTCATCCGCCACACTGTCGGGCAGTTCTACAGAGATGCCGTTTCGGCCGGGTGAGGCGCGTCGTACTCTGCGAGAATGACGAACGCACCGCCGAAGTGTTGGGGATGGTAGAACACCTCCGCGAAGTCGTTCGCCTCGTACTCGCCGACAGGATCAACGCCTTTCCGGGATAACTCCTCGATCGCGCCGTCCAAGTCGTGGACGCGGATCGAGACTGCGTACAGCCCCGGTCCGTTCTCTTCGAGGAACCGCGCAACCTCCGCGCTGTCCTCACGCGGCGTAACGAGCTCGATACCGGACGCGCTGAGTACGTTCGCCACGTTTTCGTCGCCCGCGTCGGTGTTCGTGGTCGGTTCTAGCAGGTCCCCGAACGACAGCCCCAGTAGCGCCTCGAACTGGCTCCTGGTGGCGTCAATATTTTCGGTAGCGATGATGACACGGTCGACACCAATTACGTCCATGGGCCCGATGGCGACCGAACCCCCATATCTGTATCGCCGCCCTCAAGTTTACCGGTAGGTACATTTATGGTGGTGACAGGTAGAACCGATAACTGAGCTAATGGCCAGCGAGAGAGAGACTACCATACACGAGCACTCACCGGAGACGGTCGAACATCTCCTCCGGGATATGCTCCGCATCCGTATCTTCGACGACGTGGCGCTCCAACAGTTCAAGGAAGGGGATATCCCCGGATTCCTGCACCTCTGTCACGGACACGAGGGATCTCACGCGGGAATGGGGGCGGCGCTGCGGGACGACGACTGGCTCGCGGTCGGTGGCTCACGCCTCCACGGTCAGTACATCGTCAAGGGCGTCCCGATGACCGAGATCATGGCGGAGATTTACGGGAAGGCGACAGGGCCGAACAAGGGGAAAGGAGGGTCGATGCACCTCGCAGACATCGATCGGCGCCTCTACGGACACGCCGCGACCATCGGGTCTGGCCAGAATCCCGCTGTTGGGATGGCACTCGGCGAACAGATGAACGAGACGGGCAACGCGGTCGTCACGACCATCGGCGACGGTGGGACGAGCCGTGGGTCGTTCCACACGGCGCTCGTGTTCGCGTCCGTCTGGGATCTCCCGATCGTGTTCGTCATCGAGAACAACGGGTTCGCCATCTCGTATGACACGCAGCGAAACTACAAGATCGAACGCCTCTCGGACTACGGGAAACCGCTGAAAATTCCGTCGACGTCCATAGACGGCCGGGACCCGCTTGAGGTGTACGAGACGGTTTCGGAGGCGCTCGACCGGGCGCGTGACGGCGGCGGGCCGACAGTCATCGAGATCCGCGTCCGGCGTATTCGCGGTCACTTCGAGGGAGACAAGGAAGTGTACCGCACGGCGGAGGAAAAACAGGAATCGTCCGAGAAGTGGGATCCGATCGTCCGGTTCAGGAAGGAGCTACTTCGGAGCGAGTTCATGAGCGAAGACGAGTACGACGCGATTCGCGAGGAAATCGAAGCCGAAGTGCGGGATGCGGTAGAATTCGCCGAGGAGAGCCCACCGCCGAACCCGGATGTCGCCTACGAGGATATCTACGTGCGGCCGTTCTACGGGGAGGGGGAGTGAGATGCGCGAACTCAACCTCGTGGAAGCGATCCGCGAAGCCTTCGACGAGGAACTGGAGCGAGACGACGACGTCTACATCGCCGGTGAGGATGTCGGCGAGTTCGGCGGTAACTTCGGCGAGACGCAGGGCCTCGTCGACAAATACGGCACCGAGCGCGTCCGCGACACGCCGCTCTCCGAGATCGGTATCGCCGGCCACACCATCGGTGCCGCACTCGCAGGCCTCCGTCCTGTCGCGGAGCTTCAGTTCTCGGACTTCGCGGCGACCGCCGGCGAGGAGATGATCAACCAGATCCCCAAGATGCCGTACATCACCGGTGGACAGGTGAAGCTACCGTTGACCATCGTCGCACCCGCGGGAGCGGGTATCAGAGCAGGGGCGCAGCACTCCCAAAGCGTCCACGCTTGGATGGGCCACCAGCCCGGGTTCGTCGTCGTCACGGGGACTACCCCGTACGACACGAAGGGACTTCTCAAGAGCGCGATTCGCGACGACAATCCGGTCTTCTTTCTCCCGCACAAGAAGCTGATGGGGGTGCGAGGCGAAGTACCCGAAGAGGAGTATACACTCCCCATCGGCGAAGCGAGCGTCGAGCGTGAGGGCTCCGACGTGACTGTCGTCGCTACGCAACTGATGTACTACCGGGCTGTCGAAGCGGCCGATCAGTTGGAGGGTGACATCGACGTGGAGATCGTAAACCCGCGGACGTACGCACCGCTCGACCTGGATACCATCGCGGAGAGTGTTCAGAAGACCGGCCGGATCGTCGTCGTCGACGAGACACCGCTTCGCTATGGAACGCAAGGATACATCGCCAACGAAGTCACGTCGAACAACTTCTTTAGCCTCGACGCGCCGCCGAAGACTGTCGGGGTGAAGGACGTCCCGATTCCCTTCAGCCCGGCCCTCGAAGACGAGGTGATCCCTTCCGCCGACGAGGTGGTGGACGCGATTCGAGCGGCGTTCTAACTACCGTCCGTATTACGGTTCGCCCCGTTGAGTTCCTCAATGGCGAACCCGGGATACTCGATGTAGTCCGCCAGGCGAGCGAGGAAGGCTCCGGTGTCTGCTCCGTCGAGCACCCGATGGTCAATAGTGAGACTGAACGTGATGGCCTTCTCGAACCGTACCTCACCGTTGCGCTCGAAGGCTGCGGGCTTACGCCGCCCAATGGCCAGTATGGCGACCTGCGGCGGATTGATGATGGAGTACGAGACGTCAAGGTCGAACACGCCGATATTCGTCACGGTGAACGTCCCGTCGGTGAGGTCCTCGCTCGTGTGGTCGTCGTTGAGGACACGCCTGACCACGGCCCGCCGTTCCTCGGCCAGCGCGAAAATCGACTTCTCGGCGGCGTTTCGGACGACGGGGACGACGAGACCCTTCGGTGCGTCTACGGCGTAGCCCACGTTGATCTCCTCGACGAGTTTGTGAGCGTCGTCCTCGAAGAGAGCGTTGAATTCAGGGAAATCTCCGAGCGTCCGGACCACCGCGGCGAGGATGAGGTCGTTCAGCGAGATGTCCTCGGAGCGTTCCTCGTCAAGTCGCCGTTTTACGCGGAGGAGCTGTTCGATGGAGATATCCCGGGTTCCCATGACGTGCGGTTTCTCTCGGGCGCTTCGTGCGAGTCGGTCAGCGATAGTTCGGCGAGTTCCGGTGAGCGACCGCCGTTCCGTGATGGTCAGTCCCCGTTCACTCCGTTCGCTCGCTCGCTCGCCCTGTTCGCGGATGTCGTCCTCGGTGACGGCACCCTGCGGTCCCGTCCCTTCGACTGAGGAGAGATCGACGTCGCACTCCTTGGCGATCTTCTTCGCTCGGGGCGTGGCCTTCACGTCGGCGCTTCGGTCCACCGACGCAGTACGAGTCTCTTCGTCGGAGTCGGTCGGCTCGATGGTGGCCGCCCCGTCGGTGGCATCTAGGTAGTTGTTCACGTCTGCCTCGGTGACCACTCCCTGGGGGCCGGTACCGTCGACGGACTCTAGGGGGACGCCCTGCTCTCTCGCGTGCCGCTTCGCTCGCGGCGTGGCTTTGACGTCCGCTTCATCCCGATTAGGGCCGTCGGACTCCCCTCGGTCGCCGGCCGACGTCACCGTCTCCTCTTCGGACAACTCGACCGCTTTCCGGTCGACGTCGCTCCCCCGCTCCAGAAGGTCCTCGTAATCGGGGACAGTGTCACCTTCCTCGCCGACGACCGCGATGGGTCTGCCGGGTTCGATCGGGACGACGTCTCCCTCGTCGAGGTACGTCTCCAGGAGGATGCCGCTAGCCGTCGCCGTCACTTCAGCGGTCGCTTTATCCGATTCGAGCACCGCGATGACGTCACCATCTTCGACGTGCTCGCCGGTGTCGAACTCCCACGCGATGAGTTCGCCTTCGTCACTGATACCCAGCTTCGGAAGCGTGATGATTTCGACCATGTTTCTCAGTTCTTGTCTCGCCGCATCTGCTCTTTCAGTTCGGTCCGTCTGATCTTCCCCGTCATCGTCTTGGGGAGTTCGTCGACGAATCGGATATCGCGGGGATATTCGTGGGCCGCTAACTTTTCTTTGACGAATCGCTGGATATCGGCTTTCAGGTCGTCATCTAAGGGGGCACTCTTCGAAGGGACGACGAATGCGACGATGATATTCCCGCGCTGTTTGTCGGCCTTCGGGACGACGGCCGCCTCCGCGACCGACTCGTGGTCGACGAGCGTCGACTCGATGTCGAAGGGACCGATCCGGTAGCCGGCGCTGAGGATGACATCGTCGGCCCGACCCTGGAACCAGAAGTAGCCATCGTCGTCCATCTCCGCTAGATCGTCGGTGAGTATCCAGCCGTCGCGGATCCTCTCGGCTGTCTCCTTGTCGCGATTCCAGTAGCGTTGGAACGAACTGGGGAACTCGCGGACGGCGATCTCACCGATCTCTCCCTGTTCGACTTCCTCGAGCGTCCCCGGTTCGACGAGTTTGACGTCGATACCGGGATACGGTCTGCCCATGCTGCCCGGTTTGACCTCCATGAACGGGAAGTTGCTCACGACAGTCCCATACGTCTCCGACGTCCCATAGCCATCGAGAATGGGGGTTCCGAATCTCTCCCTGGCCCATTCAATAACTGGTGCGTTGAGTGGTTCGCCGATGGAAAGCATGTTTCGGAGATCGATGTCCTTGCCTTCGAATAACTCGTCGCGATCTTTCAACATCCGGTATGCGGTCGGAACGCTCCAGAGGACGGTGATTGGATAGTCGTTTAGTATGTTTACCCACATCTCAGGGTCGAACTCCCCGGCGTAGATGACCACGGGGACCCCCCAGAACCAGGCCCCTAACATATTGAGGCCTGTGAGCCAACCGGGGTCAGCGGTCAGCCAGTAGAGGTCGTCCTCCTCGAGGTCCGCCGGCTGGTCGAGGAAGGCCGCGTTGCCGAGCGCAAAGCGATGGCCGTGTACGACGCCCTTCGCGGGGCCCGTCGTCCCCGAGGTGTAGTAGAGCAGCGCCGGATCTTCGGGCCCCGTCCGGACGGTCTCGAACGTCTCGTCTGCACCCTCCACCAGCTCATAGTAGTCGACGTGATCACCATCATACCCGACGTCATTCCGGTCGACGACGACGATATCCTCGATCGAGTCGATGTCGGCGGTCGCCTTCTGGATTTTCTCTAGGTTCGCCGGTGTCGTGAGTATCGTGTCTGCCTCGCTGTCGGCGAGACGGTGGTTTACACCGTCGACGCCGTACCGCTCGTTGATCGAACCGAAGATCGCACCGGCCTTCATCACTCCCAGCATTGACGCGTAATGCTCCGGAATACGGGGAAGGTGGGTGAACACGCGACTCCCCTCGCTGACGCCCAGTTCGGTCACCGCGTTCGCGAACTTGTTCGATTCGCGGGTGATCTCACCGAAGGTGTACGGCTCTTCGGTTCCGTCTTCGTCAAGCCAGATCAGGGCCACGCGCGATCGGTCGTCCCGGTGCTTGTCGACCGATTCGTGACCCATGTTCAGTTCCGTTCGACCGTCCCAGTCGCAGGCGTCCCGGTACTTATCCCACGAGAACTCTTTGCGTAAGTCGTCGTACGTATCTACCCTTTTCATAGTCCAGTATGGCAATCTCTTGCGCCTTCCACTCTCTTACCTTTTACTACCATACCGCGGTTATGTCACTGGGCGGCGTACCCACCGTCGACGAGAAGGTTCTCGCCTGTGATGAAACTCGCGGCATCGCTTAGAAGGAACACTACAGCATTCGCGATCTCATCCGGCTCACCGACTCGTCTCATCGGGGTCCGGCGTTCCGCGTACTCGCGCGTGCCGTCATGTGTGTCGTTTCTGAACAGTTCCGTGTCGGTAAATCCCGGAGAGACGCTGTTTGCACGGATGTTTTGGTCCGCGTAGTCGACAGCTATCTGTCGGGTGAGTGCGATGACGCCCCCTTTCGCAGCGCTATAGGAAAACGTATTCACGAGGCCAACGACGCCGGCACCGCTTGCAATGTTGACGATAGCGCCACCGTCCCCTTCTAACATCCGCGCAACGCCAGCAAGACAGCCGTGATAGACGCCCGTAAGATTCGTCTCGATTGATTTCGCCCAGTTCCCCCGCTCGGTATCCGTAAGCGAGAACGACTGAGCGAACCCCGCGTTGTTTACGACGGCGTCGACCCCGCCGAACGTTTCGCCCGCCTCCACCGCGCGTTCGAGGTCGGTGTACTCCGTGACGTCCGCCTCGACGTACGTACACCGTTGTCCACGCGCCTCGACTTCCTCGACGGTTGTCCGTCCGGATTCTCTCGGCTCTCTACGTATGTCGGCGACTACGACGTTCGCACCACGATCAGCAGCTGCGAGAGCGATGGCGCGTCCGATCCCTGCGCTCCCGCCGGTTACCAGAACCGTCCGTGAGGAGAGGTTCATAATGCGTCGTTCGGACCCTCTTCTCAATAAGTGTTGAGTTCGCCGTCGTACCGTTGACGGTCGGTTCACGGTTCACCGAAGTGTCGAAGCTATCGAAATCGGCATCTCTTATTCCATGTTTTCACTCATATGAGACAAATAGATAACGAGGGAAATGTCTCGATGCATTCGATAACGCTGAAACGGGTGTACATTTAGGCGGACTCACTGATTCACGAATCCAGCGGTGCACTGACTCTCGACCGAAAGCCGAAATATCGTAATTCGAGGAGGTGAGAGGCAGGACGGTGAGCAGCCGTCTTTTCGACGACGTCGAATTGATGTCGAGGACAGTGCTCACTCGGCCGACTCGCCGGCAGCCATCGACCTGCCCCCGATTGATTCAATGTCGAACCTTGCCGTCACAAGTGTACATATGTGATACGATTACGAACCGTTCGGTCCTGAGGTCGTTCGTTCGCTGACGGTTCCAGCCATGGGGTGCCGCTTACGAGTAGCCAGACTTCTTCGCTCCCTGACAGGGTGTGGTTCTTCGACAGCATCGAAAATATCTTCGCACTCGGCTCGCTGCGCAGACAGGTGAAAGATTTATGCGGAGCCCCTCGTCAACATACAACAAACACCATGACACGAGGGGAAATTAAAACTACCAAATCGGTTTTCGGCATCATCGAAGCGATCAAGCGCCTCGACGGTGCGAGTATTTCAGAAATTGCCGAGCAGACGGGTCTCGCACCGAGTACGGTCCACAGTCACGTATCGACACTCGAGTCGATGGAGTACCTTCGACGAGACGGCTACGAATACAATGTTGGCTTACGGTTTCTCGACTTTGGAATCCACGCGAAAGACCAGTTGGCGGTGACGAGCGTTACCCAGCCCGCGCTGGGCCAACTCGCGGACGATACGGGTGAATCCGCGTGGATCATCGTCGAGGAACACGGGTGGGGGATTAACCTCGAGGGGGCGACGGGCGACCGTGGCGTTCGAACGGCCGAGCGGGTCGGATGGCGCACCTACCTGCACGTTCACGCGGCAGGAAAGGCGATTCTCGCGCACCTCCCAAAGGAGCGCGTCGATCAAATCATCGACCGGAGGGGGCTTCCGCGACTGACGGCGAGAACGATTACCGACCGTGAGACGCTGTCCGAGGAGTTGGAACGGACCCGCCAACGGGGCTACGCGCAGGACCGAAGCGAGGGCATCGATGGACTTAGCGCCATCGCAGCACCTATCATCGTCGATGATATCGTCCACGGGTCGGTGACAGTGGCCGGGCCAGCGAACCGAATGAAGGGCTCGAAATTCACCGAGGAAATCCCGGATGCCGTACTGGGTGCAGCGAACACTATAGAGTTGAAACTGACGTACTGATAGCGCCCGTTCGTTTCTCTGGCTACTTGTCTCGCTGTTCGAGCCGTTCGCGTTGGATCTTTCCGGTTGTCGTCGTCGGGAGCTCGTCGAGTATTTCGATCTCTCGGGGATACTCGTACTGGGCGAGGTACTCCTTGACGAGGCGCTGGAGCTCTGATACCAGGTCGTCCGACGCGTCGTAGCCGTCGGAAAGCTGGACGTACGCCTTCGGAACTTCGCCGCGCTTCTCGTCCGGGATTCCGACGACACCGGCCTGTTCGACGGCGTTGTGCGTGCAGAGCGACTCCTCTATTTCTTCGGGGCTAATCCGGTAGCCTGAGCTGATTATCACGTAGTCCTTCCGGCTGACGAAGCTGAAGTATCCGTCCTCGTCACGGCGGGCCAGGTCTTCGGTCAGCACCCATCCGTTCTGAACTTTTTTACCAGTTTCCTCCGGTTTTTTCCAGTACTCCTTGAAGCAAACAGGATCGTTCTCGTACTTGACGCCGATTTCACCCACCTCTCCCCGCGGTACCGTTGGTTCCCCGGTCTCTGGATCGAGAATTCGAATGACGTGGCCGGGGCCGGCGAGACCCATTCGACCGGGACGGACCTCCCCCAGCGCCGAACAGTTGGAAATCAGCATGTTCGCCTCCGTCTGTCCGTATCCCTCGTGAACGGCGACATTGCCGAATGCGTCGGACGCCCACTCGTACGTGGAGCTATCTAGGGCTTCCCCGCCGCTCGCGATAACTCGCACGCTGTCGAGCGAATACCGGCGCGCGGGCGATTCGATCCCCTTCATCATCCGTAGCGCGGTGGGCGGGATGAAGGCGTTAGTCACCTCGTACTCGTCGATGAGTCGGAACGCCTTCTGGGGATCAAAGCGCGTTGCGCTGTATGCCAGCGCGGGACGCCCATAGAACCAGGCCGGGAAGATGATGTCGAAGACGGCGATCCACGACCACTCCGAGGGCATCCAGTACACGTCCGACTCCTCGATCGTCATGTTGCAGATATCGAAGACAAATAGCGGCAGATGGCCGAGGAAGAATCGATGGGCGTGACGAACGCCCTTCGGTTCCCCGGTCGTCCCGCTGGTGTAGATGATAACCGCGTCGTCTTCGGCGGCCGTGTCAGCGTTTTCGAATGAATCGGGCCGGCCGCGAAGCGCCTCCCAGAACTCCCCCTCGCCATCCTCCAGGACTACGTCGCCGACGGTGAGGACGAACTCAAGCGTTCCGAGGTCGTCCTTGACCTCCCGGAAGGGGTGGATGGACTCCTCATCGATGACAACCCCTTTTACTCCGGCGTCGTCGAGTCGGTAGCCGATGGCTTCCGGGCCGAACTTCGTACTCAGCGGGACGGGGACCGCGCCCACTTTCCACGCGGCGATGTAGGTGAGCGCGGTTTCAGCTTTCTGTGGACCGCTCAGACCGATGCGGTCGCCTCGGTCGATTCCCAGCTCGGTCAGATAGTGGGCTAGCCGGTTCGCGGATCGTTCCATGTCGCGGAACGTCAGCGTTCGCCGTCCGCTGTCCTCACTGTCGGCGAAGAGGGCCACGCGACCGGGATCGTCGGCCCAGCGGTCGCACACGTAGTCCGCAATGTTGAATTCATTCGGAACTTCCCACTCGAACTCCGACATCAGGTTCTCGTAGCTATCCCACTTCCGTTCATGGAAATGGTACGCATCGAGGCGTGGAAATTCGACCATATTCGGATGCTCACTAGGTGTCACCTTCACCGTGATATAGTTATGTGAGAACCGGGCAGTCAGTCCGAGGGTTCACAGGTGAGTTTTAACTCGGTCGGCGGCGACTCACCCCATGTCAGACCTCCTGGTCGATACTGTGGCGACGGTCACGGGCGGTTCCAGCGGAATCGGTCGTAGCACCCCGCTCGAATTCGCGGCTCACGGAGCGAGCGTCGTGGTCGTCGACGTTCAGGCGACCCCCCAGGAAGATGGAACGCCAACCGATGACCTCATCCGCGAGCGGGGCGGCGAGGCGACGTACGTCAAGTGTGACGTGACGTCCACTGACGATATCCGAATCGCTGTTGACGAAGTAGAGCGGTCGAGAGAATCGACATCATGGTCAACATCGTCGGTATCAGTTCCGCCATGCCACTGTTCAAGTTGACTGAGGAATAACTTGGCAGGACAACGGTCGTCAACGCCTAGGGAGTCTTTTTCGAGGGTGCAAATTATCGCTGAACGGATGGTTTAATATCAGAGGGTACCAGTGTCAACACCTTGAGCGAAGCGGGCATTGTCGGTGTCGGTACGTTCGTCCCGTACTGTGCTTCGAAAGGGCCGTCAAGATAATGACCTACGTAGCCGAACCCTTCGAATTCGATGGTATCCGCGTTAACGCGATTCATCAAGGTCTCGTCGAGGCAACGATGACGACGGAAGACGCCCCACAAGTTGGGAGGCCCGCGACGAACGGACGCTGCAGTCGATTCCCTCCTCGCGGTTCGGACAACCGGATGATGTCGCTGACGTCGCAGTATTTCTGGCCAGTGACCTCTCAGGGTACGTGAACGGCGAATCGATCGTGGTCAATGAGGGATTGTTGGACACCTCCAGCGGGCCGTTCGCCTCGGTCAGGCTGCGGCCTCGCGAGGCGCGAGTGAAGTAGTCGACGATCCCCGAAGAGGGGATAGTATGCCCCGTCCGAGGATCTACCTGTCGGATGATTGTTCGAGGAACGAAAGCATCTCGTCGACGAATTGGTCGGACTCGAGCATGGGGTAATGGCCGATCCCCTCCATCGTCAGCAGTTGACAGGAGGGAAGTGCGTCGGCCGTCTCTTCGACGTACTCCCTAAGGAGAAAGTAGTCGTACTCGCCGTAGACGTAGAGCACTGGACAGGTGATTTCGTCGGCGCGCTCGCGGACGTCGTGCTTATTCCACGCCGTCAGATCGGCGTGGGTGACCTCCTGGATGGCGTGCTGATGGAAGAACGCGTGTTCTTCTACGCGCTCTCGAATGGCATCCTCCCCGTGACAGTGGATGGATGCGTGGTGGTAGAACCGCTCGAACGCGGGCATCCCACTCGCCGTCTCCATCATCGCGAGGAAACCTTCTGGGTACGTCGGCGTTCGAAGTGCTCCTTCGAGGCAGACGACACCGGTCAGCGAATCGGCGTGGTGTGCGGCGAGGTCGAGGACGACATCGCCCCCGATTGAACAGCCAGCGACGACCGGAGCATCGACCCCGACGGCGTCAGCAAACGACCAAACGAACTCGGCTATAGCGTGCATATTGGCCAGGTGACCGTCCGGATGGGGAAGCGACTTGCCGTGGCCGGGCAGGTCGAGCGTGTACGCGTGATAGCCGTTCGCGCCCAGTTCGGGCAGTACGTATCGCCACTCGAGAGAATCGGCCCCGGCAGTATGGACCAGGACGACATCTTCCCCGTCGTCTGGCCCTGTCTCCTCGTAGAACGTTCGAACTCCGTCGATGGCGACGTATCCTGCGGTAATCCCGTCGTCGGCCATCACTCACCACCTCCCGAAGCGATGACGATATCGCTGCCCGCCTGCAACCGTAGACAATCCACTAAGGCGTTGATACCGTCGATGAGTCGGGTCGACTCCAGAACATTCCCGGAGAAGACGAGCTTCCCCAAGGTTTGTTGCTCGCCGAACGGATTGTGATCGGCGGTCAAAAGGCGCTCCCACTCCTCCGATGGCCCGGAGATGGTGAATGTGGTGCCGAACTCCGCCTCCTGGTCGAGCACCTCGATCACTCGACCACGGTAAATTTTCATCCAGATGGTCTGATCGCCAACCTCGAGGCGTATCGATCCGTCGAAATGACGCATCGACTGTCGGAATTCCGGGTCGTCCTCGAGGACCTCCGTGAACTCACGGAACCACTCTAGCGAAGGGAACGTACTCATGCGATTACACCCAATGTATTGTCGGGCAGAGAGTATTTAAAGCTGCACATGCCTCCCCTGGATCAGACGCCAGGAGTCCCCCTGCCGTCAGTCGCATCGGCACTCTCATCTCCGATGGAGTCCTACGAGGTGAGGTACTTCGAGGTGTTCGAGCACGGGGAGCAGACGGACGATGATCGGTGTTCAACCGCTCCTGACGGGGAGATGGGGCTGATGCGGGATTCGCGTCCGACGTCACCGCGCAATCCTTCGCCGTCGTTTCGAGTTCTCGGAAGGCACCGTTCGATACCCCGGTAATACTACTACTGTTGGGTCTGTTCATGCGAAAACTATAATACATATATCTATAAATGGTGTGCTATGCCACCGACTCGCAGAGAGGCTATCAGTGCCGGTACCGCAGGGGTCGCGGCCCTGGTTGCCGGTTGTACTTCCAGCTTTGGGAGCGGTTCTTCGGATAGCGGTCCCATCAGATTTGGGCTTACCACCTCGCTATCGGGGTCGAATGCGAGTCTTGGGACGAACTACCTCCGAGGGATCGAGATTTGGATCGATCGGATCAATGAGAACGGCGGGATTCTCGACCGAGACGTCGAGTTGGTCCACTACGACGATTCGAGTAGCTCAGATAATGCGCTGAACCAGTACGACCGACTCGTTAATCAGGACGATGTCGATCTGCTTATCGGCCCCTTCGGGAGTCCGATCAACTACTCGGCGGCCAACGCGTCTTCGAAGCACAACACGCCGATGGTGACTGGTGCTGCCTCCGACCCGGGACTGTTTGAGCGCGGACTCGAGATGTACTACAGCACCCAAGCACCGACCACTATGTACGCTCGCGCCTTACCTCGGTATCTCACGGAGGAAGTGGACTGGTCGAACTTCGACACGAGTGCTCCGGAGACCGCCGCCGTCATGTACACGGAGTCGGCGTTTACGACAGACATGGGCAACTCGGCCATCAAGAACTTCGAGGAGTTTGG
The DNA here is from genome assembly GCF_029338575.1 of Halomarina halobia. GTDB lineage: Archaea > Halobacteriota > Halobacteria > Halobacteriales > Haloarculaceae > Halomarina > Halomarina halobia. The sequence goes on from NZ_CP119993.1 coordinate 940,328, forward strand.
AATCGAGGTAGTGAGCGACCAGAAGCATCCAGTGGACCAGAAAGACTACTCGAATCTCATCAGTCGGGTGAAACAAGCCGACCCTGACTTACTCGCGGTCTACGGATTCCCTGAATCCGAGGCGACGTTCGCAGATCAAGCCCGTTCCGCAAACCTCAACGTGAAGTTTCATTATCAGAACTATAGTTCGAACCAGGTCATCACGAAAACGCTCGGCGAGCGAGCGAACTACATGCTACACGGTTCCTGGTGGGATCCCAGATACGACTACCCAGGCGTCGATTACCTCACGGAGGAGTGGGAGTCTCGCCATCCTGATGTTCTCGTCGGGATGGCGTCGGCGTACGGACCGAGCGCAGTGCAGGCGTTCAAAGCTGCCATCGAAAACGCCGGGACGGCCGACGCCGACGCTGTGAACGAAGAACTTCAGAATCTCGATATCGAAGGAGTGATGGGCCGAATCCAGTTCCACGAGAACGGGTACAACCCTCACCACCGCGAAAACGAGGCAGTCCGTCAGTGGCAAAACGGTGAGCCTGCGTTGCTCGCGCCGACAGAGTTCTCGGACGGTGAACTGTGGGCGCCAGCGCCGGTCTGGAACGAACGCGATTCGGCACCCAACTAATTTCCCATGGTCGATATCAGCGCAATATCGCAGGTTCTCGCTGGAGGTCTCCTGTTGGGCGTCCTCTGGGGAGTCGTCGCGCTCGGGTTGAATCTCATTTTTGGCGTAATGCGGGTCATCAACCTGGCTCACGGAGAGTTCCTGATGCTCGGCGCGTTCCTTACACTCGAACTCCAACTTCAGTTCGGAATCCATCCGTTTATCGGCATTTTCCTCTTGATCCCGGTGTTCTTCGTGCTCGGTCTCGTTACCCACTACCTAGTCATCGAGCGCATCATCAAAACGGAGAACGCCGAACTCATGTCGCTCCTGGCGACGTTCGCCCTCCTATTAATCATGCAGAACGTCGGTCGGGCGATCTGGTCCACGGACACGGAGGCAATACAGGACGAGTTCATCTCGCAGACGGTGAATGTGTTCGGCGTGGGGGTCTCGTACGCTCGGGTGTTCTCGATCGTTGTCGCTATCGTCACCATGGTGTTGCTGTACGTCATCGCGACGAAGACGGAGTTCGGGTACGCGATGCGCGCTACCGTTCAGAACCGACAGATGGCTGAGGTCGCGGGTATTAACACGCGACGCGTATACTTCATCACGTTCGGCATCTCGGTTGTCCTTGCAGGGCTCGCTGGCTCGATGGTTGGAATGATATACCCGTTCACCGTCAACGTGGGATTTTCCTTCGTCGTAATGGGGTTCCTCGTCATTGTCTTCGGCGGAATGGGGAGTTTCGTCGGGGCGATGGCCGGCGCGCTCGTACTCGGCATGATCGGGTCCACTGGGGCCTACTTCTTCGGCTCCGGCGCTCGAGACTTGATCTTGCTCGGTATCCTCGTCGTCACGTTGTTCGTCAAACCGGACGGTGTGTTCGGGGAGGCGCGGGTATGAGCCTCGATCTCGTCTTCAGACCCCGGAAAAACGATCGACGGTGGGCCGTCGTCGGTCTGCTCCTCTCGGTATTCGTACTGGGTGTTCCGTTCATCTTCAACTCGTACGTGAGCGGGTTAATGTTCTCAATTCTGATGTTCTGCATACTTGCTAGCTCCTGGAACATCCTCTCTGGGTATTCCGGCTACATATCGTTCGGCCACGCTGCCTTCTTCGGGCTCGGCGCGTATGCGACGGCCCTCCTCGTCATCAGAACGGGAATCAATCCGTTTCTCGCTATCCTCATCGCGGGTGTTGTGACCGTTATCGGATCGCTACCTTTGGCGACGGCGACACTCCGACTGGACGACGTCCAGTTCTCCATCGTAATGTTAGCCTTCGCGGAGATACTGCTCGTCGCCTCGCAGACGTTCGAGGGGCTCACCGAGGGAGTCAGAGGACTGGCGTTACCGATTGGCGATTACGCGCTGCTGGTCTACGTATCTATGTTCCTCCTGTGTGTCGTAACCGTCCTGACGTCGTATTTCATCTCCCGTTCACACATCGGGCTGGCACTTCGGTCCATCCATGACGACGAGGACGCGGCGGAGGCAATGGGCGTCAACACGACCCGGTACAAGGTGCTGGCGTTTTCCGTCAGTGCGTTTTTCCCGGGACTCACAGGGGGAATCGCCGCCATCTACTGGACCTATATCAACCCGTCGACGGTGTTCGACCCTATACTCTCGGGGGAGATGATGATCATGTCGGTGCTTGGCGGGATGGGTACCGTAGCGGGACCCCTTATCGGAGCTACGGTTCTCACACCCCTCGGAGCCGAGACGCGGGCTCAATTCCCGTTCTTGCACGGGCTCGTCTTCGGTGGGCTGTTCTTGCTCTTCGTATTGACGATGCCTGAAGGGGTAGTGAACAGGGTTATCAACATCCGCAGCAAGAAACAGAGCGCCACGACGAGATCTCTGCGGAAGAGTTCGGATCCGCCGGAAACGGTTAGTCAGGAGAAAATAGAGGTGAAAGGCGATGAGTAGTTCAGGGACTCTCACGTCGGGTGACCGACTACTAGATTGTGGAGGAATCCGAAAGGAGTTCGGCGGACTAGTCGCCCTCGATGACGTCGACCTCCATATCGACGACGGGGAGATATGCGGTCTAATCGGGCCGAACGGAGCCGGAAAAACGACGATGTTCAACGTCGTATCGGGAGCGATCAAACCGACGGCCGGTACGATCCGGTTCCGGGGCGATGACATCACGTCCCTCCCCCAGCACGAAATTTGCCGACGGGGCATCTCGCGCTCGTTCCAGACGCCCAGACCGTTCAAGAGTCTCTCCGTCCTGGAGAACGTTTTGGTCGGTCAACGGTTCGGAAACGGGGAGTCGAATGTGGAACGGGCGTACGAGGTGCTCGAACTCATGGACCTCAGACACCGCGAAGCTGACTCGCCCGGGGATTTGACCATCGTCGAACAGAAGCGACTGGATCTCTCACGAGCCATCTCGACGGCTCCCGACCTTCTCCTGCTCGACGAGATAATGGCCGGATTGAACCCCGCCGAAACGAGAAACTTTCTCGATCTCATCGACCGACTGGGAGAAAACCGAAGCGTATTCGTCATCGAACACGATATGAAAGCGATCATGGATATCTCCGATCGGATCGTCGTCCTTGAGAGCGGGGAGAAAATCGCTGACGGTCCTCCCAGCGAGGTCGCAAATGACGACCAAGTGGTCGCAGCGTACATAGGGGAGGACGCCGCCGAATATGCTTGAACTTGATAACGTTTCGACTGGGTACGACGATGTACAGGTGCTCTGGGACGTTTCGCTCCGTGTTGAGGTGGGCGAACTCGTCAGCCTCCTTGGCAATAACGGCGCCGGTAAGACGACCACCCTTGGGGCGATCATGGGAATACTACCGCTCTTCGGGGGCGATGTTCGGTTCCGTGGCGAGTCGATCACCGAGGTATCAGTGCAGGATCGCTCTGGACTCGGTCTCACGATCGCCCCAGAGGACGACGCCGTGTTCCCGGATATGACCGTCAAGGGGAACCTTCGGGTCAGTGCGTATGGCGTCGATAAAGAGGAACGACGTCGCCGACTTGAGCGAGTGTACGACCTCTTTCCTCGTCTGCAGGAACGCACCGGACAGTACGCCGACACTCTCTCTGGAGGGGAGCGACAGATGTTAAATATCGGGTCGGCACTGATGCGCGATCCCGACATGCTCCTCATCGACGAGCCGTCCCTTGGGCTGGCGCCCATGCTTGCCGACGACATCCTATCGGAAATAGAGAATATATCCAATCAGGGGATGACTGTCCTCCTGGTGGAGCAAAACGTCAACAAGGCGTTGAGTATCTCGGATCGAGCTTACGTTATGGAGAAGGGGCAGATACGTCTCGAGGGCCGGGCGAAGGACCTCATGAACGACGAAAAGGTCCGTGAGTCGTATCTCGGCATCTGATCGCTCTCCGTTCCGCCCACCCTTTCAGTTCGGTCGTTCGCATTTAGTTCGTGTGGATCGCTCTACCCAGCGTGCTCTCTGCGGCCTCCGACACCGCCTCCGACAACGTCGGGTGACCGTACACCGTGCCTGCGAGATCTTCGAGTGAGGCTCCCATCGACATCGCGACGGTCGGTACTGCGACCAGCTCTGAGACCTCTGGTCCGACGAGTTCCGCTCCGAGGACGGTGCCGTCTTTCGCGCCGATGAGCCGGACGAACCCGTCGGGATCGGCGCGCGTCAACGCTCGACCATTCGCGCCGAATCCACACTCTCCGACGACGACATCGTGTCCCTTCGTTCGGGCCTCTTCAAGGGTGAGACCGACGGTAGCTATCTCTGGGTCGGTAAAAACGACGGTCGGAATCGGACCGATTTCCGATTTTTTCCCTGAGAGGGCAGCCGCTACGACCTTTCCCTCAGCGCTAGCTGCGTGGGCGAGCATTGGGTTCCCAGCGACGTCGCCGATCGCGTAGATCCCCTCGACGCTCGTCTGGCCGCGTTCGTTCGTTCGGATAAATCCAGCCTCGTCGAGCTCCACGTCAGTCGCTTCGAGACCGATGGTATCAGTCACCGGCTCCCGACCGATCGCGACGAGTACCTGTTCGCTTTCGTACCACCGTTCTTCACCGTCTACCGATGCGTGAACGCGTACACCGTGCTCTGTGGACTCGTACCCCTCGACGCGGTGATTCACGCCGAACTCGATACCGAGTTCGGACGCACGTTGCTCGACCGGTTCGGTCAGATCAGCGTCGTAGGTCGGTAATACCGACTCCAACGCCTCGAGAACGGTAATATCCACTCCGAGTTTCGCGAGCGCTGTCGAGATCTCCATTCCGATGTACCCCCCACCGACGACGACCAGGTCCCTCGGAAGCGGGTCCAACTCAAGGACGGTCCGTGAATCGAGGACGCTCTTGTCGTCGAATGGAAATCCGGGAAGTTCGATCGGGCGACTACCGGTGGCGATAATACACTCCTCAAACGTGAGCTTGTCGGGTCCGTCGCCGTCGATACGCAGCTCCATGTCGCTTGCAAATGAGGCGCGCCCGCGAACGAACCGAACGCCGTGACGGACGCAGAGCGATTCTACGCCGCCAGTCAACTGGCGGATCACGCCGTCTTTCCAAGCGGCCAGTTCGGCGGTATCGACGAAGGGTTCTCCGTAAATTCCTCGCGAGCGACTGTGTCCTAAGCGATGAGCATCTTCGGCTCCTGAAATGAGCGCCTTCGACGGAATACATCCATAGTTCAAACACGTTCCTCCGTACGTATCCTCATCAATGAGGACGACATCTCGTCCGTACTGTGCAGCGCGGATTGCAGCGACGTAGCCTCCCGGACCGGCACCGACAACTACGAGGTCGGCTGCGTCAGTCTTACTGCTAACCATCTGTGCAGTAGACCGTATTTGGAACGACTTAGAGCTATCTCTCCCGTCAGGATACACCAACTGAAAGGCTCGATCGAACTCCGGGATCCGCCGAGAGGGCTCGGCGCTATTGGGGCTCCAAAGCCTTTAACCGGTCAGTCACATCATTAAAATAGTCGCCGTCGCTGGTTGCTATTCGTATCCCGAAACAACCGTTCTGACTGCGACGAACTTGAACTTCGTTCTCACTCCGTCTGGATCGCATTCGTCCAGATCATAGCTATTTGTTCTCCACCCTTAATGAGCGGTTATGCGTGGCGCCGTCTATCACGGAAAAGGCGATCTCCCATTGGGATCGTCTCAACTCGATCGTCCGGTCAACTGACGTCAGTATCGAGGTCGCGCACTGCGGAATATACGAGTCGGATGTCCACAAGTACCAAGCAGATCCGACCGCGATTCCAGCGTATAAACCCCCATACCCGGCGAGACACCTCCATAGATCATAGAATACGAGTTCAGCGGAACCGTCACCGATGTCAACGCCGAGGTTGCGACATTCGAACCCGGAAACCACGTTACGGAAAATTCCGCCATTTAGTGCGGCGACTGTCTATTTTCGGTAGGAAGTTCGATAGGGCTTTCTGGCTGGGGTGGCGAGCTTGCAGAACGAACGGTCGTTCCAGAACCACCGGTCGTTCCAGTTCCCGATAACGTGAGTTTAAAACACGCTACGCTCGCTGAACCCTACGCCGACCCTCTACACGTAGTTCGTTGTTCGTCCCCTCTGGTCGGCAATAACGCCGGTTTCGGAGCGGGTCCCATCCATTGGACTAGGCGTGAATTATCGTTGAATGTAGTGATTCTCCGTTTTATCTCTCGAAAGATACGTTCGACGGCACTCCGGGTTCGATGGTACTCGTATCTGAGATTGAGACTGTGCCGTCGGGGCCTACAGATATACCGTCACTTTAGAGGGCCAAACATCACAGTGTGATACATCACCACGGTTTCGGAGCACGTGGAATACCGCTCAGTTAATAGTACTTCCACGTCGCCCGAGACGATGCCGTACCGCCGTGAGATCCCGGTAGAGTGAGACGGCGACAGTGAGTACGGGATAGGTCCAGTCGCCCGGGCCGTCCGCATACAGGTACGTACAGAGATCATGGCCGTCGGTGTATCGGGAGACGACTCGCTCCTGTATCTCCTGTTGACGCGCGTCGATGAGCTGGCGACACCGCTCGGTGAGCTCGGCGAGCAGCTCACAGGCGGTATTGCGGCCCCTAGATGTCACAATATCCAGCTCATCGAGGTGGGCGAGTTCGGTAGCGATGGCGTCTCCCTCACGGTAGGCCTCATCGAGCGCTACCTGCTCGGCATCAAGCACCTCGAGGAACGCGCGACGATCCTGGATGGCGTGGGCCACGCTCGCGATGGCCGCCTGCAGGACCGCTCGTGTGAGCAGTCGTTCCTCCTTGACCGCCGTTGCGAGTTCTGGCCCTAATTCGGCGGCGAGGTTCGTCATGAGCGATTCGCCATACACGCTCGCGTAGTGCTCCACCGCGAGCACCGTCTCCCGATAGGCAGTGCGCACATCACGAGTCGTGGCTACGCCTGCGTGAGCTCGCGATCGATCGCGAAGGGAGGGGGCTGTGAGCGGTGACTGGGACGGTACTGGTACCGGGTCGAGGGCGCGCACCCGCTCGGCGAACGTCTCGAACGCCGTTCGTTCAACATGCACCTGTGCGTACTCTTCCGTGAGCAGGGTGCGGGCAGAGTCGATCGGGGTGAGTGACGGGCGAGGCATACGGAATCCGTGGGGACAGGCGGCGGGCAGGAAGCGACGCTCGAGAGCTCGGTGAGCGCACGACCTGCCGGTGCGGTTTGTAGGCGAAGAGAGGGACGCAATGTGCATCAAGGTTCGCCTATCGTCAGCGCTGTCCGGTTAGACGCGATGCGTAACGGGTCGTCGTTCCGCTCACGAGACGCACTCATCGCGTCAGATCACTCAAGTCCACGAAGACACTCATGGTAGAGTTAATTCTAATTACTCGATTATCTAGTGGCGGCGTCGCGTAACTGAGGCCGTCGCTCGACGAACAAGTGCTAGCGGGACCGACGGGATTCGACGAACCCTCGGTACGTGACCGACGGGAAGTACATTGCTCGAGAACACACGCGTCTGGTGACTTGTGTTTTTGCACGCATACTGCTTGTCTGCCGTCCCGTGGACGCCCTGGCCCACTCACGGACGCAGCACTGGATGACGGAGGTCGCATCGATCATCTCAGTACGGTGAATCTCATTTTGTCCTTCCCGCAAGTACGACACCCGTCGCTTCGACGCCCTGACCTCCGATCTGCCACAGGTACGTCCGATTGCGTGCTCGTTCACTCGGTCTCCGGTGTCGAACGGCCTGCACCGACTGCTCATACTGCGCATGTGCCGAGAACGAAGATGTGTGCGTTGCAGGATTCAGTCGCGTCAGCGAGAGAATCGGCCTGTCTCAACGCGCCCCATCCGCGGTACTGCTCAGGAGCGGCGAACCCCCACAGAGTGGCGTACCGCGTCGATTCTCGACTGGAGGCTACTAGCTGATTCACCTCGTAACGCTGTGCCCGACGTGTCGCCGTGGCGCATATCTTGTCTAGCGCCACGTCTCAGACACGGCCGGTGTCGATGGTGTCGCATTTATTTCGAGTAAATACTTTCGACGCATTTGTGAATGATTTCCTGACTGGATTACGAGCCATCCGGCGTCTGGAGCTGTCGTGTGATACGTGCAATGTCTATTTCACTGACCACAAAGCAGATGCCAAGGGGGGCGAAACGGCAGGCGTCGGCAGTCAGCGATCGGACGGCCGCCGATACGAGCCGTCTCGATCACTTAGCATGACCCGAGGGAGTCGACGGCTGGTCCCCACACTCGCTCGGAGTCCGTCATGCTACGGTGCTCCCCGCGCCCGGTCATTGACTCACCCCGATCGCGGCTCCCCGATGGGGGCTGTCGACGTGCCCTCCGCTCCTGCGTCGGCACGTAACACGGCACAGTCGCCGTGAAATATCATCTTACCACCAATGAGTCCTCGTTGAGTGATCATTCGGAGCAGAGGAGGCTCCGGTTAGTACTCGTCATACACCGGTCATAGAATCTCTTCGTTGATGTCTGGTGTGAGAGCGAGACGCTTGTGATCGTTGTGCGGGGCAACGATCTGGGTGACTCTGTATCACCTGCTTAACAATATCCTCGTCTCAACACTAGGGGCGTGTGAGTGCACATGACACTGTTTGAGCTGACCGGGTTCCAGCGCGACTTGCTGTACGTGATCGCGGGCTTCGACCAGCCGTCGGGACAGGAGATCAAAGCTGAGTTGGAGGCCCATACTGGCCGCGAGATCACGCATGGCCGCTTGTATCCCAACCTCGATACGCTCGTGAATCAGGGCTACGTCGACAAAGGCCAGATCGATCGGCGCACCAACTGGTATGCGCTCTCCGAGAACGGCCGAGAGGCCCTCGTCGAGCGCCACGAGTGGGAAGATAACTACCTGCCCTTTGAAGCAGCCGCCCCGACATAACCAGCCGCTCATCGTCTGCCAAGAGAGGGCATGAACGGATTCGCTCGCGGCCGACAGGGAGTCACAGCGGTGACTCTATCGCTCTCAGTAGTGAGTGCTGGCGAGTGTCTAACGCCGGTTGCGACTGGCTGGCGATTCCCCCCCGAAGCCACCGTCCGTGACGTAACCCTCACGGACACCTACTTTTATTCCAGTAAATACACTCTCGATTCGATTAGAACCGCCTAACTACGAGGAGGAAGACGTGGGAATGGGGCTGTTGCAATTCGGATCCGGAGGGGGCGGCGTTCCCAGTATCCCCACGATGTGCTGTGACGCTCCCTCTCGCCCCACCTGTGTCCGGCGATGAAGTGCATTGGACCGAAGCATCGCCATGCTTCTCGAACAGTAAAGAGAGGCCAACGATAGCTAGTCGGAACGAGCCAGTGACTGGCTACGTACATTCATAGCCATCGCAGCGAGGGAGCCGTCGCGATGGTTAGAGAGAGAGCCGAGTCACTACGACCGGCGCTGTTGCGGTCATTACCATGTAGTGTCAGGTGACCTTCGTCCTCGTGGTGTGACCGATCACCACCCATATCTTTACGTCGAAAAGGAGACTCTTCAGTGATGTAATGTACGATCTGACTGGGTTTCAACGTGATCTGTTATACGTGACTGCCGGCCTCGACGAACCCCATGGCCTCGCGATCAAGGACGACCTCGAAACGTATTATGAACGGGAGATCCACCACGGGCGCTTATATCCCAATCTCGATGTCCTCGTCGAGAAAGGCCTCGTCGAGAAATCCCAGAAAGACCGCCGCACCAACGAGTATACGATCACGCGACGTGGGCGGCGTGAACTCGCCGACCGCGCCGCGTGGATAGACCAGTACATCGATGTCGGCGCGCTGCGCGCACTCGAACAGTAACAGAGACCGGAACGGATTGGTTGACGGCCCGTCGTGATGACTCTCGAGTATCTGGTCGGGGCGAATGTCGCCGCCATTTAGAGACGTGCGGCCACGATCAGCGTGCCGTTTACGGTGCATCAGCGGGCAGTCGGCCAGTCTCACGCCAGTGCCGATAGGCTGTTTCGACGCGCCGCCAGTTGCCATCAAAGCGTTTGTAGTAGGTATTGACGCTGTGGGCGCCATCACGCACCACGTCGTTCGCCCGCGGCAGCCGGCCTAACTCGTTTTCAAGGCGTTTGAGGTCGATGAACAGGTCGAGCGTCGTCAGGGCCATCACGTACGTTCCGTAGTGGGTGGACAATAGAAATACGTAGTGGCTACATGGAATGAACGACCCGGGAGGTGATATAAGCCTGCTATAAGACGCTACACACGCGGTGAGAGCGCAAGGAAAACGTTAATGTAATCGTCCATGATATTACTCAAGATTGCTCGGTCAGCACTGTGTAGGCTCGTCGTGAAGGATAATAGCATCGCTTGGTGCCCAGCTGAGTGTAAGTTTATCGCCCTTACTAAAGCGTTCATCACCAAGCGAGGCGACAAACTCGTGATCAGCGTCGATCCGAACAGTGTAGTCAGTGACACTACCGCGATACACGATATTCGTGATCTCGCCGTCCACAGCGTTTGAGCGGCCATCCCCCGCAACGATGTTCTCCGACCGGACAAAGAACGTCACGTTTTCACCCACTGCGAGCGAGCGGTCTGGTTCCGTGTAAACGACGATTTCGATCCCAGCGAACGAGAGGGTAACCATCCTTTCGTCGCTGCTCGTTATTTCTCCAGTGAAGATATTCGATCCTCGGAAAAACTCCGCGATGAACGCTGTCCGGGGGTGTTCGTATACTTCTTCGGGAGGACCGACTTGAATGACGTTGCCCGCCTCAAGAACGGCGAGACGATCGCTCATACTCAGTGCCTCCTCCTGGTCGTGCGTCACGTACAGGAACGTCGTTCCGAGGGTCTCCTGGATGTCTTTCAGTTCTACCTGCATCTCGCGTCGGAGTTTCTCGTCAAGCGCGCCGAGCGGTTCATCGAGGAGAAGCACTTTCGGTTTGACCGCGAGCGCTCGAGCGAGGGCGACGCGCTGTTGTTGGCCGCCGGAGAGTTCGTCAATAGACCGGCCGCCGAGGCCAGCAAGTGACACGAGGTCGAGTAACTCCGTCACGCGTCGGTCAATCTCGCCCGCGCTGACCCCCTGGAGTTCGAGGCCATACGCGATATTCTCGTGAACGGTCATATGTGGGAACAGTGCGTAGTCCTGAAAGACAGTATGAACGGCTCGGTCGTAAGGTGGTTTGTCGGTGACGTCTGTTCCAGCGAGGCGAATGGTGCCCTCGGTTGGCTGCTCGAATCCGGCGACCATCCGGAGAACAGTTGTCTTTCCCGATCCAGATGGCCCAAGAAGCGTGAAGAATTCGCCGTCTTCAATCTGGAGATCGACGTCCTTGACGGCGGTTACGTCCGCGAATTCCTTTTGAACCCCATCCAAGTCAATAACGCTACTCATGCTCTTGCGTCGCGTTGACCACTCTCGTAGTTATACCTATTTATTATAGTAGTACACAACTGCCCAGAAGCAAATCTGCCGTGTGAGGTTTTCATAACGCTTGTAAGCGGACTGGTGAAGCATTCATAACAACCTTTATCTAACGATTTGGCTCATATGCCAGTAATGTCACCGGATAGCATACCCCGACGAACCTATTTGAAGGGGACGAGCACACTGGCGGCGATGGCAACAGCTGGGCTGGCCGGCTGTTTCAGTAACGAACCTGCAGGTAACGGATCGGGGAACTCGACGCAGAGTACGCCGTCGGACGGTGCTGACGCGCAATCAGGGGGCGGAACAGTGAACTATGGTGGAATCGCGACAGTTAACGCCGGTGACTGGGCAAATTTCAAGAAGCAGCACGGCGCAAACGTCAATTTTGTTACTATCGGAAATTCACCGGGGGACCTGCTTAGCACGCTCCTTGCAGGAGGTGGCCGGCAGCTATATGACCTCATAGCACCGGTCGGCGGAATTCAGCCGCCACTGGCATCCCAGGAACTCATTCAACCCATCAAGACTGATAAGCTGAAGAATTGGGACCGCCAGTACGATTACTGGCAGACCGACCAGGGAAGGGATTTCATAAGTCACGGCGGTGATATCTATGGAATTCCTATCGTTTGGCAAGGTGATTCGGTAGCGTATCTCCCTAATGAAACCGGTAGAGAAATTACATCCTACGGCGCACTGTTCGACGAGGAGTTCAAGGGCAGGACCGCTATCGAGGACAACTACACGACCGCGGGTCAAAAGACGGCGATGTACCTGAAGGCGACGGGAAAGGCCGATATCGACAATCCGCGGAACATGACCGAGGCCGAGTTTGCGTCGGTGGTTGACTTCCTCATTGAGCAGAAAAAAGACGGTCAGTTCCGGACGATGTGGAGTGGATTCCAGACAGCCGTCAACCTCATGGCCGAGAAAGAGGTCGTCGTCATGGACACCTGGGAGCCCGTGGTGTTCTCGCTTCGCGATAAGGGGATAAAGGCCGAGTACGGCATTCCTGATGAGGGGTATCTCCTGTGGGCAATGGTCGATTACCTCATCAACCCCCAGGAGGAGTGGTCGGATAGCCACGAAGACCTCGTATACAGCTTCGTCGACTGGCAACTCGATGGCTGGTATGGCGCCAAGATAACGGCACAGACGGGATATATGACTAATCCAGCAGCAATTGAATACGCGAAGAACGACGATGAGTTTGACGCTTCGGAGATCGAGGAGATTCACGAGGGCGTCAAAGCAAAGTTTCAGGAGGTCGGCGGATCCTGGCAACAACGATGGCCCGATAACCGCGAAGCCTACGAACGACACTGGCAGCGCCTTCGGAATGCCTAGCTAGTGTGTTATTAAGCATGAATGTTATCACTCGACATAACGCTCCCTATGCCCAACTGCTGCCGGTAGTCGTCTTTCTTGGCCTATTCTTCGTCGTGCCGCTCGTAATGACGTTCCTGTGGGGATTCTGGCCTCGCGTGGATTTCTGGATGCAGCCAGGATTCACCCTTGAAGCGTATCGAGCGTTTTTCGAAACCGGCCGCGTCGACATCTATCTTCGAAGTCTCAAGCTCAGTGTTATAACTGTCGTCGGTGCGCTCGGAGTCGGCTATCCCGTCGCGTACTACCTCGCCCGCAAACTCGATGAAAACGTGGCGTTCCCGATTCTCTTCGTGTTCGTCCTCCCGTTTATCATTAGCAGCATCGTCCGTACGTTCGCGTGGCGTTTCCTCTTGGGTCGAAACGGTCCGATCAACCAGATACTAATGGCAAGTGGGGTCATCAGTCGACCAATCGACCAGTTACTGTTTTCCGAGGGAGCCGTCATCATCGGACTCGTGACAGCCACTATTCCGTTCGTCATCTTCCCCGTGTGGCTCTCGCTTCGGAGCATCAGTGACTCATTGCTGGAGGCGAGCGCGGACCTCGGAGCGCACCCACTCACTACGTTCCGTCGCATCACTCTGCCCCTGTCGTTCCCTGGCGTATTCGCGGCGAGCATCTTCGTGTTCGTCACGGCCTTCGGCTCGACGGCAATTCCAGTGCTGTTGGGCGGCGGTGGGTTCAGCACGATCGGCACGGCCATCACGAGTGTGTTGGGGGTACTCAACTATCCGCTCGCCGCCGCGATTAGCACGATATCGATCGTCACGATGTTGGTGTTGCTCGGATTGTGGGTGTACTTCTTCGATCTTGAGGAAATGATCACGCTTGGAGGTGGATACTAAATGGCGGACACGACCGAATCCGTGAGCGTCAGTCGATCTCGGTGGGAGTCGCTACCGGACCTCTCAGAGAAGACCGTCGATAACCTCTTCGCTATGTATACTGCACTTGTCATCTTCGTGTTGCTGCTTCCGTTGCTGTATCTCCTGCCGGTTTCACTCAACCCTGCCGGTTTGGCACGAATTCCGTTAAACCCGAGTCTCAGATGGTATACGGACATCCTGAATAACCAGGCGCTTATCGCGGCACTACGCCAGTCGATTACTCTCGGGTTGTTGACGGCCGCCGTGACGACACCGCTCGCGTTTCTCGCGGCTGCCGGGACGCGCAACGTCGCCCGCAAGAGTGCCGTCATCGGGTTTTTTCTCCTTCCAGTATTCATGCCCGGGACCAGCGTCGGTCTCGGGTTAGCGGTCTACTTCAAGCTGCTTTCCGTGGAGCTCTCGCGCTGGACGATGCTCGTCGCACACGTCCTCTGGACGTTCCCGTTTGCGTACATTATCATTCTCACCAGCATGGCCTCGTTTAATCCACATCTGAAGGAGGCTGCCTACGATCTCGGTGCGAACGAGATCCGCGCGTTCCTCGACATCGAACTCCCGCACATCCAGCCAGGACTACTCGGTGCGGCTATATTTTCGTTCACACTCTCGTTCAACGAGTTCTCGCGAACCGTCTTTGTGCGAAGTGCAACCGACACCCTGCCGACGTATATCTGGGGACGCGTCCAGAACCTCGGGCTTGACCCGACTGTATACGCGATTTCCGGGGTGACGATCGTGGTTTCGATCGTGCTTTTGGTAGTCGTCGGCTACTTGGTCATCCAAACACAGGAGGAAGACACGCCATGACGACGCTTCTACTCACTGGATACGAACCGTTCGGAGAGTACGAGACGAACCCCACGAGTCGGTTGGTTGAGGCGCTCGACGGAACCAAAACAGGAGAAGCGACGGTCGTCGGACGTGAACTCCCCGTCGTCTTCGACGATGCCCTCCCTGCTCTCCGCGGCTATCTCGAAGAACACGAGCCGGTTGCAGTACTTTCGACGGGATTGATGCCGGGGCGCGCCGTGCTCACGGTCGAGCGTGTGGGCATCAACGTCCGCGATTACGATGGTGTGCCGGACAACACGGGGGCCGAACCGGTCGACCAACCCGTGGATCTTGAGGGGCCGGACGCGTACTTCGCAACGCTCCCAGTCCGCGAGCTCGTCGAAGAGCTGCAGGCAGTTGGCGTGCCGGCTCGCATCTCGAACACCGCCGGTACACACCTCTGTAACAACATCCTCTACGCGACCCGCCATCATATAGAGACGAACGGCCTCTCGATTAGATCGGGATTCGTCCACACTCCGTTCTCACACGAACAGGTCGCTCGACGCGGGACCGACGATCCGAGCATGCAGTTCGAGACGATGCGGACTGGGATCGAAACCATGCTTCGCTACCTCGCGACGACCCACGAGTAACGGACGCATAGAGTGATCCTAACCGCCTCACGCCTGCCGTGCCGAACTGACCGACTTCGAACTTCCAGTGAGACGGCCATTATCCCTACCGTGCCTGTATAAGGAAGGCACTCTCGTCCTCGAAATCGACGCGAAGCGGGTTAACCCTCCTGCGATGCGAGAAGCTCCTCGATGTACGTCACTGTGTTCTCGACGACGGTGTCATAGATCTGTTCGCCCTTCTTTGGACTGGCCTTCGTCGGATCACCGACGTGTCCAAGATACCCCTCTTCCGGGCGACGACGCGTGCTCGGAGACAAGACGGTGTCGTCGAGATCAATGAGGTTGTTTGAGTGGAACCGCGAGAAGCCTTTGTGAGTTTCACGGACGAACGCTTTCTCTTTGACCAGCTCCGGATGTTTGGCTTGCATGAACGACGTTTCGAACTCACCGCCGTGCATACCATCTTCGGCTCCTCCATCTCGGAGGCGTTCATGGACCTGTACTCCGATCCTGAGCGGATCGACGATGGCAAAGTGGGATTCTGGATGAGCTTCGGTGGCCTGCTTCGTCGCGGTCTCGATGGCCGGAAGGTTCGCGACGCGGTGCCCGTTGATGGTGATGATGTTCTCGAACCCGTGGAGGGCGAGACTGTCGTAGACATCTGTGAGGAGTGCAACGACGGTTTCCGTGGACAGCGAGATCGTACCCGGAAAGCCGAGGTGGTGAGCGGCGTCACCGAACCAGATCGGAGGGGTCGTCAGGACGTTTGCAGTCTCAGCGATACCCTCGGCTAGGTCAAGCGCCTGATAGGCATCGACGCCGAGCGGGAGGTGCGGACCGTGTTGTTCGGTCGAGCCGATCGGAACCAGCACTACCGGGCTGTCGTGGTCCTCGATGTATTGGTCGACGTCCTGCCAGGTGAGGTCTTGCATCCAAACCGAACCGCGATCGTTAGTTGTCATAGGTTTCCTTAGTGGTCGAATTGCGGGTCGTCATCGTCGCTTCTGGGTCTACGATCTTCCCATCGCGATTATCTTCGAGTCGGGCATCCTGCGACCGGTTCGCTGGATCGCCATATCCACCTCCACCGGGGGTACAGATAGTGATGGTCGTTCCGGCGGGCACGTCTACGGTTGTCTTCGCCGAAACGGATTTATTCCCGATGTAATTCTCACCTTTGGCACCGGCTTCGCCACCTACCATACCACGGGGAGCATGACGCCGCCGTTCGGTGAGCAACGAGACGACCGCGTCGGTCAGTACGGTTATTTCGCGGACCAGACCGAGACCGCCTCGATAAGTACCAACACCACCGCTGTCTGTCCGTAGGGCGTACGTATCAATCCGGAGTGGATACTCGTTTTCAAGCGCCTCGATCGGGGTATTGAGCGTGTTCGTCATCCCGACCTGGACGCCGTCCATTCCATCTTTCGAGGAGCGAGCGCCGAATCCGCCGCCGATCGTCTCGTAGTACGTGAAGCCTTCGCCGTCACGGGTTCCAATGATGACGTTGTTCATCGTCCCCTGACTCTGTGCGGGGATGCGGTCGGGAACTGCTTCGGCGAACGCAGCGAAGACCGCGTCCATTACCCGTTGGCTGGTTTCGACGTTCCCACCGACGACTGCTGCTGGGGGGCGAGGATTCAGCACGGTACCCTCGGGCGCCGTCACGGTGACGGGCTGATAACAGCCGTGATTTGGCGGAATACTCGGATCAGTCACGCTTCGTACGACAAAGTAGACGGCACTCTTGGCCACCGCGAGAGGCGCGTTCATGTTCCCCGCGACTTGCGGCGCAGTCCCCTCGAAATCCACCGTTATCGACGGCCCATCCACAGTCACCCGAGCTTCGATTGGAATGTCCGCCTCGGTGACACCGTCGCCCTCAAGAACTTCTCGTGCGGTGTACGTGCCGTCCGGAAACGATTCGATCTCGGTCTCTATACGTGTTCGGGAGTACGCTACCACAGCGTCGAACGCCTCGAGTACGCGCACCTCACCATGTTCGTCGAGCAGATCACCGAGTCTCGTCTCAGCGCGATCATTTGCCGCGAGTTGCGCCTGGATATCGGCACGCCGTTCGGCACTGTTTCTGACGTTCGCCAGCAGTAATTCGAGGACATCCGTATTTGTCTTCCCGGCAGCCCGCAAGCGTACACCCGGCAACCGAACACCTTCTTGGTATATCTCGGTCGAATCAGCAGGCATACTGCCGGGCGTCATCCCACCAACGTCGGCGTGATGGGCACGCGTCACGGCGTACCCCAGAATCTCGCCACGGGGCGCAACTGGCGAGACGATAGTGATGTCCGGCAGGTGTGTGCCGCCCGCGAACGGATCATTGAGGAGGAACGCGTCACCGGATTGCGGGTTGCGTCCACGGACTGCTTCGACGGCCTGCGGCATCGCGCCAAGGTGGACAGGGATGTGCTCAGCCTGGGCGACCATCAGACCATCCGCGTCGAACAGGGCGGTCGAGCAGTCCTGACGCTCTTTGATGTTCGGCGAGTAGGCGCTTCGGATGAGGACCTGCCCCATCTCTTCGGCGACGCTCTCGAGTTGGTTCCGGAGGATTTCGAGCAAGACGGGGTCGATGCATTCACTCATCCCCGTTCACCTCCATAACGAGGGTCCCGTCAGGCTGAACCGTACCGATCCAACCGGGTTTGAGGACCGTCGTACTCTCGGATTGCTCCAGGATTGCCGGGCCGACGATCTCGCTACCAACCGGGAGCGTCTCTCGGTCGTACACCGGCGTTTCGTAGCACTCGCCCTCAAAGTACGCCTCGCGTGCAGTCTCAATCGTCTGCTCGTCAGCAGAAAACGTCGTAGGTGGTGTCTGTCGTTCGACTGTCGCCGTCGTCCGCAGGTTCACGAGGTAGATCTCCTCGTCGAGATGGTAGCCGTAGGCGCGTTCATGGGCAGCATGAAATCGATCCCGAATCGTCTTCGCGTCGAACGAGTCGTCGACTCGAACCTGCAGCTCAAAGCTCTGTCCGTGGTACCGAAGATCCGCGACTCGCTCGACCGTCGCCGTGGCTCTGTCTGCTACATCGACCTCCGTCAGCGTATCCTCGACGAGCGTTTCGTATACGCGGTCGACATCGACCGGATCGACTTCCGAGAGGGGGGACCGGTAGGTCCGTACAGAGTCGTACTTTTCATCGGCAGCGAGGAGGCCGTACGCCGAGAGAACGCCACTCGGAAGCGGAACGACGATGGTCGTAATATCGAGCTGTTCGGCGAGCGCTGCCGCGTGGAGTGGACCAGCACCACCGAACGCCACCAGTCCGAAGTTCCGTGGATCGAATCCCCGTTCGACGGTCACGGCACGGATTGCACGCGTCATCTTCGCGTTCGCCACCTGATAGACGCCGGCGGCTGCATCGAGCGCCGTATCGATGTCGGCTTCGGCCGCAAGGTTCACCAGTGCAGCGTCAGCCGCTGCCTTGTCGAGCGAGAGTTCGCCGCCGAGCGAAGTGCTCTCGCCGATGTAGCCCAGAACGACGTTTGCGTCTGTGACGGTCGGCTCCTCACCACCCTTGCCGTAACTCGCCGGACCGGGCTCTGCGCCGGCTGAGTCGGGCCCTACCCGGAGCGCGCCCCCGGCGTCGACCCAGGCGATGCTGCCACCGCCGGAGCCGACAGTGTTGATGTCAACGACGGGAACGCGGATGGGGTGCCCGCCGATGGACGTATCCGTCGTTCGCTCGATGCATCCGTCGCGGATGAGACTGACGTCGCTCGACGTGCCACCCATGTCGAACGTAACGAGGCCCTCGAGATCGTAAGTATTGGTGACGCTCGATGCGGTCCGGTTCGCGCCGACAACACCTGCTGCTGGGCCTGAGAGCGCCGTTGTCACGGCGTGTTGGCGTACCGTCTTGGCATCAGCGATGCCGCCGTTTGACTGCATGATACGCGGCTGTGGCATACCCACGGCCGTCGCGCGCCGCTCCAGCTGGCTGAGATATGCGTCGATCGCTGGAGTTACGTAAGCGTCGATCACCGTAGTCGACGTGCGCTCGTACTCTCTGAACTCGGCGAGGACCTCATGGGAAGCCGAGACTGGGATGTCTAGACGCTTGCGGAGCATTTCGACAGCGGTCTGCTCGTTCTCCGGTGATGCATACGCGTGGAGGAACGAGATCGCTAGGCTCTCAATGTCGCTATCTCCGAGGTCGACCGCAAGTTCGTTAAGTTCTGACTGGTCGATGGACCGTTCGACACCGTCGGTTGTGGTCCGTTCTGCGAGTTCGAACCGACGCCGCCGTGGCACCAGCGGCGTCGGCTTCTCGGCATCGAGGTCGTAGAGATCAGGTCGTGACTGACGGCCAATTTCGAGTACGTCACGGAATCCAGCAGTCGTGACGAGCGCTGTCTTCGCACCGTTTCCTTCCAAAAGTGCATTCGTTGAGACGGTCATTGCATGCGTGAATTCCCCGATATCGGCAGGTTCGGTGTTAGCCTTCCGACATGCCTTCTCGACACCATCCATGACACCCTTACTCTGGTCAGTTGTGGTTGGAACCTTCGCCGTGATCAAATCCCCCTCAACGACGAGTGTGACGTCGGTGAAGGTTCCACCAACGTCAACACCTATCTTGGCCTCGATCATTGCAACACCCCATGTGATTCCATCGGGTGTCGATACACGATCAATAGTGGCCGGTCGCCCATCCGCGGTGCAATCATTGTCACTCAGTGAGCAACGAACCGCTAAAATGGTGATTAAGAACCCACCCTTCGCGGATATGAACCCGTATGAAGGTGTGCTGTTCGAGGAGTCGGACTACCTAGTTCTGTGTTCGGTAACGATGACCTTCGAAACACCCTGTGCGATTTCGATCTCGAACGGGAGTTTCGCCGTACTCTGCTGGATGAACTTCGTCATAAACCATTTGATCTTCTCCGTTGGGAATACTACGTGGTAGGTGTTCGTATCGGCCTGCCTGACCTTCAAAAAGCCACAGACCGAGAGCCAGTCCAGTAGCTCGCTGAGTGTCGAGAACCGCGAGCGATACTCCTCTGCATGGTACTCGGCGACGCGATCGATGACTTTGGCAAATTCTGGATCGGGTTCTCCAGCCGAGACCTCGACGTAGTCGAGCAATCCGTGAAGGAAATCGATGTCGAGTAGGACGTGTTCTCCGCTCGAAAGCATCTTGTGGTACTGTTGCAGGTTCGTGCTTGTAGCTGTATTCGCAGCCTGAAAGTTCGCTGCATAGAAGAGCAGTGCTTGCCGTACAAGTTCGCTCTGTCCTTGTCCCGTCTGACTCACGAGATCGTCGAGCGCCTCCCGCGAATCTTTGTCAAGGGAGACCGTGAGGCGGTCGCTAACCATATCTTCCTTAGCCGCTTCGAACATAATACTGCATCGTAAGGATGACGTGCTGTTGATAGAAACCCCGATCAGTCATCAAAGAGAGCGTCAGCTTTACGAGCGGCCCGTTTCGGAGGCGTACACTGGTACCACGGATAACTCTCGAATAGTAGTATATGAACTCGCATAATATCACTCTCCACCGACAGCCTAGCTTGCGTTTACTAGGTGACTACACGTCAACATACCGTAGAATAGTATCCAGGGTAGTACTCTCTCTGGTGCGCAGGTATCATTTATCCATTAGAACCGGTCTAAATTAGATGATACTATAATATTCTGTAGATTTACCCGCCAAGTGATTACGTCAGACATTAGAAATATGTTTTCAATAACAATTTCTGGTTGTTGAGATAGTGGACGTAATGCCATCGTCCCTCCCCCGCGTTTCGATTGCCATTGGCAGCGCGACAGTCCACCACAGTGTCATCGCCGGGAACGCTGTCGGGATTGGGGCGTGGATTCCCTTCTTCCGCGATGACGAGCCAGATACGCCAGTCAATGCGACGCACAATTACTGGGGGGCAAGCGATGGCCCGTCGAGCAATACCGACACGCCTGATCACTACTATGCTGATCCTGTGACGGGGAGGCTGGCAAACAGTAGCGGGAATCCAATTAGTGGTCGGGTCGATGGCGACCCCAACGAGTCGAACGTCCACTTCGACCCGTTCTTGACGGAGAACCCGTCCGAACCTCCAGAATCTCCCTCAGAGACGCCGACTAACGACGGCAACGAGGAAGGGGAGAAGGATCGAACTCGGCGACGCCTGCTACGCCTCCGGCGTCTGACGAGCCAGACACGTCACCGCCTTCACCCCGAATGATAGCGGTCAGACAGTCGCAAACGGGCCTGGGTTTAGTGCGTGGTCTGTACTCATTGCTTCGGGACTTGTAATGCTCCTGCTCCTCCGTCTCACCACTTGAGAAGAATTCGTGTTCAGAGGTGTATTGGTGCGAGCACTGAGTAGAGGGCCACATATCGTCTTCGCCACTTGCTGAGATAAAGAGCAACAGGAGAGCGGAGAAGCGAAGTTGGATTCATCTGAGTGACGAGTATCGAGACGCTCACGCCCCACCAGCGCGCACTCTACGACATCCTGGCCGAGGAGGGTGAACTCGAACCGGCCGATCTGTACGCCGCCTACCAGGAACGCGTCGACGAGCCGAAGACTGATCGCACTGTGCGGAACTACCTCCAGAAACTCGCCCAGTACAACCTCATCACGATCACCGGCACGAGTCGGGATCGGACCTACGTCGTCGAGCGCCGCGAGTAGGTGGAAACGGCTCTGTTGAACCCCTCAAGCGGTGATCGGCTCGAACAGACGTGCTGCATACAGAGGATATATTCAGTAGAGTGCTTTCCACAGCGGAGGGTGATAACGAGGCGGATTGATTGAACTGTATCATGTTTATTTTCCCTTGCCCAGACTAGGAGACATGGGCAAAATTACTGCGTGGGAGTTGATATCGGCGGATGGCGTCATGGAGACGCCCGAA
Source organism: Halomarina halobia (assembly GCF_029338575.1). Lineage (GTDB taxonomy): Archaea > Halobacteriota > Halobacteria > Halobacteriales > Haloarculaceae > Halomarina > Halomarina halobia. The sequence continues at coordinate 962,373 of NZ_CP119993.1, forward strand.
GAGTGGGCGTCCGCCTTTCACAATGACGAGATCGCGGAAGCAAGTGCATCGATGATGACTGATTCGGGTGCGTTATTGCTGGGACGAATAACGTACGAGGACCTCGTCTCCCACTGGCCCAACCAACCGGAGGGTGACCCGATGGCGGACTACATTAATATCGTCTCTAAGTTCGTTGTTTCGACGACTCTGGAAGAACCGCTCGAGTGGAACAATTCGACACTCATCAACGGGAATATCGTAGAAGAGATCACTCAGTTGAAACAGCGGTCAGATCAGGATTTCACGATACTCGGCAGTGGTGCTCTCGTCCGATCGTTGCTTAGCGATGGTCTCCTCGACGAGCTCATGATATTGGTTCACCCCTTGCTCGTGGGAAGTGGCAAGCGCCTCTTTGGGGACGGTAGTGAGCGGGTGGACCTCGATTTAGTGGATTCCCAGATATTCAGTACAGGCGTTGTCTCTCTCACGTACCGGCCAGCAGGGATGGAATAACGCGTCTTCGATATGTACGCGGGTGTAGTTACCACCAGGTTCGCTAACTTGTCCGTGCACGATACGCGCTCTATATTCACCACGACCGCTGAAACATATCACTGATTGATGATTTCAACACGGCCGAATTGCTGTAATGCATATCCGCGTAGTTAACGCAGGGTGGCGACTCCCCGCTGATTCGTGATATAGATGGGTGGGCTGCCAGTCAGCAACGGAGGCTGCGGCGTGAAGCCCGTAGCCCGGGCGGCGGCGACCGCCTTACTCCGCCTTCGGGACCTCCACCAGCCGGGCGAGGTTCTCCAGGGACATGCCCCAGCCCGTCGCGGCGTCTTCTTCGGGGATCGGCTTGGGGATGCCCTCCTGGCGCACGGTCACCTCGGTCCCCCCCTCAACCTCTTCGAGAGTGATGGTCACGGTCATCTCGCTCTGCATCTCGGGTGCATCCGTCTCGAATTCGTCTGTCTGGACGATGCGCTCGTGGGGCACCAGTTCCACGTACTCGCCACCGAAACTGTGCTCGTCGCTCTTGTCGATCGAGGTGAAGGTCCCGCGGTACGTTCCACCGACCTCACCGTCGGCGTGGTCGTACGTGGCGGTGTAGCCCGCCGGTGGGGAGAACTTCGCCAGGGCGTCTGCGTCCAGAAACGCGTTGTAGATGCGCTCGGCCGGCGCATCGATTACGCGGCTCACTTCGATGCTTCCCGTCTCCGGTTCGTCTGTTTGGTTGCTCATGACTGATCGTCTCTTTCGACTTGTTGCGCGATGGCCTCCAGCGTGTCCTCCCAGAAGATCCGGTACTGGACGATCCAGGAGAAGGCTTCGGACAGGGGCTTGCCCTGGAGCGCGCACCTGCGCACCCGACCTTCGTGGGTCTGCCGGAGCAGTCCGGCGTCCTCCAGCACGCGCAGGTGTTGGCTGATCGCCGACAGGCTGACGTCGTGAGGCTCGGCCAGTTCGCTCACGCTCTGTTCACCCTCGGCGAGTTGCTCGATGATCGAGCGCCGGGTGGGGTGGGAGAGCGCGGCGAAGACTGCGTCCAGATCAACGTCAGGATGCTTAAGCATCTTCTAAACTATTGTGGGCAGAGTACTTAAGCATTTGCTTAAGTAAGGTACGTCGGGCCCAGGACCTTGAGAAGGATCGACGAGCCAGCATCCCTCGTGGTCCAGTTTGAGGCCCCTGGGCTACCGCTCTACCACTGGCGAGGTGACCGATCGACCCGTTCCGTCAATCTCTGTGGTGAATATATCTCCTCGAATCAGCAGGCCTATTCTATCAGTATGATGGGATGGATCTGCATCATTGACCCTGTCTATTCCCACGGTAGAAACGCTAAGCTCCTCGCCTCCCTACACCGAATATGACTGTGGGAATCGACAACATCCAGTTCCTGGCCACGTCGGCCCACCGCGTCGGCGTCCTCGAAGTGTTGCGCGATGGACCGGCCGACCGTCGAGAGCTGTGTGAGGCCACCGGCGCCTCCTCGCCAACCGTCGGACGGGTGCTCGCCGACTTCGAAGAGCGTCGGTGGCTCGTTAGGGACGGCCCCACGTACGGGCTGACCCCCCTCGGCGAGTACGTCACCGACCGGTTCCTGGCTCTCCGGGACGCGATGGAAATCGAAGAGAAGCTCCGCGACGTCTGGCAGTGGCTGCCGGTCGAGATGCCGGGCTTCTCCGTCGACCTCTTCGCCGACGCGGTGGTCTCCTACCCCGGGCCAGGGTACCCCTACGAGCCCGTCGAGCGGCTCGGCCAGCTCATCGCGTCGACCTCGTCATTGCGCGGGTTCGACAACATCGTCTACAAGTCGAGCAACCTCGAGACAGCCTGTGGCGCGGTCCTCGAGGAAATGACGTTCGAGTACGTGTTCACGCCCGAGGCCCTGGAGGGGATGTTTGCCTGGAATCCGGACCGAATCATAGAGGTCGCCGCCTGCGAGAACGCGACCGTCCTCGTCCACGACCACCTCCCCGACGGCGACCGCTGCGGCCTCGGCATCGTGGACGACCGGGCCGGAATCTGCTGCCATGACGCCGAGACCGGGGCGCTCGTGGCGGTCATCGACACCGACGCCTCGGAGGCCCGTGACTGGGCCATCTCGGTCTTCGAGCAGGTTCGCGCGGAGGCGACCCCGGTAGACCCCGCCGCCTTCGAATCCCGTGCACCGTCGTAACACCCCTGGCGACGACCGCCGCCGTCGGACTGGCAAACCGGTCTGCCGATTGCCTCTGGCGTAGCAGGGACCCGTCATGCCCGAGATTTCAAGGCGTGAAATTCTGCACGCGGCATCATCACTTCCTTCCGGCGCGTACGCTTGCCGAGGAACGAACCATGATCGAACGACACAACACCGTCGTCATCGGCGGCGGCCAGGCCGGACTGGCGACCGGGTACTACCTGCAGCAGCACGACCAGGACTTCGTCATCCTCGACGCGGGCGACCGCGTCGGCGACGCATGGCGGGCCCGCTGGGACTCCCTCCGGGTATTCACGCCCGCTCGCTACTCGAGCCTGCCAGGGATGGACGTTCCGGGCTCACCGTACGCCTTCCCCACGAAGGACGAGGTGGCCGACTACCTGGAGACCTACGCCCAGCGGTTCGACCTACCCGTCGAACTCGGCGTCCGCGTGGACGGGCTAGAACGGAGCGGCGATGGCTTCCTCGTGAGCGCCGGCGATCGGCGGTTCGAGGCGGACAACGTCGTCGTGGCGATGGCGAGCTATCAAGTCCCGAAGGTCCCGGATTTCGCATCGAAGCTCTCCGACGACATCGTCCAGCTGCACACGAGCGGCTACCGCAACCCCGATCAGCTCCAAGATGGGGGCGTGCTCGTCGTCGGTGCGGGCAACTCCGGTGCCGAGATCGCCCTCGACGTCGCCGGCGCTTCGCGCCGGCTGCAAGCGAGACGCGGAGCGTCTCGCCCTGTCGCCGACGGACACGAGACGTGGCTGTCAGGCCGGGACGTCGGCCACGTGCCGTTCCACATCGACTCGTGGGTCGGCCGTCACCTTGGGGTCCCGTTCGTGATGCGCGTGCTCTTTCACCGGATCTTCACGACGGGGACGCCGATCGGGCGCCGTATCCGCCCGAAGGTGCTCTCACAGGGCGGCCCGCTGGTGCGCACGAAGCCGAGTGACCTGGCCGCGGCCGGCGTCGAACGGGTGCCTCGCACGACCGGCGTCCGCGACGGTCGCCCCGTCGTCGGAGACGACGACGTTCTCGACGTCGAAAACGTCATCTGGTGCACTGGCTTCCGCCCTGACTTTTCGTGGATAGACCTTCCGATCTTCGACGGGAAGGAACAGCCCAAGGAGCCCGTCCACGTGCGCGGCGTCGTCCCGGACGAGCCGGGACTGTACTTCGTCGGCCTATTCTTCCTGTACGCGATGACGTCAGGGCTGTTCACCGGCGTCGGCAGGGATGCAGAGTACGTCGTCGACCACCTGACGCTGAGGACACGGCAGCAGCCGCCTCGTCCGAGCTATACCGGATCGGCGGATGGACTCCTACAGCAGTCGTAGTCGAGTTCGATGTCGGTCCTGAGTCTGAGAACGGCTAGTCTCGCGAACGTTGCCATCTCACGCGGTCTGACTCATCCTACCGTGGAGCTAGATCACCCGCGGTGAGCGATACGCCCGCTGCATCTTGCACACGACTCGTATCAGTTGTTGAGGGTTTCAACAAGGCCGTGGAAACGTATCTGGAAACCCTGTCGTCACGACGTCCTGCTGACGTCTGAAATTACTTGCTTAGCCCGATCTCTCTGCCGCTAAGAGGCGTTCGACAGTAGCGCTGGTGTACGACTGCAGCGGTATCTGGAAGCTCTGGAAGCGACACGCCGTCGCTTATCCGAGCCACTGATGACTAGCGACCCATGCGACACAACACAACTGGCGGCCCTGACCTGCCAGCACTGGGGTCGGGGATTCAATTACTTGACACTGAGGACGAGATCGTCGGGCCGTTACAGTCACTCGTCGTCGATCACCTACTCCTGAACGAGGGGTGCGCCTACTGGGTCGATTCGCACGGCCACGCGACGACCTCTGTACTGACACGCTTGGCACCGAGTGATCGCTTCCTCGATCGGATTCACGTCGCCCGGGGCTTCACGCCGGGGCAACACTACCAGCTCGTCAACTACCTATGCGAACATCTCGCCGAGACAGGCGGTGAGGAGCTTACACTCCTCGTGTGCCCGGCGCTCGACGGACAGTATCGCGCTGATGAACTCCACCGGGGCGAGGGGGAGACGATGCTGCTGAAGACGCTCGCGCGACTGGCCGGGCTCGCGCGCGAGTACGACGTCCCCGTTCTCGTGACGCGCCAGCAGGCCGACGAATTGAGCGCACCAATCACGAGCGCTGCCGTCGAGACCATCCACTGTGAACAGACGCAGTTCGGGCCGCGATTCACGGCCGACGGATTCGAAACGCTCGTCTATCCTGATCGCGGGTATCTGCAGACGACGCTCGCGTTCTGGGAGCGCGTTCTTCAGACGCGCCATGCGACCGCTTATGCAGGGAAGACACGGCAGCCAGCGGTAGTGGGGTGGGGGTGAGCCATGGGTCGTACTAATCCCACGTTCCGGGATCTCCTTCGGGCGTACGAGGATCGCTGGCAGGCCTATCGACGAGCGCTCCGGCAGGTGGATCAATCCCTGTTCGATCAGCTCTTCGAGTACGCGCGTCAACACGCCAATGCGAGTGGCTACCTCAACTCAAGCGAGCCACTCTTTCCGCTGCTGTTCTCGGTCGATCTGGAACAGGAGCACCGTCTCGACGATCTCGAAGCCCGACTGAGCGATCTCGAAGCCGACGAGCCCTCGACGTCCGTCGATGCCGTTCACGATTGACTACCTCGACGATGGGGTGCACGTCTGGTCGAAGACGGATGCCGGTGCCGTTTCTGACCGCCACGAGCAGTATCACCCGACGATCTACGTCGCCGGAACCACACAGTCCGCGCTTGGATCCATCCACGAGTACCTCCGCACCCTCCCGGGGGTTGTCGCGACGGACGTCGAGCAGTGGCGCCGCGGCTTCCGTTACGAACCAGAACCGGTCTTACGCCTCGATCTCGACTCACTATCGGCAGTGCAGGAGACGGCGACCACGATCCGAGGATGGGGTGAGCCCGGCGAGTTCCGACTGTTTAACGTGGATTTTTCTCGCGAGTTCCGCTACTGCCTGGAAACGGACTCAGACCCAACGCCGCAGGCTCCACTGACGCGTTGTACGATCGACGTCCCACCGCACTCACTCGGCGAGGATCACCTCTCGCTGACGGTCGACGGCGACCCGCTGGAGGGTGACGTCCTCACCATCGCCGAAACCCTCAAAGCGTACGTGCTCAAGCGGGATCCAGATGTGCTGGTGGTTTCGACGAGCGACCTCTTCCCGGTGCTCTTCGAGGAGGCTCGGCTGGCTGGCCGTGCAGACTACCAGCTCGGCCGGCTCCCCGGGATACAACAGCTCGCCGGGCGTTCAACGTACGAATCCTACGGCCGCGTTGGTCACTCGCCCGCGCGATATAACCTTCCTGGTCGGGTGATCATCGACGAGTCGAACGCGTTTTTCTGGCGGGAAACGAACCTCGAGGGCTTACTCGATCTCGTCGGGCGCTCGCGAAAACCCCTGCAGGAACTCGCGTGGGCGTCGATCGGGAACGTCCTGACGGCGATTCAGATCCGCGAAGCGCTCTCACAGAACGTGCTCGTGCCGTGGCGGGCGTGGCGGCCGGAGCAGTTCAAGACGATGCGCCAGCTGCACGCCGCCGACCGCGGCGGGTTCACCTTCGCCCCCGAGGTCGGCGTTCACGAGGACGTTCACGAACTCGACTTCTCCTCGCTCTATCCGAACATCATCGTCACGCGGAACGTCTCGCCGGAGACAATTCGGTGTGCCTGCCACGAGGAACGCGAGGACGTTCCCGAACTCGGGTATGCAATCTGTGACGAGCGAGGATACCTGCCGGACGTCCTCGCACCGCTCATCGCGGATCGTGATGCGATGAAACGGGAACTGGCGGAGACAGATGATGCAAAGCGTAAAGCAGCTCTCGACGGGCGGTCGGCGGCGATCAAGTGGATTCTCGTCTCGTGTTTCGGCTACCAGGGGTTCAGTAATGCGAAATTCGGTCGGATCGAGTGTCACGAGGCGATCAACGCGTACGCGCGAGAGATCCCGCTGACGGCCAAAGAGCGTCTCGAAGCCGGCGGGTGGCACGTCGTTCACGGCATCGTCGACAGTCTCTGGGTGACGCCCAGTCCGGACCGGGAGCCAGAACCACTGGCCACGCTCGTCGACGCAATTACCGAGGAGGTGGGGATTCGACTCGAATACGAGACCGCCTACGACTGGATCGCGTTCTGTCCGTTCCGTGATTCAGAGGCGGGCACGCTTACCCACTACTTCGGTCGACGAGCGGGTGTGCCAGCCAAGTCAGACGAGGCGTTCAAGTATCGAGGGATCGAGTGCCGCCAGCGCTCGACACCCCCCTTCGTCGCCGCCGTCCAACGCGATCTCATCCGAACGTTCGATCGATCACGATCGCCGGAAGCGGTCTGTGATCGGCTTCGGACACATCTCGGCCGACTCCAGGCTGGACTCATTCCGGCCGACCAGCTGGCGATAACAACGCGAGTGTCGAAATTCCGTGAGGAGTACACCCAGGCGACGCGGTCGGTGGCGGCACTTGACAGAGCGGCCCAGAAGGGAATCGAGTACTCGCCCGGCCAATCGGTTACGTACGTGGTACTCGACGACGACGCGAGTGGCCGCGATCGTGTTGCGCTCATCCATGAAGACCCCGAGGAGTATGATGTAGAGTTCTATCGCGACCTGCTCGTTCGGGCGGCTGAGAGCGTCTTCTCGCCCATCGGCTGGCGACGCGATCGCATCTCCCGCTTTCTCGCGGAGTATGACGACAAAACGCTTGATACGTACAGGTGATGTACTGACTAGAGTATTGGCGGGCACGAACGACGGCCGCCTCATCAGCTGTGCTGACGCTGGAGCATGGATCGATGGGGAACGGGTGTCGACCGCCGGTCGATCACGTACTGTCTACTGAATCCATGTAGTCTCCTATTATCTCATAAAAGAGAGCTTAGCTAGCTGTTTCAGCTATCGTGAACGATCGTCTTACGAACGAACCGAAGATACTCCTCAGCAACCCACTCCCCCCGACCAGTGAGGTCGTATTCCTTCCGGCGCTTATCGCTTTCCTTCGTCTGTTTACTGGCTAACCCAGAGTCGACCATGCGATCGAGACTCGGATACAATCGCCCGTGATTGATGTCCTCTGGATAGAGCTCCTCAAGCGCGTTCTGAAGAGTCACGCCCGCCACTGGTCCAAATCGATAGATGAGACAGAGTAAGTTGATCTGAAAGGCCGTGAGGTCTGTCGGCAGATTATACGTCGAGAAATCAACCGAACTGGCGCTCGGGGGGTTCCCGCCAGCAGATCCGGTCTCGTCTGGTGGATCTGAATCAGCCATGCCCCACCGTTCTAGTACCAATACTTAAAATTCTGCGTTTCAATTTAGATCGGGAGGAAATATTATCACATTTGATAAGGCATTGGACGATCGGTTCGTCGGTGGTCCTCACCCAGAGGTGTCATCACGTACGGCTCCTGTTCGTGATCCTGCTGTGGCACCTCCTCGGCCATTCATACGTACCGAAGACGGTAGATGGTCTACTACTGAAGTATGGTCACGGGTTGTTCTGAATGAGTATCTCTGCAAGACTGCTGGGCTGAATAACGCTCGATTACCGGTATCGGAACACAATAGGTAGCCGTCTCGGCGGAGTATTCTTGCTAATGTTGTGTGCCGAAATCGCTTGTTATCATCCAGGAAAGTTACATCGATGTTGTTATCTGAGGTTTTTAGTACCGTCACTATAATAAACCACGTATGCGCCATCGTGACGGTGTCGCACGATCCCTGATCGTCCTGCTCGCGTTCAGTGCAAGTACAGGCATCGCTGCCGCCCAACAAAGCGAAATCAACAGCTCGCTCACTCAGATCGAGGAGTTCGTGGCGACCACGCTCGGCCAGATCGGCGTGATCGTCTTTCTCATCGGCGCGGCCCTCTGGTTTGTTTCCCGCCGGAGTGCTGATCGGGCACAATGGGGCTGGCGGGCGATGTGGGGTGGTGCCGGGATGATCGTCCTCTCGGTCAGTTACAACGTGTTCGTCAGTCTCTTCGAAAACCTCGCTCCAGGGATGGTTGTCCCACTCCTGCCCTGAGCAGTGCATTCGGGGTACGGGGTACCGTGGTCGATCCCCACTCCGCCACCTCTCACATTGCCTCTATGATGGACCGTCGTCCTCTCACTGGCCTGCTGGTCGTTGCCCTGCTCGCGCTCCCGCTCGGGAATGCGGTCACGGCACCGGTCGGTGACGCGCCCAACGGTTCGACGCACGCCTTCATCTCCGACGACCGTGACCCGGATGCTGGAACGCTCCCCCCGTTCGTGCTCCCCGGCATCGACGACGTCGTCCGCACGGAGAACGCCTCGCTGGCGAACATCAGTCGGATGCGTGATTTTTCGTATGCGACGACACAGCCGCCCTATCGCGCCGGCCCGAACCAGCAGACACTCAGTGAGTATCGCCGCGCCCAGTTGGACTCGATTCGGCGCAACGAATCGACGAGCCTCTGGTTGCCCGATTCCCAGCGTTCGAACGGGACGGTCGTCAAAGACGCCCACATCACGATTCTCGGCACGAAGGAAGGTGCACAGACACGCATCGGTACTGGCGAGGGCAACCAAACCGAAAACGCCAGCAATCGACTGCTAATTCCCCGAAACGGGACGGTCCTGACCTATCTCGATTACTCGACGCTCCTTCCGAACCGGACGTGTACCGTCGTCAGCGACACCAAGACCTGTTTCTCGTACACGCTCCTCGATCAGCAGGTCAACCGGAGCGTCCGAATCGGCACTCAGACGTGGGACAGTGATTCAGCGTCGCCGCGCCAACTCGAGTACGCTGGGGCGAACGCGACCGAGCCGACGACAATGGAGGTACGCGCGACGATCAACTCGACCGTCACCGTTCAGAAGACGTCGTATGCCCGCGACGGCGGTGGCTGGCAGCCATCGAATACGACGGCTGATGAGACGCTCACCCTCTCGCACACGGTCCAGGACAGCACTCCAGTGGTCGTCACGACAAACCAGCACCTCAGCGTCACACAGACGGTCGTCCGCTCAGAGGAGGGAATCGACCGGATTGTCCTCCAGTTCGAGGCCCCACAGACGCGGAGGCTGCCTGCGGATCGACGCGACTACTACGACGAAGTGCAGGTTCTCGAAGCAGAACGCCATGCAGCCCTTCGGGATCAACTCTGCCAGCTGTGTAGGCAGGTCGGGCGACAGCTCTGGGCAACGAAGGCCTGGGTTGTACTCGTGCTCCTCACTGTTGCCGTCGCGATGGTCTGGCTGTAAGGGACGAAAGCGAGAGACGGTCGACGTCCATCCCCTCAGGGGCGTGATGGCAGCCGCAGTTCGTCATCGACCTCGTAGAGATAGCCCTTCAGGAGCAGCTGCTCGATGTGTGCTCGTGCGTCGGCACGTTCGATACTCTGATGAGCGACGGCGTCCTCGCGCGTGAGAGTCTCGTCAGTCCCCGCGCTGTCGAAGTACTGCTCGAGATGATCGAGCGCGGCTTCCTCACTGGAGTTGATCGGGGCCGCGAATTCTCCATTACGTAGAGTATCGGTGTCTCCGGGTTTGACGATTGGGGTCATCATCGCGCTTCGATATACGGCTATGATGTGTAGAGTAGCGCTTGTCCGTCTGCGAGTTCGTCGTGGGACGGATATCACACGGGAGTCCGTAGTACACACAACATGAACAGCGGAGAGGGGGGAGTTGAGGGGTCTTGCCCGGCCACGTAGTGCCTCTGACAGGGGAGGAGTAATCCTCCGAGCCTACCGTGACAACCATCACGTATAGCCCTGTTATGTTAATATCATGACCTTGTTGAAACGATTATTTAGTGATAGGTCTCAGCGGTCGTGCTGAATAGAGGGCGCATATGCAGCGCGGATGGAACCGCATAATCCGGCCGTTACTCTGCGGAAGGATACCGCGCCCCGAGATCCCCCTCCCAGGGCTGCACGTGTCCCGGGAGCAGGGTGACGTGGCCGAGCGTACCCAATTTTCGTGCGGACTCCATCTGTTGGCCTTTATCGTAGTTGAACAGGTTCCCGCCTCGCACGGGCTCAGGCGCCACAGCCTTCCCACTCATGATATCCATCGTAATCAGGGCGTCGCCAGAGAAGAGGATTCGTCTCTCTGGCAACCAGAACGAACAGTGTTCCTTCCTATGTCCAGGTGTAGCGATCACTTCTGGGTGACCGGGGACGTCTAATACCTGCCCGTCGGTGAATGTGTGTGCCTCAGCGATGGGTTCCGCGTCGGTCATGCCAGCCTGCATCAGCGCGCGGATGAATCGCGCGTACGCGGGCCGCCACATGAAGAAGAAGAGTGCGAGCGGTGGCTTGCCTAAGCCGTTCAACGCTGTCTCGTACCCCTCTTCGGGGACCCAAACGGGAATCCCGGCCTTGCGTAGCGGTTCTGCGAGTCCGATATGATCCGGATCGACGTGCGTGAGAATCACCGCCTTGATGTCGGTCATTTCGGCGCCGATACACTCGAGTCCGGCCTCCAGCAGTTCCATTTGCGCAGGGACTCCTGCATCGACCAATGTGAGTCCATCATCGTCCTCAATGAGGTATATGTTGGTCATGGTCGAACAGAGCTGGTAGACCCCATCGGCCACCTCCGTGGCCACTTGCTCTTCTCTGAGCTGGGATTCGATGTTCCAAGGGATTCGCATGTTCCGTTGCGTGACGATCCCTTTCAGGGTTTCTTGTGCTGTTGCCATAGGCTTCTCTGGTGTTTGAACCTCTGAGAAAATCCTACTGGGTCTCGACGACACTGACCAAGGAGACGAACTCGGAGAGTCACAAAGAATTACGGCTCGCGAGAGGATAAACCTATGTTATTAATAATAGAGAATGAGTGCCTGTCCCCAGTTCCCAGCATGCTGCATGCACGCTCTGAATCTCGCAGGTCGGTTCTGACAGATAGAGGCCAACCGAGTATTTCGCCACACGCAGCGTATTAAATCGTATGAGACAAGACGTGGCATTCGAATCGGAAGGCGCGGAACTGAGCGGATGGTTCTATTCGCCGGACACGTCGCCACCGTGGCCGTTGGTTGTCATGGCTCATGGAACCTCCGCAACCAAACAGATGGTGCTCGATAGGTATGCGGAGGTCTTTGAGGCAGCAGGCTTTGCGGTGTTGCTGTACGATCACCGAGGCTTCGGTGCGAGTGGGGGTGAGCCACGTCAGCAGATCAACCCCTGGATCCAGTCACGGGGGTATCGTGATGCGATCACCTTTGGGACCACGCTCGATAACATCGATCCGACTCGTATCGCTGTCTGGGGCGATAGTTACAGTAGCGGTGCTGCGCTGGTCGTGGCCGCTCTCGACGAACGAGTTGTGGCGCTGGTCGTTCAGTGCCCAGCGCTCGGAGAGGATATGCCGCCGACCGATTCCAATGGATCCCTCCGGGAATCGATGAAACGGATGGTACGCTCGGGGACTATCGACCCCGGGGCGAACGAGATCGCGGGTCCAATGCCGGTCGTGTGGGACGACCAAGATCGAAGCCCGTCGGCACTCAAACCCGAGACGGCATTTCGGTGGTTCACCGGGTACGGAACGCGTCCGGGAACGAACTGGCAGAATGAGGTTACGATTGTTCGTCCCACGGATCCCGAGTGGTCGCCCGGACTGTGCGCGCCGGACGTTTCCTGTCCGGCGTTGTTCATGGTGTCGCCCACGGACGAGATGGCCCGGGCCAACCCTGCCGTGGCACGCGACGCCTTCGAGCGACTCGCCGGATCAAAAGAGTGGGTCGATATTCCAGGTGGTCATTTCGGACTGCTGTATTACCCCAGCGAGACGTTTGACCGAGCATCAACCGCTCAATCTCGGTTCCTCACTGAGAATTTTCTCTCCCCGGGTGATCGAGAATAGATGTTTCGTCCTGTCGTGGCACTGAGCCCACCACTGTGGAGCGTGCCTCTGTCAACCGTTGTCAGCCGGTTGTTGGAGTATGAAATCACCCCGACTGTTCCCTAAATAAGTGGAAACACGGAACCGTCTCTGCAGACTACATCCTCTATCTTGCACGTCCCTACTGACAGCTCCCCGGTAGTTCGTTGTGGCACTGCGAGATAGAGTGGGCATATTTCCCATGACTCGGAAGAAATCTCCACCTGGAATCAAGACAGATGACGGAAAATATATGGTTAATAATCTTGCATAACTACATATACTCACACCGCCTACACTACCTCGGAGAAATTATCTTGGCCATTCACGCCACCCCGTTAGACGAGAGTACAGTATCAGAACTTGAGACGAGATTCCGCGGTGCACTCCTTTCACCGGAGACGGCGGAGTTCGACGAAGCCCGGACGATCTGGAACGCCATGATCGACCGACGGCCCACGTTGATCGCCCAGTGTGCGGGCGTCGCCGACGTCATCGCGGCGGTGAACTTCGCCCGCGAACAGGGCATGCCCGTCGCCGTGAAGGGCGCGGGCCACAACATCGCCGGGAACGCCAGCGTTGACGATGGGCTCGTGATTGACCTCTCGCCCATGAAGTCCGTCCGTATCGACCCAGAGGCGAAGACTGCGCGGGTCGAACCGGGCGTAATACTCGCAGAGTTCGACCACGAGGCGCAGGCGTTCGGCCTCGCCACGCCCGTCGGATACAATTCGACAACGGGCATCTCCGGCCTGGCGCTCGGCGGGGGCTTCGGCTGGCTCTCCCGCAGGTACGGTCTCACAGCGGACAACCTCTTAGGGGCGGACGTAGTCACGGCCGATGGCAGTCTCGTTCACGCCAGCGAGGACGAACACGCCGACCTCTTCTGGGGGCTCCGCGGTGGCGGCGGCAACTTCGGCGTCGTCACGTCCTTCGAGTTCGACCTCCACGAAGTTGGGCCCGAGGTGCTCTCGGGGCTGCTCGTTCACCCGTTCGATGACACGGCCGACGTGATGGAGGCCTACCGCGAGTTCGTCGCCGAGGCCCCTGACGAGGTGACCGCCTGGATGGTCATCAGGCACGCCCCGCCGCTCCCGTTCATCCCGGAGGAGTGGCACGGCGAGAAGGTGCTCGTAATCGCAGTCTACTACGATGGCGCTCTGACCGACGGCGAGGCAGCCCTGCAGCCGCTGCGGGAGATCGGCGACCCCATCGCCGACGCCATCGGCCCCCACCCCTACGCCGGCTGGCAGCAGGGGTTCGACGGCCTGCTCACCTCCGGGGCGCGGAACTACTGGAAGTCCCACAACTTCGTCGAGTTCACTGACGGGATGATCGACACCTTCGTCAAGTACGGTGAGTCGCTTCCCACACCGGAGAGTGAGATTGCCATCGCCCAGCTCGGCGGTGCTATCAACGACGTGCCCGTGGACGCAACGGCGTACCCCCATCGAGATGCGGAGTTCCTCATGAACCTCCACACGCGCTGGACCACCCCGGCCCAAGACGACGAGTGCATCGCCTGGACCCGTGAGCTTCACGAGGCGATGACTCCCCATGCTACCGGTGGCGTCTACGTCAATTTCATTCCTGAGGAGGTGGGCGAGGAGCGAGCCGCCTACCGCGAGAACTACGACCGGCTTGTAGAGCTCAAGCGGAAGTACGACCCAGACAACCTGTTCCACCGGAACCAGAACGTCGCGCCGACGGCCTGATTCGGTCGTCGGGCTGGTTACCCTGATCGTCCCCTCTGCGGAACTCACTCTCTCGTGCTGACCACTGTTTCAGAGAAGGAACAGGGAAATAAACGGAGACTCTTTGCTGAATGCATGCTCCGAGTCGGTCACGAAGTTCCTAATAGAGTCTGCGGAGTTTGGACTACCCGTCTGAATAGACAGTGCATATGCATCAAAGTGAGTCAGCGAAATCGCTCAGGATCTGATTGAATCGCTCGGGTTCCTCGATGGTGATACAATGACCGCTTTCTTCGAATAATTCAAATCTGCTGTCCGGGACGAGTTCCGCGACCTCTTTGACAGATTCGACGCTCCGCCACTTCTCGTCCGCTCCGGCGCACACTAACATTGGGACGTCGATGTCAGGGAAGACGTCTGGTGGTTTGCGCAAGATATCGGCGTAGATTGCGCTCTTGATCGGGGGTGGAGTACGTGATGCCTCGTCGAACATCATGGTTTCGAGTTCCCGTGGAGGTGAATCTTTGAGCAGTAATTCGTTCTCCCGTTCGATGAGACTCAGATGATCAGTCTGGATATCGACGAAGGCATCGCTGAGCCCCTTCAGCCCCATTCGTCCGAATTCGTAGTCGTCCTGCTGGAACGGGGATGGCTCAGCGTCTACATTGACCAGTGCTTGTACCCGTTCCGTTCCGAACTGATCAACATACTCCCATGTGACACCCGCACCCATCGACCACCCGACCAGCACAACATCGTCCAGATTCCGGTTGGTGAGAAATTCGTCTACATCACGGGCATATTGGCGTACAGTGTGGCCGTGCTCTGTCTTCTCCGACCGACCGTGGCCTCTGAAATCGAGAGCTACTGTTCGATACTCGTCCGAAAGATCCGTTAGCTGTGGCTCGAAAAACCGGATCCCCATCCACGCCCCATGGAGAAACACGAGCGGCTGCCCCTCTCCGTACTCCTCATAATAGAGGGTAGCTCCATTGCATTCGGTAACTGGCATAAATTCATACTTCAGCTCGTATCCAGATAACTATTCGTGCTGAACTCAGCCTCTATATTTCGCACGTCAGTGCTATCAGTTATTGAGGGTTTCAACAAACCCTCCCACTCCGATCTGACCACTCATACCGCTCTCGTTGAGGTTTGTCAGCGCCAGGAGGCGCGAGGCGCGCTTGCGAGCGTGCCGGAGCATGAGGTTCCATGACTCGTCCAGATATACTCGATGATACGGCAGCCGATCACGAACGACTCGAAGCCGAATATCTCACACAGGACCGGGATGTGGCCCGGGTGGCGACGGCGGACGTCGACGAGACGACCGCACGACGACTCGTCAGTCACCTCGTCGACGACGACGTCGTGACGGCGGTCGTCGACCAGCGAGTCCACGTTCACGAACCGAGTGGCGAAGCGTTCGACTCGATTTGGCAGCTCGCCGTCTTCCATCGTGGGTGGACGGCTGGCCGGGATGCCGACGAGGAGACGTCGTAATGCAGCAGACGCTTTCGGGATGTGCGTTCTGCGATGCGCTTCCCGGGGCGGAGCGTGGCGCCGCCTTCACCTGGGGCAAAGACGAGCGGGTTTCGCATCCGATCTGTGTCGACTGCGCCGTCCAAGCCCGGGCCGACCCCGACGACCGAGATCACCACGCCTGTGATAGCTGTGGCCTCGTCGTCGACACGCTCGCCGCGCTCACGAGATTTCGTGTGGATCTCGGGCATCTCGAGGGGACACTACACCTCTGTGTCCGCTGTAGTCCTGGCGGGCTCGCAACGTACTGGACTCGAGATCTCGATGAGCATCTCGTCGAATGAGAGGTATTGCTGACTGTTGCCCTCTCTACCACCGGAGTACAGTCTGAGCACGCCGTTTATATTCCTGTAGCACGATGGTATTACCATGAAATACGCAAGTGTTAGCGTCAAGTTTCCAGTCGAGCTTGACACCGAGATCGAGCGGTTCCTCGATGAAACGGGCATCTATACAAACAAAAGCGAGTTTATCAAGGAGGCCTGCCGCGCCCACCTCCGAGAACTCAACGACGACACAGCAATCGCTGCGCTTCGGCTTGAACAGCTACACGCCCAAGCTGAACAGAGCCGCGAGTCCGATAGTGAGATCGACGCTGAGCTCGCGGCGCTCGGCGAAAAGGTCGATGCGGACGACCTCGAACGAGCCGTCGAAGAAGCACGTGAGGAGACGTCTGAGCAGGTATACGGGTCCGACGCGTGAAGATTCTCGATACGAATCTGTGGGTCTTCGGGACGCTGCGAACCAACGAGCAAGCCGCTGAATTGCTTGCCGAAATTGACCGCGGTGAGACGACATCAGCGATCAACGCATACATGGTCCAAGAAGCGCTGGCTGCAGGGAGCGCCTCGCTTCCCTCGCGACCGACCATTCGGCTAGATTGCATAGGGGTGGATGGGAGCAGCCTCCTCAGAAACGATTATCGGCTGGCATGAGAGAGTCAGCGTGTGACTGACGACATCGCGTATCCCTCCGTTGACCTCATCCTCGATCTACACGAGCAGATCGTCGAGGAAGGCGACGCCACGGAACCCGGAGTTCGATCGGAGGACGCGATTGCATCCACGCTGCAGTACATTTCGGAGGGGTTCTTCGACGAGGTGCCTCAGACCATACACGAAAAAGCGGTACATCTGATGCGGCTTCTTGTTGCGGATCATCCGTTCGTCGACGGGAACAAGCGAACGGCGCTCCGAACGGTGGTCGTCTTCTACATGCTGAACGGGTACACGTTCGACTACGGTGACGAGATTCGCGCCTTACTGCATCGGTTCGCAACCAACGAAGCCGCCGCCGACACCGAAACAGCAGTCGTCTACTTCCGAGCGTGCGCTCGTCGCAACTGATAAAGGGACACACAGAGTATGTTCGACACAGAGATGGCGTCCAGCACCGATTCCTCGGCGACGGTCGACGACGAAGTCCGCCAGCTGTACGAGCGGTATCAGGCGGCCGACAGCGACGAGGAACGCCACGAGATCGCTCTCGAAATGGGGAAGCTCGATGGACGCCGGCACGCCGAAATCTACGCGGCACTCGAGGACGAGTGACTGATTCCCCTCCCCGTTGCTTTCTACGGCGTCGTTCGTGACTGCCGGCCAGCTCATTGAAGACCTACTTTCCGGGGTTCGGCCTCCAACTAACGAGGCTGCGCCCTGCAACAGGCCACACAGTCTCGAAAGCCCTCGGCCGCTCGGCATCCCCCGACCCACGCTGCGCGCCTCGTTTCACTCGGTGCTAGCGGGGTCGGGGGACGACCGAGACGGCCTCGCCCTTTCTGAGTCCACCAGGATGTCGGTTGGGTCACTGAGCGTCGTGTCCGGCTGAACAGGTGATACTCTACGGCCCGCCCCGCTCGCCGCTGCCGCCCTCTGCGTCGCTCGCGACCGACCATTCCGGGCCTGCGGGCGCTCTCCGCACCGCCCGCGCCCGTTCCGGGCTAAAATGAATCTGGTCTCGACGCCAGCGGGTAACCGCGGGGGGGTTGCGCGGCGTGGCTGCTCACCCCCCACGCTTACTCCGCTGGACACTCGCTCCGGGCGGTCGCCGGGTCGCTCACTACGTTCGCGCCCCGAGCCTCACCTCGCTGCGCTCGATGAGACGGCGCGCGGTGCTGGTTGGGTAGCCTCCCTGAGGCGCGCTCTCGCTCGCGCCCCAGGGGGTGCTCGCGAAGGCGCGAGCGAGAGCGCGCAGATGGTTCTGTCGGTCGGTGTCGTCGAAGAACCGCGATGTCATAGCATCGCGGTGTCGGGCGCGTGAGCGCCTTCGGAATCCAGGTAGATTCCAATGTCAAGTAAGAACGTCTTCGGTAATGAGGTTTCGGTCGATGAACAGGCATTCGATAAAGCGGACGAAGCGGCGGTCGACGAGGACGGCTTCGAAGTCGTCGATGAGACGCCGGAGTTCCGGGCGACGGTCGAGATGGAGATCCAAGCGAAGGTCGATGCCAACCACCCGGACGGGATGGTCGACACCAGTGACGAGCGAATCTACGGTGCGACCCTCGAGCAGGAAGAGCGCATTCGGGCGCGGGAGGCTGAGCTGGAGCGCATCAGTGGCCAGGCTGAACTGGGGACGCAAAACGGTCGGGAGAAGCGGACGCGAGACATCGCGGCGAAGCGGAGCGCTGAGCGACGTGTCGAGTTTCAGAAACGGGCGGCAAGCGTGAATCCGATGGCGGACCCGGAACGAGGTGATCCCCGGGCAGAACTCACGCAGGAGCAGTTGGCGGCGGTGAACAAGCAGTCGATACGGCTGGCGAAGAAGCTGGATGGCTGGTCGCGAGCGGCGATTGGTCGGCGGCTGGGTGAAGCCGTCGTCGGTAGGAAAGACCTGATGAGCGCGGTCGTCGGGGTGTTCGAGGAGTTGCAGACGGCACCTGGGACGATGATTCCCATCGGAAAGCTCAGGGACGTCAGTCGCAAAGAGGTGAGTATCGAGGGTCGTGTGACGCAGCTTTGGGAGTCGTCGAGTTCAGCGATTTCCCAAGTCGGCCTCATCGAAGACGAAAGTGGTCGAACGAAGCTGACGTCGTGGGTTGCGAGTGACCAACCCTGGATCGAAGAGGGCGAGCGTGTTCGAATTCACGGCGCGGCGAAGAACTGGTACAACGGGCGCGTCTCCGTGGCTCTGACCGGGTGGAGCACCGTTCATTTCCCCGAGCGCGGTCGGTGGTGGGAGTAGCCGGTCGTCGTATCTCCTGTTTTTTGCTACGTACCGGACCGACCCGGACCCCACCGCCCCACCCTCCGCTCCGTGCTCGCTCCCGGCGGTCGCTGCGCGCGCAGCCACGACCTTGATAACAGGTCAGTCCGCGAGGCACTGAGAGTTTGTTGGCGCACCAAGGGGTGCGAGCGCCTTCGGTTCGCGTTCGCTGACCCAGTATGTCCAACGAGACAGACAGCTACGAATGCGAGTACTGCGGCACCGAGTTCGAATCAGGCCCAAAGAAAGCAGGCCACATCTCGCAGAACCACCGAGATGACAAGCAGCGAGACTGTAATTCATACGCGCGCTACAGCGTCTCGCGACGGAACTCGGTCATTCACCGACTATGAGCGAGATGGACGAAGAGGGGCGGTACACGCGGAAAACGTACAATCACTGAATTTGGAACCTGGAACGATGCACTCCGGGAGGCGGGTCTCGAAATCAACAAACCATCGACCGTCTCGAAAGCGGAGGTTGTCGAAGCCATTCAATCACTGAGCGAGCAGCTCGGGCATCCGCCGACGGCCGAGGAGATGAACGAGTACGGACAGTATTCGAGAAAAGCAGCCAGCAAGCACTTCGGAAGCTGGAATAATGCGCTACGAAGTTCCGGATTCGAGCCCAATCACGAGAAAATTCCGCGTGAAGAACTCCTCGAAGAGATCCACCGATTAGCCGAGAACCTCGGTCGTGCTCCCTTCATCTCCGATTTGAAGAGCGATGGCCGGTACTCTCTCCGTGGCTACATCCGGAAATTTGGGAGTTGGAATGAAGCGATCACGACTGCAGGGTACGAGCCATTCACCCTGTTTACCGGCCCTGACCATCCATTGTGGGCCGGGGCGGAAAAACGAGAACGGCTCTGGTACGGGCCGAATTGGAAGACAACACGAAAACGAGCGTTAGAGCGTGATTCTTACGAGTGTTACATCCAGGATGTTAAATCTCCAGTGAAACTCATCGAAATCAGTTCAGCAATAGCCTGCACGTGCATTACATCATCCCACCACGCTCGTTTCAGGATGATGATGGAGAGATCGACTACGAACGAGCAAATATGCTCGAAAACCTCGTGACGCTTTGCGTCGAACATCATGCACAGTGGGAAGAACTCTCTCCATTACGTCCAGATATCTCGTAACAGTCGAGTGTTTCTGTAGAAGCTCCTTGTTGAAGGAATCCCAAGACCGCTCTTAGTACGTGTAGATTTTGTTGTCCCTCGAGGGGCGGAGGGCACAGCGATAGCGTGCCCTCACCGAAGTATGTCCAAGGAAACCACTCTCACAACACGTGAGCGACTTCGAATTCATCTTGAAGAAGCGAAACGAGCGACCACCTCTCCCATCGTCGAGGCACAGTTGACGGCCGCATTGGACGTCTGGGACAGCCTGCCGCCAACGCCGTTACAGGAGTGTCCGATCTGTGGGAAAGTTGGGTTGCCAGAACGAATCCAGCAACACAGGTGTGAAACCCAAGATCAGAATAGTGAGAGTATTCAGTTCTAATGCGGCGTGGTGACTCATTTCGTGACTCAAAACCCTCTACGTAAATCCAAGAATTAGCCGAATAACTCAGACGAGTCCACACCAAGGGCCGCTTCATCCATCAGCTCGCCGATTTCGTCGATACTCAGTCTTGTCTTCTCAGTCAAGTCCATATAAGCGACGACAGAAGCGCCCATGAAACGGCGCGCTTCAGCCACCACGTCTTTCGGATGGTCGAACTTCTCGTCTAACACCTTCAAACGGCTATTCCGCTCTAAAACATCCGCAAGATACTGATTCTCGTGCACAATATCTCCCCTGAGTGAGTAGATGTCCTGTAGGAGTTTCTGGATGTACTCCCGTCTGTAGGGTAGCCTATCGTGCAATATCTGGCCTCCACGTAGTTTGAGTCGGAGAGTAATCGAGCCCCCCGATCCAACTCCTTGGAGAAGAAGCCCCTCAAGCCCGATTAGACAGTCAAGGAGCTGATCTTCGTAGAACCGCTTCGACCATATCTCGTTAAAGCGCTGAATTGAACGCGTGAACTGACCGTCCCTATCAAGACGAATTCGTCGACAGTGGCGTCCCCAAAACTCGGTGAATTCATCAACGGAATCTGGATACAGTAGGTATGCTTCTTGCCGTTGTGTTCGGTCTTTGTGTGCGTCTCCGATTACTGTGAAGTCGGGGATTCCCTCTCTGAATTCAAGCCAACTGGGTTCTTGTCGGAAGGATGTGCCAACTATCAGGTCTCCTGTTTCTGGGTCGGGGTCAAAAAGCCGCAGTGCGGTCGCTAACCGCTCTCCAATTTCTTCCCCCGGATCATAGAGAGAGCCTTCAGATTCTCGTGCCGCGATCTCTGCATGGATTTTGTACTCACAGGCGTCAACAGGGTTGAGACCGAACCGCTCCCCTCCACCTGCTGAGGATGTATGAACACCCAGCCTTTCTGAATCGGTGATGGGGCAGATCTTAAGCGATTCAACTCGATAGTAATTGTGACGTCTTCGACGGAGTTCAAATTCTGGCGATAATTCGATAACTGCCTCGTCGTCTCGTGGAATATTGAATAGGTGAAATGGAATGATGATCTCGAAGGTTTCCAGCCCAGTCTCGTACTTCGGAAGCCAGTGCTCCTCGTATGCTCGATCGAACCCTCCATCCGTGACCACGTAGCCTCCCGAATAATCCATCACTGTGCCAGCGAAGTTGAAAAGCGCGTTAACGTAGGAGAATAGATTCGGCTCCTCAGGAGGCTCGTAGTCCTCCGGTGCGCCGAGAAATACAACGTCTTCGTCATCAGGGTCACCAGGCTCGTTAAGACCAAATCCGTTTCCGGTCTCATGCATCCACTCTGCAGTCTCTTCGAAGAACTCCTGCTGGCGTGAAGAATAGAACGTAATAATCCGGGAGGGCTCATCGATGAACTTCTCTTTCCTGTCCATCCGATCTCCTGTGGCAATTCGGAGTTTAGGGACGAAATCCTGCTCCTCACGAACGGTTTCGACGAAATCATCCACACACTCACTAACCCGCTGCTTCAATTCGCTGCCCGAACTACCCATAGTAAGGAAAGTAACCAATCTGTCTTCAAGACTGTGCTACCTCGACACAGCGGTGGCTATGAAAGGTTACATCTATCGAAGTCTACTAATCGACGACATGAACCGGTGAGCATTCATCAAGTAGATTCAAGAAAGTATGAATCATCAGTTTAGAACATGAGTGACGGGAAGCTGGCCCTTGTTAATGAAATAGCCTACAATGGCGACCTCATTGTAGGCTATATAGATGGTTCCGGGTCAGCCACTGTATCCAATCATACGGACGATGCCGAAGTCAGTGATATCGTCAAAGTCGAAGAAACAATCTCTAGTCGTAACAATGACAGGGCAGTGGACGTAGTCAAGAAGGGAGGCTTTGACCGAGGCAGAACTGTCGGAGTTGTAGAAGCCGTCTTCGACGAGACCATTGCAATAAGAACCGAAAACGGACTCGTCGAAGTCAATCGTCCCGATGAAACCATAGAGGAAGGATACACTATCGCAATAACACCTTCTCAAACGTTCTCTCAGGTCTTAAACGAGGAACCGATCGAGATCACGCCCAAGCCAGATATCGAAGTAGACGCAATCAACCTGAACCTGGGATCTGACAACGAAGACAGGCAGGAAGAAACCGAGCAAAGGAGCTTATTCCTGCCTGAAAATATTGAGAATGTAACATTTGACGACGTAATCGGGTTACAGGACGCAAAAGACCGGCTCACAGAGGCAGTGAGCCTTCCAATGGAAAAGCCCGACAAGATGGCTGAATTCGATCTTGAAGGCCGGTTTGGAATCCTATTCTACGGGCCTCCAGGCACCGGGAAAACCATGATGGCAAAGGCAGCTGCCAACGAATGGGGGTCTTCCGACTCATTCTTCCATATCGGCGGCCCAGAAATCGTGAGCAAATACTACGGAGAGAGCGAACGCCAGATCCGAGATGTCTTCGAAGCTGCCAAACAGAAGGCAGAGGAAGAAGACGAACCCGCAGTAGTATTCATCGACGAGATTGACAGCGTCGTACCTCGCCGGGATCGTGCCGATGAGACGGAACGCCGGATCGTTGCACAGTTTCTGAGTGAGCTAGACGGGTTAGAGGACCGAGGCGATATCGTAGTGATCGGCGCAACCAACTTGGTCGAGGTAATTGATCCGGCAGTGCGACGACCAGGGCGATTTGACGAGGAAATTGAATTCAGCCTGCCTGACTCCGGAGAACGAAGAGATATTCTAAAAGTCCACTCACAGAATATGCCTGTTTCATCCTCCGTGGATTTCAAGAATATTGCAGAACAGACTCGTGGATGGTCGGGTGCTGACCTCGAATCCATAGTAAAGAAAGCCGGACTCATAGCGGTCAAAGAAGACCGACCAGAAGTTCATCACGAGGACTTCATGATCGCTCTCGAAAGGTTCGATGAGCAAAGGGAGGCCAAACGCCAGCAGACAAAAGAGGTGAGGCAGCAGGAATGACCCGTCTAAAAATCCGTCAAAGAATGTATTCAGTGGTGTCACGGCTACAGCGATGGCTTGCTAATAACCAATTTGACGATCTCCGGGAATTCGTTTATCTGGACGAAATCAGTGTAAGGAGTCTCTTAGCGTCTACTGGTGAGGGCGGTATTGTTACTGAGACGGTCAATGAGGAGATGCGAAGGCGGCGTTCTGGGTCTAGTGTAGGTTGTTCGGCATCTGCTGGCCCGGCCTCTGTCAATGCGAAGGTTTCAGAGGAAAGTGAACATCAAAGGACGACAGTTGAGACTCGGAACTACGACTTGATTCAGTCAAAGTTTACGAGGTTGTACAAGAGCGATGTAGTGGAGAAGAAGCTGTCACTAGATCAGATACCGAAAAAAGATGGTTCTGTAGACGAACCGTTTTCAGGACTTGCGACCTATGAGTTGACTCGTGGTGATGTAGTCGAACTTCGAGTGAATATTTCCGCAAATCTTTTGTTCAGGTTATATCGGACAATTGACTATTTCGCTGATGCGTTCGAAGACCAAATTGATTCTGATACCGAAGAAATGCTGGAGCTGATCGGCAATAGTCTTGGCAATCGTATTCCGGTTGTTGGCAAGGCTGTTGATTACAAAGTCGTCGACGAAGAAGACGGGAAGACGATCAAAAGCAGTGCTGAACTTGATAGCGACGAGAAGGAGGACGCAGAAGATCTGGAGGTTGTTACACTGCTTAATTTGGATAGTCTGTGGGTTGACCCGATACAGACCTTATTCAACAACGACCGGTTCGTGGTCTACTGTAGAGTGGAAGATGTGGATATTGATCGTTGGTATCCGTTGAAGGTGACTCGTGCGGTTAACAGTCTCTCAGAGGCGGCGGCGGAGAATTTGAACCGGGAATTCGAACGAGGGCTCCAAGATGTAAGAAACCAATTATCTGAGATTCAGAATTTCACCGACTGGTCCACTGATTCAGCTGCGCAGTGGGGCCGAGATATTCAGCAGTACACCAAATCTTTGGAAGTCGAGTACGATCAAGATGTTTCCGAGGACGAACAGGAGCAGTTGATTGTCGAGGCTTTGGGAACTGTTGATGTTGGCGATGAGGTTAGTCAAACAGCAGAGCGAAAGAAAGTGCTTAACGCGTATACAGATTCGTTCATCGAGATGTTTGACCTAGACCCTATTAGTGATGAGAAACGTCAGCAACTACGCTCAGACGCTTCAGAAACTGTCGGGGCTGGCGATCAAATCGATGGATTAGACGAAAGTAGCAACGTCTTCCGAATTGAAGCGAAAACCGTAGCGATGTACTGGTGAGAGAGCCATCGGGATATACTGCATCTAATAACCGCACAAATGAAAAACCGCACCACCCATGGATCCCGTTCTGCGCTCCATTTCACGTTTAGAAAGCGAATCTCGGTACTCTTTGAGTCCTTCGTTACGTTATCGAGGGCTACAACGCCGTAATTCAATCACCCCAACTCCCTCAGTAGGTACGCCAGTCCTGCATAGAGTTTGTTTTCTCCTCAGTGGGTGAGGGGTTCGCCGTACTGGCGAATCTACAGAAAACCGACGACAAAACATGACGATGAGAGATATCTACGAAACGAGTTTCGACGAGGACGTACAGACGAACTCCAGCACGAACCAATGTCCGGGATGCGATGGCCGGGGCACTACCAACTCGGTCGAAACAATCTGCGAGGACTGTGGGCTCGTTATCGACGAGCAACGGATTGACCATGGCCCTGAATGGAGAACTCACGATCAGGACCAGCGAAAGCGGACGGGCGCTCCACTGACTGCGGCACGTCACGACCGAGGGCTGTCGACGGAAATCGGTCGCGGGAAAGATGCGAACGGGAACGAACTCTCTGGGCAAAAGCGCCAGCGTCTATCCCGAATGCGGCGGGAACAGGATCGTGGTCGGTTCCAGTCGAAAGCCGAGCGAAACCTCGCATACGGGCTGGGTGAAGTTCGAAGAATCGCGAGCGTCCTCGAACTCTCAGATTCGATTCGTGACCAGGTGTGTCAACTGTTCCGGAGCGCTCAGAATGCAGACCTGCTTCGAGGCCGATAAACCGAAGCGATAGCTGCAGCAAGCATTTACGGAGCCTGTCGCTGTAACGGCCTCTCGCGGCTACTCGACGACGTCGTCGACGCGGCACGCGTTGAACAATCGCGAGTCACGAATGCGTACAAGACGCTGAATACAGAACTTGGACTCCCGACTCAGCCTGTTCGACCGAGCGAATTCATCCCTCGTCTCGCGTCAGAACTCGATGTCCCGGCGAAAATCCGGCAGCAGGCTCGGAGGTCGGCTGAACAGTCAGAATCGTCAGGAGCCGCGTCGGGTGTCAAACCGTCAGGCTTCGCAGCTGCCTGCCTGTACAAGGCAGGTCGCGAAGAGGGACGATGGCTGACGCAGGCGGAAGTCGCGGAGGTGGCGAGCGTCACTGCAACGACCATCCGGTCGAATCGAGACACGCTGAACGAATTGGCGGTCTAGACTGGCCAGGTAGGGAGCGAGGGAGTGTCACCGTCCCACCGAATCGCCCCTACCGCCGCCGGGAACTGCTGTAGTCGGTCATCGAGGACGGCGAGTGGATGCGCGTCGAGAAACGTCGCGCTATGCCGATCGACGGGCGTGTCTTCGAAATTGAGCTGGATGTGGCAGGGCCCAAGGTCCGGATGGTCGGCGTCCTGGTGGAAGCCGAGCATCAGGTTTCGGTCCGGTTCGACCCAGTTGATGCGGTAGTATTCGTGGTCAACGCCAGCAGGATACCAGAACCGAATCTCCAGTCGTGCGGTCGCCGCATCGCAAGAGTCACTCAGGAACGTCGTCGGGTCGACATCTGCGATGACGTACCGAGGGCGTCGTCGAGACGGGCGATAGCGCACGTCCTCACACCCAGCCTGATTCGTCAATCGGTCGTGAACGTCTCGAAGGAGGGTCCGCTGTGTATAGCGGTCGCGACCGGCAAGAAAGATCATACTGTGATAGAGGAGGATTAGCTCGTGGCGCGGTCAGCCACGTCGGTCATCTGTTCGCGGGCGGCTTCCACATCCGAGTAGAGTTCCAGTGCGTGCTTGATGAGGCGGCGATCCTCCTCGTTCTCGCGCCAGAACGCGATGACGTCACGGCGTTCTCGGAGCTCGGCACTTGTGAGGTCGCCGTCGGCGAGCGACTGTTCGAGCTCCTCCCACGTCTCGACGTCGTAGGTCGCCTGCCACTCCTCAATCTCCTCGGTGATCGCGGCCAATTCGTTCCGCAACTCCTCGCGCGTGTTCTCCTCGATGAGCGTGCGGATTTCCTCGAAGAGCAGTCGCGTGTAGTCCGGCTGGTAGCGCGTCGTCTCGCCGGCCTCGACGCGGCGCAGCTGGCCCCGGTCGACGAGATCCTGGAGCTCCTCGTTGGTCGTGCTCCAGGCGGCGTCGGCCTGCTCGCTGATCCAGTTAACCGACCGGGGTTCACGAAGCGTCTCGGCGACGGCTCGAATACGGTCGCGGGCGCTCATCGACTCAGTCCACGATTGGACGCCATTCCGTGGAGATTCGGACATGCTTGGCACCTCTTGCAACAGTGTTCGTACCCTACTCCCATATATGTTTGTACCCTCGCGCATAATCGAGAGTACGTTCAGAGCATAGACATCCGGAGATTGAAATGCGAAACGGATGGAAGCTATGAGCCAACCAATGCACAACAGATATTCTGACTTTGAGGAACTGCGGCCGACCGGCGAGGCGTCACACATTCCAGACACGAGGCTGGACGACGGGGTTGAGGGTGGCCCCAGACGACAACGCGTCGCGACGACCACGGGTGGCTACCCTGACGAGCCGTCGACCACCGACGGCGAGTGCCGGTCCTGTGGGGCGTCAGTCCCAGACGGGCAGACGAAATGCCGGTTCTGTCTAACCAACCATCTCGGTAGTGAAGCCACCAGCACGGACGAGGTGGCGACGACGACGTTCCTCGGCATCGTCCACCTGGTCGTCGAGTCGACCACCTTCTACGGCGCCGTCGCGAAGGGCGGCGCCGCGGCGAATCTCCTCTCTGCCAACGAGGCGGAGCCGGCCGTCGACGACTACACACTCATCTACGATCTCGACGAGGCACCGGCGCGCCAGCTGGCCGAGCAATGGCCCTCACTCCCCGACGCGGTACAGGTGTCGTCAAAGGAGGAAGGGCAGCTTCTCAGAGCCGCCCGTGACCGGACAGGCTGGAACGGGCAGGGAGCGTCGGAGCGTCAGGAGCAGGCCCCGACGCGGCTCTACGACCAGCGTGGGAACGGCATCCGCGATGAGTCGGGTCTCGGAGCGGTCCTCGACGACGCCGACGATACGGTGTGGCTGGTTCCAGCGATGGCGCTGAGCGAATCCGCTGGCGAGGCCAAGGCTAATCGCCAGCGGTCCTCGGTACCGACGACGCAGCAACTCGACTGTCAGAACTGTGGGCGGACGACCGACCATCGGTTCAAGACCCATGAATCGGTTCCAGATGAGGCGTGGACGGGACAACCGATCTGGGAGTGCCGGGTGTGTTGCTCGGCCCGCTACGGCCCCAGTCTCGAGTAGCGGTATGACTGGGCATCAGTTAACCAACAGACTGCGAGTAGCGTCGAGGTTAGTTGGTTAAGGCCGTGATCTCCTGCAAGCCCGTCGCCAGTCTCTATGGGGAGTCTTTCCACGCCGGCGGGCGGTGAGGCGCTTCCGATGGACCAACAATTTAAACAGGGCTACCGGATGCATCGTGTACTCAGCAATCTCAACCGACTTGACGTCGACCGGTTGGACGACGCGGATCGAGAGTGAGTTGAGACCGCGAGAGACCTCCTGGAAGATGTGAGCCTCCTCACGCGGCCGGGCGACGGAGCCGGGGCAGACGCCCACGCAGACTCTTAACTAGAGTCCCCGACCACGCCAAGCGAGGTGCCTCTCGCGTCGGTTTATCGCCCCCGACAGGGGTGCGGGGGCGACCCCGTGAAGTCCAGATATGGCCACACTGCAAGCTGCGACGACGTCGACCGGCGCGATCGTATCGGATCCGCAGGCAGTCCGCGAGCTCTGTGAGAGCTACTGCTTCGGGACGCTCAACTGGGAGGTTACCGAAGACGGAGAGCTCACGATTTGGGGGTACGATGACTTCGAAGTGTACGAGGCGCGGGAGAACGGCCTCCCGGACTACGAGGGCGGCATCGTAACCCATGAGTTCTTGCGAGAACTCGCTGACCTTCTTGAAGCCGACGAAGAACTCGATATCCAGACGGCGGGGTTCACCAAGTGCCGCTTCCCCGTGCTGGCGAAGCGGTACGTCGTTCGCGACGGCGAAGTCCTCCATGCAGACCTCAGTTCCCCCGACCCGATCGACGAGTAGCGTTGTTCGTCCCCCGGGAGGGGTGCGGGGCGATCCAGTCGTGATCGCCCTGTGAGTTGGTGTTCGGTACGAGATTAATTGTCGGAGAGATGAGCGAATTGAGTTTTCTTGATGAGCCGGCGGTGGACCGTTTCGCTCTGTGACGAGCAAAATGGACAACCTGGCAAGCATGGACGGTCGTATGCCAATGGGGATTCGGCAAAGGTCGAGAACATATCTAATTCGACGAAGTTTTTCGTTACCGGATAGTCGGGGAGCGTGAGCTTCACCAGTTCGCCCGCGAGTAGTGCTCCGGCCATGACCGAGACAAAAGGAAGAGCGGCATCGGCCTGTTCTGCATCCTCCGTGGTGGCTGGAGTATTGGTAACCGGAGCAGTGGCACACTCCGGATCGAACCCTGGATCGTCCGGCGGGAAGTGACACAGGAGGCACGGGTCGACGATTGGAATATGCCGGCGAACATAGACCCGGGAGCCACCGGTCGTCGTGTGAACCATGACCGGTGGGCGATTGAACTGAATGGATGCCCGGACATCGTGCTCATTGGCAACCGGGATGACCACATCAGGGGTGTCGGCCTGCCCTGTGTCCACGAATTCATCATAGGGCATATGGTGGCCGGTCGCCGGGACGTGGCCTGCGAGATACTCTTCACCAGCTGCCGGTTTCGCCGTCTTGGCCGTGGCCTGCTGCGCGGTGAAGATCGGTGAGCGGTTGAGATTCGCGTATTCGATGTCGTCAAAATCCACGAGGTCAAAGTGCGCATGAACCGGGAGCATTCGCAGGAAGTAGAGCAAGGCGGAGCCGACGGACCCGACGCCGATCAGGTGGACGTCACCTAGCCGCACCGACTCAGGGAGCGCTGGCCGGTGGGCTTGTTCCGTCGGGGGTAGCGCCTCAAGGCCGAACGCATCAAAAGTATACCCGTTCGTGGGATGGACCCGTGACAGCTGCGCGATGATTTTGAACACTTCGGCCACCGCGAGACACGCGCCAACGGCCGGCCCGATCGGGTTTGCTTTACGGGCATCGAACGGTTGCAGGGGTGCATTCCGGGTGATTCGGGCCTGCCACCCACTGACATCGAGGTGGACTGTTGGATCGATCGGGGTTCCGGTGGTTCCCAGGGCGATAGCAGCGTCGTATTCGGCAGGTGACCAAGTTTGCTCGGGGTTGAATGCGCCGAACGGGTTGGCCGCCGTCATCTCGTGATTGAGCCGATCAGGGAGCCGCTCCTGTGAGACCCGGAGCTGTTCGTGAAGGGGGACAGCGGGGACCTGGAGATCGACGTTGCGAGCAAATCGGCTGAGCACGTTGCCGAGCGTAAGCATAGCGACCTGGCCGGCGTACGTGGTGGCGATATCGGTGTCAGCCGTTACCAGCAGCTTGGCGTTCTGGTAGTACGTCTCCTCCCCCAGATCGGTCAGAACGGTGTCCGTTCGGTCGTCCCGACGGCGGTAGAACTCGTCTTCTGAAAGCGGGATGGTCATGGGTTCCGGGTATCAATGTACTGCGGCGGTGATGTTATCGTTCGAAAGGTCTGGGCCACCTCTGTTGAGTCGAGCTGCTTGAATTCGGTGTCCTCGAACCGGTGAACGCCGCAGTCGGTGAGAGGTTGAACACCGTTAGCCGCATAGTCTGGAACAACGATCGAGTAAAACCCGTCGTATACCAGGTTCGGCCCGTCGTCCTTATCTGAATGGCCGGTCCACGATCCTGGGTGACTATGTACGCGAGCCAGCAGCTGGAGATCATGGTCGTGCACCGCTTCGACGATACGCGCATACGCGCCTGCAGAGACATCGAACCGGCCGGGACCGGTCTCGGCAGTCGGGACGAGACAGGAGAGGACCACCACGGTGTCGAGAGATGGAACAGTAGTTCCGGCCCAGTAGACCACGCCCTCGTGTTCCTCGGTCGCCGGAGAATGCGACCGTAGCCCACGTCGGGTATGTGTGTAGATCGCTTCCGGGACGAGGACGTGCGCCGGCCACGAGGGCGCTGCGTCCGCGGAGGTGGACCGGGATCCGAGGCGGAAAACCGACCGGAGACGGGTCAGCACGCTCATGGTTACGCTTGCAACCGCCCTTGATACGATTCGGGATCGTTCATGCGGCGGTATAGCAGGAGCAGGATACTCCCGAGCGTCGTATAGTCGCCCGCCTCACGTTTCCACGCCGCCATCGACCAGTCGTTATGCGCGTTGGTGTCCTGGTACAGCTTCCGGTTGAACTGGTGACACCAAGCCGGCCCTTTTGGGTAGCACAGGTTGGGGGACGTGCCGCGGTCATCGAAGTAGGCGGCCGGAACACCGCGCTCACCCGTGTCGGGATGGATCATCTCGACGTACGGAGGCTCCTCGTCGTAGTTCGTGCACTCAAGTTCGACGAGATACACCTCGCTGTCGAGCTGGCTCTCCATGGTGACCGTCATCACGAGGTCGTCCAGCGCGGCGTCGACCGCCCAGTCGAGGTCCGCGGCGAGTTCGTCCACCGTGTTTTTTTCGTCCCGCAGAAGTTCACGGGTGACGGCCGCACCGACCGTCATACGCCCCCATCGTTGGTGCTGAGGATCACGGTCGCCCCGTCCAGGTCGTAGCTCACGAGCGGACGCTGCTGGTCGAGCGGGGTGCCGTCGTGGACGAAGGTCGGGTTGTTGCCGGTTAGGCCGAAGTCGTCCGCGGCCTCCTGGGCGGCGTCTCCGACCGTGGTCTCCTGCGGGAACGTGAACTCTTGGGGGTCGTCGCCTCGCCCGCTCTTCACGGTCAGGGTGACGGAGGTCTGTTCGTCGGGCCGGTCGTTCTGTGCTGGGTTGTTTGAACCCATACACGTCCAGAGAGGTCAC
Organism: Halomarina halobia; assembly: GCF_029338575.1. Lineage (GTDB taxonomy): Archaea > Halobacteriota > Halobacteria > Halobacteriales > Haloarculaceae > Halomarina > Halomarina halobia. Next base: position 994,132 of record NZ_CP119993.1, read on the forward strand.
ATTGATTAAAGTATTTCGGGTCGATAGAGTGATTAGAGTTGATAGCGCCGCCAGACGTAACAGAGTTTTTATGGCCAGTCATGCTGCTATCTTTTGTAGAGGTGAACACGGACATGTCTGAGGACATCATTTCATCAATAAAACAGGAGATGGAAGGCGGTGGGAATTGGCCCTATGCGATCGATGGCCATCAGCTCGTACAGAACCCATTCGCCGAGAACTGGCCGGACAATCGTTTGTTTGCGGGATACGAAGATGAGCTCCGGCAACTGCAAAAGAACATCCAACGGAACGTCAACACCTTCATCACAGGACCGTTCGGGACTGGGAAGACCATCCTAACCCGGGTGATGTACGATATCCTAGCAGACATTGAGGGGTATCAACCGGTATTCATCCACGTGCAGAAAGGCCGGTTCAGCAAGACCATGGCAAAAAATATCTTGCGCGAGTTAGACGTTGACTTTGATTCGACTGCCAGTCAGAGCGACCTGTATGATCAGGTCATGCAGAAGATGGAACATCACTACGAAGAGGGGATTCGAACCGTGATCTTCTATGACGAAGTCATCGCGGGCAGTGACGGAACCCTGCGACAAATTCTGCACCTCCAGCGCGACGTCGATGACTGGGAACCGGTTCTAGTGTTCAATGGCACGACGCACATGCTGGACCGCATCCATGCCAAGATAGAACCCTTGGCCGACCGGATCGGGGATGAAATCAAACTCACGGGCCTAGATGCAGAGAGCACACTCGATCTCGTCAACAAACGGCTACGGTATTACTGCTCCCGAAGCGAGTGGCGCGATGGACCCGGCTGCACTCACGATGAGGGGGACGTGACGCCATTCACTACCGAGAGCATCGAACTCGTCCATCAGGACATTACCCCGTATCCCCGCCATCTCTGCCGGGAGTTCAACGCGATCCTAGAGGAGGCTGCTGAAACCGAACAAGCTCAGATCAACTTCGAGTTTACTGAAGCGTTCCTTGAACGGTCCGCCGCCCGAAAGATCGAGGCGATAGGCGATGAAGAGGCGATGACGATCCTTGACTTCTTGGCCACCGAGGGACCCAACAGTATCAATGCAATCTCAGAGGGATTGAGCATGAGCTCGTACACTGTCGAAGAACGGCTCGATATGCTGGAGAAAAACGGCCTGGTGCGCGCGACGAAAATGGGCCGTGGTATCCAGTACAAGCTGACAGAATTGGCACGGAAAGAACTCAGCGGCCAACGCAAATCATAAGTTATGGATAGTATTTCAAGATCAGAACTCGCACGATTGCTTGGTGATCAGGAGCTGGGTGAGGAAGCCTACTTTTTGGAAATCCTCAGCCGCTGGGACAGTCTCCGTATTCTCGATTACCTGTTCACAGAAGGTCCATCATCGACCGGCGAAATCGCCCGCGGGATTAATATGGATATGCGCGAAGTCCGCGATACGCTCAACGCACTTGCAGACATTGGGCTCATTGACTCACAGGGAACCACAGACCAAACCACAGTCTGGAAACCGGTGGTTCGAGGCCTACACATCACCATCACATCCGATAGCGGATTAGGGATATCTCATACGACAAACCACGCTCATCAGGATCACGATGAATCAGTTTCATCTCACAATTCCGCAGACGGGTTTTTTTCGAGAGTCGGGAAACGTCTAGATTCCTACCTGCAGCGATTATGATTTTCGAAGCTGACTACAAGTCTGGAGAGCTAACGATCACTGTCGAACGAGTGGACGAGTCCTGAAAACCAACCGTCAGAGCAGGTTTTTCGAGCGCCAGCGATGGGTGCCGGCGCAGCAGGGGCGAGCAAGCAACGATCCCCGGAGCGTCGGCGCTTCGAGGTGTTCGAGATGCACATGGTGAGTTACGCCCTCGTAGAGGCATCGACCCACGACGACGCCCTGGCCACCGGAAAGACGGTGTTCGACCGCCTGGTCGGCGCGGACCCACACGCTGGCGCCGTCTTCGACTACTACGTGACTTTCAACGAGGAGGACACGTCCGTTGCGGGGAAGGCGCGATGGGTGAACTCCCGACTGCAGCCCCCATCGACTCCGATGACGGCCAGGATCTTCTCGAGCGTGGCTGGGAGGCGACGAAGAAGGAGTTCGAGCAAAACCTCGATCGAGTGAAGGAAGCCATCGACGAGCTCTCCGACGAGGCGATCATGCGCGACGAGGACCTTGCCCGGCACGCCTTCCACCAGGTCGGTGCGTACGACGGCCCGACGATCTTCCTGTACACCAAACACGGAACCGGCATTCGCCACCGGGGACAGCTGGATCGGCTCCTCGAAGAGAGTGAGGAGCTCTGGATCGTGCCCGCTGACGTCCACTTTTAAACAATGTCCAGAATCACCAACTGGCGACGCAAGAGCCGATCACCGCCCCTTGGGTATTGGAACACCGAGACTGGAGCGCGAGCCGTCCTGCATCGAGCACCTGACTCCTACCGGTACAAATGGCGTGCGACAATTCTCGTCGACGGCTATCCTGTCTGGTCGCGGGGATACGAGGCGAAGGGCGCGAAGTCGTTCCGTGACGAGTTCCGGGAGCGGCCTGCTCCGGAACTCAGCTGTCCTGAGTGTCCGAATGACGACGTTCGCGTCGGCGAGAAGTCAGCAGATGGGGCGAAAAGTCCAGCGGTGGTACGACTGCCCCGACTGTGGGTACCAAGCCCCCTCACACATCGTCTACGGCGCCGAACGATGAGTGAATGAGCGGTGGGCGCTGTTTTTCGGCCGGGCACGAGGTGGTGGCCCGGGACGGCCGGGTTAGTCAACCAATGACCCTTGAAGTACTTGACCGACACAGTGAGGCACTGTTCGAGTTCCTCTGGTGCCCCGTCTGCGGGCAGGAGGTCTTCACCCACATCCCGTTCGAGGGGGTGTTCTGCAAGCACTGCAACACGCAGGTTGAACTCCAAGAATCACATGAGGATCGTGGCTACGAGGAAGCCGTCCTCGCCTGCTTCGATACCGACACGGCCTGGAATCTCCACGTCGACGAAAAACATCGTCGCGACCTGCCTGACGGGTCGGCGAGGGTGAAGATTCTCGGCGCACCGGGTGCCTACGAGATCGACTGGTGGAGTCCCGAACCCAGCGAGGACTGGGAACCGGTCGAGCGCGGTAAGTTCGACGACATCGAAGAACCTGCTGAGGTGTCTCACTTAGCGTAAGGAGAGGTGTTCGGTGGGCAGTTTTTCACCCCCTGAGGGGTGCGGGGGGTGTTCGAACGAGCACTCCTCGAACAGAACTATGAGTGGAATTAGTGATCCACAGCCGATCGAAGAGTCACGCACCTCGAATGAGACCGACATCGTCTACGTCGGCTACCGCCGGCGAGGCCGCTCCATCGTCGAGAAACAGCCCGGTCAGGAACAACTCACACCCGATCGGAGTCTCGAGCTAGCGAACCACAGTCCCTCCGGATTCAGCTGGGGATACAACGGTAGTGGTCCGGCCCAACTCGCGCTCGCACTCCTGCTCGATTACACCGGCGACGAGGAGGTCGCACTGGCGGAGTACATGGGGTTCAAAACCGAGGCCGTGAGCCAGTTGGAGTGTACAGAACCAGACGGCTGTTGGCGACTCACAGGACACGAGATAGATGCGGCCCTTCGTGAGGCCGTCGACGAGCCGGTCGCACCGTCCGTCAACTAACAGTCAGAGAGCAATCTATGTCAGAACACACACAGCAGTCCCGTACGAACGCAGAATCGACCGAGAACCGTGAGCAACAGACACCGACCGAGTACGTCGAGCGAAGCGACGTCGGCGTCTCCCTCACGGTGAAGCTCAAACGCGGAACCGGAACCAGGGATCAGGAGGAGGTGATCGCGAAAGCGAAAGGCAAGACGCTCGAAGAGGCCCGCGAGGACATGGAGACGCTTCGGGAGTACATCCACGACCTCGCCGAGGACGCTCGCCAGATCCAACCAGGAGACGACGAGTAGCGAGCGGGTGCTGTTTTTCGTCGCCTCAGGAGGCGTGGAGGCGACCAGGAGTGAGCGACACAGGAGAGCACGATCCAGATTCGAGCGAACTGTCCCCAGCACAGCGTCTCGACCCACCGAATACACGACTCATCAACGCCGGCATAACGACGATCAACGACATGGAAACACTGCGAGCGTGCGTTGCCTATGAGAACGCTCACCAGCAACGCGTCCAGATCCTCCGACGGCTCGATGACCGTGCCAGCGAGCTTCGGTCAGAAGATACCTGAATGGACGCTCACGGGCTGTTTGTCGACGCCGTCAGGGGTAGAGGCTTCGAACTAGATGAGCGACCGACCCGAGATTGAGCTTCAGCAACAGACGGCGTTCAGTGAGGACGGCCAGCTCGAACTGGCCGAGACGAGCGTCGAGACCTCGCTTGAGGACTTCGGCGCAGACGTCGATCATCGCGACCGAGACTCCCGGCTCGATCGACCCGAAGCAAGTGACTTCGGCGTCGACGACCGGCCAGAAGTAACGCAGTCCTCAACAGGAGATCAGTCTACGCTCTTCGCGGATACTGACGCCGACCAACAGACGCTCACAGGTGACGAGGCAGCGATGCACTGCCTTTTCGGGGATTAACCAACACGCAGTCTTGTTCCCGAATTTCGTTGGTTAATACTAGCGAGGTCTGTCGTGCCCCGGAGAGCCCTGCGGGGCGACGGAGTCCCGCAGGAGACTCCTCATGGCCATTCACGACAGCGCAGACCCAGTTAGCAACAGTTCTACTGAGACACACTCTGACGCCCGGCAAGCGGCGTACGTGGCGTTCCTCCATCGGGTTCCGTTTGCGATTGATGCGCTGACCCTCGGCTTCCTCCCTGGGTTTCGCGAGGATTGCACGTATCAGCAGTCGCAATTCGAGACCCTCGAGTGCCCGGTCGGAATGCTCGATAACGATTTTCGGAACCCTGATCTCGACCGGTACGTCGATCGGGTGCTCGAGTACGAGCCCAACGTGGGTATCATCGGTGACGCCTACGATGCTTCGGAAGCACAGAGGTACGTCGACACGATTCGAGAGCTCCAGGGGAGTCTGCCCGAGACGGAGTTCATCATCGTCCCGAAATGCCGGGCCGCCATTGAGGCGGTTCCCGACGATATTGTGCTTGGCTACTCGCGAGGCTACGCGGACACACTTGCACACGAGTTCTCCGACCCCGTCGATTGGCGGGGCCGTCGGGTCCACATCCTTGGTGGCAGTCCACCCAAGCAACTCGAAGTCGTGGAGCAACTCACCCAACCAACGCTGACGGGGGACCCGCCGGCCGACATCGTCGGCCTCGACTGGAATGGTCTGCATCGCGGGGCGCAGTTCGGCGAGTTCTGGACGGCCGACGGCTGGGACGACAGTGGTCGTGACGCCGACCACGTCACGGTCCGGAAGACGGTCCGGCATAGCCTCAGCCGGCTCAAAGAATTCTGGCAGGACCACGGCGTCTGGCCCGATTCGACACCCCAGGCGGACGAGACTGAACTCACCTATTCCGGGCCCACGCCAAGCGATATCGAGAGCGCGGCGTGTACCGAGTGCCGCGCCAACGTCTGGACGACTGATCGTGGCCCATACGTCGCCGAGTATGGTACGAGCGAAGTCTGTGGGTACTGCTGCTATGAGTGCTACTTCTCGCACCGGCATCGGAACAACCTTGAGGAGATTGCCGGTGATCGGAGCGTCTATCTCCCGTCTGCCTGATACAGCGACCTGTTTTTCGCGCCCTCCGGAGAGTGCGAGGGCGTGCTAAATCAGGCTCTCAGAGATGGTGATTTCCGTGAGCCAACAACAGAATGCGAACGACGTCTCGATCGATGCAATTCCAGTCGACGTAGCGAACAGCCAATCAGCCGGGGTCGAACCAGAAGATGTTCCCGAGGAAATCCGGTCGATTACGCAGGCGCTCGCGACCGAGCAGCCACCGACGAATCCACTTGTCGTCCTGAAGGCAGCTCGCTGGTGGTATATCCACGGCAAGGGCGGTACTGATCCGGTGTTCCAGTGGGCCATCGAGTGGGCACGCCACCTCGCGACTGACACGCCCAGCGACGTCGACCAGTTCGATTCATTTCTCGACTACCTCGTCACAGTCGGCTTCGCTGATGAGAAAGCCGCCCTCCGGTAACCGCCGTCACGAGGTTTTTATGCGCCGTCAGGGGTGCGGCGCGGGCTGAAGTGAAGCGATCGCAGGAAGGCGACTTTCAGAATATCATGGCTACGACGAGCGACTCGTCGGCCTCCTTCGAGGAGACCGACACGCGAACAGACGAGATGCACAGTACGATTGAAGCATGGATCGACGAACTCGTTGGCGACATTGATGCGGCGCAGGCTAGCGATGAGTTCCAAGAGTGGCTCGACGTCCAGAGTCGTTTCCACGACTACTCCCATCGCAACACGCTGCTCATCAAACTCCAGTGTCCCGAGGCAACGAAGGTCGCTGGCTTCAACACCTGGCGGAATGAGTTCGACCGGCACGTCCAGGAGGGCGAGCAGGCAATCTGGATTTGGGCACCGATTATTACGAAGCAGTGCCCCGAATGCGAGAATTCGCCCAGTTACCACGAGCAATGCGACTGTGACTACGACGAGACGCCTCCCGAAGAGTGGTCGAAAGGGCTCGTGGGATTCAAACCGACCGCTGTCTTCGATATCTCCCAGACCGAGGGAGAGCCGCTTCCCGAGATAGAAACGGAGGCGACAGGCGACGCAGAGGACCTCGTACCCACACTCACAGCAGCAGCGGATTCGCTCGGCGTGACGGTTCGCATCGTCGACGCCGACGAGTGGGTGCACGGCGAGGCGAAGGGCGTCTGCAAACAGCGAAGCCTCCACGACCTTCGACCAGTGGTCGAGGCGAAAGCCCGCGCGAACCAAGCCGACCTCGCGGTCACGTTGCTTCACGAGTACGCCCATGCGCTGCTCCATTTCGACGTCGACGATGAGGACGAACGGTCGAAGCGCGAAGTCGAAGCGGAAGCCGTCGCATACATCGTTGGTCGATTTTTCGGACTGGATACGAGTGGATCTGCGTTCTACCTTGCAGCGTGGGAAACTGACGACGCCGAGGTCGTTCACGAGCGTCTTGGCCGTATCAGCCGGACGGCAGCAGAGCTCATCGAGCTCCTTGCCGAGTGAACTGGCGCTAACTCCCGGCAGCCGTCTTCTCTAACGCGCTTGATCGCTCGCTGTCGTACGGTCCGGTTTTTCAGCCCTAGAAGGGTGCAGGGCGCGCTCACGAGAGACGTGCGCTGCAGATGATCACGGAATGGCGACTCATCTGCTGACCCAACTTGAGCCGACGACACGGACGATCAAACGCGCGCAGTACGAAGCGTTCGAATTCCAACTCCGGTCTGACGGTATCCTCGTCCGGAATGGAAGTCACGCCACGCCGGAGGAGCACGAGTATCTTGTGCGGATGCACGACGGCGTCCCGGTGAGATGCAACTGTCCAGCCGATCGGACGTATTCGGGCGCCTGTAAGCACCGCATTGCGGTGGCGATTCGACAGCCAGTCTTGCAGGCAGCGACCGAGAGAGAGATCATACCCGATGGTGGGACGCTTGGATCGGTGGCTGATGTCGACCAGGCCGAGGAGGCAGAGGACATCGAGGAGTGTGCCTGCGCGGGCCTCAACGATGCGTTTCCGTGCAGGGAATGCTACCAGACGGGAAAGCGGTCACTCCCGGAGTAGCGAGTCGGAATGTTCGTACTGAGCAGACTCAGGAGACAGCGAGTACCGCATCACGCCGACGAGTTTTTCAGCCCCTGATGGGGTGAGGGGCGCTCAGACGTGCTGCGTCCCTCGACAAGTCGGTGAGATCAGACCAATGGCGACGAGGGACATCTACGAGACTGGTTTCGACGAGGATGTACAGCATGGTACAACAACTGACTGCCCGGAGTGCAGTGGTCAGGTACAGACGACGGCGATCGAAACCGTCTGTGAAGACTGTGGGCTGGTGATTGATGAACAGCAGATCGATCACGGCCCGGAGTGGCGCTTCTTCGCAGACGACGAGACGACCCGTGAACGGACCGGTGCACCACTCACGCCGGCACGACACGATCGTGGGCTCTCGACGACGATCGGGCGGAAGCGTGACGGTCGTGGACGGACGCTGAGCGGGGCGAAACAGCGCCAGCTCGGCCGGCTTCGCCGTGAGCAGACATGGGCGCGCTGGCAGTCGACGGCCGATCAGAATCTCGCCCACGGCCTGGGCGAGGTGCGACGGATTGCGAGCGCTCTCGACTTTGGGACGTCGATCCGTGACCAGGCGTGTACGCTCTTCCGGAGTGCTCAGAACGAGGATCTCCTCCGGGGGCGATCGATCGAAGCGATCGCCGCGGCAAGCGTCTATGGTGCGTGTCGGTGCAACGGCCTTTCCCGAACGCTCGAAGAGACCGACGCGGTCGCTCGGTGTGAGCGGTCAGAGCTAACGACGGCATATAACACGCTGAACAGCGAATTGGGCCTTCCAGCCCAGCCGGTTACGCCGCGAGCGTTTCTTCCGAAGCTTGCCTCGGACCTCGACCTTCGTGACCGAATCCGTCACCGAGCGCGTGAACTCGCAGAGGTGGCTGCGGAGGCCGGGATCTCGAATGGGAGTCATCCAGCAGGCGTAGCTGCCGCCTGTCTCTATACTACTGCCCAGGAATGCGAGTGGAGTGTGACACAGACGCGCGTTGCAGAGGCAGCAGACGTCTCGACGGTAACGCTACGAACCCATTATGAAGCGATCATCGACGCGCTTGCACGGGGGGATGTCACAAGATAACGTGCGACGATGCGACAATCGATTTACGCTCCGTCGAGCAGGTCACGCTCTCGACGAACCAGTAATACTGCGTCCTCCCAGAACCCACTTGGGAGGACGCCACCCTGTTCGGTCGTTACGGCAAACGACTGATAGCGCTAAAGATAGTGTACGTTCCAGCAAACGTGAACGCGACAGTTGTCGTTATCAATCCCGTGCGTGGAATAGTGATCGACAAATGGTCAGTTACAAACGAGAGTGGATCGATCTGAATCCCAGTAGCTAACCATTCCGACACGATCCGATCGCGGACTCTTATTCAGTCATTCGTCTGATTCCGGTCCGATCAACAGCGTATCCCCGACCAGGGCTAGCATTGCTCGTCGTATTCGCTCGGACAGTGCTTGATGCGAGATGCTGAGCTCGTCCGCCAGCTTTCCCAACTGTATGTCGCGTGGGACCTCGAAATAGCCTTGTTTGGCGGCCTCGGTGAGTGCCTCGTACTGCTCTTCGGTAAGTCCGTACCGACCGACTGGCTCCCCGTCAAGCTCACGGATCGCATCAATATCGAACGACAAGCCGTTGGACTCACAGTACTCAGTTGTCCTCGAGACGGATTCACGAGTCGGATAGAATATTCGCAGGTACCATATCTCCGGCCCCGTAGGCGGCAGTCACTGTCGCTTCCGAGTCGGTGAGTATCTGGAAGACTAGCTGTACGCGATAGATCCATTCCATTCGATAGAACAAATCGCCGTCGAGATCTAACAGGAGCGAAGGATCGGTGACGCTCGGATCGCGTTCGAACGTCTCATCAACCACGTCGGGCGCGGCTCCGCGTACCCACAAGACTGGCATCACTGCATTTTCACCACTCTCGACGATCTGTTCGACCTCGAACTCGACATCTGGGAGGGTCGCCAGCGAGTCTCGAAGCGCAAACTCCTCCGCCGGAAGCGTGCCAGTGACAATCGTTGCCATCGTACTGAGACATCGAAAAGCGTACCGCAAAGCGCTGTCGGTCCGGGAGATGTTCAGCTTAAAATTTCTAGGAGAGTGCCTTGTTGAGACGCAGAACCACAGCGAGCAGAACTATATCGACCTCTCACTCTTCAGGTACTGTGTTGGCTGAATCAGCCGATCAGTACAAATGCGTATGTATCGCTCTCAAGGTAGGTCTGTGGAGGTGGTTATACGGTATGCTCGAAGTGGTCACACCGATGAGCGACCACACTATTATCCGAATCGGTCTCCAATCGCAGGGGATGGCAGATGACAAACAGGGCCGAGACAAGCAAGCGGATGACGAAAAGCGACGCCAGCGAGAGCGGGAGCTAGAGGAGGCACGTAACCGCGCCGATGAAGCCGAACCGATGCGCGACGATCCTGGTGAGCAACTTGGTGATCTTGATGAAGCACTCGAAACCCATGACTATCCAACTACAACAGATGAATTGGTCGAGGCCTATGGCGACTACGAGATCGAAACTCAGGGTGGGTGGAAACCCCTCCATGCAGTGCTTGCCCCAACCGACAACCAAACGTACGGTTCCGCCGATGACGTTCGAAGCCGGATACAGGGACTAATACACCGCTGATGAATACGCCCCGACCACCCCTGTCTCGCTCGTTGGACAACCTTGGCTCGGACAGGTATCCCCTCTGTATTGACCACTAAGCGTCTGAACGTATCAGTTATGAAGGGCACAGGTGGATCAGGACGCATGCTCAGTGTTTCTGCTGGCGGCTTTCAGGACAAGGTCACGAATTGGTCGAATCACGTCCGTGCCCGGAGCCTGTCTTCATACCGTTGTTCGAGAGCGAGGTGGTTGCCGCCGCCGATCCGGCGGTCGCCGCTGAGGAGACTTCCAACAATAGTGGTACCGTTGTCGTGAACGTAACTATGGACGGCTCCCCCGAAGACGCTCAGGTGGTCGCCCGAAACTCGAGCGGAGGAGTGGTAGATCTCGTCTACACGAACCTCACTGACACAGGTACTGCCACCTTCGAGCTTCCACTTGGCGAGTACGAACTCGAGATTGATGCCGGAGGGAATCACATCTCGAAGGGGGTAAATCGGACTATCACGGTCGAGTCAGGGGAGACAACCAGCCTGGATGTTGAGGTCACCCAACTCTATGAACCGAACGATCGTGGCTGGTATGCTGTTGATCCACACGGACACAGTAAATTCTCAGTCGATAGTGAAACACCCATCGAGACGTTCGTGTCCGCACAAATTGCCGCTCAGCTCGATGCGATCACGGTCAGCGACCATTACTCGGTAGCAGGCCATACGCCGACAAAAAATCTCGCTCAAGAGGCTGAGATGCCCTATATACTCAGCCAAGATATTACCTCGCTCTCTTCGAACGGATCGACTACCTGTGGGCACCATAACACCAATCCGCTCCATGAAAACGAGTACGTGAACGAAAGCGGTTCACCTTCGGAGTTCTATGAGGATGCCCGCGATGCGGGGGCTGACACTATCCACGTCAACCACCCGTACTATGGGGGCGGTATCGAGTACTTCAACCAGATGGTCGGCACATTCGACTTCAACGGCTCGTTCAACGCAGCTGGAGTCTACAAACGGGCTTGACGAGAGGGGGAACGAGAACCGCACCATCCAGCAGATGTACGAGTTCTGGAACCAGGGGGAGCGCTACGCGGTCGTGGGTGTGAGCGACAACCACAATGCGTCCGAAGTAGCCGACGCTGAGCACGGCACACCGAGGACCTATGCATACGCCGATCCCGGCGCGGGACCACGAGCGAACGAGACCGAATGAGCTGAAGCTGTAAACAATCAGTACACCTTCGCAACGTACGGGCCACTTGTCTACTTCACTGCTGGCGATGGAGCGATCCCTGGTGAGACGGTGACAGCCGAGGACGGCATCGTCACCCTACAGGCAGACCTTCAGAACACGGAGGACCTCAAGAGCACCAAACTCGTGAAGAACGGGGCGGTCGTCAAGACGTTCGATCTGGACGGCGAGGAGACGACCATCTCCTATGACGTTGACGTGAGCGGAACCAAGTGGTTCGTCCTCCACGTTGAGGACGCCGAGGGCGACCGCACGATGACGAGCCCGATTTATGCCACGAGTGACAGTACTGACGATAACGGTGGCAACCTCACGAACGGGAACGATCGGCAGACCAGCATCCAGTTCCTCGAGGAGCTGATCGAGTTGCTCGAAAAGTTGATAGAGGATCTGGGCGCATCGAACGTTACCTCCACAATCTAACGATCATCAGATTGAGCCAACATTTCGACTCATTTTTTGAAATTGATTTCGATCAGACTGTTCAGAAGGCCACTCTGTATTCTGTTCATTGACTGGAAGCGAGTAGGATGGATACTTTTGTCCCTCTTCCCGCGTTGATGCCGGCGTGGGGCAAAACTGCGCGCGGTTGCACGCCGAGGAATCGCGAAGTCTCGTTTGGGGCACCGAGCCTCCGGTTCGATGTATCATGTCGACCGTTCTAGCGGCCCGATCAGCGTATTTTCTGTCCAATCGTCGGCATCGACGATGTGTCCGTCTGCAGAATGTTACGTCCCATCACGAGCGCGCCCGCTGGTAGGCCTCGTTGATTTCGACGGCGAGGCCGTCATCCAACATGGAGAAGTACCCGTACTGCCCTCCCGTGCGCCCGACGCCCGGATCCCGCGGGTGAACTTCTGGCGGGCGAAAGTGAACGTGAGACTGACGGGGACTACCTCTCCTCTCGTTTTCTCTAGGCCTGTGAGAGTACATCAGGTGCTATCGCCCGATATTGTTCATTGTCGATTAACTCTCGATTGATGCAGAACGTGCTGTATTACTTTATCTCATGGCACTGTGTAGCTATATGTTGGCCACGGACGCCATCGTCCGTGAACGCGAGGACGCATCGCCAAGCAACCATGTATCATCCGCCGCGCCGACCCACGCTGGAACCGCTTCCGCATGGCATTTCAGGGTCGGCGTGACTCCTTCCCCGCCAGTGACCGCCAAGAGAGTGTCACGGTGCGCCGCTCTTCCTCGATCAGTCCAGCGTGACACACGGCAGGTGAGCACTTGATGGTCTACGCTCGTGAGTAATCGCGAAGGGGAACAACGGTCTCCTATCGCAAGTACGCACGTGATATCCCTTCATAGCTGAAGGATTCCTGCACGTGGTGCGACTGAGACATCCATCGCGTGCATACTCGTGTGCCGTGCTCGCGGCTCCACCAACGACGTGCAGGTGGGGAGTTGGAGCCGCAGGCAGTTTTCTGCGCCGCATTCCACGAGTTCGATGTCAGCGGCCCCCTCACCATGGTGTTCGTACGGTTTCACTTCGCAAGTAAAACTGTGATATCAATCCGCATGCAACGGACGGCTGCACGTGGCTGGCTGGCTGGATACCACGCCCGTGCCTTTCCGGCATGGTTGCGGTCCTAATGCCACCACGCCCCAAGTGGCAGCAGGGCCGTTGTCTTCTCGGCTTGCCCGACAAGCATGGGGGCTCCTATAACCCGTACGATGAGGTGGTAGACCTCTGTTCACACATAAGGAAATACACTGTGCTCATGGGCTCACGCCAGCACCGTGTAGCGATTCAACAGTTATTCCGCGCTGTACTTCCACGATACCGGCTGATTTAGCCGGTTATTATGTAACGCAGTCCGAGAGAAACGCGGTGTCAAATCGTCCGGTGAGAGTTTCTACGCGGGGGAAGTCGATACAACTAAGTCACCTGTTCCAGAGTGTGGAACCGCGAGCGAGGGGTGCCGGTGCTCACGGGGCTCTCTCGCCCCACCTGTGTGACATCCTGAAGAGACGTGAGAGCAACAGCGTCGGCTCACTCATGTGTTGAAGAGCCGCCTCCGCCCCGGCACAGAGGTCGGGGGCGGCTGGTCCGAGGCTGGTGATTCTGTGCGAGTCCATAGGCTCGCGGCGCCTGTGCGACCGAATGTACGTACGTCACGCGCGGGGTATGGCGCCCCACGGCGACAGGTGACTATTAGCGGCCGTATGATTAGTTACTCGCGAGATATTATTGGTAATATCGCACTTAACCGGCTGTCGCCTCGCTATGCGGGTGACGGGCAACAGAGTGCTTGCGCCGGCCGACAGGTGGCCCGCAGCACTCCGGGTTCCACCTCGAACAAGACGCTGCGGGCCGGGGATATGTCGGCGCGCATGGGTATGGTCTCTCGTCGTCCACGCGCACGATCATTTACTCGCCGCCGGTGCATCACGCTCGCGCTTGCCATACACAACCGTTTTTACCCTCAGACAGCTGAGGGGACACCGGGGCGCGTCTTCCCAGTACCCGTAATCGTCTCCCAGTGGCGTCGGTTCGCGCCTACGTACGCTCACGGTGTTATAACGTTTGAACAACAATTATCCGTCGTGGGCACAAACATGGCTTGCTCGCAGCGGAGCGGGCACCCCACCTGTGGCGAGGGCGACCGCCAGGGCACCCTTCGGTCGCCCCTCGCACTACCTTTTGGCGAGGGGCGAGTGAGCGTGTACCGTCACCATCACCACCGCCGGATGTTCCCCTCCCTCCTCCGGGGGTCGGGGTGACGCTCAGGCGTCCGGGTCGGGGGCACGCCCCCGCTTCTGGCCGCGCCTTACGGATGGGGACCCACGTGCCGCTGGGTCGTCGCTGTGGCGATCGGTAACCCGTCGGATCGCCGACGGCGGAACGGTCGTGTTTGTCGGACCTGAACCAAGAGTATGAGCAGTGACGTCGAGCGGGACCCCGACCGAGACATCGTCGAACTCGCCGCGAAGGTCGCGCGGGGGGTGATTGCGACGATGGGTAGCGGAACATGGGTATCGGCAGAAAGAGTCCGTTAGGCGAGGGCGTTGAGCAGCTCGCGATCCTCGTCAATAAGCTGGTGAATCCGGTCGCGGTAGGCCTCACGTTCCTCGTCGGCCTTCCGCTGGTCGTGGGAGCTCAGTACCGTGCTGTAGTCTGCCGGCTCGCTTGAACCTGCGTGTGATATGTCAGGCAGCATGGATAGAGTCGGTCCTTGGCCTGGCTGGCATCACAACCGACCGCAAATTCCGGGCTAAATCTGGGGGAGCCGGCTCCCTGATGTGTCTGTCAGGCACACAGTAGCACGGAGAGAAGGGAACGCCAAAGCCTGCGCGCCTGGTTTCCGATGCCGGTCAGAATGCCACCAAACGGAATAGGATGGCTGTGCAGCACACTGGGGGACTCGGTGTCGACACGGTTGCTGGACACTCTGGTTAGTACCCACTTATTTTGGATAATCCAGTGCGTTACAATGGTGATGCCATGCGTGTGAGTATCTGTCATCGAAGTGTGTGAGGTCCGGTGACGGTGCAGAACGGTCATACCTATTCGAGCGGGGACGACCCTCGCTTTCCGACCGCCGAGCTTCTCACGTGACCAGTTCGTCGGCGAGAGATCACCTTCAACGTCCGTCTCCAGTCGAGCAAGAACCGCAACCCGTGATTGACGACCGCTGGCGCTCTGTCCGTGTGGAGAGGTGTGAAAACCGTAGGGGAGGAGTGGTCACGCCACGAAGCGTGGTTCGAACGTCTGACACACCGACTCATTGCCATTCCGACCATCGGTTACCCCACTAGAGCCCCAGAGAAGCAACAGTACGCCGGCTGACGGTCTTCGGCCTACTCCGTGAACCGCTTCTATGGAGTATTATCACGCGTAAAATATCGAAATTTTTATTATGAACCATATACCTCTCCCGTGTGGAGGAGGCACGAAGTCACGGGGACACGCCGGCAACCGACGCTCAGCGAGGAGTTCCCAGGGAGTTCCGGACATCGGTGCATGTGACGCCCCACCCTGTCCATGCTTCGGCCATTCCTCCCCACCTGTGCTTTCAGCCGCACTGAGTGTATAGTGCCCCAAGCCGACGGAGCGCCGCGAGCTGGTAGCCTACTGATCTCCACAGAGAGGGGTCACCGACAGCGGAGGCACAACTGCTGGTGACTGAGTTATTGAGCTGACGATTCGAGAGAGTACTTTCTCCGGCAAGCTGAAGTATTAAGTAATAGCCGTTCATCAGTGAGTGTGAGTGTCTAGCGCACAGGTGGGAGGACGGTGGTCGCCCGTGGGGTGGTCAACTCCGCCCCGAACTCGAGTAAGTTCCCAGTCAGAAAGTGGCGGCCACCGTGGGACCTCGTGCCTCTGACACTCGCCTCCTCATTTCAGCGGTCGGACGGAGTGATGTCGTCGGCATTGAGCCGCTGCGCTCAGCGCTGTCACATGCAACCGGGTTCGTTACTGATCTCTATGCTCTAGGTGGCCATTGAGAGATCAGTTGGTCCGCGTTGCGTGGTCACGGTTACCGACCGAAACCACCTGCTGTGGCGGTGGTGGGACGAGGCGACAGCCAGTTGTCCAGTGCTACCCGTGGACAGCGCTTCTCGCCGGGCGTTACCGCGAAGTACATAGATAATTTCAAGTATGTCTGGTCGGTAACTGCACGCATATGACCGATCTGGTCGTCAAAAGCGCGGTCAAGGACAGGCTCGAAGAGCACAACGTCGCGGCAGACTTCTACGATGCCCTGGACGGTCGGGTGTCGGCACTGCTCGACGATGCGGCCCGGCGAGCAGACGCGAACAACCGTAAAACGGTGCAGCCACGCGATCTCTAAGACCCACCGCACGTTGGCGGAGACGCTGAGTGAGTACTTCAGCGTAAATTCTCCGTAAAATCGACCGCCGATGTTCTCAATACAATTCTGTTGCATAGGTACTTTAACCGCGGTATCTGACGTCGTTCTCGATGCCCGTCTCTGAACAGGCCGCTGAGGAACCCCATCTGTACTGCAGTGCCCC
Source organism: Halomarina halobia (assembly GCF_029338575.1). Lineage (GTDB taxonomy): Archaea > Halobacteriota > Halobacteria > Halobacteriales > Haloarculaceae > Halomarina > Halomarina halobia. The sequence goes on from NZ_CP119993.1 coordinate 1,010,727, forward strand.
AGAGGAAGCGCTGAGTACGGCGATCGTCGAGGCGCTCAGTACCGTCACTGGGACGCCCGTAAGTGAGCGTCCACCATTATACGCTATCATCGAACCGGACGCGCTAGATGCGTTCATCGCGTCGCTAGAGCATGGCCTCGTCTCGTTCACCTATGCCAACTGCCGCGTCACCGTCGAAGAACAAGGGATCGTATTCGTTGAGTCGATTGAGGCCGACAAGGACCAGCCATAATTCGCGGTGTCCTCGTCACCGCGGCGTTCCTCGTGAGAGTTAGTAAGAATCATCTATGGCTCGATAGCCGCGACTTCGCGCACTGCTCACCGGGAGGGTATCTCTCCAACGGCAGCGGTGGTCTCTCTCATGCCGGTCTAAACACGGTAGAGCCAACGACAAGGGGAGTGGTGACTCCAGCAACGACCAGTGTATCCATCGATCGACACGGTTGACCGCGCTCAGGCGTCATAGCACGATACTTACCGCACGATGTAAACGGGTAAGGAACTGAGCGCGCACACGTACTTAGAAGGGAGGACAGTCACCGTCGTGAGGGCTTCCAGCTCACCGTTTCCGGCGAGGGACCCAGCCGCATGCTCGGAGTCATTAGATAGCTAGCCGGACAAGTTTCAGATCCAAGGCGTCTCTACCGCCTGCGGGCGACATCCCTCTCCACCCAATCGTTGCTGCTCTCGGCCCGCCCGTCGGGGGAGCGTTTAGCACGTGACACGTTCATAACGCTCGCCCCGTCCCCCGGCGGTTGGATCACTCCGTTGCTCGCTGCCGTGTTGGGAGTCACTCTCCTCCATCGCTGTGGCTCCGACGAGTGGCAACGGCCAGCGATAGACATTATGGTTAGCAGCCGTGTCCTCTTATCGGGGGGACAGCGGCTACAAGAATGTAGTCGTTCGACATGTCAATCCCGCCGTGACTCCGTGACTCTGTCCCCCTTGTCACGCATGGTCGCAGGGCTGGCCGCCCACAGCTCTGTGCAAGCAGGTGACATCCGTTCTGTTCACCTGCCTTCGATCACTCAGCTGAGCTTGGTATCGCTGACCAACCGCGACTGCCCGAGAGGGTCATTTATGTCCTCACTCCGTCGCTCTCTATCGGTAGGCAATACCCTCATCAGTACCTCCTTTCGTGAGGAGCCATCCGGAAGGATCAGGATGGGAGAGCGGCTGGGAAGAATCCGTGAAGTCCTTACGAGGGCGTGCACGACGGTCGTCGTGGGTAGTTCCTCGCATAAAGCGAGGGATGCTACGACATCGCGGTTTGTGTCGATATGCGCCAACAATTGGGCGGGCCAGCATGATAGACGCTCCCGGACCGGAGCATCGGAGAAAGCCATGACTGAGCATCCCATAGCCCTATCTTCTCCGTGTGTAGCCTCTCAGCAATCCCTACAAGGTTACGCGAAGGACTGAAAGGGTGAGAGGGTTCTAGTAGGTAGCGCAGATAGATACTGTGAGGCCTTCCCCACACCAGGAGAGCCGCTTACTACACTGAAATTAACCGGTCTTACAGTATCTGAGATTGTAGAACCTCCGCCAAAAGTGAGTTGGTATATATTATGAATAGCACTTATCTCGGCCCCTCTTGTTCTACCGGATATGAATCCCAGAGAAAACACGGTCATGGGAGTCTGTATGAGATGTGGGACGCCGCGCGCCGTCCACATCCGGAGATGGATCTGTGGTCACGATGCGGGGAAACGGAGGGTGTCCCTGCGGTGGGAAGGAGTTCAGCGTCGTCACCGACATGTCGGTCAGATAGGTAAATCTCGTACCTGACGCTCCACCATCTGGTGGCTCTTCCGCTCATCTCAGTCTCGCCAGTAAGGAGAATGAAAGTAGCCCGGGGAGGAATATGGTGGAGGTAGAGGATATCGAAGAGACGTGGTTGATCGTAGGAAAGACGTTCGTCACAGAGTGAAGAACCCATAAGTCGCTCTCTTCGAATCGTGTTATATGAGAGTGAACCTCTTGCGAAGCCTCCTCGATGTGCTCTCGCTCGTGGCGGTGTCACTCAGCGGAGGGATCGTCACAAGATGGGAGAGAGGGGGGTCCCGTTACACAGGCCGTGGAGGGAAAGCAGAAAGCACTGACGGGTATCAGTGTCCCGACTGCGGTACACGGAGTGCAGTATTCTATAACTGCGGGAATGGCCCTCGGTATGCGGCCTGTAGCCATCCCTATGACGACCCCTGAGCCCGTTGTACTAGAGGGGGTGTGTCCGGAATTCGGGTATAGGTGGTTTGCCTCGCCGCACAAGACAGGAGCGGTCGCTCACCGGTCACCACGTGACGAGCTAGTAGCACGCATGTGGTTTACTGCCTGTCTGAGTCAGAGCGAGGGACACTGATTTACCGTTGTCCCAGTAAGAGCGTCGTAGAGACGGACCACCAATGCTCGTGTTCCTCGCGGACAGCACCATGCCGCCTGAGCCGGCGGGGGCCGCCCGCTATGAGCGGCTGCTGGAGCTACCACCGAGTGCAAAACTCGTCTATCTCGTCCTTGACCGCGAGGGCCCACTCACCCAACAGCAACTCTGCGAGCGAACGAGGCTCTCTGCTCGAACCGCTCGGTATGCGTTAACCGACCTCCACGCTGCGGACCTTGTCGACCACTCGGTGTATCTCCCGGACGCGCGCAAGAGGCTCTACCAGGCAACTCCGGTGACCATCCCGCCCGAGTGGGTCGCTCGGTCACCATCCGTCGTCTCTCGGTCAGTCGGTAAGAAGTGTCCCTGTCGAGGGGGACGATGGATGCATCGCTACGCGTAGTATCCTCACACCGCTTCGGGAGCATGTCGCGGTAGAGACCGGCTCGCCATACCCTCGTACACTTGTTCACGCGCGAGCCGGTCACTGAGACGTTCGTGCACGTGCGTGTTAACAGTTGCCCTGCTGTCGGTCCTGCGGTGGATTGCCACCGATATCAGTGGTCCCGTCAGCCAGAAGGGTACATGTCCGATGAGTATCGGGGCGCTAGGAGTCGTCTCAGTCGAGCGACTCCAGATACTACCCGCACGCGGCTCCGAGTAGGTGTGTCAGTGGGAGATTTGTGCGAGAAGCGTCGGTACGATGCACTATATGGGCAGCCAAAATAGTTAGTCGAGGAGATCGACGGCTGCAAGTCGCGCCTGCACCGTCTCGAGCGCGTCTTCTGCGTCGGTCGGTGTCGTCCTGCCGGTAATCACGAGCTTCCCACTGCCGAAAAGCAGAATAACTACTAACAGCTCATCGATCCGATAGACCAGTCCTGGGAACTGTTCCGGTTCGTACTCGATTCGTTCCACTCCTAATCCAAGATCTGATAGCGTTGGCGACCCATCTGAGGTACGGCCGTCGCGGGTCGGACCGGCTGTCCGCGAGCGTATACGTCCAGCTCAAGATAGCGCCATGAGAGCAATCGACACCGAGCCAGTCGAACACTGCGACGGCCTCACGCAGTCACAGCACCATCGAATGGAGGTGCACCCGTTCTCCCAAGCCTCATCACAATCCACGGCTAACCTCCCTGAGCAGGTTCGCAGTTGTATGTACACCACTTACTACGACCTGCTCGCCCCTCAAGGTCCTCAACTTGACAGTGCCGGATTTCCTGAAGCCACGGCTTCTTCTGAGTGAAGGTTTAGCTGCCAGATCGCCAGTAACCCCACCAATGACGGAAAACTGACAGCAAGTGCAGACGCGGAGATGCCACCTAACTCAAGCAACCGACCACCGACGATAGGACCGACAACTGCGCCGATTTGGCCGATCGAGAGAAGGACGCCTGCCATAGTACCGGCACGAGCTGGGCTGATACCAGGAAGCTCTCCAGGAAGCACATAGAACATCCCAAAGAGGCCTCCCCCACAGAGCGAGGTCAACACTGCCCCAAAGACGAAAACCGGACGCGAGGGAGCAAACCCGACGATGAGGGTGCCGGATATCTGTCCAGCCAATGTAAGATAGAGCACCGCTTTTCTCCCGGTATAATCGGAAACGGCCGAAAACAGCAGCGAACCAGCCGCGATCAGGAAGAACGATCCACCGATGAGAACACCAGAGATCGAGAACGGTGATATCGACGCCCAGGTGGGGAAGAGACCAACGAATCCGACACCAGTATAGAATCCACATGTCGTCAGTAGTGACGCGAAATATGAGTTCTTCCGTGAAAGTATATCCCTGATAATACCAATGGTCGATTCGTCTGAGTTACTTTGAATCCCAGATCTACTCTCGTAGTACGGTTGTTCCTGAGCAGTGGGTGACCGAACTACGATCAACCAGATGACCGCAATCGCGAGGGTAGCGACTCCGTAAACGAGAAAAACGTTCTCCCACGAACCGACGATGTCGAGAAGCGCATCCCTCGAAAGAAATCCTGCGAGACCGGCCCCAACCCCCCACCCTGCAAATACGACTCCCTGTGCAAAGCCAAGCTGGTTCGACGGAAACCACTCCGTCGCTGTCTTGATGAGGTTCGGATTGACGAGTGACATACCGACTCCCGCGACAACGCTTCCCGCGATCAGACCTGTATAGGTTGGAACCGCCCACCGTAGAGCCGTACCGATTCCTGCAATGAGTCCCCCAATACCAACGACCCATCGGACGTTGAAGTGATCGGCTAATATCCCACCAGGAATCATCAGGAACACAAACATGATGCTAATCAATGAATACGCGAAAACCACCTCTGTAGCTGGGATCGCCAACTCATTAGCGATCTCGGGGACTAGAACCGATATAGCCGTCCAGATGAGGCTAATTGCGACAATATGCGTGACGGTGACTATCGAGAGGATCACCCACCGGTATCCGGGCAGAGTTTCTGAGGAAGTCATTGAGACCACTTTTGGCGATCACCGGATGCACACGCCCCCGTGCTACTTGGTGTCTCGCTTACAGCAACTGCTTTATTCCCTCCCAACAGGAGATGAGAGCCATATTCGGTAGAAGCCATCATAGCGCATCACCCCCAGTAATGAGATTGGCGGCCCGTTCGGCGATCATGATCGTCGGCGCGTTGGTGTTACCACCGACGATAGTCGGCATGATCGATGCGTCAACGATTCGGAGTCCTTCAACACCGTGGACTCGCAGATTATCATCTACGACAGCCATCGAGTCATCACCCATCTTGCAGGTGCCAACTGGGTGATAGATCGTATGGGCTGTCTCACGAATGTGTGCTTCGAGTCCCTCGTCGGTCTGTACCTCTTCGCCCGGCCAGACTTCACGGCCTCGGTACTCGTCGAAGGCGTCAGCGCGGGCGATTTCACGAGCGGTTCTGAGGCCATCGACGAGCGCATTCAGATCCGCTGTTTCAGTAAGGTATCGTGGATCAATAGCAGGTGTGGCAAATGGGTCCTTGGATACAAGAGTAATTCGCCCACGACTCTCCGGACGTAGTTGCGTTACACCGATAGAGAACCCCTGCCCGTCCGCCGGATTGTCGAAGCCATGGCGCATGAAGTACGTCGGCCCGAAGTGGTACTGGAGATTGGGCGCTGGCAAATCGGAGTCTGTTCGGACGAACCCGCCGGATTCGGCGATATTCGAGGTCAATGGGCCACGTCTGTACTGCGAATATGTATCGAAGTGCTGGGGGGAGTTGGCATCATCAAGAGTATCTGTCCCTGTAGACTCGCAAACCACGAACGTAACGAGATGATCTTGGAGGTTCCGTCCTACACCGGGCAGGTTGTGTTGCACGTCGATATCGTGCTCGCGGAGGTGTTCGGCGTCCCCAACGCCCGAGAGCATAAGTAGCTGAGGGGAGTTGATCGCTCCAGCGGAGAGCACAACCTCGCGGTCGACGTTGGCTCGAACTCGATCACCGTCAATCTCGTATTCAATACCAGTTGCGCGACTACCGTCGAACGTTATCCGTGTAACCTGTGCACCAGTGAGTGCTGTGAGATTGGTTCGGTCGAGTGCCAGCTTAAGGAACGCATCGGCAGCACTGTGGCGCTGGCCATCTTTCTGGGTAAGATGGTAGAATCCGACACCTTCCTGCCGCTCGCAATTGAAATCCTCGTTCCGAATATGGCCGGTCTCAACTGCAGCCTCAACAAACGTCTGCGATAGCGACCGCGGTGTTCGAGGCGAACTGACGTTCAGTGGGCCGCTCTGGTCATGGTACGCTGAGCCACCGGGCTCGAAGTGCTCGCTCCGCTTGAAATACGGCAATACGTCATCGTAGCCCCACCCGTCATTCCCCAACGACGCCCAGTGATCGTAATCTGCTTGGTGGCCCCGGATGTAGATCATTGCATTGATCGAACTAGACCCGCCGAGCGTCTTCCCCCGGGGCCAGTACAGTTCGCGGCCGTTCAACTCGGTCTGTGGCTCCGTATAATACTCCCAGTCGACCGAACTTGTGAGCAACTCGGGGAACGCTGCCGGGATATCGATTTCCTGTTTTTCGTTCGGTTCACCGGCTTCGAGTAGCAGTATTGAAGTCCCTCTGTCCGCACTTAGCCGGTTTGCAAGTACGCAGCCTGCAGATCCGGCACCGACAACGATGTAGTCGTATGTAGTTTCGGTGCTCATTGTCACCGAAACCTCCGGCCTTCATTCGCGTACTCGGCGGCCGACGAGAAGATGTTCTTCGACATCAGATCAGTCATCGCCTCGGCCCGCTGCTCATAGATATCTGCGACCACAGACTGGACGCGCTTGTTGTCCGGAGCGGCTTCTAGCGCATAGTCGGCGAGATGACAAGCTATACGCGAGTCTCCATCTGCCGCGAATTCCTCAGCCCGACTCACCAGCGTTTCAACGCCACCAGCAAGCGCGGTAATCTCTTCGGCGAGCGCATCACGGCTTGCAGGTTTCAATTCGCTCGGCCGGCCGGACCACCAGCCGCCATAGTACCGGAGGACGTTCCGGACGATGAACTCCCCGTCGTCATAGACTTCTTGTAACCACGGTTCATCAGGATCAGGAAGCTCAACATCTCGGATAATATCAACGTGCGGTGGCGAGCCATCGTTGAGAGTGTCAAGTGTTCGCTCGACGATGGTGTCGAGGTACTCTGCACTCCTGAGTAATCGACGTCGGATCTCCTCCGAGTCGTCGATGATCGGTCTGCCGTGACCTGGACAGAGTGTCTCGGCGTCGACAGCAGTCATCTCTCGAAGTGCGTCCGCCCACTCCCAGGGGTAACGCTGGACTTTCTGCGGGTTTCCAGCATTTGGAGCGACACCGATAACGAAATCACCAGGGCAGAGCACCTCTCGTTCAGGACAGTACACCCAACTGTGGTCGTCGGTCTCCCCACGAGCGTGATGGAGTTCGAGCGTGATGTCGCCCACTTGGATCGTGAGATTATCGTCGTAGATCGTAGTAGGCGGGTACTCGGGCCACCCGAACTGGCTTGACTCAGCTAGGTCGTCGAGTTCGTCGATTCCAGACGTAGTGCCCCCAAACTGTCGGCTGTTGATGGCATCATTGTGGCCGACGGTTTGCTCGTATCGGTCGAATCGATTGGGCATCACCTGGTGGGCGATTACATTCGGTGAATCTTGTCCACTCACTAGGTAATCATCGAGATTGAACGCATGGTCGAGATGACCGTGAGTGTAGATTGCCGTATGCACTGATGCATCAGTATACTCGCGGAGTGCCTCGGCCATCGTCGCGGAGGTCGCTGACAACCCGGTGTCGATCAGCACTAACCCTTCGCTCGTTTCAAACGCCGTCACGCCGCTGAACGCCGAGAAGTAGTAGGTACTGTCGGCAACTTCGGTGATTTCGATTTCGTCGACGAACATGTCGATCGCGTACGGATCGATGCTCCGTTGTGACATGAGATAATACTCGGGAAGAGTCAGCATACAGCGTTCTCCTTTTCATAGATAGGAATTTATATACCGGTGAGCGCTCGCCGACAACAGTCGCCTCAGCTCACCACACCGACCGCATCGGGGGATCCTCGTACTTCGTGTCGAAGGCAGTTCGGACGATTTCGTCGATGAGTGAGTTTTCGATACGCCGCAAGACATCTCCAACGTTCGCTGCTGTGCAATCGAGTTCGCTGGCGATCTCTTGGCATGTAGTTTCCCGCGGCTGCTGGTAGTACCCAAGTTTGTGCGCCGTCCGGAGAATCTCGCGCTGACGGTCGCTCAGTTTAGTAAACAACTTCTGTATGCTGGGTTCATACTCGCCGATACGTTCAATTGTCGTTGTGAGAATACTGGGTGTCTCCTCAAGAGCCTGCTTGATGTTCGCTCGGAGTCCGATAAACGTAATCTCTAGCCCACCATCTTCATGAAACATCATGGGCTTGTCGATGATGAGTCCATTTCTTCTGGGGATCCTGGTGAGTTGTTTGACAGTCGTCGTCGGATTGTAGTGGATATATGCAATCGTGCAGTCACGGTGTTGAGTCACCCGATAATCCATTGTTATTTGACTTTCTGATAAGATCTCAGAGACGTCGGCGGGGTCACCTTCAAGTTCATAAAGCATGACCGCCGTTCCATCCTCGAGTAGGTGCGAGGAATGGAGCGCAACGGGCACCATGTCATCATGTGCAGCGAATGCGTTACCAAGTGACTGTGGCCACCCGTTGGGATGTCGGTAAGTGATTGTGGCGTATTGCATGCTCCTTGCTTGCTAGTAGCACCCATGAAAATTTCGGAAAACTCGATTCAACAGAGCCCGATCGGCGGCAGCCGTACAATTGAATTTACTCGTTAATGGGGTTGGTATACATATCAGAACGCAGTAGTGCGTCGTTGGTACTTGCGCCGAATCCTCTCAACGATAGACTGACGCTCTCCATCTAACCGTCGTGGCGATCAGCGTTCGACGCGTGCCGCAGATTTCTCACCGTTTGGAGCCGGCTTGAAAATCAGTTTCTTCTGCTGTGTTGAATAGCGGCTACCGATCCGAGTCGAAGCGACACCAATTATGGAACCACGAGTTTTAGCTACTAACAAGCCGACTAACATTTTCACGGTCTGCGCGAACACCGATATTTAAAAGATCAGGATAGCATCATCTAAAAACAGCAGGGGAATACGGTTACGCCAGAATTGCATTCAACTCCTCAAACGGCACTGATGGGATGACAGCCTGCTCTTGGTGTGATCGATTTGAGGCCCATCCGTTGTCTCTCACGTAGTTGTCACGAAGTGTGGTGAGAACTCGCGGTACTGGTCCGTCGAATTGAGAGGCGATTCAGCTCGTTAGATTTCGTGCCAGCGGACGGGTTTCGTCAGCGCTCCGTCTGACGAGTATCCTACAGGTTTAAGCCGGACCACCTCCTCACCTCTCTCTACAAGGCGTGTGATCGCGATGTGGACCCCTGACCCAACGTCGGTACCCGGCTGGATCGAGCAGACCTACGACCGCCTCACTGCCACCGTCAATGGGCGACACGAGGGGTTCTCCCGCGACAGGCGCAAGAGTGGCTGCTGGCCGATGAGACCTTCGTCGACGAGCCGACCGACGCCCGGTATGCCATCGATCGCCTCCTCAAGCAGGGGTGGCTGTACGAGGCTAATGGGGAGCTGCACATCACCGATCCCGACTACTAACGCGGGGAGCGATTCTACTACGGATCGGCAGTCTCCCCCTCGGCCAGGCCAGCGCGTGACCGCAGGAGGCAGTCGAGACTGCCCTCTCGATTCTCACCTCTACCAACCGCAGTACGAGCTCTCTTGGAGCGGTTGCACAGTCAACAGGAGGCCATTCGGACCGCTGCTTAGCGGTCGTGGGGCTGGCTAGACTTGCTCGCTCCGCACTGACAAGGGATATTAGTGGCTGCCAGCAGCTCGTCGAGAAACGTTGACAGGAGGTCCTCAGGATCGTGGTCAGGTGCATCTGCTGGTTCCTTCCAGAGTTCGACGTCGAACCGCTGAGTGGCCGTCGGCTCCCCCTCCGTAACGATCAGCATGAGAATGGCCGTCTGGTAGATCACCACCGTCCGCTGCTCGTCCACCTCGAGATGTTCAATACCAGCCCTCGACAGCGCACCCTCGAGATCGATGGGGGTAGCCACCTCACAGTGCTGGACTGGTTCGTCGCCGGTCATGGCGCTCGCTACGACGCGGCCGTATAAGTACATCTGGGCAGTACCTTCGACACGAGCAACCGTTATTATTCAGGGGTATCTAACGAGTACCATACGAACTAGTGGGATCACGCTGAGCCGTGGTCCCGACGCCTTGACCAACAATACCCCATGCGAGTAGACAAGCACTCAGCCGGTGAGGAGAGACGGTCCGCGAGCAGACCTTCCATGACGCCAGAAACCTGCTCGTGAGTCGACCAGCGACCGCCTTCGAATCGGTCGAGGCGGCGCACTCGGCGTTTCTCGAGCACGTCCGCGGGATGTATACGGTTCATACCGCCGGGCTCGAGATCGACGGCGAACCACAAAGCGTCCAGCAGCAGCTCGAGGAGCGGGCAACGGCGTTCTTCGACCACCAATTGGTCGAGATATATGAGTGATCGTAGTCAGTGTCGGCATCACCACAGTCATAGGGCGTTTCGAGATCCCGTCACGGTCGAGTGAGCACCCATGGCTACCGACGAAACACGGAGTTGCCAACGCAGCTACCGCCTCTAGATCGCAGAGAGACCGACAGATACGATCGTTCTCGTCGGTTTTCGCTTGCAACGTGGGGTACCTCCGTCACCGACACGATCCCCCCGTGATGTCCGCATACCCCTCATAGAGCGATCGGCAGCGCCACAGACGGCTGAGAGGACGAGCACGTCAGACGGAACGACACGATGGCCGTGAGAACGGGCCCCGCTAGGCCGCAGCGTGAGAGCAACGGGTGGCCGAAGCTTCAAGACGTGGCACCGCAGAGCGTATACTACCCGACTCAGCTGATCGCCACGAGTCCAACCGATCGCTCATGGATCCCACCTCGACTCGATCGACACCGCTTGGCCCACTCGCGAGCGACGCACTCGCACAGCTCGAATCACCCCTCCAAGAGACGGAGGGGATGCGCCCAGCGACCGCACGTGAGATGCTGCAGGACCACGGATTCGCAGAGGCGGAAACGGATGTCGCGCTCACACAACTACTCAGTCGGGCTATCTCTACGAAGTCAACGAGCTCCTCTACCTCACGCCGGGCAGATAGCGATGTCCACACTGGACGGGTATCTCCCGCGATCACGCCGGTATGTATTGACGCTCTATGGTAGTGCCCAGCTCGAACGTGAATAGCGGCGAGACAGAGACACCTGTACGAACTCGAAACGGAATGACGTTTGCGGTGTGGGATTAATCGTCGTCGCGACGACCAAGGGTCGCGAGAACCAGGCGGGACCTTTCTTGCTGCGCTGGCCCTTCTCAGCCGGCGATGCTGGCTGGTCAGTGTCAGGCATTCGCGTACATGTTATGCCTTCAGCGCTAAAAAGCGACGGAAGGGGTGAGGACACCGAGCCCGAACACAGGTAACCCTTGTGTGAGCGTATGGAGCTGCTCGTTCCAGTGGATATCGTCGGCGTTCTCCCCGATCCAGAAGGCAGCCGTCACGAGGCAGTCAGTGTGTCAGTCGGTGCCGACGAACGAATCGGTCGTGAGCTGCTCGACATAGCGGCGATTCGGCCCGAGATAAATATTTGATTCGCTGTACGTCGCGATTCTAGCCACGATCGAGCCGAACAGGAGAAGAATACCGAGGGCAGAGAGATGGGGATCGAAGAGGGCCAGCCCGCCGATGCGGCCAGCGGCGACGAACACACCGAGGAGCACCGCTGTCAGGCGGACCGTTCGAACAGCCTTGTCGTCGATGTCGGCGAGCGTGTCACGCTGCGCATCGAGCACGGCACGAGCTTCTTGATAGGTAAGTGCCTCACGCCCGGTTGGCCATCCGTCGACATCGGCGTCCGGGTCAGTAGCCATACTGCTCGATTGTGCTCAGGGGGCTATCGAGAAGGTTGTGATCTCCGTCGACTAGGTGGCTGGCCGAAGAGGGAGACGACAGCCCCGGAGAGATAGCATCCGAGCTCTGTTGCTCAGATCCTCACGACATCATCGATGTAGCTATCCTCGCCGAGAACAGATTTAGGGATCGTTACGAACGCAAGGTCCAGCACATCCGTAGGGAGCTAGTGGGTCTTCAGCCGTCAACTGCTAAATTCAAACGGTAGACACGGAGGACTGGAAACTAGCGCTTCACGACTAAAGCAACACTAGTGTTCGTCAGAGACCGACTGGCCTAATGCAGGTGCTCTGAAAACGTTTCCACCGTCCGATGTAGGCCAGCCAACGAGACACTCCACCGTGTTGGCGTTCCTCTGAATCGGTTACGCTGGAGTGGCACTCGTTGTTCAGTAGATTAATACAAAAATAGTTACTCACTCGTTAATCAGACGGTGTATTGAACGTCCGGTAGGGTATCTAGCCACGCCGGATTCTACTGCTCGGCGACCATCTGTGTAACCAGCTCTTCCTCCATCTCGTCCGGAGCATCGTTAGTCATTTCAGTGTACGAAACGTCCATCGTTCGGCGCACTATGATCACCAACTCCTAGTTTAAGAACTCGCCCTGCTCAACCAGAGTCAAGTTAATAATCACTTCGATCCGAGACCGTCAGTGCAAGAGTAGTCATATCGAACACGGAACGTTCAACAAAAATAAACCCCTGGCTCTTCTCTTTGCGCACCGCCCAATCGAGGGATAAACCGCACAGATAAGGCGTGGTACGCACTGCTTCACGCGGGATCTCACCGCCACACTACCGAGGACATATCCGACCATCGTCAGAATCATTGATGAGCAAGTACTTCTACGAGAGTTGGGAGCCGGTAGCCGCTACGCTCGCTCGCCATCCCCGACCCGGACGAGGGAGTGTCACTCGAGACGATGCCATCGGTGGAGATGAAGTCCAGTCAGATCCGTCTGATCACAGTACGAAGTTGGCTTTTCGGGAGCCATCCCTCACGGAGATCGGTGACATCCTCGCGCTGCTCGAACGCTCGTCGCGCTGTCTCACGGCGGTGCGATAACCATGTTCGCCGTTCTGGATCGGCGTCCGAAAGCGTCTCAAGCGCGTCCTCGAGATGGTGAATGCGGTGGGCGAGTTTCATGAGTGGGCGGGCTGCCGCCGACTCAGCGACGAGGATCGCCTTGTCCGTCTCCCGCTCGATCCGGCCAACAAACACCGTCGGTGTGCCCCCCCTCGACGAAACCGACCTTCTCCTCGGCCAGCCACTCGGGCAACCGAAACAGCAGTTCATCAGGAGCGAGCTGGCCGAGTAACTGCCAGAACAATCGCGTCTCGTCCTCGGTGATAAGCCCCCGATCGCAAGCGGTCGCTAGCGACACATCGTGCTGCTCGAGGGAGTGGGCGTGCCACGTGCGGGCGAAGGTCTCGTAGTCAGCACAGTCGGTGATATGAAGTGACGTCATATAGTGAGCTAATCTCATGTTTCTACTCACCAGTCATCAACGTTTTTGGTGGATCACCCCATGAGAGAGACCATCTCAGAAAACAGGTCCAATGCGTGATGATCGATGTGACGGCAGTCGTCTAGCCGACCCATGTTCGCCCAAGGAACATTCCTGTATACCTGTATAACTGCATGGCCGGATCCATACTGATCTACACGCGACTGGCAAGACGGGTACGTCTGACGTGTGGAGTTTCCCTATCCAGTGAGCGGACGCATTATTTTAGGATGCATTCGATATTAAGTAATTACTTCTAATCAGATCGCTGTTATAGAATCCTATCTGCCCATCCACCATCTACTTGGAAGACTGAGCCAGTAGTGAAGCTGGCTGCATTGGAGGCCATAAATGCAACTGCTCGGGCGAACTCCTCTGGGTCACCGAGACGACCAAGTGGGAGTTCAGCTTCCCGTCGCTGTCGCGCCTCTTCAACCGTGATGTCTTCACGGTCTGCAAGTACACGGATCTTGTACTCGATTCGATCAGTTAGGACACCCCGGGGGCACACACAGTTTACGCGAACGTCTTGATCCGCGTATTCCTTCGCGAGTCCCTTCGAGAACCCATACAGCCCTGAGCGGAACGTGTTAGAGAGTATATGATCCGCGGGCGGCTCGCGGGCTGATGCAGACACGACGGTCGTAATCGATCCTCCATCATCTACAAGTGATGGCAGGGTCGCATCGACAATCGCAACGGTACTCCGAAGGACGCTGTCATAGGCGTTGTCGAAATCAGCCAGTGATGACGCATCGAACCCTTGTGCTGGTGGACCGCCATGGTTTGCGACGAGTACGTCGAGACCACCGAGACGCTCAATAGCCATCGCCATTTGCTCACGGATCTCGGTCACATTCGAGAGGTCACAGACGACAGGAATGATCGCGTCAGAACTGGCATCAGTAGCATCAATAATGGCGTCCTTTGCTTCGGTGAGATTCTCATCACTCCTTGAACTGATGACGACGGTCGCTCCTTCACGGACGAGTTCTGTGGCCACTGCTCGACCTAGTCCCTTGCTCGAAGCAGTTACGATCGCAGTAGCGCCTTTTAACCCGAGATCCATCTCAGGTATTCAGTGAATGATTCTCTACTTAACTCTTTGTTAGCCAATACGACAAGAGACTCCAGTCTGCATCACATCTCTTTGCCCGGAATAAGAACTGGCGAGAGTGGTGCTCAGATAGTACGTCGCGCCTGTATCTGTGAGACGACTGGTCGTCCTACGAACACTAGGACGGTGAGTACCCAGAGGACGATCGTGATGCTGCTCGAAGTGAAGAGGATCATCGGATCGCCCTGACTCAGCGCTAGACTGCGCCGGAATCCCTCCTCAGCAATGGGGCCGAGAATGATCCCGAGGATGAACGGGATGATGGGATAGTCTGTTTCACGCATGAGGTACCCTACGAATCCGAACAGGATCATAAACCACGGATCGAACATCGTACTGTGGAGCGCAAACGCACCGACAACGGTCAGCACAAGGATACACGGGACGAGCCATTTCGTCGGCAGCAGGACGACCCGCACGAGGTACTTCGAGACGCTAAATGCGAAGATCAGGAGGACAACGTTCGCGATGAGAAGCGAGAGCATAATGGCCATCGCCTCTGGGCCGAACGTGCGCATGAGCCCCGGCCCGGGACGGATACCGTGCAGGAGTAACGCTCCTAACATAACTGCTGTCGTTCCGCTTCCGGGGATGCCGAGTATGAGCGTGGGGATGAGCGATCCGGAGGTGACCGCGTTGTTCGAGGTCTCGGAGGCGATGACACCCTCCGGTGCGCCCTTGCCGAACTGGTCGGGGGTTTTCGACGCCCGCTTTGCTTCCGACCAGCTGACGAAATTCGCCAAAGAGGTTCCAGCACCCGGTACAGCACCGATGATGGTTCCGAGAGAGAGTGCTCGGGCGACTTGGCCAGGACGCTTGATCACCTCTCGAAACCCTTCAACGATGTCGTGATACGACTTCACGTCGATATCGGTCTCGCTGACACGGTCTTGATTGATCAGATACAATAGTTCCGAGATAGCGAACAGGCCGACGATAATCGGGATGAACGGGATGTCAGAGTAGAGTTCGGGGAAGCCGAAATCGAGTCGTCGCTGTCCCGTTAGCGGATCGACGGTGATCGCGGCGAACAACATCCCGAAGAAACCCGCGACCAGACCTTTCCAGACGTTATCGCCGACTACTGACGAGAGCATTGCGATGCCGAAGACGGCCAACACAAAGAACTCCGGCTCCCCGAACATATACGACACCTGGCCGATCGGCTCGATCAGAAACAGGAGTACCAGCGCCGAGAGGAAGCCTCCGACAACGCTCGACAAGATCGAGATGCCGAGTGCTTGGCCCGCTTTCCCTTGACGGCTCATCGGGTACGCGTCCAGTACAGTTGCCGTCGCGCCTGCCGTTCCGGGCGTATTGATCAGCGCTGCTGGGATTGCGCCTCCGTACTCGGCACCGACGTAGATGGCAGCCATGAAGATGATTGCCGACTCCGGGCGCATCGCCAGTGTGAACGGGAGCATGATAGCGACCGTGTTGGTGCCGGTGAACCCGGGGATCGAGCCCGCGATCACGCCAATCACGACCGCGATGGCTATCAGAATGAGGTTCGTCGGTGTCAGCAGGATCGCGAGTCCGGTAGCGAGGTTATCGAGTACCATGTCACATCAACCCGAGAATTCCCTGCGGTACCCGTAGTCCGAGGAACTGAACGAACAGTACGTAAATCGCGAGTAGGAGCGCGACGGTGACGCCGATGATGTATCGCCAGTCGTTCGTTCGCTCGGTCCCGGTCGCACGCATGAGTCCGATCATCGTGAGCGCCGACGCGAGGAAGAATCCGACGAGATGGATCAACAGCAGGTAGCCAATCGCACCGATCGCAGTGAGAATCGGATTACGTAGCCGTGCGATCCGTTCGGTGACGGAGTCGTTGAGTTCACTTCCGTCGATGTCTCCTGCTAGGGTGCGGAGTTCGCGCTGTTCCTCCATCGTCGTTCGGAGATCACCGACTACGGCGGCGATCAAGGCGATGAGCAGGGCGCCAATCACCACGAACGGATAGACCAGGTTTTTGAGCGCGATACTACCGTACGTGTTCATCACATACAACGCCGCGAAGACGACGACAATGGCCGGGAAGAGCAGACGCTTGCCGAGTCGGTAGGCGAATCGACTGTGGTCGATGTCTGCGGTCGCGTCAGTTGAGTCGACGTCACCGCCGCGTCGTCCGAGTTCTGCGTTCTCCGGCACCTGTGTCATTGATCGACCGCCTTCTCCATGAGATCGAGATATTCCTTCAGTTGGTTGTGCTTCTCCTCGTTCATCTGTGCCGTCTCCTCACCGCTATAGTAGGCCACTTGTGTGTCGATAGGCGGATTTTTCTCCTTCAAATCCTGGACGTACTGATCGCTCTTGATACTCTTTTCGAACGCGGTCCGTAGTTGCTCGATACGATCGGAATGCTGTTCTTCGACCTTTGCGCTTGTGAACCAGGCATATCGCACTTGGGGTGCCGACGGCGGAACCGCCGATTGATCGAACCCCAGGGCATCACTGAACGTCGGCGCGTCGTCGGTGAGCTGACCCCACTTGTTCTCGTCGGCGTGGACGGCAAGGACGCGAGTGGAGTCGGCTGTCCCCAGGCTGTTAAAGACGTTCGCGTGGACGAGGTCGACCTCTCGTTTGACGAGAGCTCCTCGTGACGCACTCCCGCCGTCGTAGGGGACAATATTGAACTTCGCCCCCGTCGCCTCCTGTAGGAGCGCTAATCCGAGAACGTTCTGGTTGTAGGGGCCGGAGGTGGACACTTTTAGTTCCCCTGGATTCTGCTTGGCGTAGTTGAAGACATCCTCGACGGTATCGAACCGGTCGTCGTTCTTGTGTGCGCGGAGCAGCCCAGGATCTTCGAGTAGGTTACCGATCCACGTGAAGTCACTCATCGAGTACTCCGCGCCGCCGACTAGCATCGTGAAGTCGAACGCTGGAATGGAGGCAGCACCGATGGTACCACCGTCCGGCCGACCGTTGAGAACAGCCTGCGTCCCGATTTGTGTCCCTGCTCCTGGTTTGTACTCGGGTTTGATCTTCACGCCGAGGTTCTCCTCGAAGTACGGTTGAATCTGTCGTGTACTTCGGTCGACACCGCCGCCCGCTCCAAACGGAACGATAAACGTGACCGGGTCAATACCGTACCCTGAGCCTCCGGTGTTGTTGCTCTCGCTGCCGATACTGACGTCCTCTGTGCAGCCTGCTATGGCCGCAGTTGCTGCAACCCCAATGCTCTTCAGAAAGGTGCGTCGATTACTGGCCGAAAGGGAGTATCCTACCATATGGCACCACCACTCATACCTACATTCTCACACCATTATTTAAAGGTTGTTTATAACATTCCGGATAACTATTCTGCAAAACCATGTCGGTGCTTTCGGAGGAGGAATGTTGAAATAGCCCGTGCACGATCTATTTCATTACCTCGAATGAGAGCCGTTCGCGGAATAGCTATAGACCTACAACCACCGAGCACTCCTCACTAAGTTCATATGATGGGTCGTATAAACCAGTCCCGTTTCCTCCGACGATATGGATTGCTCCTCGTCGTCTCTCTTATTTGGTTTCTCATCCTGTTCCTTCGTCAGTCGTTTCCACCGTTATTCGGGGCCTTCAAGCAGGAGTTCGGGGTTTCAAACACGGAAACCGGGTTCCTCTTCTCGGCGTTGATGTTCACGTACTCTGTAATGCAGTTTCCCTCCGGTATCCTCTCCGATCAGGTTGGATCCCACCAAGTGATCCTTCTCGGAATACTGATCGTCTCTGTTGGAGCATTCGTTTTCGCGGTATCCCCGACGTTTACCCTTCTCGCTGTGGCAGCGGTCATCATCGGCGCTGGTTCAGGGATGCACAAGACGGTCGTCATCGGTCTGATCTCCCTTCGCTACCCCGAACAGCGGGGATCGGCACTCGGAACGCTCGACACCATCGGTCAATTCGGGGGAGTCGCGGCACCGGCTACGATCGTCCTCCTCCAACAACTCTCTGTCCCCTGGAGTGGTTTGTTCATCATTTCGGGGGGTGTCGGCATCGCACTCGCCTTTCTCGTGTACGTTTCGGACCAGCAATCGGCGGATCACCAGCAGACCGACACGGCATCGGTAGACGAACCCGCTGATACTACTGATGACGAGGGGCAGATAAGGGAGGTAGAGACGATAGAATATCTACACCTCCTCGGTGACGCTCACCTGCTCCTGTTCGTCATCGTCATTTCAATGACTACATTCATTTGGAACGCTATCTCGGCATTCTTGCCGCTCTATCTGATGACGTCGAAGGGACTCGATGCAGCTACGGCCGGGCTTACGTACAGCGTGTTTTTCCTAGTGAGTTTTAGTCAACTCGTGACCGGGCGTCTCAGTGATCGTGCAGACCGTCTACTGCTTTCGGCGGCGCTGTTGATGATCGGTACGCTCACACTCGGTGCACTCCTCGGGGCCACCTCAACGACCGTGATCATCGGTCTGGTCGCAGTGCTCGGGCTGAGTTTCCACGGATTCCGCCCCGTCCGCGACTCCTACCTCACTCATATAATCCCGGACGCTATCGTCGGAGGGTCACTCGGCATCGTCAGGACCATCATGACCGGGATGGGGAGCACTGGTCCGGTCGTAGTCGGCTATCTCTCCGACGCGTTCGGGTTCGTTACCGCGCTCACTGTTCTGACCGGTCTCTTGGGAGCCTGTCTGCTCATGTTGCTCTCGTTGAAGCTCCTCCAACAACTGGCGGCTCCATCACTCGTAAGGACGTAGAGGAGGGTTTCGGCGCGCCAACTCAGCACACAGCGTCTATACGGAAACGATGATATCCCCGTCCTGAACCGTCACGGAGTATTCCGGGAGCTTGACTTGCTGACGAGAGAGACACTCACCGGTTGTGATGTCGTACTCCCACCCGTGCCATGGACAGTTGAGTATCTGTCCCTCCTTCGTATAGCAGAGTGTAGTTTCGAGATTCTCGCGATCGAACGTGGCTTCGGTGGTACCGGTGATGGCTCCCTCACAGACGGGCCCGGCCTGATGTGGACACCAGTTTGTGTACGCTCGGTACTCTCCATCGATGTTGAACACGCAGATCTCTCGCCCCTCAAGTTGCGTTACGATACGTTCACCCTCACTGATCTCGGTGGTCCGCGCGACGACGTAGTCGGTCATAGACGCAGTCCGAACGCCTCCGCCGCGTTTTTGTAGAGCACCTTCTCACGTTCCTCCGCGGTGAAGTAAGCGCGGAGATGTTTGTCAAGCGCTTCCGGGTGGTCGAAGTCCCAATGCGGATAGTCGGTGGCGAATGCGAGGGAGTCAGCTCCGACGATCTCGATGAGCTGCTGCATATGCTTCGGATCGTTCGACTCTCCGATGGGCTGGCTCGCGAAGTAGAACTCCCGAATATACTCTTCAGGACTCTTCTCCAGCAGCGGCGCTTCGCTGCGTCGGATCGAATACTCCTTGTTGAGTCGGAACATCATCATCGGAATCCAGCCGATACCTGCCTCGAGGAACGTGAAGTTGAGATCCGGGAACTTCACTGGAGTTCCATTGACGATGAGGCTGGTGAGGGTCATCATCTGGCTCCAGGTATGAGCTGCGGTGTGAACCTCGATGAATTTCTCGAACGCCTGATTCTGTCGGGGAAACTCGAACATGAAGGCGCCACCGCTACCGTGGTACCCGATGTGCAGGTCATTGTCTTCGGCCGCCTCGTAGATTACGTCGTAGCTGGGATCACCGAGCGGCGGGTTCGGCCCCGTCGTCGCGATATACGCACCGACGATCTGCTTTTCGTCACCGAGTCGATCGAGTTCCTCCGCGGCCTTCTCAGGATCCTGAGTGGCTAGCGAGGCAAGGCCGTAGAAGTGGTCGTACTCGTCGAGATACTGGTCCAAGAGGAAGTCGTTGTAGGCCGACTGCAGGTGGACTGCCAGATCCGTCTGTGGGAGGCGGGTCAGCTTTGACGTGGCGTTGAGAATTGGATGATCGATACCGAATTCCTCACAGAGGGTCTCTTGGACATCCTCCGGACTCTTGACCGAGTAGTGTTCGATCTTTCCCCGGAGATTGCGATCCCATCCGCTCGATGGAAGCGGCGAGTACCCCTCGTTTACCATGTGACTTCGGAACGGCTCGTCGGTATACTCTGCCACCTCCTTCGGTGAGATGGATAGATGGACGTCCGTATCGACGATGGTTGTCTCCTCTAACAACTTCGACTGTTGTGACTGGGCTGCCATGTGCTACAGTCCCCGGTATATCGGCATAAAATTTTTGTCGGGTTTGGAACTATTTCGGTGAATATCCCCGTTAGCCGGCCGTGATGTCTATCCGTTCCTCTACAAATTCGGAAAGTCGATCTTCGCGGAGTTCGACCCCGTGACCTGGGCTATCACCGACGCTCGCGCTTCCGTCGGTGACCGTCACAGCCTGATTGAAGGGTTCATCGGCCATTTTCAGCATGCCCACATTTTCGACGGGTCGAAATACGTCGTCATGGGATGCAGTGAGTTGGAGTTCGGCGCTGGTCGCCGGCATGAGGCCAAATCCATGACCGACGACACAAGAGATACCAGCAGTTGCAGCGAGATCCAGGGCGCGATGGGTCGTCTGCAGTCCTCCCAATCGCAGGGTCTTCACTTTCAGTCGGTCCGCAGCCTTCCGGTCGATAACCTCCTTAATCTCCCGTAGACCGAGGAGACATTCATCAGCCATGATCGGAATACTCGTCGCCTGCGTCACTGCCTCCAGTCCGTCTATATCATCAAGCGGAACCGGCTGCTCGAGGTGAGCGAGATCGAGTGGTTCTAGTGCCTGCGCGACCTCGATGGCAGTCTCGACGTCGTAGGCACCATTAACGTCGGCTCGTATCTGCATCTCGTCTACGACTGCGTCATGGACGACTTCAACTCGCTGAATATCACGGTCAGCGTCACCATCTAGTTTCAACTTCAACGATTGGAAACCTCGGTCACGCCATCGTTTGGCTTCCGCTACCATCCTTTCCGGTATATCGACTCCGATCCACGCGTTCAATGGTTCTGACGCGCGGCGTCGGCCGCCGAAGAAATCAGCTATGGACCGATGTTCGGCACGGCAATAGAGATCGAGATACGCCATCTCGACAGCACATCGCGCGTTTTCACATCCATCGAGCCGGTCAAGAACTCTGGTAGCCTCGTTCGGATCGTCCGGCGACGCGCGGATAAATGTGGGGAGATACTGGCTCAACACCTTCTGAATCTCGTCGGGTGTCTGTCGAGAGTATCCGGGCGATGGATCCGCCGTACCGATACCCCGACGCCCGTCGACGGTCTCGAGGACGACTAGAACTGCATCCATGAGCGAGAAGTCATGCACTGAGGCACGATACGAACCTCGCATTGGAACGTGTAGACGATAGAGCGTTGCCCTGTGTATCTTCATGATTAGTGGTTTGTTGGAGGACCGAGTCCGTCAGTTCCCTCTCTAGGGCGGCTTCCACGAAAGCAGATTTCGAGGAGATATAAAAATCTTGCGCACAGAGGGGAAGGAACTCGTGTACTGCATTAGTGAGCGGCGAACAAACTCGATAGCTGACCGCGATGGCCGTCACGTATCCATCGATAGGATCTCGACAGAGGGAAATACATTAGAATAATAAATATATCTGTGAGGTCGACGAGAAGGGCACCAGCGATCGTCACGTCTTAGTCCGCCGAGGGTAAACTACAATAGAAGAATATGACTTCACACCACTCGGAACCGCTTCCAGATTGGTGGGTCGAGAACAAGCGTATCAAGGAAGAGCTCGATCTACCTGACTACCGGCCCCCTCGGTTCCTTGATGATGTATATGTCCATGAAAGGGTCTCTACCCTTGAAGACATGTATGACGTGACGATACGATTTCGCGGCATCGACACCCGATACCCGGATGATTGGACAGTCTTTGCCGACGACACACCCCTCTTCGAGGTGGGTCGGCGGCGTGACGTTAACGGAAACACGGTCTATCAACTCTCCGTAAAGCAGTTCGAAGAGCGTTTTGTGGAGGAGATGGATACCATTGAGGATGAGTAGTGAGTTCGACTCTCTATTTCATTTGTTCCTTAGCCACGCTATCAGCGTTTCTGATCACCTATCTCTATCATTCGACGATGGTAAACGCTCTATTTCTCGCCGCTGGCCAAGTATTCCAGTAAAAGCTCTACTGCCGACCGTAATAGAGGGAGAACTTCCAGATGTACGATTCGAACTACATCATCTATTCCCCATCGGTGAACGAAGTTGGATGCATGACATCCATACTGGTGTTATGGCTCCTTTGATTTGACGACGGCTACTGGCTACTTCGGAGTTCTAACTCGATCTCGTTGATGACCCCCAATAATTGATTACGGATCTCTGTCTCTCGTTGTTGCTCCTTGATGCGAAAGGTCGGTCCCGAGACGCTCAGCGCGCCCAACACGCTACGAGGAGCGGTTATCGCGGCACCGATCGCCCATAGTCCCTCAATTCGCTCTTCTCGATTGGTCGCATAACCCTGCTCACGGATGGTGGCTAGTTCTTCAAAGAGTTGGTCACGAGACGTCAACGTCTGTTCTGTCATGGATTTCAGATCCCACTGGTCAATGATACGTTCGACCTGGTCGTCTGGGTATCGCGCGAGAATCGCTTTGCCTGCTGCCGAGGTGTGCAGGTACCGAGGTTCACCGATTCGACTCGCCGTCTGGATGCTACGACTTCCGCGGGCTCGGTAGACGTAGATTCCCCGTCCCTGCTCTTCAATCATGAGTTGTGTCCGCTCATTGGTTTCTTTTGCCAGTCGTTCCATCTTCGGCTTAGCAATATCGTATAAAACGTGCCGTTCTCGTGCGCCGGTTCCGAGGTTGAGAAACAGGAGTCCAACGTAGTAGATATCACCTTCCTGGACCACGTAGCCCCGATTTCGGAGAGTGGCAAGGTGGCTATGGATCGTACTTTTCGGCATCCCGAGTGACTTCGATAGTTCGGCAATCCGAGCACCGTCGACTTCGTGCAGATGTTCGACGATATCGAATGCTGTATCGAGTGATTTGATCGTTTTCCCTGGCGTGTTTCGGTTTGGATCCATATTCAGTGTCCATACACCGAGTATATTTAACGTTCACTGATGGGGAATACGAATCGATACTCCACCGTGTCATAACGGAGGCCATCTCCGGACCTAGCTAGCATCTATCACCTACCGCTTCGAGTATATCGACTATACGTTGACGAATGTACGAACGAACTCGAAAAGTGACTGTGAAGTGTTTTTTGTGTTTTACTGGCACGTATAGTAGCTATTAGAATTATTTACTCGTAAGTGTTGCAGTAGGAGGTGGAGCACCTTGACAAGCTCTCTATCGAAGAGTTGCAAGATGCTCTAAACAAGGTAGACGGAAAGAAGCCGACATAACGACTGTTGGCAGCAATCGCGTACAAGAACGGTATCACACAGACCGAGCGAGCCGAGTGGTACGACGTTCAGCGGCGGACAATCTACAGTTGGCTCGAGCGACTCAAGATTGAGTTGCGCGCCGCGGGGTCGCCGCGCGCACGCGGTCTTCGGTCGAATCGAAGTTCGACCCGCTCGGACGTGCCCGCTCGACGGGGGTATGGGAGGGCGATGATCGCTTTTTCGGTCGATTCGAGGAGCACGCTACCGCCGAGCGCGAAACAGTTCGTTCCCACCTACGCGATCATTCCGACAAGGCGGGGTCGTCGTCCCGACCGTGCCCTATATCTCCGAATCTCGGCCGTCACGATCGCCAGGTCCGCGACGACCTCACGCCCGCGAGACTCGCCGGAACTCGATCCGGTCGGAACGGACCGGAGACGGCTCCGGAAGGCTCCTGGCACCGGTCGGTAGGGTCGCTCGACGAACTCGACGCAGTGTCGATGGCGCTCCTGAACGACTCTCGATCCAGAAATGAGTGTTTATTTTTGATTGATACGACAGACAGGGTGGATCGACGGAGCCGCTCGTAAGATTCGTCCGGATCAGAAAAGAACAGTTCTACCGAGTCTCTGTCCATCAACGGCAGCTAACGGACTCGTCGCTACTGGAAGTTACGACTGGTGGGAATGAGCGCCGACCTGAACGAGTGATGCCTCGTCCATGCCGCCAGTCCACCTCCGGCACTCCAGCCACCGGCACCGCCTCGTTCGACGCAGTCGAGGTCGCTACCGGCCGGTAGCGATGGACTCGAGGTCGGCAGGCGTGTCCACGTCCCGGCGGACGTACGGATCACCCGTCTCCACGAGTATCGATCGATCGCCCTCGAGGAGGAGCCGTCGTCCTCCCACGTCTCCGCGGATGGTGGTCAAGTCCGAGAAATACCGCTCGTCGAACACCACCGGATTGCCTCGTCGTCCCTCGTAGCCAGCCGCGAGGACGTCACCGATCCCGACGCGGTAGGCACGGACGAGGGTGCGGATCGACTCGACGGCCACCAACGGCATGTCCCCCAGCGCGATGAGCGCCGCATCTGCCCGATCACGGACGGCCTCGATCCCCGTCGCGACTGACGTCGCCTGTCCCGCTTCGTAGTCCGCGTTATATACGGTCCCTACCTTGACGTCGCCGAGCGCGGTCTCGACCCGGTCGGCCTCGTGACCGAGCACGACCACCAGCGGCGAGAGGCCGCCCCGGTCGACCGTCCGAACGGTGCGTTCCACCACCGGCGTCCCGTCGAGGGACGCCAAGAGTTTGTTCTCCGGGCCGAAGCGGCTTCCGGTTCCGGCCGCTAGCACCACTCCTGCGACGGATCCCTGCCGGACCGGTTCGCGGTCGTTGACATCCGTCCGGTCCACGACCGGCAATCGCCCGCCGTCATCGTTTCCGTCCGTCATGATCCGCGACCCACCTCAGGGGCCTCGCCCCGTCGATCCGAGTTCGACGCGGTCGTGAATCGGTCCTTCGCGGGCCTTCAGGTGCCCCGGCGTCCGGTCGTTGTGGACGGCTAGCGCTTCGGCGACGACGCTCGTCGCGATCTGGTGGGGCGAGCCGCCGCCGAGGTCGAGGCCGACCGGCGTATACACCCGACCGAGGCTCGCCTCGACGGTCCGTCGCTGTTCCTCGTCATACGACTCGAGTATCTCCTCGAATCGCTCACGGGGTCCCATCAGACCCAGGTATGGGACATCCGTCTTGAGGAGTTCCGCGACGGCAAAGCGATCGTCGACGAAGTTGTGCGACATCACGACGGCATAGGTCCGCTCGTCGAACGTGTAGTCCGTCCGGAGATCGGCCACCCTCGTGGTCCCCGTTCCGTCGGCCTTGGGGAACCTCGTCGCGAGATCGGTCCCGCCTCGGAACCCGATGACCTGGACCCGGAACCCGTTTCGCTTCCCGCACTCGACCAGTGGGACTACGTCGTGCCCGGTGCCGAGAATCGCGAGCACCGGCAGCGGTGCGACGCCGTCGACGAAGACCGTGACCAGTTCACCGGGGACGGCGATTGATCTCGACTTCCCGTTCGTCGCGAGATCCGCTGCCGCGTCCGCGACGGCGTCGACGATGGATATCGGCAGCTGACCTCCCTCGTCGGTCGATCCGTCGGGGCGCACGACCGTCCGATTTCCCACCACGATGTCGTCGCGGGCCGACTCGACGGCGGTCACGACTGCAACGGGATCGTCGTCCGCGTAGGCGGAAGCGACGGGTTCGAACGAGGCGTCCAGCGGTTCGAGAAGGATGTCGGTGATCCCGTTACACCCGACGCCCAGCCCCCAGACGTCGTCGTCGTCCATCAGGTCGTAGGTGACGACGGTGGGTTTCCCGCTTTCGATCACCTTACTCGCCAACTCCACGACTTCGTCCTCAAGACAGCCGGTGGTGATGGTGCCGGTCCCGTCGCCTCCCTCCTTGATCACCGCTTTCGCACCAGGGCGCCGGTAGGCGCTGCCCTCCACGGCGACGACGGTCGCCAGTGCCGCCCGGCGATCACTGTCGGCCATCGCCGCGATGGTAGAGTGAACCTCGTGGACCGGGGCACTCCATGCACTTGATTCCATCACTGATGACCAGTGGCTGGAGGCATATCTGTGTTACTCTTGGACCGATCACAGGGCAGGGAACGGCTGAGCGGATTTTCCGCCTGGTTCGGAACGACGGTGTCGCTCGTAGCACTCGTCCGAATCAAGAAGGAACACGTATATCGAATCCCTGTCCGTCAATAGCAGCTAACGAACTCCTTGCTACTGGGAGTTACAACCGGTCGGGATGAGGGTTGGTGTTAATCGCTACGTCCCGTATTCGGAACGCTTCCATCTCCCCGCAACGTAAATCTCGGCGAGAGAAAGCCGCATCTGCACCGTTCAGAACTTGAAACAGGCAGACAACCCTGGTGGTTCGCCATGTAGAGTCAGTACCACGCCGTTCCACCGTCTACGTTTATATCCTGGGCGGTGATCGTCTGGGCACGTCCGCTGGCGAGAAACGCGACTACCTCGGCAACGTCATTAGGTTCGACGAGCGAACCCAGTGCGGAGTCATCGGTAAACACCTGCCGTTTGGCTTGCTCGTACTCGATACCTAGGTCATCAGCTTGAGCGTCAATGACGGCCTCGATTCTCGGCCCTTTCGTCGCTCCAGGACATACTGCATTGACAGTGACGTCATCGTTCCCGAACTCAACAGCGAGCGTTCGGGTGAGTCCGATGACCGCCATCTTCGAAGCCGTGTACGGCGTTCGATTTCGTAGCGGCCGTTTACCGCTGATCGACGAGATATTGACGACTCGGCCACGGTCGCTGTTTCGCAAGTGGTTCGCGGCGTGTTTCGTAGTCAGGAACATTCCCCGGACGTTGACGGCCATCGTCCGATCCCATTCCTCTGCCGTCACCTCCTCGATCGGTGCAGTCGGACCGGCGATCCCCGCATTGTTGATCAGGCAGTCTAGGCCGCCGAAGGCATCTACCGTCTCCTCGATTCCCTCGATGACCGACGATTCGTCCGTGACGTCGACGGTGAGCGGCAACGCCTTCGTGTCTATCTCGTCGGCCGTCTCGTAAACGCCGTCGCTTCTCGCCGCGAGCGCGACGTTCGCCCCGTAGTCGGCGAGCGTAATCGCGATCTCCCGTCCGATACCCTGGCTTGCGCCCGTCACGAACGCATTCACGTCCTGAAGCATAGTCATGTGTTCACACCTTCCTGAATAGATGTTGTGGTAGGTGGCTCCACCCTCACTAGACTAGTCACCGGACGATGTTCTCGGCGGACCGAACGGCGCAGGCTGAGCGAGCGCAAGCGCGAACGACGTGAACCAGGCCGCCGGACGGTGGCTCGGTCGGATGATTCCGAGGGAGCCGTCGCGTTTGTTACCGACCATAGTTTTATACTGAAATCCGCGCATGGTAAGCCATGGTCGGGCATACCTATCTGAAGGAAGCGACGGAGACGGAACGCGAGATCAACGAACAGGTGACTGACTCCGTCGCGGACATTCTCTCGGCGGTTCGGACGGACGGAGACGGGGCGGTTCGCCGCTTCACCGCGAAGTTCGACGACGTAGAGCGAGACTCGTTCAGAGTGACGGACGACGAGATCGATGTCGCGACGGAGGGACTTGAGGCCGACGAGACGGAGGCGATCGACAAGACGATCGAGAACGTGCGCGAGTTCCACAGCGCACAACGTGACAACATCCAGGGGTTCGAGCGGGAGTTCAGGCCAGGGGTGATGCTCGGCCAGCGGGTCGTCCCGATTCAGACGGCCGGCGTCTACATCCCAGGTGGGGCCCACCCGCTCGTCGCGACGCCCGCGATGACCATCGTCCCCGCGACGGTCGCCGGCGTCGAGCGAATCGTCGCCTGCGCGCCACCGCAACCGGATGGGACAGTCAACGACGCACAGCTCTACGCGATGGACCGGGCCGGTGCCGACGAGATCTACGCGATCGGCGGTGCGCAGGCGATCGGAGCGATGGCCTACGGAACGGACTCCGTCCCGTCGGTCGACATCGTCACCGGTCCGGGCAATGTGTTCGTGACGGAGGCGAAACGGCAGGTCTTCGGCCACGTCGGCGTCGACTTCCTCGCCGGCCCGACGGAGGTTCTCATCGTCGCCGACGAGTCGACCGATCCGGGACTGGTCGCAACCGATCTCCTCGCGCAGGCCGAACACGACCCGAACGCGAAAGCCGTGCTCATCGCGCTCTCGGAGTCCTTCGGCCGCGAGGTCCTCGACGAACTCGACGCGCAGTTCCCCGGCATTCGAACGGAGGAGACCGCCCGCGAGAGCTGGGAGGAAAACGGGGAGGTCGCGGTCGTCCCGAACCGCGAGGCGGCCGTCGACCTCGCGAACGAGTACGCGATGGAGCACCTCCAGCTCATGGTGGAGTCGCCCCGGGAACTCGTCGACGACCTCTACAACTACGGGTCGTTGTTCATCGGGGAGCATGCCCCCGTCGTGTTCGGCGACAAGGCCGTCGGGACGAACCACTGTCTCCCGACGCTGCAGGTCGCCCGCTACAGCAGCGGCATCTGGGTTGGCACCTACCTGAAGACGCCGACGCACCAGGAGCTGACTGCCGAGGCGGCGGCCGACCTCGCCCCCCACGCGGCGAAGATCTGTGAACTCGAGGACACGCACGCCCACCAGCTCTCCGCGGAAGCGCGGCTGCGTGATTAACACGGGATCGACACGGCCGTCGTGCGCCTCACCCACGCGAGCGTCGTCGCCCACGACCTCGAGGAATCGGTCGTGTTCTACGAGACGGCGCCCGGACTCGAACGCCTCCCGACGCCCAACTTCGAGGTGCCGGTGGCGTGGGCGAGCTGCGGCGACGGATAGCTCCACTTATTCGAGCGTGAGGTTCCCGCGCTGGAGTACCACCACGTCGGCCTCACCGTGGAGATTTCTAGTTGACGTTAGAGATTATCGTGGAAAGCAGATTGTTCGCTAGCGAGGATAATTCGGCGACGCCCCACTATACGTCCTTCCCGTCAGCGTCGTCCACTGTACCCCGAAGATCAGACGGGCAACCTGATCGAGGCGGACTGGCCCGAGGTCACCATCCTCCCGCCGGCAGTCGAAGCCGAAAACGAGGACAGACCGGTCATCAAGCGTCGACAATTCGTCGACGAATTCATGGGAGCAGTCGTACTCGACGATGGCGTCACCCGAATCGGGGGTTGAGTACCGTCGGCTTCCTCATACTACCGAGCCTGACGATTCCAATCACTCTACACCATTGATATAAATTTTCATTTCACTCTCAGTAAATTCGGTTCCTGTTGCGGCGACACAACGTAGCGGAAACGGGATATGTCTGGATCCATGGCTCACTGCTCATCAACCGTGCCGAGCGGGGAATCGACGATTTCGAGCGCGGTAAGCGGCGTGTAGTCGATGCCGCCCGAGAGACTCTGTCCGACGATACACCCCTGGTCGTACGTGATCAGGCACTGATCGGCCTGGTCTCTGTATGCCGCCGTCGTGGTCAGTACCATCTCTACGGTGATGTGGCCGAGACGTAATGCGGTGTGTGGCGGCATCTCCTCGGGGTGGTCGTCGTCCCGATAGTACTCATCTACGACGGCATTGCACTCGATCCGATACGTGTCGACCCCGTTCCGTTCGAGACACTGGACGAGAACGGAGACCTGACACGAGGCGAGGCTCATCACGAGGTAATCGACGGGTGCGGGGTGATCGTCGTGTCCCGCCAACCCACCGGGCAGCCACGTCGGTTCGTCCGCGACGAGTTCGTGCTTGCCGCGCAGCGTCGCCGTCTTGTACGTATCCTCGGACGAGACTCGTAGTTCCGCCGTGAACGGCTCTCTATCGTTCATACTGATACCTCCACGACTGCTATCGGAGTAGGTCGATATAAATCATACACCCGAACGACGCCTACGGGGTGGCTGAGACGAGTCGGGTGCGCAGGTGCCTGTGACGTCGGCTCGTTCCACACGTCGTTCGGATTCGCGCGCCCTCGGATACGATCGCCGTGGCTCGTGTCAGCGGCTGTTCGGTCTCGATCCGACGTCGGCTCGCTCAGCCGCCGATTCGAGTGCGCGTTCCGTGTACACGTTCAGCAATTGCTGGCGAAACTCGCCCGAGGCGTGGATGTCTTCCATAATTAGCGCCGCGTCGAGGCTGTCGTCCGCGTGTTCGGCCGCATCAGCGATCGTTTCGGGGGTCGCCGCGGCGCCGACGAGCGAGCGCTCGACTGCTGGGAGCCGAACGGCGTGGTCGAGGACGCCAGTCGCGGCCACGCGAGCGGTTCGAATGGTATCGTCGGCGATTTCGAGGACGGCGGCCACTCCGACGATCGCGAAGCCGGACGACGGACTCGCCCTCTTCACGTATGCGCCGCCGCTTCCCACGGCGTCGAGGGCTGGGAGTTCGATGTGTGTGAGGAGTTCGTCAGGCTGAACATCGGTCATGTACATTCCCATGAAGAACTCGTCGGCCGGCACCGTCCGTTCACCATCTGGCCCACGGACGACGATCACCGCCTCGGAGACGAGAGCCGCGCCGGGCAGGTCGGAGGCAGGATCCGCGTGGGCGATGTTCCCCCCGACCGTCCCGCGATTTCGAACCTGGACGTCACCCACCGCCGCTGCCGCTTCCGCGAACGCCGGGGTACGCTCGCGGAGCGGGCGCGAACTCGCGACCGCGTCGTAGTTGGTGAGCGCCCCGATCGAGAAGTGCCCTCCGTCATCGACGATACCGTTCAACTCGTCGATGTGGCCGATGTCGATGACGATGTCGGGAGCGGCCAACCCTGTTTTCATCGTCGGAATCAGGCTGTGCCCGCCAGCCAGCAGCTCCGTTTCTTCGAAGCGATGCTCCTCGAGCAACGCGATCGCTTCGGCGACCGTCTTGGCTCTGTAGTAGTCGAACTCCCTAGGATACATGACTGCTCCGTATCGGAACTGTTCGTCCTCGACCGACGACCGAAGGGATCAACTCGGCCGCTCGCGCGCGCCGGAACTGAGGCCCGCCTGCGAGCCGACGAGCGTCGCTCACGGACACGCTACTCCTCACGGTGCTCCTCGAGCGTGGACTCTGACGGTGCCATCTTCTCCGCCGCAGACTGTACTGCCTTCACGATATTCTGGTACCCCGTGCACCGACAGAGGTTGCCCTCGAGTGCGTGTTCGATCTCGGCTTCGTCTGGATCCGGCGTGGTTTCGAGCAGCGATGCCGCGCTCATCATCATCCCCGGGGTACAGTAGCCACACTGGAGCCCGTGTTCCTCGGTGAACGCCTGCTGAATCGGGTGCAACTCGTGATCCTCACACATCCCCTCGACTGTCCGTACCGCGGTTCCGTCAGCCTGCACCGCCAACACCGTGCACGATTTCACGACGTCACCGTTCAACGATACGCTACACGCGCCGCAGATACTGCTCTCACACCCGACGTTCGTCCCGGTGTATCCTAGCGTGTCCCGGAGCGTGTGAGCCAGCAGTTCATTCGACCTGACCTCTAGTTCGTGTTCTGTCCCATTCACGGTGAGTTCGATTTTGTGCGTTGACATCTTACTGATCCTTCCTCCGTGGGTGGGGTGTGGACTACTGTGCGCTCGCTCCGGCCCCGGCGTCACTTCCCGTCACGGGACACGAACGACTGAAACCGGCCGGTGAGGCCGCCGTCGGCCTCGGCGGTCGACTGTTCGTCCGCTTCGGTGGTCCGACTCTCCACCTGGCTGTCGTCCGAACGCTCGTTTTCTCGAGCGATCTCCGTTTGGATCTGGGTGAAGAACCGCTGTACGATCTTGTTCGCGGCAGGGTTCAGCAGTCGCTGGCCCATCTGTGCGATTCGGCCGAACACGTCCGCGCTCGACCACCAGTCGACCGTGACGCCCGTGTCGGTCTCGGTGAGGGTCATCCCCGAGGCCATCTCGAAGGAACTGGAACCCGACTTTCCCTCGCCGGACGCCTCCATTTCGGGAAACTCGCGTTTATCGATCGTCACGACGGTCTCGAAGCGTGGCGTTACTGCCCCGACGTTGACTTGCACTAACGCCGCGTACGATTTCCCCTCCTCGAACGACGGCCGGTCCGCATCGTCCGGTTCCCCGTCGCTCTCCCGGTCGGCCAACTCACGGAAATTCACCTCGGCGTCGTCATCGACCTCGACGAGGAACACGCACCCGGGAAGTGCGCGTTCGATCACTGCGGGGTCTGACAGTCCGTCCCAGACCTCGTCGATACCCGAGTCAGTTATCTCGAACGTTCCATTGAACTCCATGTTTCACCTCTAAAGCCGTTACGTGCGTTCCACTGGGAGCACATGCCACAGTAGATTGCCCCCACCGTATTCAATCTTTGTGCTCCGTATCCGCTCGGTGTCCGCAGATCGGACGGACGCGACCCGTCTCGATCTGTTCGGGGAGCGTGTTATTACATACAGGGGTCCTCGACGCGTCGATCGAGGGACGACTGAGTCCGCACTTCGCCGTGGGTAGCGAACAGAAGCCATTACGATGGCGGATCTACGCGCCGACGCGAACCTTTAATAGCCGGTGAGTGCGTTCTGTTCGCGTATGGCAGAGTCGAGATCTCGTTCGAAGAGCGGTGAAATCCAAAATCACGTCGGCGGACGGTGGAAGGCGCCGACTGGCGAGTCCGGGCAGGACGTCGTCAACCCCGCAACAGGCGAACGATTAGCGTACACGCAGTTCAGTTCCGTCGCCGACGTCGACGAGGCGGTCACGGAAGGGCGGAAGGCGTTCGAGGAGTGGCGATCCACACCGGTCGTCGAGCGTATCCAACCGATGTTCGAGCTGAAGGGGCTGCTTGAGGAGAACCTCGAAGAACTGACCGAATTCCTCGTTCGCGACCACGGGAAGACCAGGACCGAGGCGAGGGGAGAGCTGCGCCGTGGTATCGAGAACGTCGAGGTCGCCTGCGGGATCCCCACGATGCTCCAGTCCGGGTCACTGCTCAACGCTGCCCCGGGCATCGACGAAAGCGCCGTCAGGAAGCCGCTCGGCGTCTTTGCCGCGATCACTCCCTTCAACTTCCCAGGTATGATCCCACTGTGGTTCCTTCCCTACGCCGTCGCGACGGGGAACTGCTTCGTCCTCAAGCCGAGCGAAAAGGTCCCGCTCGTCGCGTCCCGACTCGTCGAGCTGATCGGAGAGACTAGCCTGCCGGACGGTGTCGTGCAGTTGGTGAACGGTGGGCCGGAGACCGTGACCGCACTGCTCGAACACGAGGGCATCGCCGGAATCTCGTTCGTCGGCAGCACGCCGGTCGCGCGACACGTCTACGAGACCGCGGCCAAGAATGGCAAGCGGGTGCAGGCCCAGGGCGGCGCGAAGAACTACCTCATCGTTACTGAGACCGCAGACATCCAATTCGCCGCCGAGCAGACACTCTCGTCGTGCTTCGCCTGCGGCGGAGAGCGGTGTCTCGCGACGGACATCGCGGTCGTCGAAGAGTCGGTCTACGACGAATTCGCGGAGGAACTCCTCGCGCAGGCGAGGCAACTGACGGTCGGCTATGGGCTCGAAGACGGCGTGGATATCGGCGCCCTCATCGCGCCCGATCACGTGGACGCCGTTCGAGAGTTCATCGCGACGGGGATCTCCGAAGGGGCGGAGCTGCTCCTCGACGGCCGGGGTCTCAGCGTCGAGGGCTACGAGGAGGGGAACTTCCTCGGCCCCACCGTCTTCGGTGACGTCGGGCCCGAGACGGTCCTCGCGCAGGAGGAGATATTCGGTCCGGTTCTCGGCCTCATGCCGGCTGCGGATATCGACGAGGCGATCGAGTTTCTGAACGGAACCCGCTTCGGCAACGCGGCCAGTCTCTTCACGGGGAGCGGCGCGGACGCGAGGACGTTCCGCCACCAAGCCGATATCGGTAATCTAGGGATCAACGTCGGCACGGCGGCTCCGATGGCGTTCTTTCACTTCGGCGGTCGGAAGAACTCGTTCTTCGGTGATCTCCACGCGCAGGGCGAGGACATGATTCACTTCTACACCGACAAGTCGATCTACATCGAGCGCTGGCCAGACGCGTAATCGACGATCAGTGAAACGGTTTCTTTGGTGAGTGCCACGACCCCGTTGAGCAGGCTGTTTACCACAGCCCGGAGCCGACTCTGCGAGCGTCCGAGGACGCGGACGCTCCCTAGTCGTCGGTCGCGTCCCGCACTGCTCGCCACACCTTCTCCGGCGTGAGCGGCATCTCCAGGTGATCGATACCGAAGGGACGCAATGCGTCGGTGACTGCGTTCACGACCGCCGGCGGTGCGCCGATCGTGCCCGCTTCGCCGACCCCCTTCACGCCCAACGGATTCAGCGGCGAGGGGGTGACGGTGCTCGCCAACTCAAGTTGCGGAACGTGCTCGATCTTCGGGAGCGTGTAGTCCTGAAACGAACCGTTCACGAGGGTTCCGTTGTCGTCGTAGACTGCCCCTTCGTACAGCGCGGCCCCGATACCCTGTGCGACCCCCCCGTGGATCTGTCCATCGACGATCTTCGGATTGATCTGCGTACCGCAATCGTCGACCGCGACGTAGCGTTCGAAGTCGACGTCCCCGGTTTGGGGATCGACCTCGACGATGGCGACGTGGGTCCCGAACGACCACGTCATGCCGTCCGGATCGAAGTACGAGGTCGCCTCCAGGCCGGGCTCCATCCCCTCCGGGAGGTCGGTCGCGAGGTGTGCGATCACCGCGATCTCCGCCAGCGTCAGCGAACGGTCGGGCTCACCCCGAACGACGCAGCGCCCGCGGTCGAAGGAGACGTCCTCGAGTGGTACGTCGAAGCGGTGGGCTGCGATCCGGCGGCACTTCTCGACGACCTTCTCCGCGCTCTTGACGAGCGCGCTCCCACCCATGACGGCCGCGCGGCTGCCGAAACTTCCACTCCCGGCCGGGCCGTCTTTCGTGTCCTTACCCTCCGTCACCGCGACCTGCTCGACATCCACGCCGAGTGTATCGGCGACGACCTGTGCGTGAGTGGTCTCGCTCCCCTGGCCGTGGCTCGCGGTGCCACAGTAGGCGATCACTTCACCGGTTTCGTGGACGCGGACGACGCCGCTCTCCCAGAAGCTGGATCTGATCGTCGACTCGGGGAGATCCACCCCGAGCAATTTCGAGGCGTTCGTGGGCGCGAAGCCGCCGGGCTCGATGAAACACGAGAAGCCGATTCCGACGTACCTGCCACGGGTGCGTAGCTCCGCCTGGCGCTCGCGGAACTCGTCGTAGTCGACCATCTCGAGCGCTTTCTCCAGGGTCCCTTCGTAGTCGCCGCTGTCGTACGTACTTCCGAGCGGCGTCTCGTACGGAAACGCCTCGGGCGGGATGAACTGCGAACGGCGAAACTCGACCGGATCCTCGTCGAGTTCGCGGGCGACCAGCTCCATCACACGCTCGATCGTAAATGCGGCCTCGGCTCGCCCCACCCCCCGGTATGGCGCTGTCGGGGTTGCGTTGGTGAACACGCCGAAACTCTCGAAGTAGATCTCCGGGATCGTGTACTGGCCCGAGAGAAGCGGCCCGAACGTCGTCGCGGCTCCCACGACCCCCTTCGACGAGAGATCACCACCGATCCCCGCGTACGTGGTGACGGACAGGCCGGAGATCCGTCCGTCGCGTACCGCAACGTCGGCTTCGATGACCTGTCCTCGACCGTGTTCGTCGGCCTGAAACGCCTCGGTGCGGGTTTCGATCCACTTAACCGGACGTTCGAGCTGCATGGCACAGAACGCAGTCAGCGTCTCTCCCGGGTAGTACATCGTCTTGCTCCCGAATCCACCGCCGACGTCCGGGGTGATTATGCGTATCTTGCGCTTCGGGTGGTCGAGTACCTGGGCCATCGCCTCCTGATGGGTGAACGGAAATTGACTGGGCAGGTGAACCGTCAACTCCTGCGTGACGGAGCTATACTCGGCTACTGCCCCCCGCGGGTCCAGCGCGTTCGGGACGATTCGCTGATTTTCGAACTCGAAGCTGAACGTCCGGTCTGCGTCCGCAAATGCCTCAGCCGTTCGTTGCTTATCGCCCGTCTCCCAAGTGAAGGCGACGTTGTTCTCCGCGCGCTCGTGGATCGAGGGTGCGCTCTCCGCGATCGCCTCCGTCGGGTCGATGACTGCCTCGAGCCGTTCGTAATCCACGCTGATGAGATCAGTCGCGTGGTGCGCGGCGTACCGGTCCTCCGCGACGACCACTGCGATCGGTTTTCCCTGGTATCTCGCCTTCTCACGCGCGAGGACCGCGTGGTCGGTGTCGGCGATGTTCGGTACCCGATAGATGTAGGGAATGCTTCCCACACCCGCGTTCTCCAGGTCTGTCGCCGTGTAGACGGCGAGGACCTTCGGGTGACGCTCGGCTTCGCTCGTATCGATGCTGTTGATACGAGCGTGGGCGAATTGACTGCGGAGAATTGCTGCGTGAACCATCCGTGGTCGCGCTATGTCGTCGATATACGTCGCCGTGCCAGTGATCAACCGCGGATCCTCCTGTCGATCGACTTCCTCCCCGATCATGCCATCTGAATCGTCCATCGTGTCGTCTATCATGGTTGTGGGTTGTCGCTCCGGCTTACTGAGCAGCCGTTTAACACTCCCCTGTGCACTCTTCGATCGTCGGTGTATTGAATCCTCCTGGCGTTGTACCGTTCACCGGCATCAGCCTACGGCGGATAGTGGATTGAGGGGCCCCCGCAGCTTCGTTCCACCGGAGTTCCCGCGCTACCCCCCGACGGTTGAGAAGCGGTTCGGGAATGGAGGTCCGCTCACTCACGGTTCGCGACCAGCTTTCGCCCCTCGTCGGTCGGTTCGATCTTATACCGGAGGATCCCTCTCTCGACGGCCAGTCCGGCGTCGACTATCCGGTTGAACAGGGCTGTACACTGGTAACACGAGTCGCTGAACTCGGTCCGCTCGATGAGCTGGTTCGTCGACGGAAACGTACCGTGTTCCTCCTCGTACTCGATGACCGCTTTGAGGACGTTCAACGCCTCGATAGAGATTCCGTACTCCCCCAGCAGGCTCGTCTCCTCCTCGGAGAGGGGCGGCACGGCCGATCGTCCCCGCTCGGTGAGGGTTATTTCGAGGAAGCCGTTGAAGCGATTTCCGTTTCGTCGCAGGTAGTCCAGATCGATCAACCGATCGATTCGGAGCATATAGGTCGAACAGTCCCACCCCTGTCCCTCCTGGTCCAGCTGGGGGCCGCAGTAGTCGAGGATGTCCGCCACGTAGCGGAATCCTTTGTTGACCGCGGTCAATATCGTGAGATCGATCTCTGAGAGTTCGTCCGACTGTTGTGTTGTTGCGTTCGTTGACATACTAGTCGCCTCCTTTGGGCGTAGTGGTGGTCGAAAGCGATTCGGTCGATTTGCCCCACCAAGAGCCAGTAATGCGGACGAGGGCGCTCACACTGTAGAACGTGACGAGACTCACGGCACCGGAGATCCAGAGCGTCTGAATCTGGGCGTTGATAGGGCTGAAGAACTCCCAGTAGAAGATCGCGACGATCACCGCAGCGATCATGATCACGGTGCCCTCTTTCGTGCCGAATCTGGTGAGCCAAGAGTCCATCGAGAGGACGAACAGCGGCCCACCCATCGAGAGTGCGAACGCGATCATCTGTGGAAGCGAGCCGGGATACGACGTCGCGAGGAAGATCGTCAGCACGCCCATGCCGAGGATGGTGATACGGCTGTACCGCAGGAGCTCCCTTCGCGAGTTAATACCGGTGAACCGCTGGAAGAAGTCGCGGGTGACCGTGTTCGCCACCATCTGGTACATCATGTCCGCGGTGCTCATCGTGGCCGCGATCACGCCGCTGACAGCGAGTGCGCCCAGCCACACCGGCGTTTCCTGGGCGAGCAGTAACCCGAACGCCTGTGCGGGGTCGTCGGGCGCAACGAGCATACGGGCCCAGAGGCCCAATACCGCACCCATGAGGCCACAGAACCCCACGATGACGATCGAGAGCATCCAGCCTCGTCTGACGGTTCGTTCGTTTCGCGCGGCGCTCGCCCGCATCCAGTAGTGCGCCGAGTTCGCGAGCAGGATGTTCAGCCAGACGAACGTGATGACCGTTCCACCAGCCAGGCCGAAGACTTCCATCGACCCGAACGGGAACGAGAGCATCTCGGGCGTGATATTTTCGCCCACCGTCGGCAATCCGTGGTTCACGAACAGGTAG
The DNA here is from genome assembly GCF_029338575.1 of Halomarina halobia. Lineage (GTDB taxonomy): Archaea > Halobacteriota > Halobacteria > Halobacteriales > Haloarculaceae > Halomarina > Halomarina halobia. Next base: position 1,049,326 of record NZ_CP119993.1, read on the forward strand.
ACCGGAACTGCGATGAACACCGCCGTAACGACCCAGATCGCCTGGATGAAATCGGTGATGGAGATGCCCCACATCCCGGCCAGGAGGGCGTAGATCGTGATCGTACCGCCGATCACGATTATCGTGACGGTCGTGTCGGTGCCGAAGGCACCGGCCACCAGCGCACCCGCGCCGACGTACTGGAACGCGCCGGCGATGATGCCGAACACCATCGTGGCGACGAGCACCGAGAGCCTGCCGCTCACACCGTACTGGTACTCAAAGTATTCCGCGGGCGTGTATCCGCCGGTGTAGCGCCAGAAACCGGCCCAGGTGGCCATCACGAGCGCCATTCCCACGACCCAACCCCACAGGAACCAGGCCCCACCGATCCCGAAGAGGAACCCCATGAGTACGACTGTGGGAACGAACCCCCCGGAGAGGATGATCGCGACCAGACTCGCGCTCGTGATCACGGCCCCCATCTCCCGACCGGCGACCATGAAGTCGCTCTCGTCGCCTATCCATTTCTTTCCCACGTACAGTGCGATCGCCAGGATTATCACCAAGTATCCAGCGACTATGAGTCCGTATGCTAGTTCATGACCTGACATGTGATACCCTCGTCCACTATACAATATTATAGACACATAACTTTAACTGATGATCAGGCAGAACGTCCAGCGCAGTCGCCCACGAATTGATAGCCAATTGATTGATGGGAACGTATTTATACGCTCACTGTGATCCTTGACCGTATGAGCTTAGTAGGCCAGCAAGCACCTGATTTCGAACTCGAAAGTACGTCCGGAAAGACGGTGACGTTATCGGACACGCTGAGTAATGGTCCGACTGTGATCGTCTTCTTCCGCGGCTACTGGTGTTCGTACTGCCAGGAACACCTCCGGACGTTCAGCCACCTCAACTACGACCTGTGGCGGCATCTGAACGTGGACATCCTCCCGATCAGCAGCAGTACGGTGCCGGACCTCGTCGAGATGCGCGACCGGTTCGAGCTCACCCTTCAACTCCTCTCGGACGAGGACCTCGAGGTCACGAGACAGTACACCGACACGGAGGACAACAGCAAGCACGGAGAGATCCCTGTCCCGTCGACCGTCATCGTCGATACCGACGGTATCGTGCGCTACCAGCAGATCGGTGACGATCCCGCGGACCGAACGTCCGCGAATCTGGTCCGCCACATCCTCAAGAACGACTTCGAACACCCGTATCCCGAAAAGTACTATTAAGACCCTGGGGACGAACGGTTCGACTGATTTTTCAAAACGATCTCGTACGCACGGTCGCCGCACGTCACGAGGACACGTTGGCACCGTTCGATTGTTATCCCCTACTCCGTTCAGGCACCGGTGGTCGTCGGTGTGGTTCATCTCTCCACTCCGGAGGCGACACGGACGACTTCGCTACGGCGCCTCGACGATCGAAACGTGCAACCAGTCCAGTCGGACTACGACTACGGTTCAGGGGGCGAAATATTCAAGCGTCGACCGTCCAACGGACAGCCATGCTCTTCGGTTTTGCTGTCTGGGACCTGCTCTGTATCGTCCTAGTCTCCTTTTCGGTGTGTGTACTCGCCACCGCGCTCGCGATCGAGAGCGCTGCGCTCTTTGTCCCGATCATCCTCGTCGTCTTTCCCCGGCTCGTTCCTAGCTTTCCCACCCTTACTACGAACGGCGCTGTCGGCCTCACGCTCGTCATCATGGTCTTTGGCCAGACGAGCGCCGTCAGCGGGTACTGGTATCGGGGGCAGATCGACTGGCAGACCGCGAGAGCGATACTCGTCCTCACGATTCCGTTCGCCGTGTTCGCGCGATTGATCTCGTTTCTGGTACCCTCCTCGTGGCTCCTAGCGCTATTCGCTGTGTTCGTATTGGTGCTGGCAGTCGTCGTTGCCGTCGCTCACTCTACGCGGTGGGGGTCGACACGTCGCGCGGCCTCTGCCGGGAGTTCGGCGGTAGCCATCCGGATATCGGCGTTCGATGCGATCGCGTTCAGGGTTTCGGGCCTATTCGCGGGACTCGTCGGCTTCTCGGTGGGGGAGGTCTCGAACACCATTCTGAACGCGAAAAACGGCGTTCCGATGCAGTTCTCCGTCGGGACGAGCACTCTCGTGCTCTATCTCACGCTCCTCGCCGCGACGCTCACGAACCTCGGCGTGGTTCAGTTCGGCGTATTCTCGGGGCAAGAGGTGGTGGTTCCGTGGTATGTCGCGGGGATTATCGCGCCGGTCGTACTAGTCGGCGGCCAGGTAGGGGCGTTTTTCAATAGCCGTCTCTCCGAGCCGACGATCGCGAAGGCGATGATCGCGACGTACGTGCTCGTCGGCCTCGTCTCGTTGAGCCGGGCCTGGACCCTGTTCTGAGGGACTGTCCCCACATTCGAGCGAGTCACTCCTCGACGAGCGCGACCGGACGTATCGGCGACCCGGTCCCGTCACGGATCGCGAGTGGAAAGCCGACGAACGTGAAGTCGACGCCGACGATCCGATCGAGGTTGCGCAAGTTCTCGACGTGCGGGAGGTCGTACTCCTTGCACAGCGTGTGGCAGGGGTACGTCAGGTCGTCCGGGGTGTCAGGGCTTGGCTGATCGACGCCGAAGTTCGTGACCCCGTTGTCGATGATCCACTGCGTCGCATCGGCACTCAGTCCGGGGTAATTCTCGGAGTACGCCCGTGTCGGATAGGTATCGTCGTAGTGACCAGTCCGGATGAGCAGGGTGTCGCCGTCGTTCGGGGTGACGTTCGCCCGTTCGCACGCCGTCTCGAGATCCGCGACCGAGATGTACTCCCCCGGCTCTCGGTGAGAGACGTCGATCGCCTTTCCGGGCGTGTAGAAGCGTTCGAGCGACAACTGATCGACGGATGCGCCGTCGGGTCTGTAGTGCCGGGGAGCGTCGACGTGTGTCGGCCCGTGGTCGCACAGCAACAGTGCGTTCGTTTCGAATGTGAACGGCGGTTCGTGACCGAGTTCCCGTGAGAACACGTGAGCCGTGTCCTCGTGAGAGGTGTCGGTCCAGATCTGGGTTTTCTGATGGGTATGATACACGGGGTGGCCCGAGTAGATCGGCTGGGCGAGGTCGACAATGTCTACCATGTGTCGGACTCTCTGTCCGCGATTATCAAGTTTTCTGCTCGGAATCACCCGTTACCGGGCACTCCTCACCGAGGTCGCGTTCACCGTGCGACCGTCTCCTTGCGTGACGTGCAGCGGTCGCGTTGGTCGCGCTTGACCGCCGAGTCCGGATAGCGGGCGGTCGCGCGCTCTACCGGGCTATCACTGACCACGATCACTCGATCCATCCTCTCGTTTTCCGCCGAGTGCCCTCGTCTTTGGATCGTTCCACAAAGTGAAACGATTGTCCATGATTTTTCGTGGTTTCTAGATGGCCGTCGTACTGTGGCCGGGGCTCTGCTCGAGGGAAATCCCTGACGAGAGCGGACGAATCGTCGGTTCGGGAGGCGGAAGACGTAAGCATTACTCGTCGAATTGGTGCGATATCTGTGAGGAATCTTCCCCGTCTGTCGAAGCCGAACGACCAACTCTGTTTCACTGAGTGGACTGGTAACGTGTGACAATATAACAGTTAACCGTGTACCCGTCCCTTCAGGCGTGTCCTTCCGAGGGAGGCGGTTGAGGTACCTGAACGCGACAGCCGTCTGCCGCTCTGCAGACGGAGAGTCGACGACCGACTGCGCGTATTCTCCCGGACGTGTAGCTCTACGAGGAATAGATTTTACTGTGAGGAACGTGATCAAACCCCATGACCGAGAATAAATGGCCGATTCGATCGGTACAGACCTCACTGCAGATTACGAAAGGTCTCAGAGAACTGCAGGATGCGACCATCACAGAGCTCGCAGAGCATCTCGGGATTCCAAAGACGACCGTGTTCAATCACCTGAAGACGCTCGAAGAGGAAGAATTCGTCGTGAGAACTGGTGATTCGTACCGTCTGGGGCTGCGGTATCTGGAGCTTGGAGAGAGCGCGCGCTCCCGGCACGTGCTCTTTCAAAAGGCAAAGCCAGAGGTGCTAAAGCTCGCTCAGGAGACGGGCGAACTCTCTGGGATCAGTACGGAGGAGTACGGACAGGGCGTTTTTCTCTTCATCACCGCGGGCGAGAACGCTGTTCGCACGGATACTCGAACGGGGATGCGCGTGTATCTCCACACCTTCGCGTTGGGAAAGGCGATCCTCGCATACACCCCAGAACAGCGCGTCAAGTGGATCCTCGACCGTTTCGGCCTGCCGGCAATGACGCCGAACACGATTACCGACCGCGAGACGCTGTTCGAAGAGTTCGAAACGATTCGGGCGGAGGGAATCGCGTTCGACGACGAAGAGCGCGTCAAGGGACTACGAACGGTTGCGGCGCCGATCATAACGCACAACGAGAGGGTTCTAGGCGCGATCTCGGTCGCTGCTCCCACGAGTAGGATGAAAAACGAACGGTTCAGAAAGGAGATCCCCGAACTCGTCAAGAACGCGGCGAACGTGGTCGAGCTCGAGATTCGCTATTCGTGAGTGTTCGGTCGAACTCCCGGCCGAAATAAGTCGACAACCGAACTAATATGACGTTTGAAAGATAGCTTCAGAGGATTGTGAGGGTGAAATCGGCAGACGCAAAAAACTCAGTAATCGGTTTTACTACGTGGAACGCTCTTGTAGCTCGAAGGGGGTGCTCCTCTATCCGTCCGATGCGTTACGCTTTCACCTTCGGTGCTTGAAACGATGTCTATACCAGACGGTTCCGGTGGTTGTTTCCGCATGACGGTTAGGTTGGGACTAGGTTTCTGGATAGGAGGGGCTACAAGGGTCTCGAGTATGATTCGTGCATCAAAGAGAGGAGTAATGATCGGTACATCGCGCCTTCGAAATCGATCCAGCACCGTAAATTACAGTAGTTGGGGGAAGTGCTACCCCAAGTTGATAAATGGATCTGAGCCCGATAGCATACCTCACTAACGGACTGTTCACCCTCTCATCGACACATTTCGCGATATCAGGTGGACCACGGTTGGCAGTCCACGGACGGATCCAGCTCCGTAACACAATTACGATTGTTATGACGATGTCTGGTGCAGCGCCTCTTCAACCGGTGTTCATTCATCGAGTGCTCTACACGGTCGATAAAGAGTATGTCAGTACACAGCATGGTCTGTAGAAAACATTAAAATTATCTACCCGATAAATATGAGTTTAGTGAATCGTATTACCCAGGTTCCTGTCAGAGAACTCCAACTGGCACTCGACGAGGTTGAAGCAGAGAAGCTGGTACAGGGCCGGACGGCGGCAACACCGTACAAAGCAGTATCTCGCGAACAGAACTCGCTAAATGATGTGAAATCAGGACCGGACGAACTCTAGCTGACTCAAGTTGTTCCTCTTTGAGCCGCTTGAGTCAGCTCTCTACGACGAGTGCCGAAGAGGTCGGCCGCGAAAACCCAGCGAAAGCGGCCGACACAGCTGGAAGAAACGCTACACGAACCACCGATAGAAGCGGGGGACGACGTGCCAGCGACTGCATCGGCGCGTCGTTCAGCAGACCTCGACGAATTCGACGGAAAACGCGAATATGTGGTGGGATATGGCCGCCACAGTAGTCGGCATCGACTCGATGAAGAAGTCGGTGCAGGTGGAACCGCGTCGTTTCCGTGCGACCTGCGGTTTCCTGTTGGACTCTCCAGCCTCTGCTGCCTCCAGAGAGGGCATTATCTGTCTAGCGTGCGTACTACCGCTCGTTTGTTCACTCGGGGTGCGGTATCTCGCTACCTGCGAAGACAATCCTCACTGCGCGTAGCCAATAGGATGAGGTAGTTGCCTGGTGTAGCAGTATGTATATAGGTTCTATGATTCTGTTGAAATATCCAACCAATATCGAAATATATGGGCTTAAAACAATTAATGTCACGTATGTCGGGTATGTTTCGATATTCGACTAAGTCCCTACCTCGATACCATGCACGCCCATTTTTTGATGTAGTGGTCCTCTATCTAAGTTATTACTTTTAATATATTGTACCGCTCGTAACCGATGTGACCTGTCTCGTCCTGATTATGTGTTTCGTGTCCCGCTTGGTCGCAACCTCGTCGTTCAGTCGGTTGCTGAAGCGCTGCTCACAGCGCTTGTGCAGTTATTTGATCAGATCCTCGCTGTTCAGTTCGTTTTCCGCGTAAATTACACAATTGAGGCGAATTCACTGGCAACCAGTACCGTTTGGATCTAGAGGTATTCCTGGGCAGTCGAAACGAGAGTGCGGACGATTTCGCTCCGGGTTATCCCCTTTTCGACGGGCACTAGCACAGGTGTGGATGCGACCGTCTCGCCCACGGCCGTTCGCGTGGCAACCCGCTACGCTCACGCGTGCTTGTCACCCACCTTCGTCCCCAGCAAACCGTTTAATCGTGTGGAGATGAGTATCAGTACCTAGCGCGCCTCCTTCACATGTCTTCTGATCAGCAAACAGGGTGGTTCCTTGTTCGGCGGCCTCATGTAGTTCTGAACTTCATAGAATGCCGTATTCAGATATCGTGCGTTAGCGGCGCTTTCAGTCTCGAAGTGCGCAACAACGTGCTTGCGGAGCTGTGTCGTCACGGCTGTGAGGGGCGGCGTCGTGATCAGATCGCTCTCCGCCGCGGACCCGTTTCCGACCGGTTGATCAGGAGCGGCAGACGCTCGTGGCTTGGCATCGGCGAGAGACGGCTATTGCCGTGCCAGCGGATGCGTCTCAGCGATAATTTGCTCTGCACTCTCAGTCAGGGGGTTCGGCCCTCGTCGGTGAGGCGATATTGCCACACTTGTGAGAACACTGATCGATGCGGAATCCGATCCGGATCGAAGCCGAACGCCGCCGCGTGATCGGGTTGCGCGACCAACGCTCGATGCAGTCGGGCGTAACTGAACCCGCGTAGCTGTTTGATGAACAGGGGCGTTGACGATCGCATCGAAGGGATGTGCGTCAGAATGCCAGGCAGGATACCGATCGTCGGCTGTCGTCACGGGAATGTCAGTGTCGGCGACCACGGCGAACGGGAGTACTCCAGCGTCGAAGTGCTCTCGTACCTGTGTGGCGAGGTCAGCTGCGGAGGCAGGAGCGGATGTGGACGCTGATCCTATGGCGAGCATCGTACCCGGGTACGTCGCAGTGGATAGTACCCTGCTGCTCGTGCATTGGCTAGCATGTGCTCACCCGGCCGATTGCCCCCAATCCATGCACGACACCCTCGTATTCGGAACTTCTGGCCTTCGCGCCGGTTATATAGGTTCGGAGCATGGCAGAATACAAAGCACTAGCGTAGCGAAACGACGGCGTTGTTCTCGATCGGCTGCCTCCAACACAATGTCGTTCTACTGTAACGAGCCACCGCCACTTCGGGAATAACAATTATACAATTGTTATAGGATTTTGTTCTTCCGCTGCACGTCCTGCTCGGAGAGCGCCTCAACAGGATACTTGAGACGCGTTGGTGAACGAATCCCGTCATTGGTGGCATGTCAGGCGTACGTCTTCAGCCGATGGGATGGTCTGTTGGGCGACATCAGCAGTGCTCTGATGTCTCTCACCGACCCGTGTCTCGCTGCGTTGCCCTCTCTTCTGTTCTCGAGTCGTAAACGCCAATGTATGCGAAGAGCTTCTATTGAGGAAGCGCTGGTCTCCCTACAATTGAGTCGTGTTCACCTGGATAACGTTCGCTGCCCCCTTGACCAGTTCGGGGAGCTCTTCGGTGAACCGTTCGCCCTTCATACGACTCGTCGGTCCGGAGACGCTGATCGCTCCGTACAAGGTGTCGTCGTGACCGATCACGGGCGCGGCCACACAACGGAGGCCCTGAAGGATCTCTTCGTCGTCGAACGAGACACCCCGTTCTCGGACCTGTTCGAGTTCAGTCTTCAACTCGTCTCGAGTACTGATCGTTCGATCTGTCTGCTTCGGAAGGCCGTGGTGTTCGACGATCTCGTCGACATGTTCCATGGGAAGATGAGCGAGAATCGATTTACCGAGTGCGGTACAGTGGAGGTACTTCCGTTCACCCGCGTACGACCGAGTCTTGATGGCTTTGTCGCCGACTGCCTTGTGGAGGTAGACCCCACGGCCGTGCTCTTCGACCATGAGCTGTGCGACCTCGCCTGTCTGGTCGGCGAGCGCGTCGGTCTCCTCGCGTGCGATCTCGTAGATCGGGATGCTGTTCTTGGCGAACTCACCGAAGTCGACGAATCGGAGGCTTACGTGGTACGTGTCGCCTTCTTTCACGACGAACTCGTTGCGGTACAGCGTCGAGAGGTGACCGTGTACGGCGGCTTTCGAGACGTCGAGGTGTGTTGCGAGTTCGGTGACACCGCCCCCGTCCAGTTCTCGTAGCGCCTGGAGGATGTCGCAGGATATCTGTACGGCCTGCACCTGGCGACCACCCGTCCGTTCGACCCTTTCTGTCATACGCTACCCTCCGTGTTTCTCATGCTTAATTGTTTTCCCGTCGTAAACGGAGGTCCGTCCATCTCTCGGATTGACCGCGGTTTCCGCCCGTGTTTCGCGCGCAACATCCGCTGCCGTCGGCTCAGAGAGGGTTTCCGATCGCCCGGGCGTTTCCCTCCCGTAAACGAAAATCGCCGTTTCGGTTCACTCCCTGAAGCGACGGCTACGAAGATACGTGGCCTTTCGCTACGGTCTGTCTGTCTCGCGTACTGTTCATGATCGTGTCACCGGTCTTGCGATCGAAGAGGTGAACCTTCTCTTCCGGGAAGACCACCGTCACCTCGTCACCGGCCGTGAGATGCGTGTCGCCGTCGACGCTTGCAGTGTATGTCTGACCACCGATATCGAGGTAGACGTAGGACAGTTCACCCATCGGTTCGACGACGTTCACCGACGCTCGAATGCCGTTCTGTGCGTCCGCGGACGCTATCTCGATGTGCTCTGGACGGATTCCCATGGTGAGCGCCTTGGCCTCGTTGCCGATCGTTTCGGTCAGTTCCGGAGAGAGGGTGTAGACGAAATCGTCGTGGTGTAGGCTGCCGTCGTCGTGGTCGACCTTGACGAAGTTCATACTGGGGCTCCCGATGAATCCCGCGACGAACTGGTTCACCGGCTCGTGATAACACTCGAGCGGCGTTCCGATCTGCTGGAGTTCGCCGCCGTCGAGGATGGCGATGCGGTCGCCCATCGTCATCGCTTCCGTCTGGTCGTGCGTGACGTAGATCGTCGTCACACCGAGATCCTGTTGCAGTTGCTGAATCTCTGTGCGCATCGTCGTCCGGAGCTTCGCGTCCAGATTCGACAGCGGTTCGTCCATCAGGAACACCTCGGGTTCTCGGATGATCGCTCGCCCGAGTGCGACGCGCTGCTGTTGCCCCCCCGAGAGCTCTTTCGGCTTTTTGTTCAGGAGGTCGGGGATTTCGAGCTTCGTCGCGATCCTCTCGACGCGCTCGTTGATCTCGGCCTTCGAGAGATCGGTCGTGATCTTCAGACCGTAGCCGAGGTTCTGTCGGACGGTCATGTGCGGGTAGAGCGCGTAGTTCTGAAACACCATCGCCATATCACGCTCTTTCGGCTTCGCGTGGGTGACATCGCGACCGTCAAGCAGGATCTCGCCGCTCGTCACCTGTTCGAGCCCCGCGATGCAGCGAAGCGTCGTCGACTTGCCACAACCCGACGGTCCGACGAGCACGAGAAACTCGCCGTCCTCGATGGTGATATCGAGGTCGTCGACCGCCACGATGTCCTTGCTACCCTCGCCGAACACCTTTCGAAGGGTGTCGAGTTCTAATTCTCCCATGGTTATCTATGTGCCACCTATTCGATTCTCCATAATAAATCCATTCCCTTTAGAGGCCCGCTACATAGATTGAGTGCCTCTCGCCGCCGACTCTCCCTCTGTGGCAGTCGCCCAGGTGCGTTAACCCGATTTTCCCCCTGGTAGGTGGCGGTGGCAATTCGTTCCATCACAACTCTTATTAACTATTTTCGTGAGGAGTTACGTGATGTCATCTCACGACGAACCGGACTACCGTATCCCACAGGGTGGCGGGGTCCCGTGGCGAAACCTCAGCCGCGAGGAAACGCACCGACCCGACGAACGCGACATCGAGATCACGGCCATCGAGACGATGGCCATCGCGGGCAACTTCACGTGGGGCATCGTCAAGGTCGAAACCGACGCCGATGTCTACGGGCTCGGAGAGACGTTCCGCGCCGAGGCCGCGCTCGATATGGCCGGGCGAATGGGTATTGACCTCGAAGGCGAGAACCCGCTCGACATCGACCGCATCACAGAACTCCTCAATCAGCGCTACACCGGCTGTGGACGCATCGGTCAGGCGGCGTTCACCGCGATTGAAACCGCGTGCTGGGACATCAAGGGCAAGATCCTCGACGTGCCCGTGTACGAACTCCTCGGCGGGAAGTACCGCGACGAGATCAAGATTTATTGCGACACGCACGCTGGCGAGTCCCTCGGCGAAGCCGACTCGCACGACCCGAAGGACGTCTACACCCCAGAGTCCTACGCGCGCGCCGCTCGCGAAGTCGTCGACGAGGGGTTCGAGGCGCTGAAGTTCGACCTCGACGTGCCGACCCACCGACACACGGACACGGCGAACCGCCGGATGGACAACGAAGCGATCGAACACAAAGTCTCGCTCGTCGAGGCCGTGCGCGACGAGATCGGCTACGACATCGATCTCGGGATGGACCTCCACTGGAACTTTACGACCGAAACCGCGGTGCGCCTCGGGAAGAAACTCGAACGGTTTGACCTCGCGTGGCTCGAAGACCCCGTCCCGCCGGAGCGCTACGAGTCACAGAAGCACGTCCGCGACAAACTCGACCTGCCAGTCCTCGGCGGCGAGAACTTCGTCACCGCAGCCGAGTTCAACAAGGCCGCAAGCCGGGGCATCATGGACATCGCCGCGCCGGACATCAACAAGTGTGGCGGTCTCTGGGAGTTCAGAAAGATCGCGGTGATCTGTGACCTCTACGGAATCCCGATCGCCTCACACAACATCTCCAGCCCGCTCGGCACCGTTGCCGGCGCACACATCTCCGCGGCGATTCCGAACTTCGTGGCTATGGAGTGGCACGCCCGTGACGTCCCGTGGTGGAACGACCTCGCCGTCCGCACCCACGGGAGCGGCCCCGTCCTCGAAGACGGCTACATCGACGTTCCGGAAGGGTCCGGTCTCGGCGTGGAACTCGACCGCGACCTCGCCGAAGAACACCTCACTGACGGCTCGGAACTCATCATCTGAGGACGCCGTAGCTTTTTTATCTGCATCCGGAGTCCGCTGGCACATGGCAGCATACACCGTAGTGGTGACAGACCACGACTTCGAAGAGCTCTCGATCGAACGTGCAGTCCTGAGAGGCGTCGCCGATGTCGTCGAGTTGACCGACGGCATCGGCGACACAGCTGAGGACGTCACCGAACGACTTGCCGAGGCCGACGGCATCCTGAACCTGCGATACGACCTTGACGCCGACGCCGTCGCCCGTCTCGGCAACTGTAGAATCATCGCCCGCTACGGAATCGGCGTCGACAACATCGCCGTCGACGTCGCCGCCGCGCGGCACATCCCGGTGACGAACGTTCCCGATTACTGTCTCGAGGAGGTCGCCACGCACGCCATCACCCTCGTGCTCGCGTTGGCCCGCGACGTCGTCCGTTACGATGACTCTGTCGCCAATGAAGCGTGGGATCGCGACGTCGGCGTGCCGTTGCACCGACTATCGACGCAGACGGTCGGTATCGTCGGGTTCGGGGCGATCGGCCAGGCGGTGGCCGAACGTCTCGGCGGGTTCGGCCCGGACGTTCTCGTCAGTGACCCGTACCTCGGCCCCGAGGACGTCGCAGGTTTCGACGCCGAACTGGTCGAGTTCGAGGAACTCCTCGCCCGGTCGGATTACGTCACGGTCCACTCGCCGCTGACGGAGTCTACCCGTGACCTATTCGACGCCGACGCGTTCGCCCGCATGAAGGACTCCGCGTCGCTGATCAACGTCGCTCGGGGGCCGATCGTCGACGCCGACGCGCTCGCCACTGCACTCGACAGCGGGGCACTCGCCGGTGCTGGACTCGACGTGTTCCCCGAGGAACCGCCAGCGGCCAACCACCCGCTCCGCGATCACGAGCGAGTGGTTACGACGCCACACGTGGCGTGGTACTCTGAAGAAGCGAACGCAGAGCGCCGTCGAGCGGCCGCAGAGAACGTCCTCGCCGCCTTGCAGGGCGAGGAGATCGAGAACGTCGTCAACGGCGTTAACGTGTAACTTTGATGACAACCGTTGCACGACCGTAGCTAACGGCGACAACTTCGTCTGTCACTGCCCCCCGGCTACTGACTATCTCGTCACACGCACCCAAACATTTAAGATACTTTGCTCTTAGTTCGGAACACACCATGCCAGCGAGTAACAGGTCCGACACGGATCAGACTAGGCTGTTGACCCGGCGAGCCAAACTGAAACTACTTGCAGCGACCGGAATTGGCGGCCTTGCTGGGTGTCTGGGCGGCAGTGGCGACGGCGGCGGCGACGGCGGTGGAGAACAGCCCGCGACGGTGAGGTTCACGCATCTCGGGACGTTCGGTGGCGAGGCCGAGGCATTCATCCCGGAATTCGAAAACCAGACCGATGGCGTCACCGTCGAACACCAGCAGACGCCCGCACAATCGGCGTCGAGTCACGACTACTATGTCAACCAGTTTATCTCGCAGTCGTCGGACTTCGACGTCGGCCAGATGGACGTCATCTGGCCGGCAGAGTTCGCCAGCAACGGCTGGATCGCCGAGGTGGACGACCCGGAGGGACACACCGACGAGATGCTGGAGACGCCCGTCAAGGCGGCGACCATCGACGGGACGCTCTACGGGATGCCGCTTTACACCGACGCGAACGCGCTGTACTACCGGAAGGACGTCCTGGACAAGTACGACATGGACCCACCCGAGACGTACATGGAACTCGTCAACCAGGTCCAGACCATCAAGAAGAAAGAGGACAAAGACTGGAACGGCTACATCTGGCAGGGCGGCGCGAACGAGGGGCTGACCATCATGTGGCTCAACTGGCTGTGGGGGATGGACGGAACCGTCCACCACGATGGAAAGCTGAAGGTGAACACAGAGAAGGGCGTCCAGGCACTCCAGCACGCCGTCGACCTCATTCACAAGTACAAGGTGACCCCTCAGTCCGTCCCAGCGAGCCAGACCGACGGCAACCGCCAGACGTTCCAGAACGGGAACACGCTGTTCATGCGCAACTGGCCGTACGCCATCAGCGTTATGAACGAGGACGGGTCGGCTGTCAAGGACAAGTTCGACGTCGTGGCACTCCCAACCCACGAGGACCATCCCGATGCGAAGAATTCCTGTCTCGGCGGATGGAACATCTTCATCAACAAGTTCTCCCAGAGCAAGGCAGCCGCACAGAAGTTCGCCTCCTTCATGGCGACCAAAGAGGTGCAGGGCCGGCTCGCGACGGAGTTCAGCCGGCTTCCCGTCCGCAGAGAGATCTACGAGGAGGACAAGTACCAGGAGGAGTTCCCACAGCTCGAACTGTACAAGGACATCCTCCCCCGCACGAACGCCCGTCCGGCGACGCCGAAGTACACGACGTTCTCACAGATCGTCTATACGGACCTGAACGCCGCGCTCGTCCAGAGCAAGACGCCGCAGGCGGCACTCGACGCTGCCCAGAAGAAGATCGACAACAAGGTGAACGACGCGTAGGCGGCATCCCTCGACCGCACCGACGCTCTTCTCTCGGGCCCCGTCCTGCTCCTTCGGCCACGCTGCGAGGAGATGACCGGCCGTCCTGTACTGCCGGTCTCCGACGCAAGTTATATGTTCACACAGGAAGGGGGGAACTATATGCAACGAAGCGCAGTGGTTGCTGTCGACGAGTATCGATGGTCAACGGACACCGTCACCCTCGAGTGTATCACGGACGACGAGGAGGAAGCGGTCGGCTGGAAGTACAGAGAGGGGACTGATACCGAGGTCGGCACCGGCGGAACCGTCCCCGTCTCGCTCAGTTTCTACACCCCGACGACGTTCCGATTCGAATTCGCCGCGAACCCCGACGCCGGAGCCACCGAGACGCTCAACGAGTTCGACGAAGAGGCCATCATCGAACCTGTCGACCTCACCGTCGAAGCGGACGAGGGGGTCCTCCGAATCGACACCGATGCACTCCGCGTGACGGTCGGACTCGACGCGTGGTCGTTCGCGGTTACGACCTCCGATGGGCGCACTGTTTTCGAGGAACAGCGCGAGGATATCGACGTACACGGGGACCTGCGCGTCGACCCGCTCGGGTACACGACCGTGGAACGGAACAACGGCCCCAACCGGGTGACGAACACCGGGACGGCGTTTACGCTCGCCCCCGACGAACACGTCTACGGGTTCGGCGAGAAGTTCACTGGGTTCGACAAACGTGGCCAGCGGATCGAATCGTGGCACGTCGAAGCGCTCGGTACCGAGACCGAGCGTTCGTACAAGAACGTCCCGTTCCACCTGTCGACGCGGGGGTACGGGATGCTCGTCGACACGACGAACCGAGTCGAGTACGACGTCGGAAACACGTCGACGGCGAGTGGAACAGTCGAGGTGTCGGATGACACCTTCTCGTTCGTCTTCTTCTACGGCCCGTCGTTCAAAGCCATCATCGAGGAGTACACCGCCCTGACCGGTCGCGTGACGCGCCCCCCGAAGTGGAGCTTCGGCGTGTGGATGTCCCGACTCGGGTACGAATCCCGCGAACACCTCGAGTCGATCACGGCCCGCCTTCGGGAGGAGGAGATCCCGTGTGACGTCGTCCACCTTGACCCGTTCTGGATGCGGGAGTTCCATTCCTGTGACCTCGAGTGGGACATCGACCAGTTTCCCGACCCCGAATCGATGATCGCCGGGTTACACGAGGAGGGGTTCCACCTGTCGCTGTGGGAGCACCCGTACGTTCCCACCGGCACCGACGCGTTCGAGACGGCGCGCGAGAACGGCTACTTCGTCACCGACGCGACCGGAAAGCCGTACGTCATGGACAATTTGTGTCAGGGCGACTACGCCGGTGCGATCGTGGACTTCTCCAACCCGGACGCGGTCGACTGGTGGCAGGAGAAAACCCGAGAACTCGTCGAGATGGGGGTGGACGTTTTCAAGACGGACTACGGCGAGGGCATCCCCGAAGACGCCGTGTTCGCGAACGGTCGCACCGGCGCGTCGATGCACAACTACTACCCGTTCCTCTACAACCGGACCGTGTACGAGGCGATCGCGGACGTGAACGGTTCCGACGAGGCCCTCGTCTGGGGGCGGTCGGCGTGGACCGGAAACCAGCGGTTCCCGATGTACTGGGGCGGGGACGCACAGCCCTCGTTCAACGGGATGCACTCCGCGCTCCGGGGCGGACTCAGCGTCTCCCTGACAGGGTTCCCGTTCTGGAGCCACGACATCGGTGGATTCAGGGGAACCCCGTCGACGGAGACGTACATCCGCTGGGTCCAGTTCGGCCTCCTCTCGAGCCATTCGCGGTGTCACGGCACGACGCCCCGGGAACCGTGGGCGTTCGGCGAGGAGGCCGTCCGGGTCTTCAAGAAGTTCGCTACGCTCCGATACCGGCTCATCTCTTACCTCTACTCGTACGCCGAAACCGCGTGTCGGACCGGGCTCCCGGTCGTCCGTCCGCTGGTCCTCGAATACACCGACGACCCCACGACGTACAACCTCGACACGCAGTACCTGCTCGGAGAGGAACTTCTCGTGGCCCCCGTGTTCAGGGAGACGGGTGACGTCGACGTCTACCTCCCGGAGGGTGAGTGGGTCGATTACTGGAGCGCCGAGCGGTACACGGGCGGACAGACGCTTCATCGTACGGTTCCGCTCGACGAGATCCCGCTGTTCGTCCGCGCGGGCAGTATCCTCCCCCTGCACGAATCTAGTCAGACTGTCCAGGAGGGGTCACCGGACGAGGCCACGCTTCGGGTGACGCCCGTAAGTACCGGCGAGACGCGCGCGACGTTCGACTTCTACGACGAGGACCGGGACCGGGTGGTCTCGCTCGAATGCGACATCGATGCCGACGGCGAGGCGATCGACCTCTCGGTCGAGGACCCGAACGCTACGCCCTCGTTCGTCGCGGACGTCGTCGACATCGACCACCCCCCGACCACCCTCCGCGTGAACGGCGAAGACCTGCGGGCGGTCGACGCCGACCCCGCTAGGGGCGAATGGACGTACGACGCCACCGACAGGACGGTTCGGGCAGTGCTGTAGCGGCCCCACCGCTGTCGACACCCCGTAGTTTTAATAGTGATGGTTGGTATCATCCGTGTAATGTCTCCCCTTGCACAGGGCAGCGATCGGGCCGAAACGTCGCGGCCTCGTATCGCCAGGTCCGTTCACGAGCTGAAATCACGGTACAGTCGATACAAGCGGTTCCACTTCACCGACCCGGAGTTGGCCACGTTGTTGCTCGGCCCGGTCGTGATTTATCTCCTCGCCGTCTCGTACTACCCCATCGTGATGAACGTGTGGACCAGCTTCCACCAGGGGATGTTGAACCCGACGGTGGAGTCACAGTTCGTGGGGCTTGCGAACTACGAGTCGCTATTCGACAACAGCAGTTTCTGGAACAGCCTCAAGGTGAGCCTCCTCTACGTCGTTATCAGCGTTCCAATCGAACTCGTTCTCGGGCTCGGTGTCGCGCTCCTCGTGAACCGACAGTTCCGCGGGAAGTTCGTCGCGCAGGCGGCGATCCTGTTTCCCTGGGCGCTCCCGACCATCATCAACGCGCGCATCTGGCAGTGGCTGTACCACGGCGAGTTCGGACTGTTCAACGACATCCTCGTGCGCGTGGGGTTTTTCGAAGAACCTTTCGCGTTCCTCGCGCACCCCCAGATCGCGTTCGCGTCGATGCTGGTGGTGACCATCTGGAAGACCACGTCGTTCATGGCGCTCATCCTGCTAGCCGGGCTACAGAGCATCCCGGAGCACCTCTACGAGGCCGCCGATATGGACGGTGCCTCGAAGTGGCGACAGTTCCGCGATATCACGCTCCCGCTGTTGAAGCCGACGATCCTCGTCGCGCTCATCTTCCGCACTCTCCCGGCGTTTCAGGCGTTCGGCCTGCCATTCGGGCTGACCGGCGGGGGCCCTGGCGAGGTGACGACGACGCTCGTCCTGTTCGACCACCGGCTCACGTTCACGCAACTGGCGTTCGGCGAGGGGGCCGCCGGCGCGACGGTCATCACACTCATCGCGCTCGGCCTCTCGCTCATCTACGTCGTGACGCTGTACGAACCGGAGGTGCGCTAACATGAGCATCGTAGACCGATATCGGAACGTGAACGACGCGCTACAGGAGGTCGGCGAGACCGTCGGGTTCTACGGTGCGGTCGGTATCCTCGTGGTCGTGTCGTTCTTCCCCGTCGTCTGGATCCTGATCACGTCGCTGAAGGTGCCGTCGACGATCGCGCAGTTCCCCATCCAGTACCTCCCCGACCCGTTCACCCTCGGGAACTACCGACGTGCGCTCGAACAGGCGCCGTTCGCGACCTACCTGTTCAACAGCTTCGTCATCGCGTCAGCGACGGCGCTCATCGACGTCGTCCTCGGTGCGATGGCCGGCTACACGCTGTCGCGTCTCGACTTCCGCGGGAAGCTCCCACTGCTCATGTTCATCCTCGTCTCGGCGATGCTGCCGTTCATCGGACGGCTCATCCCGCTGTTCCGGCTGTTCCGCTCGGCCGGGCTGTTGAACACGCACCTCGGTCTCATCCTGCCGTACGCCGCGTTCCAGCTCCCGTTCGCCGTCTGGATCTTCCAGGCGTACTTCAAGGAACTGCCGGCGTCGCTGGAGGAGGCCGCGCTGATGGACGGTCTGTCGCACCTCGGCGTTCTCTTCCGCATCATCCTGCCGGTGTCCGCGCCGGCGATGGCGACGACCGCGATCATCGTGTTCGTGTACGCGTGGAACGAGTTCCTCTTCGCACTGACGTTCATGACTCAGGGTTCGATGCGGACCATCACCGTCGGGATCGCGCTCTACCAGGGCGAGTACAGCTTCCCGTGGGGGACGATTTCGGCGGCGACGTTCATGTCCATCATCCCGCTGGTCCTGTTCATCCTGTTCTTCCAGCGGAAGATCGTGAAGGGACTGACGGCGGGCATCGGGAAGTAACGCTCCCGGCCCACGACTCGACTATTCAGGTGTCGCGGTCGGAACGGTTTTACCGTCTCACCGACGTGAACCAGTAATGACATCGCAGCCACCCGTAGCGAACGCGCACCTGCGGACGGCCGTCGACGCCGCCGAGCGAGCAGCAGCGATTCACCGCCGCGATGCGGACGTGACGAACGCCGTCGAGTACAAATCGCGGCGAGATCTAGTGACTGCGGTCGATCGAGAGGCCGAACGAGCGGTCAGATCCCTGCTCACCCAGCGGTTCCCGGATCACGCCGTCCTCGGTGAGGAATCCGGACAGGACGGTGAGGGGACGAACCGATGGATCGTCGATCCGCTCGACGGCACGACGAACTACTGTCACGGCGTTCCACACTACGGCGTCTCGATCGCACTCGAACGCCGCGGTCGTCTCGACGTCGGCGTCGTCCACCATACGCCGACCGGTGACACGTACACCGCCGTCCGTGGTGAGGGGGCGTATCGAAACGGCGAACCCCTCTCCGTCTCGTCCACGGACGCCGTCGAGGCCTCGCTCGTGGGAACCGGGTTCTCCCCGGGAACCGAACCCGACCAGCGGCTCCTCGAGGTACTCCAGTCTGTCGTACACAGTGCCCACGGCGTGAGACGGTTCGGGTCGGCGACGGCGGAACTGGTGGCCGTGGCCAACGGGACGCTCGACGCGTACTACCGGACCGACCTCAGTCCGTGGGACACCGCCGCCGGAATCCTTCTCGTCGAGGAGGCAGGCGGCACAGTGACGGACTTCCGGGGATCGCACGCGAACCGACGTGAGACCGTGCTGGCGACGAACGGCCGATCTCACGACGAGTTCGAGCGGTTCATCCGGCGACGGCTGGACGACTGATAGGGAGTATCGTAGATGTTCATAGAGTTCTGGTCGGGGAACTGTGGCACGTGGATCGTGAGGCTGAACGAACTCGTTCGGGTGGCTACGATAATCTCTATGAGTTTCCCGACTCCGGGAAAGAGCCTACTTTCGTGGCGACGCGTAGGTTGCGATGGTTCGACACTCGAGGCGTCGAGTACGCGAACGTCAGGGCATCGGAGAGACTCCCCGCGACCCGTGGCCCGGATGCGTGGTTTTATGTGGGTGATCTACCATCACCGCGATGTCACGGAATCATGATCGCAACGCAGCCAATGCTCGGCCCGAGCGTCGACTCTCTCCGTACACAGGCGTCAGAGTGGTGGTCCCATCTCGACCGCGGCTGGAAAGCTGCGGTTCTGGGTTTCGTCATCGCTGCCACGGAGCTGGCGCTGTCGCTCCCGTAACCGATGGGTTCCGCTCGTCTCCCGAATCGACTTCCGGGACTCGTCCTGCTGGGGCTCGTCGCCCTCGGTGCGAACCTGGCCGCGGCGCACATCCCCGGAGTCAGTGATCTCATCCTCGCGGTCGCCGTGGGCGCCCTCATATCGAATCTCGTTGGGACCCCTGCGTGGGCACAGGCGGGGGTGGACACCCACAAGCTCCTCCTCGAGATCGGAATCGTTCTCCTCGGCGCGCGGTTGACGCTCGGGCAGGTGCTCGAAACCGGCCCCCTCGTGGCTGGTCTCGTCGTGGTCGTCGTCGCGTTCGGCGTCCTGTTCATCGAAGTGCTCTCGCGGACGCTGTTCGACCTGGGAGAGCGAACCGGGTCGCTCCTCGCCGCCGGGTCGAGCATCTGTGGTGTCTCCGCGGTCGTCGCCGTCGCCGGCGGTATCGACGCCGACGAGAACGAGATCGCTTACGCGGCCGCGACGGTGCTGCTCTTCGACGCGGTGACACTCGTCGCGTTTCCGATAGCGGGTGAAGGGCTCGTGCTCTCCGGACGGACGTTCGGCATCTGGGTCGGACTGAGCATGTTCAGTACCGGTCCCGTCGCTGCGGCCGGGTTTGCCCACTCGGGCATAGCCGGGCAGTGGGCCACGCTGACGAAGCTCGTCCGGAACTCGCTCATCGGTGCGGTCGTGCTCGCCTACTCGGTGTACTACGCCCGGTCACGGGCGGAGCGGGCCGGGATCGGTGAGCTGTGGACGCGCTTCCCGAAGTTCGTTTTCGGCTTTCTCGCGGTTGCGGCACTCGTCAACCTCGGCGGCGCGACGGCCACGCAGGTCGCCTCGATAGATGCGGCCGCCGACTGGCTGTTCGCACTCGCGTTCGCGGGGCTCGGACTCGAGATTCGCCTCGCAGAGATGCGGCAGGTCGGTTTCGCGCCCGTTCTCCTGGTCCTCGTCTCCCTCGTCACCGTGAGTACGCTCTCACTCGTCGCGATCGCGCTCCTGTTTTAATCCGAAGAGTTATTAGAGTCGATTCTGTGTGAGAATGTGTATGCCAGACCGCTACCTGAAGGTCGTAGAGAACAGTGACAACGTCGCTACTGTTCTCCGCGACGTCGAGGCAAACGAGACAGCCGACGTCGAGGTCGGCGAGGAGGTTCGAACCATCACGGTCGCCGAAGACATCGACTTCGGCCACAAGGTCGCCATCGAGGACATCCCCGAGGGTGACACCGTCTACAAGTACGGACTGAGTATCGGCTACGCAAGCACCGACATCGCCGCCGGTGACCGGGTCCATGTTCACAACGTCGACAGCAACTACGGCCGCGGCGACCTCGCGGGCGACGGGCAAGCGCAGGCGATCCACGAATAACGACCCGGTGACACCACTGATTCAACAATGACTGAATTCCTCGGTTACGAACGTCCCGACGGAAGCATCGGCATTCGAAACCACGTCGTCGTCGTCTCGACGGCCCCCTACGCGAACGACACGGTGAAACGCACGGCGGATATCGTCGAAAACACGATCCCAATTACCCACCCGCTCGGGCGGTGCCAGACCAGACCGGACGTCTTTCAGACGTACCGCACCCTGCTCGGCTACGCCACGCACCCGAACGTCTACGGCGCCGTCGTCGTCGCACACGCCGGCGAGATCGTCGACGGCGACGAACTCGCGGACGACACAGCCGAGACCGGCCGCCCGAGTACCTCGATCAACATCCACGACGAGAAGGGAGTGATGAACGCGCTTGACGCAGCCGTCGACGCCGCACAGGAGATGGTTCAGGATGCAAGTGCGATGCAGCGCGAACCGCACGACATGTCGAAGCTCACCTTCGGGATCAACTGTGCGACGTCGGACACGACGAGCGGTCTCTGCCAGCACCACGCGACCGCCGGTGCGGTCTGGCGACTCATCGACCAGGGAGGACGCGGCGTCTTCGCCGAGACGCCCGAGTTCTTCGGCGGCGAAGAGGGCCTCGCAGCCCGCGCGGTCGACGAGGAGGTTGAACAGACGATCCTCGACCGCGTCGAACGGTGGGACAAGCGCCTGCGGGCGACGGGCTACGACGTGCGTGGCGCACAGCCGACGCCCGACAACATGGACGGTGGGCTCACGACCATCGAGGAGAAGTCGTTGGGTGCGCTAGTCAAGTCGGGAGACGGCCCGATTCAGGACCTCGTCGACTACGGCGCGAAGATCCCCAACGAGTCCGGCATGTACATCATGGACACGCCGGGCCACGGCGCTGAGTCCGTGACCGGCATTGGGGCGGGCGGGGCCCACTTCATGGTCATCTCGACCGGACAGGGCCACACGCTCTCGAATGCCGTCATGCCCACGATCAAAATCACGGGCAACCCCGGAAGCGCTGAACGTGTGCCCGAGCAAACCGACGTCGACGTGAGCGAGGCTCTCGTCGGCGACCAGACGCTCGAGTGGGCGACCGATCAGCTATGGGGCGAAATCGTGGACGTGGTCAACGGCAAACTGACGCTCTCGGAGACGATGGGCGAGAGCCAGTTCGCCATCCACCGCATCGGCCCGTCCACATAGACTGATGGACGTGGATAGATGCCGCGCGGAGGCCGTCGCCGCACGAGCCTTCGAAGTCCACGGCAGTAGCGAAGCGGACGCCGAACTGACTGCCGAGGTCCTCGTCGACGCCGATACCCGGGGCAAGCACTCACACGGGTTGTTGCGACTCCCGCGGTTCGTCCGTGGCATCGAACACGGCAACGTCGATCCCCACGGCGACATCACTGTCGTCCGCGAGCGTGGTGCGACCGCGACCCTCGACGGTGGATCACGGCTCGGCCCGGTCGTCGCCAGCGAGGCGGTCGCGGAAGCGATGGCACGGGCCGACGACTACGGTGTCGGCGTCGTCGGGGTGCGAAATTCGAACCACCTCGGGATGCTCGGGTACTACACCGACCAGGTCCGCGCGGCGGGGTACGTCGCGATTGGCATGACGAACACCGAACCTGCCATGCCGCCGTACGGCGGTGCCGAGTCGATCCTCGGGACGAACCCGCTCGCGGTGGGTATCCCGACGGATCCTCCGTTCAACCTCGATATGTCCACGTCGAGTATCTCTCGCGGGGAAGTCTTCGAACTGAAAGAGCAGGGCGGCACCCTCCCGGAGGGTGTCGCGCTCGACGCGGACGGCGAGCCGACGACAGACCCGGCTGCCGCACTGGAGGGCGTCATCCTCCCGTTTGGCGGCGCGAAGGGATCGGGACTCGCCATCGCGATTGAGATCCTTGCGGGTGGACTCGTCGATGCCGCGATGGGGACCGACGTCTCGGGGACCTACCACACCGAGAACCGGTGCACCAAGGGTGACCTCTTCGTCGTCGTCGACCCCGAGGCGCTCGGTGGCGAGGCGTTCGCCGACCGTGCGACGGCGTTCGTCCGCTCACTGAAACGGACAGCCCGGGCGAGCGCGGTCGACGAGATCCGACTTCCAGGTGAATCGTCCGTCAAGCGTGCCGACGCCGACACAGTCACGGTCGACGATGAGCTGTGGGCGGAGGTCCGCGACCTCGCAGGCGAGGCGAACGGATAGCAGCCCCCCACCGACGCGTCATTCCGTTTCACTCCCGTGCCGTGGCTGGGGAGTGGCCGCTCGAAAGAACGAGTAGGGGTGTTGAGTGCTCGGTTCGTCCACCAGGCAGCGTCCCCGATTACGCCCGTGACGTGACGTTGTACCCGTCGGTAGCGCGCCGGTAACAGCGACGAAGCGCCTGCTGCTCGCTGTCGTCGAGTTGGGGGAGTGGTGGGAGCGGTGCCCCCGTTTCACACTCGGTGAGCGTGAGGAGGTACTTGAGCGCTGCTGCGGTGGGGAGGTCGCTGGTGGCGGTCAACACCGGGTTGACGACGGTGTTCATCAGTTCGACCGCACGGTCGCGGTCACCGCTGTGGTGTGCGTCGTAGACGTCCGCAAGGACGCCGGGGAAGACGTTCGCCGGCCCGGCGATGATGCCGTCGGCGCCGGCGTCGAGCGAGGTCACGGCCAGTTCGGTCGACCCCTGCAGGACGCCGAAGCCGTCCGGTGTCTCCTCGATGAGTCGCCGGTGGTACGTCATGTCTCCCGAGGTGTCTTTCATGCCGACGATGTTCGCGTTCTCGCCGAGTTCCACGACCGTCTCGACATCCAGCTTCGCTCCGGTCAGCGCGGGGATGTTGTAGAGGACGATGGGGAGGCCGGCGTCCGTGGCGACGTCGGTGTAGAAGTCCGTGAGCCCGTCCTGCGTCGTCGATAGATAGTAGGGGGTGACGACGACGGCAGCGTCGGCACCGGCCTCTGCAGCCGTCCTGACGTGCCGGTTGACGGCGGCGACGCTGGTGTCGCCACAGCCGGCGAGAACGGGTACGCCATCGGCTGCATCGACGGCGGTTTCGACGACGCGCTTTCGCTGGTCGTGAGTGAGACTGGAGAACTCGCCGATGGAGCCACACGGAAACAGACCGTGGACGCCGTTCGTCACTAGGTGTTCGGTATAGCGGGCTAGCGAGGGCTCGTCGACCGTCCCATCGCGACCCGTCGTGGGAGTCACCATAGGGACGACTGTCCCGGCGATTAACATACAACATGACTTGTAGACGACCCGTAAATATCTTTCCCTCGTTCGACCGGCGACACTCCTTCGAACCCGTCGTGGTCCCCACCGCGTCGGTGCTGGCGCAAGCTTTAACAAGAGATAGTCGGATTGTTACCTACGCATGAATCTCGAGCCGACCAGCCAGTACGACGTCCGGATGCTCATCGACGGCACGTGGGTCGACAGCGACGACCGCACCACTGTCACGAATCCCTATGACGAGAGCGCGGTCGGTTCCGTCCCTGTCGCGACGGAACAACAGGTCACCGACGCGGTCGACGCCGCTCACCGCGCCTCCGAAGAGAGCACCCTCTCGGCATACGAACGCTACGAACTCCTCTACGCGACTGCCGAGCGACTCGAAGACGACGCCGAGGAGATGGCCCGTCTCGTCACGAGCGAACAGGGGAAGCCGCTCTCCGAGTCCCGAGTCGAAGTCGACCGCGCCGTCCAGACGCTCCGGCTCTCCGGCGAGGAGGCGAAACGCCAGTTCGGCGAGTACGTCCCGATGGACGCACAGAAGGGCTTCGCACGGAGCCACGCGTTCACTCAGCACGAACCGCTCGGCGTGGTCGCTGCCATCACCCCGTTCAACTTCCCGCTGAACCTGATGGTTCACAAGGTCGGCCCCGCACTCGCCGCAGGGAACGCCGTCGTCGGCAAACCCGCTTTGAAGACTCCACTCTGTGCCGTCACGCTGTTCGAGTATCTCGACGAAGCCTGCGCGGAAGTCGACGCCCCCGATGGTCTCGTCAACGTCGTCACTGCGCGTGGGAGCACCATCGGCGATGTCTTCCTCTCGCACGACGCTGTCGAAGCTATCTCATTCACCGGAAGTACGGCCGTGGGCAAGTACCTCGCAGAGAACAGTGGCATGCGCGAACTCACGCTCGAACTCGGCGGAAACGACCCGACCATCGTCTGGGACGATACCGATATCGACCGGGCGGCCGCACAGGTCGTCGGCGGCGCGTGTGCCAATGCCGGACAGGTCTGCAACAGCGTCGAGCGCATTATCGTCCCCGAACACATCGAGCGCGAGGTCGTCGAAGCGCTCGTCGAGCACGCCACGTCACTCACCGTTGGCGATCCGTTCGACGACGACACCGACGTTGCCGCGATGGTCGACGACGACCAGGCCGAGAAAGTCGTCGAGCTCTTCGAGGCCACGGTCGATGCCGGAGCGACCGTCGAGTGCGGTGGGAACTACGACGGTCGTCTGTTCGAACCGACCGTGCTCTCCGGAGTGACGCCCGAGATGCCCGCTGCGAAAGAGGAGGTGTTCGGCCCACTCCTCCCCGTCATCGCCGTTGAGAACTTCGAGGAAGCCCTCACGGAGGCGAACAACACGAATTACGGACTCGAAGCGGGGCTCTTCACGCAGGATCTCGACCGTGCCAAGCGTGCTGCGGACGAGATTGACGCCGGTGGCGTCAACATCAACACGGTCAGCGGATTCCGCGCGGACCACATGCCGTACGGCGGGTTCAAGGACAGCGGCGTCGGAAAAGAGGGCATCAAGTACGCGGTTGAGCACTTCTCCCGCGAGAAGCTCGTCGGCTTCCACGCCGGATTTCCCGACTCAGTCTAGCGCCACCCAGCCGTCGGTTCGCTCGGACTCGTACACGGCCTCCATCGCCTGCATATCCACGAGCCCGTGCGTACCGTCCGCAAGGATCTCGTCTCCCGTCCGGACTTGATGGGCGAAGTAGTCGAACTCTTCGAGCATCTGATCGACGACCTCCAGTTCGACAGACGCGCGGCCAGCACCGCGCGAGACGTGAATCGACCGGGCCTGGTCCTGGAAGAAGGCGGGACGAACCGCGACCTGTCCTTCCGTCCCGGTGACGACGATCTCGCTCTCCTGGCGGGCGTTGTGGCTCGCAAAACAGGATGCGTACACGTCATCGGGGAACTCGACGGTGAAAGAGACCGTCTCGTCGACCTCGTCGAACGCGTCGTGACTGCGTTTCGTCCGTCCACAGGCGGCAACCGGATCCGAACCGAGGAGGAAGCGAGCCGTGTTCAGCGGGTACACACCGAGGTCGAACAGCGCACCGCCCCCGGCGACATTCTCGTCGAGTCGCCACTGGTCTGGGTCGTCGTTGATGCGGTCGAGGAGGCGCTGACTCATACTCCCCCGGACTGCCTGTGGGTCGCCGATGAGGCCGGCATCGATGACGTCCCGCGCTCGGCGCACCGCCGGCTCGGTGTGCATCCGGTAAGCGATCATCAGAGGGACGTCGTGCGTCTCGCACGTCTCGACGAGTTTCGCTGCCCGCTCGCTGGACCGTTCGGCGGGCTTCTCACACAGTACCGCCTTCCCGAGTTCTGCTGCAGTCCGGACGTAGTCGAGGTGAAGGGCGTTCGGGGTCACGATGTAGACGGCATCGTAGGCGTCGCTGGCGACGCCGTCGTGGAAGTCGTCGTAACTTATCCCGTGGGTGGCACTGTCCGTCTCCGCGACGACGCTCCGGGCTTTCTCCGCCGACCCGCTTACCAGCACTGTCGGTTCACAGTACCCGCTCCCTTCGAGTGCGGGAAGGGCACGCCCGCGCGTGAACCATCCGAGGCCGATGACAGCGACACGGAGTGTGTCGACCGATTCCGCGGGAGTGGTTTGCCAGTCGCGCTCACAGCTACGTTCGAGTATCGCATCTAACTCCATCGATACGTGCCAACACGAGACGAGAACTTAAAAGCTCAGGGATGAGCCAGTCTGCAGTAAAAGAGATGTGGTACTCTACAACACTCACAGTACTGTCTGATTAGTAAACACGCCGAGTTCACGTCGATTCAATGAATTCGCCGATCGTACACTCGCCGTTTCTGGTTCTTCTGCGAAACGAACGTGAGACGGGTACTCTCCACTCGAAGGTCCACTCTTATCGATCTGACATTATTCGTTTACGATACGTAAACGAGATGCCGGTTGTTCTTATGACTTTCCGAATAGCATCCCGATCGGAGGAACCACCGCAAAAATGACTGGTACTGATCTGGAACCGGCCCCATCTCGTGTACTGGTTACTTTCATCGGCACTGTCTAGTTGAGTCAGTTTGAGAAGCGAGCAGGTCGTTGAGTGAATTGGTTCAGATGCTCGCAGACCTGCTCAGTGAGTCGTTGGCAGTCGATCTAGAAGAATGTTGGGAGCGTGAGCGGACGGCGATTGCGTCAGGGCGTTCTCCGTCCGCCTCCACGCGACCGGTTGTTCGCTCAGGGAGACAGCTTCTATTCTTGCGTCTCTCGGCGTTGAACGGTCGCATGGGGCGGTCTGGAATTGGGTACATCGACTGTCTGACAGCGCACCCGAACCCGCCGACGGCGAAGCCGTCGCGGGTCGCGGTCGACGAGACCGCTGTCAAGATCAACGGCGAATGGTCGTGGGTGTATGCTGCAATAGACCCTCGACACAAAGCTGATTCTGGGTGTGGAGCTGTTCGGACGCCACGGCACCGATCCAGCGGCTGCGTTTCTCTCTGGCCTCTCCGAGAAACACGATCTCTCAGACACCGTGTTTCTGGTCGATCAGTTCGGCTATCGGACTGCCCTTGCTCGACTTGGACTGAGCGGTCGGGTCGACGACACCGATCGAAACGTGGTTTCACACCCTCAAGATGCGAGTCGACCGCTTCCATACTTCGTGGGTGGACAGTCGGCGGAGCGTCAGCCAATGGCTTGCGCTATCTGAGCACTACTACAACCATCCCAGACCGCACCAATCGCTCGATGGACGAACACCGGTCGAGGTGATGCTAAACTAGACAGTGCCGTTCGATGTAATCACTCGTTCTTTCGACTATATGACCGCCGAGCTACGAGTGTTATTCTCTTCTCACCTGATCGCTTAGATGGAACGAATTCTGCCCTCTATTGGACATCAAACGTCCTTTGGTCGATCATCGACGGTGTAACGAACGTCGGGTCCGAACGAGGCGGATCGATGCTCGACAGACGCTACGCAGTAATGCGGTTCGACCTCAGTCGACCGACGTTCGGAGTGGCCACACGCAACCTCATCCCGGACGGTCGAAGCGAGTTTTTACTTACGACTCGTATTGCCCACGAGAAGTCACATCGAAACCGACGGTCGTGAGGGTCGCGACGGGATCGCGTACGGGACGTCAAATCGGCGCGTCCGCCGGCCGCAGTTCGACCCCGGTGGCCTCGAAGTCCTCGACGAACGCGCCTCGCCCGCCGACGCTGTAGGTCCCCTCGTCGGTCTCGACGGTGAGCGTGTTCTCGACGGGAAACGAACTGGTCTGCGGTTCGAGGAGCGACTGGCGAACGTCGACGACGCGCCCCTCGAGTTCGGGCGGCAGGTCCGCGTCGTGGAGGGGACGTCCCGCGACTCGCGCACGGACCGGGGCGTCGGCGCGTCGGTGGAGCGCCGCCTGCAGGACCGCGTGACGGAAGTTCCGGTACGTGACCGGGAGCGCGTCGGGGTCGGCGGTACACACCTCCGTCGCCATCGGGAAGTAGTTCCCCAGGAACGATCCGACGATGACCGGGCCGAGGTGTTCCTGTTCGAAGACGATAGCCTGCGCGGGGTTGTCGGATCGCGAGAGCATCTCGCCGGGCGCGACGAGCCCCGCCCGCTGGTCGACCGTCAGCATCGTCGGCATCGGTTGCTCCCAGGCGCGGGCGACGGAGGCCACGCCGTCGAGGCCGAGGCCATCGTCCGGGCTAACGCCGGTGACGAGCAGGAGGACGAGCGCGCCGCGCTCGACCGTGGCCCGGAGTTCGGCCGCCACCTCCTCGAGCAACCGGTGGGGAATCGCGAGCGTCACCTCCATCTCGGCCCGGTCGAGTCGCTCCGAGACGCGCTTTATCACCGTGACGCGCGACTTGACGACCTCGAAGCGGGGCGAGTGTGGCGTCGCTCGCGAGAAGCGCGATTCGAGCGCCGGACGCATCCGTTCGAGGTCGTCCGTCAGCGCCGCCACGACGCGATCGGGGGGGTTGGCTCTGATCATCGTCGGGACGACGTGGTCGTCGACGGCCACGAACTCCCTCTCGGCGAGCTTTTCGGCGATGCTGTAGACGTACCGCTTGGAGCCCCCCGACTCGTTCGCGACGGGACTCGCCTTCGCCTCTCCGAGTTCCAGGATCGTCAGGTACGTGTCGACCTCCTTGGCCGAGAACCCCTGCCGCCGTAGCGATTCCTCCAGCGACGCGTCGTCCATGAGCGAACTGTACGAGGGTCGTACTTACATCGCTCGGTGGACGCGTCCGCCGTTCCTCGAAGCGCCCCGCCACGGTCACCGCGGGCAGGACGGCGTCGGCGAGCCGAACGACACTCGAAAAATTCGTGAAGTAAAAGTACACCAACGTTATTACGACGTGCCGCCGAACCCCCGGCGATGCACCTGCGTGACGCGTTGAACGACTACAAACGGTACCGTGGCGACCGGACGAGGTTTCCCGGGGAGCGGCGGACGACGACGGGTCGCTTCGCCGGCGACGGGGGGCGACTCGTCCACGTGGAGACGGACGGCTCGGTCAGGGACTTCAGCTACCCGCTCGTCGGTTTAGCCGGGATCGCTCGCTCCCGGTTCGGCGTCCGCCCGGCCGACGCCGGGGACGCGGACGTGACGTGGTTCGAGGCCGGCGCGACGCAGCGCTACCGCGATGGCACCGCGCTCATCGCGACCGACCACGAGACGGCGTACGGACGCGTCGCGCAGTACGACCTCGCGCTCGACGACGTTCACGTCACGCACTTCGACGCGAGCGCGGCCGACCGATCGCTCGAGATCGTCGCCTGCGTGGGCTTCGCCCCCGACGGTCGGGACACGCGCGTCGGACAGCTTCACCACGGCGACGTCGTCGAGGTGTACCACGCGGAGGAGACCGACTACCTCGCGAGTGCGACCGGGGTCGAGGCGGTCCGCGGCGTCGCGTTCGGCGGCTTCGAGGAACTGCTCGATCGGACGCCTGCTGAGTACCCGCGCGGCGGTTCGGCTACCCCCGACGCACACCCGCTGAGTGGCGACGTCGTGTGTGTCGTTCCGACCGACGCCGGGACGGCGACGCTCGCGACGCTCCTGACGACGCGCGCCAACCGTCCGCGCGAGGCGGCGCTCGACGCGGTCCGCACGGCCGCACGCGACCACGACCGCGCGTCGCTGGAGCGGGTCGCGGACCGCCGTGGACCGCCGACGGTCGCCTCGGACCTCCCCCACCCCGACGCGCTCGCGGCCGACTTGCGCGTCCTCTCGCTGCTGTCCGGGCGGACCGGCCTGCGCGTCGCCGGCCCGGACTTCGATCCGTACTACGCCCACTCCGGCGGCTACGGCTACTCGTGGTTCCGCGACGACTCGGAGATCTCCCGCTTCCTCCTGGAGGCCGACCGCCGATTCGACCTCGGGCTCGACGATTGGCACGCGCGCAGCGCGGCGGTCTACCGCGAGACGCAACTCGACGACGGGACGTGGCCCCACCGCGTCTGGCCGTTCGACGCCACGCTCGCCCCGGGGTGGGCCAACGCGCGGCTGGAAGCGGGCGACGGTGTCGACTACCAGGCCGACCAGACGGGGAGCGTCGCGGCGTTCCTCGCCGACGCCGACGGGGACAACCGCGGGTCGCTCGAACGAGCGCTCGACGGACTCGACTCCGGCCTCGCGGCAGACGGTCGGCCGGTCACCTGTCAGAACGCCTGGGAGGACATGTCCGGACGGTTCGCACACACCGCCGCCACCTTCCTCGAGGCGTACTCCGCGCTCGTCGCGACGGGGGTAGACGGGATCGCGGATCGCGCCGCGGATCGCGCCGAGCGCGTCTACGACGCCCTCGACGACCTCTGGATGGAAGACCGCGGCGTCTACGCCCTGCGGGAGTACGGCGAGGGCCACGAGCGAGCGGGTGACCTCGACGGGCGGTGCGATTCGGCGACGCTCGCGCTCGCGAGCGCACACCGCGCCTACGCCCGGAAGGGCGACCTCGACGAACGTCGGCTCGACCGGCTCGTCTCGCACGTCGAGACGGTCGTCGCGGAACTGCGCCGTGACACGGACGCGGTCGCCGGCCTCGTCCGGTACGAGGGCGACGAGTGGCGACGGCGCGAGCAGGAACGCGAGAAGATCTGGACGGTCTCGACGGCGTGGGGTGCCCACGCGGCCGCGTCGCTGGCGGCGCTCCTCGCGGACCGCGGCGACGGGCGCGCCGACCGACTCGCCGCGACCGCGCGCGACCTGCTCGCGCTCGTCCTCCCCGGCGGGCCGCTCTGTCTCGACAGCGGCTACCTCCCGGAGCAGGTGTTCGACGACGGGACACCCGACAGCGCCACCCCGCTCGGGTGGCCCCACGCGCTCAGGCTGGCGACGGTCGCTCTCATGGACGACTACGGGATACTGGAGCGGTGAGCGAACGACCGCCGGACGATCGCCCACGCCGGTTCGACGCCCCGACGGCGGTCTCGAGCTTCCAAGCAGGCGTCCCCGGCTCCGACGTCGACGCGTCGTCCGCCGTCAGAACGGGTCCCAGTCCGCCCGAATGAGCAGGCCGAGGCCGAGTAACGAGACGCCGATGACGACGAACGCCATCAGCGAGATCGTGCGGGCGGCGGACCCCGGCGGCTGGAACGGGTAGGCGAGGGCGAGCAGCGTCAACAGCACGAGATCGAGCGCGAACATCGCCCGCCAGACGGTCATAGCAGACATGCCTCGTTCCCCCTCACGTCCTCCGCACGGTGATTGTTTCGGCCGTGTAGTCCTCGACGAACGCGCCGGGACCGCCGACGCTCACCGTCCCGCCGTCCCCGGTCTCGACGATGATCCCGTTCTCGACCGGGAAGTCGCCGGTCTCCGGCGCTACGAGGCTCTGTCTGACGTCGACGACCCGGCCGGACAGCTCCTCCCCCGCCGCGGTCTCCACCTCGACGACCGGATCGGTGCCGGCGCGGAGGTGGAGTACGGTCTGGACCACCGCGTGGCGGAAGGACGCGAACCGGCGGGGGAGGGGTTCCGGCTCCGTCACGAACCGCTGACTCGCGACGGGCCAGAAGCTCCCGATGAACGAGCCGAGGACGGACCCAGCGAGGTGGACCTGCGAGAGCACGACGGCCGTGTCGTCGGCGTGGGGGCCGGCGAGGAGGTCGGCGTCGCCGAGGATGGCGTCGTAGTT
The DNA here is from genome assembly GCF_029338575.1 of Halomarina halobia. Taxonomy (GTDB): domain Archaea; phylum Halobacteriota; class Halobacteria; order Halobacteriales; family Haloarculaceae; genus Halomarina; species Halomarina halobia. The sequence continues at coordinate 1,081,525 of NZ_CP119993.1, forward strand.
GTCGGCGACGAGCATGAAGGGGGTGTTCTCCGTCCACGTGCGGACGACGCTGGCGCGTCCCTCGAACCGGGACGGGGGCGTCGGCTCCGGCCCCGCGTCGCTGTACAGACCGATCACCAGCACGTCGCGATCGACGGCGTCCGCGAGGTCCTGCGCAACCGACTCGTGCACCGACAGGGGGAGACAGAGGAAGACCTCCTCGCGGGCGTTCGAGATCAGTTCGCGGAGGTACTTCAGTGCGGTCTGTCGGGACTTCACCGTCTGGAACCGGGCGGTCAGCGGCTCGGTCTCCGCGTGGCGGTTCTCCAGCGTCGGCGTCAGCGACTGGAGTCGCTCTGACATCCGGGCGATCGCCTCCGACGGCGGGCGCGCCCGGACGGTCGTCGGCGAGGCGTGATCGTTCATCTGGACGAGCCCCCGATCGGCCAGCTGCGACGCGATGCTGTAGACGTACCGCTTCGAGACGTCGGCGTGGTCCGCGATCGTGCTCGCGGTCGCCTCCCCGCGGTCGAGCACGGCGAGGTAGGTCTCGATCTCCTTCTCCGAGAGGCCGAACGTGTTCAGCTCTCGTCTGAGGGTCTCGTCGTCGACGGGTCCGCTCCGGCTCATGGTCAGTCCGCGAACCCCCTCGGTTCGCCCGACCGGTCGGGATCGTACAGGTGACAGGCGACCGGATGGCCGCCCGCGGCCGCCGCCGGTCGAGCCCGCTCACAGACGCTCTCGTAGTGCTCGCGAAGCCCCGCACTCGCGCGCTCCCAGTCGCCCTCGACGACCGCCGCGAGCGCCTCGTCGACGCGCTCGCGGTGGGGTTCGGGGAGCGCCTCGTCGAAGGCGCGTTCCCGGAGGTCGTCGACCGTCGATCCGGTCGGGCTCTCGCCGAACAGTTCGGCCGAACGCTCGTCGAGCGCGTGGCGTAGGCTCATGATTTCGTTGTACACCGCCTGGTCGATCTCCATCCCGTCCGGCGGGATGACATTCGGACAGCGGGTGTGAAACCGACAGCCACTGGGCGGATCGACGGGATCGGGGATGTCGATGTCCCGCACAGGCGGCTCGTCGACGTCGTCATCGGGATCGAGGTCGGCGGTCGCCCACCGGAGCACCCTCGTGTAGGGGTGTCGCGGATTTCGGAGTACCTCCTCGGCCGGCCCGACCTCGACCAGTTCGCCGAGGTACATGATGCCGACGCGGCCGCCGGCAGTCTCGGCGAGGTAGCGAGCGTTCGAGAGGTTGTGCGAGATGAACAGGTAGGAGGTACCGAACTCCTCCTGGAGTTCGAGCAGTAGGTCCATCATCTCCACGCGGAGCGAGACGTCGAGCGCCGACACCGCCTCGTCCGCGAGGATGAGATCGGGATTCATCAGCAGCGCGCGGACGAGCGCGACCCGCTGTTGCTCCCCCCCGCTCAACTGGTGGGGGAAGCGGTGCGCGTAGTCCGTCGCGGGCTTCATGCCGACGCGCTCCAGCATCCGCAGGATGCGCGCCTGGCGGTCCTCGCTCCCCAGGTCCGGTTGCCACTGCTTCAGCGGCGCGGCGAGCGTCTTCATCACCGTCCGGTTCGGGTTCAGCGCGCTCCCCGGGTCCTGGTGGATGATCTGGAGGGACTTTCGGATCTCCCCGAAGGGGATGTCTCCGCCGCCGTCTCTCACCTCCCACACGTCCCGATCGCGGTAGCGCACGCTCCCCCCGGTGGGACGCTGGACGCCGATGGCGGTCTTGCCGAGCGTCGTCTTCCCGCAGCCCGACTCGCCGACGAGCGCGACGACGTCGCGCTCGGGAACCGCGAGACTGATGCCGTCGACCGCGCCGACCGTCTCGGGGTCGTTGAACAGCCCCTCGACGAACCCCTGTTCCTTCTCGAAGTGGACTTCGACGTCGTCGAGCGAGACGACCGCGTCGCGGTCGTCGAGGCGGTCGGGGGTCGGTCCGGCCGCTTCGGGCGGCCCGGTCGTCGCGGTCGTCCCGGTTCGCTCCGCCGCGTCGATCTCGTCGTCGAGCGACCCGAGGTCGTAGTCGACGGCCTCGCTCGCCTCCGTCCAGTGGTGACAGGCGACGACGTGCCCGTCGTCGTCGGCGTCGTACATCGGCGGATCGACTGAGCGACACTGGTCGTCAGCGAGGGGACACCGGTCGGCGTAGGTGCACCCGGACGGGATGTTCACCGGGTCGGGCGCGCTCCCCGCGATGGAGTCCATCGTCTCGAGCGGGGCGTCGAGGTTCGGCACCGCCTTCAACAGCGCCCGCGTGTAGGGGTGCGTGGCGTTCCGGACGAGTTCGTCAGCCGGGCCGACCTCGACGAGTTCGAAGGCGTACATCACCGCCAGGCGATCGGCGAGCCCGGCGACCAGCGGCAGGTCGTGGGTGATGAAGATGACGGTCAGATCGTACTTCTCCTGTAGCTCGGATAGCAGCGAGAGGATGGACCGCTGCATGAGGAGGTCGAGCGCGGCGGTCGGCTCATCCATCACCAGCACGTTCGGCTCGAGGATCAGCGACAGCGCGATGAGCGCCCGCTGGCTCATCCCGCCGCTCAGTTCGTGCGGGTAAGACTCGAGCACCCGCTCCGGGTCCAGGTAGAGATCGGAGAGCAGCCGGCGGGCGCGGTCCATCCCCGCTCCGACGTCGGCGTCGTGGGCCTTCAGCGTCTCCTCGAAGTGGCTCGCGATGGTCATCGTCGGGTTGAACGAACTCATCGCCCCCTGGAACACCATCGCGATCTCCTCCCAGCGGAGGCGCTTCAGTTCCGCCCCCGAGAGATTCAGCACGTCGACCGGATCGCCGTCCGGCGGGTAGTAGGTGACCTCGCCGGTGAGGCGACCCGGTTCATCGACGGCGTCGAGCATCGCGGAGGCGAGCATCGACTTGCCCGACCCCGACTCCCCGACGACGCCGACGATCTCCTGGCGCTTCACGTCGAGGTCGACGCCGTTCAGCACCCGGGAGACCCCGCGGTCCATCTCGAAGGTCACCTCGGCGTTCCGTATCTCGATGATCGTGTCGCTCTCGGTGGCCTCGTCGCGGCGCTGCCCGGTCGTCGCCATCAGCGGACCACCCCCGTCGAGCGGGCGTCGGTCGATCTGTCGTCGACGTCCTCGTCGGTCGCCGTCCGGGAGAGGTGTCGAGCGCGGACCCGTGGGTTGAACAGGCGATCAGCGGCCTGCGCGAACATCGTGAGCGCCAGCGCGAGGCCGATGACGGCGAGCATCGGCATCAACAGCCAGTGGAACGCCGCCGGGGAGGAGACCGCGCCGGCCTGGCTGTACGCGTTGTCCATCATCACGCCCCAGTTCGCTTCGGTGTACGGCAGGATGCCGAGGAAGTACAGCGCGACGGAGCCGAAGATGACGTTTCGGGCCTGCTGGACGAAGTTCATGGTGACGTACGGCATGAGGTTCGGGACGATGTCGACCGCGATGACCTTCCGCGTCGGGATGCCGAGGATACGCGAGGCCTCCACGTAGGGTGCGTCGCGCAGGGTCAACACCTGTGAGCGGATCGAGCGCGCCAGCCCCGCCCACGCGTTGATCGCGAGCAGGACGCCGATCACGGCCGGATTGCCGGTGAGAGCGTCCTGCAGCGCGCCCGCGAGGACGATGACGAGCACGAGACCGGGGAGGGTCATGGCGACGTCGGTGAACGTCATGATGACGCTGTCGACGGTGCCGCCTTTGTAGCCGGAGACGGTCCCCAGGACGGTGCCGAGGGCGACCGAGAACACCGCGCCCGACAGGACCATGACGAGCATCGACGGCGTCGCGTGGACGATCTGCGCGAAGATGTCGACCCCCGAGTACGTCGTCCCCAGCGGGTGCGCCAGGCTGTAGAACGCGCCGAGGAGCGCCGGCCCCTGGTTGGGTTGCGGCTCGGGAACGAGCAGCACGCCGACGGTCCCCATCAGCACGTACCCGGCGATGATCGCCGAGGAGAACAGCGCGCGCCGGTCGCTCATGACGATGCTCGCGGGCGCGACGACGACCTCCTCGAACGATCGTCGGTAGCGCTCGCGCCGGGAGAGGTTCGTGCCGGCGACGGTCTCGAAGTCCGACTGGGCGGCGTTCGCTCCGGTCCCCTCAGTAGGACTCACTGTTCCCACCTCCCTTCGCCCGCGGATCGATGTAGCCGTACGTCAGGTCGGCGATGAACACGCCGATGGTGACGGCGACGGCGATGATCATGAACGCCCCCATCATCACAGGGTAGTCTCGCTGCCCGATGGCCTGGATGAGGTAGTAGCCGACGCCGGGGTAGGCGAAGATCTGTTCGAGGATGACCGACCCGCCGAACATGAACCCGATCGAGATGAGCAGCCCCGTGTACATGGGGAGGATGGCGTTCCGCCCGACGTACCGGAGCGCGATGCGGCGCTCGGGCAGGCCGCGCAGGCGCGCCACCCGAAGGTAGTCCTCGCCGAGGACGCGGATGCTGTTGCCCCGCATCGTCAGCGCCCAGCCGCCGAAGCTGGCGACGACCAGCGAGAGGATGGGAAGCGCGCCGTGGTACAGGACACTCAGGACGAAGTCGAGGTTCGGACCGACCGGGACGCTCGACGCGTACCGGCCGCCCGTCGGGAACAGGTCGAACCGGTACCCGAGGAACGCGATGAACAGGAGGCCGATGACGTAGAAGGGGATGGAGTTCGACACGAGCGACACCGCTGTCGCCGCCGTGTCGAAGCGGCTTCCCTCCCGGTAGGCCATGAACGCGCCCAGCGAGACGCCGATTACGAATTGAATGAACAGCGCCGACGCCATCAGGAAGACGGTCCACGGTAGCGCCGGGCCGAGGACGGCGGTCACCGGCTCGTTGTACCAGATGGAGGTCCCGAAGTCGAGGTGCAGAACGTCCCAGACGTAGTCGACGTACTGGACGTACAGCGGCTCGTCGGTGGCGATGTTGGTCTGAGCGGCGATGCGCTGGTTGATCTGCTCCTGCGTGAGGCCGCCGCCCTGCTGGATGAGTTGCGCCCGGAGATAGTCGGCCGGTCCCCCCGGGAGGAGGCGGATGATGCCGAACGATAGAGAGACGACCGCGAAGACGGTGAACACCGCCTGCCCGGTGCGACGGAGGAGATAGCTCATGTGGTAGTGCCCCTCACCCTCCGTCACCCCTGTTTGGCCGTCCAGTCGCCCGTGCGCGGGAGCCACTCGGTCGGCCAGTACAGCTGGATCTTCTCGCTATCCGCCGGGGGGACGTTCCAGTCGTCTGAGGTGAGGAACGTCTGGGCGAGCTTCTCCTGGAGCGGGAGCACCGGGAGCGTCTGATTGGTGATCCAGGCGAGTTCCTGGATCTGCTTCAGCGCGGCCTCGCCGCTGCTCTCGGTGAGCGTCGTCACCAGTTCGCCGGGTGTGACCGACCGCGGCTCGCCCGACGGGTCAGACAGCGGCGGGACCTCGAAGCGCTCGGGCACCTTCCAGTAGTCGTTGGAGTCGGTGCTGCTGAACAGGAAGTCGAAGTGGAAGTACGGGTAGCTGTTGTCGTAGTCCGCCCACCCCTGCAGTCCGATGGTGAACTCGTGGTTCGTGTACACCTTCCCCCAGTAGGTCGAGGTGTCCTGCGCGTTGAGCTGGGACTTGATCCCGAACGACGATAGCTGGCTCGTGACGGTCTTCGCGCCGGCCACCCAGTCGGTGAAGCCCGCGGGCGCGGAGATGTCGAGCTGGAGCGCCGCTCCGCTCCCGTCCTTCCACGTGCCGTCCTCCTTCGCGTAGCCGGCCGACTCGAGCAGCTCGGTCGCCTTCGCGGGGTCGGGCTGGTACTTCTCGAACGTGTCCGCGACGCCCTTGAGCCACCGGTCCTCGATCGCGCCGCTGAACTGGCCGGTGAGGCCGCTCGGGTACTCGACCGGGAGCTTCGAGTCCGTGCCGGCACCGGAGTTCTTCGCAACGGCCTTCCGATCGATGACGTAGGCGAGCGCCTTGCGGACCTCGGGCTTCGCGAGGTGTTCGTTGCGAAAGTTGAACACCAGGCCGAGTCCCCAGTGGCGCGGGATGAGACCGACGTGGGTGTGATCCGGCAACTGCTTGAGCTTGTTCGCGGGCATGAACAGCGTCGCCGACCCGTCGGTCCGGTCGTTGATGAGCGCGTTCCAGCGCTTCTGGTTCGTCGGCATGTAGAGGTACTCCATATTCGGGAAGTTGATGTTGCCCGCGTCCGGGTGGTCCTCGTACTTCGTGAGCAGCGTGCGCTGGGTGTCTGCGTCCTCGAACTTGAACGGGCCGTTGCCGACGGGGTCCGTGATCGCCGTGGTCTGTAGCTCGGAGATGACCTTCGAACGGGCCTCCTCCCCGCCGGCATCGTCGGCTCGCTTCACGTACTCTCCGTAGACGCTGTCCTTTGCGACCAGCCGCTTCGGCTGGAGGTACGACAGGAGGATCTGTTCGTTGAGCCTCTGATTCAGGGTGATTTCGACGGTCTTCTCGTCCTGCTTCGTCACCGCCGCAGCGACGCCGTCGACGTACTGGCGCAGCGACCCGCCGGTGTACATGTCCAGCTTCAGCTGGTTGACGACGTCCGTCGCGGACACGGGCGTCCCGTCGTGCCACGAGAGGCTGTCTCGGACCGTCAGCGTCGCCGAGTCGTTGTCGAACGTCCAGTCAGAGATCGCATACGGGTAGAACTTCTGCTCGGCGATATTGTAGCGCATGAACCGGTCCCACAGCATGCGGCGCGGTTCCGCGAAGTTCTTGCTGTTCCAGGGGTTGTACTGGGAGTCCTGCGGAACCGCCCACTGGGCGAACGTCAGTGCCGTGTCGGTCGATCCGCCGCCGCCACCGCCGCCGCCACCGTTGTCGCTCGCTGCGCGGCGACCCCCACAGCCGGCCAGCGCGCTTGCGATCCCGGTCGTTCCGAGGACCTTCACGAGACCGCGACGGCTCAGCCCGCCGGCGGTTCCTCCTTTGTTATCTTTCGTCATAGTCCGACTATCCGTGTGGAATGGAGGTATATATAAATTAGGGTGTAATACTACCACAACATTTTTTCACGACTTCGCGGACCCGCGTCGACGCGCGTTCGTTCCGGTCGTGCGGGACGCAGGCGTATTCGATGATCCCCGGCGCTCGACCGTCCGTTCGAACGTGTGGCCGGTTCGTCGGTCATCTCCCTCTATAAGTCCCCGTTCTCGGCGTCGCCCCCAGGCGTATCACCCCCGTACGCGTCTACCTCCTCGCCGGCTGGATCCGTACTACGATCATGGGCCATGGTGCTGTTCATTCTCCGCTGTTGACCGGCAGCCAAGTCGAGGGCGATAACGGCCACGGAAACGTCTGTCGGGATGGCTTCGAGATCGGATTTGAGACGGAATGGCGAGGGATCGCGACGCCTCTTAAGGGTCGTATGTCGACAGAGCTGCTTCGACGGTATTCAGTGAGCGGCTCACAATCGTGCCCTTTGCGACACGTGGTGGTACCCTCGTCACGCCACTCGCGTTTATGTCGACAACAACGGTAGCAGTAATACTAATCACTCGATTCTCTGAAGAAGATGAGCTGCTTCAGTGGAGGGAGATATTGACGCGGCAGTGCAACGGGACAACTGTAATAAGCGAGGGTTAGAACTTGTTTCGGGCATCGCGATGAGTGCGGCTCTCAGAACCTCGGGTGTCTAAACGACTGTTTCTGCGCGTGTATCCTGTCAGCCGCCACCAAAGAGGACATTGGCTATCTAGCGCGCTACTACTGCTTGTTCGTTCACTCAAAAGGCGGTATCCAATCACCTGCAAAGACAGCTCTTACTATTCATACGCTAGTGAGATGGAATTTTGGAGATCAATAGCATTTGATGGCGGTCATATTTGCTTAATTATATATTCCTCAGAGGACGTACGACAGTGTGACATTATCCACTGATAAATGGATAACACTCTTGAATTCGGGTAGCGGAGAAACTCTGGCTTAGCCAGTACTGAGGTGGAAAACACGGTTTAGTTCTCCTTTTATCTATATCAATATAGAATCAGTTCCATTCCCACGTGGTGGCGAAATATACGCGTATTTACTTCTGTACTCTCTGTGGTGACCACCGACGTGACTCGAGGATAGAGGTGATAAGTAGTGCGATATGTTCTTCCCGTGTACAGATTATATTGGAATATCGATAGAGTCATTTGTCTGAGGCTGGATCGAACTGGAGTGGCCAGTGATGGGCGTGGATCGCACCGGCCTCACGGGTCCACGTTTCGACCGGTGGAAGATACTCCTCAAGGAGGGTAAACGGGTCCTCGACGCCAGTGTCAACGTTGAGTACTCCTTCAAGCACGCCTAGCGTCCCGAAGGGCAGGTGGCTCAACTGGTAGCCACCCTCCTGAACGATACCGAGGCTTCCCCCAGCGCAGTGCGCCGCCAGTTCGCGCATCCGACATCCCAAGTCATGAAATCCTTCTTTGGTCAAAAGATTGCGCCCGTTTGGATCGATCTGGCCAGAGTCCTGGCCGGCGCCCACAAGTAGCAGTTCTGGCTCGAACACTTCGAGAATCGGCTCGACGATCGCATCGAACACGTACGCGTATCCCCTGTCGCCGGTCCCGGGCGGGACGGGAACGTTCACGTTGTATCCAATCCCCTCTCCAACTCCCTGTTCATTTGCCCTTCCTGTCTGTGGATGATGTGGACCCCAAGCGCCGAAGTCGTTGTGCACGCTGATCGTGAGCACGTCGCTTCTGTCGTAGAAGATCTCTTGGGTGCCGTTGCCGTGGTGGACGTCCCAGTCGACGATCGCGATTCGCTCAGCCCGTCCGGTCGCACGGGCATGGGCGGCGGCGACCGCGAGGTTGTTGAGATAGCAGTAGCCGTCCGCAGTGGCGGGCTGGGCGTGGTGGCCGCTCGGTCGTACCAGCGCGTACGGCACCTCGTCAGGCCCGCCCGTGAGTGCGCGCTCCGCGGTCTGGATCGCCGCGCCGGTCGCATGTCTGGCAGCCTCGAATGTCGCCTCGTTCACACCCGTAGCGGGATTCAGTCGACCGCTCCCCTCGGCGCTCCGCTGCTTTAGGTAAGCAAGGTACTCGACCTCGTGCACGCGCTCGAGGTGCGCGGACGTTGCGGGGACCACCGCTTCCCAGGTCGTTACGTCGGCGAGCGCGCGTTTGATCGCGTGGCGGATGTTGATGAGGCGTTCCGGGCGATCAGGGTGAGGTTCCGTCACCGCGAGTAGGTCATGTGGCGGAAAGTGGTACGCGCCATCCGGTGCCTCGTGTTCGATGAAGACCTCGTCGAAGTAGACAACGAGTTCAGACGCTGCGGACATCTACCCTGATGACCTCCGGCGATAGCCTTAAGAGTTGAGCCCACTGGCCGGGCGTCTAACTACATGGTGAAGCTGAATCGAGGGGTTACAGCCGCTCCTTGAGAATCTTCCCTGTCTCCCCTCGTGGGAACTCCTCGAGGATATACACCGCCTCGGGAATCTTGAAGTCAGCGAAACGCTCGGTGCAGTCTTCTCTGATTCGTTTCTCCAGCGCCTTCTCGTCTGTATGCTCATCGATCGTGACGTACGCCACTGGTACCTCACCGTAGATCTCGTGCTCGTGGCCGACCACGGCTACGTCCTCGACGGCTGGGTGAGCGTGGATCGCCTCCTCGATCTCACCAGGGTAGATGTTCTGCCCACCCCGGATGATGATGTTCTTGATCCGGTCCTTGACGTAGCACCGCCCCTCCTTGTCGACGTAGCCGATATCTTCCGTGTGAAACCAACCGCCCTGAAGCACTTCTTCTGTCGCCTCGGGATTATTGTAATACTCCTTGAACACGGTCGGCCCCCTAAGCACGATTTCCCCGAGTTCACCGGGCGGGAGCGGTTCGCTAGTATCCTCGTCGAGGATTGCCGCTTCGGCGTACAGCGTCGGGGAGCCGGCCGAGCCGACGACGACCTCCTCTGGTGATTCATACGCCGTTCCAGCGGCCTCGGTGAGGCCATAGATCTCCATGACGTTGATCCCGAACGCTTCTTCGAACCGCTCGACGAGTTCCTCGTGGACGTACGAACCAGACACGACAAATCGTTCGAACGAGGAAACGTCCCGGTTCTCTGGGTACTCCCGTTCGAGTAGGATCGCGAGGACGCTCGGGACGACACTCGTAATATTCGCGTCGTATTGCTCGACATCTGCCCAGAAGGAACTCGCGCTGAAGCCGTTCCGCAGGAGTACCTGACCGCCGTCATACATCGTGCCAAGGGTGGTGATGAACCCGTCGATGTTGAAAAGCGGGAGTACCGTATAGAACACTCCGTACCCCCGTGGCATCTCCCCACCGTCGAACCGGAACAACAGGTTCAGATGACTCAACGCGACGCTCTTCGGATCACCGGTCGTCCCGGAGGTGAACATCAACAGTGCAGTGTCGACTGGCCGTACCTCTCGCTTTGGTACGGTCGAGCGCGATTCGTTCGCGTTCGCCTCGCACTCCTCGGGTGTCAATAGCGCCTTGACGCCAATGTCGTCGATCGCCTTCTCGACGGTTTTACGCAGCGATTCCTCCGTAATGACGAGCTGACTGTCCGACTGTTCAAAAACGTACGCGATCTCCCCCGTCTTGTACTCGGGATTCGTTGGGACCACGACGCCACCGACCTTCAGGACCCCGCAGATGGCGACGACAAGTGCCGCCGAATTGGGGAGTATGACTCCGACTTTATCGCCCGCTACGACGCCCCGTTCGGCGAGCGTCGCAGCGACCTCGTCAGAACGGGCGTCGATTTCCTGGTACGAGAATGTCTCGCCCGTCTCCGCCCTGATGAGAAACGTCTCGTCGCCGTTTCGGTCGGCCTGTCCGCGGATCATCTCCGGGAGGGTTCCGTAGTCGGGAATCATGATCTCACCACTCGATTTCGCCTGAAAGCTCGTCGCATAGCAGATTGGCGACCTCCTCGTACTCGAGTACTTCCTCGACCGGGAAGGCGTGGTTGAACCCGCGCTTGTTCAGCCATAGGGCCGTGCGGGACTTGTTCTCGACGATGTCCTCGGCGACCGATAGCACCTTCTCATCGAGATCGGCATCGTCGTACACGCCGGCGATGAGCCCCAGTCGTTCCGCCTCATTCGCGCTGACCTCGCGGCTTGTGAATACGAGCTCTCGCGCCTTGCCCGCACCGACGGTCAGCGGCAGGAGAAGTGTTGAAGCGTTCGAGATGGTGACGCCGATCTCCGATTCCGTCATCTTGAATGTCGTATCCGTCGCCGCGTACCGCAGGTCGAACGACAGCGTCCACTCGAAACCACCGCCAACGACCCACCCGTGTAGTTTTCCGACGACGATGCCCTCGAACTCCCGTACGGCGCGCGTGATGTCTTGAAACAGGTCGATGTTCTCACCACCCTCCTCCTTTGCAGCGTCCAGGTCGGCGCCGGCGGTAAATGCCCGGCCGGCTCCCTCGAAGATAAGGACTGTGTACTCGCCGTTTGCGCTCCGGACGGTGTCCGCAATCCCCGCAAGCAGTTCCCCATTGAGGGCGTTGAGCGAGTTGGGCCGGTTTAAAGTGATCCGCAGGATCTCGCTGCTTACTTCATCCTTGTCCAGTACTGCCATAGCAGTGTGGTTGTCTCTATCAACCCACATAAGTCGTTGGTCTCGGTCTATCACAGTCGCAAGACAACGCGCGAACGCGACCGTTCGCCCTCATCGAGAACGAGAGGCAATTACCGCTCGAGCACGGTCGCTAAGACGGCCACAATGAGCATCACCACGATGAGCACGGTCGAAAGTGCGCTGATCACCGGGCTGAGTCCGGAGCGCGTCATTGTGTAGATGATCACGGGCACGGTCGTCGTGCCGGGAGAAACCAGAAACTGCGTTGCGGTGAATTCGCCGAACGAGACCACAAAGGAGATCAGGATCGCCGAGAAGACGGCGGGAGAGATAATCGGTAGCGTGACGTTAAGAATACTCTCGGCCGGCCCCGCGCCGAGCACCTGCGAAGCTGCCTCTAGCGTCGTGTCGAAGCTGACCAACTCTGCACGAACAATCAAGAACACGTAGGGGAGTGTAAGGATGGTGTGACCGAGGACAACGGGGACGTAGCCTGACGAAATTCCCAGTTCTGACGCGTACTGGATAAGCGCCAGACCGGTTATCACTGGTGAGATCATCAGCGGAAGTAGCATGAGCGTTGAGATCTGCTCTTTGTATGGAAACTCTGTCCGGACAAATCCGAACGCGGTGATCGTCCCGAGAAGCCCCGATAGGATTGACGATATCGTAGCGACGAAGATACTCGTCGAGAGAGCATTCAGTATCTCCGGGTCGTTCAACAGCGTGACGTACCACTGGAGTGAAATCCCCTCACGCGGCAACGTCGGGAACGGTCGCGGCGTTAGAGAGGTTAACACGATCACGACGATTGGTACCAATAGGACTGCGTAGACGAACAGTGAGAGGATCGTCAGGCTCATTCGCGGTGCGAGTTGGTGCCGATTCATAGCTCGCCGAGCACCTCCCCGATATTGATAACGGAATTAAAGATCATCAGTACGACCGTAAGGATTACCGTGTAGAGTACGGCGATGGCGGCCGCCAGTTCGACATTGAACGCGGAGCTGAATGTCTCGGCGATCACATTGGCTATCATAGTCTGCCCCGGCCCACCGAGGATGGCGGGCGCCAAAAACGACCCCGTCGCGAGAATGAACTCGATGAGCCCCCCCGCGATCACGCCCGAGAGACTTAGCGGGAAGATGACCGACACGAGCGTCCGCAGGTGTCCGGCACCGAGCACATGCGAGGCGTTGACTAGATCCTGATCGATGGAGTTAAGCGAGTTGTAGATCGGTAGGATAGCAAACGGAAGCAGCGCGCTCACAAGGCCAACGATTACGCCCACAGACGAGAAAAGGATGTCGAAGTCCGTTCCGAACACCATGACGAACGGACCGTTCGGGGAGAAAAACAGCTGGATTCCGAGGTATCTGATGATGTATGCAACCCAGAATGGGAGAATGACGAGACCTAGCAGCAGAAACTGCCGTTCACCATAAAAGACGATGTAATAGGAGATGGCGTACGCTAGTACGAGCGAGACGACCGTCGTAACCAGACCATAGTAAAATGAGCGTACAATGGCGTCGAGGTAGACTCCCTCAAGCGCCGTGCGGTAGTTCACGAACGGATCGCCGCTAGAGAGGTTAACGCTCGTCCATCCGAGCAGCAGGATGGGAATCGCGTAAAAAAACAAGAGGAATCCGAGCCCGATAAGCACCAATGACTGGCTCGACACTCGCTGCTTTATGATCTCTGGAACGGGGAGGTTCTTGACAATCATAGTGTGATGACGTTGGATGGATCAAAGGAGACGTACACGTCGTCGCCCTCCCTGATCGGCGGGAACCGCTCTGTTTCGACGAGGACGTTCGTTCCTTCCGGCAGTTCGACGAGTACTTCGGCAAACCGCCCGAGTTCGGTGATCTCCCCGACATGTCCGCGGAATTCGTTTTTCTGATTCGTCGCTGAACGCGCGATCTCGATGTCTTCCGGGCGGACGTACAGCACGACCTGTTTGCCGTCGGCGAGACTTTCGTTCCCGTTCAGGTAGAACTCCCGGTTTCCGTTGCGGACAACGAGTGGGGAGTTCGATGCTACCGTTCCTTCGAACTTCGTAGATTTGCCCACGAATTCGGCCACGAACGGGTTTACTGGGGTCTCATAGATTTCCCTCGGCCGGCCGACCTGCTGCTTGCGGCCGTCCTTGAGGACAACCACCCGGTCCGATAGCGAGAGCGCCTCTTCCTGGTCGTGGGTGACATAAAGTGTCGTGACATTCACCTCCTCCTGGATACGCTTTATTTCCCTTCGCATCTCCTCGCGGAGCACACGATCGAGGCCTGTCAGGGGCTCGTCGAGCAACAGCAGGTCCGGTTCGTACGCGACTGCCCGAGCGAGGGAGATGCGCTGCTTCTGCCCGCCGCTCAGTTCCCCTGGCCGGTGGTCCCCGTGATCAGGCATCTGTACAAGGCCGAGCAGTTCCTGGACCCGCTGCTTGGCGTCCGCCGCGTTGTATCCGTGCATCTTTAGACCGTACTCGATGTTTTCCTCGGCGGTCATGTGGGGAAACAGCGCCGAGTGCTGAAACGCCATACCGATGTTGCGCTCGGACGGTGGCGTGTTTGTGATGTCTTTCCCGCGGAGGTGAATGCTTCCTTCGCTCGGTTCGACCAATCCCGCAATCGCGTGCAACGTGGTACTTTTTCCGCAACCGCTTGGACCGAGGAGGGTGACGAATTCTCCTTGATTCAATTCGAACGACAGATCGTCGACGGCCTTCAGATCGCCGTAGTACTTGGTGAAGTTCTTGACCTCGAGCATTATTTAAATTTGATGACGTATTGTATGTTCATCTTGGGTGGCGGTTGGGATCGAAAGCGTCGGCCTATCCCTGTTTGACCTTTTGGAAATCCCGCTGCATCTGATCTAGACTCGGGAGCACGTCGTTCCAAGTAGGCCAGCTGAGCTGGTCAATGCTGTCGACGTAGTCGGGCATGTTCTGGATCTCCTTCGGTGGGTCCTTGATCATAATTGGGTACCCCAGGTTTGTCGACAGTTCAATTGCGTTCTCACGCTTGTAGCTCCAGTTGAGCAGCTCATGGACCGTGTCGCTTTTCTCGCTCGCCTTCGGAATGTTGTAGTTCTCGTCAAGCACGAACGTTCCCTCCTCGGGTAGTACGTACTTCATCTGTTCGTATCCTGCGTCTTGGAGCGCGAGAGTCCGTCCACCCCAGATCTCAGCGATCATTGCGTTCCCTTCGCGAAGCAGCTGGATCGCTTGTGCGCCCGAACCCCAGTACTTGAACACGACCCGGTGTTCCTGTTTCATCCGCTCGATCGTTTTCTGGTACAGCGCGTCGTCGTTGACGATCTCGTTGATGTTCGTCCCAATAGCTAGTGCCGCGTTGGCAAAGCGCGAGAGGGGATCGTCGCGAAGCGCAACCTGGTCGGTGAACTGCTCGTTTAGCAGGTCACCCCACGAGGTCAACTCCTGATCGACTTCGTCCGTGTTGTACGTGTACCCCTGTGTCACTGGATCGCGGAAGACGGTGTCGCTTTTTTCGTCCGATTTCACGTACGGGGCGTTCTGGAACGCCTCCTGCATGTTCTCCGTATAGTTGGGCAGCTTTGAAAAGTCGATCTCGCCGAGTAGGTCCTCATTTCGAGCAATTGAGATGCCATAAGAGCTGAAGTTGACGAGGTCGAACTCGCCTGGATTTTGTTTCAGCCTCGAAATGAATTCTGAGTCGCCGCCGGCTGATGTGTGTTGGACCTTGACGCCACTTTCCTCTGACCACTTTTCGAAGAGTTGCTTTGCCGAGTCTTGGGTGTTGCCTCCCCAGCCCAGATACCGGATGGAGTCCGGCTTCCCTGACCCACTGCCCGATCCACCACCCGATCCACCGATACAACCCGCCAGTCCGAACGCACCGGCACCGCCGAGGGCAGTGAGCACTCGCCGCCGTCCGACGCGACCGGTTGGGGCGCGTCGACCCTGCGATCTGTCGGTGTTCCCAGAGTTACCATCTAACATTGATGTTAGACTTTCTCAACCAAGGGTATAAAGCTAACTCACTAATTTCATGGGGTGCGATTCTTGACTAGCTGTTTTCATTTATGCAATTTATCAACTGAATGGATTATCTACGACGAGGCAAACGTCGTCTCCGGAGATAGTTGTTTAAGGAGTTCATCGACATTGTTACGCGGGTAGCAGTCACATCTAGGGATCCGGCGTTCTAGTCAAGGTAGCCGTGTTAAGGCACCAGCCAGATCCCAAGACAACTGTGACACAGGTCAACGTTCGGGCTCAGAAGCTCAGGGGAATCTGGCCCTAATAGGTGGGATTCCGATGTCTGTCCTAATAGGTGGATGGCTATGAGCCGACGGTAATACCGTCTGATAGTCGCGCGAGTATCTACATCAACAAATCTATCTCTCATTTCAAACCAACCACCTATGTCCAGAGTTGCTCCGGGAATCTCACGGGGACGCCTCCAATATCCCCGACAAGATATCGATACAGGACCCACCAGCTATGGGGGGTCGGTGATCGGTTAGCCGAAGACAGTCTCGATCGCGGTATCGAGGACCTCGATAGCCTCATCGATCTCGACCTGTCCAACTGAGAACGGAGGAGCAACGAGAACTTGCACATCTGGGCGACCGCTCCCGAACATGATACCGCGATCTGTAGCTTCCTTACGGACATCCGCGACGGGGTTGTCGGAGTCGTGGTCCACCCATGGATGGACGAAGGGGTCGTCGGTTACTGGGTCGGCGAAGACGACGCTCCATAGGAACCCACGGCCGCGGACTTCCGAGACGACGCCGTGTGACGCCTCTAGCTCCCGTAGTCGCTCCTCTAGATACGGTTCGTGTTCACGGACGTTGGCGATCAACCCATCGTCGTACTCCTTGAGGGCAGCGCAACCGGCAGCACAGGCTACTGGATGGCCGGCGAACGTCTGCCCGAGTTCGTGGCCGTTCTCCTGTACATGTTGGCCGATCCCCTCGTCTACGATCACACCTGCCAGGGGGACGTACGCGCTCGTAACCCCCTTCGCGAACGTGATCATGTCCGGGTCGACATCTTCGGTACTGATGCCGAACCAATCACCGCACCGACCGAATCCCGTGATCACCTCGTCGGAGATAAGGAGGATGTCGTATTGGTCACATATTTCACGGAGTCGTTCGAAATATCCCGGAGGTGCCGGATAGGCCCCGCTAGTTCCCCCGATGGGCTCGGTGAGGATGGCAGCGACCGAATCCGGCCCCTCGTTCTGGATGACGAACTCGACGTGATCTGCAGCCATCTCGGCTAGTTCCCGCGGCGAATCCGCGTCGAACGCCTTCGGTAGTGGCGGCAGGAACTTTCCCGTCCCGGTCGTGGCAGCGAATCGTTCCACCGTCGCCCGGGTACTGGGGTCACCCGTGAGTCCACCCGCGCCGTAGGTCCCTCCGTGATAGGACTGCCATCGTGTCAGTACCTTCGGTGCGTCCTGAACGTCCCTCGCGATCTGGATTGCCGATTCGTTCGCCTCACTGCCCGAAATCGAGAAGTAGACGTCGGACAGCGATCCTGGAGCGATCTCTGCTAGTTTCCTCGCCAGTTCCGACCGCGTATCATTGTGTTTCGCCGAGGAGACGTACGGGATGCGACGTGCTTGTTCCTCCATGGCGTCAATGATGGCTTCGTTATCATGCCCGGCATTACAGCAGTACAATTGCGAGACGAAGTCGAGGTACTCCTTCCCCTCGTCGTCGTAGACAGTCGCACCCTCCCCGTCTATGATCGTCGGAGTCTCACTCTTCGGACTGTACCAATGAGGGATTGCCTGGGTGTCTGCCTGCATCTCTGGTGGTTTGCCGCTCATACAATCATCCCATATAGCCCAATCCAAATAATAGGGACGGGTAGTACAGTTGTACGTAATAAGAAATGGATGCCACCTCCGGAAGCCTACCTGTTGGTTCGAGTTGTGGAGGATTACTAACAATCGCTGTTACAAGGGGCCGTTCGAGCGCTAGACGGTAGAACAGTCAGGGCGAGTTCGCGACCGCTAGTAGGAGGAGTCGACCAGAACAACGAGTGTTCATTGTAGATGGACTGAAAACATACTCGGGCGTCGAACTGACGGGGTATTCACATCTTTGATCAATTGATAGTGGGAGCTTTCGTCAGTTACGTCGCTGAACCCCACTTTCTTGAGACCGTCCGTAGTTTCAAATCCCAGGTCGATCCTCGCGGGTTATTTCACAGTGTCCCATGCTCGGGCGACGGACTCACGCGACGTGCGCGGTAACGGAAGCTACCGGGACGCTCCAAGCACGACAGGCATAGCGCACCGAGAACGGATGATCGGAGGATTCACGATAGCTCAGATGCGACCGAACTTATCTAATCTATTATATAAATGACAGTTGGACCTGCTTCGTAAGAGTTCTCAAGTTGTTCCTCAGTAGCCCTCACCGGCCGAGGTTCAGGATTACTTATCCAGTCCGAGCAAATCAAAGGGATGTCCGTTATTGTTTTTAACGGCATATTCGTATACGACGTGTGCAGTCGCGATGTCCTGGATGGCGAGGCCAGTCGAATCGAACACCGTGACGGTATCCTCAGTCGTCCGACCCGGTTTGCTGCCGATAACGATTTCGCCTAACTCCGCATAGATATCTTTGTCAGTAAGGTACCCTTTGTTCCAAGGAACGTTGATCTCCCCAGAGTGGGTACATTGATCGTAGTCGTCAATGATGAGCTTCGCGTCCAAGAGTAATTCCTCGTCTATTTCTTGTTTCTCTTTGGCGTCGGCCCCCATCGCATTGATGTGAGTATACGTTCCCACCATCTCCCGATCGACAATGGGCTCTTCAACGGGCGTCACCGTCGAGAGAACGTCACAACGGGCAGCCTCGGCTGGGCTCCCACTCATTACTTGGAAGTCGTCTTCGAATGTTTTGATGAAGCGGTTGACCCGCTCCTCGTCGAGATCTGCAATGACAACCCGTTCAATATCACGGACTGTCGCGATCGCCTCTAACTGGGTATACGCTTGGGTGCCGGCACCAATGATCCCGAGCGATGAGGCGTCGGAAACCGCGAGGTGGTCGGTCGCGACAGCGGCCGCGGCACCAGTTCGCTTCATCGTCAGTTCTGTTCCGTCGATGATCGCGAGTGGGAACGCAGTCCCCGGGTCTGAGTAGATCACGATACCCATTACCGTCGGGAGATCGTGAGCATGGGGGTTGTCCGGATGGACGTTTACCCACTTGATGCCCGCCGCGTCCCACGCGTCCGCGTTGAGGTAAGCTGGCATCGACCGGAAGTCGCCGTTGTACTCCGGGAGGTCGATGTACGACTTCGCCGGCATCTGCACGTCCCCACGCTCGTACGCGGCGAAGGCTCGCTCGACCGCGTCAATTACCTCGTCCATGCGGGCGTTCTCGTCGACGGCCACACTATCAAGGAGCAATGTCTGCATGACCGGGAGCTTCCGTCCTACTTACTTAACTGTACGCTCTGTTCTCCTGCTGACCCGCCTGGTACCAGCCGCGAGCGTACCTACTCTCGACGTAGAACGACGTCACGGTGTCAAGGTGACTGGCAGAAAGTGAGTCGCGTCGCGCGTCTCTCTGTGAAATCAACGGACGATCCGCGGCGTTGGGTATTGCTTGCTGAATACTGACTGGGTACTCATGAATCTGGCCAGCGCTCAATGTAAACAGTCTCGTCGGTGTAGAACCGGACTACGTCCTCCGCTTGGGCGTGGAGGTCACCGAAGAAAGAGTCTTTTTGTCCGCCGAAATGGAAGAACGCCATCGGTGCTGCGGTTCCGGCGTTGACCGCCAGGTTCCCCGCCTCCGCCTCGTGGCGGAACGTCTTCGCCTCAGCGCCCCTGCTCGTGAAGAGGCTTGCTGCGTTGCCGAAGTCACTCTGGTTCACGATCTTGATCGCCTCGTCGATACCGCCGGCCGACATGAGCCCGAGCACCGGCCCAAATATCTCTTCGCGTGCGATGACCATGTCTGTGGTTACGTCCCGGAAGATACAGGGGCCAACGAAGTTTCCTTCTTCGTAGCCATCAACCACGACGTTCCGCCCGTCGTACACTAGCTCAGCGCCCTCCTGAATGCCCGTCTCGACGTAATTGCGGACGCGCTGTTCGTGTTCAGGAGTGATGAGAGGTCCGATGGTCGTATCATCGTCGAGTCCGTAGCCGACCACCTGCTGTTCGGCCTTCTCGACGACGAGGTCGACGAACTCCTCGTAGACAGACTCCTCGACGACAGCCACATCGTTCGCGAGACATCGCTCCCCCGAGCACGCGAGTGCAGACCCGATCGTCTTCTCGGCCGCGAACTCCAGATTGGCGGATTCGGTCACGATGACGTGATTCTTCGCCCCGCCTTGTGCCTGAACTCGCTTGCCGTTGGCCGCGGCTTTCGCATAGATCGTTTTTGCCACGGGAGTACTGCCGACGAACGAGATGCCTTTGACCCCGTTGTGTTCGAGGAGCGCATTCACCGTGTCAACGCTGCCGTTCACGAGTTGAACGACCCCGTCGGGAAAGCCTGCCTCGTCGATGAGTTCGAACATCCGCTGTGGAACGAGGGGATCTTGCTCGCTCGGTTTCAGGATGAAGGCGTTACCCGTGGCGACAGCGTACGGAAGGAACCACAGGGGGATCATCCCGGGAAAGTTAAACGGTGTGACGGCTGCGAACACACCCAGTGGCTGCCGAACCGCGGTTTCGTCGATACCGGGTGCCGCGTTCTCGACATGGCCAGCCTGCATGAGCGTCGGGATCCCACAGGCGACTTCGACGTTCTCGATCCCGCGACGGAGTTCACCCTTCGCCTCGGCGAACGTCTTGCCGTGTTCCTGGACGAGGAGTTCAGCCAGCGCATCCTGGTGCTCTTCGAGCAGATGCTTGAGTTCGAACAGCGGTTGTATGCGCTCCTCGACCGGTTGACTACGCCATTCATCGAACGCCTCCTCGGCGACGCTGACGGCTACGTCCACGTCTTCCTTCGAGCTGAATCCGACGCGGGCGATGGCTTCTCCCATAGCCGGGTTTAATACGTCCTGTCCGTTCTCGCTGGACGCGGACCATTCGCCGTCGACGTAGTTCTTTACGTCACCGTACTCAAGGTCGGTTTCGGTGGACATCGTTCGAGCGAGGGTTGCTCCGAACGACAATAAGTATTCGGTAGTCTTCGATAGCTGGATCCCCGTCTCGGTTCCAACCGTTGGCGAGGTGGTTTGCCTCTGCGATTCCAATAGCGGTGTTACGAGACTGCACTGGAACGAGCGACCATCCACCGGACTACCGGCCACGGATCGACGACCCCGGTCTCATTCTCCAGCCGCCCCGTCTTCGGTAACGCCAGCGAGATCGAGTGCGGCGTTCGCGAGCGTGTTCGCGGCCTTGTAACAGTCCTCCCAGCTCGTATACTCCGCGGGCGAGTGGCTCTTGCCGTCCTCACTCACCGCGAACGCCATTGCGGTGTCGCACACGCTCGCCGCGTACGTCGCGTCGTGGCCCGCCCCGCTGATGAACTCCCGCCCATCGTACTCAAGATCGGAAACAGCATTCCGGACGGCGTCGACACAACGGTCGGCGAAGGAAACGCTCTTCGCTTTCATTCGCTCCTCGTACTCCCACTCGACGCCTTCTCGCTCGGCGGCGGCTACTATCTCCGCCTTCACGCGTTCGACCGCCTCGTCAGCGACGGCGTCGTCCGGATCGCGAATGTCAACCGTGAAGCGCACCTCTTCCGGCACGACGTTGATAGAACCGGGCTCGACCTCAAGGTCGCCGACAGTTCCGACAGTCCGCTCGCCCAGCGTTCCGGGGATGCGCCGGATTTGCGTGATTACATCGCTCGCCGCGACCAGGGCATCGTTCCGGTGATTCATCGGTGTCGTACCCGAGTGGTTCGCCTGCCCTTGGAAAGTGACCTCACCCCACCGGAGCGCAACGATGCCCGTCACGATGCCGACGTCGCGGTCCTCCTCGTCAAGGTACGGTCCCTGCTCGATGTGTAGCTCGAGGTAGGAGTCGTAGTCGTGCTGCGGTTTTGCGGGGATGTCTCCGCGGTAGCCGATTCGTTCCAGTTCGTCGACAAACCGACGGCCCTCTGCGTCGGTCGTCTCGTAGGCGTCATCGCGGGCGATCTCGCCCGCCCAGACGCCGCTCGACATCATAGCAGGTTGGAACCGGGAACCCTCCTCGTTCGTCCAGTTGACAATTTCGACGGGGCGTTCCGTCTCGATGTCCTCGTCCTCGAGCGTCTGCACGAACTCGAGGGCCGCGACAACCCCGAGCGGCCCGTCGTAGATACCGCCTCGCGGTTGTGAGTCGAGGTGAGACCCCAGTAGGATCGTCCCTGCCTCGGGGTCCCTACCGGGGCGCCGGCCGAACATGTTGCCCATCTCGTCGACGCGGATGTCGAGTCCGGCTGCTTCCATCTGGTCTCGGAACCAATCTCTGACCTCGCGGTCGGCGTCGGTTAACGTCAACCGGTCGAGCCCACGGCCGTCTATGGCCCCGATCTCGGCCTGTTCTTGCATTGTTTCTACAAACCGTTCCCTGTCGATAGCGATCCGCACACCCCTGAATCGCCCGTCTAGTTGAAAAACTATTTGCAAAGACTATTGAGGATGTTGTATAGTAAATAGAGAAATAGTTTATTTAGATATTTATTTGTCAGGAGCATACCTTTCTTGAAGCTGGTTCGGCTGATCGCAGGTTAGAGTGGTACCTGAACCGCCGCAGCAACGGCAGCGAAAGACTACGCCAAAAGAACGAGTGAAAGCAGCAGCGCCGCAGTGCGACTGTCTAAGACCACGTTTCAATACGATCTCGCTCCAGTAGTTGGGCTAATCGTTCAACTACAGCGAACAAGGACCACTAGCACCTGAAAGCATCGCTGAGAAACTTGGAATCTGACGCGTCACGTTTCGTAGAAAATCGATGGAGAAACCCCACGCGAGACGATTCCGTCGAATCTTCCGAAAAAACTATAGTGTGACATACTGGATTCCGATTCGTGATAGAACAGCGTATACCAGAGAAACGAGGCATCGCCTTCCGAATCGACGAT
Source organism: Halomarina halobia (assembly GCF_029338575.1). GTDB lineage: Archaea > Halobacteriota > Halobacteria > Halobacteriales > Haloarculaceae > Halomarina > Halomarina halobia. The sequence goes on from NZ_CP119993.1 coordinate 1,104,105, forward strand.
GGGGACACCTTCGAGGTGATCGACCCGCGAGGCCGTCAGGTCGCTGATCTCGTGGCCTTCAACGCCGACGCTCCCACAGAGCGATTCTCCTCGAAGTACAGCTATCGGCGGAACAGCAAAGTCCGCATCACCACGGGCGACACACTATACACAACCGAGGGACGTGAGATACTTACTATCATCGAGGATGACTGTGGTGTCCACGATCTGTTGTACGCCCCGTGCAACCACTGGGTCCTCGACGACTACTACGACCAACCGGACGAAAACGGTTGCCGCGAGAATCTGTCGGAGGCACTGGCGCCACTCAACGTCGGCGAGGAACTGGTCCACAGCACCCTCAATATCTTCATGAAGTCCACTATCGCGGAGCAGACGTATATCGACATTCGTGAACCCGTGTCAGAGCCAGGCGATACCGTCAAATTCTGCGCCGAACAGGACGCCTTCGTAGCCATCTCCTCGTGCGCCGGTGAATCAGTCGTGAACGCCGGTGAGACGAAGCCAATAGATGTCTGCGTTCCCGACGGAACCGAAGTACACGCGAACTTCTAAGTGGAATATCTGCCCTCCGGGACGACTGTCCGTATCGAGACGATCGCTATACGTTGCTATGGCGGAGCACGACCACATCTAGTGGTAGAGATTGGGAGTATCAGAGTACGCTGGAAACGAAACGGATGCAGAGGGAAAGGGGACTGCGTTAGTCGTTCACTGGGGTGCGATGGTGGCCGACGCCGCCTTCCAGCCGTTCAGGATCGGCGGCCCGTACGTCATGGACGAACTCCTGAACCCGGTCGGCTGGTGGTTCGGGCGTGAGGTACGTTACCGGCACCATGACGGCGATCTGGACGACCGCTGCGGGGAACCCGACCCACATGTCCCATACCGATATCCCAGACCACAGCAGATAGACTAGCGTCGCGACGCCCGATACGAGACCCGCGACAGCGCCGTACTTATTCGCCCGTGGCCACCAGAACGCGGCTACAGCGACGGGAAGTAGCAGGAAGTAGCCGGGGAAACTCATGTCAAGGACGAGCTGGATGAGTTCGCCGAGCGGCCGAGTTGCCACGAGCAGAGCGCCCAGCGCGATGAGTCCGGAGACGCCTTTTGAGTACGTCGAGAGTCGCTCTTCCGAGACGTCGCCCGCAAGGAGCACCTGATAGATATCGCGAGAGAAGATGGAACCGACCATCAGGATGATAGAGTCAGCGGTGGACATGGCTGCCGCTATCGCCGCAGCCATCATTATGCCGAGCATCGGACCAGGCATCTGCTGGATAAACCGCAGAATGACTGTGTCGGCCTGCGCCCCCTCCAGACCGGTGAAAGTGGCAATGCCTGCGAAGCCGATAAGGCCGGCGAAGAGCGTCAAGAGAAACGTGTCGCCGATGCCTTCGGCGAATCCGAGCCCCCAGACACCAGAGTGTCGTTTAGCGGCGAAGTATCGCTCCCACATGTGCGGCCAAACGGGCAACGAGAGACCGAATCCAGCGGCGACAGTGTACAGATTAACGAGGTTACCATCGATTGTAGTGACCTTCGTCGCCTGCTGGGCTGCCTGGATGTAAACGTTACCTGGGACGGTAAAGATGATCCACAATGCGACGATGGTCATACCACCGAAGAGCAGTATCGCTTGGAGTGCATCGGTGTAGGCCACGCCGCGCATCCCCCCAATGGCGATGTAGATGGCCATGAAGACGCCGACATACGCGATGCCGATGTCCTGGGAGACAAAGCCGTCAGTAAGCACGTTCAGCACCAGGCCCATCCCCTTGAATTGGATGGCGATGTAGAAGAAGGAGAATCCGACGGCGATTATAGCTACGACGACCCGGAGCCACTTGCTGTCGTCAAAGCGGTCGCATAACAGGTCTGACGGGGTTACGTAATCTTTCCCCATCTTGCTTATTTTCCAGAATTTTTCACCCACGATTATCATTGCAGGGATGTCGGTGACGACGATAGCCCCGATGATGACGATTCCTGCGATGCCGAGGCTGTACGTGATGCCACCGCTTCCGAGAAATGTGAAAGAACTCAGTGCCGTCCCAATGCCGGTCAGGAAGATAATGAGGGTACTGATCGACCCCTCAGCGACGAAGTAGTCGCTGACGTCGTCGAGCGTCAGCTGCGATCCGCGGTAGCCGAGGTAGATGAGAAAGAAGAGATAGATCGTCGTGACGACTAGGCCGACGGTAACCCATAGAGATGGCATCTCAGGACCCCTCCAACTCCGTCGAGTCCGACTGCGCGACTCGGTCGGGCGCCTCAGTTCCGGACTCGGGCGTGTACAATTGTGATAGGTCGGGTTTACCGAGGTAGTACCAGCCGAAAGCGGCGTTCGACCCTGTTACGACGAACACGAATGTGACGAGGACGACAAATGCTTCGGGGAGTCCGAAGAGGAACTGTCCCCGCCCACCGCCATTGGTGTATGCCTGGAGGTACATCAGCAGACCGACGTTCTCCAGCAGAACAAACGCTAACCAGACTGTCCCACGTGTGCGCTTATCTAACATGCGATTGGGACGCTTTCGTGAGAGTTGAAAGAGTTCGTGGAAGAGGTAATAGTCTCCGCATACCCGTCATCGCATAATTGCGCTATGTCGATGTCCTTGAGGCCTACCAAGAGGTGGGCTATGTCTAATATGACGGCGGTGATAACTTGACCCGCCTTAGTGAGCTGCTGATGAGTCGTGCTAGCAGGGCGAATGACGAGCGTCCTTGCATCGCCGACATTCGCCAGCAACTCGCGAGTTTACCGTTGCTCACCCATCCCTTCACGGCACTGTCTGGTTGAGTACCTCCTTGGCAGGAGTTCGTCCGTCTAGGGCCTGGTTCGGTCGGTCGTAATTACAGTGGTGTCTAAACCGTCGTAACCAGCGGTAAGCGCTGGTCTGACTGCCCCGCCAAAACGAGCGAAAGCGGTCGATGCGCATCGTGACCATCTGAAACCACTTCTCAAGGGTGTTTCGCTCGCTGTAGTTGAGCTGACCGCTCAGAGCGTGGTGAAACAGGGCAGTCAGATAGTCCGCAGCATCGACGAGAAACTCCGTATCTGAGACATCGTATTTCTCGGTGAGGCGACGGAGGAACGCTGTCCTCAGAACGCGAAGCGTTCTGATGGGCTGCACGAGAGCGGAGCTCTCGTGAACGCCGCAGGATCGGTCCCGCGGCGGCTGTACACGTCGATCTCTAACAGCAGCTTTGACCCGGTATCGATCGCCGCGTACAGCCACTTGTCTTCATCATCAACCTCGATCTGTTTCTCGTCAACCGCGACCCACCGTCGCAGGTCGCTCTGATCTTTCGAAAGCGTATGCGTCCAATTCCAGACCGCTCCATGAGAACGATCAACGCCGAGTAAGTCAAGCACGGCGCTGACGTCTTGAAGTAACAACTCCATTGAATGGAGCCGCACCCCGAACACCCTCACGGGTGTCGGGATACACTCATTCTCCCAAACCTCATCACAATCCACGTCTAAGCTCTCCCTGAGCAGGTCTGCGAGTGTCATGGATCTCACTCACTACGACCTGCTCGTTTCTCAAACTCCCTGAACTAGACCGTGCCGATATTGTTTATTTATCGAGTGCTGCGCAGAGCGCCTCAAACATGATGTTCGCCGCAAGAATGGATGTTGTCCCAGCACGGTTGTCGTACGGAGGCGCAACCTCAACAAGATCGAACCCGATGAGATTCACGCCGTGTAGCTCACGTGTAAGCCGTAGGATCTCCCGTGACGTGAACCCGCCGGGCATGGGTGTTCCCGTCCCTGGTGCATATGCCGGATCGACGACGTCGATATCGATCGTAGCGAACACAGGTTCGTCGACTCGCTCACGGATGCGTTGCCCGATATCGTTGAGGTTTTTTGAGATAGCTTCCTCAGTAGTGTAATACTTGACTCCGGAGTCATCCATGAGATCGATATCTTCCTGACTATAGAGTCCACCGCGATCGCCAATTCGAATCGATGTCTCCGGTTCGATCAACCCTTCCTTAATCGCCGTGTGAACTGTCGTCCCGTGGTTATGGTCCTTCCCAAAGTATTCGGTCCACAGGTCGGAGTGAGCGTCGAACTGGACGAGCGACACTGGTCCATATTCGTCCGCAATCGCACGCAACACCGGTAGTGTTGTAGAGTGATCACCGCCGGCAATCGCGGGAACAACGTCGTGGGCGAGTACATACGCGACGCGCGCTTGGATCTCCTCGAACGTATCCTCGATATAGCCTGGGATAACGGGGGCGTCGCCGTGATCAACGAGTACGTACTCTTGGAGGCTTGTCTCAGTCACTGGGTTATACGGTTTGAGGAGCGTCGAGGCTTCGCGGACTGCACGCGGGCCGAAACGGGCACCTGGCCGATACGTGGTCGCATCGTCGAACGGGATGCCGAGGAAGGCCGCGTCCGCGTCACAATCATCCAGGTCATGCGTATGTGGCATCCGCATGAATGATGCCACGCCTGCAAACCGTGGAACTTCCTGTGGATCTATCATGCCGTTCCCCTGTTCATGAAGGTCGTCCGTACAATCCGATCGAAGGATGGTCCCCGCAAGTACATGGTGTACACAGACATACTTCTGGCAATATTGGAAACATTCCTAATGAACCTTTCCGTAAGAGCTCTAATATTACGAAGAGTGGACGCAAATCACCCCAGAGGCTAAAATACGTTTTCGCCGACAGAACTATCTGGGTATCGCCTAGCGTACTCACTTCAGGATAGGGACGAATCTTGGATCACATCGCCCCACTCGTGGCTGATTCCCTCAACGAGGATATCAAGGACGTCAGCGGCGACGCGCTCACCCATCTCTGGCGTCGCATGGGTCGCCTTATAGTATGTGCCGCTCGCGGAAATCTGTTTATCCCGAGGCGGTTTGAACACGTACGGCGACGTTCGGTCGGGGCCATCGTCGACGATACAGTCATCGCGGACTAGGTCCGGCCGGAAATGCATCATGAGCGCCGTTTCGACCACGCCGGCGTGCTCAGTCGCCCACCCTTGGAATCCGCCAGGGATCTCACTGAAAAGATCATCTCGAACGTCGGACGATAGGAGGTCCCACCAGTTCGTGATCATGAACTCGCCGTTAGGTCTTCAAGATGTAGATCGATGCTTCGCGCAGGAAGTACTCATTTTCGTAGTGACCGTTAAACGCAAGGATCTTTGTTGCGCCATCGGACACGAGGTCGCCGATCACATCTCCGAACGATCGTCGGAGCGTGCCCCCGTCAAGATTCGTGGTCCCAGTGAAGTCCGCCCGCCTCCGCTCTCCGGCTGTGATTTGAACCCGAATGGGAGTAGAGGGGCAACAAGGCCATTGACACACTGGGCTGCTCTCGTCGTGAATTCGACAGTGAGGACTGTGTCTACGTTAAGCGGTAAGTGCAGGCCGTGTTGCTCTGTGCTCCCGACGGAAACAAACACGGGGCTAGTATCGACGCAATTAGCGAACTCCTCCCAAGCCAACTCGCCCATTGCGACTGAACAATCTTCAAGTATGTATGAGATATATCATTCTATCTCAATCATTCTTTCTGAACAAGTACCGCTGTAAACGGTGTGGGAACGACGGTTACTGACGCAACGAGTTGAGGAGGGAAAGTTAGGCCGCTGTCGTCATTTTCAGTCTGCCCGTTAGTACTACCCCTAACAAAGCCATCAATATTAGTCACACCCCGAACCTTGATGTTACGTCTCCAGATATATTCAGGAATGGAGAAACGCGATCTCTTCGAGACGGTAGAGACCGAGCGCGAGCACCTATTCGATCTGGCCGACCAAATCTGGAGGACGCCGGAACTCGGCCTCGGGGAACGCGAATCAGCCGCAGTCCTGATCGAGGCGCTGGACGAGGAGGGGTTTGTGATCGAGACGGGCGTTGGCGGCATGCCGACGGCGTTCGAGGCGTGTTTCGGCGAGGGTGATCCGACGATCGCCATCCTGGGCGAGTACGACGCCCTTCCAGGACTCTCGCAGACGATCTCCGCCGAACGGGAGCCGATCGAGGCAGGTGGTCCGGGTCACGGCTGTGGCCACAACCTCTTCGGGACGGCGGGCGTCGGCGCGGTAATCGCCGTCAAACGCGTAATGGAACGCGAGAACCTCCCTGGGCGCATCGTCTTCTTCGGCTGTCCGGCGGAGGAGATACTCGTGGGCAAGGTGTTTATGGCCCGCGACGGAGCGTTCGACGATGTCGACGCCGCACTCACGTGGCACCCAGGCGACCTGAGTTCGCCCTGGCGGGGGAGTTCGCTGGCGCTCGACTCGATCCGCTTTGAGTTCCAGGGAGTCTCGGCTCACGCCGCCGCCTCGCCAGAGTCCGGACGCAGCGCGCTAGATGCGGTCCAACTGCTCAACACGGGAGTCGAGTACATGCGCGAGCACATCTCGGAGAAGGCACGAGTCCATTATTCGATCGTGGACGGTGGCGAGGCACCCAACGTCGTCCCGCCGACCGCGAGCGTCTGGTACTACGTTCGCGCGCCTACTCGGCAGGAGGTCGAGCGCGTGAGTGACTGGCTTCGCGAGATCGCGAATGGCGCTGCGATGATGACACGAACGGAGGTGAGCGACCGGTTCATCACTGGCTGTTACGCCTACCTACCCAACGACGTGCTCACTGATACTATCTGGGAGAACATGCAGAAAGTGGGATCCATCGACTACGACGCGGATGATCGGGCGTTCGCGTCGGATCTCCAGGAGACGATCTCCGACGCGGAGATCGAAGCGAGACTCGCCGATCTGGCCGATGACTGGCGCAAAGACGTTCGCGGGAACGCGCTGTACGCCGACCCGGTGCCGGCGTTCGACGAGGGAACGGCGGGTTCGACCGACGTCGGCGACGTGAGTTGGCTAACGCCGACCGCCCAGTTCCGGGGAGCGACGTGGCCCGTCGGAACGCCCGCCCACTCGTGGCAGGCGGTTGCGGCGAATGGTGACTTCGGTCGTGAGGGTATGCTGTTCGCGTCGAAAGTGCTCGCGGCGACCGCTGTCGATCTCGTTACCGACCGCGATCTGCTCGATGCAGCGCGTTCGGAGTTCGACACGGTTACGTCCGGAAGCGAATACGAGTCGCCGCTTCCCGATGGAATCGAGCCGCCGTTCGACGTCGATACCGTCTGAACCCATCGGAGCGGGGGAAATCCGCTCGCATTCCGCCCAAACGACTGCGGGTTTTCGAACGACGTTCGCCCGGCCACGCCGGAGCTAGTCTTTCTCTGGAACGTTATCTGTTGGTGCCCTTTCGAGGAGTAACCCGATTACGCTACGTCTTTATCCGAACGCCCCATAGATTTATTATATATCGATATCCCTGTTGCTAGGGAGCACATGACAGTATTAGGCATGCCGTTGGACATGTTTCTCGTGTTCGCCGCGACGATCCTCGCGGGGAGCCTGGGTGCGATCCACTACGTCGTCGTTCACGTCGTCATGGGAAAACCGGTTAACGAACACATCCGCGGCAAAGCCGCGACGGAAGGAGGCACTCGCGATGGCCGTTAATTCGTTCTACCTCGGAACGTTCGTCGTCTATCTCCTCGTCGTCCTCGGCGTCGGGGCGTGGGGATACACGAAGACGAACGACGTCGACGACTTCTGGGTGTACGGAAAGGGTCTCGGGCCGTGGCTCGCCACCTGGTCGTACGTCGCTAACTTCGTGAGCGCGGTGAGCGTCATCGGCTTCATCGGAGCCGTCTACGGTGGCGGCTACTCCGTGCTCACCGGCATCATCCTCGGCCTCATGCTCGGCGTCAGCGGCCTCTACTTCGTCGTCCATAAGGTGCGCGAACTCGACCACGTCACCTTCCCGGATATCATTGCCGAACTCACCGGGAAGGAGTGGGCACGTCCCGTCGCCGCAGTTCCGCTACTCGCCAATGCCTGGGTCTATCTCATCATGCAGCTCGTGGGGGCGAGCCTGCTCGTCACCACGATCACCGGCGTTCCGTACAAGTACATGATCTGGGTCATCGGCGTCGTCTTCATCGCCTACACCGTCATGGGGGGGTTGATCAGCGTCGCCTGGACCGATCTCATGCAGGGGACCGTGATGGTCGCGACGGTGTTCGCTGCGCTCGCGTTCATGGCGATGGACCTCGGCGGGCTGGGCACGATCAACGCCCAGTTCGCGGCGCAGAACACCGCGAACGTCGCGCCGCTCGGCGATGGCGCGTACACCCTCATCGGCGTCGTCGGCTCGCTCGTCGCGTTCTTCGGCACGATCTTCACCTCTCAGGGGACCATCGTCCGGATCAACGCGACGAAGGACATCCGGACGGCGAAGATCCACGTCGCAGCCGCGGGCGTCATCCTTTCGACGTTCTACGCCGCGCTGATCTGGCTCGGCGGTGCGACGGCGGTCGCACTCGAAAACGCCGGCATGGCGGTCGATAACGTTGACCAGGCCTTCCCGGTACTCATCACGGAGTACCTCCCCACTGGCGTCGGAATCATCGTTATCCTCGCGGTGATGAGCGCCATCCTTTCGACCACGGACACGCGACTGCACTCGACGGGCATCACGACGGCCCGCGATATCTACGAGTACTTCCGGCCGGACGCCTCAGATCGGACACTCCTCAAGGTATCACGCATCTCGACCGTCTTCTGGGGGATCACCGCTACCGCTATCGCGGTCGATCCGCCAGGAACGATCATCGCACTCTATACGTTCCGCGCCATCCTGCTCACCAGCGCGTTCCTGATCCCCATCTACGTCGCGCTCTACTGGAAGGGCGTCAGCGGGACCGCCGTGCTCGCGTCGATCATCGCGGGTACAGTCCTCGGCGTGAGCTGGGACGTCTCGGGCGGCTATCTCGGCATCCCGGCCACGTTCGTCGGCGTCGGTGCGGCGCTGCTCGCGCTCGGCGTCGGCCACGTCATCTGGAAGGACAGTGAATCGATCCAACCCGGCACAGCGGCGGGAGAATAAGCCACGATCGAGCCGTCTATCGAGTTACTGACCGCTGTTTTCGGACGTGACGATGCCGTCACGGGCACTGTACCTGATCTCGCCACCGACGATGGTGTATTCGATTTCGAGATCGGTTATTCGTTCCGGCGCAACCGCCCGGGGATCCTCGGAGAGTACGGTGACGTCCGCGAGTTTGCCCGGTTGGAGCGTCCCCTTCGCGTCCTCTGCGCCCTCTAACCGGGCTGCCTCGGGGCCGTACAGGCGGAGGGCGTCCTCGATCTCGATTCGTTGGTCCGGGCCGACCGTGTCGTCGGTGACGGTTCGGCGTGTGACGGCAGTGCGCAGTCCGACGCGCGGATCGCCAGTCGAAACCGGCCAATCACCGTTGGCCGCCGTCGTGATGCCGTACTCGAGGAGGGAAGCCAGGGCGTAGGTCCAGTCCATTCGATCTTCCCCCCAGTAGACCCAGTTGCGGGAGACGTCCGCGCCGAGGAAACTGATCGAGGAAGAGACACCGACGCCAAGGTCAGCCATACGCTCTAACTGTTCGGACCGGGTCAAGCCGGCGTGCTCGATCCGAAAGCCATGATCTTCGTCGGACGAAAGCGCCGCCTCGTAGGCATCGAGAATGTGATCGATACCCCGGTCGCCTTGACCGTGGACGCACACGCGGAGATCTGCATCAGAGGCCTGTACGACTCGATCAGCGAGGTAATCCGGATCGATGTGGAGGACGCCGTCGTAGCGCGGTGAGTCCTCGGGTACGGGTTCGCCCTTGTAGGGGTCGTGCATGGCCGCGGTTCGACCGGTGAACGCACCATCCATGAAGTACTTTACGCCGATCAAGAAGAGGGTATCGTCACCGAATCCCGACCGGATGCCCACGTCAGCCAACCGGGAGAGGACGTCGGTCCCTTCCTCACCGAGATCAGGGCCGGCGTCACCCTGGAGCATCAGCCCGAGGCGAACAGGCAGTTCGTCGGCATCAGCCAATTCTTGATAGATTCTGAGATCCTGAGGTGTCGTCTTCGCGTCGTGAGCGGTCGTAATGCCCCACTTCAGCAACTGGCTCATTGCCCGTTTGATATTTGTGACGCGTTCCTCGCGCGTTTCATCCGGAATGGCTTCGTGGAGTGGGATCTCGGCCTCCTCACTGACGAGACCAGACGGTCGACCATCCTCGTCGCGGACGATGACTGCGGGCGGCTCGGGATCGGGCGTATCACGGTCGATGCCAGCTAGCTCTAGCGCGGCGGAGTTGTAGATGCTCCCCGTGTGGCCACCGACACTGTTGATTTGAACTGGGTTTTTCGGCGCGGCTTCGTCGATGTCCCAGCGATCGATGTGTCTCCCTTCTTCTTCCCAGACGAGGCCGAGGTTGTAGCCGCTACAGATGATCCACTCACCGTTGTCGGTCTCCTCGGCGCGCTGGTGGATGCGTTCGACCACGTCGGCAACCGACGCGTTCGGCGGGGCACGACAGTTCACGTGCATCATCCGCCGGCCGCCCATAGGGATATGAAGATGCGTATCAATGAACCCCGGAAGGGCAGCCCGGCCGTCGAGATCGATGACGTCGGTGTCCGATCCGATGTGTTCCTCGATCTTCTCGTCCGTACCAACCCCCACGATCCGCTCGCCGACGAACGCAATTGCGCTCGCGTCTGGTTGCTCATCAACTAGCGTGATGACGACTCCGTTCGTGAGTACTCGATCCGCTACCATGATCTCTCTATGGAGCCGACCGTGAAAATCGTTGATATCGATCGTCCACGGACGGGGGGATGCCGTCACAGACGTGAGAACTGCTCACCAGGACGTTACGATGCCGAATCGTTCCCGTATCACGTAACGACTACGTATCATTCACTCTGAACAGGCGTCAACCTTTATGTATCATCGCGTGAAGATACGCGTGTCATTCACACTGCTCGCAAAGTGGTGGCAGTAGAACTCGCGTTCCACTAAAAGAACGAATCCACACATGGCCCAGACACGAACGAAATCCGAACTGGCTGAACTGATCGCAGATCTCGTCGCTATCGAGACCGAGAATCCACCGGGGAACGAGGCGGGTTGCACCGACTACATCATCGACTGGTTCGACGAACACGGCATCGACGCCGATCGCGTCGAGCAGCCCTATCCCGATCGACCACAGGTCGGGGCGCGGGTAGGTGACGGCGACCCGACGATCGTGCTGAACGGCCACATCGACGTCGTTCCCGCCGGCGATCTCGACCAGTGGTCGACCGGCCCGTACGACGCCGTAATTGAGGATGGCAGTCTCTACGGCCGCGGAAGCGTCGACATGAAAACGGGCGTCGCCCTGGGCATGCTCGCAATGACCGAGTTCAAGCATACATTCGAGGGCGGGAAGTTCGACGGCTCGCTCGTGTTCCACGCCGCCATCGGCGAAGAGACGGCGGAACCGGGGACGAAGTCCTTACTAGAGGCCGGTTACGACGGCGACTACGGCGTCGTCCTCGAACCGACGGGGATGCGAACCGCAACTAGTGAGAAAGGACTCGCCTGGTACGAGATCACCGTCATGGGGGATCCTTCCCATGCGAGTCGGCCGGATCAGGGAACGAATGCTATCCAACATGCACGTCCCGTGCTCGATGCCCTCACGGCTTACGACGAGGAAGTCCGCAAACGGGAGGACGCTCTCGTGGGCCAGGCGTACGCCACCGTCACGAAGTTAGAAGCGGGGACGAAGGAGAACGTCGTCCCGGAGAAGGCCGTAATAACGGTCGATCGCCGGTTCCTCCCCTCGGAGTCTGCTGACGAGATCGATGACGAGATCGACGACCTGCTCACAGAGATCGCGGTAGATCACGGCGTCGGGATCAACTGGGAGCGCACCCGAACCTACGAGTCCGCCTCTATCCCCACCGATAGTGACTTTGCTTCGGTGTTTCGCGAACGCTCGGCCGCCGTCGCCGATGTTTCGACCGAACCGTGGGGTATCCAGGCCTCGACGGACGTCCGGAACTTCGTCAACGACGCCGGGATAGAGGCGATCACGTGGGGACCGGGCGACATCTCGCAAGCGCACACGTACGACGAACACGTCGATCTCGCACATGCCGCGGACGGCTACGAGGTACTCACCCGTGCGTTGACTGACCTCTTTCGCAGTGAACCATGAGTGATGGCCTGGAGACGCTCATCCTCGACGAATCGCCGCGCGAACGTGGCGTCCGCCACGGTGAGGTATTCGCCGAGGCTATCGGGCGTAACCTCGATCGCTACCTATCGAAATACGACTACTACGGGGTCGATCCGAGGACGGCTCGGAAGTGGGCAGAGCGATTTATCCCGCTCATCGAGGACGCGAATCCGGAATATGCCGACGAGATACGCGGCGTGGCCGATGGAAGCGGTATCTCACTTACGGACGTCACCCTCCTGAACGCCCGCTACGAGATCATGTACGGTATTTGGGCCGAGCAGGCGAAGGGAGTCGCTCAACGAGGCCCCCCGCTGCCGGATGGCTGTACAAGCTTCGCCGTTCAGGGAGACGTCACCGCTGACGGTCGACCGTACATGGGCCAGAACTGGGACTGGATCCACGACGTCGAGGTGTTCCTAATGGACGTGCGACCCGACGACAAACCGAACCACGTCGCCGTGACCGAGGCTGGGATCGTGGGCGGCAAGATCGGCGTCAACGAACACGGGATCGGTCTGACATTAAACGGTCTCGTCACGACCGCTGACGGCGAGCACCCCTTCCGCAAACCGTACCACGTACGCTTCCGCGAGATCCTGAGCGCGCGACGGCTGAGCGAGGCAATCGAACCCGTGATCTCGACCGACCGCGCCTGCTCCGCGAACCTGCTGCTCGGCTCCCCGGAAGGGGAGTTCATCGACATCGAATCACTCCCCGAGTCGGCGACGTATCTCTCCCCCGAGGACGGTCTGCTCGTCCACGCGAATCATCTCCTGGGAGGGACGAGAACGACGAGCCGATTCGAGCGCCTGCTCCCCGATACTCTCTGCCGAGCGCCGCGCCTGAGACGCCTGCTCGAGAACCGGAGTGGTGACCTCTCGAGGGAACGTATTCAGGAGATCCTGCGGGATCATTTCAACTGCCCGGCGAGTATCTGTCGTCACGTCGATGAGGAGCGTCCCGCTCTCGAGCGCTCGGCGACGCGTACGAGCGTCATCATCGATCCAACCGGACGTCGCCTCTTCGCCACCGATGGTCCACCGTGTAAAGCACCATACGTCGAGTACGCCGTGTCGAGATAGTGCTCGTGATGGGTTGACCCGGGGACGTTCAGAGAGGGGCGGTGAACCGCCAGGGGAGAGCACCGGCTCGACGGGGGTCCCCAACGGATCGAGTCTTCCAACGACGACATCGAGAGTCGGTGCTCACCCGAGTACCCCCAACAAATCGGCCGTCGCCACCGCTATTACTTTGGTCGCGGTCACTACCCGGTCGATGGGAACGTGTTCGTCGACGACGTGAGCCTGGGCGAGCAACCCCGGGCCGTAGACGATACACTCCGAAATCCCCGCGTCGTTGACGAGGAATCGTTGATCGTCCGACCCGGGTGACACGACGAAGCCCGGATCGTCGTAGAAATCGCCGATGTACTCGAGATACGTTTGACTGACCCGGCAGTCCTCCGCAACGATCGTCGGCTCAGCGAACATGATCTCGTCGTACGAGACTTCCGTCTCGGGGAAGTCCGCCTCGGTCTCCGACACGAGGTCTTCGATTTCACCACGGGCTTGCGCCACGGATTCCTCGGGTACGAGGACGCGATAGAAGGTAGCGGTCGCGCGATCCGGGATCACGTTTTCGGAGTAGCCCGCGTCGATCATCGTGGCTGAGACGTCAGCCCGTCTCGATTCGGAGGGCGTGACCGGTTCATCGGTCGTCCGCTGATGGAGTCGGTCACGATACGCTTCCATCCTCGTGAGGAGGTCGTTCAGCGCCGAAATCGCATTGAAACCGTCCTGGGCCATGCATCCGTGCGCTTTCTTCCCCGTCGCAGTGACGCGGAACTTCAGGACGCCGCGGTGACCGAGACAGACACGAGAACCGTCGAAACACTCAGTGTATACGCAGTAGTCCGTATTGTCCGAAGTGATGTACCCCTCGTTGACGAGATACCCGAGGCCGGTGAACCCCCCCGTCTCCTCGTCGATAGTCATGCTCTGGGTAATGGATCCAGGTAGATCGACGTCGGTCGCATCGAGTGCGTCGATCGCGAACAGGCTAGCGACGATCCCCGATTTCATGTCGCTTGTGCCCCGCCCGTACATCGCTCCGTCCTCGATGATCGGGTCGTAGGGATCGAACGTCCAATCCTCTCCGGCCGGGACGACATCGAAGTGCCCGGTGAAGTGAACGTTCGGACCTTCATCGCTTACCTCGCCCCTTCGACCGATGACATTCACTCGTTTGTGTTCGGTTCGATCGGGATAATGTTCCGCTACGATTCGTCCGGGAACGTCCACGTATTCCACATCGTATCCGCGAGCTGCGAGGGCATCTCCGAGGAATTCTGCGCCTTCGCGATAGTTCCTCCCGGGGGGATTCTCCGTATCGATCCTAACAAATTCGGCCAAGAATTCGACGATATCGCTTTCACGGTCGTCGACCGCCGCGTAGAGTTCCTCCTTTCGAACCATCAGATATCTCGCCCCCCGTCGACCTCGAGCGCTGTACCGGTCACCATTGCCGCGTCTTCACTAGCGAGGAAGACCGCCGCGCTAGCGATATCGTCCGGGCGTGCGAGACGCCCTAGCGGGATGGTACTAGCTATTCCTTCGATGCTGAGGTCGCCGCCGGCGAACTCCGGAAGCATCGCAGTATCCGTCGCGACGGGACAGACCGCGTTGACTCGAATGTCGTGTTCGGCGAGTTCGTACGCCAGTTGTTTCGTGAGGGTGATCATCCCTCCCTTGGAAGCTGCGTACGCGGAAAGTCCCGTTCGTGGACGAATACCGGCGGTCGAGGCTGTATTGAGGATAACCCCACTGCCCTGCTCTTTCATGTAGGGGACGGCGTACTTAGCGCCAAGGAACGCGCTCTTGAGATTCACGTCGAGCACCCGGTTCCAGGTCTCCTCTTCGATGTCTTCCACCGGCGTCGACCGCTGTGAGATGCCTGCATTATTGTGGAGGATATCGAGTCGGCCGAAATCGTCAACTACCTTCTCGATAGTTCGTTCAACATCACGCGCGTCGGAGACGTCCGCAGCGATCGCGAGTGCGTCACCGCTGTCCGATCGGATACGTCGAGCGGTTTCCGCGGCCGATTCGTCGTCGATGTCCACGACCGCGACCGATGCGCCGCGGTCAGCGAACCGTCGGGCCGTCGTACGTCCCATCCCGCTTCCGGCACCAGTGACGATAACTACTCTATCGTGAAACCCCATACATCGCACTCCTTTCGACTGAGTATTAAACGTGAGGGAGCGGTTACCTACGATTCTTTGATGAAATTCTACTTGATTGCGACACGCGTCAGGCCCCGGGGAGGGAGCCGTCGGCCGTATCCGAGAGGTTGATCGCGACGTTCTTCGTCTGGAGGTACGAATCGAACGCCTCGAGTCCCTTCTCACGACCGACGCCGCTCAGTTTGTATCCGCCAAACGGTGTCTGGTTGGTGTCGCCGAACCACTTGTTAACGTAGACGTTCCCCGCATCGAGACGACGTACCAGACGATGCGCGTGAGTAACGTCGTTCGTAAAGACGCCGGCAACCAATCCGTACTTCGTGCCGTTTGCGATCTGGACTGCCTCCTCGGTGGTCGAGAACGAGAGTACCGAGAGCACGGGACCGAATATCTCCTCCTGTGCGATGCGCATGTCGTGCGTGACGGCACTGAAGACGGTCGGCTCAATGAAGTACCCGCTCCGGTCGGGAGCCTTTCCGCCGGTAACGAGGCTCGCCCCCTCGTCTACTCCCGCCTCGATATATTGCGTTACTCGTTCGAAATGCTCTGCAGAACAGAGAGGGCCCATGTCGGGGTCCTCCACGCCGCGGTCGAGCGAGTACTCGCTTGCTCGCTCGACTACTTCGTTCAAGAACTCGTCGTGAATCGATTCGTGGACAACAGCTCGGTCAGCCGCCGAACACACTTGGCCGGCGTTCGTGAAAATGGCTTTTGCCACCCACTCAGCTGCCGCATCGAGATCCGCGTCGGGGAAGATCAACGCGGGGTTCTTCCCCCCGAGTTCGAGCGTAACCTCTCGAACGTGCTCGGCGGATCGGCGCATGATCTCTCGACCTGTCGACACACTCCCGGTGAACGTTACGGTGTCTACGGAGTCATGAGCGACGAGTGCAGCACCGGCAGTACCGCCGTCGCCCGTGATGACGTTGACGACACCGTCCGCGATACCTGCTTGCTCACAGAGTTCCGCCAATCGCAGCGAGGACAACGGCGTCTGGGGGGCAGGTTTGACGACCGTCGTGTTCCCGGCCGCGAGCGCTGGGGCGACACCACGAGCGAAGAGATTTCCGGGGAAGTTCCACGGAGTTATCTGTGCGCTGACCCCGTATGGTTCGCGAACGGTGTAATCGACCTGGTCGGGCCCGACGGGAACGGATCGGCCTTCGAGTTTGTCCGCGGCACCCGCGTAGTACTCGAAATAGCGAGCCGCCCCTCTCATGTCGCTTCGAGCTTGCGAAAGCGGTTTACCCTGATCGATACTTTCGAGGTATGCGAGTTCGTCGAGCCGTTCTCGAACGAGTTGGCCGACACGGTAGATCAGCCGACCCCGTTCGTCCGGGGGAGTGTCTCGCCACGATGGAAACGCCTCCCGAGCGGCCGCGACTGCTCGATCGACGTCGGCTCTCTCCGCCGAGGCGACCGACGAAATCGGCTCTTCCGTGGCGGGGTCTATCGTCTCCTGCCAGATCTCACTCGCTGGTTCGGTCCACTCGCCGTCGATATAGAGGTCGTATCTGTCGGCGATGGTTGCGTCTAAGTGGCGCATGTAATCAAGAGTGACGGAGGGTAGTTAACGGTTGTGAGATTTTCGTGAAGGGATTCGGTTGGAATCCGTTCAAAGACGGTCAGCGGCGGGGTAACGCTGTGGGAGACCCTCGCGATCCCCTCGCCTTTTTATATAATAGCGTAGAATAATAGTCCATGTCTCGGTCGACGGTCCCCACCGGTAATTTCGACGAGATCGACCTCAAACTCCTCGAGCGTATCGAGGGTGACTTCGACGTCAGTCTCAACACGCTCTCGGACGAGCTCGGCCTGTCGAAATCGGCCATTCACTATCGATTGAACAAACTCAAAGAGGGCGGTGTCGTGAAGGGGATCACTGCAGACCTCGACCCCGAACCGTTCGGACTCGAGATGGTCGCCATCACGGAGATCTCCGTAACCCACGAGCACGGTTACTCGCGAGAACTCGGCAGCGAATTAGCCGAACTCGACGGCGTCGAACAGGTCTACTACACGATGGGCGACGTCGACTTCGTGGCCATCTCCCGCGTTCAGGATCGAACGCAGATGAACGAGGTTATCGAGAGTATGGTCGCGATAGAGGGCGTCAACGAGACGTCCTCGCGGTTCGTCATGAACGAGATACTGACGAATCCGAAAATCACGTCAAACATGTCTACAGAGATGAAACAAGGTCTGGTGAACGACTCGTGAACCGTCGGAACGCCGCCGACGCTTCGTCGACGGCAAGCGGGAGCCCGCCGAACGAAGCCCGGTAGATTTGGACATCGACATCTTCCCATCTTCACGTCGCCATCGCCGTTCTGGGACACTCGCACCCTTCAGTCCACTGCTCGACGGTTGCTCCTAACGCCTATGTTCGAACGATATACCACGTATCAAAGTAATTGTGAATAATATCCACTATTAAGTCTAACTACCCGGAATATTTATTAGACATGCTGTACCATGGCACACCAATCGAGCTTCGTCTATACCATCACAAAAGTACGAACGTTACATCCCCGTCGTGATTTCTCGACTCGGGGAGCCGTCCAACGCCTATGCACAACCGACTCTACGCTCCTACAATACACGTCTGAGTAAGCCGTCAGGATGGTCGGCTCTGAGGACTGGTGAACGCTGTTCCCGGTACGCTCGCTCGGACCGAGACGACAGTTTCAGTCGAAGCGATCCCACAGAGTCGCTGCTAAGGGTGATAGAGGCACTGTCGGTCAGTGCCGCCGGGGTCCCACCCGATGATCTACCTGTGGTCTGGTCGACATCCTATGGATTGGTCGACGCGCCGAACAGAGATTATGGATCACTGGCTTTATCCGAACTCTGGAGGTATTCGTCTTACCGAGCACAATAACGCCAACGTCTTCAAATCGTTTCACGACCGTGTCGCTTTGGTCGGGGACGTGCTCTGCGAAGGTATTTACCCCAAACGGGGTCCGAACCTCTTCCACGTGGATTAAGTCCTTTATCGCCATGGGGGCGGCGTGAAGCGGACCCAACTCTGCACATCAGCGACTGATGAATAATAGTGGCCATTCTACCCCGGTCAACAATTTCTCTCTAGTACTGAATCATAAAACTTAACACCAAGGATGCGGATTCGTTCGTCGTAGTGTCATCCCCCATGATCACGTTCATCGCACAGACCAGTGTCGCTCCGACGATATTTTGGGTATCTGCCGCCACAGTACTGCTCGTTGTACTATTCGTGTTATTGGTGGCCCCGTATTTCGGTGTATTTGGCGACAGAGATATCGATATAGAATCGAACGCCCCTGAAAGCCCCGAGGGACTCTGATTGTGACACTCCCTATTGTCAACATCAGTATCGTCGTCCTCCTCGGAGCCGCGTTCGTCGGCGTTGGTTGGTTCTTCTCCCAGCGCTCCCAGGGAACTGATGACTTCATCCTCGGTGGTGGACAACTCGGTATCGCGCTCGGGATGACCTCGCTACTTGCCTTTTGGATAACGGGCAACACAATGCTCGCTGCTCCTGAAAGTGCTTACACGTTTGGTATCCTCGGTTCTCTCGGCTACGGTATGCTCGGAGGTGCAGGCGTTCTCCTGTTCGGGTTGCTCTCGAAGCGTCTTCACCAGGTCATCCCGCACGGTAAGTCCGTCGGCGACTTCTACGGCACACGTTACGACGAGAAGAACTACTACGTGTTCGTGTCGCTGCTCGTCGTGTACGTTCTCGGCCTCATCGTCACGCAGGGTATCGGCGGTGGCGTGTTACTCGAGCAGATATTCGGAATTCCGTACTATCTGGCTGTGTTCCTAACCTTCAGCATCGTCATCGTTTACTCGTATCTCGGCGGATTCCGGAGCGTCACCGGTGTGGCGTACTTTCAAGTTCTTCTGATCCTCCTCGTCGCACTCATCGTGCCGCCGCTGGTCTACTTCAACGTTGGATTCGAACCCGTCTATGAACGGATCGTTGCTGATTCGCCGGCAAAGCTCAGTCTCACCGCCCCCAGTGGTCTCCTGTTCGCGACGGCCGGGGCACTGCTCGGGATCGGAGAGGTGTTTATGGATAACACCTTCTGGCAGCGGGCATACGCTATCCGAAGCGACGTCGTCGCGAAAACGTTTGGGCTTAGTGGTATC
The DNA here is from genome assembly GCF_029338575.1 of Halomarina halobia. Lineage (GTDB taxonomy): Archaea > Halobacteriota > Halobacteria > Halobacteriales > Haloarculaceae > Halomarina > Halomarina halobia. The sequence goes on from NZ_CP119993.1 coordinate 1,123,603, forward strand.
GGCTGGATTCTCGTCCCGCTCGCGATCTCAAGCCTCTCGTTCGTCGCGTTAGCGTTCAATCGGACCCCCGATCAGGTCAACCAGGTCGCACCCATGATCGCTCAGATATACGGCGGGCCAGTAGCGGGATGGCTCTTCCTCGTCGCCGTCTGGAGTGCGCTCTGTTCGACGACGGCCGCGAGCATCAACGCACTCGCGACGCTCCTGATGAACGACGCCGTCCCACGTGTGACAGACGACGTGACCGAAGATGAACTCCTCCAGTACGGAAAATACTTCACGATCGGTATCGGAGTCCTCGGCTTCCTGTTTAGCCTTCCTCGCATTCTGACGATGTTACAGATGTTGTTCTTCTTGGGCGTGATTAACGTCGCGTTCGTCTTCCCCATTATCGCCGGTCTCTGGTGGGAGAAGACGAACCCGCGGATCGTGTTCGTCGCGACGACCGCTGCGACAGTCGTCGGCTACACCGCGTACTTCACGCTCGGAGCAAATCAAGGCATTATCCTGAGCGGGTGGGTTTCGTGTCTCGTCACGTACGGCGGCTCATATCTCCGACCAGCGGACTTCGACTGGAGTAAACTCCAACGCGTCGGTCGAGATATAACCAGTGGGGGTGATAGGGTATGATCCTCCCACTCGTTGTCAGTCAAACGTTCTTCATCGGGATGGTCGTCGTCGGTATTATCGGGACGCTCATCGTGACTGGCATCATCCTCCGATATACCATTCGAGAACTGCGTAATGATACGATGTGGTAATCATGTTCAGAAGGAGTAATGAGGGCCACGGTCGGACTGCATCGAATCACACGGAGAGTCGACGGTCGAACAACGGTCACCGTCCGTCCGCCTGGGCAACGGTGAATCGAGATCAGTTAGAATGAGTGAAACACAACCTTCCACAAACGAAATCAGCAGTAGCGAAGACGAACAGTCACCCAACAGGCAGTCGTCCGTTACCATCGCCTGCGTGCAGTTCGAACCACACGTCGGAGAACTTGGGACAAATCGCCGGGAAACGTGTCGACTTATCGAGGAAGCAGCAAAACGGGGGAGTGACTTCATCGTCCTCCCGGAACTCGCGAACTCGGGATACGTCTTCAAGAATCGAACAGAGGCCCAGTCACTAGCCGAATCCATCCCGGACGGCAAGACGGTCCAGCAGTGGGCCGACCTCGCGGCCGACCGTGACCTATACATTGTTGGCGGTTACGCTGAACGAGACGGAAGTGATCTCTACAACTCCGCGGTGCTCATCGGCCCCAACGGATACATCGGGACGCATCGAAAGCTCCATCTATGGAACGAGGAGAAGCTCTGGTTCGAGCCAGGAAACGAGATCAACGTATTTAATACGGAAATCGGACGAATCGGTATGCAGATCTGTTACGACCAGTGGTTTCCAGAACTTTCGCGCATCCAGGCTGCGAAAGGTGCTGATCTCATCGCGGAGCCAACCAACTGGGTACCGATAAACGAACACGAGCGAACGGCACTCGCGGACGGCGAGTTCGCCCGGGCGAACTATCTCGCTATTTCAAACGCCCACGTCAACACTGTCTGGTTCGCTTGCGCGGACCGAATCGGGACGGAACGTGGACAGCCGTTCCTCGGACGGAGCCTGATCGTCGATCCAACTGGAACGACGATCGCCGGGCCCGCTAGTCAGTCGGACGAGGAGTTGCTCATCGCCAAGGACTGTGATCTGATGGACGCACGAACGGAAAAGGTCTGGAATGAGCTGAATGTCATCCCTCGAGACCGACGAACCGACCTTTACGACGAATTGCTCGGATATGACGACGATGCCCATCCCCATTGATGAACTCGTATCGACGACTGGAGACGACACTCAGTCCCGCTATGCAAGATCACCACCACTCCGCGATCTGTCGCCCGAGCGCAGCAGGGTTAGACAGAAGGACTAGTTCGACCTAGGTGAACGTGACTATGAGGAACACATGACATACTCGATTTGTACTACTGATGGCACGCGCCACGGTATCGCTATCGCGACCAAAGCCCCTGCAGTCGGCGGGTTGGCACCGTTTCTCTCCCCGAACGGAGCCGTCTGTACGCAGTCGATCGTCAACGTCCCGCTCGGCCCAAAGGCAGTTACGCTCCTAGATGGAGAGGCAAGCGTCGACGATGCGATCGAAACCCTCATTGAGAAAGATAATGATGCATCTGTTCGACAGCTCCATGGGGTAGACGTGTGGGGCAACACATCTACGTACTCCGGCGACGAGTGCGTCGACTGGTTTGGGTCGGTAACGGGCACAACCGATTACGAGACGTACACTGTCGCCGGTAACATGCTTGAGGGTAAATCTGTCATCGAAGCGATTTCCGACGAATACGTGGCCACAGCCGAGACGGAGCAGTCGTTCGAGAAGCGACTGATAGCTGCCCTTCAAGCAGGGGAAGACGCAGGTGGGGACAAGCGAGCGGGGAACGCACAGAGTGCTGCACTGAAAATATACGATCCAGAGAACCCTCGGCTGTATCACGATCTCCGGGTCGACGATCACGAGGATCCGGTTGCCGAATTACGGCGAGTGTACGATGTTGCTCGGCAGGATGACGAGCAGTGGAAAGAGGAATTCCCTGAAGCGGTTCTTCAACGGACACTGTAGCTGCCACCTTCTCGCTTAAGGGAGTGTCTGATGATCGTTGACTTTCGAGTATGGTCTCGTATTGATCGTTCGGTTCTTAAAGGAACTCAGATTAAGCAGAACGATGTGCCTCGATAGGGCGGGAGATACGCTCGAATGACTCCCGCAACCCTACTGATGAAAGAATATATTCCATTTCCAATAGCCTGTATAGCGTGCACTTGCGTTCAGTCCTCATCGGAGCCGTGTGCAATTTTGATCGGTGTGAGTGTCGAGCAATGCGGACGGATTTCTTGGAGATGCGTCGCGGGCAGTAGACGATACTCGGTCAAATGGTGAGCACACGACCTACTGACGCGGCTCGTGTCCGAATGAAGGCATGCGACGCACACCAAGGTCCGTCTATCGTCAGATCTGCTCGGTTACATAGAGGAGGTGACCCGCAGTTGCTCTATTCGTGACACTGGCGGTCTTCTCGCCACACCACTCAATTCTACGAGGGCAATAGTGCTAATACTAATTACTCGGTCAGCTACTGAATGCGCTGCTTCACTGGGCCGTGCATCGACAAGCCAGGGTCAGGGCAACAGACGTGGCAAACTCCGACTAAAACTCGGTACGAGAACAACTGTTAGCATATCCTCAAAGATCATACGTGCTCGGTCAACTTTTCAATGCGCGTATACTACTCGACTGTCGGACCATGGAGAATAAATATGCCACTCACGGACCATGCACTGACTGTCGCACCGATCTCTCAGTATCGTGTACCTTACGTCATATTTTCCTATTGACGTACGACGCTCCTCTCTTCGCCATCTTGACTTTCGATCTGTCTAAGATGTTTTCTATTACTCGCTCACTCGACAGCTGGTGTCCAACCGCCTGCACAGACCGCTCATGCTGCGCATGCGCTGAGAACGAAGATAGGTGCGTTGTAGGGCACAGTCGCATACAGAGGGAGAACGGGTCTGTCTCAACGCGTACCGTCCGCGGTGCTCCTCTAGAGCGGCGAACCCTCCACAGCGTGGAGTAACGCGCCGATTCTCCAACGGAGTATCCCATCTGACTCACCTCGTGACGATGTGTCCGTCGCGTTTCCGTGGCGCATATTCCGCCCAGTGCCCAGCACCGGTCATGGCCGGTGTCGATGGTGTCGCATCTATCCGAGTAATTACTTTCAGCGTATTTCATGACTGAGACCTAGGGTAAATCACGAGCCCTCCGTCGACTGGAACTGTCGCATGATACGTGCACTGTCTATTTCACTGACTACAAAGCAGATGCCAGGCGGGGCGAAACGCCAGGCGTCGGCAGCCAGAGATCGGACGGACACTGATACGATCCGTCTCGATCTCTCAGCATGACCCGAGGGGTCCACGGCTGGTCCCCCACTCCCTCGGATTCCGCCGTGCCACGGTGGTCCCCCGCGCCCGGTCATTGACTCACGCCCGATCGCGGTCCCCCTCGGCGGGGATGCCGACGCTTCCTCCACTCCTGCGTCGGCACGTGACACAGAGTGTATGCCGTGAAATGACTCATTACTAACACTAATTCATCGGTGAGTGATCATCCGGACCGTGGGGAGCTCCGATTCACACTCGTCAAACACCGTTCATGGAATCTCTTCAATCGTGTTTGATGTGCGAGCGAGACACTTGTGATCGTTGTGCGGGGCAACGATCTAGGAGGCTCTGTATCACCTGTGTAACAATACTCCATGCCCAATACTAGACGCATGTGGTTGATGATGTCACTGTTTGAGCTCACCGGGTTCCAGCGCGATCTGCTGTACGTGATCGCCGGCTTCGACCAGCCCTCGGGGCAGGAGATCAAAGCCGAATTGGAGGCCTAAACTGGTCGCGAGATCACCCACGGCCGATTGTATCCCAACCTGGATACGCTCGTGAATCAGGGCTACGTCGACAAGGGCCAGATCGACCGTCGTACGAATTGGTATGCGCTCTCAGAGAAGGGCCGGGAGACGTTGTCCGAGCGCCACGACTGGGAAGACAACTACCTCCCGTTCGACACCCCACGCCGACGTAGCAGGGCCAGCCGGCATCTCCTCTGGTCTGGAGACATCACACGAGGCTTGGCTTCCCGGCCATAGGGGAGACCAGCGGTAGTGATGCCTACCAGTCGTCGATGACTGGATGGTGTGGGACCGTGCTGTGTCGTCATTGGTCACGCCTGGTGCTGCGTCACGGTGGCGCCTGCAGCCAGCCACATTCACGCCTTTATTGCTGAGGGTAGATTCTCGATTCGATTAAAATCGCTTACTGGGACGGAGGGAGTCATGAAGATGGGGCTGTGGCAGTGCAGACCCAGAGAGGGTGTGTGAATGCTCTCCATCCCCACGATGGACGGCGCCGTCCCCTCTCTCCCCACCTATGTCCGGCGATGAAGTGCACTGGACCGAGGCATCGCCATGCTTCTCGAACGGTGAAGAGGGCCACCGATAGTTGGTCGGAACGAGCCGGTAACTGACCACGTACATTCACAGCCATCGCAGCGAGGCAGCCGTCGCGATGGCTGGAGAGAGACCCGAGCCGATACGACCGTTCCTATAGCGATCTCTACCGTGTGTTGTCGGGTGACGCTTGACCCAGTCGTGCGGCCAACCAACACCTACATCTTTACGTCGGAGAGGAGAATCCTCCATGACGCAATGTACGATTTTACCGGGTTTCAACGCGATCTGTTGTACGTGATTGCCGGGCTTGAGGAGCCCCATGGCCTCGCGATTAAGGACGACCTCGAAACGTATTATGAGCGGGAGATCCAACACGGGCGCTTGTATCCGAATCTCGATGTCCTCGTCGAGAAGGGTCTCGTCGACAAAGCACAGAAAGATCGCCGGACCAACGAGTATACGATCACGCGGCGCGGGCGGCGTGAACTCGCTGATCGGGCCGCGTGGGTGGACCAGTATGTCGATATCGAAGCGCTACGCTAGCGTGAATCTTAATACGAGTGTGGAAGTGATAGATGACAGCACAAAATCGTGATTGTCTCAATTTGCTGTGACGACCGAGCGCTACTATCGTTCGTACAGCGTGTGGCAGTGATCCTCGGCGCTGTTTACGGCACGTCAGCGGGCAGTTTACCGGTATCACGCCAGCGCTGATAGGCGGTTTCGACGTGGCGCCAGTTGCCGTCGAAGCGCTTGTAGTAGGTGTTGACGCTGTGGGTGCCGTCGCGCACAACATCGTTGGCGCGCGGCAGCCGGCCAAGCTTGATTTCTAAGCGCTTGAGGTCGAGAACCGTCTGCATCGATTTCCTGGACAACCTGTTCCATGGCACCCCAGAAACGACAACGAGATCCGGCGGATGGCTGCTCAGGACGGTACAACCCAGTATCATCGGTACTGCACGGCGTTCGTGCTAGCGCAGGGAAAGCCACTGACGCTGGCGGTTGAACCGGTAGATGGCGAGGAAAGCAAGGCTGACGCGGGCGAGCACCCGCTCGCCCGCGTCGAGATCTATCTGTTCGAGATCGAGCGGATTGTCATGGATCGAGCAACCTATATCGGAGAGGTGATCGGCGTGCCGGGCGATTGCGCCACCAGTCTTCCCAGTCAAGACCCGGAAGGCGTCGCTTCAGGAGAAACTCTTAGCGATGGCGTCGTTCATGACCGAAGCGACGATCTGTGAAGGAAAAGAGCACGAACAGATGTTCCTGCTGGCGGTGAACGTCACCTACCACAATAGTGATCGTGGGGAGTCTGGCGTGAAAGCGACGGGACACGCGGCGTACGGTCTTCAAGACCGCACGCTAGCGCAGGTCGCAGCGGTCTACGACAAGCGAACACGAATCGAAAAGAGCTACGAGAAGTTCCGTGAGGCACGTGCAATGACGACGACCCCATCGACGACGATTCGGTTGTTCTACGTGGGCGTAAGCTTTCTGTTAGAGCAGTGGGGTTGGTGTTGCAGTGGACTGTGCTCGTCCAGGCATAGCGTGGCGGATGAGCACTTACTGAGGAGCTCACGTTCGATGACGCGTTTCTCCATGGGATCGAGCGGGAGTTAGACAACGAACTGGGGTGGAAAGAGAAACACCGAACGAACGGTGTCGGGCTGCTGGCAGAGTGTGAACACGGCCTCGGTTGAGCCGCCTCGCTTCGTCCGAAGCGAGGCTGGCGAGGAGCGACACCCGTGTTCTGAGACTGGCCTCAGCACCGGCCACAGCAGGAACAAGTAGTTAATTTGACACTCCCTCGACTTCTCGCAGCGTTCTTGCCACTCTTCGTCTCTTTTCGGCGGTCTTCCAGTCTGATATCGAGCTTTTGCTTCCAGCGTTATCGATGGAGTGGACAACTAGCGATTCTCCGCTGTGGACCGGCAGTCAAAGGCGGTAACGGCCACGGAAACGTCTGTCAGGATTGCTTCGAGATTGGATTTGAGATAGATTGGTAAGGGATTGCGACGCCCCTCAGGGGGCGTCTGTCGACAGAGCTGTTTCGCCGGTATTCAGTGAGCGGTTCACGATCATGCCATTCGCGACATGTGCTGGTACCCTTGTCACGCCACTCGCGTTCATGAAGGCAACAGCAGTCGGAGTAATACTAATTACTCGATTCATTGAAGAGGTGCACTGTTTGAGTGGAGGGAGATATTGACGCGGCAGTGCTAGTAAAAACGACCATGATCCGCGAGGGCTATAACTCGTTGCGAGCATCGCGATGAATGCGTCTCTGAGAGTCCCCTGTGTCTAAACGACTGCTTCTACGCATTTATGCTTCCCAGTCGCCATTCAAGCGAGTATCGTCTATCTAGCACGTCTACTACCGCTTATTCGGTTATTTGATCTGCGGAATCTAGCTATCTTTGAAGATGATCTTCACTGCGCGTACCCAATGGGAAGTAGTTGTGAAACCTGGTAGTATACACTAGGGGTTCCATGGCTTATTGAACGTCTTCGGCAAATATCGGGCTATAGACGGCATATATAACAAATAATGGTCACGTATATCGGTATATTCTGATATCTGCTTAACGTTCATTCCTCGGTACCGAGCACGTACATTGTTTCCTGTAGTGGTTCTCTATCCGAGCAATTATTTTTACTCGATCTGCTGTTAGTAATCGATGTAACCTACCCTGCCCTAACTACATGTCCTATGTCCCGCTTGGTCGCAAGCTCGCCGTCCAGTCGGCTGCTGAAGCGCTGCTCACAGCGCTCGTGCAGTTATTTGATCAGATCCTCGCCGTTCAGTTCGTCTTCGCGTAAATTGCACCGACTGAGGCGAATTCACCGGCAACCAGTACTATTTGGACCTAGAGGTACTCCTGGACAGTCGAAACGAGAGTGCGGACGAGGTCGCCCCGCGTCATCTCCTTTTTGACAGGCACCATCGCAGTGGTGAATGCGACAGGCTCACTCACGGCCGTTCGCGTGGCAACCCGATACGTCCACGCGTGCTTGTCCTCGATTTCATTCCTATCCCTATCTCTGCGTCCGCGTGATCGCCATAGTACTCTCAGTGGGTGATATCGATCGCGGCCGTCACGCTCCGATCGGTGAGCCTCTGTACCCCCTGGTGAGTGAGGATCTCGAAGAGCTGTTGAATGACGTTTCCCGCCCAGGCTTCGGGTCTCTCGTCCTAATCTGTTGGTTGTCCCAGGGCTATTCGCTACGCCCGGTCTTGGTCATGATCAGGATGGTCACTATTCGTTTCGATTGGCAGGGTACCGTACTCGTTATTGAACGACGTTCGGATCACTTTCTTATTATACTTCCCCGTGCTTGTTCGGGGGATCTCCTCCGAGAAAACGAATCGGTCTGGAAGCCACCATCTGGGAACCTCTTTCAGGGGATGCTCGCGAAGGTCGTCTTCACCCACCTCGTTTTTCGTGACAATGTATGCGACTGGACGTTCTTGCCACCGTTCATGGTCAACACTAATGACTGCCGCTTCTATGGCCGATTCGTGCGCTAGTAGCTCGTTCTCTAGTTTGACTGATGAGATCCACTCGCCGCCACTCTTGATGATATTGTCTACCCGGTCAACTACGGCGAGGTACCCGTGTTCGTCAATCGTGCCGATATCACCGGTCTTGAACCATCCATCGTCGGTGAACGATTCTTCGGTCGCTTCTGGTCGAGCGAAGTATTCATCGATGACCCATGGTGCTCTCGCCTGAATCTCACCCTTAGATGTACCGTCGTGGGGAACGGGTTCACCGTCCTCACCGCGGAGTCTGAGCTCCGCACCGGGAATCGGGATACCTGGCTTTGTTCGAAGCTCGTACTGTTCGTCCTCCGGAAGATCTTGAATCTCGGTGGTCACTAACGTATTGACGAGGTGGGGAGAGGCCTCCGTCATGCCGTATCCCTGGATGATAGGGGCCTCAAACTCTTCGTCGAATCGTCGCATTATCGCAGGCGGTGGCGAGCTTCCGCCGGTAAGAATGCGATCGAGTGTGCTGATGTCCGCCTCGGAATTTTCGCCGATATAGGCGGCCATATTAGTCCAGATCGTAGGCACACCGGCTGCCACGGTCACGTCTTGTTTCCGGATCTGTTCCTCGATACTCGCTAGGTCAGTGTGCTGGTTTGGGAGGACGAACGACGAGCCGTAGAACGTCCCACTGTACGGGAGGCACCACCTGTTCACGTGGAACATGGGGACGATCGGAAGAATGATGTCCGACTCACAGATGCCGAAGGTGTCCTTTGCGCCGTAGTTCATGCTCAACAGGTACAGACCACGGTGAGAGTAGGCTGCGCCCTTCGGGAGGCCGGTCGTACCAGACGTATAGCAGATGCCACACTCGCGTTCCTCGTCGAGGTCTGGCCAGTCGTACTCCGTATCGTGTCCGCCGACGAATGCTTCATAGTCGCGAACCGGGGAGAGTGACGTTTCTGGGACCTCACCGGCGAGGATGACGTACTCTTCGACCGTCTCTAATTGGTGAGCAATCTCCACGGTCCGGACAAATTGCGTAGCGTCGCGCTCATTCAGTCTTCTCACGGTGATTTCGGGTGCTTCGGGGTCCCGGTCGTTGCAGCGACGCTCGGGCGACAGCGGTGGCGATTGCGAGTGTGATCTCGGGACTCGGGACGCTGATACAGGTATCGTTGACGGTCTATTTACTCGTGCGTATCAATGACCGCGATGCGGACATCCCTCGTGAGGTCACGAACGTCGTAACGAATCCGATCTTGTTATCGCTCGCCGTGAGCCTCTGCTTCACGACGTTCAACCTACCTGTCCCAGACGCCGTTGACGTGAGTCTGTGACGCGTGTCGACGCTCGCACTCCCCGTAGCGCTCCTCACCGCCAGGGGGTCGCTCAAGCCCACGGGCGCCGGAACGCCACTCGGCTGGACTGGGTGGGTCGTCGGCTTGAAGGTCCTCGTGATGCCGCTCGTCGCGTTCGCGGTGTTTTCGGATTGGACGCGGACGTACTCACTCGGAACACCGGTATCATGTTCGGGGCACCTCCGCAGTCTCGACGTACGTCTACTCGCCGGACCCGGCGGTGATCCCACATTCGCGTCCGTGAATGTCTTCGCGACGACGATGGCCTCCACCGGCTCGCTGTTCGTCCTCCTCTACTTCATCACGTGAGCGACCTACAGCGAAGCGGCACGTCCGGATCCCGTGCGGCCCACCCTCCGTTAGCGAAACCTTTGTCTCTATCCCGTGAGTCGGAGGTGCTACCCATGACGACAGAGCGACCACTGCGAGCCGAACGCGAGGACATCTCGCGTATCGGACGGGAGATGCGCGAAAAGGGCCTGACCAAGGGGTCGGGTGGGAATGTCAGCGCTAGAAGCGGCGACCGGGTGGCGGTCAGCCCATCGGGAATCCCCTACGAGGATATCACCCCCGAAACCGTCCCCATCACCGACCTGAATGGGACGCTCCGCGACGGGGAGCGAGACCCGTCGAGCGAGACTCCGATGCACGTGCTCATCTACGCCGGTCGACCCGACGTCGGAGGGATCGTTCACACGCACTCACCGTATGCGAGTACGTTCGCGAGCCTCGGCGAACCGATACGGGCGTCTCACTACCTTATCGCCTTCGCCGGGAAGGAGGTTCCGGTTGCCGGATACGAACCGCCTGGGACCGAGGCGCTCGGCGAACTGGCAGTCAACGCGCTGGGTCACGACCACGACGCGTGTCTCCTCCAGAACCACGGCGTCATCGCCGTCGGAGAAGACGCCGACGCTGCCCTGGAGACCGCGGAGATGGTCGAGTTCGTCGCCCAGATTCACTATCAGGCGTCGGCCATCGGGGACCCTGTCATCATGGCAGACGACGATTTAGAGTACCTCGTGGACATGTTCGGGTCCTATCGACAGCAGAGCGAGTGAGGGCCGGTGAGTCAGCGTATGTCGAGCACGAGAGCGTTCGACAGAGCCGGTCAGAGCGACCGCTCGATCATGTCTTCGACGGCCGACAGGGGGAGGGCTCTCGGATTGTTCGACGTCAAGCGCTCGAGCTGTATGGTTCGTTCGGCGAACGACCGGACGTCGTCGGCTGTGGCGCCGAAAGCCGAGAGGCCGTCCGGAAGTCCCAGCTCTGACCGCAGTTGCTCGACCGCGTCCGCCGCCTCCTTGCTTCCCGTCCCCGAACCGTTCTCGGCGTCGGCGAGCAGCGTCGCTATTCTGGCGTGTCGGTCCGGGCTCGCACCGGCGTTGTACCGCATCGACGCTGGCAACAATACCGCCACGGTCGCGCCGTGGGGACTGTGTAACCGGCCGCCAATCGCCATCGCCATCGCGTGATTGACTGTGACGCCCGCGTTCGTGTACGCGAGTCCGGCGAGGAAGCTCCCGAGGAGCATCCCGGATCGAGCCTCGAGGTCCTCGCCGTTCCCGACGGCCCGTCTGATGTTCCCGGAAACGAGTTTAATCGCCTGCTCGGCCAGCGAATCCGTCAACGGGGTGCGCCCGCCGTAATCGGGTCGACCCACGGAGTCGTCTGCGCGTGGCTTCTGGTCGTACCGTCGGACGGTGTGCGCCTCGATCGCCTGTGCGAGCGCGTCCATGCCCGACGAGGCCGTCTGTTCGGGCGGGAGCGTCACGGAAAGCGTCGGGTCGAGCACGGCGAGGTCGGGATACTGGTAACGACTCGAAATCCCGACCTTCGTCTCTCGGTCCGGAAGGGAGATGACCGTAACCGGCGACGTCTCGGCGCCGGTGCCGGCCGTCGTCGGTAGACAGACGACGGGGCGACCAGATCGAGGAACGGGCTTTCCCTCGCCCGTCGGCGGTGCCACGAACGCGAGCGGGTCCTCGTCGACCTCGAGGAGCGCGCCGGTCGTCTTGGCGACGTCCATCGCGCTTCCGCCCCCCACGCCGACGACGACGTCCGGCGAGTCTGCGCGTGCACGCTCGAGTGCGTCCCGGTAGACGTCGATGTCGGCTTCCGGCTCGACGTCGCCGTACACGCCGTATTCGATTCCATCCGGGAGTCGGTCAGTCAAATACGAGACGATGCCGGCGTCGACCACGCCCGCGTCCGAGACGAACAGCACGCTCGATGCGTCGAACGCCGACAGTTCGTCGCCGAGTTCGTTCGCTGCACCCACGCTGAACGATACCCGGTCGGCTGCATCGAACGTCCAGACTGTCTCCGGTTCGAACATAGCCCCCTTGTGGTCGATAACAACCTATCTCTTTCCCCCGAAGAAGCAGCCCGGTCCCGCTCCGATGTCGGTGCGACTACGGGTCGAGGATGTCGGCGTTCGGAGGGAGGGGGAGCCCTCGCTGTTTCCGCGCAGCCATCACACGTTCGTACTCCTCGATCTGTCCCGGTCGGTCCGCAACATCCAGGTTCGCGATGTCGAAGTCCCCCTCGATACCGCCTCGCGCTCCCCACGCCCCGATCCAGAGCGTCTCCGTGCCGACGTTTCCGATCCCGTGTGGGTTCCCGGTCGGGAAGAACGCGCAGTCGAACCGACGCAATCTCGCATCCCTGTACTCCGTGATCAAACGCGCTTTCCCCGCCATGACCCAGTATATCTCCTCGTGTGGCCCCTCGTTCTCGAAGTGCGTGTGGGTGCTCGCGTACATCCCGGGATCCAGTTTCATCACCGTGCTGTCCGAGAACCACTCCAGTTCTGGAAGCTCGGCGATCCACGCGAGTCGGTCGGCGTTGCATCCCACCTCCGGCGCTTTGGGACATAGTTTGGCCGCCGTGTTAGCGAACGACGTAACGACGGGTTCCGGTCGGTCCTCGTCTGGGTCCGCATCGTATTCACCATCGTACCCGGGTGATGTCGCGAGGTCGCGGTCGGATCGCGTCGCCATGATCCGGTCGAATTCGGCGTTCCCCTCCGGTCTCGCAGCGGGTTCGAGCGTGGACTCGTCTGTGATCTCGTCGCCGCCGACAGACGACCAGGCACCGATCCAGAGCGGCTCCGTACCGGTATACCCGATCTGATAGGCTGTATCGGGAGGGACCGAAACCAGGTGGAACCGTTCGATCGTCGCGTCCCAGTATTCTGTCCGGAGCACACCACGTCCAGAGAAGACTCGCAACGATCTCTCGAGCGCGCCTTCCACGTCCGGCTGATGTGACTGAAAGTCGGTGTATGCACCGGGATCGAGCCGGACGAGTTCCCCGCTGTCGAACCACTTCGAGGCCGGGAAGTCGTACTCCCACGTGGCGTGGCTGAAATTACAGCCCGCCGTCGACTCGTGGCGCGTACGTGGAATGCACTCGTCGAATCGCACGACGCTCGCCTTCGGTCGTTCCTCGACCGGTCGAAACGGGTCTGACTCTCGTTCGACATCCATCGTGCTCAGATCTCCCCCGGAACGAGCACTGCGTGAACGATGTCGGGATCGAATTGCTCGCCCGGTAATTGCCGGTGGATCGCCGTCTCCGCCTCGGCGATCGCAAAGGTGTGGGTGTTAATCCGCGCGACATCGTCGGCGTTCCGTTCGAGGACGTTCATCGCCTTTTCGACGTCGCCCGCCTGTCCACGCCCCCCGAGTAGCGTGATCTCGTCCCCGACGATATTGTCGAGTGGAATGCTCGCATCGGATCCGAGGAGTCCAACCTGCACGAGACGCCCGCGCGGTCTCACCACGTCGATGGCTAGGTGCACCGCGGCTTCTGCCGGAGCAGTCACCACGACGACGTCGAACCCGGATCCGCCCGCAATGTCGATCGCTCGCTCCGCGACATCGTCCTCGTCGGTGTAGAGCGTGTGTGTTGCGCCGACGGCCTCCCCGACTTCGAGGTTTTTCTCGTCCGCGGACAGCCCCATGACGACCAGCGGGTCGGCGCCTGCCTCCTTCGCGACGATCGTGGACGCCAACCCCTGCGCGCCGGGACCGACGATCGCGACGCTGTCACCGGGGGACACCTTCCCCTTTCGACTAATCCAGCGAACGCCGTTCCCGATCACGCTACTGAGACAGGCCGCCTTCGGCGAGATGTCGTCGCTGACGGCGTGGACTCGGGACTTCGGATGCAGGTACATGTACTCGCCGTAGCCGCCCCAGAGGCTCGGTTTGACATGTGTCGGGAGCGTGATCCCGTAGAGGCGACCCTCGGAACACATGTGGTAGTGGCCCTGGAGACAATCCCCGCAGTCATTACAGGGGAGGTACGGCTCGGGGGACACGCGATCGCCGACCCCGACACCCCATCGGTCCAGGGTTTCCGCCGCCCCGTCGACGATAGTGCCTGCGACCTCGTGTCCGAGTACCACGGGGAGGACGCCCATATTCGACGTTCCCTTATACAGGCTCAGGTCGGTCCCACAGACCGACGCCGCTTCCACTTCGAGAATCGCCCCTTCGTCAGCGACGTCGGGCACGGGGAACGCTACCTGCTCGAGACGACCGGGTTCGGATAGTACCATCGAGGTTGACTCCACGCTAACTCACTCCTCGGTGTATGTTATGTCGTACCATAAATGGAGGGGTCAAACGGAGCGTTCGCACCATCGCCGTCCTCGGGTGTCGGATCAGGTTCGCACCGTCGGCTTACGAACGTTCGAGGCGTAATCGTTAACAGGGTGCACACTAAGGGCACAGGTGGTACAATGACCGACTGGTTAGCTAGCGACGTAGCGGTAGTCACCGGTGGTGCAAGTGGGAATGGACGAGAGATCAGCTGTACACTCGCCGAGTACGGCGCCGACGTGGTCGTCGCCGACCTCCGGATGGAGCCCCGGGAGGGCGGTCAGCCGACGACCGAGCTCATCGAATCCGAGTACGGTCAGCGCGCAGAGTTCGTCGAGTGCGACGTCACGGATTCTGAGGACCTCCAACGCACCTTCGACGCGGCCGAGACACTCGGCGGCGTCTCGATCCTCGTCAACAACGCCGGCATCACCGAGAACCGCGACTTCCTGACGAAACCGAGGCTGACTTCGACCGCATCATCGACATCAACGTCAAAGCACCGTTCTTCGCGTCGCAGCTCGCTGCCGAACGCATGATCGACGCGGACCACGACGGACGCATCGTCAACATCGCGAGCATCTCGGGTATTGCCGGACGCGGGAACGGTGTCGTCTACAGCGCCTCCAAGGGAGCATTGCGACTGATGACGTACGCGCTGTCGGCCTCGCTCGGCCCGCGGGGCATCCGTGTGAACGATGTCTCCCCCGGCGTCATCGAGACCAGCATGACTCGCAACGACCTCGAAATGTTCGACTCGGGCGCAGCCGAGGAGTACGCGACCACCACACCGATTGGACGCGTCGGCACGCCGAACGACGTTGCGAACGCTGTTCTCTACCTCGTCAGTCCCCTCGCGGGATTTGTCAACGGTGAAACCCTCGTCGTCGACGGTGGCGCGACGAACTCCTGGGGTGGCATCGCCGGCGAGGACTAAGCCATCTGACCGGCGTAATCGAACGACGAGCCCGATCCGACGCGGGATGATCACTCTCCAGCGACGCCGCCCTCGCGCACGACACCGAAGTAATCCGCGGCTTCGTGCCTCGTCCCGATCTGCCCACCCTTGAGCGCGATCTCGAGGCCGTCGAACGCGGGGTCGTCGGCGTGAGCCCGGCAGAGAGGGGCACCCGGGCCAACGGGTGCGATCGCTTCGAGCGCGCGGATGCCGAGTCGCGGAATCGCGTGACTGCTCGTGTCGCCGCCGGCGACGCACGCCCGACGCAACCTCGTCCGCTCCAGGACCTCGCGGAGGATCTCGCCCTGCTCTCGACCGAGGCGAGTTTCGAGCGCTCCGCCGATACCGAGCGACCGGAACCGCCGTCTGGTGGCCTTGAGCGCGGGATCGTCCGAACCGCGAGCCGAGTAGAGGACGACGCTATCGCCCGCAACGAGCGCGTCGGTCGCCACCTCGACTGCGGATTCGCGGGCCGTGGCGGCCGCGTTGGGATCGACGAGCGCTTCGGTGTCGAGCCGGATGTCCCGGAACCCGTTCTCGCTCGCCCAATCGATCTGTGCGGCGGTCATCCCCGACGCGCTCCCTGCCACGACGAGCAGTTCGTCGACGGACTCGCGCTTCCGGTATAGTCGCTCCTCGCGGTCGATTCGGCCATGTTCAGCCCACGTGTGAACGAGCGCGTGATGTTCCAGACCGGACGAACCGACCACGAACAGTGGATCCGAGATCGCGATCGCACGGTCCCAGAGGAGTCGCCCGATCGTCTCCAAATGATCGGTGTGGAGCGCGTCCAAGACGACGATCTCGGAAGCGGCGCTCGCGTCCGAGAGCGCCGAGTCCGCTGCCACAGCAGGTTCTAGGTCCGTCACGTGGACGTGACCGACGTCGCGCTCGGTCTGCTCGCCGAGGTGCCGGCGGAGGTCACCCTCCCGCATCGGCGTGACCGGATGGTCGCGCATCGTCGGATGACGGTCGATCCGGTACGTCTCGCCGTCCTGAACGGCGAAGAGGTTCGAGAAGGCGACGTAGCGACCGTGCGGTACCTCGGTCCCCTGCGAGACCGGGACGACCGGGGAGTCGAACATCTCTTGACCGATGTCGATTGCGCGACCGATACTCCCGACATCGGGCGCGGAATCGAACGTCGAACAAACCTTGTAGTGGACGATCGGCACGTCGAAGGCGGAAAGCGCCTCGAACGCCGGTCGTAGTTCCTCGGTCATCTCACCCGGCGTCATCGACCTGCTCGCACCGGCGATTCCGAGCGCGTCCAGGTCGTCGAACCGGTCGAGGTCGGCTCGCGTCGGTGGATCGAGGAAGAGCACCGCACGAACGCCGTTGGCGGCGAGCCCCTCCAGTGCGTCCGTCGACCCCGTGAAGTCATCCCCGTAGAACGCCAAGAGGAGATCGTCGTCGGTCGGCCGGTTCGTTTCTTCGGTCATAGCTTCGGCTCGTGTTGTCTCATCGTTTCCCGTAGAACGCCAGTGCAGTTCCGAGTTCCTCGTGGTCCTCCGCGTACTCCTCCAGCGGGATTCCTCTTACTGCGGCCTCCCAGCCTTGTTTGAGGTGGGCGACGCCCGCTCCCGGACCATCCGGATGACCGAGTATCCCGCCCCCCGCGAGGTACAGCAGGTCGCAGTTCCCGAGCGCCTCGTAAGTGTCCGGCGCCTGGTCGGCCCACTGGCCGGAGGAGAACACCGGCATCGCGACATCGTCCGTAGCGGCGATCGGGCGCTGGACGGCCTTCGCCGATCGGATCACGGACTCGTCGGACTCAGTGAACTTGTTCCGGAGCCCGCTCACGTGGAGGTGGTCGATTCCGGCGAGCCGCCAAAACTTCTGCCACACTTCGTAATTGAACCCTAACTGCGGGCAGCGCGACAGGGCACCCCAGCCGTTTCGATGCCCGTGGATCGGCAGGTCGGCTTCGGCCCGGAGCGTCTGCACCGCGGCGAGGCCGACGCTGTGGAGGCTGACCATCACGCAGTTTCCGCCGGCATCCTTCACGGCGTCGTGGCGTTCCAGCATCTCGTCGACGGTTCCCGTGATGTTGCAGGCGTACATGACCCGGCTGCCGGTTGCCGCCTCGTGCCGGTCGATGACTTCCATCACTGCCACGACGCGCTCGTGGACCGGCGAGTACGGCGGATCAGCGATCAGCTCGTCGTCCTTGACGAAATCCACGCCGGCCTCGACGACCGCTTCTACGACGTCTGCGGTTTCCGCCGGAGTGAGGCCGACGTTCGGTTTGACGATCGTCCCGATCAATGGGCGGTCGTGGACACCGACGAGGTCGCGCGTCCCCTCGACGCTGAACTGGGGTCCAGGGTTCGCCGCCGCAAACGCTTCGGGGAGCGCGATATCGACGAGCCTGATGCCCGAGAGCGGCCATAACTCGTAGAGGTTCCCGGCGACCGTCGTCAGCAGGTTCGGGAGCGACGTCCCGGTGTTCTCGATCGGGTACGATATCTCGACGTCCGCACGCGTGTACGGCGAGTCGGCACCCTCGGAGGGTGACGACGCTCCAGGGAGAGACGGTTCCGCGACCGTCTCCTGCTCCGTAATCGATTCGACGCGGGCCGCGTGTCGCTCGCGGAGGGCGTCCGTCTCGCCGGGAACGTCGACGAACGTCCCCGAGGACTGCTCGCCCGCCATCAGCTCGGCGACCTTCGTGACATCCTCGGCGGTCTCGACGCGGTACGTCGCCGTCGTTCGAGCGGTATCGTGCGTCGTTCGGTCCGTCATTTGGTAGTGTGACCGGTTGCGTTCATTGCTGTCTCGTGGTTATTCCGCGTTTTGGACCGTCTCTACGAAGTCCCGTGGCGTGTCACCCGGTTCGACGCACAGGCTCGCGGCGCGTTCGTTGGCGTGACTCGGGACGCCGTCCCCCCACGCTGACAATGCGTCGCTGACGTGCGCGTCGTTGAAGACGACCCCTGTCACTCCCTGCCGGGCGGTCGGCCACCCGGAGGAGATACCGCCGTGGCTGCCCGCGGTCACCGCGGTACCGGTCGCATCGGGTTTCGTGCTACTGTCGACGGTACGTCTGTCTCCCGGCATCCTTCCCCTCAGTGCGTGGGGAGCAGCCTAAAACGTTCCCCCGGTCTCGACCGCCACGGTCGACGGACGCGGGACCGTTTGTTTTGGTGGTCCCCCGGAGCCGAGATCGTCACGACCCGTAATCGTAATATGTGTTCGTACCGACCGCTCGGACGCTGTCGACGCCGGTTCCGGTCAGCCGATTCGGTTCTGGGTTCTGTTCGGCTTCGAACGTCTCGTGCGGGAAGGACCGTTAACAGGGTACACGCTGAATGCGTAGGTGGGACAACGGCCGACTACTTAGCACGTACCGGTGTCGTCGTCGACAGCGACGCCACGGACACGTAGCGAATCGAATCTCTAGTGCCACGACGATCCACGACTCCCTCCTCCACACGGTCACGGCGCTCTCGGAGCGGTTCGAAGCTCTGATCGCGGACTACCTCGCGGACGGGTGGTACCACGCCGTCGACGAGAGCGCCCCTGACGACGTGCTCACGGCGGGTGAGTTCACGCCGGGCGCACCAGCAGATCTATACACAGCTCTCGCTCGCCGAACGCGGCGGGGTCGACGTAATCTTGGACACGTACTCGAGTACGTCGCCCGCGGTCGATATCGCCCGCCGTAACGACGACGTGAACGCGCACGACCGCCTCGTGACTGGCGCGATCGAGGACGTGATCGACGTCGACGTCGTCGTGCTCGCCCAAGCATGGCTGAGCCATCTCGAACCGTCGCTCGCCGACCGGGTGAGCGCCCCGGTGCTCTCGGGACTGACCTCGCGGTTGAACGCGTCGCAGAACTTCTACTTTAGAATATCCAATCGTGACGGGTCGAGGCGCGGACAGAGAGGACGGGAGGACGCCGTTCCGAAGAGACGCCATCAGCCAGGGTACAGTTATACGGACCTGGGGCCTGTACTCGAAGGTGATGACGTCATGGAACCACGAGTATGCCCGGGTAAACGGCGTCGAACTGCACTACGTTCGAGAGGGCTCGGGCTTCCCGCTATTTCTCGTTCACGGGTGGCCCGAGTACTGGCGGACGTGGCGGAAGAACGTCCCCGTCCTCGCCGAATCGTTCGAGGTGATCGTCCCGGACCTTCGGGGGTTCGGGGACTCGGAGAAGCCCGACGTTCCCGCCGTGAAGGGATACGGCGTCGACGCACACGTCGCTGACCTAACAGCACTCGCAGCCGAACTGGACATCGACGAATTCGGGTACGTAAGCCACGACCTCGGCGCGTACGTCGGGCAGACGATCGCGCGCGAACGCCCAGGGTCACTCCGCGGCTTGTTTTTCTTCGATACCCCGTATCCGGGGATCGGCAAACGGTGGCGCGACCCCGATCACATCGGCGAGATCTGGTACCAGTCGTTCAACCAGCAGCCCTGGGCCGCGGACCTCGTCGGTTCCAGTCGAGTGGCCTGTGAGACGTACATCGGCCACTTTCTCGATCACTGGTCGGGCGACCCATCGGAGTTCGATGCTGACGACCGGGAATCCTGGATCGACACGTACCTCAAACCTGGAAACCTGCAGGGCGGGTTCAACTGGTACGTAGCCGCGGACGAGGATCGAAAGCGACTGATGCGCGACGGCGCACCCTCGATGGACCCGATCGAGGTCCCGACGCGCATCCTCTGGGGGGAACTCGACCCGATCGTTGACTCCGAGTGGAGCGACCGACTGGACGAGTACTTCGCGGACTATCGCCTCGATACCGTCCCGGACGCCGGGCACTTCGTCCACCACGAGAAACCCGACCTGGCCAACGACGAGATCGAGTCGTTCTTCGCGGGGCTCGACTGACCGACGCTCTGTCCGCTCTCGCCGCGAACCCCTCGCATCCGGGTCTCGACGCCCGGAGTCGCCTTCAGAAGTCGAGGCGCGTGTAGCGAACGGGGACGGTTCACTGCAGGTCGACCGATACCCAAGGCGGGAGCGAGAGTCCTCGCTTCTTTCGCGCGGCCAGCACTCGCTCGTACTCTGCCACCTGCCCCGGCCGCTCCGAGACCTCGAGGTCCTCGAGCGTGAACTCCCCCTTTCGCCCGCCTCGAGCGCCCCACGCCACGATCCAGAGGGTATCGGTCCCGACGTTCCCGACTCCGTGTGGGTTTCCGGTCGGGAAGAACGCGCAGTCGAACGTTTCGAGCGTGGTATCCCGGTACTCCGTGAGGAGACGCGCCCTGCCGTCGACGACCCAGTAGATCTCCTCGTGCGGCCCCTCGTTCTCGAAGTGCGTGTGGAGGCTCGTGTACGCGCCGGGGTCCAGTCGCATGACGACGCTGTCGGAGAACCAGGTCACGTCGGAGACCGTCGTGACCCAGTCGGGTCGATCTGCGTTACAGCCGACCTCGGGTGCCTCGTGGAACACCTTCGGCATCGATTCCGCAAAGCGAGTGACGGCCGGCTCCGGTCGGTCCTGGTCCGGGTCGTCCCCGTACTCGTCCGAGTACCCGGGGGCGGTGGCGAGTCCCGCCGCGGCTCGCGCAGCCATGATCCGCTCGTACTCTTCCCGTGCACCCGTTTGCGCGGACGGTTCTCGCATCGATTCCTCGCCCAGTTCGGTATCGCCGGCCGACGTCCACGCTGTGATCCAGAGCGAGTCGGTCCCGACGTTCCCGAACTGGTAGGCGGCACCCGTCGGGACGGTGACGAGGTCGAACCGTTCGAGCGGAACGTCCCGCCGCTCGGTTCGGAGGACGCCGCGCCCCGAGACGACGCGGACGCACATCTCGAGGGGTCCCTCTACGTCCGCTCGATGTGACTGGAAGTCGGTGTACTCGCCCGGTTCGAGCCGCCGCAACTGCCCTCGGTCGAACCACTTCGAGGCCGGGAAGTCATACTCCCAGACCAGGTGATCGAAGTTACAACCGGTGTTCGATGCGTGCCGCGTTCGTGGTTTGACGTCACCGAATCGAACGACGCTGGCGTCCGGCCGTTCCTCGGGTGACCTGAAGGGATCACCATCATACGTTATCTCGACGACCATTGGAACGGATTGTGGCTACCCATCGCATTAAGCATTCGCGTGCCCGGTGGCGCGATCAGCGAGCGTGTTTCGTTGACAGGCCAGCCCCGGCGAGGGAAAAGAGTAATCGCCCCCCGCGACACACGTTGTACCATGACACCGAAGGAAACGGGTACGGTCGCGTATCTCGCGGAACCTGGTCGCGTGGAGTTCAGGGAGTACCCCGTTCCGGACCCGGCGCCAGGCGAGGTCGTGACGACCGTCGAGCGGGCGAACGTGTGTGGGTCGGAGTTGCATATCTGGCGCGGGAACCACCCCGAGGTCAAGGAGGGCTCGCTCGGTCACGAGGCGCTGTGTCGCGTCGACGCACTCGGGGAAGGCGTGGAGACGGACTACGCGGGCGAACCCGTCGAGGAGGGGGACCTGGTCGCACCGGTGTACTACCTCACGTGCCGGCGATGTTCGGCCTGCCAGAACGGCCAGTTCCACCTGTGCGAGAACGTCTACGAGTACTGGTCGCGGTCCCCTGAGGAACCACCGCACTTCCACGGCACGTTCGGGACGCACTACGTCGTTCACCGGGACCAGTACTTTTATAAGGTCCCCGACGGAATCGACCCAGGCATCGCCGCGGGTGCGAATTGCGCGCTCTCACAGGTGATATTCGGCCTCGACTCGACCGGTGTCGAGTACGGGGACACGGTCGTGATCCAGGGTGGTGGCGGGCTGGGACTGAACGCGATCGCGTACGCGAACGAGTGTGGTGCAGAGACGATCCTCATCGAGGGCGTAGACGGCCGCATCGAGCGGGGTCGCGAGTTCGGCGTCGACCACGTGATCGACTTCCGTGAGTACGACTCGGTGGAGGCGCGCGCGAAACGCGTCCGGGCGCTCACCGACGGTGTTAGCGCGGACGTCGGCGTCGAGGTCGCGGGCGCACCCGAGGCGTTCGCAGAGGGGATCCACCTCCTCCGCGACGGCGGCCGGTACCTGGAGATGGGGAACGTCACTCCCGGGGCGACGACCGAGTTCGACCCCGGGCTTCTGACGCGGAAGTCCATCGACGTCACCTCGGTGGTCCGGTACGATCCGTGGTACCTCCACCGGGCGCTCGAGTTCCTCGAAGCACAGAGCGACGTCTATCCCTACGAGAACCTAATTGACGCGGAGTTCGACCTCCGCGACGTCGACGATGCCCTCCGGCAGTCCGACGCTCGCGAGGTCACGCGGGCGACGTTGTTCCCGAACTGAATCGCGGCGTCTCCTTTCTCCCGAACTGCGCCACGCCGTCTCCGTCGCTCGGGTCTTTGGCCTTCCCGTACCCACTGCACCATCGCCGATCGACTCTCAACAGCGCGACGGGAGCGTGATCCCCTGTTTCTCCTCACGTTCCATTCCTGTACGGAAAGGGCGATTGGGTCGACCCGTTCAGGTCGTCCGAACGAGCGTATCCACGACGGAAACGCCGTCTTCGTGGACGACAACCGGATTCAGGTCGAGTTCGGCGACGCCCGCGACCTCGGTGCACAGTTGACCGACGTTCCGGACGAGTTCGGCGAGTTCGTCGATGTCGTGCGGCGGACTACCGCGGTACCCGGCGAGTTGCTCGCCAAGGGTCGTTGCGTCGATGGCGTCTAGCGCGCCGCGCTTTGAGAGCGGGGCGACGCGAACCGCGACGTCGCCGTGAAGTTCGACGGCGACGCCGCCCGACCCGACCGTCACGACCGGCCCGAACGCGTCGTCGCGCGTGACTCCGACGAGCGCCTCGACGCCCGCGCCGGCGTGGGGCTGCACAAGCACGCCCTCAAGCCGCGCGTCGGGCGCGTATTCCAGTGCGTTCGTCACGACCTCGTCGTACGCCTCGCGGACCGCGGTGACGTCCTCGAGTCCGGTCCGGACCGCGTCCGCGTCGGTGCGGTGGGGGACGTCCGGCGAGTCGACCTTGAGGACGACGGGGAAGCCGAAGTCGGTCGCAGCGTCGACGGCCTCGCTCGGATCGGCCGTGAGCACGGTCGGATGCACGTCCATGCCGTACGACGCCAGGAGCGCGGACGCCCGATTCCACGAGAGCACGTCGTTCGACGGGAGGGCCCCGCTATCCCCGCCACCGTCGATCTCGGCGTCGGTGTCTGCGTCGGTCCCGGTGTCGACTTCTCGTTCGAGTGTTGCGCGCGAGGGTCGGTCGGCGAGTCGGTGGCGGAACGCTCCGGCGTCGACGAGGGAGGCGACGGCGTCCATGCAACGGCCCGGGTCGTAGTAAAGCGGCGTGCGCCGACGCACGCGTTCGTACGGCTGGACGCCGTCGGGGTCGATCGGTTTCTTCCGTCCCGTCCACAGGAAGAACACGGGGTCGGATGCGACCTCGGCGACCGCGAGCACCGAGTCCGCGATGCGTTCGGCGTCGTCGCCGACAACGGGGAGGCCGATCGCGAACACGTACGCGTCGAAGGCGTCGTCTGCGAACAGCACCTCGGCGATCGCAGGAAGGACGTCGGCACCCTGCCCGCGGATGTCGGCCGGATTGTGAAGTTCACCGAACGTCAGCAGATCGTCCATGTCGAGCAGCGCGCGTTCGGTCTCGTCCTCGATCGCGGGGAGGTCGAGTCCCCGATCGGCGGCCATGTCCGCGAGCAGGCTCCCCATGCCGCCGCTCGTCGACGCGATGCACACCCGGTCGGACGCGGGCGGATCGAACGCGGCGTGCGCCCTCGCTCGGCCGAGCAAGTCGGGGATGTCCGGGACGCGTTCGACGCCGACCTGCGCCAACGCCCCGTTCCAGACATTGTCGCTCCCGGTCACCGAACCCGTGTGTGAGCGGATCGCGGTCTCGGCGACCGACGACTTGCCGACCTTCACGGTCAGGACGGGCGTCCCGTTCCGGACGACCTCGTCGGCGACGCGGACGAATCGGCGCGGGTCGTCGAGCCCCTCGACGTACGTGCAGACGACATCTACCGCGTCCCGCGCGCCGAGGTACTCGACGACGTCGGTCACGGAGAGCGCCGCTTCGTTCCCCGTCGAGACGACGTGCGAGAAGCCGACGTCCTCGTCGGCTGCGCGTTCGAAGAACGTCGTGAAGGCGAGCGCACCGGATTGGCTCACGAGTCCGATCGACCCCGGCTCGGGCTGGCGTGAACACGTGCTCGTCAACACTGTTCCGTCGATGACGTTCGCCAGTCCGATACAGTTCGGTCCGACGATCCGCATGTCGTACGTCGCGGCCACCTCCACGAGTTCGGCCTGGAGGCGTCGTCCCTCCTCGTCGGCTTCTGCGAACCCGGCGGTGATGACGAGCGCGGCGGGAACACCGCGTTCGCCCGCCGCACGGACGACGTCCGTGACGGCGCCCCGAGGGACGCAGACGACGACCAGGTCGACGGGCTCCGGAAGCGTGGAAACGTCGTCGTAACACCGCCTGCCCCAGGCTTCGTCCCGCCCCGGATTGACGAGGTAGACGTCCCCTTCGAACCCGTACTCAAGGAGGTTGTCCACGAGCTTCCCGGAGTACCAGTTCTCCGGACTGGCTCCGACGACGGCGACGGAATCGGGCGAGAAGAGTGCGTCAAGCGGCGAGCGATCGGCGGTCATCGCCACCACCGTCGGCCGCCCGGTGTAGACCGCCGTCGAGGGGCGACCACGGGAACCCATCTCGAGAGTGGGACTAGCGTCCGAAACGTTTCGACGACGACGGAGGAACCGTTGGCACCTCGCTCGGCATGAGAACACGTACTGGTCGACATACGCCGTACGTTGGCGGCCGGCCATGTAAAACTACGGCGCGTCTGCAGGTCGCGGTCGAGCCCCCACCACGGTGCGAAACCGGGTCGACGCCACGGTAAGAGTTAAGAGGGGCGATACAGATATTCGTACTGTTCGTTGCGAACAGGCCACACAGTGGCCTGTGGTGCGCGAATACGGGTTCGCGATCGCACAGCGAGCGTTCGATACATGAGTACGGATACCAATAATCACGAAACTGGGCGAGCTAACCGATGACTGTCGGATTCGTTGGCCTCGGTCGAATGGGGCTTCCGATGGCGATAAACCTCGTTGAGGACGGAGTCGACGTCGTCGGGACCGACCTGGATGAGGAACGGAAACGAGCGCTAGAAGATGCAGGCGGCAGAACCGCCGACACGGTCGCCGAAGCCGTCGTTGACGCCGACGTCGCGATTACGGTGCTACGCACACCCGAACAGGTCCTTGCCGTGGCGGAAGACCTGCTCTCCGCAATGGACGAGGGCGACCTCTACATCGACATGAGTTCGATCGATCCACTAACGAGCGAAACAGTTGCCGAACTCGCTGCGGAGGAGGGGATCCGGACGGTCGACGCGCCCGTCAGCGGCGGCGTGTCCGGCGCTGAAGAGGGAACCCTCTCGGTCATCGTCGGCGGTGCAAACGACGACGTCGCGGAGGCTGAGGAACTGTTCGAGTCGATGGCGGCGACTGTGTTCCACGTCGGATCGATCGGCGCTGGCCAAACTGTCAAACTCGCGAATCAACTTCTCGTCGGCGCACAGACTGTGCTCGTCGCGGAAGCGTTCCGCTTCGGTGACGCGAACGGAATCGACCGCGAAACGCTCCGGGACGTCCTCGTCGAGAGCGCGGGCTCGTCGTGGGTCCTCGAGACGTGGGGCGAGCGGTACATCGAGGAGGAGCACGAACCGGGGTTCGAGATCAACCTGCAGCACAAGGACCTCCGGCTCATGACCGAAGCCGCGGTCGAACTGGACGTCCCGGTGCCCCTCGGTGCCGCAGCGATGCAGACGTACGTCGACGCGAAGCGCAACGGACTCGGCGACCGTGATGTCACGGCCGTCTTCCAGTTGTGACGCTCCCACTCAGAGCGCCGTCGACCGGATCGACTATCGAGCGACTACTAACCGACCGACCGTAGCAACCCAACACGAGACACAATGTTCACCAAGATTCACCACATCGCGTTCGTCGTCGAAGACATCGAGGACGCAATGGAACGATTCGAGGCCAATTACGGCATGACGCTCGTCAACCGCGACGAAGTCACGGGCGCGTTCTCTATGGACGTCGCTCTTTACAATGCCGGCGACAACATCGTCGAATTGATCGCCCCGCTCAGCGACGAAGGCTGGACGTACGACTACCTCCAGGAGAACGGCGAGGGCTGGTTCCACATCGCCTTCGAGGTCGACGACATCCGCGAAAGTATGGCCGAACTCGAGTCGCGCGGCATCCGCGTGAAGGACGACGAACCCCAGGAGGGCTATGATTGGGAGGTCGTCACGCTCGACGAGCGAGACACCATCGTCCCGATGCAGCTCGTCGAAGAGTACAGCTGAGCGATGCGGGCTGCACCGACCGTCGCCGTCATCGGCGCGGGCATCATGGGTAACGGCCTGGCGACGCACTTCACGCTCGAGGGCTGCGACGTCACGCTGATCGACCACCGTCAGTCGAACCTCGACGAGGCCGGTGCGAGGATACTGGACGCCGTCGAGTTCCTCCGTGACGCCCGGGTCGTCGACGACGACCCCGAGGACGTGTTGTCCGCGACCGAGCTGACAATCGACCGGGACGTCGGCGTCGCCGACGCCGATATCGTCCTCGAGACCATCTCGGAGGACCTCGCCGTCAAGCGATCGCTGTTCGAGGACGTGGCCGCTGCGGCGCCCGATGCCGCGGTACTCGCGTCGAACACGTCGAGCATCCAGATCTCGAAGATCGCCGACGCCGTCCCGGACGCAGCCGGCCGTATCGTCGGGTGTCACTGGTGGAATCCACCGTACCTGATGCCGCTCGTCGAGGTCGTCCGCGGTACGGACACCGCCGACGAGACCGTCGATCGCGTCGTCGCGTTCGTCGAGTCCGTCGACCGGAACCCGATCGTCGTCCGGCGCGACGTCCCCGGGTTCGTCTGGAACCGCGTCCAGTTCGCGGTGCTCCGCGAGTGCATGCACATCGTCGAGGAGGGCATCGCGTCCATCAAGGACGTCGACGCCGCCGTCCGCGACGGCTACGCGCTCCGGACGGCCGTCGTCGGGCCGTTCGAGACCGTCGACCTGAGCGGCCTCGAGTTGTTCCGCGACATCTCGGACGACCTGTACCCGCACCTCTGTAACGACGACGAGGCGAGCGATATCTTCGACGAGTACATCGACGACGGCCGGAGCGGCGTCGAGGACGGCGCGGGCTTCTACGAGTACGACCGGTCGGCGGAGGCCGTGCTGGATGACCGCGACCGCACGATCCTGGCGCTCCTGCAGGCTCGCGGTGGCCCGGACGAGACCTGAAGTCGAGTCGAAGGACGAACGCTGCAGTCGAATCGAGGCACGACCAACTGTCATCCCACCATCCGCTCGGGCCCCCCCGGGCGGTCGTTCTACGAGCCCGCGAGTGTGACGACCGAGTCGTTCGGTCGTCGTCCGTCAGTCCGCTGGGCGTTCCTCGACGAGTTCGATGGGCGTTCCGGGGACCTCACTGGGTTCGACGAACGCCCGCACGTACGGGCCGAGCCCCTCGACCGGTTCCTCGTCGTGCATCGGGACGTCAGCTGCTTCGAAGGTCTCCATCGCGGCGACGATGTCGTCGACGACGAACGCGACGTGCGACTCGGGTTTCGCGACGAGTTCGTCGAGCAGGTCGTCGAGGTACGTGCCGCGCTCGTGTCGACAGATCAGTTCGGTCCGGTACTCCGGGAGTTCCACGAACGCGACGTCGACCTTCCCGTCGACGCTTCCGCAGCTCGTGATGGTGCCGTCGAGTACGTCCCGGTAGAACGCCTTCGTCTCCTCGATGTCGTCCACTATCTGTCCGACGTGGTGTACGCCCTCGAACATACCGGGTCGTTGACCCGCGGGGTACTTTAGCGTTCACCAGCCACACCGGGCAGCGACTCCCGGTAGGGTTGTGGAGTGGCCGAGGGGCGCGGGCCGCGACCGCGGGTACCGTGGTCGGTTCCCGGTGTCAGCGCGCCGAGAGCCTCCCCAGCGGACCCACATCGGGGCTGATTTGTTTCGGTTCAACGAGTCCGCTCTCGTGTGGCCGGAGGTTCCAGCGACGGAGCGGGAGCGACCCGTACGGCGTACGACCGCTTCGTCGACGGTACGTACCGTCCCTCGAATGGCGACGAACGAATCCGGGTCAGTTCACCGTGCGACGGGACTGCATGGGCGACCGTTCCCAACGGGACCGAGACGGACGTCGACGCCGCACGCAGCAGGTCAGCGAGGCACCGGGAAGCGCGCTCGCTGGCGATTCACTCGTCGAGCCAGTTCGGCGAGTGGCGGGGTGGACTGAAAATATCGATCGCGAGCATCTCCTCGTCCCCCTGATTCTCCGCGGCGTGAACCTCATGGCTCCTCAGCCAGTAGGACTCGCCGGGGCCGGCCGTGACCTCCGACCCGTCCTCGAGGATGAACGTCTGCTCGCCCTGATAGACGAACCCCAGTTGCTCGTGATGGTGGCTGTGCTCCGGGACCAGCCCGTCGGGTTCCATGCGAACGTGCTGGATACTCATCTCATCACCGGCGGCGAGCTGCGACAGGTACACGCCGGGCCTTACCTCCACTTCGTCGGACGGGTCGCTAGTGACCAGGTCCATACGACTGCACCGACCGCCTGCACTATAGTGCTACCGCCGATCAGCAACCGTCCGCTACTACTCGACCGACGCGAATCGACCGTCGCGGCCGTGCCCACTACGTCGGTCGCACCCGGACAGACCGCGTTCGCCCCGGCGCCCGCCGGCCCTCCTCGGCGATGTGCCTGGTTAGCCCGACGACACCCCACTTCGAGGGCGTGTAGTGGGCGACGGCGAGCAAGCTCCCCCGGCGTTCAGCCGCCGACGCGACGGCGGCGATCCGCCGTCCATCAGTTCGGCGTACGCCGCTGCAGCACAGCTCTGGACGCCCGTTCGAGTCGTCGTCGATCACTGGCTCACAGGGCTCGTGAGTGATCCTCTCGTAGGATCCGGGATCGATGATCGCGGCGTCTCCGCCGAGCAACTCCATCCTCGCACGTCGACCGTTTCACCCGTCGGTATCTAGCTGTACCGTCGACACCACGCCCCCAGACGGACAGGGAGTCGCTGGACGGAGTGGTCGTCAGTACGGAAGTCGAGCCGGCGATCGGTCGAGGAAAGGACGGCCCGGAACGAGTCCGCGTCAGGCGAACCCGAACATCCGGGGCAGGAACAGCACCACGTCGGGGACGAAGATAACGAGCAACAGCACCGCGAAGAGGGGGATGTAGAACGGTCCGACTCCCCGAATGATGTCGAGTAGATCCAGATTCGTTACCCGTTCGAGGACGAACAGGACGACGCCGAACGGCGGCGTGATGAGGCCGATCATGAGCGTGATCATCATCACGATCCCGAACACGAGCGGGTCGATGCCGAGCCCTGGGAAGGTGGGTGCGAGGATCGGGACAGTGATGAGGATGATCGCGAGGGTCTCCATGAATGTCCCGAAGACGAGGAGCACCACCACGAGCAGTAACGTGGCGACGATCGCGGTGTCGGCGACCGTGAGTAGCGTCTCGGTCAGGTACCGGGGAACGCCCGATATCGTGACGAGGAACCCATAGAGGTTCGCGAGGCCGATGATCAGTATGAGCGCGGCCGTGTCAATAAACGTCTTCTTGATGACAGCGTACAGCGTTTCCCCGTCGAGTGAGCGGTAGTAGAACGCGCCGAGGAAGGTCGCGTACATGACGGCCACGACGGCGGACTCGGTTGGGGTGAAGTACCCGGAGATGATGCCTCCGATGATTATCACGGGGGCGACGAAGGCCGGAGCAGCCCGCACCAAGGTGCCGAGGAGCTTCCGTGCGTTGTACGCGTTGCGCGATGCGAACCCCTCCCTGATGGCGATGTACGTCACCATCCCCATCAGGGACACGCCCATCAGAATGCCCGGGATGACACCGGCGATGAACAGCGCACCGATCGACACCTGCGCCATCACGCCGTAGACGATCATCGGAATACTCGGCGGGATGATGGGCCCAATGGTCGATGACGCGGCGGTGATTCCGGCCGAGAACCCGGGTTCGTATCCCCGATCGGTCATCGCTTCGTACTCGATCGTCCCGAGACCAGCGGCGTCGGCGACGGCCGCGCCACTCATCCCCGAGAAGATCATGCTGACCACGACGTTGACGTGACCGAGACCGCCGGGGAGCGGACCGACGGCTTCTTCCGCGAAGTCGAAGATGTCGGACGTCATCCCGATGACGTTCATGATGCGCCCCGCGAACAGGAAGAACGGGATCGCGAGGAGTGTGAACGAGTTCATCCCCGTGTACATGCGTTGTGCGATCACCTGGGCATTGAAGTCCGGGCCGACTGGGAGTACCATCACCACGATGGCGCTCAAGCCGATCGCGTACGCGACGGGGACACCGAGCACGTACAGTAACAGGAGCACGAGGATGAACGCCAACGTCAGGGTGAGCATCTCGGCCACGGTCTAGTCACCCCCCTCGCCGTCCGGCATCGCGAGATTCCCGTTACCACCCTTCGGTTCTGACACTCCCGCCGTGATCGGGGCTTCATCGGATAACCACACGAGTATCGTTTCCTCGATGGCGAACAGGATGACGATCCCGAACATGACGCCGAGGACGATCTGAGCGTGGCCCACGGTCAACCAGTCTATCGTCGCGAGCGTCACGCCGAGGGTCCGGTTCGTGGCTCGGTCGACGGCATGGATGACCAGTATGGAGAACACGACGATCATGATATTCGAGAACGTGATCAGGACCTTCTGGGTGCGTGCTGAGAGGAGCCGGAACAGGGGACGGATCGATATGTTGTCGTCGTTCCGCATGGCGTACGGTGCACCGACGAAGACCATGATGACGAGCAGGTACCGCGCCAGTTCTTCCGTCCAGACCGTACTGAAGCCGAGGTCGACGAACCGCATGAGGATCTGGAATGCGGCTATGAGGTTGATGATGACGAACAGCGCGATCCCGAGTAATACGGTTCCCTGCTCTACGTAGTCGAAAGCACGGTCCACTTTGGAAACCACCTTGGATACGTTCATAATGTGGCGACTATCTGGGGTGCGTTAG
This sequence comes from Halomarina halobia, assembly GCF_029338575.1. Taxonomy (GTDB): domain Archaea; phylum Halobacteriota; class Halobacteria; order Halobacteriales; family Haloarculaceae; genus Halomarina; species Halomarina halobia. Next base: position 1,155,131 of record NZ_CP119993.1, read on the forward strand.
AACGTCAGGCGAGGCCCATCACTTCCTCGAAGGACGGGTCCCAGCGATTCTCGAAGAACCGCTCGAGTTGAGGTCGCCCCGCTTCGACGAACGCCTCCTGGTCGACATCTTCCGCCCGCGTGATGGTCGTGCCGTGCTCTTCCTCGGCTTTCTTGAGCAGGACGTCGACCTCCGACCGCGTCTCCTCGTTCGCCCATTCGATCGCCTCGTCCAGGCTCTCCTGGATCATCTGCTGGTCGTCGCTGGAGAGGTCCTGCCAGAGGGCCTCGTTGATAAGCCAGCTGAGCCCCTGAAGCAGGTGTTGGGTCTCCGAGAAGTGCGTCTGGACCTCGTAGAGACTCGTATCCATGAACTGCTGGATTGGACCTTCGGACGCCTCGACGACGCCGGTCTCGAGTGCGGAGTAGAGTTCGTCGAACGCGACGGGCGTCGCGTTCACGCCGATTTCCTGCCAGGTCTTGACCCACGTCTCGAACTGTGGCAGTCGCATGTCGAGGCCTTGGACGTCGTCCGGGTGCTTCACGACCTTGTTCGAGGTCGTGCCGCGGAGCCCCCGGAAGGATTCGCTGAGTTGGCGCTGATTACCTTGGTTGATGATCTTCTCGTTGAATCCGCCGTCGGCGTACGTGTACTCCTCTTGCATCGCCACGAAGTGATCCCAGTTCTGGGCGACGAAGGGCGCTTCGAGGAACCCGTACTCTGGGCCGTACGCGGCGGCTACCGACGAGATACTCGTGCCGTGCATGTCGACCGTGCCGGATGCGACTGCTTCGATCTGGTCTTCCTCGCCACCGACGGATGCAGCAAGTACGTCGAACGTGATCCGACCGTCGGTCGCCGAATCGACGTTGTCGGCGAATCGACTGGCGAGCTTCGTCTGCGTGTGCTCCGGGTTGAACGGCGTCGCGATGGACAGGCTCCGGCTCTCTCCGCCACCACCGCCCCCGCCCCCACCGCTGCCACCGCCGCCGTTCCCGTCGTTCCCATCGTTTCCACCGAGGCACCCTGCGAGGCCGGTGAGTACCATAGCGCCCCCGGCTCCGAGTGCTCGCAAGTAGCTACGACGACTGGTCCGTGATACCATACCTACAGCCTTGCCAACCTAGGTTATCAATATATCGTGTCGGGGAATTTTTGCCTATACAATAACTTATAAAAGTGGATCTTGCATGGTCTGACACAGATTCCACCTCCGACCGGACGCGACCGCAGCCAGTCCTCACGCAACCATGATCAATACTCATCGCAAACTGGGGGAACTAGACGAACCGATCGACGTCGGAATAATCGGTGCCGGCCTGTTCGGGACGAAACTGATGGACCAGATCGCGCGAGTCCAAGGCATACGAACGGTCGCTGTCGCCGACCTGAACCTCGACGCCGCCGAGCAGTCCCTCGAGGAAGCCGGTGTCGCCGACCGCAGGACGCGAGCGTCAGGGACCGACAGCATCGATCGAGCCATCGCCGACGACAAGATCGCCGTCACGGACGACGCGATCGCGCTCACGGCATCGGGCGTCGACGTCGTCGTCGAGTCGACCGGCGTCCCGGACGCCGGGGCTCGCCACGCGTACAACGCGATACTCGAGGGGAAACACGTCGTCATGGTGACCGTCGAGACCGACACCGTCGTCGGCCCGCTCCTCGCAGACATGGCAGCGAGCGCCGGCGTGACGTACTCGCTCGCGTACGGTGATCAGCCCGCACTCATCGTCGAGCTGTACGACTGGGCTCGAAGCATCGGCATGGATGTCGTCGCCGTCGGCAAAGGGAATCCGTATCGCGAGGAGTATCGGCTGGGGACGCCCGACGATGTCTTCGAGCGCTACGGGTTCAACGACTCGTTCGTCGAGGACCACGGCCTGAACCCGCGGATGTACAACTCGTTCCTCGACGGCACGAAGGTCGCCGTCGAGATGTGCGCCGTCGCCAACGCCCTCGACCTCGAACCGGACGTCTCCGGCATGCACCTCCCGACGTGCGAGATCCCGGAGATACCGAACGAACTCCGTCCGGCCGAGGACGGCGGACTCCTCGACGGGACCGGCGTCGTCGACACCGTCAGCACGCTCTATCCCGACGGCACGAGTGTCGACCACAGCATCAGTTTCGGCGTCTTCGTCGTTACCTCGACCCCGAACCGCGCCGTCGCCGAGTACATCGAGCAGAACAGCTGCGACGGACTGTACGTCTCCGACGACGGCGAGTACCAGGTGTTCTATCGTCCCTACCACCTCCCGGGCGTCGAGACGACCATCAGCATCGCCAGCGCGGCACTCGAGAACGAACCGACGGGAGTCGCTCGCACGCACGCGGCAGAGGTCGTCGCCGCCGCGAAACGCGATCTCTCGCCGGGCGACGAACTCGACGGCGGTGGCGGCTACACCGTCTACGGAACGCTCGAAACGGCGGAACGCGCGGCGAGCGAGGGATACGTTCCCTTCGAGTTGCTCGACGGCGCGGAGGTCGTCGCGGACGTCTCGACGGACGACGTCATCACGTACGACGACGTGAGCCTCGACGAGTCGTCGTTCATCTACACGCTCAGAGCGATCCAGGACGAACGGATGGCCGGCGGCCGATGAACAGACAGACGGCCGGTGAGTACCGCGTACGGACGACCTCCCTTCCGAAGTGAGGGATTCGGGGCCGTCTCGGTCGCTCGCTTCGCGAACGACGGTCGGACGAGCGTTCGGAACAACCGTTCGATATTTATAGCTCCTGGCCATCGTCCCCTTCTATGGCAATCCTTGTCGTAGTTGACGACGACGAACACGTCGGGGATATCGAGGAGACGATTCGCGTCGCGACGGACATGGCACAGGTGTACGAAGACGAACTGGTAGCGCTCAACGTGATATCCAAGGACGAATTCCTCAAGGAACAACAGGGGAAGACGTCCATCGCCGACGTCGAACCGGAACCCATCAGGCGCTACGAGCGCGAGGCCGCCGACCGCGCCAGGGCGCTCGTCGAGCAGATTCTGGACGAACCGCTGGACGTGACGTACCTGGGACGGGTCGCGGACCCGGCCGACGAGATCGTCGAAACCGGACGCGAGGTCGACGCTCGATTTATTGTCATCGGCGCACGCCGACGGTCTCCGGTCGGGAAGGCGATCTTCGGGTCGACCACTCAGTCCGTCCTCCTGAGCGCGGACCGACCAGTCGTCACGGTCATGGAAGGATGACGATGCTGACCGAAGACCCGGGCCGCCCGGGTACGGACGTGACCGAGGGTCAGAGCGTGCACCCTCCGTGCGATGTTCCGCGCGATGGGGTTCGATGACGACCAGAGCTCGTCTCTGATCAGCGTCACCGACCCCACGGCGGACGCCACGCCCTGCAACGTCAACCTTGCCGTGGAGGTCGTCCGAGAGGACCGGCGGCCGTCGGACGTTCCCACTCGAGAGTCCGTCGAGAATGCCATCGCGGTACAGGCCGCGACCGGCGGCTCGACCGGCGGTGTCCTCCACCTGCTCGCGATGGCGTGCGGGGCGGGTATCGATCTCGAACTCACGGACTTCGATCCGGCCGCGAACGGGGCCGTCACGAACTCAGGCTGTTCGGACCGTCAGTAGCGGTTTCGACGGGCTCTCGGAGCGGGGCGATGGGATGGGGAGCTCGGGAGACGGGGGCGTGGATCCCCCGTTGAATCGTTCACCACGCCGTATCGAGCGCGTCGAGGTCGTCGCGCCGGGTGTGGCGTGGGACCGGCCCTGCCCGCGCCAATCCACCATTAAAGAACATTCGATATAGTCGAAGGTATATGTGACCATACCACACGCGACGGTCGCAGAGTGTGCTTTGAGAGGGCGTTCGAGTCGGTGACGAACGCCAGATCTCCAGAAGGATTGCCAGACGTCCGCATCACCGCCAGACTGGTCTCGGAATCACGCGAGAGAGGTGATCACCCGATAACCACTCGATCGGGCCGTCGCACCCTGTGCTACGAGTTACCGTGGACCGCATCCACGTCTCGTGAATATTAGATACTCTACGACTATCGTGGGCGGAAACGGTTCCGATGACGCCCGCATCGGGACTGGAAGCGAAAGCCGTCGGCGTCGACCTCTGGTCGACAGCGCACGGAGTACGGCCCGTTCGAGGCCCGCCATCGGACGTATCCTGCAGGAATCTGCGGCTGCGTTCGGGCGAGCGTTTCGTTGTGAGTGTCTTCCGAGATACCCCACGGTCGCGCCCGAAATCGAGGACGTCGGGACCGAGGCAGCATTGTGACGGTCCGAGTTCCGGGGATCGATTCCCTGTCCGGAGTCCAGCGTCCGAATCGCCTACTGACGACGGTCTCACCCAGTCGGTCTCCGACACTACGACGAAAGGTGGGAAGCGGTTGGGCGAGGAGTCGGTCTCGAGACGACCTGTCCCCTTTCGCCGCAACACATCCCCCGGAATTCACGAGAATAGAATATCTATATTATAATAGGTTTGGGGGTACATCGCTCTCAGCGGTTCGGTACTCGTGACTGGCCGGGGATGGACTCCGCTAGAGAGGTGAGACGGAGCCGTCTGTTACCGTCGCTGTAACGAGTTACGACTTTATGATCGTCCCCGGAAGTCGCAACCGCGTTCGAACCGGGTCCGAACCGTCGCGACCACGAACCCTTCGTCCGCATTCCTCGGGCGGGGTTCCGAGACCGACTGATCCGAAACGCGTCAAAGGAACCCGATCCATCGATCTCCCCCGACCCGTACCGACGAGTCAGCCGCGCCCGGCCCGATCACTTCGGTCCGTAGAATGATCGGATGTCCGCCTCGAACTGTCGCTTCACGTCGAGTATGATCTCGGGAAACTCCTCGTGGAGCTTCTCGCCGGCGATCCGGTAGGTGGGACCGCCGACGCTCAGCGCGCCAAGGACGGACGAATCCGGGCGCTTCACCGCCACACCGACCGCGGAGAGACCGTTCAGCATCTCCTCCTGGTTGAACGCGAGCCCGGTGTGTCGGATCTCCTCGAGCTCGTCGAACAGTTCGTCCTCGTCCGTGATCGTCTGATCGGTCTGTGCTGGCAGCCCCCACTCATCGATCACCTCGGAGACCGCCTCGTCCGTCATCTCCGCCAGGAGCGCCTTGCCGACGGCAGTGGTGTGCATGTCGAAGACGTTCCCGGTGTCGTACGCCGGGTCGTACGCCGTGCTGGCGCCGTTCAGGACGATCACCTGGCCGTGCTCCTCGACACAGAAGTTCGCCCCCTCGTTCGTGTCGTTCGCGAGCCGCTCCACGTTGTCCGCAGCGAACTGGTACTCCGGTTTCCGTTGCTTCGTGAAGTTCCCGTAGTGGAAGAACTGTAGCCCGAGGTGGTACTCGTTCCCCTCCTTGACGAGCAACTGGTTCGCCTCGAGCGTCTTCAGATGCCCGTGCACGGTACTGTTCGCGAGACCGAGGCGGTCGCTAATCTCGGGCATCGTCGCCCCGTCGAGCTCTTTGAGCAGGTCGATGATCTCGAACGACGTTTCGGTCGTCTGGATTCGCCTCGACATTGGTATACAGTACCGCGTCACCGACCAACATAAAGATTCGGTTCTCGTGAATCCGCGGGAGCAGCGGGGCGTCTACGGGGCTGTCGACCGGGCGCGTCACAGAGCACCGACCAGTGACGGTCGGTCGTCACCCTGACGAAGAGCCACTCGCTGTCCGCTCGTCCTCCCGTGTTTCCTCTGATTGTATCGTGCCCGTACATAGAACATTATCCATGAATTATATATAAAATTAGTCGGACGGGATCGAGATAACGACCGTATGTCTGTTATCCCCGCCGCTGAACCCGGGCATCGAGATAGAGAGATAACGAAGTCTGTCCGCTCCACGGAATTGATAGCAGATGAGTGTAATCCGGGCTGCGGGAATCTAGTCAAGACGCGTGCGAACCCGCTCTTTCGTCCGCTCTTTCGGCGATCGCACCGCGCTCTCGCCATTGAATGCGCAGAAGCCGACCGTTTGTCCGGGTCGACGAACAAACGGTCGGTAGATATGTGGATCATCAACGTACCACATACGCCGCGAGTTATCCCATAGATACGGGCGCGACGCATCGAAAAGTCAACGACGGTGCCGCCGTCCATGTGAATGTCCTCGTCGACCGTCCAACCGTCATCGTCGTCGCCTTCAGTGATGGACGACGTCGATCCATCAAACAGTAATACTCTTTACTCATATGAGGGATGGGTGCTGCCTGATCAGGCTAGGTTCGAGCCGCGAACAGGTCGTTGAGTGACTTGGTCATGACGCTCGCAGACCTGCTCGGCAAGAGCGTAGATCGGTATTCTGAAGAATTATGAGAAATGAGCGGACGGCGATCGCGTCAGGGCGTTCGCCGTCCGCGGCCACGCGATCGGTTGTTCGCTTAGAGAGACAACAGACGTTCTTCGGCGATTCTGCGTGGAACGCTCGCATCAATCGATCTTTTAGTTGGTATATCGCGTATCTGATGGCGTTGTTAGCCTATCTGAGACGCAGTCGAAGCGGGTCGCGGGTGACGAGGCTGCTATTGAGATTGACGGTAAGTGACCTCGGTTGTATGCTCCAATCGACCTGGGCACGAAGGCAGTCCTCGACATTCGGTTGTTTGGACGGCATGACACCGGTCCGGCGGCTTGCGTTTCTGGCTGGGTTCAACGAGAAACACGATCTCTCAGACACCGTGTTTCTCGTCGATCAGTTCGGCTATCGGACTGCCCTTGCTCGAGTAGGGTTGAACGGTCGGGTGGATTATACTGACCGAAACCTGATCGAAAGGTAGTTTCATACGCTCAAAATGCGCATCGGCCGTTTCCATAACTCGTGGGTGGGCAGTCGGTCGAGCGCACGCGAGTGGATTGAACAGTTCGTGCATCACAACAACCATCAAAGACCGCACCAATCACCCGATGGGAGAACGCCATCTGACGAGGTACTAAACTAGACAGTACCGTACATGGAACTACTCTTATAAAAAATATTATATATGGATCATCACTCCTATCAATTTCCTCGAAGGTGATGCTCTCAGCGCGCGGACGACCCACGGGTGGTCTTGGTGGGGCCGTAGGTACACACAGAAACGCCAGCGATACATAACGGCTATACTATTGTTATTCTATCGTCGTGACGGTGTTGGGATCGCAGAAGTGAGCGTTGACGCTTGCGCCGGCCGTCAAGGTCTCGAATTCTAAATCCCATAGGACGGAATGTACCACCTGGTCGCGGTGATTCGGCCACCTGGCAAAACGAATGGATTCGACGCATTCGCCGGGTATTATTACGTATGGATCACCGTAACCGGTCACTGGCTGCTCGATTCTGGTGCTTCAGTGTAATTCTGCTCTGTAGAAGGGATTTTCCCCCGGCGAATTCCGGCTGGTGGCCTTTTCTCCGTTTGAGAACCGCTGAACGCCTGTATTGAGACTGCTCGGCTCTCTCCGACATGATTCTGTAGAGTAGAAAAAACTATGGTTTACGAGTGGTACGCCCAAACATGCCAAAAACGAAGGGCTCAGCACTGATCCAGACGACCGCGACGAGCTTCGAGATCATCCACGTTCTGCAAGAAAACGGTCCGTGCCGACTCTCGGCTATCGCATCCGAACTCGGCATGCCGGAGAGCACGGTCCACCGCCACCTGAACACGCTTCACTCGCTCCGATACGTCTCCCGATGCGGCCCGAAGTACCAGATCGGCCTCCGGTTTGCCCGACTGGGCGAGGCGGCGCGAACCCGTGACCCGGCGTTTCGCCAGGCGAAAGACTACGTCCGCGAGGTGGCCGAGGAAACTGGTGAACGCGCCCAATTCGTCGTCGAGGATCACGGACTGGGG
>NZ_CP119994.1 GCF_029338575.1 Halomarina halobia
AAGAGAATGTATGAGTAAATCCGAGTCTGAAAAGGTGGTCTCGGTTTCGGCCCGCGGGCAGGCGACCATTCCGAAGGAGTTCCGGGAGGAATTAGGCATCGACACTCCCGGACGGGTGAAGTTCGTTCGCACCGACGAAGGGGAAATCGTCGTGCGTCCGATCCGATCCGTGGCGGATCTGCGCGGGATTCTGAAGGGGAAGACCGATTCCCGGGGGCGATCCGCCGTCGAACTGCTCCGGGACGAACGCGATCGCGATCGGGCCAGCGAGGCCGACCTTCGACGGCGGTACGTTGAGGAGGATGCGGACGGGGAGGAGCAGTGACCTCCGAGAGGGATGTCCCCGGACGCATCGTCTTCGACGCGGAGCCGCTCGTCGCCTACTTCTGCGACGAGCCGGGTAGCGATACCGTCCAGACGTACGTCGAGGCGGTAACCGGTTCGTCTGACGGCTACCTCTCCGCGGTCACCTTCACGGAGGTCCACTACGTCGTGCGCGCGATCGATGGCGAGGAACGGGCGGATGTGGTAGCCGACGTCATCGAGGAGACGGGCATCAGACGAGTCGACACCGCCGAGACATGGCGTCAAGCGGCCGAGTTCAAGTATCGGTACTCCCCGGCGCTGGGTGACGCCTTCGCGCTCGCGACTGCCGCTCACGTCGGCGGAGTACTGCTCGTTGGTGCGGACGACGATTACGACGAGATCGGCGATGTCCCGATCGAACGATTCAGGACCGACCCGGCGTGATCGCGGTACGTCTATCCGCTTCGCTCACCTGACGCCGAGCGTCTCCAGGATCCGCACCCAGTCCTCGGCGGCGGCCTCGTAGGAGTAGCGGTCGGCCACGCCCGCGGCGTTCTCGCCGAGGCGGGCGCACAGCTCGTCGTCGGCCAGCAGCCGGTCGAGCGCGGCAGCGAGCGTCCCCGCGGTCATCTCCTCCAGCACGAGCGCCGTCTCGCCGTCTCGCGCGACGTCGGGGACGTTCCCGACGGCCGGGACGACGCAGCCGAGTCCGGTCGCCATCGCCTCCACGAGCGTCAGGGGGAGCGCGTCGCGCTCGGAGGTGAGCACGAACGCCCGCGAGCGCCAGTAGTACGCGACCGGGTCGTCGACCCACCCGGGGAGGTCGACGCGGAGGCCGCGCTCGCGCACCCGTCGCTCCGCGGCGTCCTGGAGCGGGCCGTCGCCGAGCATCACGGCCGTGACCTCGCGGCCCGATTCCCGCAGTTCAGCCAGCGCCTCGACGAACAGCAGCGGGTCCTTCTCCGCGTCGAACCGGCCGACCCAGATGAGGTCGTAGTCGGCCTCGGCGTCGGGGTTCGGGTGGTAGGTGCCGACGTCGATCGGGTTGGCGAGGACCTCGATCCGTCCCCGCGGGACGCCCATGCCGACGAGCTGGTCGCGGAAGGCCGTTCCGGGCACCGAGATCGCGTCGAACCGGCGGATGAGCCAGCGCACGACGGCCCCGTAGCGCGAGCGCGCGTGCACGTCGAGGTCGATGCCGATGATGCCGAGGTGGGCGGGGATCCCGAAGGCGGTCCCGACGGCGAGCGCGATGCAGCCGTGGGGGAGCAGCGAGAAGGAGGCGACCGCGTCGTAGTCGCCGCGCCACGCCTCGTAGAGGGCGGCGACGAGCATGAGCGCGAGGCCGAGCGGCCGCGCGCCGAGGGAGGGGACGGTCCGGTAGTCGATACCGTCGAGTTCGCCGTCGCCGGTGATGCAGACCATCGTCACGTCCGCGGTCTCGGCGAGGGGACCGACGTGACGTTCGATCTTCGAGAGGTTCCGCGTGAAGTCGGTGACGACGAGCACCGAGGACGCGTGCTCGCGGTCGTCGCTCGCGGGTCGAGCGCGTCCGGCGGCGCGTGAGTCGGGACTGGCGCGTTGCGACACGGCTACCCGACGTATTCCCCGGACGAGGTATTGTTAGACGCGCGCTACTCCGCTCGCGCCGGTTCGCGGGGTGGTGGGTCGGTCGCACGACGTTCGATCACGCAGCGCCGCGCGCTCGGTCGCTCGGCCTCGATCTCAGTCGCTCGCCGACTCCGCGACCTCCTCCTCGGCCCCGCGGGCGGCCCGCAGTCGCCGCTCGGCCTCGTCGCGGTCCTCGGGGTAGCCCACGTCGATGCGCCAACCGTCGAGCGGGATGGCGTCGATGGTGCGCCCGCTCCGGATGAGGAGGTCGACCGCGTCGCTCAGTTCGTACTCCCCGCGGTCGGAGGGCTGGACGAGGTGGCAGGCGTGGAAGATCGCGGGGGAGAACGTGTAGAACCCGGTCATGACGAGATTCGACGGCGGGTCCTCGGGCTTCTCGACGACCTCCGTTATCTCGCCGTAGTCGTTCGTGTTGCACACGCCGAAGCGGGAGGCCTGCTCGTAGGGTACCTCCTCGACGAGGAACGCCGCGTCGGTGCGCTCCTCGGACTGGCGGCGCACCACGTCGGCCAGGTTGGCCTCGAAGATGTTGTCCCCCAGGATGAGCATGAAGTCGTCGTCGATGTACTCCTCGGCGGTCAGGAGGGCGTGGGCCAGCCCTTTGGTCTCGCGCTGGTGACAGTAGGTGATGGGGATGCCGTCGAAGCTGTCCCCGTAGTGGTCGATGATGTCCTCCTTGCGGTAGCCGACGACGACGACGAACTCGGACGCGCCGAGTTCGACGAGTCGCTCGAAGCAGTGGGTGAGGATCGGCTTCCCGTCGACCTCGACCAGTCCCTTCGGTCTATCGTCGGTGAGCGGACGGAGCCGGGTCCCCTTCCCGGCGGCGAGTACGACTGCCTGCATTGGATCCCACGAATCGCCTGACGGGTATTGTTATGGGCCTACTATCGCTCGCGTCTACCGAAAGTGACGAACGACGGACCGTTTGGTCCACTGCGCGGCGCTGAACGCGGGCCGACCGCCGAGCGACAGCGCGAGGAGGAGGTACGGCGTGGGTGCGAGCGGCCACGACCGGATCGACCGGAGGGCGAACCGCCGCGCGTCGTCGTAGTGTCCCGTCTTGAGCGCCGCGGAGGCGACGACGGTCGCGCGGGAGGCGATCATCTTCCGGACCGTCGTCCGGCCGTACTCGGCCGCGAGCGGGCGGAACGTCTCCACGAACAGCGGGTAGGCGACGTCGCGCTTCACCTCGAGATCGTCGCTGATCTGCTCGTGGTCGGCCATCCGGTGATCCACGAGCGGTTCGTCGACCGCCTCGACGCGGCAGGCGGTCGAGAGGCGGATCGGCCACTCCCGGTCCTGCCAGCAGGGGAACCGCTCGTCGGGCAACCCGACGCGTTCGACGAGGGACGCGCGGACCATCAGCGTGGAGAACGTGCCGAACGGCGCGCCACAGAGGAGTTCCTCGGTGGCGTCGCCGCGAACCGTCGGGCGGAGGACGTGGTTGACCCGGTCGCCGGTGACGTAGCGCTCGCCCGTGTGGACGAGGCCCACGTCCGGGTCGTCGAAGGCCTCGAGCTGGCGCTCGATCTTCGTCTCGTACCAGTAGTCGTCGTCGTCGATGAACGCGACAAATTCGCCGTTTGCGGCCTCGATCCCCGTATTTCGAGCCCCGTTCGCCCCCCTGTTCCGCTCGTGGCGGATACACGTCACCGACGCCCGGTCGCCGACGTCGAGCTCCGAGAGGGCCGGTCCGACCGGCTCGGGGGAGTGGTCGTCGACGATGATGAGCTCGACGCGCTCGTGGGTCTGATCGAGGACGCTCTGGGCGGCCTCGGGGAGTAACGTCGGGCGACCGTACGTCGGGACGACGACGCTCACCAGCGGTCGGGGATCGCCGGACGATGCCATTTTCCGGTTGTTTCGGTCCCTAACGCTTGGTTAAGCACATCCTTTCGAGTCGTTCGTTCACGCTCTACGATACGTTTTCTCACGACCGCGGTGGGCTTAGAAGAGTCATAACAATGCCCGTGTCTCCCCGAGGGAGTCCCGAATGACCAGAGTGCGCGAGCCGGCCCTCCGTTCGGGAGCGACGGCGATGGCGGTTCTCCGGACGGGGGCGCGGTCGCGATGAGCGGTATTCGGGACCTGCTCGTTCGCCTGAAGCGCCTCGTGAGGCCGAGCGGCGACGGCGTCGGCGAGCGGATGGTCAAGGGCGGTATGTGGGTCGGCGCACTCAACGTCATCGATCGGCTGTTGCAGATCACCCTCCTCATCGTCGTCGGGCGGGTGCTCGGGCCGGAGGCGCTCGGGCTGCTCGGCATCGCCCTCCTCGCCGTCAGCGCGCTGCGGCAGTTCTCCAACCTGGGGCTGAGCTCCTCGCTCATCTACAACAAGGACGAGAACGTCGACGACATGCTCAACACGGCGTGGGCGCTCCAGATCGGTCGTGGGGTCCTTCTGGCCGGGATCCTCCTCCTCGCCGCGCCGTTCATCGGCGAGACGATCTTCAGCGAACCGGCGGCCGTCCCGCTGCTGCAGGTCATCGGCCTCTCGCAGGTGTTCGTCGGACTTCGCAACCCGGCGACCGTCTACTTCCAGAAGGACCTCGAGTTCGACAAGCAGTTCGTCTACACCCTGAGCGGGTCGGTCGTCCAGTTCGTCTTCGCCATCTGGTACGCCTACACCTACGAGACGGTGTGGGCGCTCGTGCTCGCGTACGTCATCTCCGACTTCATCCGTATGGTCGTCTCGTACCTGATGCACGACTACCGCCCGAGCTTCGAGTTCGACCTCGATCACGCGAAGGAGATCACCAACTACGGCAAGTGGATCACCGCGACGTCCATCCTCTACTTCCTCTACAACGAGGGCGACGACGTCGTGGTCGGGGCGCTCGTCTCCACGACCGCGCTCGGCTTCTACCGCTACGCCTACCAGCTCTCGAACGCGCCCGCGACGGAGGTCACCCACGTCATCTCGAGCGTGACGTTCCCGGCGTACTCGAAGCTCCAGGACAACGTCCGACAGCTACGCGACGCGTACTTCCACACGCTGCAGGTGACGACGTTCCTCTCGTTTCCCATGTCGATGGGCATCATCGCCGTCACGCCCGCGTTCATCGCGGCCTTCCTCGGTGAGCAGTGGATGCCCATGGTGCTGACGATGCAGATCCTCGCCATCTACGGGCTCATGCGCTCGATGATGGCGACGATGGGGCCGGTGTTCAAGGCGACCGGACGGCCGGATCTCATCGCGAAGTTCTCGTTCCTCCGCGTCCTGATGCTCGCCGTGCTCGTCCCGGGTTCGATCCTCTACGGGCAGGAACTCGTGATGGCCCTGTTCGGCGTCGAACTCCAGGGGATCGAACTGGTCTCGCTCGCCATCGTCGCCGTGCAGATCTTCCCCATGATGCCGATCGACGTCTACTACCTGGTGCGCATCGTCGAGACGTCGTACGGTCGCGTCGCCCGCGACGTCGCCTTCCCGCTCGCGGCGAGCGTCTTCATGTTCGCGGTCGTGGTCGCCGTCGGCGCGTGGATCGACGCGTACCTGCCGGTGCTCGGCGTCTTCGTCGTCCAGATCGTCGTCGGGGCCGTCTCGTACGGGGTCGCGGCGCTGGTGCTCGACCGGGGCTTCGGCTGGGGGCTGGAGAAGAACTTCCGGAGCGTCGTCGCCGCGGTCAACGGGTAGCGGTTCCGAGGCACCGCGGCCCCGGTACTCACTTCTCGACGCAGGTCTGCGGGGCGACGTCAGTCCGATCGACCGCCCACGTCGTCGCGAGGTACGACGCCGCGAGACCCAGCGCGCCGGCCAGGACCGCGACCGAGGCGTCCGTCGGCGAGAGCGCGAGCAGGGGGATCACGACGACCCCGAGCAGGACGAGCGCCGCGATCAGCGTGGGACGGCTGTCGTCCGCTCCTCCGGTCCGCGGTCCGGGCCTCTCTCGTGTCACGAGGCTAGTGATCGATTGGCACGATAAGTACTTACTGGTCCTCCGGTTCGGCGCGGCGGACGCGGAGCGTCCACCGACGGAGCGTCGCTCGCACGCCCCCTGGCGGGTTATGTGACAGCTACCCTACCTGTGTGACGTTCCGGTCGTCCGGAACGCTCCCGTCCGGGGCGTAGGGGCGTTATTACAATAGTATCGAACGTGGTGACTGTCGGACATGCCAACGCCGTACGCCGTCGGGCGCGTCGGGCCTCTCCACGGGTGGTCCGCGTAATGCGCCCCGCGATCCAGCTCTACACCGTGCGGGATATCGACGAACCGCTGCCGGAGCTCGTCCGCCGGGTCGCGGCCGCGGGCTTCGAGGGCGTCGAGTTCGCCACGCGCGTCGCCGAGGCGGATCCGAAGGCGGTCGGCGACGCGCTCGCGGAAGCCGGCGTCGAACCGATCGGCGCGCACGTCGACCTGCGCGCGATCGAGGCGGACCTCGACGCGGTCGCCGAGCGGTACCGGGCGCTCGGCGTCACCCGTCTCGTCATCCCCCACCTGCCGGTGACCCACTACCGGACGCCGGGCCGCCTCGACGAACTGGCCGCGCGGCTGAACGCCGTCGGTTCGGCGCTCGCCGATCGCGGCCTCTCGCTCGTCTACCACAACCAGGTCCACGACTTCCTGCCGGTCCATCGACCGTCGGCCCTCGAACGGTTCCTCACGGCCGTTCACCCCCACTCCCCGGGGGCGAGCAAGGCCCAGACCGGCCTCGGCCTGCTCGGCGACCGCGCGCTGCGCGCCGTGGCGTCCCCGCCCGTCGCCGCCGCGTCCGTCGAGTCGACCGCCTACGGCCGCCTCGTGGCGCGGACCAGCCCGGAGGCCGTCGCGTTCGAGGTGGACGTCGGCGGCGTCACCGCCGCCGGTTACGATCCCGGCGACGTCCTCGACTTCGTCGGCGACCGCGCCCCGCTCGTCCACATGAAGGACGTCGTCGTGGACGGCGACCCCGGGCCGCTGGCGTCCGTCCGCTCGACGAATCCCGGCCGCGGGCTCGTCGACTTCCCCGGCGCGGCCCGGGCCGCGGAGCGCAACGGCGTCGACTGGCTGGTCTTCGAGCACGACCACCCCGAGGACCCCATCACCACGCTGCGCGTGGGCGCCGATACGCTGATCGACCTCACGAGCGCGGTTCAACCCTGACGCGTCGCCCGGCCGTCGCCGCGACCGGCCGCCTGCGCGGGACACCCCCGAGATCCACCACGATCGTTGATGGATGAAACTCACTGGCACGGGACGTACTCGGCCAGTATCGTTATCAGCGGGTCCTGATTACCACCACTAATGTCAGAGCGGGTCGTTCGTGCGGGCCGGACGCGGATAGCGCTCGCGGCCGTCGTGCTCGTCGGCGCGGCCGTGCGCCTGTACGGGATCGGGAGGGACAGCCTCTGGTTGGACGAGCTCATCACGATGGAGTTCATCCAGCGGTACGACACGCTCGAACTGTTCGTCGTCATCCCGCTCAGTCAGCCCCACCTGCCGCTGTACTACGTCCTGCTCGACCTGTGGGCGTCGGCGTTCGGTATGTCGCCCGTCGCGCTCCGCTCGTTCTCGGCGCTGTTCGGCATCGCCTCCATCCCCCTGTTCTACCTCGCCGGGCGCGAGTTGTTCAACGACGCGACGGGGCTGGTCGCCGCCCTGATCTACGCGCTGGCGCAGGTGCAGGTCTACCACGCCCAGGAGGTGCGGATGTACACGCTGTTCGCGTTTCTCGCGCTCTCCTCGCTGTACCTGTTCGTTCGGTACCTGCGAACGGAGTCGCGACGCACGGCGGCCGCCTACGCGCTCGCGACGATCCTCCTCGTCTACAGCCATCCGTTCGCCGTGTTCGTCGTCGCGGGGGAGAGCGCCTACCTCGCCTTCGCGGTCCTGCGGGGTCGCGTCGCCGACCTCCGGCGGGCGGTCGGGACGCAGGCCGCCCTCGGCCTCGCGGTGCTCCCGCTGGTCGTCGGTGCCCTCTTCCGCTTCGGCGGCGGCGTGACGCTCGATTACATCCCGACGCCGACGCCACAGCTCGTGATCGCGGTGGTGACGGGGTACTTCGCGCGGACGGGGATCGTGCCGGCGCTGGCGTACGTCTCGGTGCTCGTCGGGGGACTGCTCGTCCTCGCGGTCACGGACGGCTGCTTCTCCGCGTCGCTCGACGCGCGTCGCCCGGGGCGGACGTTACGGAACCTCCGCGAGCGCGTCGGGTTCACCGACCGATGGGAGGTCCACCTCCTGCTGTTCTGGCTCGCCGGGACGTTCCTCCTGCCGCTCGTCGTCTCCTACGCGCTCACCCCCGTCTTCTGGCCGCGATACACCATCGCCGCCTCCTTCGCGCTCTACCTGCTCGTCGGATACGGCGTCAGCAGGGCGAAGCGCTCGCACGTTCGCCTCGCGCTCGTCGTCCTCCTGCTCGTCGCGCTCGTCCCGCCGACGACCTTCTACCTCACCACCGACACCCGCGAGCAGTGGGACGAGGCGACCGCCGACGTCGAACAGCGCGCGGATCGAGGCGCGCTGGTCGTCGTCGCGGATCAGGTCACCGAACGCGCCTTCGAGTACTACCAGACCCGGGACGACCTCGTGGTCAAACCGATCAACGCGGACGACGCACCCAACGGAACGGAACGCACAGCGACGCGGAGATCAGGCGGAAGATGGCCGGCCACGACGAGGTGTGGGTGGTCCTCTCTCACACGGAAGACGAGGACGACGAGCGCATCAAGGCGATAGCGAGCGACGGCCGTCGGCAGACGTGGCACCGGGAGTACATCGACATCGAGGTGTACCGCTATGAAGGTACGGAGGCTGATAATGAACGCGTACGATAGTGTCACTGGACCCGCCCTAAAGGTTCTTCTTATCGCACGTGAAACGACGTGCAACTATATCCGGCGGGCGGGAGAATCAGATACAACTAAAGGTGTAATCGATGTATTCCCGTGTAGTTCGAGCGGGTGAGTTCGCTCGCTCGGGCCGGATAGGCCAGCGTCTCTGGCGGAGGATAAATAGGGCAGCCACTGGTCTATCGGGAACGACCGGTCGTCGTCGGCCGGTATCAGAGGTTCGCACACAATGACGGAACAAGCTACTAACGCGGAAGGAACGACGGCCGTGGCCGCAGCGGCGACCGTGCCGTTCGTGTCCGTCATCGTTCCGGTCTACAACGACCCCGAGGGACTTCGCACGACCCTCGATACGCTCATCGATCAGACCTACCCCGAGGAGCACTACGAGATACTGGTCGTCGACAACCGATCGAACGACGGGACGCGGGCAGTCGCACAGGAGTACGCGGAGGCGTACGAGCGCGTGACGGCGCTCGACGAGCGTCGCCGGCAGAGTTCGTACGCGGCGCGAACGCGGGCGTTACACTGCGCCACGGGCGACGTCATGGCGTTCATCGACGCCGACATGACCGTCGACCCCGACTGGCTCGAACGCGTCGTCGAGACGATGGACGAGGAGGAGATCGACTACCTGGCGTGCAACGTCAAGCTGTACTCCGTCGGGGAGGAGTCGCTCGCGGCGAAGTTCAACCGCCTGAGCGGCTTTCCCATCGAGGACTACGTCTCCGAGTTCCACTACGCGCCGACGTGCTGTCTGGCCGTCCGCCGGGAGGTCGTGGAGGACGTGGGCCCGTTCGACGTCCGCTTCACGTCGAGCGGCGACCGCGAGTTCGGCCACCGCGTCTATCGGGCGGGGTGGACGCTCGGCTACGCCGCCGACGTTCACATGTACCACCCGACGCGGACGACGCTGAAGGCGCTCGTCAAGAAGTCCATCCGCATCGGCCGGGGTAAGAACCAGCTCAGGCGCATCTACCCCGAGCGCTACGGCAGCTCCGCGCGGCTCATCTTCAACCCCGCGATCTACGTACCGGCGACGCCGGGGCAGGTCCGCGCCGCGCTACGTAACTGGGACGACCTTCCCCTCTCGGAGAAACTCCTGTTCTATGCGCTCACTTACCTGCTCAAACTGACCAACGCGTACGGCGCTGTTCGCGACGCTATCGAGCATCGCGGGTAGCGAGTGTATAACAAGATGTGACAGCGGCCGTTGTTCCGGTAATGACTACGAGGACGCCGTCGAGTAGCATCGGCAGAGGACCGCTCAGGGGGGCCGTCGATGCCGCGTGAGCTGGCCGTCGGACTGCTCGGCGTCGGTCACATCGGGACCGTCCACCTCCAGACGGCGAGCACGCTGGAGGGAGTCACCGTCGCCGCGGCCGCGGACGCGGTCGAGGGTAACCGGGAGCGCGCGAAGCGCCTCGGCGTCCGCCGCACCTACGACGACTACGCCGACCTCCTGGCGTCCGAGTCGCTCGACGCGGTCGTGGTGGCCCTCCCGCCGTTTCTCCACGCCGACGCCGCGGTCGCGGCCGCCGAGGCGGGCTGTGACGTCTTCGTCGAGAAGCCGTTCGCGCGCACCCCCGAGGAGGGGCGACGGATGCTCGACGCCGCGGACGCCGCGGGCGTCTCGGTCGGCGTCGATCACACTATCCGCTATCAGCCCGAGATGCGACGGCTGAAGGAACTGCTCGACGAGGGGCGTCTCGGCCACGTCCCCATCGCGTCCATCTCGCGCATCAACAACGGACCGTTCGACGCGCCGCCGGCCGATCGAAGGTGCCGACCTGGCAGCTCGATCCCGAGGCGACCGGCGGTGGGGCGCTGATGGACCTCGGCATCCACTTGCTCGACGTGCTGGAGTGGTTCTTCGGCGACCTCACCGTCGAACACGCCGTCACCGACCGCCAGCTGAACCTCCCCTACGAGGACGCCGCCACGGTGGTCGTCAGGGGCGAGCGCGGAACGACGGCGACGCTCACCTGCGGGTTCTTCCAGTGGGAGACGCCGCCGGACGTGACGAGCTACCTCCGCCTCGACGGCATCGCCGACTCGGTCGTGAGCACCGACTATGTCCCGCGACGCTTCACCACCTACGCCGCCCGCTCGGCGCTCGAGAACCTCGGCCGCCGCCTGCGCGGCGACGAGCCGGAGTACTTCAAGCCCACGTACTACTACCAGGCCCACTACTGGGCGCTGCGGGACTTCCTCGACGCCGTGCGCGACGGCGAGTCGCCGCCGGTCGGCGGCGAGACGGGCCTGCGGATGGTCGAACACGTCAGGGAAGCCTACCGCATCGCGGACGCCGACGCGGCGCTCGTGGAGGTGACGGAGTGACCCCCCGCGTCTCCGGTCGCCGGGTCGACGGGACGGCGGCGTCGCTCGCCGGGGCCGTCATGGACCTCCTCGACGACGCGCCGCCCGCCGGACGCGCGCTCGTCGTGCCGGACGTGCACTACCCCTTCCACCCCAGCACTGGCCTCGTCACTGATCCGGGCGTGGTCGGCGTCCTGATCGAGTTCCTCCAGGGACGCGGCACGGAGGTTCTGCTCTGTTACCCCGACTCCCCGTGGGTCGCGGGCGATCGCTGCGCCGCGTTCCTCGGCTACGACGAGGTCGTAGACCGCCTCGGCGTGGACGTGCTCGACCTCGACGCCGCCGGGTCGGTCGAGCGGACCGTCACCATCGGCGACAGCCGCCGTCGGGTGACGGTCCCCGAGCCGCTCGACTCGGAGACGCTCGTGACCGTCCCGACGCTCCGCACCGACCCCGACCACGGCTTCGTCGCCGGGATGGCCGCGACCGCCCTCGGCGCGCTCGGCGCCGACGCGGCCGACGCGACCGCCGAGGACGTCGTCGCCGCGGCCGCGGTGTGCGATCCGGCGGCCGTCCTCCTCGACGGCACGTACACCTACACCGGCGCGCCCCACCGGTCGGGGTTCCTCCTCGCGAGTTCGGACGCGCCGACGCTCGACGCGGCCGCCGCTCGGCTCGTGAACGAGGACCCCGAGGAGGTGCCCTACCTCGCGCCCCACGGCGTCCGGACGCCACCCGTCGCCGGCCTCGACCTCGACGAGATCGCGGACCGCCTCCCGAACGAGCGCGAGGAGACGGGGGAGACCTCCCCCGTCATGCAGACGGGGTACCGGCTCTACTCCCGCGTCACCGGCGACCTGCTCCCGCCGCAGTTCATGGGGGACCCGGATGCCTGAGCGCGCGCTCGTCACCGGCGCGACCGGCTTCCTCGGCTCGCACCTCTGTGCGGCACTCGCGGCGGGGGACTGGGAGGTCACCGGGACGCGCCGGCCGACCTCCGACGCCACCGCCCTCGCGGACGTGGACATGGCGTGGGCCACGATGGACGTGCTCGACCCCGCCGCCGTCAGCGCGGCCGTCGAGGGCCACGACTACGTCTTCCACCTTGCCGGCATCGGCCTGCAGGCCGGCGACGCGGAGACGGTAGAGCGGGTGAACCGCGACGGGACGGAACACGTCCTCGACGCCGCGCGGGAGCACGGCGTCGAGCGCGTCCTGTTCACGAGCACGGCGGGGACCCGTCGGGCGCGGGGGACCGCGACCGAGGACGACGTCGCGGAGCCGATCGGCGCGTACCAGCGCGGGAAGGCCGCCGCAGAGACGCTGTGCGACGAGTACGGCGAGGCGGGCCTCGACGTGGTCACCGTCCACCCCACGTCGATCTTCGGGCCGCGCGACCCGGACTTCACGGGGCGCATGTTCGCGCTCGTGAACAACCCGCTCGCCGTGGTGCATCCCCCCGGCGGGGCGAGCTTCGTCGGCGTCGGCGACGTCGTCGACGGGATCGTCGCCGCCGCGGAGCGGGGCGAGGCGGACGAGCACTACGTCCTCGGCGGCGAGAACCTCACCTACGCCGAGGCGCTGACCGTCATCGCCGCGCTGACTGGGGGTCAGAAACCGGCGGTGGAACTCCCCCCGACGCTCGTCCACGCCGCCGGGCCGGTCGTCGGCCGGGTGAACGACCTCCTCGGGACGCGGATGTTCCCCTTCGACGGGGAGATGGCGCGGCTCTCGACGAAGCGACTCTTCTACAGCAGTCGGAAGGCGGAGGCGGAACTTGGCTACGCGTACCGGCCGCTCAGGGAGGTAGTTCCCGACGCGTGGGCGTGGTATCGGAACGCCGAGGGACGATAACCGGCTGGCACACGATTCGCCGGTTCGTGTCGGGCGTCGAGTAGCTTCCCTGGCCCGCAGCACGATTGTTGGCACACGAACTGGCACGCGAACCGGGGAAGCCATCTGAAAATTCAGCACCACGTATAATAAACCTTCGGCAGCGGCGTCGCCGCCGGTACGCCGTCGTCGACCGATCTCGGCACCCGCCGCGATCGGTCGTCCGGCGTACTGGTACGTTTTCTGATCTATCCGTCTTCGGACGTGTCGTCCTCGTCGGCGAACGTCGCCGGATCGGGGAGCGCCTCGACGCCCTCGTGGAGGCCGAGGTAGCGCGCGTCCGCGACGGTCCGCTCGAACGCCTCCACGCTATCGTACTCGCGGAGCGTGAGGACGTGGCCGTCCTCGACGAGGTAGACGATCTCCACGCAGTCCGGGTGCCGATAGTGGTCGGCCCTGCGCGGGTCTTCGGGCGGATCCGGTATGTGTGGGTCGGGGTTCGTCATAGAGCGTCGTTCAGCGTTCCCTGATTCGAATCGTCGTCGTCGCGCTCCGCTTCTGCGCGCTTGTTCAGCTCGGCCCAGACGGTGAGAAACTCACTGAAGAGGTGTTCGGGGAGCTTCAACTGGATGTCGACGACCCGCGTTCCGTCCTCCTCGCGCTCGTCGGGGTCGAACACCGTGAACGTCGGCAGCGGTCCCCCGACTCGGTCGCGTCGTCGATCTGGACGGTGATCCCCTCCTCGTCGAGCACGATCTCGACGTGCTGGATGGCCGTGCGGTACTCCTTTCCCCCCGAGACGGCGTTGCCCCCGATCCGGGGGCGCTCCTCCAGCAGTCCGGAGTCGATGAGGTGGTTCAATCGACGGTAGATCGTCGCCTCGGAGACGTCACACAGTTCGGCGAGCTCGCCGACGCTCCGGGTATCGTTCGCGCAGGCGGCGAGGACCGCCCGCGAGACGTCGTCGCCGAGGTGGTCGAGCAGTTCCGAGAGCTGGGGCTCCGGGTCGGACATCTCACGGCACCCCGGCAGCGCCGGCCGCCCCGCTGGGTGCGACCACTCGCCGCGGGGACCTCCGTCGGTGAACGCCTACTCATACCCGTGTTCGGCTATCATTTCCCTGAGCTATTAGTGTAGCGCCTGGTCTTCCTCACACGGTCGGTCACGGCGGCTGCTTGTTAAGCGCGGCGGGCCGACGATCCCCGTCCGGACGGGCGTTTCTCGCGTCGGCACGGACGGTGTCACTCGACGGTGACGCTCTTGGCGAGGTTGCGCGGCTTGTCGATGGGCCGGCCGAGGAGGTCCGCGGCGTAGTACGAGACGAGCTGCAGTTGGACGTTGGCGAGGATGCCCGCGGCCTCCGGTTCCGTCTCCGGGATCTCGATGACGTAGTCGGCGAACGAGGCGGCGGACGCGTGGCGCGGCGTGGTGACGACGATCACCGGCGCGCCGCGCGCCTGCACCTCCTTCAGGTTGTTCAGCGTCTTCGTCTCGTCCTTCCCGGTGAGGACGCCGAACAGCGGCGTCTCCGGCGTGACCAGCGCGAGGGGGCCGTGTTTCAGTTCGGAGGCGGCGAAGCCCTCGGCGTGTTCGTAGCTGATCTCCTTCATCTTCAGCGCCCCCTCCAGCGCGACGGCGTACGCCGGACCGCGCCCGATGAAGAAGTACGCGTCGCAGCCGTAGAGCGCCTCCGCGACCTCGCGGGCCGTCCCGTCGTCGAGCACCTGCTGGACGTCGCCCGGCAGCTCGGAGAGCGCCGCCAGCAGGTCGCGAGCGCCGGCGCTCGCGACGCCCGTCACGTCGCCCGCGATGCGCTCGCCAAGCAGCGTCAGCGCCGCGACCTGCGAGGTGAACGTCTTGGTGGCGGCGACGCCGATCTCCGGCCCCGCGCGGATGAACAGCTCGTCGTCGCACTCGCGGGTGACGCTCGACCCGACGACGTTCGTGACCGCGAGCGTCCGCGCGCCCGCGCTCCGGGCGCGGCGGACGGCGTTGAGCGTGTCGGCCGTCTCGCCGCTCTGCGTGACGGCGACGACCAGCGTCCGACCGTCCGCGGGCGGCGGACAGTCGGCGTACTCCCCCGCCATGTAGGCGTGCGCGGGGATGCCGTGCGCGGTGAGCATCGACGCGGCGTACATCCCGGCGTGGTGGGAGGTGCCCATCGCGACGAACTGCACCTGCTCGACGTCCTCGAAGGTGCCGGGCGGGAACTCGGGGAGGTCGACCTTCCCCGCGAGCGCGTCGACGCGGCCGTGGAGGGTCTGACGGAGCGACTCGGGTTGCTCGTTGATCTCCTTCAGCATGTAGTGGGGGTAGCCGGACTTACCCGCCGCCTCCGGCTCCCAGTCGACGGTCTCGACCGGCCGGTTCACCGGGATCCCGTTGGGATCGGTGATCTCGTACCCCCCCGGACGGACGACGACGACGTCCGTGTCCTCGAGGTAGACGACCTCGTCCGTGTACTCGCGGAAGGCGGGGACGTCGCTCGCGAGGAAGTACCGCCCGTCGGCCCGTCCCAGCACGAGCGGCGATCCGTTGCGGGTCGCGTAGACGACGTCCTCGCCGTCGATGAGGCAGGCGACGGCGTAGCTCCCGTCGAGGCGGGCGATGGCCGCCCGGAAGGCGTCGGCCGGCGACTTCCCCGTCTCCAGTTCGGACTCGATGAGGTGCGGGATGACCTCCGTGTCGGTGTCGCTCCTGAACTCGTGGCCCTCGGCGGCGAGGTCGGTCCGGAGCCCGTCGTAGTTGTCGATGATCCCGTTGTGGACGACGGCGATGCGTCCCGAGCAATCCGTGTGTGGGTGGGCGTTCTCGTCGGTCGGCGGGCCGTGGGTCGACCAGCGCGTGTGTCCGATGCCGATCCCGCCGGTCGGCCGCTCGCTACCCACCGCCTCGCGGAGTCGGTCGAGTTCGCCCTCCCGCTTGATCACCTCCAGTCCGCGTCCGTTCTTGACCGCGATGCCCGCGGAGTCGTACCCCCGATACTCGAGGTTCGAGAGCCCGGTCAGGAGGCCGCCGACCGCGTCGTCGGTTCCGACGTACGCGGTGATGCCGCACATCAGCGACTCACCCCCGGAACGTGGTGTACTGCGCCATCGACGTCTCCGTGTCGGCTACCCTGAGCGCTCATGATCAATTTTTCCAACTGTATCTTTATTAGTTTAATCGTGCACAGATTTGTATTAAATTTCCGCAGGGTGGTCTCCGAACGGTCACCCCGGTAGGGACCAATCGTCCTCTCCAGCCACGGGATTCCCACGTATCCACGGCGCATCATCTACCGATAGCAGCCAGCCCGGGACCTTTGTTAAAAACAGGTTGTCGATGAACGGACGAAAAACCGTCCGGGTTAGGAGCGTGCTACACCCGGTCGGTGCAGCACGCTCGAACGAGAGTACGAGCGATGGGGTCAGGAGGAGCGAACTCAGGACACCGAGGGCTCGGCGTCGAGGTGCTCGAGCACCGGGGCCAGCGGCGAGTCCTCCTCGCCGTCGGCTTTCGCCCGGAACTGGTTCGCGGTGACGAACAGCAGAGCGGCCGTGCTCAGGAACGTCCACACCAGCGGTTCGATCCCACCCAGTACCGGTGCGCCCAGGGCCCCGCCGGAGACGAGCACCCCGACCGCGAGTCCGACGTACAGATTGCTCCTCGGGACCCGATCGGTAGTGTCCGTCTGCACGGTGAGATACGGGGTGAGCTGCTCTGCGACCTCCCGCAGTTCGATGGTCCCCCGATGCTTGTCGAAGTCCACGATCCCGGCGTCGTCCATCTTCGGGAGGTGACACTGGTAGAGGCCGATGTAGACGCGCTTTCGTTGCGCGGACGAGAGCGCGTTCACCTCTATTCCGTTTTCCATCGCCGCGATGTGTTCCGCGAGCTCGCCGATGTTGGCGGAACCGTCGTGCTCCCAGAGATACTGGAGAATGTCGCGCCGACGTCGATTCTTGAGGATCTCGAACACCGTGTCGAGCGGAAGCTTTTCCGACCCGGCGTCGGCGGAGTCAGTCGGTGACGACGGTTCGTCCGGCGTCTGAAGTCGAGTTTGGCTCATTTGGATACCACCTGTGGCTGGTCGCAGCGGCTGGCTGCACCTACCGGTCGTGCCGCGTACCGAAGCGGCCGCGACGAGATCGGAGTTATGTCCGCCGTACCGATTATACGAACGTCCGTGATCGGCGGACACGCGTGCATCCCCACGATGCTGCGTCAGCAGTTCCAGTGTAATCTATGAATAGCTTAATAAGTAACTGATTTATGCAGGGGCTGCAAAACCCCCCGCCCGTTTTGCAGAATGTGCGAAAACTGATACGGGCATCTGAGGTTCGTTCCGATCGATTGCAGGTTACTTTCTTGCCCAGATGATTGAATTATACGCTCGTGAGCGGCTGGCGGCCGTCATGCGGTCGTCAGACGTTATATGGGGGTGCGTCGTCTCCGGTCGATCAGGGCGGCTCCGCCGGGTGCCGATGTCCGGTTAGCGGACGATTTTTCGCGGGTTATCGACCTCGAACGGTTTCTCGGGGTTCTCAGGGGCGAATTTCTCGCCGTCGAGGAGTGCCCAGTGGTAACGCGGTCACCGCCGGCGGACGGTCCCGTCGCCGTCGACGAGCGCCGCCAGGCCGTCGTGCAGCCCGACCGACGGTTCGTAGCCGAGGTCCCGCCGGGCCTTCGAGATGTCCGCTCGGCTCTTCTGAATGTCACCCGGACGGCGATCGACGTGGATGACCTCGCCGCGCGAATCGGTGAGGTCGGCGACGAGTCGGGCGAGTTCGAGGACGCTCACGCTCCGTCCGGTGCCGACGTTGTACGCCTCGCCAACCCGATCGGTCGTCGCCGCCAGCAGGTTCGCCCGGACCACGTCGTTGACGTGGACGAAGTCACGTATCTGCGACCCGTCGCCCTCGATCGTTATGGGCTGTCCGCTACACGCCTGTTCGAGGAACGTGGTGATGACGCTGCTGTAGTCCGCACACGCCTGTCGGGGTCCGTAGACGTTGAAGTACCGGAGGGCAACGGTGTCGAGGTCATAGAGCTCGTTGTACAGCCGCGCGTAGTGGTCCGCGGCGAGTTTCTCGACGCCGTACGGCGAGGTCGGCGTCGTCGGCTCGTCCTCGGAGATGGGAACCGACGTCGGGTTCCCGTAGATCGCGGTGCTCGACGCCACGATCACGCGCGCGTCAGTGCGGCGCGCGCGTTCGAGCACGGTGAGCGTCCCCTGCACGTTCGCGCGGTGGCTCGCGCTCGGATCGTCCACGGACCGCTTGATGCTCGCGTTCGCCGCCTGGTGGAAGACGAGATCGACGTCGGCTATCACCTCCGAAACGACCGCGGGGTCACAGACGTCCCCCTCGATCACCGTCGCCCCGGGGTGGACGTGTCCGCGGCGTCCCGTCGAGAAGTCGTCGATGATGTGCACCTCGTTGTCCTGGGCGAGCGCGTCGACCAGGTGGCTCCCGATGAACCCCGCGCCCCCCGTGACCAACACGCTCCGACCCTCGAGCGTCGCGGATGCCATTGCGACCGTCCTCGGCGCCCGGGGCGTATGGTTATTAGTATTCTATCGTGATAGATTGCGCATTCGACGGCGGGACTACCACCGGAGACGAGCAGTCGCTACGGCGATACGTCGAACGCGAACGCGCCGACGGCGGTGCCGCGGTGCTCGTTACGCGATCCCTACCAAGGGAAAGGTGTATCGTACGCGGAACGTCGTCGCCCGGCGACCGCCGCGCGAGTGGTCGTCGGGCGGCGGAGTGGTTCGGTTCCCGGTCTGTCAGGAATCGGTAGGCGAGTCATTACAACGACCGTGAAAGACCAAGCGAAACCATGCACTTCCGGCACGAGCGAATCGACTCGCGCCCTCCCTGTGGCCGGTTGAGTACCTGCTTCACGACCGATCTGACCGGAAACGGCCGGCCGGACGTCATCGTCGGCGGGATGGGACGCTACCCGACGGTCTCGCTCAACGGCACCGAGATCAAGCTCCGGCTCCTGCCGGGGATCGGCTCGCTCCTCCCCCGCTTCGAGACGAACGTCTTCTGGTACGAGAACCCCGGCTGGGAGCGCCACACCCTCGCCGCCGAGCGGGACCTCCACCTCGACGTCGGCGGGACCCTCCACGACGTGGACGGCGACGGCCGCGTCGACCTGATCGTCGGCCAGGGCTACGGGCACGGCGACGTCTACTGGTACCGCCAGCCCGAGGACCCCCGCGAGCCGTGGGAGCAGCACCTGCTCACCGACCGCTTCCGGAAGTACCACGACTTCGCGGTCGGCGACGTGGACGACGACGGCGAGCCCGAGATCGTCGGCCTCTCCCAGGAGGCCGCCACCGTCTTCTACTTCGACATTCCCGCGGACCCGACCGTCGAGCCGTGGCCCGACTGGTGCTGCCACGTCGTCGACCGCGACCGCTCGGTCGAGGGCGTCCACGTCGGCGACGTCGACGGCGACGGCCGCACCGAGATCGTCGCCGGGA
The DNA here is from genome assembly GCF_029338575.1 of Halomarina halobia. GTDB lineage: Archaea > Halobacteriota > Halobacteria > Halobacteriales > Haloarculaceae > Halomarina > Halomarina halobia. Next base: position 19,340 of record NZ_CP119994.1, read on the forward strand.
CGGGCATCTACCACCGCGACGACGACGGCTCGTGGGACCGCGAGTCCATCGTCGAGGGGTGGGACGACGTGCGCGTGGCGGTGGCCGACCTCGACGGTGACGGCGAGGACGAGATCGTCCTCGCGGAGGGCGACTCGCCCATCTACGGCACCCACCCCGCGCAGGTCGCGTGGTTCGACGGACCGGACTGGACGCCGCACGTCCTCCGCGACGACATGTACTGCCCGCACAGCCTCCAGGTCGGCGACCTGACGGGTGACGGACGACCGGACGTCTACGTCGGCGAGATGGGTCTGGGCGAGAACGACGACCCGGAGCACGTCGTGTTCAGGAACCGCGGCGACGGCGCGTTCGAGGAGGTCGTCGTCGAGCGCGGCGTCGCGACCCACGAGGCGAAACTCGCCGACGTGAACGGCGACGGCCGACTCGACGTCGTCGGCAAGTCCTACGGGCCGACCCACCACGTCGACGTCTGGTACAACGAGACCGATTGACGGCACGCGGGCGAACGCCGGTCCGACGAACCGGGCCGCGGAGCGGTACGAACTATCCAAACTGTACAAACTGTACAAATCGCAAGGATCGTGCGAACTGTACGAGCCGTGTCGAATCTGCGAGAAACGACGTGTGCTCGCCGCGGACGGGCCGACGGCACCCCTCCGCGGCCGCACGCCTTGCGGCCGCGGGACCAAGGTCGGGCGATGACCGAGTACGTCTTCTACGGCGGGAAGGGCGGGGTGGGAAAGACGTCGTGCGCCGCCGCGACGGGGCTCGAACTCGCCGGCCGCGGAGCGCGCACGCTGGTCGTCTCGACGGACCCCGCCCACTCCCTCGGTGACAGCCTGGAGACCGAGCTGAGCGGCGAGCCGACGCGCGTCGCGGCGAACCTCTGGGCCGTGGAGGCCGACCCCGAGGCGGGCCAGGAGACCTACCGCGGGATCGTCTCGGTGCTCGCGGCGGAGTTCCGGGAGGCGGGCGTCAGGCTCGACGACGAGGACGTCGAGCGGTTGTTCGCGGCCGGGTTCGTGCCAGGGAGTGACGAGATCGCCGCGCTCGAGTTCATCGGGGAGTACGCGGAGGCGGACGCGTGGGACTACGTGGTGTTCGACACCGCGCCGACGGGACACACCCTCCGGCTGCTGACCCTGCCCGACGTGCTGCGCGAGTCGCTCTCGACCGTCGGGAAGGTGCGGGGACAGCTCCGACGGCTGGTCGCCTCGGCGCGGAGCGTGGTGTTCGGCCCCGCGGCCCTCCTCCGTCCCGGCCGCGAACCGGACGAGGTCGACGCGCTGCGCGAACGGATGGAGCGCGTCGCCGCGCTCCTCCGCGACCCGGAGCGAACCGACTTCCGGGTCGTGCTGCTCCCCGAGACGCTCGCCATCGAGGAGACCCGACGGCTCGTGGAGCGCCTCCGCGAGTTCGACGTTCCGGTCGACACGCTTCTCGTGAACCGCGTGCTGGAGGACGTAGACGAGAACTGCGACCGGTGCGCGGCGCGGAAGGCGCGCCACGAGCGACGGCTCGAACGCGTCCGGGAGACGTTTCCCGACTGCTCCGTCCGGGTGGTACCCGAACTCGACGGCGAGGCGTACGGCCGGGACGCGCTCTCCCGCCTCGCCGAGCGGATCGACGCGTGACCGTCCGCGACCGCCGATTACACAACCGTTAGGTCGTTCTCGCCGCTCTAGATAGTATGAGCGCGCCGCGCGCGGCGACGGCCACGGCCGCGGTCAGATCGCCCCGCCGCGCCCTCGCGACCGTCGTCGTCATCGTCTTCGTCGACCTGCTGGGGTTCGGCGTCGTCATCCCCATCCTCCCGTTCTACGTCCGCAGCTTCGGCGTGAGCGACGTCTTCATCGGCCTACTCGCGGCCTCCTACTCGCTCATGCAGTTCGGCCTCGCGCCCGTCCTCGGCCGCGTCTCCGACGAGCGCGGCCGGCGGCCGGTCCTCATGCTCTCGCTCGCGGGGAGCGCCGTCGCGTGGACGGTCTTCGGCCTCGCGGGGGAGGCGGAGGCGTTGCTCGGCGTCGTCGGTGCCGTCGCCACGCTGTTCTGCTCGCGCATGCTCGCCGGGGCGATGGGCGGGAACATCGCCGCCGCGCAGGCGTACATCGCCGACGTCACCCCTCGCGAGCGCCGCGCCGGGGCGCTCGGCCTCGTCGGCGCGTCGTTCGCCCTCGGGTTCATCTTCGGTCCCGCGATCGGCGGCGCGTTCGCGAGCGACGCCGTCGTCTCGGCCGCGGACCGTCTCCTCCCGTCGTTCGTCCCGACGACGCGCTTCTCGCTGCCGAGCTTCGCCGCCGCCGGACTGAGCCTCACCAGCTTCCTCCTCGCGTACCTCTTCCTCGAGGAACCGGAGCGCACCCGGGCGGCGGCCCGCGGCGGGACGTTCGTCGCGCAGTTCCGCGAGGCGCTCTCGACGCCCGGCCTCCGGGACCTCGTCGTCGCGTTCTTCCTCGTCTCCCTCGCCTTCTCGGGCGTCCAGGTGATGTTCATCCCGTTCGTCGCGGACATCTACGGCTACGACGCGTCGCAGGCGGCCGCGCTCCTGACCTACGTCGGCGTCCTCGGCGTCGTCAACCAGGGCGTGCTCGTCGGTCGCCTCTCGCGGCGCTACGACGACCGGCTGCTCGCGCTCGTGGGCGCGGGCGTCCTCGCGCTCGCGCTGGCGGGCATCCCGGGCGCGCCCGCCCTCGGTCGCGCGCTCTTCGGCGGACTCGCGCTGGCGTCGCCCCTGACGCCCGAACTGGCGGCGCTGCTGGTCGTCCTCGCCTGCCTCTCGTTCGGCAACGGCCTTCTCAACGTCTCGCTCGCCACGCTCGTCTCGACGAGTACGGGGGAGGAGACACAGGGCAGCGCCTTCGGCGTGACACAGGGGGCGGCGAGCCTCGGTCGGACGGTCGGACCGCCCGCGATGGCGCTGCTGTACGCCGCCGTCGCCGTGTGGTCGCCGTTCGCCGTCGGCGCGGCGCTGGTCCTTCCGATCGTGGCTCTGCTGGTACGGGTGGCGCGGCGGCCGACGACGACGACGGCGGGCTGATCGGGAGAGGAGGGCCGAAGCGGGGTACGGGTCGGCCGCGCGGTCGGTACGGTGCCGCCGGGACCGGACCGAACGCCGACGGGCGCGGCGGCGGCCATCTCGTCCGGCGACCGACGCCCGGTTCGGACTGTCGTTATCGTCGTACTAACATCCCGCCCGTCGATGGCGGTTGATCTGACAAGTATATAACGGTGGTGAAACGTGGGAGCGACGGAGAGACAGGGCTATACGTCCCCTTCGAGGACTGTCAGATGGAGATGGTGCGGCCACACGACGACGGTTCGGAGATGCAGGCGGTCCTCGACGCCCTCGACGACGCGACCTGCCAGCGCATCATCGTGGAGTTGGACCAACCTATGACGGCAAGCGAACTCTCGGAGACGTGCGACGTCCCCCTCTCGACGACCTACCGGAAGCTGGACGACCTGAGCGAGGCCTCGCTCGTCGCGGAGGAGACGGAGATCCGACGCGACGGCCACCACACGACCCGCTACCGACGCGACTTCGAGGAGGTCGTCATCCGATTGAGCGAGGACCGCCGGCTGGCCGTGACCATCGAGCGGCCGTCGACCCCCGACGAGCGCCTGGAACAGCTGTGGGGCGAGGTACGGAGGAAGCGCGATGACCGCCGAGTTCGCCACCCTCGTCGTCGCGTTCAAGACCCTGACGCTGGTGCTCGGCGGCGTCATCACCTACTTCGCGTTCAAGGCGTACCGACGCACGCGGGCGCGGGCGCTCGCGGCGCTCTCGGTCGGGTTCGCCATCGTCACCTTCGGGTCGCTCCTCGCCGGGGCCGCCCACCAGGGGTTCGGCCTCGACTCCGACACCGTCCTGCTCATCGAGAGCGCCCTCACGGCCGTCGGCTTCGGCGTCATCACCTACTCGCTGTACGCCGACTGAGTCGCGTCACGGCCGCCTGATCGTCAGCACGGGGACCTTCGCGAGGCGAACGACGCGCCCGGCGACGCTCCCCATGAACAGCCGATCGAGTCCCGTTCGACCGTGGGTTCCCATCACGATGAGGTCGATCCGCGCCTCGTCGGCGTACTCGAGGATCGCCCGCGACGGCTTCCCCTCGACGACCGCGCGCGTCACCGACAGGCCCGCCCCGCTGACGCGGGAGGCGGCTTCCTTCGTCGCGCGCTGTCCCTCCTCGGTCAGCAGGTCGAGCATCGGCCCGCCGCGGGCGACGGTCACGTCGGCGACGTAGACGACGTGGATCACGGCGTCGGCGCGCGAGGCGAGGTCGATGGCGTGTTCGAGCGCGGCCTCCGCCGTGTCGCTCCCGTCAGTCGGCACGAGGATGTTGTTGAACATGGACGTCTCGGCGTGTGCTTCGCCGCCCGGGATAATCAAGGCGCGCCGCCCTGGGCCGGACGACTCGCCGGTCATGTCCCCACCCACTCGCTCGCGCCAGCCGTCGAACCGCTCTCGACACCAGGGGTCGGCCTCGACGTGGTCGACGAAGCCCGGACCGCCGTCCCTCGATCACGCGCCGCAGAACGCGCAACGCTCGGGGTCGTCCCACCGCGGACACGCCGGGAGTGCGTCGTCGGGCACCACGAGCGTACCGGACAAACCCAAACCTGTTTCGAGGGGTATGGTCACGTATCGGAGCGGTTGATCGATTACACGGGGCGATTATACACCTCGACGGCCGTGGAACCGGGATTCGTACGCGCCCGTCGGTTTCGCTCGACCGCCGGCGGTCGAACGACACCCGTCGAAACAGGGGTACGTGTTATCCCTCGTCGGAGCGATTGTGGTAGGTATGTACGAGCACATCCTCGTACCGACCGACGGAAGTACGGGATCGACGGCGGCCGCGGAGCTGGCGATCGACCTCGCCCGACAGTACGACGCGACGATCCACGCGCTGTTCGTCGTGGACACGACCTCGCTCCCGGCGGACGTGACGGCGACGTACGTCGACGAGGCGCTCGAAGGGGTGGGCGAGGACGCCACGGCGGCGGTCGTCGAGCGCGCCGCCGAGGCCGGCGTTGAGACGGCCCCCCCGGAGATCGCCTACGGCGCGCCCCACCGGGAGATCCTGGAGTACGCGGACGAACACGACGTCGACCTCATCGCGATGGGGACTCGCGGGCGGAGGGGCCTGGATCGGCTGCTCATCGGCAGCGTCGCCGAGAAGGTCGTTCGCCTGTCGACCGTACCCGTGTTGACGACCCACGCGCCGGAGGACTCGACCGACTAGCCGATCGCTCCGGGATCAGACCGGGAGGACCGGAACCCGCGACAGTCGCAGGACACGATCGGTCACGCTACCGATGTGCGGCGGCTCGACCCCCGACGCGCCGCGCTTGCCCATCACGATGAGGTCGACGTCGTTTCTCATCGCGTAGTCGATGATGGCCCGGTCGGGAGTGCCGCGGACGCAGTGACACTCCGCGTCGAGGTCCCGCCCCTCGGCCTGCCTGCCGATCCCCTCGACGATCCGCCAGCCCTCCTCCTCGATCTCCTCGATCGCGAGCTCGAAGCTGCCGAGCGCCGGCGTGTCGCCGTGGACGTGTTCGTCGACGACGAACAGCGCGTGAACGTCCGAGCCGTGTTCCTCGGCGAGCGCCAGCCCGTGTTCCACCCCCCGCGCCGCCTCGCGACTGCCGTCGGTCGGGATGAGGATGCGTCGGTACATGCGCCGGTCGTAACACGGCGGTCGAGAGAAGTGTTGTGTCTCCTATACTTTTGCCGAACAGTCTCGATGCGCGACGGCGCTGACCGGGGCGCTCCCCGTCGGCGCCGGCGGGTCGGTCCGCCGTTCGCGACGGCGAGCGGGGAAGCTACCGCCCTCAGCGGTCCTCAGACCCCGTAGCCCTGCGTGACCGCGAGGGCGACGACGAGCAGGACGAACCCGCCGTAGAGCAGGAGGTTCACCCGGATCAGCCCGAGGGCGGACGCCACCGTCCCGTCGTTCGTGACGGCGCTCGGGTTCTCGGCGGCGATGCGGCGGTGGAGCGTGACGTGGCCGACGACGTATCCGACGAGGGCGACCACGAACAGCCCGAGCGTCGCGAGCACCAGCGGCGGCTCGCCGAGCACGACGCCGGCGACCACGGCCAGGATCGCCACTACCAGCGTGACGTTCATCCCGAGGGTGAGTCGTCGGGCGGTCGCGATGTCCGAATCCATCGTTCTTGGATGGCAGAACGCCGACCATAACGGTTTACATTCGCTCCACGGCGACGACCGCGAGGTCGGTCGGGACGTCGCGGCCGAGGACCCGCCCGGCGCGCCAGTCGTCGCGGCTGAGCTGCACGTTCACCGACGAGGCGCTCCCGACGACGTGGGCGTTCGTGACGACGTGCCCCTCCCCGTCGTAGACGAAGCCGCTTCCCTGGCCCTCGCCCCGCTGGACGAGCACGACCCCCGCGACGCTCTCCCGATAGACGTGGGCGTAGGGCCCCCGACGGACCGACCCGTCGCGTTCACCTCGGCGGATCGGTTCGTACCGTTCGTGCCGGTCGTGCCGTTCTATCCGGCGGACAGTCCGGGGAGGACGCTCGAACAGCCAGCGAGTCCGGCGCTCGCCACGGTCCCCAGCGCGGCGAGGAACCGTCGTCGCGTCGACGGGCGCGAAGGGTCGGCCATGGTCGCCCGGACGCGCTACGGTCGAATAGGCGTTGGGCCGTCGTTCCAGTTCACGGACGGGCGACCGAGGGCGAGACGGGGACTCGGTTCGGGGCGCGACTGCGACTACCTCCCGACGAACTCCGGTTCGTAGTCGTCCTCGCGGAAGGCGCGCGCGCCCTCGGCGTGGTCCTCGGTGGCGAGCAGGCGGGGGAAGCGCGCCCGGTCGTACCGCCGCCCCTCCGCCAGCCCGACCTGCGTCGAGAGGAGCGCCGACTCCTTGATCGCCCGCAGCGAGAGCGGCGGCTTCGCCGCGAGCGTCTCGACGACCGCCGCGACCTCCGCCTCGAAGTCGTCGTCCGCGAAGGCGTCGTTCACCAGCCCCAGGTCGGCGGCCTCGGCCGCGGGGACGTGCTCGCCCGTCATGGCCAGTTCGCGGGCGACGGCGGGCCCCGCGAGGCGGGCGACGTACTGGACGCCGCCTGCGCCGGGGATGATCCCCAGATCGACCTCCGGGAGGCCGAGGCGGCTCGACTCGCTCGCGTAGCGCAGGTCGCAGGCCAGCGCGAGTTCGAACCCACCGCCCAGGCAGTAGCCGTCGATCTTCGCCACGACCGGGGCCGGGCAGTCCTCGACGATCTCCTGGACCGGTCGGGAGGCGTTCGTCGCCGGGCCGTCCCCCGAGAACTCGTTCACGTCCGCGCCCGCGCAGAACGCCCGGTCGCCCGCGCCCTCGATCACGACGACGCGCACCGCCGCGCCGTCGGCCTCGTCGTCCACCTCCCGGAAGCGTTCGAACGCCGCCTCGATGTCGGCGCGCAACTGCCCGTTGAGCGCGTTCAGCGCGTCAGGTCGGTTCAGCGTGATGCTGCCGACGCCCGTCTCCTCGTCGAACGCCGCGATGGCCGCGTCGAGTTCCTCGTGCATACCCCTCGAACCGGTGCGGGGGGTAAATAGCTCACCGTCGAACCCGCGACGGCGAACGACGCCACCGTTCGCCGACGACGCGGCCGACGAGCGAACCGAACGCGGCGGAGGGGGTAAGGATTATTGCGTAATACTAAGTACGTATTATCATGAGTCGGGTCACGAGCAAGGGACAGGTCACGATCCCGAAGGAGATCCGCGAGCGGCTCGGGATCCGAGCGGGCGACGAGGTCGCCTTCGAGGAGACCGACGAGGGGTACGTCATCCGCAAGGAGGTAGACGAGAGCCGCTTCGAGCGGTGGCGGGGTGCGGCCGACACCGAAGCGACGGTGGAGGAGCGTATGCGCGAACTCCGCGGAGAACGTCCGTGACGCGGACCGTCGTGGACACCAGCGCGCTGATCGCCCTCCTCTCGCCCGACGACGAGCACAACCGAGCGGCGGCGACGCTCCTGCGGGAAGCCGCCGAGGAGGGGGCGCTCCTGGTAAACCCCGTCGTCTACGCGGAACTGGCCGCCGACCCGTTCTTCGGCTCGCGATCGGACCTCGACGACTTCCTCGACGACACGGGCATCGCCGTCGAGGAACTCCCGCGGGCCGCCCAGTTCGAGGCCGGGAAGGCGTTCCAGCGATACCTCGACCGCCGGGGGGAGGAGCTCCAGTGCAGCGAGTGCGGGCACGAGACCACGTTCCAGTGTCCCGACTGCGACGCGTCGATCACCGCTCGTCAGCACGTCGCCGCGGACTTCCTAATCGGCGCGCACGCCGCGACGGTCGACGCGCTCCTCACCTTCGACCGGGGGTTCTACCGCGACTACTTCGACGTGACCTGCCGGACGGTTCGGGGGTAGCGAGCGCCCGTCAGATCCCACCCGAGTCGCCCGCCGCCGCGTCGTCGCGCCCCTCCAGCTTGAACTTCTGGACCTTCCCGCTCGCCGTCCGGGGGAGGTCGTCGAGGAAGATCACCCGACGGGGGTGTTTGTACGCCGCGATGGCGTCGAGGCAGTACCGCTTCAGGTCCTCGGCGGTCACGTCCGCGCCCGGTTCGACGCCGGGGCGCGGGACGACGTAGGCGATCGGCACCTCGTTGCGCCGCTCGTGGGGGACGCCCACCACGGCGGCGTCCGCCACCGCGTCGTGTTCGTGGAGGAGTTCCTCGACCTCGCTCGGGTAGACGTTGTACCCGGCGGAGACGATCACGTGCTTCTTGCGGTCGACGATCTCGTAGTAGTTCTCCGGGTCGCGCCGGGCGACGTCGCCGGTGCGGAAGTAGCCCGTCTCGGTGAACGCCGCGGCGGTCGCCTCCGGCATGTCGTGGTAGCCGCGCATCACCTGCGGACCGCGCACGAGCAGTTCGCCCGCCTCGCCGACCGCCACCTCCTCACCGTCGTCGTCCACCAGCTTGCAGTCGGTCGTCCGGAGCGGCTGGCCGACGGTGCCGCGTCTGGGGCCGTAGGTCGATCCCTGCTGGGAGTGGGTCGCGCCGCTCGTCTCGGTGAGGCCGTACCCCTCCGCCATCTCGACGCCCGCGACCGCCTCGAACTCGCGCTGGACGGCGACGGACATCTTCGCGCCCCCCTCGGCGGCCTGCACCAGGCTGCGCAGGTCGCGCTCGCCGAACGTGTCCGCGTTCACCAGGTCCACGTACATCGCGGTGACGCCGACGAAGTGCGTGATGCCCGCCTCCTCGATCAGCTCCATCGCCGCGTCCGGGTCCCAGTTCGCCGGGCTGCGGAGGTAGAGCGCGCCGCCCCGGATCAGCGGCTGCCAGGCGGTGTGGATAAAGCCCGTGATGTGATAGAGGGGGAGCCAGATGAGGCTCCGCACCTCCTCGTCGGGGAGGTCGTCGAGCGCCCCCGTGAGGTAGGTGAACGTCTGCGCGCGGAGGTTCCGGTGGGTGAGCTCGACGCCCTTCGGCCGGCCGGTCGTCCCGCTCGTGTACGGCAGGAGGGCCACGTCGTCGTCGTCGCGCTCGATCAGGACCGGCTCGCCCGCCACCGCCTCGAACGACACGTCGCCCTCGGGGACTCCTGATCCCCCGTCGACGGCCTCCGTCCCCCCGCCGACCGTGACGACGACCGGCTCCCGGCCCGTCTCCGCAAGCGCCTCCGTCACCGTCTCGCGGAGCGCGGGAGGGGTCACGACGGCCCGCGCGTCGGCGTCATCCAGCTGGTAGCTCAGCTCGCGGACCCTGTACTGCGGGTTGACCGGCGAGACGACCACCCCGGCGCGGAACGCCCCGAGCGAGGCGAGCAGGTACTGGGGGCAGTTCGGGAGGTAGAGCAGGAGCGCGTCCCCCGGCTCCAGCCCGAGGTCGCGGAGGCCGCCGGCGAACCGCGCCGCGGCCGCCCCCACCTCGGCGTGCGTCAGCGTCCGCCCGTGCATCTCGACCGCGAGCGCGTCGCCGTGGCGGGAGACCGTCTCGTCGTGCAGCCGCGCGACGTTTCCGTGCCGAGCGTCGTCGCCGACGTCCTCGAGTCGCATGGAATCTGTTACCGAAACGCAGGGATTAAGTGTTGTCCCGGAGCGCGGCGGCGTACGAGGTGACGACCCCCACGCTGCTCTCGATGTTCGTCCGGACGGATCGGCTCACCGTCGAGGACGCCTCGACGCTCCTCGATCTGATCGCCGCTGGTCGGAGCTGGGAGACGAACAGCTACGTCCAGCGGGCGCGCTCGCTGCTCCGGTCCGGGTGAGGCGTCCGGCCCCGAGACCGAGATCGGGGGACCGGACGCGGATATCGCTAGCGAACCACTCGACTCAAGTTGTCAACAGTTGCGATAGACCTATTCGTTCGGTAGGCAAAAACTAACACGAACTATGACGCAGATTCGGGACGCCAGCCGAGAGATGCGCCTCGATCCGGATTCCTTCGCGGGGGGCTACTTCCGCAACGCGGTCTACCGCCACTGGGACCCCTACGAGGACGTTCCGCAGGCCCTGCTCGAGCAGGACCGCGAGCGGCTGATCGCCCGCGAGCAGACCGAGGGGCAGTTCGACGGGTTGCGCCGGACGCTCGCGCTGTTCGGCGCGGGCGAGGAGGCCGTCACCGAGGACCTCGCGCCGCTGCTCATGGTGACGAGGGACGTCGACAAGCAGCTGTTCCTCACCTCGCAGCTCTACGAGGAGGCGAAGCACACCCAGTTCTTCGACCGCTACTGGCGCGAGGTGGTCAACCCGGTCGCCGAGGCGTGCGGCTTCGAGGTGACGAACCCGACCGACCAGCGCTACTTCAACGAGGACTACGTCGCGCTGTTCGACGAGACGGCCGACGCGATGGAGCGCCTGCTCACCGACGACACGCCCGAGAACCGCGCGCGGGCGTACTGTCACTACCACCTCGTCGTGGAGAGCGTCCTCGCCCAGACCGGATACTACGGCATCCAGTCCTCCTGGTCGCCGGCCGGCGCGGACCTCGACGTCGCGGGCGAACCCGTCCACCTGGAGGGCCTCATCGAGGGCGTCACCCGCGTCCGCAGCGACGAGGGGCGACACGTCGGCTTCGGCATGCACGAGGTGCGCCGGCTCGTCCAGGAGGAGGGCGTCGATCCCGACGTCGTTCAGACCACCCTTCAGGACCTCATGGGCCACGTCGCCGGGACGGTCCAGTACGAGGAGGGCGAGGTCGACTCGACGCCGCTCGTCGAGTACGCCGCGGAGAAGCTGACCCGCCGCATCGAGATCATCACCGACGCCGAGGCGGAGTTACCGCCGGTCGAGGAACTGGTCCACGTCGAGGGGGGGCGGGACATCTCGGCGGCGGACTGACCGTCGGTCCTCCCCCATCCGGTTCGAGCAGGACGCGTTCGACGAACGCCTCGCAGGAGATCAGTGTTTTCTCCCAACCCAGCGGCTCACTCGCCGGCCTCGCGTCGCGCCACGAGTCCCAGCCCGACCCACGAGATGACCTCCTCGCCGTCCTGGTTGTAGCCCGTCACCCGGCTCCTGACGTGGCCCCGCGAGGGGTCGCTCTCGGAGGGTCGCTTCTCGAGAACTTCGGTCTCGATCGAGAGCGTGTCGCCGGGGCGGACGGGGCGGTACCACCGGAGTTCGTCCACTCCGAGCGCGCCCATGCCCGCCCGCTCGCCGAGCACGCTATCGACGAGCATCCGCATGCACAGCGACGCGGTGTGCCACCCGCTCGCGATGAGCCCGCCGTAGGGCGACTCGGCGGCCGCCTCCTCGTCCACGTGGAACGACTGGGGGTCGTACTGCGTGGCGAACTCGACGATCTCCGCCTTCGTCACCGTCCGACTCCCGTGCTCGGTCACGTCGCCGACCTCGATGTCCTCGTAGTACTCCATCGGTGCGGTAGGTCGGCGGAGGAGGTCAAGTGAGCTTCGGTCCGCGTTAGCGTCTCGCGCGGCCGGGCGCGGTGCGTGATCGCGTCCGATCCGCGCGACCGGGACGTCCCTCCTACGGCGAGAGCAGTCGGTCGAGTTCGTCGGCCCGATACCACGACGTCATTATCCGAATAACGATGATCGCGATAGTGACCTGCGAGTCGATCGCATCCTCGATTCTGAGGCACGGAGAGCCGCCTCGGGTCGGCGAAAAGTCGTGCACCGACGGCCCGGCCTTCACCACGCTCGCCTGGGGGGTTCTTCTACCCGGCGGGTCGACGCTATCGCCCCTCGAACTCCGGCTCCCGGCCCTCGCCGAACGAGCGCAGGCCCTCGCGGAAGTCCGCCGTCCGTCCCGGTGAGCGCGAGACAGCGGGCGTCGTCCTCGTGCAGCGAGACGGCGAGGTCGAACAGCTCGTCGGTCATCCGCCGGTTGAGGGCGGTCATCGTGCTCGTGCTGTCGAGGCGGTATAGCCGTTCGGCCGACGACGAACTTATGCACGTTACGAACGTACGTCTACGTGTACACCTATGGCGACCAAATCGCTGACCATTCGCGAAGACGCGTACGAACGCCTGCGGGCGCTGAAGCGCGACGACGAGAGTTTCAGCGACCTCGTCGATCGACTGACCGCCGAGAAGAACGCCGACTGGCGAACCCACATCGGGTTCGCCGAGCGGGAGGGACTCGCCGAGGAGTACGACGCCGTCATGCGCCGCCGCCGCGAGGAGATGGAGACGACCGACTCGTTGTTCGGGGACGTGCTCGAACCGCTGGGACGCGAGGGGGCCGACGACGAGCGAGTGACCGATGACGAACCGGAGATCGACGACGCATGAGATGCGTCGACACGTCGTTTCTGATCGACTTCGCGAAGGGCCACCCCGCCGCCCGCGCGTTCTTCGAGGACGACGGGGCGGACGTCTACTACGCGCCGACGCCCGCGCTGGCGGAGGCCTATACGGGACTGTTCTATCTCGGGGATTACACCACCGAGGAGGCCGTCGCCCGGTTCGGTTGGACGACCCCGCAGCCGATCACCCACGGGATCTCGATCGAGGTCGCTCGGCTCCAGGCCGATCGCATGCGCGCAGGGACGTCGATCAAGACCGCCGACGCGTACATCGCCGCGACCGCACGCTCCCTCGACGTTCCGTTGATCGCCCACGACGACCACTTCGAACGGATCGACGGACTAGACGTACTGACGTATCGGTGACGTCCTCCGCGGCGCGAACACCGGAACTTCCCGCGCGGCAGGAACTCAGTCGGAGGGTCCAGTCCGGCAGGTTCCAGTCCGGAAGCGCGGCGACGCGAGTCGCCGTCGGCGCGGAGCAAACCGCCATCACCAGAAACTATTACTGACTCGCTGGTAAGCTACCAGTGGTATGTCATCACGACGCAGGCAGTTCGGCGGGGGTGGAACGTGGTCGTAATCGCCGGGTGCGGCGGCTACGTCCCCCTCTACCGCATCGAACGCGAGACGGTCGCGGCGCAGGCCGGCGGGTCCGGCCGCGGCGAGAGCGCCGTCCCGGCGCGCGACGAGAACCACGTCACGATGGCCTGCGAGGCCGCCGGGACGGCGCTCGCGCGGGCCGACCTCGACGGGGGTGACCTCGGCGCGGTCTTCGCCGCGAGCGTCACCGATCCGCTCGCGGAGCACGGGATCGCCGCGCACGTCGCCTATCGCTTCGACGCGACCGGCGACGTGCGGACGGGCGACTTCCGGGCGACCCCGCGGGCGGCCGCGGACGCGCTGTTCGCCGCCCGCGCGTTCGTCGAGTCGACCGGCGAGCGGGCGCTCGTCGTCGCGAGCGACGTCCTCCCGGCCGAGCCGGGCGACGACGGCGAGGCGTCCGCCGGTGCCGGCGCGGGGGCGGTCGTCCTCGCCGACGACGGTGCGAACGCCGACGCGACGGACACTCCCGCGACGGCCGACGACGACGCGCCCGCCGCGACGCTCACCGGGTGGGGCCAGGAGACCACGGGGTTCGTCGAGCGCCACCGCGAGCACGGCGAGCCCGCGGTCGGGGGCGACGCACGCTTCGAGCGGCGGTACGGCGCGCGCCCGGCGGCCGAGGCCGCCGTCGAGCGTGCGCTCGCGGCGGCGGAATCTCCCGCCCGGGCCGTCGCCTGCGCCCCCGACGCCCGGCTGGCTCGGACCGTCCTCGGCGGCGTCGAGGCCGAGCACGTGAGCACGTTCGACGCCGTCGGCTCGGCCGGAACGGCCTCCCTGCTTCTCGATCTCGCACACCTGCTCGAGACCTCCGAGCCCGGGACGCCCGCGCTCGCGGTCTGCTACGGCGCGGGCGGCGCGGACGCCGTCGCGTTCGAGGTCGGGGATAGGGTCGAGCGGGGCGGGGACGTCGAGGGAGACGAGGCGAGTCGGGGCGGCCCGACCGTCGCCGAACTGCTCGACGCCAAGGAGTACGTCACCTACGCGAAGCACCTGGAGTACCGCGAACCCGTCGAGTACCAGGGGGTGAACCGCGCGTGAGCGGTCCGCGCTACGAGCGCACGAAGCGACAGGACCAGCGCCTCGTCGGCTTCGAGTGCCGCGACTGCGGCTGGGTGTCGTTCCCCGAAGAGAAGCGCACGTGCAAGCGCTGCGGCAGCGCGCCCGCGGACTTCGAGGCGGTGCAACTGGCCGAGCGCGGCGAGATCAAGACTTTCGTCGTCCAGCAGTACCTCCCCGACGACATCGAGACGCCACAGCCCGTCGCCATCGTCGACCTCCCCCAGGTCGACGGGAGCGGCGAGTCGGCCCGGGCGTACGGCCTGCTGACCGAGACGCACCTGGAGGAGATCGACGTCGGCACCGAGGTCGAGGCGCGCTTCCGGGAACTGTTCGCCGACGGCTCCCGGCCGATCAACTCCTTCAAGTTCGGCGTCCCGCGCGCGACGAAGGGCGGCGGCGGCGGAGCGAATACCGACGCCGGCGGGAGGGACGGGGGTGACGGGCGATGACCCGGGACGCCTACGTCGTCGGCTCGGGCATCATCGAGTTCGGGGAGCTGTACGAGAAGTCCTTCGACGACATGCTGGAGGAGGCGTACCTGAACCTCCTCGACGGCGTAGACGGGGGGGTCGCCCCGAGCGACATCGACGCCGCGTGGTACGGCACCATCGACATCGCGGGCGAGGGATCGTCGGGGGCGGCGCTCGCGCACGCGACCGGGCTGTTCGAGACGCCCATCACGCGCGTCGAGAACGCCTGCGCGACCGGCAGCGACGCCTTCCGAAACGCCTCGCTGGCCGTCCAGTCCGGCGCGGCGGACGTCGCGCTCGTCATCGGCGCGGAGAAGATGCTCGACGACACCGCCGGGCTCATCGGGAGCGCTGCGCTCGAGCGCCTCTGGCGCGGGCGGGGCGTCACGATGCCCGCGTACTTCGGTATGCGCGCGACCCGCCACATGGACCAGTACGGCACGACCCGCGAGCAGATCGCCGAGGTGTCGGTGAAGAACCACGCCAACGGCGTGAAGTACCCCTACGCCCACCAGCAGTTCGAGTGCTCCGTCGAGGACGTCCGCGAGTCGCCGACGGTGAGCTACCCGCTCAACCTCTATGACTGCTGTCCGGTCACCGACGGGGCGTGCGCGGTGCTCCTCGCGAGCGAGGACCGCGCCCGCGAGTTCACCGACGACCCGATCCGCCACGCCGGGTGGGGCCTCTCGGCCGACTCGTTCCAGCGCGGCGACGACCTCGCGCTGACGAACTTCCCGGCGACCCGGCAGGCCTCCAGTCAGGCCTACGAGCGGGCGGGGATCGGTGCCGGCGACGTCGACGTCGCCGAGGTCCACGACTGCTTCTCCATCACGGAGCTCATCACCTACGAGGACCTCGGCCTCTGCGCCGACGGCGAGGGCGGGCGGTTCGTCGAGGAGGGTCACCCCCACCTCGACGGCGACACGCCCGTGAACCCCTCCGGCGGGCTGCTCTCGAAGGGTCACCCCATCGGCGCGACGGGCGTCGCGCAGCTCGCCGAGATCTTCGAGCAGCTCCGCGGCGAGGCGGGCGACGTGCAGGTCGACGCCCCCGAGGTCGGCCTCCAGCACAACATCGGCATCGGCCGCAACGCCACCGGCGCGGTCAGCTGCGTGAACGTACTCGCGCGCGACTGACCCGTCGCCACCCGGTTCGGCTCCGGCACTCTCGGTTCTGTCTCGGCACTCCCGTTCGTTCGATCGCGCGCGAAGCGATCAGAGGCGGGCGGAGACGACGCCCGTCCGCCGGTCCGCCTCCTGCAGGAGACGGACGCCGACGAGGAGCGCGAAGAAGAGGCCGGACCACGCGACGGCGGGGACGGCCACGAGCCCCGGGAGTCCCAGGTATGCGCCGGTGACGACGCCGAACCCGACGAGGCCACAGAGCAGGTAGGCCGTCTCCCACGGCACGTCGGCGTTCCGGTCGAGTCCCATGTACCGCTCGACCGTCGTCGCCCGCTCGGTGAGCGTCACCACCTTTCGCTCACGATCGTACTCGACGACGCCACACCGCGCGAGCCTGGGCAGGTGCGACTGGTGCAGCGAGTTGTAGACGCTCTGTCGCACGTTCCGGGGGGCCGGCGATTCGTCCGTCTCGGCCGCGGCGATCGCCTCGGCCAGGGTGGCGACCTCGACGCTCGGACCGCGCCGTCGTAACTGTTCGATAGCGCGGCGACGGCGGTCGTTCTGTAGTATTTCGTACACCTCACCCTCCCGGAGGGACGGTTCGTCGAAGACTGCGTTCGTGCTCATGCGTGTGAAGGACGACGAGGCGGGCGCTTCCCGGATCGAAGGTGGTTGGCCGTCGGCGACTGACAGCCCGCGTATCAGTAGTCACGCGGGTTCGATGGGAGAAAAAACTATCCGTTTATCCGGATATTATGTATTTGAAATAATAACGCCCCAATACGTTCTACGTTCTAACTGGTTAGTCGTACCGCGAACGGCTGAGAAATAAGTGGCCGTCCCAGCCGACGGCTGGCCGAGGTCGGTCCGATCGTCCGACGGCGTTCGGACGCTCAGAGCCGGGGGTTCGGGACGAACGAGACGGGTTCGTCCCGGAGTTGCCGACGGAGGCTATCGCGGGGGATCCACGATCGCCGGCCGTCGGGCATCAGCACGCGGACGGTGCGCGGCGACGCGGCGACGATGCGCCACGTGCGGCCGTCGGCGTGTTCGATTCGATCGCCGGGGCCCAGCCCGTCGACGGTCAGCTCTCGGCCGCTCCGGCTCCGGGCGGCGCGGTCGTCCGTCGTCGGGTCCCTCGCCCGAGCGTCGGCGCGGATGAAGTCGATGTACAC
Source organism: Halomarina halobia (assembly GCF_029338575.1). Lineage (GTDB taxonomy): Archaea > Halobacteriota > Halobacteria > Halobacteriales > Haloarculaceae > Halomarina > Halomarina halobia. Next base: position 36,519 of record NZ_CP119994.1, read on the forward strand.
GTGTCCTGCGGTCGGTGGTCGGTCGGTTCGATTCGCCGGAGGTGGGTTCGGTCCTACCGGATCGAGCTACCCACCAGACGGCCGCGAAGCTCGTCGGTGAGCGTCTGGACGCGGTTCGAGAACTCGGCGGCGTCGTCCTCCGTGACGAGGCCGCGCGTCTGGAGCCCCGACACGAGGCCGGCCAGTTGCTCCTCGGCGAAGTTCAGTTCGATGATTTCGGCGTCCGCGATGTCGTCGGTGCGTTCGTCGGTGCGTTCTTCAGTTCGTGTGCCTGTCATGCCCACGAGGTCGGATAGAGGCGGCGACCGCATACTCGTTACAGCAGGCGCATGCGCCCGCCGAGGCACCCCGGCAGGTGTGTAACGCAATCGCAGTGTTCAAGATAGTGATAGCACGCGACTGGTCGTCAGCGCCGAATCGCTCCGAGCGCGGATAGTCGCGGGGAGAGGACCGAATACGTCGACCGGGGCGGGCGTGCGGACGCCTCCTCGTCCGTGCTCCACCGCGGGGACACCCCACCGCTTCGAGTGAAGCGCCACGGTAGTAGTGTGGAGACGTTCGACTCGGTCCGACATCGTCCGCGCGTATCGTCGATAGTACTGATCGACATTCTACGGGTGTCGGAGGTTGATCCCACACCTCTGGTTTTCAGTGAAACGCTTGGGATCGCGTCTCGGTTCTGACCTCCAGAGAGCGGTTAGTACTTGACATCCTCCCCGCCGTAGACGGCGAGGATTCCCGACCGCGTCGGGATAACCTCATAAATGGAAAGCGCCTGTACCATCTCCCAACCCTAATCCGTTGGCTCAAGGCCTCTTTGCGTAGGTTTACGCTACCATACCACATACATTGCTCATACAGTTGATCATATGATAATCGAGAGCTGCTGGCGGCTAGTGAGGGACACTCTTTCCCTGGCTTTCACTGAAAACGAGGGGTGTCCCCCAGCCGTGAATTGGTTCGCGTTCACCGAAAGCGAGGAGCGTCTGACGTCTGGCTGACGTCGCTGAGGATTAGCGCATACAGCCGCCTCATCGCCGTCGTTCACGTGAAGCGGTGGAGTGTCCGACCCAGATCGGAGGGTCGTTAACCCCACGGACGGATCACTTCACCCGCTCTCGCAGCTCCGCCGTCCGCCCGATCACGTCCGAGGCGAGCGCGCGGGCACCCTCGGTGAACGAGTCGAGCGAGGCCTTCCTCTCGATGTTGTAGTACACCTCGGGTTCGGGGCCGAACTTGGCCTTGTACTTGCAGAGCCGCGGCATGTTCGCGCCGACGAGGTCGTAGCGCGCGAGGCCGCGGTCCATCGCGTCGCACATGATGCGCCAGTCGAGCAGGTCCGCGGCGGGGATGTCGCCGCCGTACTTCGCGCCGCCCTCCCAGCGGTAGATCGTGTCGCCGTACTCGAGCGTGATCATCCCGGAGACGATCTCGCCCTCGTACTCGCAGACGTACGGGCGGACCTGCCCCGCCGGCAGCGTCTCGTAGAGGTCGATGACGAACCCGGGGTAGACGCGGTACTCCTTGTCCTGCTCGTCGTGTCGCTCCCGGATCTGTCGGACGATCGTCCTGATCTCGTCGACGCCGCCCTCGTAGATCTCGAAGTCGGCGTCCGTGTTGCGGATGTTGCTCCGGGCGTCGCGGCTGAACTCCGCCATGACCGCCTCCTCGCCCGGCGTGAGGTCGACGATGTAGGTGTAGTACGGCGTGGCGTCGTAGCCGCTCCAGACGAACGGCCGCACGTCGGTGAAGCGCCCGCCGAGGCGGACGTACGTCGCGTCGGGATCGACGACGTCCTCGGTCCACTCCAGGCAGCCCTGGACGAACTGCCGCTGGTAGCGCTCGGCGCGTCGCCGCTTCATCTTCTCCAGGTTCAACACCGCCGGGCCGAGCGGGAAACTCTCCAGGATGTACGGCGGGCACTTGACGATCGAGCGGCGGCCGCGCTCGACCTCGAAGACGGGCATGATGCCCACGGGCTCCTGGCCGTTGTAGCCGACGAGGGGCGTCAGGTCCGCCCCCGAGTGGGCGACGAGGAGTTCGAGGGCCTCGTACTGGTGAAAGAGGTTCGTCTGGTTCGACTGTTCCACGCAGCGGTTCCACGTCTCGCGGTCCGATTCGTCGATTCGGGTGATCTCTATGCTCATTGTCAGGGGTGTGATTCGATGGGATGCGTTCGATGCGGTCGGTGTGGTCGATGCGGTCAGTGCGGTCGGTGTGACGGTTCGACGTTCGCTCAGTCGAGATAGCCGAGGTCTACGAGGCGGTTTTCGACGCTGTACTCCGAGTCGCCGTCCCGCTCCTCGCGGGGGGTCGGGCGCGGGTACTCCCGCACGCCGACCGGCGTGACGGGATCGAGCACCCGACCGTCCATGCGGTCGCTGGCGGGGATCCCGAGGGTGGCGAGCACCGTCGGGGCGATATCGAGGAGGTGCGCGCCGGCGACGCTCGCGCTCGCGTCGACGCCCTCCCCCGCGGCGACGACGATCCCGTCGCGCTTGTGGTTCCACGGCTCGTTCGGCGGGCCGAACGTGTCGGCCCCGAGGCGCGCGGAGGGGAACTGATCGTAGTCCGCCGGGATGGTGACGACGTCGACCGCGTCCTCCACTTCGGGCCCCTCGAACACCTCCTCGCGGCGGGCGACGCGCTCGAAGACGGGAGCCCCGTCGGGGGTGGTCACCCCGCTCAGGAGCGAGATGAGTTCGTCCCGGAGCGCCTCGTACCGCTCCGGCGGGACGATCCCGTCCGGCTCGCGACCCGCCAGGTTGATGCGGATCCCGAGTTCGACCGGCAGGCGCATGTACGCCCGCGAGTTGGCGAAGTCGACCTGCTCCTCGCCCGCCGCGGTCTGCAGGAGGCTCGCGGGGACGACGCGGGCGACGTGATCGTCGAGACCCGCCCGCTTCAGGAGGGCGACCATCCGATCCGGCGTGACGCCGACGCGCCCCGCGAGCGCCGTCCCGCGCTCGAGGACGGTCGCGGCGGCGGACGCCCCGACGCCGCCGTCGCCGCCGTCGTCCCCCTCGTTGAGCCGATCGTGGAAGATGGGGACCCACGAGGGGCGGCCCTGTCCCGAGCGCGTCGTCGTCAGGTAGCCGTGGTCCCGGAGGAAGGCGTTCACCCGGAACTCCATGCCGGAGTAGGGCCCGATGCCGTGGTCGCTGACGACGAAGACGGTGTCGGGATCGCACTCGTCGAGGACGCGGCCGATCTGCACGTCGATGGCCTGGTAGACCGCCCGCAGTTCGTCGCGGTCGCCGGGCAGGTCGTGGACGACCGTGTCCGACTGCTGGAACTGGAGGAACCCGAAGTCGGGATCGAACCGCTCACAGAGGTAGCGAAACGCCTTCCCCCGCATCCGAACGAGTCGCATGTACTCGACGTGCCTCGCGACCTTCTCCGCCTGCGAGTTGAACTCCTCCTCCGAGTAGACGCGGTAGCCGCCGATGGCCTCGCGCAGTTCCTCCAGGACCCCCTCGGGGTGACAGGCGGGGGACTCGGGCGCGATGAACCCGGGGACGATCGCCCCGTCGATCGCCGACGGCGGATGGGTCACCGGCACGTTCACCACGACGCTCGAGCGACCGTGCCGATCGAGAATGTCCCACAGCGCCGGCTCGCGGAGCACCGTCGCGTCGATGACGTCCCAGTCGTAGCCGTCGTACCGGAGGAAGCTGTACGCGCCGTGCTTCCCCGGGTTCGTTCCGGTGAACAGCGACGGCCACGCGCTCGGCGTCCACGGCGGCACCTGCGATTCGAGCGGGCCGCTCACGCCCCGCTCGACGAGCGACTGCAGGTTCGGCAGGAGGTCGCGCTCGAACAGCGGATCGAGCACCTCCTCGCACGCGGCGTCGATACCGACGATCAGCGTGGTGAGGTTTCGGCCGGTCATGCCACGTCCTCGAAGGTGATGTCGACGTCGACGCCCGGGGGCGAGTCCGGACGGTCGGCCGTCCGGAGGCCGGCCAGGCGCTCGACGCCCGGCATCTCCAGGAATCCGAGGAGCATGAACAGCTCCCAGTAGAAGTTCTCGCCGTTGACGTGCCGGCGGTAGCAGTCCAGGACGCCGCCCCAGTCGAGAAACGGCAGCGCCTCGATGAGGTCGCGCCGCTCGAGGATGGTCTCGATGGCGAAGCGGTCGTGGCGCAGCAGCTCCGGCCCGTGGACCCACGGCCGGTGGCAGTAGTACGGAACGTCGGGCTCGTCCCTCCGATGGCGACGGCGCATCGAGGTGAGGTACCTCCCGACGTACTGGGTGACGAACGACCGGTCGAGCCCCACGCCCGTGCTCGCGTGCGGGACGTCGGCCAGCGCGGGCGAGAGGCGCGCGATGGCCTCGTTCACGACGTCGCGCCGTAGCTGGTACTTGATCGGGAAGCGCAGCGCGAGGTCGATCATCCGGTTGTCGAGGAACGGCGTCCAGTGGGGCATCGACTGCGTCAGCCCGAAGTAGAACAGGTCCGGGTCGTTCGACATCGGGTAGAACTCCCGCAGCGAGACGAGTTCGCGCAGCGACGGGTAGACCACGCCGTGGTGGTCGATGCCGCCGACCGCCTCCCGGACGTTCGCCTCGAAGACCTCCTCCATCGTGACCGGGACATCGAGAAACGGCGGGAGCGGCTCCGCGGCGCGCTCGACGTACTCCTCGACGGAATCCGTGGATCGCTCGACCGGGAGCGTGAAGCCGCCCAGCGGGCCGAGGTCGACCGTCGGGTTGGGCAGCGTCGTGGCCTTGAACAACACGTCGGCGTAGAGGCCGCTCACGAGGACGTCCACCTCCTCGGCGAGTCGGTCCTCGAACCCGGTCGTGTGCCCCTGGTCGAAGCGCCCGTAAAAGGGCATCATCGAGGGGTTCTCCGCGAGGCAGCGCCGGTGGTGGTCCCGGTCGCGCTTGAGCCAGACGAAGGGACAGTCGGCCGCGTGCGCCGCGCGCTCGGCGACGTTCGCCTCTTCGCTCATCCAGTCGGAGAGGTGATAGGCGACGGGATCCCGGTCGGCCGCGCCGGCGAGCAACAGCCTGGAGTCGCTCCCGCCGCTCAGCAGGACGCCGTGTCGGCGGTCGTCGTCGAGGTACTCGTCCATCACCGTCTCGAAGGTCTCGACGAACGCGTCGACGAACGCGGAGAACGGCCGATCGACCGGCCGGTATCGCGGCGTCCAGTAGCGCTCCGTCGCCGCGTCGCCCGTCGCGAGGTCGACGGTCAGCACCGACGAGGGGGGAACCTCCTCGACGCCGACGAACGGCGTCCGGGTACCGGAGATCCGCCCGGTGGTGAAGTACTCGGGGAGGTACGCCTCCTCGAACGCCGCGTTCACCGCGACGGCGAGCGACTGCACGTTCGAGGAGAACGCCAGGCCGTCGCCCGTTCGCGCGTAGTACACGGGGTGAGAGCCCATCCGATCGCTGAACAGGTGGACCGCGTCGCGTCGGGGGTCGTAGACGACGCCCGCGAACGTGCCGTTCGCCCCTTCGAGGAACTCCATCCCGAAGCGATCGTAGAGGTCCGCGCAGTAGGCGGCGGGGCGCTCCCGGTCGGGACCGGTGACGGGAACGTACCCGTTCGGGCCGTCGTGCCCGCGGACCTCCCCCCAGAGCCAGACGAGCGCACCCCCGGGTGCGCGGGCGGGTTGCTCGCCCGCCTCGTTCGCGTGGACCGCGACGGACACCCGGACGTCGCCCTCCTCCGCGTCGAAGGCGACCTCCCGGCCGGACCACTGGAGGCCGTCCCGTAGACAGTCGATGTCGCACCCGGTCGAACCGAGCGCGCCGCACAATCCCGGCATTCTACCCCGACGTATACCCGGTCCGTACTTCGTTAATCAGAAACATAGCAGTCGCCGATTCGGTATATAAAGAATAGCGCGAGAATAACCGTGTAGAGACGGTTTCGGTTCGTGGACATCCACGAAATCGGATTGACCGCCCCGCGTCGCTCGAACGGGGGCGCGGAAGCCGACGAGAGGCGCCTTCCCGTCGTCGGGAGGGGGTTACAGGGAGGTTATCCGGTCGGAATCGGGGGTGCCGATCCGGAGGTCCGGAGGCCGGATTCGAGACGCGGCCTCTCGTGGATCGCAGGGTCACCCACACCCCCCTCGTTTCCGACGTTAGCGACGTGATCGCGGTGGACGGCTGGGGCAATGCAGCCGGACGGGGTGACGGGTAAGAGACCACGCGGAGCTGTTATTGCCCCTTCCGCGGATGCGAGGCGTGCGAGGTGCGTCGGTCGATGGCGGGATGGGCGGGCCGAGTCGGGGCGACGGTGGACGAGAGAACCAGTGCATCGAACTGCGTTCGCCGGCGTCGGCGGTCCCGTCCCGCTCGACGTCACGCCGCGGGGCGGGGGATGAGGTTCGAGACGTACCCGAGCAGGAGCGACCGGAGCGGCGGGTAGAGCATGACGACCGCGCCGTAGACGACCGCGCCGACGGTCACCACGACCAGCAGGCGCGGGACGGTCGTGACGGGGAGTTGCGCCCGAACGGCGACGATGACGCCCGACATGACCAGCGACGCGAGCACGCACCACGCGAGCTTCAAGTAGGGCAACCTGAAGGCGATGAACTCGGTCAGGTAGCGCACCCGGAGGAGCATCCCCACCGTGAACGAGAGGGTCGTCGCGAACGCCGCCCCGAGGAGCCCGAACTGCGTGACGAGCGTGACGTTCAGCACGAGGTTGAGCACGAGGGCGACGACGGTGGCCCGTGCGACGAGGTTCGGCTTGTCGAGCCCGAGCAGGCACTTCCCGACGAGGACCTGGATCGCCTCGGGGATCTTGCCCGCGACCAGCACGACGAGCGCGAGCGCGGCGACCGAGAAGTCCTCGCCGAAGACCACGCCCATGATCTCGTGCGACAGCAGCGCCGCGCCGAACACCGACGGGATGATGAGAAACAGCGACGGGACGACGCTCGACGAGACGAGCCGCTCGATCCGACCGGTCTCCGACTGGGCGTCCCACGCGCTCGTCTGCGGGAGGACCGACATCCCGATGGCCGCCGCGAGCAGCGTGGTCACGCCCGAGACGCGCCAGGCGATCTCGTACGCGCCCACGGCCGACTGCGTGAGGAACAGCCCAATGACGAGCACGTCCATCCAGTTGTGGACCTCGATGCCGACGCTCGGGATGAGGTTGTACTTCGCGTAGTGAAACAGCGAGACGGCGTCTCTCGGGTTCGGCTTGCCGACGGGCGGCCGGTCGCGGACGATGGCCCAGGCCGAACTGAGCGCCGAGCCGAGGAGGACGCCGAAGATGAGCGCCATCACGTCGACGCCGAGCAGGATGAGCACCGTCGAGGTGCCCATCTGGATGACCGAACTCAGGAACTGAACGTCCGCGGTGTCCCCGACCCGGAGGTCCCCGCGGAGCCACGCCATCACCAGCCGCTTGACCTGCGTCAGCGCGATAGCGACGATCAGCCACAGCGCGAGGTCCGCCCCGATGTAGGCGTTGAGCGGCCCGCGAAAGAGCACGATTCCGAAGGCGACGAACGAGAGCAGCCCGAGCATGAGCGCCGCGGCCGAGGAGACGACGCTGCCCGCGTCCTGGCCGCCGCTGATGCGCTTTTCCATCGCCGTGGCGAGCCCCATGTCAGAGGCCATGACGAGGACGCTCGACGCCGCCTGAAACAGGAAGAAGATCCCCATCTGCTCGCTGCCGAGTTCGCGCGCGAAGAACGCCACCGCGACGAACGAGACGGCGTTCGTCGCGATCTGGGCGCCGAACAGCTTGATGCTCGACCTCGAGATGTTCATCGACATGGTGGTGTGGGTGTGATCAGCGGACGCGCGCGGCGAGGTGATCGACGTCCCGGGGAGTCATATCCTGATGGGCCGGGAGGAGCACCAGTCGCCGCGAGCGTTCGTTCTCGGCCCGGTAGTCGGGATCCCCCCTGACGCCCGACGGGAGCGTCGGCCACGCGAAGGCGCTCACCGCGCCCGCGAGCGACTCGACGAGCGACGCGGGATCGTCGGCGACGACCGGATAGAACCACGGGCAGACGCCGGGCGGGAGGTGCTCGAAGACCGGGGCGAAGCGGTCGTCATCCGACAGGTGATGGTGCCACCTGGCGAACGCCGCGCGTCGGTTCACCGTCACCGCGACGGGATCGATGCGCGTCAGCGCCGTCGACGAGAGTTTCGACATGCGGACCTTCGATCGCTGGTACTCCCCCAGGGGGTCGTCGGAGGGCGGGACGTACGGCTTGTTGTCCCCGTTACGGAGGCAGTCCAGGAGTTCGAGTGCGGCCTCCCCGACCGATCCGGCCGACGAGGCGGCGGCCCCGGCGCAGTAGCGGTAATCGTCGCACGTGTAGCGGTCGCGAACGCCGGTCAGCGGCAGCCGTTCGGTCGGGTCGACGCACGGGCCGTTGAAGTACAGTACCGCCCCGTCCGGAACGGGGAGCGTCTTGTGGAGGCTGGTGAACCCCACGTCGCCGAACGTTCCCAGGAGGCGACCGTCGCGTCGGCTGAGCGTCGAGTGGGAGTTGTTGTCGATGACGGCGAGGTCGTGGCGGTCGGCGAGCGCGCGGATCTCGTCCAGGCGCGGCTGGGGGAACCCGAAGTAGTGGACGACCACGATCGCCGACGTCTCGTCGTCGAGGCGGGCCTCGGCGTCCGCCACGTCGGCCGAGAGGTCGTCCGCGACGCGATAGAAGCGCGGTTCGACGTCCAGTTCGTGGAACGGCTCGACGACGCCCGGCGGGAGGTACGACGGCAGGAGGACGTTCGTCCCGGGGCAGCCGAGCGCCACCAGCGCGTTGCGGAGGGCGATCTTGCTGCTGGAGCAGAAGCGATACGGGACGCCCGCCCCGTCGACGACGGATCGGACGGTCCGGCGCGACGACGGCAACAACGGCCACGGCCGCCTGCGAGGGGACGACGGGATACTCATCGGTCCCGGCGGGCGACGAGGGCTGAAGACGGTACCCGCCGGTGCTCGCGCACGCAGTGCATCAATGGCTACCCATCGGTCCGCGGGGCATTGTTATGAGTCGCTTATGTCGACGCGGGAGGCGCGGCGTGCGGAGTTATATCGCGCCGGCGACGACGGCGGTCCCCGCACGCCGGATACGTCGATCCCCTCCGGCGTCGGGCGAATCACCGTCAGGGTAACGACGGCGAGCGCCAGCGCGGTGACAGTGGCTACGGCGAGGACACTGGCCTACGTCGGGGGCTCGCCGACACCGACTTCGAACGTCGTCTCCGTCCGAAACCGGATCGCTCTCGATCAGGAAACACCACTCACCGGACTCCCGCGGCGCATCGTGCGAACGCGCGATCCAGTGACACCGTTCGGTTGAGAGCGGCGCACGGAGATATTGTAACGATTCAGGCGACGACGGTCGGTTGCCGAGAGTCGGCGCAGGGGGCACAGCGCGGGGCTGATCCGGACAGTCGGCCCCTGTTTCGACCGGAGGGCGTATCCGGACGGGCGACACGGCAGCGTCACTCGAGGCTCCCCCGCGAGGGACACACGAGCGGGCATTACACCGGTTCGGCGGTGGGCGTCTCGGCGACCGTGTCGACCTCCATCACTTCGATCCAGTCGGGCACGTGTTCGCGGAGAAACGAACTGACGTTAGGGTCGTTTCGGAGCAGGCGACTCAGGAATTGTCGCCAAGTGGCTTGCTGATTCGCACCGACCACGACGATGTCCGCGCCGATCTGGATGGCCTCGTCGAGGATCACCTCCTCGACGAGAAACCCACGACGGGTGGTCACCGACGCCTCGACGCCATCGAGCGTCGACGAAATCGCCCGCGTCAGTTCCGCCGTTTGCGTATCGTTCCCAACCTGGTAGAGGTTGACGTGAAGGACCCTGAGGTCCGCTGGGGCGAGGTCGTGTGCGAGGCGGCCGGCAACCGCCAGGGTTCGGGCGCTCTGGGCGGTAAGCGGGTATCGGATCGGAGCGAGGATCGTCGTTTGTTCTGTCATAGCGCGGCTCTGGGATGGCGGCAGACGCGTACCAGTCTCTATGTGATACAATCACGATATCGGATATAAAATTTTGGATAATACGGCGATGGTTAACGGGACGGGCCCACGGCGTCGTCCGGGTGACGCCGCGACGTGACTGCCTTCGATACCGCTGGCTGCCAGCCGTCAGACGGGGCCAGAAAGAATATACTCCGCCGGGATACGTTCATAATTGCATGAATGTACTGACCAGCACACTGCTGGCCCTCCTCCTGATCGTCAGCGGTACCGTCCCGGCCGGGGCTGCCACGGCCTCGACCGGGCAGGGAGAGGTGTATGCCGGCACACACGTGGAGTTCGAGACGAGCGGTGACGCGATCGTCGATTACACGGTCAACGGCGAAACGGTTCTCCAGTCGATAACGGTGCAGTCACGGAGTACTGCCGAGCGCCGGGGTGACGTCCGTGCCGGGATCGGTCTCTCGGCAGTGACGCAACTCTCAGGCGCGGCGGTGTCACTCGATTCGCGGACCGAGGTCAGTGCGACGGTCACCGCCGAGAGCGGCGCGTCGATGCGGGCGCACGACAACTCCCGGGGTATTCTCGTCGTTCGCTCCGGCGGCGAGTCCCAGTACGTCACCGTCAACGTCTCCAGTTCCACGCAGACGGACCGCGAGAGCGATAAGCGGGTCGTCGTCACGACCGAAGACGGCACCACGGGGACCTTCGTCGTCGTCGGTGACGGCGAGGTGACGGTGAACGACCGGGGGAACGTATCCGCGAGCGTCGAAGGCGATGGGGCACTCGTCTTCCGATCGTACCCCGACGGACGCGACGACGACGACAGGCGGGAAGAACAGCTCATCTCCGAGGGCAAGGCCGCAGCCGAGGTGCACGTGATGCAGAAGAGCGAGGAGGGGAGTGAGTTCGTAGCCGACGTCGTTCGATACAGTGAGGACACCACCGTCGAGGTGACCCAGAAGACCGCGGGGACGGTGACGATGACCGCCGAACGATCCCAGAGCCGGGGGAAGATCGTCATCACGTCCGTCTCGGAACGGGCGATCGGTTCCGTGGAGGACCTGCGGGTGACTGTCGACGGGGAGGCTGCCGTCGAGGCGTCCTCGTACAGCGAGCTCGAAAGCGCCATCGACAACGGTGACGCCTCGAAGTTCCTCGTTCGCCAGCAGTCGAGCGCCCGAGCGAGTACGGACGTACTCGTCGCGGTCGACCACTTCTCCCAGCGCGAGATCACGCTGTCCGAGGACAGCGACGGCAGCGACGGCTCGGATAGTACGGGGAGCGACGGAGACGGTGACAACCGGACGACGGACGCCCAGGGGCCTGGTTTCGGTCCGATCGGCGTTCTGTTCGCGCTCGTGGCGACAGTCGCGCTCACGCTTGCCCGTCGCCGATAGCCGGCGACCCCCGTCGTGGCTGACGATTCGAATCGTTCGTAGACCTTCGCGGAGCGGTGTATTCGACGAGGACGTGCCGATCCGGCCTTCGGGACGTCACGCGTATGACGCCGACAGCCGTCACCGACGGCAGACGATCGAGGGAACGCTCCGACCCCTCCGCCCGTCGACCGACGACGTCTCTGCATAGAACGTCAGAGAGCGGGCGCTCGCCGCGTAGCGCCGTCCTCGACCTCGGATCGTCCGGATCGTTCGCGGTTCATTCCGAACGGGAAGTCGTCGGGAGGGAGGGAGGTCTCAGAACTCGTTCGATAACGCCGCTACGTCATCTGCCGAGAGGGCACGGCTGTAGATCGACGTGGCGTCGACGTGCCCGCCGAAGTAATTACCTGTCGAATCCCACACGTCCTGGGAGGAACTCCCACCGGAGCGGCCTATTTCACCTTCGTCGCCGTGGTGTGTGACGGTGTCGAAGCCGACGTCCGCCTCCGACGCCACCTCGTTCCCGTCCACGTAGAGGGTGAGCGCGCCGCTATCGAACACGACCGCGACGTGCGTCCAGTCCGTCCGAGTGAAGGGGCTTCCGACGGTTCTAAGCACCCTGTCGTTTATCGCCCCGGCCTCCAATGTATCGTCCCTGATACGGAGTCCCAGGCCGTCCACGCTCCCTCCTTCGTTGTAGAGCCCCTGCGTTCCCGTCGTCGAATCAGGGTTCACCCACATCGACACCGTCCGCTCGGTGAACGCGTCGTGGAGGAATCCGCTACTGGAGATGAGGATATAATCGTCCGAACCGTCCAACCGGAGGGAGTACTGCCCTTCGACGGCCACCTGATCGTCGTACCCGGCACCGTTCCCGAGCGAAAAGGCGTGTTCGTAGCTCGAACTGTCCTCGTTGCTGTTCTCGAACTTCCAGTAGGCGAGCAGGATTTCGCTCATCTCCTCCGTGAACACGTGTCGATGGCGTTCGCCGTCAATCTCGTACGTCACCTCTAGTTCGAGTTCGACGTCACCGTCGGCGGTCGAGTCAGGGGTGACGTCCCAGCTAGCGGTCACCGACTCGCCGTTCGAGACCGTCTCGAACTGCGTTGCAGTATTGGCCACGATCGACCAGCCGTCGGGGAGCCCCGTCACGTTCAGGTCGACGCGTTCCATAGTGACGTCCGCTGCGTCGACACCCCCTGGATTGGTAAACGTAGCCGTGATCTCGAACGGTTCCGACGATTCATCGGATGAATCGTACGAATCGGGTGCCTGGAAGTCGATGCTAGCGGTCGTCTGTTTCGCCCCGGGGGTTCCGGCCTCCGTGAGGAACGAGGCGACAGTACTAACCGACGCGTTCGGCTCTTCGACGGTCGAGACGACCCGATAATCGGCCCGCCACTCCTCGGCGGTGAGCGTACACCGCACGTACCCTCGATCGTTGTTGAAGAACTTCCGCCAGGGAGTGTTGACACCGCTTCCGTACGTCGTCGTTCCGCTCGTGTCCCCACCCGATGATATCGAAGATCCCACATATTCGGTTCCCACCGTCTCGGAGTCGGGGTCCGAAAAGTCGGACTTGAGATTGTACACGAAGTTTCGATGGACGTCACCAGTAACCACGACCGGATTCAACCCCGAGCGTCCGGTCATGAACTCCAGGAGGGTCTCTCGGTCGGCCCGATAGCCGTCCCATTTGTCACCACCGCCGAAGTCCACTTCGTCCGGATCCGGATCGTCATCCGTCGCCGCGAAGGGGACCTGATTTACGAGGACGTTCCAGCGCGCGCCGGAGTCGCCCAATCCGTCCAACAGCCACTGCTCCTGCTCGTCGCCGAGGATCGTTCGTTCGGGGGCGCTGGCCTCCTCGGAGGAGGAGGTTTGATCGTCGCGATACTGTCTCGTGTCTAATACGTTGAACTCGGCCACGTCGCCGAAGGCGAAGCGGCGGTACAGCGGTAGATCCGGACCGTCGGGCATCCGGGAGCGGCGCAGTGGCTGGTGTTCCCAGTAGGCCTGGTACGCACTCGCTCGCCGCTTCAGGAACTCCTCGGGGGGCGTCCCCTCGTCTATCTCGTCTGCGTAATTGTTGGCCACCTCGTGATCGTCCCAGGTGACGATCCAGGGAAACGCAGCGTGTGCGGCCTGGAGATCCGGGTCCGACTTGTACTGCGCATAGCGGATCCGGTAATCATCGAGACTCCGGATCTCTCGCGGCGGCTCGTGGCCACGGCCGAGCGATCCCTGTGCGCCGCCTTCGTAGATGTAGTCGCCGAGGTGGAAGGCCACGTCGAGGTCCTCCTCGGCGAGATGGCGATGCGAGGTGTAATATCCCGACTGATAGTTTTGACAAGAAGCGAAGGCGAAGCGGAATTCGTCGACGTCCGCGTCGGCCGCCGGGGCCGTTTTGGTCCTGCCGACCGGGCTGGTCGAGGACCCGACCCGGAACTGGTAATAGTACTCCGTGTTGGGCTCCAGTCCCCGCACGTCCACGTGGACCGAGTGGGCGTGCTCCGGGCGGGCGATCGCCGCATCGTCCGCAATCACGTCGCGCATGTGCTCGTCGGTCGCGACCTTCCAGTTGACCGGCATCTGGCGGTCGGGCATGCCACCATCGCCCTCTAGCGGTTCTGGAGCGAGACGGGTCCAGATCACCACTGCGTCGGGCAGCGGGTCGCCGGAGGCGACACCGAGCGTAAAGGGATCGTCGCTCAACCGGCCGGGCTCCCCGGTTTCCCCGGACGTAACCCCCGCGGTCCCGAATATGCTCAACCCAGTAACGCCCGTGGCTGTCCGAAGGAACTCACGTCGCTTAGCGGAAGGAAACGAGGTCCGTTGGCCATCCACATCATTTCCGTTATCAGTTTCGGTCATTTTACGCAAGTTCGAATCTCATCCAATTAGATATGATTATTTATAATAGTACTCAATCGAAGTATTTCTAGATTCGAGGCCGGAGAGCGGACAGTACTCATCCGTATTCGTAAGATGTACCGACGAATGCTATGTATCTCGGAAAATTCCGCGAGGTGATAATAGTGGAGACGGTGACGACAGACGCGTAGCGGCGTTCCTATCCCTTTTGAACGCGAACGTTGCCACCGGGCGTCCGATCGACGGACACCGCGAGCGCGCCTCCGCCGGGCGAAATCGCCGTACCGAAGAACGCGAGGGCCTGCTAGCGTGTCTTCGTGGCGAACTTCTCTCGCACCTTCTTGATCTTCGGTTCGGCGTGGAAGGTACAGTAGGAGTCGTTCGGGTTCTTGGCGTAGTAGTCCTGGTGGTAGTCCTCCGCCTCGTAGAACTCCTCGAGCGGTTCGATCTCCGTCACGACGGGGTCGTCGTAGATCCCCGCGGCCTCGAGCTCCTCGACGAACGCCTCTGCGCTCTCGCGCTGCTCGTCGTCGTGGTAGAAGATCGCCGAACGGTACTGCGTGCCGACATCCGGTCCCTGGCGGTTGAGCTGGGTCGGGTCGTGGACCGTGAAGAGGACCTCCAGCAGCTCCTCGTAGCTCACCGCGCTCGGGTCGTACTCGACCTGGACGACCTCGGCGTGGCCGGTCGTCCCCGAGCAGACCTCCTCGTAGGTCGGGTTCTCGGTCTCGCCGCCCGCGTAGCCGGAGGTCACCGCGCGCACTCCGGTGAGTTCCTGGAGCGGGGCCTCGACGCACCAGAAACAGCCGCCGGCGAACGTCGCCCGCTCCGTATCGGATCGGCTCATACCCGGTCGTAGGGCGCGCGGACAGTAATCCCCTGTGTTCTGGACCGGGGGTGCGCGACGTGTCCCATCGGCGGGGCGGTCGCCGCGGTCGATTCAGGTCAATTCGTGTCTGATTCACGCCTGATTCCCACTCGATTCATGCCCGGTTCGAGATCGGGCGTCATCGGACGCCTGCCATGGGTCCGGTAGCTGGCGGTCCTCAAACTCTAACCGCTCTATACGTGGGACCTGAGACGCGGAACAACTACCGACGAGCGCCAGTTCGAATTGGATGTTGTTCCATCCACCTCTCTCGATTTGCTCTCGACCGCTGACGATGAGACGGATCTCGTCGTCGCACTGGGGACGACAGGTTGGGGTAGAGAGTGGTGTCATCGAATGCGTTACACGCCCGCTCGATCGCGAGCAGGCTGCCACTCGGGGCGGTTCAGCGGCAGGTCGACTTCGATCCGGTCGTACCAGACGGTCGGCCGCTTCGACCGGCCTGCTTGCTCGAAGTCGATCAGGCCGAGCGCTTCGAGCTCCTTGAGGTTGCGATGGACCTGTCGGACATCACGGTCGACTAACCGGGCCGTCTCGCGGATGCTCTCCGGTTGGTCGGCGACGAGCACCTGCAGCAGTTCGAGCGTCTTCGGCCGAGTGACCCGATGGACGTCCTCGATGTCGTGATACACGCACTCGAGATGTGGGTCAGGCGTCTCACCGCGGTCGACCGCCTCGAGTGCGTCGAGCAGTCCCTCCTCGTCCCCCTCACGATAGCGGATGTACATCACGCGGTCGCTGTCGGAGCTGTCGGCGGTGGAGTCGGGCGTCGCCTCGGCGTCAGTGTCGGGGTCTGTGTTAGTCCCAGGATTCGTCATAGTCGTCGATCACCTCTCGTTTGAAGCGCTGATAGAGCGGCCGGACGCCAGTGAACTTGACCGGCTCGACCGTCCCATCAGGCAGGTGGTTGTGGTGGTGCGCCGGGGTGATCGGGGAACTTGTCGTATCGGATTACCGTGCCGTCGTCGTTCGCGACCTCAGTCGCGGTATCGGCGTCCTTGTAGCCGTACTGCATCCCGTATTTCACCCCGTCAGGGTTGACCGCTCAGACGCAGGGACGGACCACACACGGACGTCGGCGAACGTCTCGCCGAAGGTTTCACGACGCCTGATCAACAACGGCGCCGCGCCGTCCTCTACCATCGTATGTTGTTACGAACCACAACATAGCAAACGTTGCTATGAATAGCAACACTAGGACGACGTCACTCACGTTCCTGAGAAGAGCTGGATACGCGCAGTTGGATGCCGGAGGAGACCGAACCGTTCCGTGGAGCATCCAATCGGTCGGTCGTGAGACATCGATCTGCCAGGGACGTCTGCGGCAAAACTCACTGAGAAGGCTGTGACGGTACCGCCGTTTGTTACTAGGGAGTGAAAACGAGGAGTTTCATCGGTTAGCTCTCGGTGGATCGTTGCACCTCGTAGATCAGGACCGCAAAAACATCTCCCCGTTGTTCCACGTTAGTTAATTTCAGGGGCGGGCTGGTAATCCTGCGTGGCAGGAGCGGGGCACCTGAGGCGAGCGTGACTGGAGCAACGCTGAGAATAACCTCGTCTAGGAGGCCCTGATCGTAAAATTGTCCCACGAGGTCACCACCACCGACGAGCCAGACGTTCTTGCCCTCCGTGGCCTTCACCATGTCCGCGTGGACGGGCGCGACGTCCCCCTGCACGAAGTGAATGTCCGCACCCTCGACTGCCGGTAATTCCCGAGTGCTGAACACCCACGTTGGAGCCTCGTACGACCACTTTTCCGGGTGCTCCAGTAGGTTTTCGTGCTCGACGATCCACTCATAGGTGGTCGAACCCATGGCCAGGGCACCGACCTGCTCTACGAACCGGGAGTAATCGTCGTTCACGCCCTCGATCCCCTCGATCTCTCCGAATTGGAAGAGCCAGTCGAGGGAGCTATCCTCATCGGCGAGATACCCGTCGATGCTCGTGGCAGTATAGTATTGAGTCTTCATCCGTTCGATCGGCGTCTAGGACGCTTTCTGTCGGGATAAAGACCGTATCCCCCATCCCGACGCGCTCCATTGGGTACTCGAATCCCCTGAACCGAGGGTGCGCATGAAACGGACGAAGTTGGCTATCGATGCGGGCGAAGGAGGCGTCGAATAGCTGCCGATTGCTCGAGTAAGTCCCCACTGACGACCACGACATCTACGACGCCACCGTATTCGATATCGAACAGCTAGCCACGAGGTGCGAGGCCGGAAGTCTCCGCCTGTAGGATCTCCCTCGCCCCCACCCTTCTTGAGTATAGCGAAATATGATATATAAAAGGCGAATGTCGGGGAGAGCGCGTCTCCGCGCCCTCTCGTCCCCGTTTTCCGATAGGCCGATCTACTTGGTTGTAGTCCAGTACGACCAGGTGAATATATGGGGGATCGAGCCGTCGGTCGACGACGAATGTCGTCCCCCGACGAGCAGGCGCGTTCGGAAGAGGCGTCCGAGCGCGAAGCTTCCGAGCGCGAGAGCCCCGAGCGCGGAACGGCGGACGAACTCGGGGCGCTCATCGAGCGGTACCTCGACTCGAAGAGCCGCGGCGCTCGCGATGACGGCACCCCGACCGGTACCTATCGCGCCAGCGCCGCCTCCGAACTCCGGCGCTGGCGGCGGTGGATGCACGCGCGCGGGTACGCGATGGACGACCTTGCGGACGACGGGGGGCGAGTGATGCGGCGGTACGCGATGCATCTGGCGCGGCGGACTCGCGGCGAGGACGGAATCGCCGCCTCGACGGCGCGTACCTACTTCGCGTACGTCTCGGGGTGCCTCTCCTACGCCGTCCGCGACGGCGCGCTACCGCTGAATCCGGCGCTCACCGAACGCGCGCGGGAGGAGCTACCGGACGATTCGGGGGGAGATCGAACCGATCAGCAGTTCTGGTCGCGCGACCAGCGCCGTCGCCTGGTGCGGTTCGCCGACGAGCGAGCGGCGCGGGCCGTCGACGACGCGGGGTTCAGTGCGGTCGCGGAGGTGCGCGACCGGGCGCTCGTCCGCGTGCTCGCGTACGCCGCCGTCAGGGGTGCTGAGGTCCTCCGCCACCCGAAGGACAATCGTCCCGGACGGCAGGGACTACGCTGGCGGAACGTCGACCTCGACGCCGGGACGATGCGGGTGCTCGGAAAGGACCAGCGCCGCGAATCCGCGCTGCTCCCGCGGGAGGCGGCCCAGGGACTCGAACGGTTACGGGCCGTCCAGCGACCGCCGTCGGAGGAGTGGCCGGTCTTCCCGACGGATCACGCGCCGAGCAAGTATCGAGCCGTCCGCGACGCGTTGGGCGATGACGCCGCGGCGATCCTGGACGAGGCCGACGACGTCGACGCCGTACTCAGGAGGCACGACGTCACACCGCCGGCGCTCACGACCGAGGGGGCCCGATCGGTCATGCGGCGGTTGACCGCCGGCGCGAACATCGACGTTCCCGACGAGGGCGTCGAGTACCTCCAGCTGCACGGTGCCCGTCGCGGGATGCTGGAGGACATCTACCGACGCGATCGGGGGGACGCACAGGACCTGGCGCGACACAAATCGCTCTCGACGACCCGCGAGGCCTACCAGCACATCGACGCCGAGGAGCGGACGAAACGCATCGACGCCCACCTCGACGAGATAGCGTAGGCGAGCGACCCGGTACGGGTCGACCCCGGGCGGTCGACGAAGTCGGGTCGTCGGGATCGGCCGAATCATCCCGCCCGCCGGATCGTGCTCTCCGGCGGGACCGGCACGTCCCCGCGAACGGCACTGGTTATCCGAACCGTACGATATGTGCAAACAATACTAACCGTACGACCGTACGAACCGTACGACCGTACTGACTGTATCATCTGTATGGATGATGCAAACGGTACAAACTGCAAACGGTAGAAACTGTGCGAATGGTACAGCCGATGTGGTCTATGCCGGTTGGGCGGGGCACTCAGGAGAACGAGATAGGCCGGAGGGATCGG
Source organism: Halomarina halobia (assembly GCF_029338575.1). Lineage (GTDB taxonomy): Archaea > Halobacteriota > Halobacteria > Halobacteriales > Haloarculaceae > Halomarina > Halomarina halobia. The sequence goes on from NZ_CP119994.1 coordinate 55,557, forward strand.
ACAGGAGGTACCTGCGACATCGACGGGGAGCGGAGAGCCGTTGGTGCGGCTCTCCGCTAGTGTGGTCACGTACTCACCGACGAATCGCGCGTACTCCTCAGTTTGTATAGTTTGGACGAGCGAGACAGTTCGTATGGATTTGATGGAAGTGACGGTTCGTCCGTCCGACTCGTGTCTGACATACGATTAAGGTCGGCGGTCCGAACAGGAAGCTATGATCGTCACAGGACAACCCGTCGAGTCGCGGACGGCCGCACGGTCGTCGGAGGGGCGCTGATGCCGGCGAAGCTGGCGGTGTCGAACCAGAAGGGTGGCGTCGGGAAGACGACCGTCGCGATCAACGTCGCCGGGGCGCTCAACGCCCGCGGGCGCGACGTGCTGTTCGTCGATCTCGATCCGCAGGGGAACGCGAGCGAGGGGCTCGGATTCCGGGAGGCGTACGACGCCGAGCCGCCGAGCCTGTTCGACGTGCTGACCGACCCGGAAACGCGCGACGCGATCGGTGACCTCGTCCGCGAACACCCCGCGATGGACGTCATTCCCAGCAACATCGACATGACCGCCGCGGAGCCGGAGTTGACGCTCTCGCGGCGCGGGGGAGAGCAGCTCGCGCTCGCGCTCGAACACGTAGAGGACGAGTACGAGTACGTCATCGTCGACTGCCCGCCACACCTCGGCTACCTCACCGACAACGCGCTCCACGCGACGCAGAACGTGCTGATCCCGGCGCTCGCCGAGTCGACGAGCAAGCGCGCGCTCGAGTTGCTCTTCGACCACATCGAGGCGCTCGAACTCGACTACGACATCACCGTCCGCGAGCGGGGCGTGGTCGCGAACCGCGTCGAGACGACCAACGAGGCGAGGGAGATGCTCGCGTGGTTCGGGGACGCGTTTCCGGACGTACCGATCTGGGAGATCAGGAAGCGCGTCGCGCTCCAACGCGCGTTCAGCGCGGGCGTCTCGCTATTCGAGTACGAGCACGACGTAGACATGACGGACGAGTTCCTCGCCATCGCGGCGAGCCTGGACGAGCAGTTCGACATGCCGCCGCTGCGGAGCGGCGCGGAGGCGATGGGATGAGCGACGGAGAGAGTCGTGCCGACCGGTTGCGAAATCGCCGAGATCGAGCACGGCGACGGGCCGAGCGCGCCGACGCCGAATCGTCAGGGACGACAGAGTCGTCGGGATCCGACCCGTCCGACCCATCCGAACTAGCCGACGCGTCCAAATCGTCCAAACCATCCGAACCGCCAGAAGGGTCCGAGCCGTCAGAGGGGGCGAAACCGTCTGAGAGGTCCGGACCCGTTCGAGCGAGCGAGGCGCAGGAACCCAGTCCCGCGGGCGAGGACCGGCGAGCGATGCGGCCCGAAGGAGCCTCTCGCTCCGAGCGGGGAACCGTGGACGCCTACGGCGAGCGGGGACGTCGGGAGTGGCCGGAAAGCCAGAGGTCTCACGAGGTTCGCGAAGCCGACAGGGGGAAGGAAAGTAGCAGTACGAGTGACGACACGGACGGGAGGACTGACGTCGGGAGGAACGCCGGAGACGTCGGGGGGGAGAACGCTGATAGGGACGGTGAGGGCGACGCTGGCCGGGACCATCGGAGTAGCGATGCGGACGAGAGGAGGGATGACCGGAGCGACGACGAAAGCGCCGCCCGATCGAGCGTCAAGACCGAACGGGTCGGGACGTACATGTATCTCCCGGAGTCGCAGAAGCGCGAGCTCGACCGGATCTACGGGACGCTCAAGGTGGCGTACGAGTACGAGTTCGACGAGGAATTCGAGAAGAACCGTCACTTCTTCCCCCTCGTCGTGAAACACGGTTTCGAGGCGCTCGACTCGGCGGACGCGCGAACCGTCGACTCGCTCCTGCGGGATCTGTAGTCCGGAAGGTGCCGGGCTGTCCGTCGTACGCGCCTCGAACGATCGCGATACCCCGGACGAGAGACGGTCGTGGAACACCGGACTTCCGGTGAAATACGTCGAGAGCGCCTCTCTACGGTTAGATCAGACACCGCGTTTCCGGTGAAACAGACGGGGCAAGCGGCAGACGGAGTGAGAGAAAACTGCGGAGCGAAACAGAGGAACGAACGGGGGAGCAAACGAAAGGGGCGAACGCGGGAGGGGATCAGGAGAGGGAATCAGGGGAATAAATCAAGGGGCAAAAACGGATCCGACGGAAAGATGACACCGGTTCATCGGAAATCTGGTGTCCCCGCCCCCGTTGATACGCGCAGGGGGTACAATACCGTGTTCTCTCCGTACCCTACATACCCTCGGGACACCCGCGGTATGTTCTCCGTATATCCCTCGCCTCGTCTCCAGGTGACTGGAAAGACACCGAATTTCCGGTGAAACCGACGGTGCCCTCGATGGATCCGGGTTCCACATGATCCACGGGAACCGGACCCTGGACGACGCCGAATCGACCGAGACACACACACCACGTTTCCGGTGAAACGGGATGCGAGGGCCCCCCTGCGGGACGGGAAGCGGTGAACGTTGCCCGATCTTCGCCGCCGAGCGTTGATTCCACGTGTCGGAGCTAGAGTAAAACGGGGCAAGACGGGAAAGCGGGCAGGAGACAGGAAGCTACTGACGCTGCACACTCGCCCTCGCACCAAATTCTTTATGTAGTATAGAAGCGAATAGTCCATTAGCTTATTCGCTAACAATAATAAAAGAGCGATATCTATCGCTCTCACCGACCAGCGTTCCACGCGAACCGTTACCTTTCTCATCGGTACGCTCGATCGGACTCCTCGCGAGGTAAGCGACTCCCCCTTCGATCACTCCCCCTTGAATCGCCTCGAGAGACCGTATAGCGTTAGTTGCCGTGTCTCCCGTGAAACGGCTGTCGCAACCGACCGCGTTTCCGGTAAAGCCGCCCTCCGCTTCAACTCAACCCCCACCCCCTCTCGCACCCCGTTTCACCGGAAACGTGGTGTGTGTGTCTCGACTGTCGACCCACGCTACACTCTCCGCAACTTCTATCCGTTCGTCAACTTTTACCCGGGTTCCGATTCAAATACGGGATTTTCCACTTTCACCGGACTGTATGGGAAACAGTCAAGCAGTTTCACCGGAAACGTGGTGTCCAACGAACGTGGTGTCCAACGAATGACCGACACGGACGACCTCTTCATTCGCGAGGATCCGATCTTCGTGAACAAGGAACTCCTCGAGATCAACCATCTCCCCGACGAGGGGCGTATCGTCGGTCGGGACGAGGAGATCGGCCAGCTCGCGAACGCGGTGAACCCCGCCATCTTCGGCCAGAGTCCGAGCAACGTGCTCATCTACGGGAAGACCGGCACCGGCAAGTCGCTCTGTGCGAAGTACGTCTCCGGCCGGCTCATCCAGACGGCCGAGGAGGAGGGGATCACGGCGGCGTACGCGTACGTAGACTGCGCGCAGGACTCGACGGAGACCCAGGCGGTCCAGACCATCGCGAGCGCGCTGAACGACCCCGATCTGACCGACATCAACATCCCGGATAAGGGTATCAGCACGGCGACCTACTACAAGCGCCTCTGGAAGATCCTCGACATGCGGTACGACGTCGTGCTCGTCATCCTGGACGAGATCGACAAGCTCGACAACGACGACATCCTGATGCAACTCTCGCGCGCGGGCGAGGCGGGAAAGCTCACCGAGTGCAAGGTGGGCGTCATCGGGATCAGTAACAAGATCAAGTACAAGGACCGGATGGACGAGCGCGTCAAGTCGAGCCTCTGTGAGCGCGAGTTCGTCTTTCCGCCCTACGACGCCCAACAACTGGGTAACATCATGCAGGCGCGCAGCGACGCCTTCCGCGAGGGGGTGCTCGACGACTCCGTCATCCCGCGGGCGGCCGCCCTCGCCGCCCGCGAGCACGGGGACGCCCGCAAGGCCATCGACATCCTCCGTTACGCCGGCGAGATCGCCCAGTCGACCGACGCGAACACCGTCCGGGAGGAGTTCGTCGTGCAGGCCCGCCAGCGCGCCGAGACCGATCGCTTCCGCGAGCTGATCCGCGGGTCGACGCCGCACTCCCGCTACGTCCTCCAGGCGCTCACGGTGCTCTCGCTCAACGAACACACCGACGACGAGGCGTTCCGCACCACCCGCATCTACGAACTCTACCAGCAGGTGTGTCGACAGGAGGGTTCCGAGTCGCTCTCGCTCCGCCGCGTGCGCGATCTCCTGAAGGAACACGCCTTCCTCGACGTCATCGAGCAGTCGCGCTACAGCGGCGGGAGCGCCGAGGGAAGCTACACCGAACACCGATTGCTCGAGGATCCGGAGGTCGTGCGCAGCGTCCTCGCCGACACGATCGACTGAGCGCGGACGGACATCGCGGCGTCCCCTGTCCCGACTTCACCGGAAGCGGGGTGTGTCCGTTCGAGCCTTCCCTCGGTAGCCTCCCGTACCCCCGGCGACGGACCGCACACCCGGGGCTCCCCGCCGAGAGCCCGAGGCGATCTCGGTACCGCCGACACCCGAACGCGGGTCGATTCACCGGAAACGAGGTGTCCCCGCTCGTCGCCCCCGCCCGTCGGGATTCATCGGAAACCTGGTGTCCCCCTCTCCTCTCCTCTCCTCTCCTCTCCTCTCCTCTCCTCTCCTCTCCTCTCCTCTCCTCTCCTCTCCTCTCCTCTCCTCTCCTCTCCTCTCCTCTCCTCTCCTCTCCTCTCCTCTCCTCTCCTCTCCTCTCCTCTCCTCTCCTCTCCTCTCCTCTCCTCTCCTCTCCTCTCCTCTCCCCTTCGCCATGATACCGTGTGTCGTACTGGTTGTGATCGTTGACTTATTGTTGTCTATGTAAATACATTTGGCCGTGTAGTCTTTTAACCCCTAGCTCCTTTGGGGGAACGATATGGCGCAGCACGTAGCCGAGAACGCCGGTCGGCCCGCCGACGCCGAGGGCACGATGGGGGGACCGATGGACCCCGCCCTCGAGTTCGCGTCGGCGGCCGACCCGGTCGACGCACCTCCGGACGGGCGTCGACGGTGGACTTCGGCACACACTCTGGCACGCGACGACGCCGTGCACCTCGACGCCCTCGCCGCTCGATCGGCGGCGGGCGCGCACGTCGTCGAGCGGATGGCACGTACGCTCAGGCACGTTCGCCCTTCAGAACTCGTCGACGTGGGACTCGTCGAGTGCCGTTCCGGGGTCGCCGCCGTGACCCCGCCGCTCGGGCGTTCAACCGCACGAACAGAACGATGAGCGGGCGATGTGGGGTTCGTGCGGACGACGGACGGGACACCGACCGGACTGACGAAACGACAGGTCCTCACGACATACCACAAGACCTACGTTTCGCTGGCCGCAGTCCCCGGTTGGTTACGAACGAGCGGCGTGTGAGCGAGAACGACCGATGGACGCGCCGTCGGCCCGGAAGTCGGAACTCACCGACCGCCCTCCCCGCTGCAGTTCGAGGTAGCGGTCCCGTGGACGGTGGGTACCGGCCGATCGCGTCGAACCTAACCCTTTGGGTGATAGGTTCAATACCGACCCGACTTTCAAAAACGACGAAGGTCAAGGTGGCCTAGATATGGATGCAACGGCAGTCACGACTGGTGACGATATGGCGACGGCGGAGAACAGGACGGCGGAGAGCGAAGTGGGTCCCCTTCCGAAGGACGACCTCTTCCATCTCCTGCAGAACCAGCGTCGACGGCGGGTCCTCCGGTATCTCCGGGAGGAGGAGGGCCAGGTCGACATGCGGGACATCGCCGAGCACATCGCGGCCCTCGAGAACGACGTGGAGGTGTCGGCGCTCTCCTCGGCCCAGCGCAAGCGCGTCTACGTCGGCCTCTATCAGTGCCACCTCCCGAAACTCGACGAGGTCGGCGTCATCAAGTACGACCAGAGTCGGGGGTTCGTAGAGCGGACGGCGCTCACCGAACAGCTCTTCCCCTACCTCGAGGTCAACGAGGAGGACGAGGACGTCGGCGAGGAGATCACCGCGCTCGTGCTTCGATACCACGGCGTGGCAACGGTGCTGGCCGTGGTGCTGACGCTCGCGGCGTGGGCGACCGTCATCCCCGCCGCCGGGCTCTGGCTCGCGACGTTCGTGACGGTTCTCTTCGCCGCGGCGACCCTCGCCGTCGTCTACCGCTAGTCGAGGGGGCGCTCTCCTCCGTTCGTGGACGATCAGTCGCCGAGCGACGGGTCTCGCCCCCGATCCGCGCGCCGACCGGCGAGGCGTCTCCCCGGGGGTGATCGATCCCGACGCCCGGCACTCGGGATCCGAAAACGCCCCCGACGGGGATAAGAGCGACATAACGGCCATTATGATGGGGATAGCAAAGCACACTCCTTCGCATTGACCAATCGGTGTCGAGCAATGGACTGGGTCAATAGTGTGCATTCGGCCGACTCACAGCGTCGATGTAGTGCCTGCGGAGCGTTCGTCACGCAGCAGTTCGTCAGAGTCTTCGGCGACAACCACGACGAAGTCCACGGCTGCTTGAGCTGCCTCACCGCGAGGGATCTCCGCGACGGTAAGCACATTCAGGACCCGCGATCGGCACCGTAGCGACCGCGCCCGCGAACGCGGGCGTGCTCCACGCGTGTACCCGTCATCCCTTGTGTCCGGCGGCCGTCCGTCACACCCGGCCGCCGGTGCTCCCTCGACTGACGCGGAACGCCGCGTCCGTCCGTGGACGGGACAGCCGGTGACCGAGACCGGAACCGAGACCGATATCGGTGGCGATCGAACCCGCCGCACCGCCGCACCGCCGCACTGCCCCCGCCTCTCGTATCCTGTCGAAGTAATGTACTGTTTACCCACCGTTCATCCCGGTCTGTTGTGGATAAATCGCCGGACAGAGACGGGTTCCTCCGGTCGGGTTGAACTGGCGTGAACCGTCGTCGGGCGTGTCGTTATCAGGGCCATAATAATGTGTAGTTCGCGAGTATCACGCCCAACGAAGAGGTTCGGCCCGCGGCGTGGGTCGTCACGAGCGGATAAAACAGGTCTTAATTCAAATCATGTGTGGAATCATCGCGTGCATCGGATCGGACGACGCGGTCGGCGAACTCCTCACGGGGCTCGAGAACCTCGAATACCGGGGGTACGACTCCGCGGGCATCGCGGTACAGAACGGAAGCGACGTCACCGTACGGAAGCGATCGGGAAAGATCAGCGAACTGAAGGAGGACATCGCAGCCGCCGTGCCGGCCGGAGCGGTCGGCATCGGGCACACGCGCTGGTCGACCCACGGCCCACCGACCGACGAGAACGCCCACCCGCACACCAGTCAGTCCGGACGGATCAGCGTCGTCCACAACGGCATCATCGACAATCACGAGACGCTCCGACGCCGCCTGATGGACGCGGGGTACGTCTTCGAGAGCGACACCGACACCGAGGTCGTCCCGCAGCTCATCGAGTACCACGTCGACCGGGGCGCGAGCGTGGAGGAGGCGTTCGAGCGCGCCGTCGACGAACTCGAGGGGAGCTACGCGCTCGCGGTGATGGCGGAGGGCACCGACGCAGTGTACGCCACCCGACAGGACTCCCCGCTCGTGCTCGGGGTGGCCGACGACGCGTACTACCTCGCGAGCGACGTGCCCGCGTTCCTCGAATTCACCGACCGGGTCGTCTACCTCGAGGACGGCGAGGTGGTGATCGTCACGCCCGACGGCGTCGACCACCGCGACCGCACGGGCGCGGCCGTCGATCGCGACCCCGAACACGTCGAGTGGAGCGCGGAGGAGACCGGTAAGGGGCGGTTCGAGCACTACATGCTCAAGGAGATCTACGCCCAGCCGGAGGCGCTCCGCGGCACCCTCAGCGGTCGCATCGACGACGGGACGGTCACGCTAGAGTCGTTCCCCGAGGGAACGTTCGAGGACGTAGACCAGGTCCACCTCGTCGCCTGCGGCACCTCGTACCACGCCGCGCTCTGCGCGGAGCGCCAGCTCGTCAGGGCGGGGATCCCCGCCTCGACGACCCGCGCGAGCGAGTACTTCGACCTCCAGACCGTCGACGAGCGGACGCTGGTCGTCGCCGTCACGCAGAGCGGCGAGACGGCCGACACCCTGAGCGCGCTCCGCCGCGCGGCGGCGGCCGGGGGCCGGACGCTCGCCGTGACGAACGTCGTGGGGTCTACCGTCTCCCGCGAGGCGGACGACGTGCTCTACATCCGCGCGGGGCCGGAGATCGGCGTCGCCGCCACCAAGACGTTCACCTCGCAGGTCGCGACGCTCGCGATGCTCACGCACCGCATCGCGCAGGGTGCGGAGCGCGGGACCCCCCGCGAGGACGCCGCAGCGTTCTTCCGCGAGCTCGCCCGCCTCCCGGACCGCATCGACGAACTGCTCGCCGCTACCGCCGCCGAGACGGTGAGCCGACAGCACATCGGCCGCCAGTCGTACTTCTTCATCGGTCGCGACTTCGAGTACTCGGTCGCGCTGGAGGGGGCGCTCAAGTTCAAGGAGATCACCTACGAGCACGCCGAGGGCTTCGCCTCCGGCGAGTTGAAGCACGGCCCGCTCGCGCTCGTCACCGAGGACGCGACGCTGTTCGCCCTGCTCACGGGTGCGCGCGGTGACGAGACGCGGAAGAACGCGGAGGAGGCGAAGACGCGCGGCGCGACCGTCGTCGCCGTCGCGCCCGAGGGGATGGAGGTCGGCGAGGTCGCCGACGAGATCCTCAGGGTTCCCGACACGCACCCCGATCTCGCGGGCCTGCTGGCCAACGTCCAGCTCCAGCTCATCTCCTATCACACCGCCTACGGCCTCGGCCGCGAGATCGACAAGCCGCGCAACCTCGCCAAGAGCGTCACCGTCGAGTAACCCTCCGTCCGATCGACCGACTCTCCTCTCCTCGCTCCGTTCCGCACTAGCGATCAAGAGTTAACCGCGTCAATCCCCTCGCGCCGACTATGGGACGAGGGGACGACGACCTCAACGACCTCGACGAGCTCGTACAGACGGTGGTCCGGACGGTCGCCTCGGACGCGACCGAACCGCGACCGGGCACGATGGAGCCCCGCGACGTGCGCTCGGTCCTGTGCGACGACGGCGATCAGGACGTCGGCGCGGTGAACCGGGCGATCGAGCGCGCGCTCGACCGCGGCCTCCTGGTGACGACGAACGACGGTAGTCTCACCCCGGCCGACGCCGCCGAACGACCTTAGCGTCGACGTCGCCCCCGACGACGCGCCGATATCGCGTTTTTCGACCGGTAGAGAGCCGTGCGCGTCGGAGGACCGTTCGTCCGTGTGCGGTCCGAGACACCGTCGCGAACGCACACGGACGCCCTCGACGCGAGTCCGCGCGGTAGCCCCCTCGCCGGATAGCAGCTAACTAACTATGACTGTCTCCTACCCGTGGTATACATCCAACCGTGAATCAGGAAGGTGACGGATCGGAACGAGCGGTGCCGGCTCGGGAGCGGCCGAACGTCGACCGCCTCGTCTCCGCGGCCATCGCGCTCGTCTGCGTCGTCGCGGTCGGCGTCTCGGCGACGACGCTCGACTCCTCGCTCTCTTCCGACCCGGAGGAGGTGATCGACCTCGACTACGACCGGATCCCGCTGGGCCAGGAGCAGGCGCGCGAGGTGAAGGAGGAGGTGGAGCGAAACGAGCAGCGGCAGGAACGGCGGCAGCAGGCGCGGTCCGGCGGTGGCGGCGGCGACAGCGGAGGCGGGAGCGAGGAGCCCGAGCCGCCGTGGTGGGCGTGGCTCCTGCGCCTGCTGGAGCGGCTCCTGTCGTACGCCACCGCGGCGCTCGTCGCGCTGGTGGCGCTCGCGCTCGGCCGCCGCTACGCGGACCGACTGCGCTCGCTCCTGCTCGCCCTCTTCCCAGGGGGGCGAGCCGACGGGAACGCGGGGACCGACGCGCCGGTCGCAGTCCCGGAGAACGAGGTCGAACGGGCGTGGCTCTCGATGCTCGAGCGTGCGGGGGTCGAGGACGCGCGGACGATGACGACAGCCGAGTGCGCCCGCGCGGCCGTCGACGCCGGCTGCGATCCGAGCGCCGTCGAGACGCTCCGGACGGCGTACGAGCGGATCCGCTACGGCGGCGCGGCGATCACCGACGAGGACGTCCGTCGCGCCCGCGACAGTCTCCGCCGGATGAGTGGGGGTGACGCGTCGTGACGCGCCGCTCGCGGGCCGCGCGAATCGCCCGATACGCCGTCGCCGCCTGCGGCGGGCTGGTCTTCGCCGGCGCGCTCGCCGTCCTGGTGGTGCCGCCGCTCGCCGACGTCCTCCCCCTGGAGGCGGCCGTCGACGCCGCCGGCAGCGACTACCAGTTGATCGCCGTCTTCGGCGGCCTCGCGCTCCTCGCGCTTCTCACCGTGCTCGCCGCCCGGGCGCTCGGACGCGTCGAGCAGGGCCGCCCCCCCGATCCCGAGTTCGTCGAGCGCGTCCCCGCGCCGGGTGCCGAGTTCGACGCGTTGGTCGAGGACGGTCTCGGCCGTCGCGCGGCGCTGTTCTCGGACGCCCCCGACCGCGTCCGCGCCCGCCTCCGCGAGACGGCCGCCCGCACGCTGGCGCGTACCGACAACTGCTCGCGCGAGATTGCGCTCGACCGCGTCGACTCGGGCGCGTGGACCGACGACGCCGCGGCCGCGGCGTTCCTCTCGGGGCGCGGTCCGCCCGTCGGCGTCCGCGTTCGGGCCGCGCTGCGCGGTCGGTCGTGGCCCCAGCACGGGGCGGCGGCCGCCGCCGAGGCGATCGCCGCCCGTTCCGAGCGCGGTCCCGGGGCGGAGACGGCCCCGGTCTCGGGAGGCGAGCGATGAGCGCCGTCGAGACGGTCGCCGTCAGGCGAACGGGCCGGTGGCGCGGCGTCGTCGCCGTCGCCCTGTTCGCGGGCGCGGTCGGCGTCCTCACCGCCCGGCCCGCGGCGTTGCTCCTCGCCGTCGTCGGCGTCGGCTACGCCTCGTTCCCCCGTCTCACCGGTCCGCCGAGCCCCTCGCTGCGGATCGAGCGGACGCTGAGCGACGAGACGCCGGGGCGCGGCGAGCGCGTCGACGTCGAGGTGACCGTGACGAACACCGGCCGCTGGCCCCTGTTCGACGTGCGCGTCGTCGACGGCGTCCCGGCGACGCTCGCGGTCCGGTCGGGATCGCCCCGTCGCGCCGCGGTCCTCCTCCCCGGGCGTTCGACGCGCCTCTCCTACGCCGTCGGTGCCGAGTACGGTCGCCACCGGTTCGAACCGGCGACCGCGTTCCTGCGCGACGCGAGCGGCGGTACGGAGGTCGAAGTCCGCGCCGAACCCGACGCGCCCACCGTGGTCGTCTGCACCGACCCCGTCCCGGAGGTCCCCCTGCGCCGACAGTCGCGCCGCGACGTCGGCCGGCTCGTGACGGACGACGGCGGCAGCGGCATCGAGTTTCACCGCGCGCGCGAGTACCGCCGGGGCGATCCGATGAGCCGCGTCGACTGGAAGCGCCTCGCGCGCACGGGCGACCTCACGACGATCGAGTTTCGCGAGGAGCGGGCCGCCTCGGTCGTCCTGCTCGTCGACGCCCGGGAGTGCGCCTACCGCGCGAGCGCCGAGGGCGAACCGCACGGCGTCGCCTACGGTCTCGCCGGCGTCGAGCAGTTGCTGACGGCGCTCGTCGACGCGCGCACCTACGTCGGCCTCGCCGGCGTCGGACGGGAGTCCTGTTGGCTCGCCCCGGGCGCGGGCGGCGAGCACGAACTCGCGGCCCGCGAACTGCTCGCCGCCCACCCCGCGCTCTCGCCGCGACCGCCCGACCCGGGGGGCGAGGGGCGATCGGACCACGAGCGGCAGCTCCGCGAACTCCGAAAGCGCCTCGGGAGGGACACGCAGGTGGTGTTCCTCTCGCCGCTCCTCGACGAGTTCGCCGCGACCGCCGCCCTCTCGATCGAGGCGTCCGGACGCGCCGTCACGGTCGTCAGCCCCGACGTCACCTCGGAGGCGACCGTCGGCGGTCGCCTCGTCCGCGTCGAGCGAGCCGACCGGATCCACTCGCTCCGCGAGGCGGGGATCCCCGTCGTCGACTGGCCGCCCGACGAACCGCTCGGCGCGTCGATCGCCCGCGTCCGGGAGGTGCGGCCGTGACCCGCGTCGTCCACCGTCCGCGACGCCTGAGCGGCGGCATCGCGGTGCTCGCCGCCCTCCTCGCGGTGGCGCTCGTCGCGGACGAGGCGGAACAGCTCGCCGCCGTCGGCGCTTCGTTCGCGGGCGTCGCCGTCCTGGCGCTGGGCGCGGCCCTCCGGCGTCGCGGCTCGCGGCTCGCGGGCCTCCCCGTCGCGCTCGCGGGCCTCGCCGCATCGCTCGCCGCCGTCGCCGTCGCCGTCGGCGTCGCGCTCACCGACGGCGTCACCGCGCGCGGCGAACTCGTCGGCCTCCTCGGCGTTCCCCTGCTCGCGCTCGGCCTCGTTCCGATCAGCCGACGGGCGGCTCGCCGGCTGATCTCGGCCGGATTCGCGCTCGTGGTCGTCGGGACGGTCTTCAGCGCGACCGTCGGCGGCGCTTCGACGCTCTCGCTGCTCGGTAGCCTCGTCGCCGCAGTGGTCGCCTGGGACGCCGGCGAGCGGGCGATCAACCTCGGCGATCAGCTCGGTACGGACGCGCGCACGTGGCCGGTCGAACTCGCGCACTCGGGCGCGACGGCCGCCTTCGGCTGCGTCTCCGTCGCGCTCGCCCTCGCGCTCTCGGAGGCGAACGTCACCGGCGTCCCGCTAGCCGGGCTCGCGTTACTGCTCGGCGCGGCGGTCACGCTGATGGTCGTCCTCTACGCGTAACCGCATCGCCGGCGTACCGTAGCCGGCCTACCGTCCACATTCCACGGTGCGCTGATCGCGCGCACGCGCATGATCTAGAAGCAGACAGCGAACCAACGGCGGGTCGAGGGGTCGCGTTCGTGTTCCTCCTCTCCTCTCCTCTCCTCTCCTCTCCTCTCCTCTCCTCTCCTCCGCCGCGTTCGACCGCTCCGGGACGCCCGTCGCCGAGTCGCCGGTTCGAACGGTCGCTCGACGGCGATGCGCTCGACCCTACCGAACCGAGGGGCGCGACGCGTACGACACCGTGGGTACCTCGACGGAATCGAGGAGCTCCCCCACGATCGTCCGCTTCTCGACGTTCCCCACGCGGGCGTCGGCGGTGAGCACCAGTCGGTGGGCGAGGACGGCCGGCGCGACGGCCTTGACATCGTCGGGGGTGACGTACGTTCGGCCCTCGACGGCCGCGAGCGCCCGACTGACCTCGAAGAGGCGCTGGGTGGCGCGCGGGGAGACGCCCGTCCTGACGCGGGCGTCCTCGCGGGTCGCCCGACAGAGGCGAACGACGTAGCGGCGGACGTCGCGCTCGACGTGGACCGACTCGACCGCTTCGCGGAGCGCCGCGGCGTCGGCCTCCGTGCAGACCGCCTCGACGGTCGGGATCCGGTTCGTGCGCTCGGCACGGCGGTCGAGGATCTCCAGTTCCCCCTCCTCGTCGGGGTAGCCGAGGCTCGACTTGACGATGAACCGGTCCTTCTGCGCCTCGGGGAGGGGAAAGGTGCCCTCCTGCTCGACGGGGTTGGCCGTCGCGACGACGAAGAACGGGTCTGGTAACTCGTAGGTCGTCCCGTCGACGGTCACCTGCCCCTCCTCCATGGCCTCGAGAAGCGCGGACTGGGTCTTCGGCGATGCGCGGTTGATCTCGTCGGCGAGGACGATGTTGGCGAAGATCGGCCCCCGCTGGAACTCGAACTCGCGGGTCCGCTCGTCGAAGACGTGCGTCCCCGTCACGTCCGACGGCAGGAGGTCGGGGGTGAACTGGATCCGCGAGAACGACAGGCCGAGCGCCGTCGCGATCGAGCGCGCGGTGAGCGTCTTTCCCGTCCCCGGTACGTCCTCGAGCAGCACGTGCCCCTGCGCCAGGAAGCCGGTCAACACCGTGCGCAGGACCGCTCGATCGGCGATGACCGCCCGCGACACTTCGTCGAGGATGGCGTCGCTCTTCGCGTGGACCGTCTGGATGTCCATACAGTCCCCCGGCGAGAACGGACCTTTGTTATCGTCGTCATACGGACCTCAGCGCGGAAACCCACGACTAAAGTCGTGGGTGGAAGCGCGTTCGATTGACTCTACTACCGCCGTCTACAGCCGAGCCGACTCTCGGTTGTATATTAATTTTATAAACATTGGCGTTTCGCATGATGTATGGAGGTCCGGCGAACCGTCCCGGTCAAACTCGACGTGACCGAGCGTGACGCCGACCTTCTTCACGAGACGATTCAACAGTTCCGATGGGCCGCGAACTACGTCGTTCAGCACGCTCAAAACGACGATGGTTACGTCGAAACGAACAAGGGCAAGCTCAACAGCCGCACCTATGACGACGTTCGCCGCGAGACGGACCTTCACGCGAACCTCGTCCAAGCGGCTCGAAGCCGCGCGGCGGAGGCGCTGAAATCGGTCGTTTCGACGTGGAAGCGCGGGAAGAAAGCGAATCTCCCGCACTTCACGTCGCCGTTCCTCGAATACGACAAGCGGAGCGCGACGTTTCACGACGATCACGCTTCGCTTTCGACCATCGGTCGACGCATCACCGCCGAGTACGTGTTGCCCGACGAAGCCCGCGACACGCCCCACTCGTCGTACCTCTTTTCCGACGACTACGAGACGACGGGTGCAACGCTTCACTACCGCGAAACCACGGACGAGTTCTACCTTCACGTCAGAACAAAGGCTGACGTGGACGCCTCCGAACTATGCGAGAGCGGAACGGTTCTCGGCGTGGATCTCGGGGTCGAAAACATCGCCGTCACTTCGACCGGCGTGTTTTGGCCGGCTTCCGAACTCGACCACTGGCACCGCGAGTACGAGAAGCGCCGCGCCACGCTCCGCGGTCGGCGATACCGAGTTCCGGACCGCGTAGGGTCACCGATCACGCCATGGTGACGCGTTTTTCTCCGGACAGTAGGGACCGCTAACGCGCTCGTAACCCCGACCTTACCGGGTCTCCGAGTGTTTAGAAGGCTGATAACTAAGCCCGTGAGACGGCTATCTACGCGTGCGCCCCTCCCATCGGGGGGTGTCGAGCCGCATGGGCCGATACGGACGTCGGGGGCCCACGTGCCATCGTCACTGCCAGCCATATCCCACCCCTCGTCCGTTCCCACGCGCACTCGTTTCGTACCGTGCTCCCGGCCGAGCCACGCCGACGAGCGGCGATCCGACACGTAGTAATACCCTGACTTCATGAGCTGTGACCCGTGAGAACCCACGTGAGTCTACTCGACACGCTTGTGCGTCGGTTCGGAAACGCGCCCGCTCTGCTTTACGAGTGTCGACGGTGTGGCACCACGATCGACGCGGACGACGACCGCTGTTCGCGCTGCGGGAGCGCGTCGATCGCCCGCTACGAACTCTGAGTCCCGTCCGCGGGCGATCGAGCGCCGCGCGTCGGGCGATCCCCCGTCCGCCGTCGGTGGGTCGGCCGGGGCCGGCACGACGACGCACGACTGTCACTCACTAGCGCGGTCGATAGTCACGCTTATACGTGTTCTGTCCGACGGTAGTACAGTGATGGTTAGGGGTGACGGGCGAGTTCACGAGACCGCGCTCAGTACAGCAATCGTCGAGGCGATCGCCGCGGAGAAGCAGGTCGACCCGATCCGACTCGACCCGCCGCTGCACGACGTCGTCGATCCGGATGCGCTCGACGAGATGTTCTCGGTGCCGAACTCGGTGCCGGGCTACGTCGCCTTCGAGTACGACGGCTATCAGGTCGAGGCACACAGCGACGGTCGGGTCACGCTCTCCCCGCTCACCGAATCGTCGGCAGCGACGCTCACCTCTGATAACTGACTGTTTTTCACTGTCCCGTCGGTGCCGGCAGGATCTTCATGCGGCGATCGACGCCTTCAATTACGCGTGTTCGGCCGGTCGCTGGTTAACTCGCGTGTAACTATACCTCCGTCAGGCGACACTCGAAACACCCCTCGGGGGACACTATGAGTAAGAACATCGACACGCCGCAGACGCGCGAACCCGAGCAGGCGGAGGGCTCGCTGTTCGCGTGGCCGCAGTTCGATCTCGAGTACACCGTCGAGCCGTACGAGGACACCCCTGACCTCTACACGTTCTACCCGCGCGGGGCGACGGACGAGGAGATAATCACCAGTTGGGTCTCGGCGACGGAGGAGTGGGTCGTCGACATCACCTCGATGCGATAGCGCGGCGGTCGACCCGTCCGACGTTCGTCGAACAGCGGTGCGGAGGCCTCACTCGAGGTCTTCGAGCTTCATGAGGTCGTCGTCCTCCGAGCGACGCGTGAGCGCGTACTGGTAGACGACGAGCGCGAGGAGCGCGATGGCGAACGCTAGGGCGATGAGCGTGCCCGGAACGACGGCGAACGGCGGGAGACCGAACGCCGTTCCGAGCAGCGCGATCACCGCGCCGGCGGTCAGCACGACGTAGTACCAGGTGAACTGTGGCGTCTCGCGCCTCTCGACCGGTAGGTACCGAACGATCTCCTCGGCCTTCTCGGTCAGCCGGACGGTCCCCTCGTCGCGATCGTAGACGGCGATCCCGAAGTCGTCGAGTTTCGGCAGGTGCGTCTGGTAGAGCGAGACGTAGACGCGCCGCCGGGCGGTATCGTCGAGGTCGTCCACGGGAATGTCGTTCTCCCAGGCGGCGATCTGACTCGCGAGCTCCTCGATCGTCGCCGGTTCGTCCCGGGTGTACAGGTAGTAGAGTATGTATCGACGACGTGAGTTACTGAGGATGTTGAACGCGTCGTCGAGCGCTAATTCTGTCGATTCCTTAGACATTAACTGGTCCTGTTGCATCTATGTTGGGCGCAATATCGCGATGCCAGCGGCTCTGCAAGGGGTTTCCGCCCGGATCACCGCAGACTCCGAGCACCCGTGACGATACCAACATCAACATGAACATTACTCCTACACACGCTATCTTTGTTACCGTGTGGCTATCTTGCACTAACGGCATTCATGAACCGTGACTCCTCTCGTCGGTTTCCGGTCTGTCCGCCGCGTTACGTGTCAGACCCGCAGGCGCTTGGTGGCGATTCCCGGCGCGACCGAGCCCGGAGTTCAGTGTTCTGACTGGTTACATAGCAACTAACAAAATCGATTATCCGATGAGTTCAGGTGTCATGCAGATATTCGACCTGACCGGGTTCCAACGCGATCTGCTATACGTCATTGCGGGGCTAGATCGTGCGTCGGGGCAGTCAGTCAAAGAGGAGTTGGAAGCACACACCGGTCGAGAAATCACGCATGGCCGGCTCTATCCTAACCTCGACGTGCTCGTCAACCGTGGTCTCGTCGAGAAGGGACAGATCGACCGCCGTACCAACTACTACGTCGTCTCCGACGACGGCGTCGAGGCGCTCCAGCAGCGCCGGGAGTGGGAAGATCAGTACGTCCAGTTCTAACGCCCGGATTTCGCCCTGCGACCTCCTCTCACGGTAATAGCCGTATAACAATGCCCGGACGTCGCCTCCCTCGATCCAAGACCATGCAGGTCACCCTGGTGTCGAGACGTCTCCTCGCTGTCGACGGGGAGGGGCGGTCATGAGCCGTCGGAACGCGCGTTCGGCGGGCCCCGTTCCGCTGGATCTCGTCCTGGCTCTCGCCTATCTCGGCGTCGTCGACTTCCTCGTCGTCAGCGGCGTCTTCGCCGGTTCGGGGAACCCGAACCCGCTGCGGATCATCTTCACCTTACCGGTCATGCTGTTCCTGCCCGGATACGCACTGACGGCGGCGGCGTTCCCGCGTCGCGCTCCCCCCAAGCGGGGCCGGAAGCAGCACTCGCGCGCCCGCGGCTCGCTGCTCGATCGGCTCTCGGCGCGCTCGCAGGCCGGCATCGACAACGTCGAGCGCCTCGGCCTCTCGTTCGGGCTC
Source organism: Halomarina halobia (assembly GCF_029338575.1). Lineage (GTDB taxonomy): Archaea > Halobacteriota > Halobacteria > Halobacteriales > Haloarculaceae > Halomarina > Halomarina halobia. The sequence goes on from NZ_CP119994.1 coordinate 73,380, forward strand.
AGCGTCGTGTTGATGCCCATGCTCGGCCTCGTCGTCGCCGCCGACCCCGGTCCGATGACCGCCACCACCGCCGCGGTCGTCATCACCGTGCTGGTCGCCGTCCTGTCCCTCGTGGCGACGCTCCGTCGCCTGCGCATCGCCCCCGAGGAACGCTACGGTCTCCCCGTCGGTGCCTGGGCGGCGGCGGTCGGCGACGCGACCGACGGGTCGAGCCTCGATACGGCCCTCTCGATCGCCCTCGCGGCGTCCGTTCTCCTCGCCGCGGGCGCGTTCGCCGTCGGACTCGCCGCGCCGAAGGACGGAACCCACTACACGGAGTTCAGCGTCGGCTCCGAAACCGACGACGGCTACCTCGTCTACGCCGGGTATCCGACCGACATGTCCCCCGGCGACTCCGCGGAACTCTCCTTCCTCGTCGTTAACAACGAGAACCGAACCGTCGACTACACCGTCGTCATCCAGCAGCGGGCGCTCGACGGGAACGGCGAGGTGACACAGTCCACGGAACTCGACCGCTTCAGCCAGACAGTCGGGGCGGGGGAGTCGTGGCAGCAGCGTCACGTCGTCAGCTCGCAGTTCGGCGGCGAACGCGTCCAGATCGCCTACCTCCTGTATAAGGACGGCGTTCCGGAGAACCCGACCCGCGACAACGCGAACGAGACCGTCTTCATCGAAGTGCAGAGCCCCCAGCCGTCGAACGGGGGCGGCGGTGGCGGTGGCGGGGCTAACGGTTCCGCGGCCTTGCTCGGGCCGGGGACGCACTGAGATGTGGCCCTGGGAACACTTCGCCGTCGGCTACATCGCGGTATCGCTGCTCTGTCACCTGCTGTGGCGGCGGTCGCCGGACGCGGCGACGCTGGCCGCCGTCGCCCTCGGATCGCAGTTTCCGGACCTCGTCGACAAGCCGCTCGCGTGGGAGTTCGGCGTCCTGTCGAGCGGCATCTCGCTCGCACACTCGGTGTTCACCGTCGTCGTCCTGAGCGTCGTCGTCGTGCTGCTCGCACGGCGGCGCGGCTACACGATGGTCGGGTTCGGCTTCGCGGTCGCCTACGCGCTGCACCCGCCGATGGACGCCGTCCATCCGATCGTCTACGGCGAGCCGGTGAACTTCGAGGTGCTGCTCTGGCCGCTCGTCACGCACGTCAACGACTCGGGGACCGGGTTCCTCGAGAACCTCACGTATTTCCTTTCCCGGACCGTCGAACTCGCGTCCAGCCCCGAGGGACAGGCCTACGTCGCCTTCGAGGTGGCGCTGCTCGGCTTCGCGTTCGTCCTGTGGCTCTACGACGGCGCACCGGGCCTCCCGCGGCCCCACCGCCGAACGTACACCCTCGACGACTGATGAACGGTTTTTATCGTTCATCACCCCTCAGGGGCGCGCTCAGGATCCCTCCGGCGGTCGCCGGGCAGGTAACGATGCGCGCGTAATTGTATCTTTTCAATCACTTTCTTCACCGTTCTGAGGTAGTCCTTACCGGTTTGGCACTCCCTGAATTCTTCCCCTTGAAGCGTTCTCGAAGCGAAGGTGGATCATAACAAAGCCCGACAGACTACATTTCTTTCATAATTGAGTGCGCTGGCGCTCGCCGGTGCATCGACCGTTAACAAATGTACGTACCGAGATCATCGACGAACGCGAGGACAAGTCGCCACTGCGCGGTCCGTACGTGCAACTGCCGTCGGATCCGGGGGGGCCGATGACGCGGCTGCCCGGGCAGCGACGACCCCGAACCGGCGGGGTGCGGTGATATGTACCGGAACCACTCCGTCGGCGTCATCGTCCCCGCGTACAACGAACAGGGCCTCGTCGGCCGCGTCATCGACACCATACCCGGCTTCGTCGACCGGGTATACGTCATCGACGACGGCTCGACGGACGGCACCTGGGAGGAGATTCAGTCCCACGCCACCGCCATGAACCGCCAGCGCGAGGTCGAACAGGTGCTCGCCGACGGCGGCCACCAGGCGGTCGTCCTCCCCTTTCGAAACGAGCGGAACCTCGGTCGCGGCGGGAGCGTCAAGTTCGGCTACCGCAAGGCGCTCGAGGACGGTATCGATCTCGTCGCGGTGATGGACGGCGACGGACAGATGGATCCGTCGGTCCTGGACCGCATGCTCGATCCCATCGTCGAGGGCCGCGCCGACTACGTCAAGGGCAACCGCCTGTCGAGTCGCCAGTCCTGGAAGGGGATGTCCCGGTTCCGCCTGTTCGGGAACGTCGTGTTGACGTTCCTGACCAAGGCCTCGACCGGGTACTGGTCGGTATCGGACTCGCAGAACGGCTACACCGCCATCTCGAGCCGGGCGCTCGAACGCATCCCCGTCGACGAACTGTACGACGACTACGGGTTCCTCAACGACATCCTCGCGAAGTGCAACCTCAAGGACCTGCGCGTGGCGGACGTCTCCCACTCGGCGATATACGGCGAGGAACAGAGCACGATACGCTACCGCTCGTTCATCCCTCACGTGTCGCTGTTGCTCTTCCGGAACTTCCGCGAGCGGATCAAGTTCAAGTACCTCTTACTCGACTTCCACCCGGTCGTCTTCTGCTACGTGTTGGCGTTCGTCGCCATGCTCATCGGTCTGTTCGGCGGCGCGTACACCGCCGCGACGGCGGCACAGGGGGTGTTCGTGCGCGGTCTGCTCTCGACGCTCGTGTTCCTCCTCGGAACGCTCTTTCTCGTCCTGGCGCTCGCGTACGACGTCGAACTCAACTCCCACCTGATGGCCAACACCGAGCGCAACTGACGGTGCAACCGACGGGAACGACCGACTACTGACGGTAATACCACCGTAACAAAGCCCCACCGAACACGTATGAATCGATGACTGATGTTAGAGGGACTGACGGGCCGAACTCCACCCGGCCCGAGGAGCGATGCTAGTTGACGACGGTCGCGGGCAGCGCGCCGCCAAGGCGGCGCTGACCGTCGGCTTTCTCGCGCTCGCGTACGCTATCCTCCGGGCCCGCGAGGCCCCCGCGAGTAACTACGAACTCTCTATCTACGGGGCGACGCCCGCCACCGTCTGGGTCGGCCTCGCCGTGGCGTTCCTCGTCGCGGTCGGCGTGTCGGTCTGGGGCGGGTCGGAGGATCGGGGCTGGCTGGTCCCGGCCGCGCTCGCGCTCGTCGTGTCCGCGATGGCGACGATCGTCGCGCTGCCGCTCATCCGGAGCTACCGCGGCTACGGCATCGCCGACGCGCTGACGCACCTCGGGTGGGCGCGCGGGATCGCGGACGGGACCCAGAGCGTGCTCCTGCTCGTCTACCCCGGGAGCCACGCGTTCGCCAGCACCCTGAGCGCCATGAGCGGGATGACGGTCTCGCGGTCGATGATCCTCGTCATCCTCCTCTGCGTCGTCATCTACCTGGTGTTCATCCCGCTGTCGATTCGTGGGCTCATCGGCGACCGGATGGCGACGGTCATCGGGACCTTCTCGGCCGCGTTCCTCCTCCCGATCACCAACATCTCGACGTTCATCGACTTTCACCCCTACACGCTGACGACCTTCCTGTTCCCGCTCGTGTTGTTCCTGCTCTTCAAGTACCTCGCGGACGCGAAGCGCGGTTCCGGACTTCGGAACGCGACCTCGGCGACCGGCCTGATACTCATCCTCGCGATCATGACGTCGATCCTCTTTCACCCACAGGTGGCGCTGAACGTGCTCATCTTCTTCGTCACCATCGTCGTCGTCCAGCGGATGTACCGCTGGCTGCCGAGCGGCAGCGTCATCAGCGAGGCCCGCTCGGCGCTCGCGCCGACGCTCGCGGGGTTCGCCTTCTTCGCCATCTGGATCCTCCGGCAGCCGAAGGTGTACACGTTCCTCGGGAACCTCGCCACGTCGGTCGTCGGGTTCTTCGGCTTCGGTCCGAGCGGCTTCGGGAGCGGGGGCGGGCAGGCCGTCACGGAACAGACCGACTCCATCAGCGGCATCGGCGCGAGCCTTCCGGAGCTGTTCGCGAAGCTGTTCCTCGTACACGCCGTGTTCGCGGCTCTGGCGGCGGTGCTGGTGCTCGTGGCGCTCTCCGGCCGCCTGGGCGAGCGCAATCCCGAGCGTAACGCCGCCGTCACCTACTTCGCCTACAGCGGACTGACGCTCACCCCGTTCTTCCTCCTCCAGTTCGTCGGCAGCATCTCGTCGTACTTCTTCCGTCACTTCGGGTTCGGGATGGTCATCGTGACGATCCTCGGGGCGATCACGCTCCACGCTATCTACACCGCGACGCGCGGAGGACGGAGCTCCGGAATCCTGAAGACGCTCGCGGTGGCCGGGGTGCTCGTCGCGCTGCTGCTCTCGACGCTGGTGATCTTCCCCTCGCCGTACATCTACAAACCCACCCAGCACGTCTCCGACCAGATGATGACCGGCCACGACATGGCGTTCGACCACCGGGCGGCCGACGTACAGTTCGCCGGCATCCGCAAGGGGCCGGACCGGTTCGCCGACGCCGAACAGGTCTCCATCTCGACGCTCGCGTCGCCCACGAACGAGTGGCTGGTGAACGGAAGTCTCAGGGAGTATCACAATCAGCCGTACTACCTCGTCGTCCACGACTACAACAGGAAGTTAGAGACGGGGGCGTACAAGGGCTTACGATACAACGAGTCGGGGTTCGAGAGCATCGAGTCCTCGCCGGGCGTGAGCCGCATCCAGTCGAGCAACGGGATGCAGGTGTACTACGTCGAGGGCGTCGGTGACAGTGCCGCGCCCGGCGGCGTGAACATGACCGACCGCGACGACGGGACCTTCGTCGGCGGGCCGCCGACGCCCAACGGATCCGACGGCGGTGAGGGGCCGTCGAGCGGTAACTTCGGCGCCGGCGGTGGTGCCGACAACGGTACCAACGACAGCGGGCCGACGAGCGGTAACTTCGGCGACGGCGGTGGCGGCGACGCCGACGATGGCGCGGACACCAACGACACCGGCGACGACGAGGGGCCGACCGGCGGCGACTTCGGCGGCGGTGGCGGCGCGGACACCAACGACACCGGCGGCGATACCGGCGGCGGTGACAACACGACCATCGGCGGCGGTGGTGGCGGCGGTGGTGGCGGTGGTGGTGGCGGCGACAACAACACTACCGACGGCGGTGGCGGCGACGCCGGCGGAAACGACACCGGCGGTACGAACTCGTCGGACGACGACGACGGCGGGTTCCTCTTCTAGCCGGTCCGAACCCCGACTTCGCTCCGCCTCTCCCGACTCGCAACCCCCCGCGTCTTCCGTCCCGAGCGCGACCGTGCCGGAGCACTGTTCTGCGACCCTCCGTCTCCGTCGAACTGGGGGGCGTCGAGTGCCTCCCGGGCCCCGACGCCCTGCGTGACTCCCCCGCACGTCTCGGTGCGTGCCCCGCGTACACTCGCGCCTCTCACACGCGTGAATAACAGAGAGGCGGCAGGCCGTGGCTGTCCGCGAGCGCGTACACCGTGCGAACGCGCGCCCCGCGTTCGCGAGAGAGATCGATGAACGCTGGACGCGAGTGGCGCGTACGTTTCGTGGACGCCGCCGACGCGGCGTAGAACGGGGATCCGCCCGAAGTCCCCTATCGGAAGCGGGCTGGGTTCGTCGGGTCGAGCGAGAGGGCGAAGCCGTCTCGTGATGACGAGAGAGCAACGCTCTCTCGAACCACTTGACCTCCGAGGCGATTTATTTGTAGCCGAGCTGTTCGAGTCGCTCGGCGACGACGCCGTAGTCGATGTCCTCCTCGGTCTCCCCGGCCGCTTCGCTCGTGATGGTGCGGCGCTCGCCGTCGTCGTAGACGAGCCACGGTACGCGCACGAGTTCGTCCATGTAGATCCCGATGGGGTGGCCGTACTCGCGGACCGGAATGGGGTAACACCGCTCGCCGATCACCTGGCCGTGATCGCTCGTGACGACGGTGCGCCCCTCGAACACCTCCATCAGCTCCTCTACGTGTGGCAGGACGATGTCGAGGTTCTCGCGGAACGCGCGCCAGAGGATCTCCTCGGGGATGTCCAGGGTGCCCTCCTTGAGTTCGCCCCAGAGCGCGAGTGTGTCGAGCGGGAAGTGCTCCTGGCCGGTCGGTCCGAGAAACGGGTAGTGCGGCTGGAGGTAGTGGACGATGATCCGCTTGTTGGGGTACCGCTCGGCGGCCCGCATGGCGTACTCGGTCGTCGTCTCGGGCAGGACGGTGCGGTACCGTTCGTCCCATCCGTTCTCCTGCCAGACGTTCATGACGGCGTGCAACCGCGTGTTGAGGGCGTCCTCGTTCCGGTGGAGCATCGGACTGGCCGTGACGTACACCGTGTCCTCGAGCACCCGGTTCGCGAAGTTCCCCTCCAGGAACTCCCACGTCGCTGAGCCGCGGGAGATGCGCGATTCGAGGCGCCCCGGCAGGTAGTGCTGCTCCGCGAACATGTCGTAGCGGCAGGCGTCGAGAATGACCAGGTTGTCCCAGTCCTCGGCGAATATGTCGACGCCGCGCTCGTTATACGACCATCGCTTGAATCGTCGGTGTGCTACCCGGTTCACTTCCTCGGCGAAGAGCGTGGGGGTGTCGAGTGCACGTTTCAATTGCGAAAGTGTGTACATGTGAGGTGTAGACGGCCGATATCAGTATTGTTACGAATGACGTATCGAGGTACTGTCTCTCGATCAACTCTACCAGCGCGCTATGACGGTCACCGTCGACCGGGTTACGTACACCGCATCGTCAATTTCATCCCGTCGTGGTTACTTATAAGTTCCTCTATCCGGACCGGTCATCCCCGATTTCCTCCGTCCTCGAAGCTATTCCGCGGCGATGCCGCCCCCGGTCGAACGACGGACGATCGATCGATCCGTATCGGTGACACTCGTCCGACGAGAAATAATAAAGTAACGTGACAGTTCGTGGTCGGTAATTTGCACGTACGGGGTTTCGGGTATGTCGATAGATTGTGATGGTCTTCCCGCAACAACCGCTAGACGGCTCAGAGAGCGCCATTTCGGCAGTTAATCTGACCGTTACCGGACCGGTGTGGCTATCTGATAGTCAACCGCTTTCTGGTAATGGACAGTGATAGTCATGTGGGCATACTTATGTAAGACACAAAACACTTATTAGCTTAAGCATGAAGCTACGAGATGCATGGCACACGATTCGGCACGCGAACCGGATGACCATCCGGAAGCGTCGACAGATTCGATACTAGACGACGAGGATAAACGCCTGCTTAACCGCCGTCAGTACCTGAAGATCGGGGCGGCCGCCGCGGCCACGGTCGCGGTCGGAAGCGCCACGGCGGCGGCGGCGACCGAGCGTCACGGCATCACCTTCGATCGGGTGGTGAACGCCGTCGACGACCTCGGCATGGACCCGAACGGTAATCGGCCGATCGACGACGCGTTCTACGGGGCGATGCAGAATGGCACGCTCATCGAGTTCCCCGAGGGTACCTACGTCTTCGACGGCGACAACGCACAGAACGGTCTGCGCCGCTTCGGCGTCCGCGGCCTCGGCGACAGCAAGGGCGACGTGCAGTTCCGAACGTCCAACGGGCAGGAGGCGTTCTTCCTGACCGTACGGGGCGGACGCGACATCCTCCTCGAGAACGTCACGTTCGACCAGACGATGAGCAGGAACGGCGGCGACATCGGGAACGCCTTCCAGCTCGAAGACGGTCTCCAGGTCCACGACGTGGAGTTCATCGGCATGAACTCGCGGGGCGACGACCGTCCCTCCCTGCTGCCGAAGATCACCGACCCCGACGGCGAGGCCCTCATCACGGGCTTCGTCCAGACCGGGCCCTCGGTGTTTATCGGCCACGGGGCCAACGACGGCGCGGGTGGCGTCTACAGCGGTCACATGGGGACGATCACGTTCCGCGACTGCCACATCGAGAACGCGGCGGGCGACGGCGGCCTCTACACCGGGAAGCACGAGGGTTCGACGAACTTCGAGAACTGCTTCTTCAAGAACAACGACATGGCCGCCATCCGCATGGGTGCGGGATCGTCCATCAGGGACTCGACCGTCGTCGTCGACTTCGACGACGCTCACCCGAAGAACGTCGGCAATCCCGGCGGTACGATCGGCATCTACTTCGCCAGCGCGCAGCACGGCAAGACCGGCGGCGGGGTCTACAACTGCGACGTCATCGTCAAGTCCATGCCCGGGGGCAGTCAGGGCGCGATCTCCATCAACTCCTCCGACGGCGACGTGACGATCAAGGACACCCGCATCCGTTGCGACGTCAACATGCCCGCCATCCGGGCGTGGAAACCCGGCAGCCGCTTCTCGAACCGCGGGCACAAGACGCCGGACGAGGCGAACATCACCATCGAGAACGTCTCGATCACCGGGTCGGGGAGCCCCCGCCGGGGCGCTATCTGGCTCGACTCGCGTCCGGGATCGGTCATCAGGGACTCCTGCATCCACATGACCGGCAACACGGACGGTATCGTGCTCGACAACTCCTCGGGGAGTAAGGTCGTCAACACCAACGTCAAGGTGCCCGGTCGGGCGACCGTCTTCAACGGGTCGCGCGTCTCGACGAACAACATCACGAGCAAGGACTCCTGTCCCGCTCCCAACGCCGAGTGGCGGAAGAGCGGCGGTCGGAAGCAGCCGTCAGCGGACGGATCGACCGACAATCGGGCGGCCGAAGGTGGCAACGAGACGAACGCCACCGACGCCGACGGAGCGGAGGTCGAGGGCGACGTCGACGCCACGTCGGCCGGCGAGGAGTCGACGGCGAAGGAAGCGTCGGACGCCGAGGACGAGCGGGAAGACGAGGCCGAGGCGACTGACGCAGCGGGGAAGGCGGCGAAGAAGGACCGCGCGAGCGTCCTCGCAATCCGCGGAACGGGGGACCACGCGTCGTACGAGTTCAGCGTCTCGGGCTCGCTCGAGGCCAACGACGCGGACGGCCTCATCAACGAGGAGGACAACCTCACGAAGAGCACGGCCACCGGTGCCGTCACCGGCGGCTCCGACAGCTACCGGTTCACCGGCGGCGTGACGGGCTTCACGCTCGACGGCGACGCCGACGTCTACCTCGACGGCGAGGCGGTCACGCCCGAGGACGTGCTCCCCTCCAACACCATCGAAGTGATCGGGAGCGACGACGAGGCGGTCGCCTCCTACAGCTTCACCGTCGACGGGGCCATCGCGCCCGCGCCCGACGGGACGGTCGACAGCGAGGACAACATCTCCGGCGGGAGCGCCGAGGGCGCCGTCTCCGGCGGCGTCGACAGGTACCGCTTCTCCGGGAGCGTGACCAGCCTCGACGTCGACGGCGAGGCGTCGGTTCGCGTGAACGGGTCCGAGGTCACCCCCGACCAGTTCGGGGGCGATCCCCTGCCGAACCTCGTCGTCGTCGAGGGCAAGGGCGAGGAGAGCACCTACCGCTTCGAGACCTCCGGGACGGTCGAGAAGTACGGCGAGATCGGTTCGGTCAACGCCGACGACCGCGTCGAGGGTGGCGTCGTCTCCGGGACCGTCGGCGGCGGCGCGGACGCCTACCGCTTCTCGGGCGACCTGACCACCTTCGAGGTGGACGGCACCGCGAACATCCGCTTCGACGATCGCGGCGAGCGCGCGAACTGAACGCCGCTCGGATCACTCCTTCTCGCGGCGGCGACGAGCGACACCGATCGGTCGACGAGACCGGTGGTCGGTCTCTCCGCGTTCCAGACCCACCAGCGCCGGAAGCGGGGATCGTCGTCGGTCGAGCACCGCCGCGGGGTGCCCCTCTCCCGTCGTCCGCTTCCGGGGTCGGCGCGAGGCGGTCGGCCCCCTCCGGAGGGCCTGTTACGATCCGCATAACGCGCCTCGCGGACCCGTCGGCCGGCGCCTTCGATCGGCCACGTCCGCGGGTCGCTACCGCGATCCGTCGCGACCCCCTGGTGCGCAAATCGATCGACACAGAGTACCTACTCCCAACATTCGACGGGTACGGTTTCCGACAGGCGACTCATAACAAAGGGATTGGCTGTCCGTTTTCCGATAGCGAATCCAGCATGATGGCACTAGGAGGCTGTATCGCGCAGCGGGCTTTCGCTGACGCGACTCGATCTACTCGTGGGGTAGTACGGAGCGCGGCCGAGCGATCGGCGGCGGGAGGACGGCACTGATGTCGACGATCTGCGTCCACGGCCTCGGCTACGTCGGCCTCCCGACCGCGGCGCTGCTCGCGCACAACGGTCACGACGTCGCGGGCTACGACGTGGACGAGGCGGTCATCGACCGCCTCTCCCGCGGTGAGGTACGGACCGGCGAGGCGGAACTCCGCGAGTACATCGCCGAGGTGATCGAGGACGGACGGCTCACGCTCTCGAACGAGGTCGTCCCGGCGTCGTACCACCTCGTCTGCGTCCCGACGCCGCTCGACGCGGAGGCCGAGCGCGCGGACCTCGCCTACGTCCTGAGCGCGGCCGGGGGCATCGCGGGCGTCCTCCGGGAGGGTGACACCGTGATCGTAGAGTCGACCGTCCCGCCGGGAACGACCGAGGGGCCGGTCCTCGAGGCGCTGGAGGGGGATTCGGGGCTGCGCGCCGGCGAGGACTTCCACCTCGCACACAGCCCCGAGACGGTCCTGCCGGGGAACATCCTCTACGAACTCCGGGCCAACGACCGGTTCGTCGGCGGCGTCGACGCGACCTCCACGGAGGCCGCCGCGCGCCTCTACGAGCCCTGCATCGACGGGACGGTCCACCGCGCTCCCGACGCGACCACCGCCGAGTTCGTGAAGCTCGTCCAGAACGCCTACCGCGACACGAACATCGGCTTCGCCAACGAACTCGCGAAGATCGCCCGCGACTACGGCATCGACACCCGCGAGGCGATCGGGCTGGCGAACCGCCACGCCCGCGTCGACATCCTCCAGCCGGGACCGGGCGTCGGCGGCCACTGCCTCCCCGTCGATCCCCTGTTTCTGGCCCACGGCTCCGACTCCGTCGACCTCATCCGAAACGCCCGTCGCGTGAACGACAGCATGGCGGGGTACGTCGCCGATCTCGTCACCCACTACTTCGGCGACCTCGACGGCAAGCGGCTCGCCATCCTCGGCGTCGCCTACAAGGGGAACGTCGACGACGCGCGCAACAGCCCCGGCCTCCGCCTCGCGCGGATGCTCCGGGCGACCGAGCAGGAGCAGCCCGCGGTCGCCGACGGCGGCGAGCACATGGGCGTCGAGATGCGCCTGCACGATCCGCACGTCTCCGACGACGACGGTTCGATGGGACTCGTCTCGCTGGAAACGGCGCTCGACGGTGCGGACGCGATCGTCGTCACGACCGACCACGACGAGTACCGCGACCTCTCCCCGACCGAGGCGGCCGATCGGATGCGCGGTCGCCTCCTCGTCGACACGAAGGGGCTGATGGACGAGAACGCGTGGCGTGACGCCGACTTCGACGTACTCACTCTATGAAAGCCCCCATGCGAAGCACCCTCGCCCAGCCGACGGTCTGGATCGACCTCGCCAGCCCGTCGCACCCGGTCTTCTTCAAGGCCATCGCCGACGGCCTCGACCTGCCAACGGTCGTGACGGCCAGGGAGAAGACCGAGACGGTCCCGCTGGCGCGCGAGGCGGGCTTCGACTTCTCGGTCGTCGGCAGGGACTTCGACAACGAGCTCGCCCGAACGTTCGGCGTTCCCCTGCGGACTATCCAGCTGTCGTTCAAGGCCCCGGACGCCGACGTCTCGCTGTCGGCGCGCAACGCCATGTGCGTGCTCGCCTCCAAGGTCCACGGCATCCCCTCGATCCACTACACCGACAACGACATCACCTACTACCAGGACGCGCCGTTCGTCGAGGAGGCGTTCAACTACTTCCGGGCGATGGCGACCCACCACGTCGTCCCGGCGGCGTTCAAGACGGCCGAACTCACGGACTACGGCGCGGCCCCCGAGACCGTCCACACCTACGACGGCTACAAGGAGGAGGTCTGCGTCGCCTACTTCGAGCCCGACGACGACTTCACCGACAGGCTCCCCTTCGAGGAGTTCATCGTCGTCCGACCCGAGGCGATGGGCGCGGCCTACATCGACATCGAGGAGTCGCTCGTCCCGAGCCTGCTCGACCGGGCGGTCGACGCCGGGTTCAACGTCGTCTACCTGCCCCGGCGGCCGCGCGACCGCGCGTACGCCGCCGAATACCCCGACGACCGGGTGTACGCCCCCGAGCAGCCCCTCCAGGGCCTCCAGCTGGCGTGGCACGCCCAGTGCGTGCTCACCGGCTCGGGCACCATGGCCCGCGAGGCGGCCTCGATGGGCAAGCCCGCGGTGTCCTTCTTCCCGCACACGATGCTCTCGGTCGATCAGCGGCTCGTGAAGGAGGGGCGCGTGTTCCACTCGCGCGACGTGGCGGACATCGTCGACTACCTCACCGGCCTCAGCGGTGGGGACATCGAACCGGACCTCGCCAGGGCGCGCGAGGTCCACGCCGAGGTCGTCGACATCACGGACGCCATCATCGACGACTGTACCTGAACTCGACGGCACGCCGAGGTTCGAGCACGACGCCCCGTCCCCGCGGGACGTCCACGCCTCGGCACAGGCCGTCCGGACGTTCGTCAGGGACGGATCGCCGGACAGCATCGAACGGGCGAGCGAGGGATTCGCGTGGACGGTCGACGACCTCCACGACGACGAAGGCGATTCCTACCGCCGTCGCGACCGGCTCCTGCGCGATAACACGCCGTACAGGCGCTGGAACCGGGCGTGGCTGTGCTACACGCTCGGACGCGCCGGGCGACGGTACCTGTCTCTCGTTCTAGAACGGATCGTCGTCCGGTCGGGCGAGTCGGGGGCGTAGCAGTGACCTAACTTTGTGCTCGGGGAACTGAACGAGGGACGAAACCGCGATGACCACAGGCAGAACCAGCTCGGAGCCGAGCGACGCCGGTCGTCTCTCCGCCGCGAGACCGGTCGAGGGGGACTTCCTGACGGGCCTGCTCGAGGACACGCTCCGATACGCTCGCGAGCGCGACTACACCGGATGGGACTACTTCGACGGCATGAGCAGCCGACTGCTGCGGGCCGCGCCCGTCGACAACAAGTGGCTCAACATCGCCGTCCAGGAGGGCATCAAGCGCGCGCCGGTCAACCTGCGCCCGCTGTTCCTCGTCGAGAAGCGCCAGAACTTCAAGGGGACGGCGCTGTTCTCGATGGCGAACGACACGGCCTACGACCTCACGGGCGACGAACTGTACCGCGCGGAGGCGCGGGCGCTGGCCGACTGGCTCATCGAGAACGCCGCGGAGGGCTACAGCGGCTTCTGCGGCGGGCACACCCACGAGATGCAACTGCTCGACGAGCGCCGCGGGGCGTACGTTCCGAACGCCATCCCGACCTCCTACGCGGTGAAGGCGCTCCTCCGGGCGGCCGAGTCGACCGGCGAGGAGCGGTACGCCGACGTCGCGCGCACGGCGACGAACTTCGTCTACGACGAACTGGAGTACCGCGAGCTCGAGGGCGGCGCGCGAATCAAGTACCAGCCCGAGTACACGGGCGAGTTCTACACCCTCAACTGCGGCGCTATCGCCGCCCGGATGCTCGTCGACCTCTACGACCACTTCGGGGACGAGGAGCTGCTCGAGCGCTCGACGAAGCTGCTCGACTACCTCGCGACGAAGCAACAGCCGATCGGCGGATGGACCTACCGCGACCCGCCCTCCGCCTCGCACCTCTCGATGGACAACCACCACAACGGGTTCATCATCGAGGGGTTCCTGCGCTACCGCGAGGTAACCGGCAGCGACCGCCACGAGGAGACCATCGAGCGCGCGCTCGAGTTCTACCGGAACACGCTGTTCGACCCGGACGGCGCGCCCAACTGGGACGAGGACTCGCGGTTCCCGAAGGACATCCACGCCGCGACCCAGGGCATCATCGTGTTCTCGATGGCCGGCGACCGCGAGTTCGCCCGGCGCATCGTCGACTGGGTGCTCGGGAACCTCTACGCGGGAGACGGACGGTTCTACTACCAGAGGCGGCGCTTCTACACGAAGCGGTTCACCCTGATGCGCTGGTGCGAGGCGTGGATGGCCTACGCTCTCGCGGAACACCTGCGCTACGCGGACGACGAGTGATCTACGACATGGATCTGGAAGTGTATCTCAACAGCGTTCGGAAGAACTGGAACGATCCCAACTGGTGGCGACGCGTCGTCGGCCAGTTCGTGGTCGAAAAGACCCTCGTGAAGCCGTACTTCGAGTACGTCTCCGATCACGAGGGAGTCGACGTCATGGCCGAGGACTGGGACAACCTGATCATCCTCGACGCCTGCCGCTACGACATGTTCGCGGAGCTGAACACGATCCAGGGGCGACTCGAGTCGCGCGTCTCGCGCGGGTCGAACACGCCCGAGTTCCTCCGCGAGAACTTCGAGGGTCGGCGGTTCGACGACACCGTCTACGTGACGGCGAACCCGCAGATCGACGTTCGGCTCCCACCGAACACGTTCCACGCGGTCGTCTCGGTCTGGCGGGATCACTGGGACGAGGAGCTGAACACGGTCCACCCGGAGGTGATGGCCGAGGAGACGAGGAAGGCGGCCGAGGCGTACCCCGACAAGCGAATCGTCGCCCACTTCGTCCAGCCCCACTACCCCTTCATCGGCCCGACCGGCCGCGACCTCATCGGGAAGCAGGCCGGGATGGAACTCTCGAAGCGACTGGCCGACGGCGCGGACGCCCAGCAGGACTACGAGCACGTTTGGGACATGCTCAAGCGGGGGGCCATCGACGCGGAGACGGTCTGGCGGGCCTACCGCGAGAACCTGGAGATCGCGCTCTCGCCCGTCGAGACGCTGCTCGACGACCTTCCGGGGACGACCGTCGTCACGTCCGACCACGGCAACCTGCTCGGCGAGCGACCCGCGCCCTGCCCGGTCCCGATGCGGATGTACGGCCACCCGGAGGGCGTCTACACCGAGCACCTCGTGAAGGTGCCGTGGCTCGTCGTCGAGGGCGAGGAGCGAAAGCGGGTCGTCGCCGAGGCGGGCGTCGAGTCCGATCGGACGGCGACCGCCGAGGAGACCCAGGAGCGACTTCAGGATCTGGGCTACCTGTAGCATCGCGTCCGCCGGAGGTCGGACGTGGACGCTCACGCCCACTATGTATCGGTGTTTGCCTCACACGTTTATCCTCGTCTCCGCTCTGTCGACGCACAGGTGCGAGTACGTTGGCGACGTTGCTCTACTGGGCGGACAACGAGTTCCCCGACGGGAGTCGGTACGAAATGCGCGCGTGGAACGTTCCGGAAAGCGACGACTACCCCCAGGGGATCAGGTATCAGTACACCGCCGCCGACGGGACGACGGTCCTGCGCTACGATAACTCGCACTATCGGGAGGGAGTAGGAATGCACCACCGACACACACCTGAGGGCGTCGAAGGGATCGACTTCGATGGACTGGTGTCACACGTTCGGGCGTTCAAACGCGAGGTGAACGAACGATGACCGATCCGGAAGATACGGCTACCCCGGGACCAGGGAGCGCGGAGTACCCATCGCGACTGCTGATCACGGCAGATTCGCAGGAGGCGGCGACCGAACGAGAAATCGCGCTCGCCGAGCGCTTCGAGGCCGGAGAGCAGGTGCCACACCTCCTCAACTTCGGGAACCCCGAGGATCTGCGTAAGCTACTCACGCAGCGACGCGTCGAGTTACTGCGGAGCGTCAAGAACGCGCCGCCGGAGAGTATTCGGAAGCTGGCCGACCGTCTCGGCCGGAACCCGAGCGACGTCACGGCCGACGTGAACCTGCTCGCCGACTACGGAATCGTCTACTTCCGCGAGGAGGGACGGGCGAAAGCCCCGTTCGTCCCCTACGACGAGGTGACGATCGAGGTGGACATGCTCTCGGGTGCCGGGAGTCGGTCGTCCACGAGCGCGTAGCGTACCGTCGTGGACCTCCCCCCGATCTCCCCCGAGACCTCCCCTGTCGTGAGATCGGGAGCCTCCGCGTCGTGGGGACGCACATGCCACGACGGGTGTCGTTTCGGCGGTAACTTTTTCCATGACCTTGGCTGAGTAGTGGCTAGAGAATGTATGAGTAAATCCGAGTCTGAAAAGGTGGTCTCGGTTTCGGCCCGCGGGCAGGCGACCATTCCGAAGGAGTTCCGGGAGGAATTAGGCATCGACACTCCCGGACGGGTGAAGTTCGTTCGCACCGACGAAGGGGAAATCGTCGTGCGTCCGATCCGATCCGTGGCGGATCTGCGCGGGATTCTGAAGGGGAAGACCGATTCCCGGGGGCGATCCGCCGTCGAACTGCTCCGGGACGAACGCGATCGCGATCGGGCCAGCGAGGCCGACCTTCGACGGCGGTACGTTGAGGAGGATGCGGACGGGGAGGAGCAGTGACCTCCGAGAGGGATGTCCCCGGACGCATCGTCTTCGACGCGGAGCCGCTCGTCGCCTACTTCTGCGACGAGCCGGGTAGCGATACCGTCCAGACGTACGTCGAGGCGGTAACCGGTTCGTCTGACGGCTACCTCTCCGCGGTCACCTTCACGGAGGTCCACTACGTCGTGCGCGCGATCGATGGCGAGGAACGGGCGGATGTGGTAGCCGACGTCATCGAGGAGACGGGCATCAGACGAGTCGACACCGCCGAGACATGGCGTCAAGCGGCCGAGTTCAAGTATCGGTACTCCCCGGCGCTGGGTGACGCCTTCGCGCTCGCGACTGCCGCTCACGTCGGCGGAGTACTGCTCGTTGGTGCGGACGACGATTACGACGAGATCGGCGATGTCCCGATCGAACGATTCAGGACCGACCCGGCGTGATCGCGGTACGTCTATCCGCTTCGCTCACCTGACGCCGAGCGTCTCCAGGATCCGCACCCAGTCCTCGGCGGCGGCCTCGTAGGAGTAGCGGTCGGCCACGCCCGCGGCGTTCTCGCCGAGGCGGGCGCACAGCTCGTCGTCGGCCAGCAGCCGGTCGAGCGCGGCAGCGAGCGTCCCCGCGGTCATCTCCTCCAGCACGAGCGCCGTCTCGCCGTCTCGCGCGACGTCGGGGACGTTCCCGACGGCCGGGACGACGCAGCCGAGTCCGGTCGCCATCGCCTCCACGAGCGTCAGGGGGAGCGCGTCGCGCTCGGAGGTGAGCACGAACGCCCGCGAGCGCCAGTAGTACGCGACCGGGTCGTCGACCCACCCGGGGAGGTCGACGCGGAGGCCGCGCTCGCGCACCCGTCGCTCCGCGGCGTCCTGGAGCGGGCCGTCGCCGAGCATCACGGCCGTGACCTCGCGGCCCGATTCCCGCAGTTCAGCCAGCGCCTCGACGAACAGCAGCGGGTCCTTCTCCGCGTCGAACCGGCCGACCCAGATGAGGTCGTAGTCGGCCTCGGCGTCGGGGTTCGGGTGGTAGGTGCCGACGTCGATCGGGTTGGCGAGGACCTCGATCCGTCCCCGCGGGACGCCCATGCCGACGAGCTGGTCGCGGAAGGCCGTTCCGGGCACCGAGATCGCGTCGAACCGGCGGATGAGCCAGCGCACGACGGCCCCGTAGCGCGAGCGCGCGTGCACGTCGAGGTCGATGCCGATGATGCCGAGGTGGGCGGGGATCCCGAAGGCGGTCCCGACGGCGAGCGCGATGCAGCCGTGGGGGAGCAGCGAGAAGGAGGCGACCGCGTCGTAGTCGCCGCGCCACGCCTCGTAGAGGGCGGCGACGAGCATGAGCGCGAGGCCGAGCGGCCGCGCGCCGAGGGAGGGGACGGTCCGGTAGTCGATACCGTCGAGTTCGCCGTCGCCGGTGATGCAGACCATCGTCACGTCCGCGGTCTCGGCGAGGGGACCGACGTGACGTTCGATCTTCGAGAGGTTCCGCGTGAAGTCGGTGACGACGAGCACCGAGGACGCGTGCTCGCGGTCGTCGCTCGCGGGTCGAGCGCGTCCGGCGGCGCGTGAGTCGGGACTGGCGCGTTGCGACACGGCTACCCGACGTATTCCCCGGACGAGGTATTGTTAGACGCGCGCTACTCCGCTCGCGCCGGTTCGCGGGGTGGTGGGTCGGTCGCACGACGTTCGATCACGCAGCGCCGCGCGCTCGGTCGCTCGGCCTCGATCTCAGTCGCTCGCCGACTCCGCGACCTCCTCCTCGGCCCCGCGGGCGGCCCGCAGTCGCCGCTCGGCCTCGTCGCGGTCCTCGGGGTAGCCCACGTCGATGCGCCAACCGTCGAGCGGGATGGCGTCGATGGTGCGCCCGCTCCGGATGAGGAGGTCGACCGCGTCGCTCAGTTCGTACTCCCCGCGGTCGGAGGGCTGGACGAGGTGGCAGGCGTGGAAGATCGCGGGGGAGAACGTGTAGAACCCGGTCATGACGAGATTCGACGGCGGGTCCTCGGGCTTCTCGACGACCTCCGTTATCTCGCCGTAGTCGTTCGTGTTGCACACGCCGAAGCGGGAGGCCTGCTCGTAGGGTACCTCCTCGACGAGGAACGCCGCGTCGGTGCGCTCCTCGGACTGGCGGCGCACCACGTCGGCCAGGTTGGCCTCGAAGATGTTGTCCCCCAGGATGAGCATGAAGTCGTCGTCGATGTACTCCTCGGCGGTCAGGAGGGCGTGGGCCAGCCCTTTGGTCTCGCGCTGGTGACAGTAGGTGATGGGGATGCCGTCGAAGCTGTCCCCGTAGTGGTCGATGATGTCCTCCTTGCGGTAGCCGACGACGACGACGAACTCGGACGCGCCGAGTTCGACGAGTCGCTCGAAGCAGTGGGTGAGGATCGGCTTCCCGTCGACCTCGACCAGTCCCTTCGGTCTATCGTCGGTGAGCGGACGGAGCCGGGTCCCCTTCCCGGCGGCGAGTACGACTGCCTGCATTGGATCCCACGAATCGCCTGACGGGTATTGTTATGGGCCTACTATCGCTCGCGTCTACCGAAAGTGACGAACGACGGACCGTTTGGTCCACTGCGCGGCGCTGAACGCGGGCCGACCGCCGAGCGACAGCGCGAGGAGGAGGTACGGCGTGGGTGCGAGCGGCCACGACCGGATCGACCGGAGGGCGAACCGCCGCGCGTCGTCGTAGTGTCCCGTCTTGAGCGCCGCGGAGGCGACGACGGTCGCGCGGGAGGCGATCATCTTCCGGACCGTCGTCCGGCCGTACTCGGCCGCGAGCGGGCGGAACGTCTCCACGAACAGCGGGTAGGCGACGTCGCGCTTCACCTCGAGATCGTCGCTGATCTGCTCGTGGTCGGCCATCCGGTGATCCACGAGCGGTTCGTCGACCGCCTCGACGCGGCAGGCGGTCGAGAGGCGGATCGGCCACTCCCGGTCCTGCCAGCAGGGGAACCGCTCGTCGGGCAACCCGACGCGTTCGACGAGGGACGCGCGGACCATCAGCGTGGAGAACGTGCCGAACGGCGCGCCACAGAGGAGTTCCTCGGTGGCGTCGCCGCGAACCGTCGGGCGGAGGACGTGGTTGACCCGGTCGCCGGTGACGTAGCGCTCGCCCGTGTGGACGAGGCCCACGTCCGGGTCGTCGAAGGCCTCGAGCTGGCGCTCGATCTTCGTCTCGTACCAGTAGTCGTCGTCGTCGATGAACGCGACAAATTCGCCGTTTGCGGCCTCGATCCCCGTATTTCGAGCCCCGTTCGCCCCCTGTTCCGCTCGTGGCGGATACACGTCACCGACGCCCGGTCGCCGACGTCGAGCTCCGAGAGGGCCGGTCCGACCGGCTCGGGGGAGTGGTCGTCGACGATGATGAGCTCGACGCGCTCGTGGGTCTGATCGAGGACGCTCTGGGCGGCCTCGGGGAGTAACGTCGGGCGACCGTACGTCGGGACGACGACGCTCACCAGCGGTCGGGGATCGCCGGACGATGCCATTTTCCGGTTGTTTCGGTCCCTAACGCTTGGTTAAGCACATCCTTTCGAGTCGTTCGTTCACGCTCTACGATACGTTTTCTCACGACCGCGGTGGGCTTAGAAGAGTCATAACAATGCCCGTGTCTCCCCGAGGGAGTCCCGAATGACCAGAGTGCGCGAGCCGGCCCTCCGTTCGGGAGCGACGGCGATGGCGGTTCTCCGGACGGGGGCGCGGTCGCGATGAGCGGTATTCGGGACCTGCTCGTTCGCCTGAAGCGCCTCGTGAGGCCGAGCGGCGACGGCGTCGGCGAGCGGATGGTCAAGGGCGGTATGTGGGTCGGCGCACTCAACGTCATCGATCGGCTGTTGCAGATCACCCTCCTCATCGTCGTCGGGCGGGTGCTCGGGCCGGAGGCGCTCGGGCTGCTCGGCATCGCCCTCCTCGCCGTCAGCGCGCTGCGGCAGTTCTCCAACCTGGGGCTGAGCTCCTCGCTCATCTACAACAAGGACGAGAACGTCGACGACATGCTCAACACGGCGTGGGCGCTCCAGATCGGTCGTGGGGTCCTTCTGGCCGGGATCCTCCTCCTCGCCGCGCCGTTCATCGGCGAGACGATCTTCAGCGAACCGGCGGCCGTCCCGCTGCTGCAGGTCATCGGCCTCTCGCAGGTGTTCGTCGGACTTCGCAACCCGGCGACCGTCTACTTCCAGAAGGACCTCGAGTTCGACAAGCAGTTCGTCTACACCCTGAGCGGGTCGGTCGTCCAGTTCGTCTTCGCCATCTGGTACGCCTACACCTACGAGACGGTGTGGGCGCTCGTGCTCGCGTACGTCATCTCCGACTTCATCCGTATGGTCGTCTCGTACCTGATGCACGACTACCGCCCGAGCTTCGAGTTCGACCTCGATCACGCGAAGGAGATCACCAACTACGGCAAGTGGATCACCGCGACGTCCATCCTCTACTTCCTCTACAACGAGGGCGACGACGTCGTGGTCGGGGCGCTCGTCTCCACGACCGCGCTCGGCTTCTACCGCTACGCCTACCAGCTCTCGAACGCGCCCGCGACGGAGGTCACCCACGTCATCTCGAGCGTGACGTTCCCGGCGTACTCGAAGCTCCAGGACAACGTCCGACAGCTACGCGACGCGTACTTCCACACGCTGCAGGTGACGACGTTCCTCTCGTTTCCCATGTCGATGGGCATCATCGCCGTCACGCCCGCGTTCATCGCGGCCTTCCTCGGTGAGCAGTGGATGCCCATGGTGCTGACGATGCAGATCCTCGCCATCTACGGGCTCATGCGCTCGATGATGGCGACGATGGGGCCGGTGTTCAAGGCGACCGGACGGCCGGATCTCATCGCGAAGTTCTCGTTCCTCCGCGTCCTGATGCTCGCCGTGCTCGTCCCGGGTTCGATCCTCTACGGGCAGGAACTCGTGATGGCCCTGTTCGGCGTCGAACTCCAGGGGATCGAACTGGTCTCGCTCGCCATCGTCGCCGTGCAGATCTTCCCCATGATGCCGATCGACGTCTACTACCTGGTGCGCATCGTCGAGACGTCGTACGGTCGCGTCGCCCGCGACGTCGCCTTCCCGCTCGCGGCGAGCGTCTTCATGTTCGCGGTCGTGGTCGCCGTCGGCGCGTGGATCGACGCGTACCTGCCGGTGCTCGGCGTCTTCGTCGTCCAGATCGTCGTCGGGGCCGTCTCGTACGGGGTCGCGGCGCTGGTGCTCGACCGGGGCTTCGGCTGGGGGCTGGAGAAGAACTTCCGGAGCGTCGTCGCCGCGGTCAACGGGTAGCGGTTCCGAGGCACCGCGGCCCCGGTACTCACTTCTCGACGCAGGTCTGCGGGGCGACGTCAGTCCGATCGACCGCCCACGTCGTCGCGAGGTACGACGCCGCGAGACCCAGCGCGCCGGCCAGGACCGCGACCGAGGCGTCCGTCGGCGAGAGCGCGAGCAGGGGGATCACGACGACCCCGAGCAGGACGAGCGCCGCGATCAGCGTGGGACGGCTGTCGTCCGCTCCTCCGGTCCGCGGTCCGGGCCTCTCTCGTGTCACGAGGCTAGTGATCGATTGGCACGATAAGTACTTACTGGTCCTCCGGTTCGGCGCGGCGGACGCGGAGCGTCCACCGACGGAGCGTCGCTCGCACGCCCCCTGGCGGGTTATGTGACAGCTACCCTACCTGTGTGACGTTCCGGTCGTCCGGAACGCTCCCGTCCGGGGCGTAGGGGCGTTATTACAATAGTATCGAACGTGGTGACTGTCGGACATGCCAACGCCGTACGCCGTCGGGCGCGTCGGGCCTCTCCACGGGTGGTCCGCGTAATGCGCCCCGCGATCCAGCTCTACACCGTGCGGGATATCGACGAACCGCTGCCGGAGCTCGTCCGCCGGGTCGCGGCCGCGGGCTTCGAGGGCGTCGAGTTCGCCACGCGCGTCGCCGAGGCGGATCCGAAGGCGGTCGGCGACGCGCTCGCGGAAGCCGGCGTCGAACCGATCGGCGCGCACGTCGACCTGCGCGCGATCGAGGCGGACCTCGACGCGGTCGCCGAGCGGTACCGGGCGCTCGGCGTCACCCGTCTCGTCATCCCCCACCTGCCGGTGACCCACTACCGGACGCCGGGCCGCCTCGACGAACTGGCCGCGCGGCTGAACGCCGTCGGTTCGGCGCTCGCCGATCGCGGCCTCTCGCTCGTCTACCACAACCAGGTCCACGACTTCCTGCCGGTCCATCGACCGTCGGCCCTCGAACGGTTCCTCACGGCCGTTCACCCCCACTCCCCGGGGGCGAGCAAGGCCCAGACCGGCCTCGGCCTGCTCGGCGACCGCGCGCTGCGCGCCGTGGCGTCCCCGCCCGTCGCCGCCGCGTCCGTCGAGTCGACCGCCTACGGCCGCCTCGTGGCGCGGACCAGCCCGGAGGCCGTCGCGTTCGAGGTGGACGTCGGCGGCGTCACCGCCGCCGGTTACGATCCCGGCGACGTCCTCGACTTCGTCGGCGACCGCGCCCCGCTCGTCCACATGAAGGACGTCGTCGTGGACGGCGACCCCGGGCCGCTGGCGTCCGTCCGCTCGACGAATCCCGGCCGCGGGCTCGTCGACTTCCCCGGCGCGGCCCGGGCCGCGGAGCGCAACGGCGTCGACTGGCTGGTCTTCGAGCACGACCACCCCGAGGACCCCATCACCACGCTGCGCGTGGGCGCCGATACGCTGATCGACCTCACGAGCGCGGTTCAACCCTGACGCGTCGCCCGGCCGTCGCCGCGACCGGCCGCCTGCGCGGGACACCCCCGAGATCCACCACGATCGTTGATGGATGAAACTCACTGGCACGGGACGTACTCGGCCAGTATCGTTATCAGCGGGTCCTGATTACCACCACTAATGTCAGAGCGGGTCGTTCGTGCGGGCCGGACGCGGATAGCGCTCGCGGCCGTCGTGCTCGTCGGCGCGGCCGTGCGCCTGTACGGGATCGGGAGGGACAGCCTCTGGTTGGACGAGCTCATCACGATGGAGTTCATCCAGCGGTACGACACGCTCGAACTGTTCGTCGTCATCCCGCTCAGTCAGCCCCACCTGCCGCTGTACTACGTCCTGCTCGACCTGTGGGCGTCGGCGTTCGGTATGTCGCCCGTCGCGCTCCGCTCGTTCTCGGCGCTGTTCGGCATCGCCTCCATCCCCCTGTTCTACCTCGCCGGGCGCGAGTTGTTCAACGACGCGACGGGGCTGGTCGCCGCCCTGATCTACGCGCTGGCGCAGGTGCAGGTCTACCACGCCCAGGAGGTGCGGATGTACACGCTGTTCGCGTTTCTCGCGCTCTCCTCGCTGTACCTGTTCGTTCGGTACCTGCGAACGGAGTCGCGACGCACGGCGGCCGCCTACGCGCTCGCGACGATCCTCCTCGTCTACAGCCATCCGTTCGCCGTGTTCGTCGTCGCGGGGGAGAGCGCCTACCTCGCCTTCGCGGTCCTGCGGGGTCGCGTCGCCGACCTCCGGCGGGCGGTCGGGACGCAGGCCGCCCTCGGCCTCGCGGTGCTCCCGCTGGTCGTCGGTGCCCTCTTCCGCTTCGGCGGCGGCGTGACGCTCGATTACATCCCGACGCCGACGCCACAGCTCGTGATCGCGGTGGTGACGGGGTACTTCGCGCGGACGGGGATCGTGCCGGCGCTGGCGTACGTCTCGGTGCTCGTCGGGGGACTGCTCGTCCTCGCGGTCACGGACGGCTGCTTCTCCGCGTCGCTCGACGCGCGTCGCCCGGGGCGGACGTTACGGAACCTCCGCGAGCGCGTCGGGTTCACCGACCGATGGGAGGTCCACCTCCTGCTGTTCTGGCTCGCCGGGACGTTCCTCCTGCCGCTCGTCGTCTCCTACGCGCTCACCCCCGTCTTCTGGCCGCGATACACCATCGCCGCCTCCTTCGCGCTCTACCTGCTCGTCGGATACGGCGTCAGCAGGGCGAAGCGCTCGCACGTTCGCCTCGCGCTCGTCGTCCTCCTGCTCGTCGCGCTCGTCCCGCCGACGACCTTCTACCTCACCACCGACACCCGCGAGCAGTGGGACGAGGCGACCGCCGACGTCGAACAGCGCGCGGATCGAGGCGCGCTGGTCGTCGTCGCGGATCAGGTCACCGAACGCGCCTTCGAGTACTACCAGACCCGGGACGACCTCGTGGTCAAACCGATCAACGCGGACGACGCACCCAACGGAACGGAACGCACTAGCGACGCGGAGATCAGGCGGAAGATGGCCGGCCACGACGAGGTGTGGGTGGTCCTCTCTCACACGGAAGACGAGGACGACGAGCGCATCAAGGCGATAGCGAGCGACGGCCGTCGGCAGACGTGGCACCGGGAGTACATCGACATCGAGGTGTACCGCTATGAAGGTACGGAGGCTGATAATGAACGCGTACGATAGTGTCACTGGACCCGCCCTAAAGGTTCTTCTTATCGCACGTGAAACGACGTGCAACTATATCCGGCGGGCGGGAGAATCAGATACAACTAAAGGTGTAATCGATGTATTCCCGTGTAGTTCGAGCGGGTGAGTTCGCTCGCTCGGGCCGGATAGGCCAGCGTCTCTGGCGGAGGATAAATAGGGCAGCCACTGGTCTATCGGGAACGACCGGTCGTCGTCGGCCGGTATCAGAGGTTCGCACACAATGACGGAACAAGCTACTAACGCGGAAGGAACGACGGCCGTGGCCGCAGCGGCGACCGTGCCGTTCGTGTCCGTCATCGTTCCGGTCTACAACGACCCCGAGGGACTTCGCACGACCCTCGATACGCTCATCGATCAGACCTACCCCGAGGAGCACTACGAGATACTGGTCGTCGACAACCGATCGAACGACGGGACGCGGGCAGTCGCACAGGAGTACGCGGAGGCGTACGAGCGCGTGACGGCGCTCGACGAGCGTCGCCGGCAGAGTTCGTACGCGGCGCGAACGCGGGCGTTACACTGCGCCACGGGCGACGTCATGGCGTTCATCGACGCCGACATGACCGTCGACCCCGACTGGCTCGAACGCGTCGTCGAGACGATGGACGAGGAGGAGATCGACTACCTGGCGTGCAACGTCAAGCTGTACTCCGTCGGGGAGGAGTCGCTCGCGGCGAAGTTCAACCGCCTGAGCGGCTTTCCCATCGAGGACTACGTCTCCGAGTTCCACTACGCGCCGACGTGCTGTCTGGCCGTCCGCCGGGAGGTCGTGGAGGACGTGGGCCCGTTCGACGTCCGCTTCACGTCGAGCGGCGACCGCGAGTTCGGCCACCGCGTCTATCGGGCGGGGTGGACGCTCGGCTACGCCGCCGACGTTCACATGTACCACCCGACGCGGACGACGCTGAAGGCGCTCGTCAAGAAGTCCATCCGCATCGGCCGGGGTAAGAACCAGCTCAGGCGCATCTACCCCGAGCGCTACGGCAGCTCCGCGCGGCTCATCTTCAACCCCGCGATCTACGTACCGGCGACGCCGGGGCAGGTCCGCGCCGCGCTACGTAACTGGGACGACCTTCCCCTCTCGGAGAAACTCCTGTTCTATGCGCTCACTTACCTGCTCAAACTGACCAACGCGTACGGCGCTGTTCGCGACGCTATCGAGCATCGCGGGTAGCGAGTGTATAACAAGATGTGACAGCGGCCGTTGTTCCGGTAATGACTACGAGGACGCCGTCGAGTAGCATCGGCAGAGGACCGCTCAGGGGGGCCGTCGATGCCGCGTGAGCTGGCCGTCGGACTGCTCGGCGTCGGTCACATCGGGACCGTCCACCTCCAGACGGCGAGCACGCTGGAGGGAGTCACCGTCGCCGCGGCCGCGGACGCGGTCGAGGGTAACCGGGAGCGCGCGAAGCGCCTCGGCGTCCGCCGCACCTACGACGACTACGCCGACCTCCTGGCGTCCGAGTCGCTCGACGCGGTCGTGGTGGCCCTCCCGCCGTTTCTCCACGCCGACGCCGCGGTCGCGGCCGCCGAGGCGGGCTGTGACGTCTTCGTCGAGAAGCCGTTCGCGCGCACCCCCGAGGAGGGGCGACGGATGCTCGACGCCGCGGACGCCGCGGGCGTCTCGGTCGGCGTCGATCACACTATCCGCTATCAGCCCGAGATGCGACGGCTGAAGGAACTGCTCGACGAGGGGCGTCTCGGCCACGTCCCCATCGCGTCCATCTCGCGCATCAACAACGGACCGTTCGACGCGCCGCCGGCCCGATCGAAGGTGCCGACCTGGCAGCTCGATCCCGAGGCGACCGGCGGTGGGGCGCTGATGGACCTCGGCATCCACTTGCTCGACGTGCTGGAGTGGTTCTTCGGCGACCTCACCGTCGAACACGCCGTCACCGACCGCCAGCTGAACCTCCCCTACGAGGACGCCGCCACGGTGGTCGTCAGGGGCGAGCGCGGAACGACGGCGACGCTCACCTGCGGGTTCTTCCAGTGGGAGACGCCGCCGGACGTGACGAGCTACCTCCGCCTCGACGGCATCGCCGACTCGGTCGTGAGCACCGACTATGTCCCGCGACGCTTCACCACCTACGCCGCCCGCTCGGCGCTCGAGAACCTCGGCCGCCGCCTGCGCGGCGACGAGCCGGAGTACTTCAAGCCCACGTACTACTACCAGGCCCACTACTGGGCGCTGCGGGACTTCCTCGACGCCGTGCGCGACGGCGAGTCGCCGCCGGTCGGCGGCGAGACGGGCCTGCGGATGGTCGAACACGTCAGGGAAGCCTACCGCATCGCGGACGCCGACGCGGCGCTCGTGGAGGTGACGGAGTGACCCCCCGCGTCTCCGGTCGCCGGGTCGACGGGACGGCGGCGTCGCTCGCCGGGGCCGTCATGGACCTCCTCGACGACGCGCCGCCCGCCGGACGCGCGCTCGTCGTGCCGGACGTGCACTACCCCTTCCACCCCAGCACTGGCCTCGTCACTGATCCGGGCGTGGTCGGCGTCCTGATCGAGTTCCTCCAGGGACGCGGCACGGAGGTTCTGCTCTGTTACCCCGACTCCCCGTGGGTCGCGGGCGATCGCTGCGCCGCGTTCCTCGGCTACGACGAGGTCGTAGACCGCCTCGGCGTGGACGTGCTCGACCTCGACGCCGCCGGGTCGGTCGAGCGGACCGTCACCATCGGCGACAGCCGCCGTCGGGTGACGGTCCCCGAGCCGCTCGACTCGGAGACGCTCGTGACCGTCCCGACGCTCCGCACCGACCCCGACCACGGCTTCGTCGCCGGGATGGCCGCGACCGCCCTCGGCGCGCTCGGCGCCGACGCGGCCGACGCGACCGCCGAGGACGTCGTCGCCGCGGCCGCGGTGTGCGATCCGGCGGCCGTCCTCCTCGACGGCACGTACACCTACACCGGCGCGCCCCACCGGTCGGGGTTCCTCCTCGCGAGTTCGGACGCGCCGACGCTCGACGCGGCCGCCGCTCGGCTCGTGAACGAGGACCCCGAGGAGGTGCCCTACCTCGCGCCCCACGGCGTCCGGACGCCACCCGTCGCCGGCCTCGACCTCGACGAGATCGCGGACCGCCTCCCGAACGAGCGCGAGGAGACGGGGGAGACCTCCCCCGTCATGCAGACGGGGTACCGGCTCTACTCCCGCGTCACCGGCGACCTGCTCCCGCCGCAGTTCATGGGGGACCCGGATGCCTGAGCGCGCGCTCGTCACCGGCGCGACCGGCTTCCTCGGCTCGCACCTCTGTGCGGCACTCGCGGCGGGGGACTGGGAGGTCACCGGGACGCGCCGGCCGACCTCCGACGCCACCGCCCTCGCGGACGTGGACATGGCGTGGGCCACGATGGACGTGCTCGACCCCGCCGCCGTCAGCGCGGCCGTCGAGGGCCACGACTACGTCTTCCACCTTGCCGGCATCGGCCTGCAGGCCGGCGACGCGGAGACGGTAGAGCGGGTGAACCGCGACGGGACGGAACACGTCCTCGACGCCGCGCGGGAGCACGGCGTCGAGCGCGTCCTGTTCACGAGCACGGCGGGGACCCGTCGGGCGCGGGGGACCGCGACCGAGGACGACGTCGCGGAGCCGATCGGCGCGTACCAGCGCGGGAAGGCCGCCGCAGAGACGCTGTGCGACGAGTACGGCGAGGCGGGCCTCGACGTGGTCACCGTCCACCCCACGTCGATCTTCGGGCCGCGCGACCCGGACTTCACGGGGCGCATGTTCGCGCTCGTGAACAACCCGCTCGCCGTGGTGCATCCCCCCGGCGGGGCGAGCTTCGTCGGCGTCGGCGACGTCGTCGACGGGATCGTCGCCGCCGCGGAGCGGGGCGAGGCGGACGAGCACTACGTCCTCGGCGGCGAGAACCTCACCTACGCCGAGGCGCTGACCGTCATCGCCGCGCTGACTGGGGGTCAGAAACCGGCGGTGGAACTCCCCCCGACGCTCGTCCACGCCGCCGGGCCGGTCGTCGGCCGGGTGAACGACCTCCTCGGGACGCGGATGTTCCCCTTCGACGGGGAGATGGCGCGGCTCTCGACGAAGCGACTCTTCTACAGCAGTCGGAAGGCGGAGGCGGAACTTGGCTACGCGTACCGGCCGCTCAGGGAGGTAGTTCCCGACGCGTGGGCGTGGTATCGGAACGCCGAGGGACGATAACCGGCTGGCACACGATTCGCCGGTTCGTGTCGGGCGTCGAGTAGCTTCCCTGGCCCGCAGCACGATTGTTGGCACACGAACTGGCACGCGAACCGGGGAAGCCATCTGAAAATTCAGCACCACGTATAATAAACCTTCGGCAGCGGCGTCGCCGCCGGTACGCCGTCGTCGACCGATCTCGGCACCCGCCGCGATCGGTCGTCCGGCGTACTGGTACGTTTTCTGATCTATCCGTCTTCGGACGTGTCGTCCTCGTCGGCGAACGTCGCCGGATCGGGGAGCGCCTCGACGCCCTCGTGGAGGCCGAGGTAGCGCGCGTCCGCGACGGTCCGCTCGAACGCCTCCACGCTATCGTACTCGCGGAGCGTGAGGACGTGGCCGTCCTCGACGAGGTAGACGATCTCCACGCAGTCCGGGTGCCGATAGTGGTCGGCCCTGCGCGGGTCTTCGGGCGGATCCGGTATGTGTGGGTCGGGGTTCGTCATAGAGCGTCGTTCAGCGTTCCCTGATTCGAATCGTCGTCGTCGCGCTCCGCTTCTGCGCGCTTGTTCAGCTCGGCCCAGACGGTGAGAAACTCACTGAAGAGGTGTTCGGGGAGCTTCAACTGGATGTCGACGACCCGCGTTCCGTCCTCCTCGCGCTCGTCGGGGTCGAACACCGTGAACGTCGGCAGCGGTCCCCCCGACTCGGTCGCGTCGTCGATCTGGACGGTGATCCCCTCCTCGTCGAGCACGATCTCGACGTGCTGGATGGCCGTGCGGTACTCCTTTCCCCCCGAGACGGCGTTGCCCCCGATCCGGGGGCGCTCCTCCAGCAGTCCGGAGTCGATGAGGTGGTTCAATCGACGGTAGATCGTCGCCTCGGAGACGTCACACAGTTCGGCGAGCTCGCCGACGCTCCGGGTATCGTTCGCGCAGGCGGCGAGGACCGCCCGCGAGACGTCGTCGCCGAGGTGGTCGAGCAGTTCCGAGAGCTGGGGCTCCGGGTCGGACATCTCACGGCACCCCCCGGCAGCGCCGGCCGCCCCGCTGGGTGCGACCACTCGCCGCGGGGACCTCCGTCGGTGAACGCCTACTCATACCCGTGTTCGGCTATCATTTCCCTGAGCTATTAGTGTAGCGCCTGGTCTTCCTCACACGGTCGGTCACGGCGGCTGCTTGTTAAGCGCGGCGGGCCGACGATCCCCGTCCGGACGGGCGTTTCTCGCGTCGGCACGGACGGTGTCACTCGACGGTGACGCTCTTGGCGAGGTTGCGCGGCTTGTCGATGGGCCGGCCGAGGAGGTCCGCGGCGTAGTACGAGACGAGCTGCAGTTGGACGTTGGCGAGGATGCCCGCGGCCTCCGGTTCCGTCTCCGGGATCTCGATGACGTAGTCGGCGAACGAGGCGGCGGACGCGTGGCGCGGCGTGGTGACGACGATCACCGGCGCGCCGCGCGCCTGCACCTCCTTCAGGTTGTTCAGCGTCTTCGTCTCGTCCTTCCCGGTGAGGACGCCGAACAGCGGCGTCTCCGGCGTGACCAGCGCGAGGGGGCCGTGTTTCAGTTCGGAGGCGGCGAAGCCCTCGGCGTGTTCGTAGCTGATCTCCTTCATCTTCAGCGCCCCCTCCAGCGCGACGGCGTACGCCGGACCGCGCCCGATGAAGAAGTACGCGTCGCAGCCGTAGAGCGCCTCCGCGACCTCGCGGGCCGTCCCGTCGTCGAGCACCTGCTGGACGTCGCCCGGCAGCTCGGAGAGCGCCGCCAGCAGGTCGCGAGCGCCGGCGCTCGCGACGCCCGTCACGTCGCCCGCGATGCGCTCGCCAAGCAGCGTCAGCGCCGCGACCTGCGAGGTGAACGTCTTGGTGGCGGCGACGCCGATCTCCGGCCCCGCGCGGATGAACAGCTCGTCGTCGCACTCGCGGGTGACGCTCGACCCGACGACGTTCGTGACCGCGAGCGTCCGCGCGCCCGCGCTCCGGGCGCGGCGGACGGCGTTGAGCGTGTCGGCCGTCTCGCCGCTCTGCGTGACGGCGACGACCAGCGTCCGACCGTCCGCGGGCGGCGGACAGTCGGCGTACTCCCCCGCCATGTAGGCGTGCGCGGGGATGCCGTGCGCGGTGAGCATCGACGCGGCGTACATCCCGGCGTGGTGGGAGGTGCCCATCGCGACGAACTGCACCTGCTCGACGTCCTCGAAGGTGCCGGGCGGGAACTCGGGGAGGTCGACCTTCCCCGCGAGCGCGTCGACGCGGCCGTGGAGGGTCTGACGGAGCGACTCGGGTTGCTCGTTGATCTCCTTCAGCATGTAGTGGGGGTAGCCGGACTTACCCGCCGCCTCCGGCTCCCAGTCGACGGTCTCGACCGGCCGGTTCACCGGGATCCCGTTGGGATCGGTGATCTCGTACCCCCGGACGGACGACGACGACGTCCGTGTCCTCGAGGTAGACGACCTCGTCCGTGTACTCGCGGAAGGCGGGGACGTCGCTCGCGAGGAAGTACCGCCCGTCGGCCCGTCCCAGCACGAGCGGCGATCCGTTGCGGGTCGCGTAGACGACGTCCTCGCCGTCGATGAGGCAGGCGACGGCGTAGCTCCCGTCGAGGCGGGCGATGGCCGCCCGGAAGGCGTCGGCCGGCGACTTCCCCGTCTCCAGTTCGGACTCGATGAGGTGCGGGATGACCTCCGTGTCGGTGTCGCTCCTGAACTCGTGGCCCTCGGCGGCGAGGTCGGTCCGGAGCCCGTCGTAGTTGTCGATGATCCCGTTGTGGACGACGGCGATGCGTCCCGAGCAATCCGTGTGTGGGTGGGCGTTCTCGTCGGTCGGCGGGCCGTGGGTCGACCAGCGCGTGTGTCCGATGCCGATCCCGCCGGTCGGCCGCTCGCTACCCACCGCCTCGCGGAGTCGGTCGAGTTCGCCCTCCCGCTTGATCACCTCCAGTCCGCGTCCGTTCTTGACCGCGATGCCCGCGGAGTCGTACCCCCGATACTCGAGGTTCGAGAGCCCGGTCAGGAGGCCGCCGACCGCGTCGTCGGTTCCGACGTACGCGGTGATGCCGCACATCAGCGACTCACCCCCGGAACGTGGTGTACTGCGCCATCGACGTCTCCGTGTCGGCTACCCTGAGCGCTCATGATCAATTTTTCCAACTGTATCTTTATTAGTTTAATCGTGCACAGATTTGTATTAAATTTCCGCAGGGTGGTCTCCGAACGGTCACCCCGGTAGGGACCAATCGTCCTCTCCAGCCACGGGATTCCCACGTATCCACGGCGCATCATCTACCGATAGCAGCCAGCCCGGGACCTTTGTTAAAAACAGGTTGTCGATGAACGGACGAAAAACCGTCCGGGTTAGGAGCGTGCTACACCCGGTCGGTGCAGCACGCTCGAACGAGAGTACGAGCGATGGGGTCAGGAGGAGCGAACTCAGGACACCGAGGGCTCGGCGTCGAGGTGCTCGAGCACCGGGGCCAGCGGCGAGTCCTCCTCGCCGTCGGCTTTCGCCCGGAACTGGTTCGCGGTGACGAACAGCAGAGCGGCCGTGCTCAGGAACGTCCACACCAGCGGTTCGATCCCACCCAGTACCGGTGCGCCCAGGGCCCCGCCGGAGACGAGCACCCCGACCGCGAGTCCGACGTACAGATTGCTCCTCGGGACCCGATCGGTAGTGTCCGTCTGCACGGTGAGATACGGGGTGAGCTGCTCTGCGACCTCCCGCAGTTCGATGGTCCCCCGATGCTTGTCGAAGTCCACGATCCCGGCGTCGTCCATCTTCGGGAGGTGACACTGGTAGAGGCCGATGTAGACGCGCTTTCGTTGCGCGGACGAGAGCGCGTTCACCTCTATTCCGTTTTCCATCGCCGCGATGTGTTCCGCGAGCTCGCCGATGTTGGCGGAACCGTCGTGCTCCCAGAGATACTGGAGAATGTCGCGCCGACGTCGATTCTTGAGGATCTCGAACACCGTGTCGAGCGGAAGCTTTTCCGACCCGGCGTCGGCGGAGTCAGTCGGTGACGACGGTTCGTCCGGCGTCTGAAGTCGAGTTTGGCTCATTTGGATACCACCTGTGGCTGGTCGCAGCGGCTGGCTGCACCTACCGGTCGTGCCGCGTACCGAAGCGGCCGCGACGAGATCGGAGTTATGTCCGCCGTACCGATTATACGAACGTCCGTGATCGGCGGACACGCGTGCATCCCCACGATGCTGCGTCAGCAGTTCCAGTGTAATCTATGAATAGCTTAATAAGTAACTGATTTATGCAGGGGCTGCAAAACCCCCCGCCCGTTTTGCAGAATGTGCGAAAACTGATACGGGCATCTAGAGGTTCGTTCCGATCGATTGCAGGTTACTTTCTTGCCCAGATGATTGAATTATACGCTCGTGAGCGGCTGGCGGCCGTCATGCGGTCGTCAGACGTTATATGGGGGTGCGTCGTCTCCGGTCGATCAGGGCGGCTCCGCCGGGTGCCGATGTCCGGTTAGCGGACGATTTTTCGCGGGTTATCGACCTCGAACGGTTTCTCGGGGTTCTCAGGGGCGAATTTCTCGCCGTCGAGGAGTGCCCAGTGGTAACGCGGTCACCGCCGGCGGACGGTCCCGTCGCCGTCGACGAGCGCCGCCAGGCCGTCGTGCAGCCCGACCGACGGTTCGTAGCCGAGGTCCCGCCGGGCCTTCGAGATGTCCGCTCGGCTCTTCTGAATGTCACCCGGACGGCGATCGACGTGGATGACCTCGCCGCGCGAATCGGTGAGGTCGGCGACGAGTCGGGCGAGTTCGAGGACGCTCACGCTCCGTCCGGTGCCGACGTTGTACGCCTCGCCAACCCGATCGGTCGTCGCCGCCAGCAGGTTCGCCCGGACCACGTCGTTGACGTGGACGAAGTCACGTATCTGCGACCCGTCGCCCTCGATCGTTATGGGCTGTCCGCTACACGCCTGTTCGAGGAACGTGGTGATGACGCTGCTGTAGTCCGCACACGCCTGTCGGGGTCCGTAGACGTTGAAGTACCGGAGGGCAACGGTGTCGAGGTCATAGAGCTCGTTGTACAGCCGCGCGTAGTGGTCCGCGGCGAGTTTCTCGACGCCGTACGGCGAGGTCGGCGTCGTCGGCTCGTCCTCGGAGATGGGAACCGACGTCGGGTTCCCGTAGATCGCGGTGCTCGACGCCACGATCACGCGCGCGTCAGTGCGGCGCGCGCGTTCGAGCACGGTGAGCGTCCCCTGCACGTTCGCGCGGTGGCTCGCGCTCGGATCGTCCACGGACCGCTTGATGCTCGCGTTCGCCGCCTGGTGGAAGACGAGATCGACGTCGGCTATCACCTCCGAAACGACCGCGGGGTCACAGACGTCCCCCTCGATCACCGTCGCCCCGGGGTGGACGTGTCCGCGGCGTCCCGTCGAGAAGTCGTCGATGATGTGCACCTCGTTGTCCTGGGCGAGCGCGTCGACCAGGTGGCTCCCGATGAACCCCGCGCCCCCCGTGACCAACACGCTCCGACCCTCGAGCGTCGCGGATGCCATTGCGACCGTCCTCGGCGCCCGGGGCGTATGGTTATTAGTATTCTATCGTGATAGATTGCGCATTCGACGGCGGGACTACCACCGGAGACGAGCAGTCGCTACGGCGATACGTCGAACGCGAACGCGCCGACGGCGGTGCCGCGGTGCTCGTTACGCGATCCCTACCAAGGGAAAGGTGTATCGTACGCGGAACGTCGTCGCCCGGCGACCGCCGCGCGAGTGGTCGTCGGGCGGCGGAGTGGTTCGGTTCCCGGTCTGTCAGGAATCGGTAGGCGAGTCATTACAACGACCGTGAAAGACCAAGCGAAACCATGCACTTCCGGCACGAGCGAATCGACTCGCGCCCTCCCTGTGGCCGGTTGAGTACCTGCTTCACGACCGATCTGACCGGAAACGGCCGGCCGGACGTCATCGTCGGCGGGATGGGACGCTACCCGACGGTCTCGCTCAACGGCACCGAGATCAAGCTCCGGCTCCTGCCGGGGATCGGCTCGCTCCTCCCCCGCTTCGAGACGAACGTCTTCTGGTACGAGAACCCCGGCTGGGAGCGCCACACCCTCGCCGCCGAGCGGGACCTCCACCTCGACGTCGGCGGGACCCTCCACGACGTGGACGGCGACGGCCGCGTCGACCTGATCGTCGGCCAGGGCTACGGGCACGGCGACGTCTACTGGTACCGCCAGCCCGAGGACCCCCGCGAGCCGTGGGAGCAGCACCTGCTCACCGACCGCTTCCGGAAGTACCACGACTTCGCGGTCGGCGACGTGGACGACGACGGCGAGCCCGAGATCGTCGGCCTCTCCCAGGAGGCCGCCACCGTCTTCTACTTCGACATTCCCGCGGACCCGACCGTCGAGCCGTGGCCCGACTGGTGCTGCCACGTCGTCGACCGCGACCGCTCGGTCGAGGGCGTCCACGTCGGCGACGTCGACGGCGACGGCCGCACCGAGATCGTCGCCGGGACGGGCATCTACCACCGCGACGACGACGGCTCGTGGGACCGCGAGTCCATCGTCGAGGGGTGGGACGACGTGCGCGTGGCGGTGGCCGACCTCGACGGTGACGGCGAGGACGAGATCGTCCTCGCGGAGGGCGACTCGCCCATCTACGGCACCCACCCCGCGCAGGTCGCGTGGTTCGACGGACCGGACTGGACGCCGCACGTCCTCCGCGACGACATGTACTGCCCGCACAGCCTCCAGGTCGGCGACCTGACGGGTGACGGACGACCGGACGTCTACGTCGGCGAGATGGGTCTGGGCGAGAACGACGACCCGGAGCACGTCGTGTTCAGGAACCGCGGCGACGGCGCGTTCGAGGAGGTCGTCGTCGAGCGCGGCGTCGCGACCCACGAGGCGAAACTCGCCGACGTGAACGGCGACGGCCGACTCGACGTCGTCGGCAAGTCCTACGGGCCGACCCACCACGTCGACGTCTGGTACAACGAGACCGATTGACGGCACGCGGGCGAACGCCGGTCCGACGAACCGGGCCGCGGAGCGGTACGAACTATCCAAACTGTACAAACTGTACAAATCGCAAGGATCGTGCGAACTGTACGAGCCGTGTCGAATCTGCGAGAAACGACGTGTGCTCGCCGCGGACGGGCCGACGGCACCCCTCCGCGGCCGCACGCCTTTGCGGCCGCGGGACCAAGGTCGGGCGATGACCGAGTACGTCTTCTACGGCGGGAAGGGCGGGGTGGGAAAGACGTCGTGCGCCGCCGCGACGGGGCTCGAACTCGCCGGCCGCGGAGCGCGCACGCTGGTCGTCTCGACGGACCCCGCCCACTCCCTCGGTGACAGCCTGGAGACCGAGCTGAGCGGCGAGCCGACGCGCGTCGCGGCGAACCTCTGGGCCGTGGAGGCCGACCCCGAGGCGGGCCAGGAGACCTACCGCGGGATCGTCTCGGTGCTCGCGGCGGAGTTCCGGGAGGCGGGCGTCAGGCTCGACGACGAGGACGTCGAGCGGTTGTTCGCGGCCGGGTTCGTGCCAGGGAGTGACGAGATCGCCGCGCTCGAGTTCATCGGGGAGTACGCGGAGGCGGACGCGTGGGACTACGTGGTGTTCGACACCGCGCCGACGGGACACACCCTCCGGCTGCTGACCCTGCCCGACGTGCTGCGCGAGTCGCTCTCGACCGTCGGGAAGGTGCGGGGACAGCTCCGACGGCTGGTCGCCTCGGCGCGGAGCGTGGTGTTCGGCCCCGCGGCCCTCCTCCGTCCCGGCCGCGAACCGGACGAGGTCGACGCGCTGCGCGAACGGATGGAGCGCGTCGCCGCGCTCCTCCGCGACCCGGAGCGAACCGACTTCCGGGTCGTGCTGCTCCCCGAGACGCTCGCCATCGAGGAGACCCGACGGCTCGTGGAGCGCCTCCGCGAGTTCGACGTTCCGGTCGACACGCTTCTCGTGAACCGCGTGCTGGAGGACGTAGACGAGAACTGCGACCGGTGCGCGGCGCGGAAGGCGCGCCACGAGCGACGGCTCGAACGCGTCCGGGAGACGTTTCCCGACTGCTCCGTCCGGGTGGTACCCGAACTCGACGGCGAGGCGTACGGCCGGGACGCGCTCTCCCGCCTCGCCGAGCGGATCGACGCGTGACCGTCCGCGACCGCCGATTACACAACCGTTAGGTCGTTCTCGCCGCTCTAGATAGTATGAGCGCGCCGCGCGCGGCGACGGCCACGGCCGCGGTCAGATCGCCCCGCCGCGCCCTCGCGACCGTCGTCGTCATCGTCTTCGTCGACCTGCTGGGGTTCGGCGTCGTCATCCCCATCCTCCCGTTCTACGTCCGCAGCTTCGGCGTGAGCGACGTCTTCATCGGCCTACTCGCGGCCTCCTACTCGCTCATGCAGTTCGGCCTCGCGCCCGTCCTCGGCCGCGTCTCCGACGAGCGCGGCCGGCGGCCGGTCCTCATGCTCTCGCTCGCGGGGAGCGCCGTCGCGTGGACGGTCTTCGGCCTCGCGGGGGAGGCGGAGGCGTTGCTCGGCGTCGTCGGTGCCGTCGCCACGCTGTTCTGCTCGCGCATGCTCGCCGGGGCGATGGGCGGGAACATCGCCGCCGCGCAGGCGTACATCGCCGACGTCACCCCTCGCGAGCGCCGCGCCGGGGCGCTCGGCCTCGTCGGCGCGTCGTTCGCCCTCGGGTTCATCTTCGGTCCCGCGATCGGCGGCGCGTTCGCGAGCGACGCCGTCGTCTCGGCCGCGGACCGTCTCCTCCCGTCGTTCGTCCCGACGACGCGCTTCTCGCTGCCGAGCTTCGCCGCCGCCGGACTGAGCCTCACCAGCTTCCTCCTCGCGTACCTCTTCCTCGAGGAACCGGAGCGCACCCGGGCGGCGGCCCGCGGCGGGACGTTCGTCGCGCAGTTCCGCGAGGCGCTCTCGACGCCCGGCCTCCGGGACCTCGTCGTCGCGTTCTTCCTCGTCTCCCTCGCCTTCTCGGGCGTCCAGGTGATGTTCATCCCGTTCGTCGCGGACATCTACGGCTACGACGCGTCGCAGGCGGCCGCGCTCCTGACCTACGTCGGCGTCCTCGGCGTCGTCAACCAGGGCGTGCTCGTCGGTCGCCTCTCGCGGCGCTACGACGACCGGCTGCTCGCGCTCGTGGGCGCGGGCGTCCTCGCGCTCGCGCTGGCGGGCATCCCGGGCGCGCCCGCCCTCGGTCGCGCGCTCTTCGGCGGACTCGCGCTGGCGTCGCCCCTGACGCCCGAACTGGCGGCGCTGCTGGTCGTCCTCGCCTGCCTCTCGTTCGGCAACGGCCTTCTCAACGTCTCGCTCGCCACGCTCGTCTCGACGAGTACGGGGGAGGAGACACAGGGCAGCGCCTTCGGCGTGACACAGGGGGCGGCGAGCCTCGGTCGGACGGTCGGACCGCCCGCGATGGCGCTGCTGTACGCCGCCGTCGCCGTGTGGTCGCCGTTCGCCGTCGGCGCGGCGCTGGTCCTTCCGATCGTGGCTCTGCTGGTACGGGTGGCGCGGCGGCCGACGACGACGACGGCGGGCTGATCGGGAGAGGAGGGCCGAAGCGGGGTACGGGTCGGCCGCGCGGTCGGTACGGTGCCGCCGGGACCGGACCGAACGCCGACGGGCGCGGCGGCGGCCATCTCGTCCGGCGACCGACGCCCGGTTCGGACTGTCGTTATCGTCGTACTAACATCCCGCCCGTCGATGGCGGTTGATCTGACAAGTATATAACGGTGGTGAAACGTGGGAGCGACGGAGAGACAGGGCTATACGTCCCCTTCGAGGACTGTCAGATGGAGATGGTGCGGCCACACGACGACGGTTCGGAGATGCAGGCGGTCCTCGACGCCCTCGACGACGCGACCTGCCAGCGCATCATCGTGGAGTTGGACCAACCTATGACGGCAAGCGAACTCTCGGAGACGTGCGACGTCCCCCTCTCGACGACCTACCGGAAGCTGGACGACCTGAGCGAGGCCTCGCTCGTCGCGGAGGAGACGGAGATCCGACGCGACGGCCACCACACGACCCGCTACCGACGCGACTTCGAGGAGGTCGTCATCCGATTGAGCGAGGACCGCCGGCTGGCCGTGACCATCGAGCGGCCGTCGACCCCCGACGAGCGCCTGGAACAGCTGTGGGGCGAGGTACGGAGGGAAGCGCGATGACCGCCGAGTTCGCCACCCTCGTCGTCGCGTTCAAGACCCTGACGCTGGTGCTCGGCGGCGTCATCACCTACTTCGCGTTCAAGGCGTACCGACGCACGCGGGCGCGGGCGCTCGCGGCGCTCTCGGTCGGGTTCGCCATCGTCACCTTCGGGTCGCTCCTCGCCGGGGCCGCCCACCAGGGGTTCGGCCTCGACTCCGACACCGTCCTGCTCATCGAGAGCGCCCTCACGGCCGTCGGCTTCGGCGTCATCACCTACTCGCTGTACGCCGACTGAGTCGCGTCACGGCCGCCTGATCGTCAGCACGGGGACCTTCGCGAGGCGAACGACGCGCCCGGCGACGCTCCCCATGAACAGCCGATCGAGTCCCGTTCGACCGTGGGTTCCCATCACGATGAGGTCGATCCGCGCCTCGTCGGCGTACTCGAGGATCGCCCGCGACGGCTTCCCCTCGACGACCGCGCGCGTCACCGACAGGCCCGCCCCGCTGACGCGGGAGGCGGCTTCCTTCGTCGCGCGCTGTCCCTCCTCGGTCAGCAGGTCGAGCATCGGCCCGCCGCGGGCGACGGTCACGTCGGCGACGTAGACGACGTGGATCACGGCGTCGGCGCGCGAGGCGAGGTCGATGGCGTGTTCGAGCGCGGCCTCCGCCGTGTCGCTCCCGTCAGTCGGCACGAGGATGTTGTTGAACATGGACGTCTCGGCGTGTGCTTCGCCGCCCGGGATAATCAAGGCGCGCCGCCCTGGGCCGGACGACTCGCCGGTCATGTCCCCACCCACTCGCTCGCGCCAGCCGTCGAACCGCTCTCGACACCAGGGGTCGGCCTCGACGTGGTCGACGAAGCCCGGACCGCCGTCCCTCGATCACGCGCCGCAGAACGCGCAACGCTCGGGGTCGTCCCACCGCGGACACGCCGGGAGTGCGTCGTCGGGCACCACGAGCGTACCGGACAAACCCAAACCTGTTTCGAGGGGTATGGTCACGTATCGGAGCGGTTGATCGATTACACGGGGCGATTATACACCTCGACGGCCGTGGAACCGGGATTCGTACGCGCCCGTCGGTTTCGCTCGACCGCCGGCGGTCGAACGACACCCGTCGAAACAGGGGTACGTGTTATCCCTCGTCGGAGCGATTGTGGTAGGTATGTACGAGCACATCCTCGTACCGACCGACGGAAGTACGGGATCGACGGCGGCCGCGGAGCTGGCGATCGACCTCGCCCGACAGTACGACGCGACGATCCACGCGCTGTTCGTCGTGGACACGACCTCGCTCCCGGCGGACGTGACGGCGACGTACGTCGACGAGGCGCTCGAAGGGGTGGGCGAGGACGCCACGGCGGCGGTCGTCGAGCGCGCCGCCGAGGCCGGCGTTGAGACGGCCCCCCCGGAGATCGCCTACGGCGCGCCCCACCGGGAGATCCTGGAGTACGCGGACGAACACGACGTCGACCTCATCGCGATGGGGACTCGCGGGCGGAGGGGCCTGGATCGGCTGCTCATCGGCAGCGTCGCCGAGAAGGTCGTTCGCCTGTCGACCGTACCCGTGTTGACGACCCACGCGCCGGAGGACTCGACCGGCTAGCCGATCGCTCCGGGATCAGACCGGGAGGACCGGAACCCGCGACAGTCGCAGGACACGATCGGTCACGCTACCGATGTGCGGCGGCTCGACCCCCGACGCGCCGCGCTT
Source organism: Halomarina halobia (assembly GCF_029338575.1). GTDB lineage: Archaea > Halobacteriota > Halobacteria > Halobacteriales > Haloarculaceae > Halomarina > Halomarina halobia. Next base: position 114,077 of record NZ_CP119994.1, read on the forward strand.
GCCCATCACGATGAGGTCGACGTCGTTTCTCATCGCGTAGTCGATGATGGCCCGGTCGGGAGTGCCGCGGACGCAGTGACACTCCGCGTCGAGGTCCCGCCCCTCGGCCTGCCTGCCGATCCCCTCGACGATCCGCCAGCCCTCCTCCTCGATCTCCTCGATCGCGAGCTCGAAGCTGCCGAGCGCCGGCGTGTCGCCGTGGACGTGTTCGTCGACGACGAACAGCGCGTGAACGTCCGAGCCGTGTTCCTCGGCGAGCGCCAGCCCGTGTTCCACCCCCCGCGCCGCCTCGCGACTGCCGTCGGTCGGGATGAGGATGCGTCGGTACATGCGCCGGTCGTAACACGGCGGTCGAGAGAAGTGTTGTGTCTCCTATACTTTTGCCGAACAGTCTCGATGCGCGACGGCGCTGACCGGGGCGCTCCCCGTCGGCGCCGGCGGGTCGGTCCGCCGTTCGCGACGGCGAGCGGGGAAGCTACCGCCCTCAGCGGTCCTCAGACCCCGTAGCCCTGCGTGACCGCGAGGGCGACGACGAGCAGGACGAACCCGCCGTAGAGCAGGAGGTTCACCCGGATCAGCCCGAGGGCGGACGCCACCGTCCCGTCGTTCGTGACGGCGCTCGGGTTCTCGGCGGCGATGCGGCGGTGGAGCGTGACGTGGCCGACGACGTATCCGACGAGGGCGACCACGAACAGCCCGAGCGTCGCGAGCACCAGCGGCGGCTCGCCGAGCACGACGCCGGCGACCACGGCCAGGATCGCCACTACCAGCGTGACGTTCATCCCGAGGGTGAGTCGTCGGGCGGTCGCGATGTCCGAATCCATCGTTCTTGGATGGCAGAACGCCGACCATAACGGTTTACATTCGCTCCACGGCGACGACCGCGAGGTCGGTCGGGACGTCGCGGCCGAGGACCCGCCCGGCGCGCCAGTCGTCGCGGCTGAGCTGCACGTTCACCGACGAGGCGCTCCCGACGACGTGGGCGTTCGTGACGACGTGCCCCTCCCCGTCGTAGACGAAGCCGCTTCCCTGGCCCTCGCCCCGCTGGACGAGCACGACCCCCGCGACGCTCTCCCGATAGACGTGGGCGTAGGGCCCCCGACGGACCGACCCGTCGCGTTCACCTCGGCGGATCGGTTCGTACCGTTCGTGCCGGTCGTGCCGTTCTATCCGGCGGACAGTCCGGGGAGGACGCTCGAACAGCCAGCGAGTCCGGCGCTCGCCACGGTCCCCAGCGCGGCGAGGAACCGTCGTCGCGTCGACGGGCGCGAAGGGTCGGCCATGGTCGCCCGGACGCGCTACGGTCGAATAGGCGTTGGGCCGTCGTTCCAGTTCACGGACGGGCGACCGAGGGCGAGACGGGGACTCGGTTCGGGGCGCGACTGCGACTACCTCCCGACGAACTCCGGTTCGTAGTCGTCCTCGCGGAAGGCGCGCGCGCCCTCGGCGTGGTCCTCGGTGGCGAGCAGGCGGGGGAAGCGCGCCCGGTCGTACCGCCGCCCCTCCGCCAGCCCGACCTGCGTCGAGAGGAGCGCCGACTCCTTGATCGCCCGCAGCGAGAGCGGCGGCTTCGCCGCGAGCGTCTCGACGACCGCCGCGACCTCCGCCTCGAAGTCGTCGTCCGCGAAGGCGTCGTTCACCAGCCCCAGGTCGGCGGCCTCGGCCGCGGGGACGTGCTCGCCCGTCATGGCCAGTTCGCGGGCGACGGCGGGCCCCGCGAGGCGGGCGACGTACTGGACGCCGCCTGCGCCGGGGATGATCCCCAGATCGACCTCCGGGAGGCCGAGGCGGCTCGACTCGCTCGCGTAGCGCAGGTCGCAGGCCAGCGCGAGTTCGAACCCACCGCCCAGGCAGTAGCCGTCGATCTTCGCCACGACCGGGGCCGGGCAGTCCTCGACGATCTCCTGGACCGGTCGGGAGGCGTTCGTCGCCGGGCCGTCCCCCGAGAACTCGTTCACGTCCGCGCCCGCGCAGAACGCCCGGTCGCCCGCGCCCTCGATCACGACGACGCGCACCGCCGCGCCGTCGGCCTCGTCGTCCACCTCCCGGAAGCGTTCGAACGCCGCCTCGATGTCGGCGCGCAACTGCCCGTTGAGCGCGTTCAGCGCGTCAGGTCGGTTCAGCGTGATGCTGCCGACGCCCGTCTCCTCGTCGAACGCCGCGATGGCCGCGTCGAGTTCCTCGTGCATACCCCTCGAACCGGTGCGGGGGGTAAATAGCTCACCGTCGAACCCGCGACGGCGAACGACGCCACCGTTCGCCGACGACGCGGCCGACGAGCGAACCGAACGCGGCGGAGGGGGTAAGGATTATTGCGTAATACTAAGTACGTATTATCATGAGTCGGGTCACGAGCAAGGGACAGGTCACGATCCCGAAGGAGATCCGCGAGCGGCTCGGGATCCGAGCGGGCGACGAGGTCGCCTTCGAGGAGACCGACGAGGGGTACGTCATCCGCAAGGAGGTAGACGAGAGCCGCTTCGAGCGGTGGCGGGGTGCGGCCGACACCGAAGCGACGGTGGAGGAGCGTATGCGCGAACTCCGCGGAGAACGTCCGTGACGCGGACCGTCGTGGACACCAGCGCGCTGATCGCCCTCCTCTCGCCCGACGACGAGCACAACCGAGCGGCGGCGACGCTCCTGCGGGAAGCCGCCGAGGAGGGGGCGCTCCTGGTAAACCCCGTCGTCTACGCGGAACTGGCCGCCGACCCGTTCTTCGGCTCGCGATCGGACCTCGACGACTTCCTCGACGACACGGGCATCGCCGTCGAGGAACTCCCGCGGGCCGCCCAGTTCGAGGCCGGGAAGGCGTTCCAGCGATACCTCGACCGCCGGGGGGAGGAGCTCCAGTGCAGCGAGTGCGGGCACGAGACCACGTTCCAGTGTCCCGACTGCGACGCGTCGATCACCGCTCGTCAGCACGTCGCCGCGGACTTCCTAATCGGCGCGCACGCCGCGACGGTCGACGCGCTCCTCACCTTCGACCGGGGGTTCTACCGCGACTACTTCGACGTGACCTGCCGGACGGTTCGGGGGTAGCGAGCGCCCGTCAGATCCCACCCGAGTCGCCCGCCGCCGCGTCGTCGCGCCCCTCCAGCTTGAACTTCTGGACCTTCCCGCTCGCCGTCCGGGGGAGGTCGTCGAGGAAGATCACCCGACGGGGGTGTTTGTACGCCGCGATGGCGTCGAGGCAGTACCGCTTCAGGTCCTCGGCGGTCACGTCCGCGCCCGGTTCGACGCCGGGGCGCGGGACGACGTAGGCGATCGGCACCTCGTTGCGCCGCTCGTGGGGGACGCCCACCACGGCGGCGTCCGCCACCGCGTCGTGTTCGTGGAGGAGTTCCTCGACCTCGCTCGGGTAGACGTTGTACCCGGCGGAGACGATCACGTGCTTCTTGCGGTCGACGATCTCGTAGTAGTTCTCCGGGTCGCGCCGGGCGACGTCGCCGGTGCGGAAGTAGCCCGTCTCGGTGAACGCCGCGGCGGTCGCCTCCGGCATGTCGTGGTAGCCGCGCATCACCTGCGGACCGCGCACGAGCAGTTCGCCCGCCTCGCCGACCGCCACCTCCTCACCGTCGTCGTCCACCAGCTTGCAGTCGGTCGTCCGGAGCGGCTGGCCGACGGTGCCGCGTCTGGGGCCGTAGGTCGATCCCTGCTGGGAGTGGGTCGCGCCGCTCGTCTCGGTGAGGCCGTACCCCTCCGCCATCTCGACGCCCGCGACCGCCTCGAACTCGCGCTGGACGGCGACGGACATCTTCGCGCCCCCCTCGGCGGCCTGCACCAGGCTGCGCAGGTCGCGCTCGCCGAACGTGTCCGCGTTCACCAGGTCCACGTACATCGCGGTGACGCCGACGAAGTGCGTGATGCCCGCCTCCTCGATCAGCTCCATCGCCGCGTCCGGGTCCCAGTTCGCCGGGCTGCGGAGGTAGAGCGCGCCGCCCCGGATCAGCGGCTGCCAGGCGGTGTGGATAAAGCCCGTGATGTGATAGAGGGGAGCCAGATGAGGCTCCGCACCTCCTCGTCGGGGAGGTCGTCGAGCGCCCCCGTGAGGTAGGTGAACGTCTGCGCGCGGAGGTTCCGGTGGGTGAGCTCGACGCCCTTCGGCCGGCCGGTCGTCCCGCTCGTGTACGGCAGGAGGGCCACGTCGTCGTCGTCGCGCTCGATCAGGACCGGCTCGCCCGCCACCGCCTCGAACGACACGTCGCCCTCGGGGACTCCTGATCCCCCGTCGACGGCCTCCGTCCCCCCGCCGACCGTGACGACGACCGGCTCCCGGCCCGTCTCCGCAAGCGCCTCCGTCACCGTCTCGCGGAGCGCGGGAGGGGTCACGACGGCCCGCGCGTCGGCGTCATCCAGCTGGTAGCTCAGCTCGCGGACCCTGTACTGCGGGTTGACCGGCGAGACGACCACCCCGGCGCGGAACGCCCCGAGCGAGGCGAGCAGGTACTGGGGGCAGTTCGGGAGGTAGAGCAGGAGCGCGTCCCCCGGCTCCAGCCCGAGGTCGCGGAGGCCGCCGGCGAACCGCGCCGCGGCCGCCCCCACCTCGGCGTGCGTCAGCGTCCGCCCGTGCATCTCGACCGCGAGCGCGTCGCCGTGGCGGGAGACCGTCTCGTCGTGCAGCCGCGCGACGTTTCCGTGCCGAGCGTCGTCGCCGACGTCCTCGAGTCGCATGGAATCTGTTACCGAAACGCAGGGATTAAGTGTTGTCCCGGAGCGCGGCGGCGTACGAGGTGACGACCCCCACGCTGCTCTCGATGTTCGTCCGGACGGATCGGCTCACCGTCGAGGACGCCTCGACGCTCCTCGATCTGATCGCCGCTGGTCGGAGCTGGGAGACGAACAGCTACGTCCAGCGGGCGCGCTCGCTGCTCCGGTCCGGGTGAGGCGTCCGGCCCCGAGACCGAGATCGGGGGACCGGACGCGGATATCGCTAGCGAACCACTCGACTCAAGTTGTCAACAGTTGCGATAGACCTATTCGTTCGGTAGGCAAAAACTAACACGAACTATGACGCAGATTCGGGACGCCAGCCGAGAGATGCGCCTCGATCCGGATTCCTTCGCGGGGGGCTACTTCCGCAACGCGGTCTACCGCCACTGGGACCCCTACGAGGACGTTCCGCAGGCCCTGCTCGAGCAGGACCGCGAGCGGCTGATCGCCCGCGAGCAGACCGAGGGGCAGTTCGACGGGTTGCGCCGGACGCTCGCGCTGTTCGGCGCGGGCGAGGAGGCCGTCACCGAGGACCTCGCGCCGCTGCTCATGGTGACGAGGGACGTCGACAAGCAGCTGTTCCTCACCTCGCAGCTCTACGAGGAGGCGAAGCACACCCAGTTCTTCGACCGCTACTGGCGCGAGGTGGTCAACCCGGTCGCCGAGGCGTGCGGCTTCGAGGTGACGAACCCGACCGACCAGCGCTACTTCAACGAGGACTACGTCGCGCTGTTCGACGAGACGGCCGACGCGATGGAGCGCCTGCTCACCGACGACACGCCCGAGAACCGCGCGCGGGCGTACTGTCACTACCACCTCGTCGTGGAGAGCGTCCTCGCCCAGACCGGATACTACGGCATCCAGTCCTCCTGGTCGCCGGCCGGCGCGGACCTCGACGTCGCGGGCGAACCCGTCCACCTGGAGGGCCTCATCGAGGGCGTCACCCGCGTCCGCAGCGACGAGGGGCGACACGTCGGCTTCGGCATGCACGAGGTGCGCCGGCTCGTCCAGGAGGAGGGCGTCGATCCCGACGTCGTTCAGACCACCCTTCAGGACCTCATGGGCCACGTCGCCGGGACGGTCCAGTACGAGGAGGGCGAGGTCGACTCGACGCCGCTCGTCGAGTACGCCGCGGAGAAGCTGACCCGCCGCATCGAGATCATCACCGACGCCGAGGCGGAGTTACCGCCGGTCGAGGAACTGGTCCACGTCGAGGGGGGGCGGGACATCTCGGCGGCGGACTGACCGTCGGTCCTCCCCCATCCGGTTCGAGCAGGACGCGTTCGACGAACGCCTCGCAGGAGATCAGTGTTTTCTCCCAACCCAGCGGCTCACTCGCCGGCCTCGCGTCGCGCCACGAGTCCCAGCCCGACCCACGAGATGACCTCCTCGCCGTCCTGGTTGTAGCCCGTCACCCGGCTCCTGACGTGGCCCCGCGAGGGGTCGCTCTCGGAGGGTCGCTTCTCGAGAACTTCGGTCTCGATCGAGAGCGTGTCGCCGGGGCGGACGGGGCGGTACCACCGGAGTTCGTCCACTCCGAGCGCGCCCATGCCCGCCCGCTCGCCGAGCACGCTATCGACGAGCATCCGCATGCACAGCGACGCGGTGTGCCACCCGCTCGCGATGAGCCCGCCGTAGGGCGACTCGGCGGCCGCCTCCTCGTCCACGTGGAACGACTGGGGGTCGTACTGCGTGGCGAACTCGACGATCTCCGCCTTCGTCACCGTCCGACTCCCGTGCTCGGTCACGTCGCCGACCTCGATGTCCTCGTAGTACTCCATCGGTGCGGTAGGTCGGCGGAGGAGGTCAAGTGAGCTTCGGTCCGCGTTAGCGTCTCGCGCGGCCGGGCGCGGTGCGTGATCGCGTCCGATCCGCGCGACCGGGACGTCCCTCCTACGGCGAGAGCAGTCGGTCGAGTTCGTCGGCCCGATACCACGACGTCATTATCCGAATAACGATGATCGCGATAGTGACCTGCGAGTCGATCGCATCCTCGATTCTGAGGCACGGAGAGCCGCCTCGGGTCGGCGAAAAGTCGTGCACCGACGGCCCGGCCTTCACCACGCTCGCCTGGGGGGTTCTTCTACCCGGCGGGTCGACGCTATCGCCCCTCGAACTCCGGCTCCCGGCCCTCGCCGAACGAGCGCAGGCCCTCGCGGAAGTCCGCCGTCCGTCCCGGTGAGCGCGAGACAGCGGGCGTCGTCCTCGTGCAGCGAGACGGCGAGGTCGAACAGCTCGTCGGTCATCCGCCGGTTGAGGGCGGTCATCGTGCTCGTGCTGTCGAGGCGGTATAGCCGTTCGGCCGACGACGAACTTATGCACGTTACGAACGTACGTCTACGTGTACACCTATGGCGACCAAATCGCTGACCATTCGCGAAGACGCGTACGAACGCCTGCGGGCGCTGAAGCGCGACGACGAGAGTTTCAGCGACCTCGTCGATCGACTGACCGCCGAGAAGAACGCCGACTGGCGAACCCACATCGGGTTCGCCGAGCGGGAGGGACTCGCCGAGGAGTACGACGCCGTCATGCGCCGCCGCCGCGAGGAGATGGAGACGACCGACTCGTTGTTCGGGGACGTGCTCGAACCGCTGGGACGCGAGGGGGCCGACGACGAGCGAGTGACCGATGACGAACCGGAGATCGACGACGCATGAGATGCGTCGACACGTCGTTTCTGATCGACTTCGCGAAGGGCCACCCCGCCGCCCGCGCGTTCTTCGAGGACGACGGGGCGGACGTCTACTACGCGCCGACGCCCGCGCTGGCGGAGGCCTATACGGGACTGTTCTATCTCGGGGATTACACCACCGAGGAGGCCGTCGCCCGGTTCGGTTGGACGACCCCGCAGCCGATCACCCACGGGATCTCGATCGAGGTCGCTCGGCTCCAGGCCGATCGCATGCGCGCAGGGACGTCGATCAAGACCGCCGACGCGTACATCGCCGCGACCGCACGCTCCCTCGACGTTCCGTTGATCGCCCACGACGACCACTTCGAACGGATCGACGGACTAGACGTACTGACGTATCGGTGACGTCCTCCGCGGCGCGAACACCGGAACTTCCCGCGCGGCAGGAACTCAGTCGGAGGGTCCAGTCCGGCAGGTTCCAGTCCGGAAGCGCGGCGACGCGAGTCGCCGTCGGCGCGGAGCAAACCGCCATCACCAGAAACTATTACTGACTCGCTGGTAAGCTACCAGTGGTATGTCATCACGACGCAGGCAGTTCGGCGGGGGTGGAACGTGGTCGTAATCGCCGGGTGCGGCGGCTACGTCCCCCTCTACCGCATCGAACGCGAGACGGTCGCGGCGCAGGCCGGCGGGTCCGGCCGCGGCGAGAGCGCCGTCCCGGCGCGCGACGAGAACCACGTCACGATGGCCTGCGAGGCCGCCGGGACGGCGCTCGCGCGGGCCGACCTCGACGGGGGTGACCTCGGCGCGGTCTTCGCCGCGAGCGTCACCGATCCGCTCGCGGAGCACGGGATCGCCGCGCACGTCGCCTATCGCTTCGACGCGACCGGCGACGTGCGGACGGGCGACTTCCGGGCGACCCCGCGGGCGGCCGCGGACGCGCTGTTCGCCGCCCGCGCGTTCGTCGAGTCGACCGGCGAGCGGGCGCTCGTCGTCGCGAGCGACGTCCTCCCGGCCGAGCCGGGCGACGACGGCGAGGCGTCCGCCGGTGCCGGCGCGGGGGCGGTCGTCCTCGCCGACGACGGTGCGAACGCCGACGCGACGGACACTCCCGCGACGGCCGACGACGACGCGCCCGCCGCGACGCTCACCGGGTGGGGCCAGGAGACCACGGGGTTCGTCGAGCGCCACCGCGAGCACGGCGAGCCCGCGGTCGGGGGCGACGCACGCTTCGAGCGGCGGTACGGCGCGCGCCCGGCGGCCGAGGCCGCCGTCGAGCGTGCGCTCGCGGCGGCGGAATCTCCCGCCCGGGCCGTCGCCTGCGCCCCCGACGCCCGGCTGGCTCGGACCGTCCTCGGCGGCGTCGAGGCCGAGCACGTGAGCACGTTCGACGCCGTCGGCTCGGCCGGAACGGCCTCCCTGCTTCTCGATCTCGCACACCTGCTCGAGACCTCCGAGCCCGGGACGCCCGCGCTCGCGGTCTGCTACGGCGCGGGCGGCGCGGACGCCGTCGCGTTCGAGGTCGGGGATAGGGTCGAGCGGGGCGGGGACGTCGAGGGAGACGAGGCGAGTCGGGGCGGCCCGACCGTCGCCGAACTGCTCGACGCCAAGGAGTACGTCACCTACGCGAAGCACCTGGAGTACCGCGAACCCGTCGAGTACCAGGGGGTGAACCGCGCGTGAGCGGTCCGCGCTACGAGCGCACGAAGCGACAGGACCAGCGCCTCGTCGGCTTCGAGTGCCGCGACTGCGGCTGGGTGTCGTTCCCCGAAGAGAAGCGCACGTGCAAGCGCTGCGGCAGCGCGCCCGCGGACTTCGAGGCGGTGCAACTGGCCGAGCGCGGCGAGATCAAGACTTTCGTCGTCCAGCAGTACCTCCCCGACGACATCGAGACGCCACAGCCCGTCGCCATCGTCGACCTCCCCCAGGTCGACGGGAGCGGCGAGTCGGCCCGGGCGTACGGCCTGCTGACCGAGACGCACCTGGAGGAGATCGACGTCGGCACCGAGGTCGAGGCGCGCTTCCGGGAACTGTTCGCCGACGGCTCCCGGCCGATCAACTCCTTCAAGTTCGGCGTCCCGCGCGCGACGAAGGGCGGCGGCGGCGGAGCGAATACCGACGCCGGCGGGAGGGACGGGGGTGACGGGCGATGACCCGGGACGCCTACGTCGTCGGCTCGGGCATCATCGAGTTCGGGGAGCTGTACGAGAAGTCCTTCGACGACATGCTGGAGGAGGCGTACCTGAACCTCCTCGACGGCGTAGACGGGGGGGTCGCCCCGAGCGACATCGACGCCGCGTGGTACGGCACCATCGACATCGCGGGCGAGGGATCGTCGGGGGCGGCGCTCGCGCACGCGACCGGGCTGTTCGAGACGCCCATCACGCGCGTCGAGAACGCCTGCGCGACCGGCAGCGACGCCTTCCGAAACGCCTCGCTGGCCGTCCAGTCCGGCGCGGCGGACGTCGCGCTCGTCATCGGCGCGGAGAAGATGCTCGACGACACCGCCGGGCTCATCGGGAGCGCTGCGCTCGAGCGCCTCTGGCGCGGGCGGGGCGTCACGATGCCCGCGTACTTCGGTATGCGCGCGACCCGCCACATGGACCAGTACGGCACGACCCGCGAGCAGATCGCCGAGGTGTCGGTGAAGAACCACGCCAACGGCGTGAAGTACCCCTACGCCCACCAGCAGTTCGAGTGCTCCGTCGAGGACGTCCGCGAGTCGCCGACGGTGAGCTACCCGCTCAACCTCTATGACTGCTGTCCGGTCACCGACGGGGCGTGCGCGGTGCTCCTCGCGAGCGAGGACCGCGCCCGCGAGTTCACCGACGACCCGATCCGCCACGCCGGGTGGGGCCTCTCGGCCGACTCGTTCCAGCGCGGCGACGACCTCGCGCTGACGAACTTCCCGGCGACCCGGCAGGCCTCCAGTCAGGCCTACGAGCGGGCGGGGATCGGTGCCGGCGACGTCGACGTCGCCGAGGTCCACGACTGCTTCTCCATCACGGAGCTCATCACCTACGAGGACCTCGGCCTCTGCGCCGACGGCGAGGGCGGGCGGTTCGTCGAGGAGGGTCACCCCCACCTCGACGGCGACACGCCCGTGAACCCCTCCGGCGGGCTGCTCTCGAAGGGTCACCCCATCGGCGCGACGGGCGTCGCGCAGCTCGCCGAGATCTTCGAGCAGCTCCGCGGCGAGGCGGGCGACGTGCAGGTCGACGCCCCCGAGGTCGGCCTCCAGCACAACATCGGCATCGGCCGCAACGCCACCGGCGCGGTCAGCTGCGTGAACGTACTCGCGCGCGACTGACCCGTCGCCACCCGGTTCGGCTCCGGCACTCTCGGTTCTGTCTCGGCACTCCCGTTCGTTCGATCGCGCGCGAAGCGATCAGAGGCGGGCGGAGACGACGCCCGTCCGCCGGTCCGCCTCCTGCAGGAGACGGACGCCGACGAGGAGCGCGAAGAAGAGGCCGGACCACGCGACGGCGGGGACGGCCACGAGCCCCGGGAGTCCCAGGTATGCGCCGGTGACGACGCCGAACCCGACGAGGCCACAGAGCAGGTAGGCCGTCTCCCACGGCACGTCGGCGTTCCGGTCGAGTCCCATGTACCGCTCGACCGTCGTCGCCCGCTCGGTGAGCGTCACCACCTTTCGCTCACGATCGTACTCGACGACGCCACACCGCGCGAGCCTGGGCAGGTGCGACTGGTGCAGCGAGTTGTAGACGCTCTGTCGCACGTTCCGGGGGGCCGGCGATTCGTCCGTCTCGGCCGCGGCGATCGCCTCGGCCAGGGTGGCGACCTCGACGCTCGGACCGCGCCGTCGTAACTGTTCGATAGCGCGGCGACGGCGGTCGTTCTGTAGTATTTCGTACACCTCACCCTCCCGGAGGGACGGTTCGTCGAAGACTGCGTTCGTGCTCATGCGTGTGAAGGACGACGAGGCGGGCGCTTCCCGGATCGAAGGTGGTTGGCCGTCGGCGACTGACAGCCCGCGTATCAGTAGTCACGCGGGTTCGATGGGAGAAAAAACTATCCGTTTATCCGGATATTATGTATTTGAAATAATAACGCCCCAATACGTTCTACGTTCTAACTGGTTAGTCGTACCGCGAACGGCTGAGAAATAAGTGGCCGTCCCAGCCGACGGCTGGCCGAGGTCGGTCCGATCGTCCGACGGCGTTCGGACGCTCAGAGCCGGGGGTTCGGGACGAACGAGACGGGTTCGTCCCGGAGTTGCCGACGGAGGCTATCGCGGGGGATCCACGATCGCCGGCCGTCGGGCATCAGCACGCGGACGGTGCGCGGCGACGCGGCGACGATGCGCCACGTGCGGCCGTCGGCGTGTTCGATTCGATCGCCGGGGCCCAGCCCGTCGACGGTCAGCTCTCGGCCGCTCCGGCTCCGGGCGGCGCGGTCGTCCGTCGTCGGGTCCCTCGCCCGAGCGTCGGCGCGGATGAAGTCGATGTACACGTGTCCTGCGGTCGGTGGTCGGTCGGTTCGATTCGCCGGAGGTGGGTTCGGTCCTACCGGATCGAGCTACCCACCAGACGGCCGCGAAGCTCGTCGGTGAGCGTCTGGACGCGGTTCGAGAACTCGGCGGCGTCGTCCTCCGTGACGAGGCCGCGCGTCTGGAGCCCCGACACGAGGCCGGCCAGTTGCTCCTCGGCGAAGTTCAGTTCGATGATTTCGGCGTCCGCGATGTCGTCGGTGCGTTCGTCGGTGCGTTCTTCAGTTCGTGTGCCTGTCATGCCCACGAGGTCGGATAGAGGCGGCGACCGCATACTCGTTACAGCTAGGCGCATGCGCCCGCCGAGGCACCCCGGCTAGGTGTGTAACGCAATCGCAGTGTTCAAGATAGTGATAGCACGCGACTGGTCGTCAGCGCCGAATCGCTCCGAGCGCGGATAGTCGCGGGGAGAGGACCGAATACGTCGACCGGGGCGGGCGTGCGGACGCCTCCTCGTCCGTGCTCCACCGCGGGGACACCCCACCGCTTCGAGTGAAGCGCCACGGTAGTAGTGTGGAGACGTTCGACTCGGTCCGACATCGTCCGCGCGTATCGTCGATAGTACTGATCGACATTCTACGGGTGTCGGAGGTTGATCCCACACCTCTGGTTTTCAGTGAAACGCTTGGGATCGCGTCTCGGTTCTGACCTCCAGAGAGCGGTTAGTACTTGACATCCTCCCCGCCGTAGACGGCGAGGATTCCCGACCGCGTCGGGATAACCTCATAAATGGAAAGCGCCTGTACCATCTCCCAACCCTAATCCGTTGGCTCAAGGCCTCTTTGCGTAGGTTTACGCTACCATACCACATACATTGCTCATACAGTTGATCATATGATAATCGAGAGCTGCTGGCGGCTAGTGAGGGACACTCTTTCCCTGGCTTTCACTGAAAACGAGGGGTGTCCCCCAGCCGTGAATTGGTTCGCGTTCACCGAAAGCGAGGAGCGTCTGACGTCTGGCTGACGTCGCTGAGGATTAGCGCATACAGCCGCCTCATCGCCGTCGTTCACGTGAAGCGGTGGAGTGTCCGACCCAGATCGGAGGGTCGTTAACCCCACGGACGGATCACTTCACCCGCTCTCGCAGCTCCGCCGTCCGCCCGATCACGTCCGAGGCGAGCGCGCGGGCACCCTCGGTGAACGAGTCGAGCGAGGCCTTCCTCTCGATGTTGTAGTACACCTCGGGTTCGGGGCCGAACTTGGCCTTGTACTTGCAGAGCCGCGGCATGTTCGCGCCGACGAGGTCGTAGCGCGCGAGGCCGCGGTCCATCGCGTCGCACATGATGCGCCAGTCGAGCAGGTCCGCGGCGGGGATGTCGCCGCCGTACTTCGCGCCGCCCTCCCAGCGGTAGATCGTGTCGCCGTACTCGAGCGTGATCATCCCGGAGACGATCTCGCCCTCGTACTCGCAGACGTACGGGCGGACCTGCCCCGCCGGCAGCGTCTCGTAGAGGTCGATGACGAACCCGGGGTAGACGCGGTACTCCTTGTCCTGCTCGTCGTGTCGCTCCCGGATCTGTCGGACGATCGTCCTGATCTCGTCGACGCCGCCCTCGTAGATCTCGAAGTCGGCGTCCGTGTTGCGGATGTTGCTCCGGGCGTCGCGGCTGAACTCCGCCATGACCGCCTCCTCGCCCGGCGTGAGGTCGACGATGTAGGTGTAGTACGGCGTGGCGTCGTAGCCGCTCCAGACGAACGGCCGCACGTCGGTGAAGCGCCCGCCGAGGCGGACGTACGTCGCGTCGGGATCGACGACGTCCTCGGTCCACTCCAGGCAGCCCTGGACGAACTGCCGCTGGTAGCGCTCGGCGCGTCGCCGCTTCATCTTCTCCAGGTTCAACACCGCCGGGCCGAGCGGGAAACTCTCCAGGATGTACGGCGGGCACTTGACGATCGAGCGGCGGCCGCGCTCGACCTCGAAGACGGGCATGATGCCCACGGGCTCCTGGCCGTTGTAGCCGACGAGGGGCGTCAGGTCCGCCCCCGAGTGGGCGACGAGGAGTTCGAGGGCCTCGTACTGGTGAAAGAGGTTCGTCTGGTTCGACTGTTCCACGCAGCGGTTCCACGTCTCGCGGTCCGATTCGTCGATTCGGGTGATCTCTATGCTCATTGTCAGGGGTGTGATTCGATGGGATGCGTTCGATGCGGTCGGTGTGGTCGATGCGGTCAGTGCGGTCGGTGTGACGGTTCGACGTTCGCTCAGTCGAGATAGCCGAGGTCTACGAGGCGGTTTTCGACGCTGTACTCCGAGTCGCCGTCCCGCTCCTCGCGGGGGGTCGGGCGCGGGTACTCCCGCACGCCGACCGGCGTGACGGGATCGAGCACCCGACCGTCCATGCGGTCGCTGGCGGGGATCCCGAGGGTGGCGAGCACCGTCGGGGCGATATCGAGGAGGTGCGCGCCGGCGACGCTCGCGCTCGCGTCGACGCCCTCCCCCGCGGCGACGACGATCCCGTCGCGCTTGTGGTTCCACGGCTCGTTCGGCGGGCCGAACGTGTCGGCCCCGAGGCGCGCGGAGGAACTGATCGTAGTCCGCCGGGATGGTGACGACGTCGACCGCGTCCTCCACTTCGGGCCCCTCGAACACCTCCTCGCGGCGGGCGACGCGCTCGAAGACGGGAGCCCCGTCGGGGGTGGTCACCCCGCTCAGGAGCGAGATGAGTTCGTCCCGGAGCGCCTCGTACCGCTCCGGCGGGACGATCCCGTCCGGCTCGCGACCCGCCAGGTTGATGCGGATCCCGAGTTCGACCGGCAGGCGCATGTACGCCCGCGAGTTGGCGAAGTCGACCTGCTCCTCGCCCGCCGCGGTCTGCAGGAGGCTCGCGGGGACGACGCGGGCGACGTGATCGTCGAGACCCGCCCGCTTCAGGAGGGCGACCATCCGATCCGGCGTGACGCCGACGCGCCCCGCGAGCGCCGTCCCGCGCTCGAGGACGGTCGCGGCGGCGGACGCCCCGACGCCGCCGTCGCCGCCGTCGTCCCCCTCGTTGAGCCGATCGTGGAAGATGGGGACCCACGAGGGGCGGCCCTGTCCCGAGCGCGTCGTCGTCAGGTAGCCGTGGTCCCGGAGGAAGGCGTTCACCCGGAACTCCATGCCGGAGTAGGGCCCGATGCCGTGGTCGCTGACGACGAAGACGGTGTCGGGATCGCACTCGTCGAGGACGCGGCCGATCTGCACGTCGATGGCCTGGTAGACCGCCCGCAGTTCGTCGCGGTCGCCGGGCAGGTCGTGGACGACCGTGTCCGACTGCTGGAACTGGAGGAACCCGAAGTCGGGATCGAACCGCTCACAGAGGTAGCGAAACGCCTTCCCCCGCATCCGAACGAGTCGCATGTACTCGACGTGCCTCGCGACCTTCTCCGCCTGCGAGTTGAACTCCTCCTCCGAGTAGACGCGGTAGCCGCCGATGGCCTCGCGCAGTTCCTCCAGGACCCCCTCGGGGTGACAGGCGGGGGACTCGGGCGCGATGAACCCGGGGACGATCGCCCCGTCGATCGCCGACGGCGGATGGGTCACCGGCACGTTCACCACGACGCTCGAGCGACCGTGCCGATCGAGAATGTCCCACAGCGCCGGCTCGCGGAGCACCGTCGCGTCGATGACGTCCCAGTCGTAGCCGTCGTACCGGAGGAAGCTGTACGCGCCGTGCTTCCCCGGGTTCGTTCCGGTGAACAGCGACGGCCACGCGCTCGGCGTCCACGGCGGCACCTGCGATTCGAGCGGGCCGCTCACGCCCCGCTCGACGAGCGACTGCAGGTTCGGCAGGAGGTCGCGCTCGAACAGCGGATCGAGCACCTCCTCGCACGCGGCGTCGATACCGACGATCAGCGTGGTGAGGTTTCGGCCGGTCATGCCACGTCCTCGAAGGTGATGTCGACGTCGACGCCCGGGGGCGAGTCCGGACGGTCGGCCGTCCGGAGGCCGGCCAGGCGCTCGACGCCCGGCATCTCCAGGAATCCGAGGAGCATGAACAGCTCCCAGTAGAAGTTCTCGCCGTTGACGTGCCGGCGGTAGCAGTCCAGGACGCCGCCCCAGTCGAGAAACGGCAGCGCCTCGATGAGGTCGCGCCGCTCGAGGATGGTCTCGATGGCGAAGCGGTCGTGGCGCAGCAGCTCCGGCCCGTGGACCCACGGCCGGTGGCAGTAGTACGGAACGTCGGGCTCGTCCCTCCGATGGCGACGGCGCATCGAGGTGAGGTACCTCCCGACGTACTGGGTGACGAACGACCGGTCGAGCCCCACGCCCGTGCTCGCGTGCGGGACGTCGGCCAGCGCGGGCGAGAGGCGCGCGATGGCCTCGTTCACGACGTCGCGCCGTAGCTGGTACTTGATCGGGAAGCGCAGCGCGAGGTCGATCATCCGGTTGTCGAGGAACGGCGTCCAGTGGGGCATCGACTGCGTCAGCCCGAAGTAGAACAGGTCCGGGTCGTTCGACATCGGGTAGAACTCCCGCAGCGAGACGAGTTCGCGCAGCGACGGGTAGACCACGCCGTGGTGGTCGATGCCGCCGACCGCCTCCCGGACGTTCGCCTCGAAGACCTCCTCCATCGTGACCGGGACATCGAGAAACGGCGGGAGCGGCTCCGCGGCGCGCTCGACGTACTCCTCGACGGAATCCGTGGATCGCTCGACCGGGAGCGTGAAGCCGCCCAGCGGGCCGAGGTCGA
>NZ_CP119995.1 GCF_029338575.1 Halomarina halobia
ACACCAACCGGGCGGGGGCGGAGTCCCCGAACTCGTGATGACCTCCGGCTGTCGTGCCTCCGGAGCGAGCAGGATGCACGAACGGGGCTGGTGTTCCCCGATACCGTCTCTGTGGTTTGTAGCATCGTCGGATGGGCGGCGGGGTCCGCCGTTCATCCGGCCGCACCGACTCGCCGCAGTCGACGGCCTGCTCCACGCCGTACCATTCCATTCATCCATCCATCCATCATGACCGACGCATCTCCCACCACCGACACCCCCGAGACCGACAGTAGTGACGCTGACAGCGACGTGATCGTGTTAGGCGCGCCCACGGCGTTCGCCACGATCGGCGACCCGACGGACCCCGACGGTGAGCGCCTGATCGAACTCCCCGAGCCCGACCCAGGCGAGGACGTCCGACGGTTCGAACTCCCCGCGGCTCAAGCGGATG
The DNA here is from genome assembly GCF_029338575.1 of Halomarina halobia. Taxonomy (GTDB): domain Archaea; phylum Halobacteriota; class Halobacteria; order Halobacteriales; family Haloarculaceae; genus Halomarina; species Halomarina halobia. Next base: position 434 of record NZ_CP119995.1, read on the forward strand.
CTGCCCATGCCCTGCTACGAAAGCACCCTCGCGTCACCGTGCTCTCGAATCCGACCGAGCGCGATCTCTCGAACGTCAAATCCCGCATGGACCTCGAGAAGGAGTGGCAGGAACAACAGGCGCGCAAGCACCAGCGCCGCCGTGAGAAGCAGGGACGGCACGACCCGGCGGAAGACCGCCCGGCCAACCGGTGGAAACTGATGGTCAACGCGATCTATGATCGGCTGGTTGCGGCGGGAGACGAGGAGGCAGCGGCGCGCCTGCGGGACACGCATCCGCTACGAACGCAAAAGCAACTGGCCGACCGCCTGGCGGTCGACTTGGAGGAAGAGGGGTAGCCGGCGTGGCGTCCCCCTCTTCCTCCTCGCCGGCTTCGTCCGGTTCGTCTGCCTCGTCTGCTGCGGCGCTCGGAGTTGTAGAGGGTAGTACTGAGCCCGATTATTCGAGCGTTGACCTCCCCTCGAAAGCCCGGACGGAGTACAGTTACGTCGAACGGCGCGCCGAATTGCTACAACTCGTCGAAGAGGCGGGCCACCCCGCCGCACTCAACCAGACGGAACTCGCCGAGGACTACGGCGTGAGCCAACAGCAGATTAGCAAGGACTTCGCCCGGATCGCCCGCCACGTTCACGCTCGGCTCGTCGATCGTGACCGACGGGCGTTCACCGTCGAGGCCGTGGTGTCCCGTGCGATCCGGGGCTCCTCGATAACGAAGAGTATCGGAAGGCGGCGAAGACAGCGATGGACTACGACGAGTGGATCACCGAGTTCCACGATCTCGACGTGTTGGCCGACCGCCTCGAGCGCCTCGAAGCACAGCAGGAGGGCCAGCGGTGACCCGCCGGTCGAAACGCGGCCTCGAGAAGCGCCTCGACCAGCTCGAAGACCAGTCAGAGCAGACGCCGGAGCTCTGTTTAGTATACACCCCGCTCTCAGTGTCCGACCCTCTCAGCACTGCAATACAGACGGATTGGCACGCCCAATGTGCTCGTGGGAACGCTCCGGGGTTCCTCATTATGACGTCCGGGGTGATCGCGGAGTTCCGCGGCCGGCTCTCCCGCGCGTTGTACGATCTCCGAGCCGAGACGGGGGTGTACATCCCGCAACCGACGTTCCTCGAGTTTCTCCACGGTCGGGTGGAGGGAGACGTCCCGCTTGGCGACGAGGGTGTCCGTGCATTCTTCGAGCAAGCGGCCATCACGGCAGACCACGTTGATCGCGTCTGGGATCGGACGGTCATGGCAGCGTCGCCGGACTATCCAGCGTATGGTCCGCTCGCCGGCGCCTCCGGCCACGATTCCGACCGTTCGATCGTGGAGGGGAGCATGACGCGCCGATCGAAACGCACCCTCGAGAAGCGCCTCGACACGCTCGAGCCGTCCCACCCCGACGAGGAACGGATCTTCGTCGCGATCATCGGTGGCGACGACGACGCCCCGACCGGGTGGCTCTCGCCGGCGGAGTACGAGCGCCACTACGGCGACCTGCCGGAGAGCGAGTTTACGTACAGGATCAATCCAGGTGATCGGGAGTGACCCGCCGATCGAAACGTGACCTCGATCGGCGGCTTGACGCGCTCGAGCCGTCCCACCCCGACGAGGAACGGATCTTTGTTGTCAGGATCGGGGGCGATCCTGAAACACCGAGTGGCTGGATGTCACCGGCGGAGTACGACCGCTACTACGGGCCAGAGGGCGAATTCACCTCTGATTCCGGTCTCACGATCGAGCCTCCCGCGACGTCGACGTGGCACGACGGCTCAGCCCCCCGAGGACTCCAAGACCGCCGGTGATAGATAATCAAGCACATGTCCAGCAAACGCGATCTTGAGCGGCGCATCGACGCCCTGGAATCGCCCGAACTCGCCGACGGTATCGACTCCGATCTCCCCGACTACGGTGGGTTCGACGTCATCTATGGCGACGAGGAGCGAGACGACACCGCAGAGGGCTACACGCTGGTGGCGGACGGCCAGTCACGCAGAGGCACGGCGTGGGAAATTTGGGCCCCTCCCGCCGATTGAAGCGGCCGACACGAGCGACTGACGAAGCAGCACCCCGCCCCGGCGGCGGCGAGGTGCGCGGACACAGGTGGGGATTGAAGGATCACCGCGTCAGTGGCATGCCACTGTTACACCCTCCCCCGGACGACTGGCCCGGGGGACCGGTCTGCGCTGCACGACTCGGAAGCTACCGGGCCGGTCTCGCGCCTCGACGACGCACACCGGCCGCGGTGCGTCGCGTCATCGGCATCCGTACGCAAGCGCGGCAGCTGCCACGCTCCCCCGTCGCTCGTTAACTCATTGATAATTGGTTGTATATAGCACGCCTCCGGTATAGTGATTTCGTGAGTATCTGAGTAACAAGATGTGCTGTCGTCGGGCTCCGAGTGGTATTGTCCTGCGTCTCCAGCAGCTCCGGTTAGCACCGGCTTATGCCGGATAATTCGGTAACTTACAATGTCACTGTAGCGTGGATGATCGGCCGTCGCTGACTGTGAGTAAGGGTCGGTGACGCCGCAGAAAAGGTCATACCTATAGAGGCGGGGGGACGGCCCCCGCGCTTTCGTTAGGACTGTTCGGCCGAGCGACAGTCGGGACAGAGCGCCCGCCGGAGCGTCTCGCCCTCGACGCGCACGCGGCGGACGTCCTCCTTGATCTCGCCGCAGGCGTCGCACGCCTTGAACATCACGCTCGCCCCCGTCCCCATGTCACGCTCCCTCATTGGTCTCGGTCGGACAATCGGCCGCGTGGAGGAGAGCGTTCCGGCCGCCGAGTGACATGAGCAGCTCGCGCCCGCAGCCGTCGCAGCGGACGTAGCGCTGTCCGCCCTCTGCGGGCGGCTCGACGTGGTACGTGTACTCACCCTCACCCTCGTCCTCGCCCTCGAGGACCTCGCCGTCATCGCCGGCGACGATGAGCCCGCCGTCCGTCGCGACGGCCGGATCCTGCTCGTCGTCGCCCGTCGCTCGGTCCACGTCCTCGAGCGCCTCGACCAGCAGCGGATCCATCGCGTCGCGGTCGGCGTCCGCGGGGACGTCGCGAGCGCCCGTCTCGAAGGCCACCCGGCGGGCGTGCTTGCACGTGACGCCGCGGTACTCGTGGTCCGGACAGGTGCACGCGCCGGTGCGTGCGTCGACCGTGTACTCGTCGCCGCCCTCGCCGTACACGAGGTAGAGGTCGGGGGCGTCCTCGACCACCAGCAGGTAGTGCGTGAGGGCGCGCACATCGCGCGGGTCAAGCTCCAGGTCGAGGTCATTGTCGGTACGTTCTTCTGCCGCAGTCTCGTGTGTCGTCATGGGTGTTACCGTGCAAGACACCCCAGCCCGCGCGGTGTGACGCGCGGGCGTTTCCTCCTATCGAGTGAAACGCCCCGAGGGACCGGTCTGTCTCTACCTATAGCTACTACGTGGAGTAACATAAAGATTACTCTCTGGAGTAGCGATACTCCAAAGGGTAATGTTTATCGCGGAGGAAACCGCATAGAGTAATGTATGCCAGCACCGAACCCGTCCGCCATGCCGGAAAAGACCTACCGCGCCCTGCTCACCGACCGTGAGATAGAGATTCTCGCGGGGGACGCGGACGTCTCGGACAGTTACCGATACCGTGTCGTCGCCCGCGTTCGAGACAAGATCGAACGGATCGGCGAGGTTGACCTCCCCATCCTCGACGAGCACCACCCCACGCTCGGCGATGAACTTCGGGAGGCCGTCTGTGAGGACGACGATGGGTAACGACAATGTCGCCGAGGCGGTTGAGCGGCTTTTCGACGCGCTCGAAGACCTGAACCGTGTGCACGGCCAACGGGAGGAATTGGCGTCTCGGGACATAGAAGCGCTCGCTGAGAAGCGTATCGGCGAGGATGTGAATTTGTCCGACGTGTATGCACCACCGGACGATGGACAACTTTGGATGGCACTTCGTCACGTCGACGCCGCCCGGGAGGCAATTGCGCAAGAACTCGAGGAAATATCTCCTCGGCTCGCTAAGCAGGGTCTACACGAAGACCGCGCCGACGAGTGAGATGCCAGACGATGCCCCCCGAGAGTATGATAAAGCGTTCACGACGCCGCTCGAGTACCGCGTGCGCCGCCGGCTCGGGATCGACGTCGAGCGTGGACAGGTGCGGCGGTTCGTCGTGCAACTTGAGTACCTGCTCGATCCTGACCGCGAGGAGTGGGCGACGGTCGTCCGCTACGATCACGACGCCGACGGGAGTGCTGAAGCGACGCACGACGTTACCGAAGAGGGGCTGCATATCGACGTCTACCGCGAGGGGAGAAAATCGACAGTCACGAACTGACGCCGCCGCTCCCGGCGAACGTCGCGCTCGATGCCGCCGAAGACCACTTAACTGAGCACATGGAAGGATACATACGGAGATTTGAACAATGGCACGGGATCACGAGCCGGTAACGGACGCCGAGATCGAGGCGGTTCGCGACGCGATGCGTGAGCAGCGTGATGAGATTCGCGACTACCTCAAAGGCGAAGGCGTCGACGTCCGGGCGTGGGAGCGCGGGCGGGCGCCCTCCCGTGCGGATCGCGAGTCGGCTGACTCCGACTGAGTCTGCAGGGGAGACAGTGAACTACCCCACCCTACCGCTCGCCTAACGGATCCCTTCTGCGGAGACCAGCTCACCGCTGTCGGTCGTCGTGATGAATCCCTGCTCGAGCGCCTGCTCGATCGCCGCGTCTACCTGTGCCGGGGAGTGGCGGTTTCGGTGGGTCAGGATCTGCCCGACGCGGAACGGCTCGATACTGACCGGCTGTGGCCCGCCCGTGTTGTACTCGACGACTCGGGCCACCTTCGCGGCGAGAGCATCCCGGTCGGTCTCCCGCTCACCGTCGTTGTGCATACCGGCGGTTCGGTCCCCACGAACACGACCGTTCCGCCCGTCGGATCACGAACGTATTCGGATCCGGCTCGACCCCCACAGCCGGCACAGCGAAGGACCAGCGGAGCGCGGGTCCCAGTCCGCGCGGAGCGGCCGGAAGCGGGGGCTTGCCCCCCGACCCGGAAGCCTGAGCGTTACCCCCGACCGGAGGGAGGGGGGCGTCCGGCGGTGGCGGTGACGGTGCGGTGCGGTGCGATGCGGTGGCGGTCGTCTCGCCGCTCTCGCGTCGCGTGTCGTGTCGTCGGCCACCGCCTCGACGCCCCGCACACCGCGTTTCTCTCGGACGGCCTTACATAACTACCAGCAAGAGACGCTCGGCGTGGGGCCTGATGTGCACGCGGGGACGCAGACGCCGTGTGGGGTGGTCCGATGACCGGGAGCGGCGACACTGCCGGCGAGCGTGACGACGCGATCAAAACGCTTCATCGGCGTTTCGGGTGGTCACAGTGAGGGGTGACGGCCGGCCACCGCTCGCGTTCCGACCCGCCGCTGTCCCCGAGCGCCTCAGCGACTGCGGGTGGTCGGCGTGACCGTGTTCGAGGCGGTCCCGGAGCGGCTCCGACAGCGCGCGCAGTGGGTGTGCTGGCGGATCGAGCATCGCGACGGGGAGGAGACGAAGGTTCCGATCAAACCCTACGACGAGCGTGCTGACGGCGAGGCGGACCACCCGTACGCCGCGTCGACGGATCCCGACACCTGGCGCTCATTCGAGACGGCCGTAGCGTACCACCGCGACGGTCGTGAGCGGACGGACGGCGTCGGCTTCGTGTTCGCCCGGGACGACATCGTTGCGGGCGTCGACCTCGACGACGTCCGTGACCCCGACACGAGGGAGGTCGAACCGTGGGCGCGTGACGTCATCGAGCGCCTCGATTCGTATACGGAGGTCTCCCCGTCGGGGACTGGCTATCACGTCTACGTCGTCGGATTCCACCCGGGCGACCGGAACAAGGTCCCCAGGACTCGACGCTCGAGGCGTTCGAGTCGAGTGAGCTGGAACTGTACGATGACGGCCGGTTCTTCACGGTGACCGGCGAGCAGGCGACCGAGTTCGACGTCTCGCCGGCCGTCGAGCAGCGCAACGGCGTGGTCAAAGACCTGTACGCCGAGTACATGGCTGCTGGCGAATCAGAATCGGCGGCGACGGGTTCGACGGCACCGCCGCCGGACCTCGACCTCGACGACGAGGAACTCCTGGAGAAGGCGCGCGCCGCCGAGAACGGCGAGAAGTTCTCACGGCTGTACCGTGGCGACGACTCGATGCACAGCAATGACACGAGTCGTGCTGACCTCGCCTTCTGTTCGATGCTCGCGTTCTGGACCGGCGGGGACCGCCACCAGATGGACCGCATCGTTCGGAACTCCGGCCGGATGCGGGCGAAGTGGGACGAGCCCCATTACGCCGACGGCACGACCTACGGCGAGGGAACGATCGACGAAGCCCTCTCCGGCGTGACGGAGTTCTACTCACCGGGAAGCCAGACCGCGCCGACTCCGCCCGCGATCGTTGGTGAGACGGCACGAGACGCCGAGACGGACGGCGAATCCGATGCTGCCGATGACGATGGAGCCTCGTCATGGGAGCACGTGCGCGGCGTCTACGCGAAGCCTTCGAACGTCCCTGGCTGTGAGAACAAGTACGCCAGGAGTGAGGCGGTCGACCTCCTCCTCGCCGATCACGCCTTCGCGACGCCGCGAGACACCGACCATCTCCACTACTACGACGCCGAGACGGGCGTCTTCGTCCGCAACGGGGAAACGTACGTCTCGGACATACTGAAGGCGAACCTCGGCCCGCACTACAGCCGGCACGAGCGAAACGAAATCGTCGACCAGCTGAAGGCGACCTGTCGCCACACGCGCGACGAATTCAATGCCGGCGCGGCGGACGCGCCGCTGCTCTGCGTGGCGAACGGCGTGCTCAACTTAGAGACGCGCGAGCTCGCCGACCACTCGCCGGCGTACCTGTTTACGCGCCGGATCGCGGCCGCGTACGACCCTGACGCGGCCTGTCCTACCGTGGACGCCTTCCTCGACGACATCACGAAGCGCGAGGAGGACAAGCGGACGATGCTCGAGATGGTCGGACATGCGCTGTGGCCGCGCTACGACTACGAGAAGTTCCTCATCCTCTTCGGCAAGGGCTCGAACGGCAAGACGACGTTCTTCAACGTGGTCACTGACCTCCTCGGCGCGGATAACGTCGCGGAGCACGAACTCCAGTCGCTCGCCGAGAACCGCTTTGCGACGGCCGACCTCTACGGGAAGCTCGCGAACATGGCGGCGGACATGTCCGGTGCGAAGGTGACCGACGTGAGCAAGCTGAAGGCGCTCACCGGTGGCGACCGGATCATGGCCGAGCGGAAGGGCGAGCAGGGCTTTTCGTTCCGGAACACAGCGACCCTCATGTTCGGGGTGAACCAGCCGCCGGCGTTCGGCGAACGGCTTCACTCGATTCAGCGCCGCATCGTCCCGGTACACCTCCCGTACAACTTCACCACGGAGGCGGACGACGGCAATCCGGACGCGAAGAAAGAGGGCTTCGTCGAGTCGATGACGACCGACGAGGAACTCTCCGGCTTGCTGAACGCGGCGCTCGACGGCCTCGACCGCCTCCGCGAGCACGGCGACGTGAGTCTTCCCGAGACGGGCGAGGAGCGCCTCGAATACTACGAGAAGTTCTCCGACCCGATTAAGCAGTTTCGCGTGGAGTGTCTCGACAATCAGCGAGGGTACGAACTCCCCAAAGCGGTCGTCTATCAGACCTACGTTCGGTTCTGTGAGGCGAACGACTTCGCTCCCCGTGATCAGCGCGTCTTCTGGCGCGTCCTCGGCCAGACCACCTTCACCGTCGACGAGTACCGCCCCCGCGTCGACGGCGAGCAGATCCGGACGCTTCGCGCGGCGACGCTGACCTCCGAAGGGGCACAGCACATCCCGCCGACGATGGCCCACCAGGTCACCCTCCCGTTCGACGATATGGCTGACGTCGACGACACCGACCGTGATGACGACGCTGACGGGGACGGGGACGGGGACGGCGACGGTCAGCCAACTGAGCGGTCGACGGTGCACGACGAGACGCCGCTCGCCGATCTCTCGGTCGCGGACGGCTATACGACGGTCACCGTCGAAGTGCTCGGCTTCGAGGAAAACACCGCCGAACGCGGCCCGGCCTACTCGGGGACGGTCCGTGATGCGACCGACATGGTGGACGTCATCGACTTCGCCGGCGTCGCGGAGCTGGCCGGCCTCGAGGCGGGCAAGTGCTACCGGATTAGTGGGACGAAATTAGAGATTCACGACAAGTACGGCCCACAACTCACCTTCAGCGAATACGCGACCGAGGTGGCCGAGATTCAGCAGGGCGTCGGGACGACTGAGCGAGGTGACCGCGGCGCGAACGCCGATCTCGCAGAGAGTACCGACGCGACTGATCAGGCGGTTACGGACGGGGGCGCGACCGCCTCCGACACGCCTGACGCCGGGGGTACGACCGGGGAGGAGACCCCTCCAGAATCGCCTGACGCGTCGAGTGCGGTCCCTGACGATGCGACGTCGACGCGTGCCGACGCCGTCCGTCTTCGCGAACTTATCGAGCAGGCCGGATCGGACGGTCGGCTCCCACGAGGGGAGTTGCTGGCGAAGGCCACGCAGTGGCGGGGGATGGACCCCGAGACGGCAGAGACCGCGCTCGCCACGGCGCTCACCACGGGCGTGCTTCAAGAACCAGAAACGGGCGTCTACGAAGTAGTGTAGCCGGCTTGACCTCCCCCCTCGTCCTCCTCGACGGGGGGACGCGGACGCCACGGCGTCCGTCGAGGGCGAGAGTCCGTCGAGTGACATCCACCCTGCCGTAACCGGCGGAGCTTCCCACACACTGGGAAGCCAGTCAGGCAGGTGTCAGCGGCGACGACCACGACGACAGCCTCGCGGCTGCCTCGACGCCCATCCAGACGTTCGTCGTAGCTTCGCCCGCGCGCGCAACGAGACCTCCGTCCGAGTAGGCCGAGAGCGTCACCTGGTGGCGGACGGGAGCCGACCAGCGACGCGTCCCTCACCGAACTGACGGAGACTGAAGGACGCCCCTCCTACCGACGCCCTCGGCGTACTCCTTCACCGAACTGACGGAGGCTGAGGGAGCGCCGACCAGACGCCGACAGAACGAGCTGGGAAGTGGACATCGGACGGTGCTCACAGTGAGGAGGATGCCGACGGCGAGTGCCGAAGCGCGCGGCGCGCATGATGTACCCACGACCAACAGTCATGAGAAGCGAGGTGAGTCAATTGAGTCAATCTGAGTCAATGTCAGGAATGGTACATTGACTCACAAAATCGCCACACTGCGGAGGGGTGAGTTGGAGTGAGTCAATTGAGTCAATCAAATCGCGTTTGCTCGCTTACTAACTATGGGTATAATCAGAGAGTAGGCCGAGACATTGACTCAATTGACTCACCCGTCTCAATTCCACTGCCGTCTTGTGGTTTTGCTGAGTCAATGCCGACCCCCACCTATTGACTCACATTGACTCAACCGACTCAGCGGACCACGCCCGTGACCACCGGGTCAAACGACCCCGCCGACCAGCAACGGCACTCGTCGATCCTGTCCACGCTCCCCCGGCGGTCTCTCCGGGGGACGTCTGAGGAGACCCCATAGCAGCATGCGACGAACACGAACGCTGGTTCTAACCCCGACCGCTCTTTTCCTCGCTGTCTCGCCGCTGCTCAGAACTTTCCAGCTCCGACCGTCTACAGCGTCTACATTCCCCTCGGAAATCAGTACAGTGTAGACGGTCACTTTTTCGAGTTCTCACCACCGTCTACGCGAATTCACAAGAATGAGTGGGTTCTCTACCCTGTTTTCTGGAGGCGTGGACGGTGTAGACGGTCCCTCCACTAAACTCGCATAGAGTAGCAGAAAACGAGGTAGTATACGCTCTAATAAAGAAGGTAGGGGGGGGCCCCCGTCTACAGCGTCTACACTTCTCGTGTGTCTGATAGGACTCCGCCGATTGATGAGTGGTGTCCGCGGTCTCCACCTGAAACGTATGCGCCCGTGCTGAGTGGTTCGCCGAGAACGGACGTTCTGTCCACCGATATTGACGTGTAAATTTACCACACTGATCAGAAGGTTCTTGTACCTATAGATCTTATAGACGAGTGAACACACCGCATCCGTCCGTCGATGCCCTCAGTCCAGTGCTATGCCCTCGAATTCGAGCCATACAACGATCGCCGTCCAGCCGGAGACGCGTGACGCCCTGTTCTACCGGAAGCGCCCGGGCGACAGCTACGAGGACGTCATCCGGCGGCTACTGGCCCACACCAACCGGGCGGGGGCGGAGTCCCCGAACTCGTGATGACCTCCGGCTGTCGTGCCTCCGGAGCGAGCAGGATGCACGAACGGGGCTGGTGTTCCCCCGATACCGTCTCTGTGGTTTGTAGCATCGTCGGATGGGCGGCGGGGTCCGCCGTTCATCCGGCCGCACCGACTCGCCGCAGTCGACGGCCTGCTCCACGCCGTACCATTCCATTCATCCATCCATCCATCATGACCGACGCATCTCCCACCACCGACACCCCCGAGACCGACAGTAGTGACGCTGACAGCGACGTGATCGTGTTAGGCGCGCCCACGGCGTTCGCCACGATCGGCGACCCGACGGACCCCGACGGTGAGCGCCTGATCGAACTCCCCGAGCCCGACCCAGGCGAGGACGTCCGACGGTTCGAACTCCCCGCGGCTCAAGCGGATGCTGCCCATGCCCTGCTACGAAAGCACCCTCGCGTCACCGTGCTCTCGAATCCGACCGAGCGCGATCTCTCGAACGTCAAATCCCGCATGGACCTCGAGAAGGAGTGGCAGGAACAACAGGCGCGCAAGCACCAGCGCCGCCGTGAGAAGCAGGGACGGCACGACCCGGCGGAAGACCGCCCGGCCAACCGGTGGAAACTGATGGTCAACGCGATCTATGATCGGCTGGTTGCGGCGGGAGACGAGGAGGCAGCGGCGCGCCTGCGGGACACGCATCCGCTACGAACGCAAAAGCAACTGGCCGACCGCCTGGCGGTCGACTTGGAGGAAGAGGGGTAGCCGGCGTGGCGTCCCCCTCTTCCTCCTCGCCGGCTTCGTCCGGTTCGTCTGCCTCGTCTGCTGCGGCGCTCGGAGTTGTAGAGGGTAGTACTGAGCCCGATTATTCGAGCGTTGACCTCCCCTCGAAAGCCCGGACGGAGTACAGTTACGTCGAACGGCGCGCCGAATTGCTACAACTCGTCGAAGAGGCGGGCCACCCCGCCGCACTCAACCAGACGGAACTCGCCGAGGACTACGGCGTGAGCCAACAGCAGATTAGCAAGGACTTCGCCCGGATCGCCCGCCACGTTCACGCTCGGCTCGTCGATCGTGACCGACGGGCGTTCACCGTCGAGGCCGTGGTGTCCCGTGCGATCCGGGGGCTCCTCGATAACGAAGAGTATCGGAAGGCGGCGAAGACAGCGATGGACTACGACGAGTGGATCACCGAGTTCCACGATCTCGACGTGTTGGCCGACCGCCTCGAGCGCCTCGAAGCACAGCAGGAGGGCCAGCGGTGACCCGCCGGTCGAAACGCGGCCTCGAGAAGCGCCTCGACCAGCTCGAAGACCAGTCAGAGCAGACGCCGGAGCTCTGTTTAGTATACACCCCGCTCTCAGTGTCCGACCCTCTCAGCACTGCAATACAGACGGATTGGCACGCCCAATGTGCTCGTGGGAACGCTCCGGGGTTCCTCATTATGACGTCCGGGGTGATCGCGGAGTTCCGCGGCCGGCTCTCCCGCGCGTTGTACGATCTCCGAGCCGAGACGGGGGTGTACATCCCGCAACCGACGTTCCTCGAGTTTCTCCACGGTCGGGTGGAGGGAGACGTCCCGCTTGGCGACGAGGGTGTCCGTGCATTCTTCGAGCAAGCGGCCATCACGGCAGACCACGTTGATCGCGTCTGGGATCGGACGGTCATGGCAGCGTCGCCGGACTATCCAGCGTATGGTCCGCTCGCCGGCGCCTCCGGCCACGATTCCGACCGTTCGATCGTGGAGGGGGGAGCATGACGCGCCGATCGAAACGCACCCTCGAGAAGCGCCTCGACACGCTCGAGCCGTCCCACCCCGACGAGGAACGGATCTTCGTCGCGATCATCGGTGGCGACGACGACGCCCCGACCGGGTGGCTCTCGCCGGCGGAGTACGAGCGCCACTACGGCGACCTGCCGGAGAGCGAGTTTACGTACAGGATCAATCCAGGTGATCGGGAGTGACCCGCCGATCGAAACGTGACCTCGATCGGCGGCTTGACGCGCTCGAGCCGTCCCACCCCGACGAGGAACGGATCTTTGTTGTCAGGATCGGGGGCGATCCTGAAACACCGAGTGGCTGGATGTCACCGGCGGAGTACGACCGCTACTACGGGCCAGAGGGCGAATTCACCTCTGATTCCGGTCTCACGATCGAGCCTCCCGCGACGTCGACGTGGCACGACGGCTCAGCCCCCCGAGGACTCCAAGACCGCCGGTGATAGATAATCAAGCACATGTCCAGCAAACGCGATCTTGAGCGGCGCATCGACGCCCTGGAATCGCCCGAACTCGCCGACGGTATCGACTCCGATCTCCCCGACTACGGTGGGTTCGACGTCATCTATGGCGACGAGGAGCGAGACGACACCGCAGAGGGCTACACGCTGGTGGCGGACGGCCAGTCACGCAGAGGCACGGCGTGGGAAATTTGGGCCCCTCCCGCCGATTGAAGCGGCCGACACGAGCGACTGACGAAGCAGCACCCCGCCCCGGCGGCGGCGAGGTGCGCGGACACAGGTGGGGATTGAAGGATCACCGCGTCAGTGGCATGCCACTGTTACACCCTCCCCCGGACGACTGGCCCGGGGGACCGGTCTGCGCTGCACGACTCGGAAGCTACCGGGCCGGTCTCGCGCCTCGACGACGCACACCGGCCGCGGTGCGTCGCGTCATCGGCATCCGTACGCAAGCGCGGCAGCTGCCACGCTCCCCCGTCGCTCGTTAACTCATTGATAATTGGTTGTATATAGCACGCCTCCGGTATAGTGATTTCGTGAGTATCTGAGTAACAAGATGTGCTGTCGTCGGGCTCCGAGTGGTATTGTCCTGCGTCTCCAGCAGCTCCGGTTAGCACCGGCTTATGCCGGATAATTCGGTAACTTACAATGTCACTGTAGCGTGGATGATCGGCCGTCGCTGACTGTGAGTAAGGGTCGGTGACGCCGCAGAAAAGGTCATACCTATAGAGGCGGGGGACGGCCCCCGCGCTTTCGTTAGGACTGTTCGGCCGAGCGACAGTCGGGACAGAGCGCCCGCCGGAGCGTCTCGCCCTCGACGCGCACGCGGCGGACGTCCTCCTTGATCTCGCCGCAGGCGTCGCACGCCTTGAACATCACGCTCGCCCCCGTCCCCATGTCACGCTCCCTCATTGGTCTCGGTCGGACAATCGGCCGCGTGGAGGAGAGCGTTCCGGCCGCCGAGTGACATGAGCAGCTCGCGCCCGCAGCCGTCGCAGCGGACGTAGCGCTGTCCGCCCTCTGCGGGCGGCTCGACGTGGTACGTGTACTCACCCTCACCCTCGTCCTCGCCCTCGAGGACCTCGCCGTCATCGCCGGCGACGATGAGCCCGCCGTCCGTCGCGACGGCCGGATCCTGCTCGTCGTCGCCCGTCGCTCGGTCCACGTCCTCGAGCGCCTCGACCAGCAGCGGATCCATCGCGTCGCGGTCGGCGTCCGCGGGGACGTCGCGAGCGCCCGTCTCGAAGGCCACCCGGCGGGCGTGCTTGCACGTGACGCCGCGGTACTCGTGGTCCGGACAGGTGCACGCGCCGGTGCGTGCGTCGACCGTGTACTCGTCGCCGCCCTCGCCGTACACGAGGTAGAGGTCGGGGGCGTCCTCGACCACCAGCAGGTAGTGCGTGAGGGCGCGCACATCGCGCGGGTCAAGCTCCAGGTCGAGGTCATTGTCGGTACGTTCTTCTGCCGCAGTCTCGTGTGTCGTCATGGGTGTTACCGTGCAAGACACCCCAGCCCGCGCGGTGTGACGCGCGGGCGTTTCCTCCTATCGAGTGAAACGCCCCGAGGGACCGGTCTGTCTCTACCTATAGCTACTACGTGGAGTAACATAAAGATTACTCTCTGGAGTAGCGATACTCCAAAGGGTAATGTTTATCGCGGAGGAAACCGCATAGAGTAATGTATGCCAGCACCGAACCCGTCCGCCATGCCGGAAAAGACCTACCGCGCCCTGCTCACCGACCGTGAGATAGAGATTCTCGCGGGGGACGCGGACGTCTCGGACAGTTACCGATACCGTGTCGTCGCCCGCGTTCGAGACAAGATCGAACGGATCGGCGAGGTTGACCTCCCCATCCTCGACGAGCACCACCCCACGCTCGGCGATGAACTTCGGGAGGCCGTCTGTGAGGACGACGATGGGTAACGACAATGTCGCCGAGGCGGTTGAGCGGCTTTTCGACGCGCTCGAAGACCTGAACCGTGTGCACGGCCAACGGGAGGAATTGGCGTCTCGGGACATAGAAGCGCTCGCTGAGAAGCGTATCGGCGAGGATGTGAATTTGTCCGACGTGTATGCACCACCGGACGATGGACAACTTTGGATGGCACTTCGTCACGTCGACGCCGCCCGGGAGGCAATTGCGCAAGAACTCGAGGAAATATCTCCTCGGCTCGCTAAGCAGGGTCTACACGAAGACCGCGCCGACGAGTGAGATGCCAGACGATGCCCCCCGAGAGTATGATAAAGCGTTCACGACGCCGCTCGAGTACCGCGTGCGCCGCCGGCTCGGGATCGACGTCGAGCGTGGACAGGTGCGGCGGTTCGTCGTGCAACTTGAGTACCTGCTCGATCCTGACCGCGAGGAGTGGGCGACGGTCGTCCGCTACGATCACGACGCCGACGGGAGTGCTGAAGCGACGCACGACGTTACCGAAGAGGGGCTGCATATCGACGTCTACCGCGAGGGGGAGAAAATCGACAGTCACGAACTGACGCCGCCGCTCCCGGCGAACGTCGCGCTCGATGCCGCCGAAGACCACTTAACTGAGCACATGGAAGGATACATACGGAGATTTGAACAATGGCACGGGATCACGAGCCGGTAACGGACGCCGAGATCGAGGCGGTTCGCGACGCGATGCGTGAGCAGCGTGATGAGATTCGCGACTACCTCAAAGGCGAAGGCGTCGACGTCCGGGCGTGGGAGCGCGGGCGGGCGCCCTCCCGTGCGGATCGCGAGTCGGCTGACTCCGACTGAGTCTGCAGGGGAGACAGTGAACTACCCCACCCTACCGCTCGCCTAACGGATCCCTTCTGCGGAGACCAGCTCACCGCTGTCGGTCGTCGTGATGAATCCCTGCTCGAGCGCCTGCTCGATCGCCGCGTCTACCTGTGCCGGGGAGTGGCGGTTTCGGTGGGTCAGGATCTGCCCGACGCGGAACGGCTCGATACTGACCGGCTGTGGCCCGCCCGTGTTGTACTCGACGACTCGGGCCACCTTCGCGGCGAGAGCATCCCGGTCGGTCTCCCGCTCACCGTCGTTGTGCATACCGGCGGTTCGGTCCCCACGAACACGACCGTTCCGCCCGTCGGATCACGAACGTATTCGGATCCGGCTCGACCCCCACAGCCGGCACAGCGAAGGACCAGCGGAGCGCGGGTCCCAGTCCGCGCGGAGCGGCCGGAAGCGGGGGCTTGCCCCCCGACCCGGAAGCCTGAGCGTTACCCCCGACCGGAGGGAGGGGGGCGTCCGGCGGTGGCGGTGACGGTGCGGTGCGGTGCGATGCGGTGGCGGTCGTCTCGCCGCTCTCGCGTCGCGTGTCGTGTCGTCGGCCACCGCCTCGACGCCCCGCACACCGCGTTTCTCTCGGACGGCCTTACATAACTACCAGCAAGAGACGCCGGTATCGTGGGGCCATGATGTGCGATTACTCGGAAATCGCTATACTGCGCCGTGGTGGGGGTGGGTCCACGAGCACAGAGTAGTTCTGTTATTTGTGAGGGCGGGCCTGTCCGCCTCGATCAACTCCCGTCGGCGCCGGACGTCCCTGTCCTCGAGCACCGACGACCGGCCTGTCAGTCCCACCCGCGTCACGCAGGGCGTCCTCCCGAACGCGTCGCTCTGTCTGTCAGTCCTGAATTCACTTTCACCGTACCGGTGATCTACTTAATACAAGAGGTGTAACAGAAGTGTGGTGGTAGTACCACAGATGGAAATCAGACGACGACAGCCGGATTCACCACCGAGTGCGGTGGTTCTTAAACTTGCCAGGCCCACCCCACGCCGCCACGAAGGAGTGAATCCCACCGACGACAGCCGGCCGACTGACCCTCGTTCTCAACACGCCCGGCCGGATCCGGGCTCGTGTCGACGACGTGACCTCCCGGAGGTGTCGCTCCCCCGTGGCGCGTGACCAGCGGCTCACGCTCTACGTGGGGAAGGGCGAGAAGGGTCAGATCGAAGAGGAGGCCGACGAGCGCGACCTGAGCGTCTCGGAGTACCTCTACCGCCTCGTCCAAAAGCAACGCCAGAGCGAGGCCGCAGAGCGCCTGATCGAGGAGAGCGAGGCGGAGCGGCACATCGAGCAGCTGCTCGCCGACGGCCGTGACGAACTCGTGGCGGTGGCCGACGACGTCCGCGACCTCTCCGCCCGGGGGAACGTGTACGCGATCGCTCTGTGGGAGCTTCTGAAAACGGAGCATCCCGACACGGAACGCCGGGAGGCACTCTCGACGGCGGCGCGGCGGCTTCGCATCCCCGTCGAGGAGCACCCTGACCTCCACCCCGCCGACGTGGACACCGATGGAGACGCCGATAGAGACGACGGCGGAGACGTCGACGAGGAGGGAGCCAGCGAGGGCTCCGGCTTCGGCGCGCTCCGTGATACCGATTCGGGGAGCGGTGGCGGTGAGGGGGGAGGTGACGAGTTGTGACGACGTTCTTTCAGACGTCGCATCGCCACGCGGGCTGTGGCGATCTCCTCGCGTATATCGAGCGCGACGCCCGTGATGACCTCCGGAACCACCGGGGCGAGCCCCTGACTGACGAGCAGCGGGCGGCGATGCTCGCACACTCAGAGCGCCACGAGTTCACGCGAGATTTCATTCTCTCGCCGGAGAACGGTGAGCGCCTCTCCGACCGCGAACTGTCGCTTCGCACCCGCCAGACCATGCGTGAGTTCCTGGCCGACCGGCCCAATACCGTGTACGCCTACGGGATCCACCGCGACACCGAGCACCCGCACGTGCACGTCGCGATCGCCGGCTCGCAAAACTCGCTCTACATGGACCTGGACGATATTCGCGAGACGCGTGCGCGCGCGGATGAGCACTTCGTCGAGCGGGGGCGCGAGCACACCCTCCGCCGGGACGTCGCTCGTCCCCGGCCAGAACGTACGGATCGAGCACCGGAACAGCACCAGCACCAAGAACAGCACCAGCAGCACCAAGCAATGACACACAACATGGACACGAGTGACCCCGACCGGGGAGCCGACGCGCTCGAGGCGTCGCTCCTCCGGGCGGAACGACAGCAGCAGGCAGAACAGACCACTGAGTACACGCGAGCGCAGGAGCAGGAGCAAGGCCGCGAGTCGGAGCACGACCGCGGGCGGGGGGTCTGAGGGAGATGATGGAACTCGTCACAGACCTCGCCTCGACCGTGCTCACCGTCGCGGCACTCGGCTATCTCGGCGTGTCCGTATCTGACTTTGGGTTAGGAACGCGATTCAAACCCCGGCTTCGCGAGCGCTGGTGGCGCCTCTCGACGATGCAGCGCCGCGCCCTCCTGGGTGGCCTGCCCGTCCTCATCTACGTCGCCTGGGGCGCACCAGCGGCCGTCTGGAGCCTCATCCTCATCGGCCTCGTCCTGGGGTGGCGCCGGCTCGCCGCGACCGTCCGCCGGCTCGTCCGCCGGCAGGCGTTCACGCGCGCCGCTCGCCAGGGGTTCGTCCTTCCGATGGGGGTCGGCCTCACCGGCGGCGGTGCCAGTGGCCTCGTCGCTCGGGTTGCCGCACTCCCCATTCTCGGCCGGCTCGTCGACCTCACGGCGGCGACGATCGAGCGGCCCACCAGTATGCTCGCGCTCGGCACCACCGGCTCCGGCAAGACCGAGGTAGGCAAGACGCTCGTCTGGCAGCTCACCGACGCCCGTCGGGGTGACGAGCCCATCGTCGCCTTCGATTACAAGACTGACTACCAGGACTTTCTCCGGGAGGTCTGTGGCGAGGACGCCGTGATCCGCGTCTCCGCGTCGGGGTCGACGCACATCTGGAACGTGTTCCAGGAGGTCGACGACGAGCGGGACTACCGCGAGCTGGCCCGGGCGCTCTTCCCCGCCGACGGCGACGGTAGTGCGAAATTCTTCGAGCAGGCCGCGCGTGACGTCTTTCGCGCCACGTGCGTCGCCCTCGATCGCGAGTACCGCGAGGATCCCGACGTCACGCTGTCGAACGCCCTACTCGCACGCACCTTCCGGGAGTTCTCACGCGAGGACCTGTATGAGGCGCTCTCAGAGCACGGCGACATGGCCGCGGCGACGTCCGCGCTCGATCCCGACGGCTCTCGCCAGTCCGTCGGCGTGTACGCCACCGTCCAGCAGCGCGTCGCTGACGTCTTCGTCGGCGACTTCGCGGGCGAGGCTGCGGCCCGAGCCGACGAAGCTGCGGCTGCGGCTCCAACGCACACCGCCGACGCGGAGATCTCCATCCGCGAGTACATGCGCAACCCACAGGGGCGCGTGCTCGTCCTCGATTTCCCGCAACGGCAGGGCCAGACCGTCGCGCCCATCTTTCGGTTCCTGGTGGATCACGCGGCGATGCACGCGCTCGACGACGCCAGTCGGGGGGCGTACTTCATCCTCGACGAAGCGACGCGCATCCCCGGGCTGCGCCGCCTCGACGACCTCGTGAACCTCGGTCGCGGCCAGCAGGTTCAGGTGCTCTTGACGCTGCAGTCGGTGAGTCAGCTCTTCGCGAACTACGGGAAGGAACGCGGGACGTCCATCCTCTCGGGGTTGGTCTCGCGCGTGATCCTCCGGCTCGGTGACGAGGCGTCGATCGACTACGCCCGGACGGTCGTCGGCACGGAGTTCAAGACCTATACCAAACACGTCGAGAAAGACCACGCCGGCGATTTCTCGGTCACGAAGCGTCGGGAGCTGAAGGAGGAAGAAGAACACGCCTTCGCCCGCGGAGAGTTCACCCGCTGGAATCCCGGCGTCGGCCTGTTCATCGGCCGCACCGGGTGGCGGTATGGCTACTTCCCCATGTTGGACGATCAGCTCGCCGTCGAGATCGACGAGGCGCACGCCCGGACGTAAGCGAGGACGGGACCGACGCAACGTTTTTTCCGAGGCGTCGCGCGCGCGGGGAGGCGACGGCGGCGCTGTCGGTCGGTATAGCTATAGCGTGTAGCTATACTCATTCGTCGGCGGGCTGCCCGTCGACGTTCGGCATCGGATCTTAACCAACAACCGCGGACGCCGTCGTGCACGTGTTGGTTAAGCCGCGCGCAGGACGCCCCCGTCCCGTCACTCGTTGTTCGTGCGCGACGACGACGACCGACTCGAGGAGGAGCGCGACGGCCGCGCCGTCGAGGCTTCTGCCGCCGCCGCCCGCTCTGTCGCTCCCGCTGATTCTCCGCTCGGTTCCGGCTCCGAGGCGGGCTCTGGCTCCGTGACACGCGCCGCCTCCGACGACGACGACGACGAGGGCGAGGACGACGAGGGCATCCCGGTCAGCCACCACTTCGCCCGGGTGACGATCCCCGCCTGTGCCTTCCGCTCGGCGATCGACTGCTCGCGCTCGACCGCGCGGACCAACTCGTTCGATGCATCGATCCGTGAGTTCGCTGCAGCAAGCTGTGAGCGGAGTTCATCGGTCTTTCGTCGGAGTGCGTCACGCTGCTGCGCGAGTTCATCACGCTCTTCAGCGCGCTCGAATATCAGCCGCACAGCCTCCGATTTCCCTCGCTCGCCCTCTTCTGGCTCCTCACGAACCCGCTTGAGGTACGCCTGGTGACGCTCCTCGAGCGAGGCGGTGATGCGTTCCATACCCATCGCTTCCACACGCCTGCTGCAAAACGATGCGTCAGACGAGCGGCTGACAGCCACCCTGCAGCAGACTGCAGCGCGCGCTGAGTGAAGTGTAGTACCGTTCGTCACGGATTCTACATGGATGCAGCACTCTGTATCGCAACATACGGTATATGCATCACGCCGGACCGTCCCTTCCCCCGCCTCGTCCACCGGTTCGCCCTCTACACGTCGAGCGCGCGACATACAGGCGGTCGCGCCCGCCGACCGTCGTACGCGTCACTGCCGACAGACCGGGTTTTGAAAACCACCAGACGGCGCGCGGATAGGTCTTAACGATCAGAGCGCGCTAAGCCCTCATAGACAGTAACTCTGTGGTTAACTACCAGAACAACCGAATGACTTACATCGATGCGGTGGCTTCCGTCAGGCAACCCGGAGACAGAAGCTACTGGATCGTCAGGCAGTCCGGAGACAGGAACCCGCTGCATCGCCGCACCGAGAGAACCACGCGCGGCACAGATGCGAGGAACACACACCACCCTGTAAAAGCGAATAGACGTATCTATACAATTCCGCCGAATTGGCGGCTGTCTGTGCCATTTTCCACAACATCTATAGGTGACTGTAGTGTAGAATGGAATAGACACGAGCCACGCCCGGCCGTGTCCGCAATCGCCAAGCGTCAAGCAATGGTTCGGCCGACGCGCCGCGGGGTTGCAGGTGGACTTAACTCACCCACCATCGAAATGCGCCCCGTGGCGTTTTACGCCATTCTGAAAAAACAATGAACCAATAGCTACGGCTGGCCTTTTTAGAGACACATTGACACACAGTTGTGTGCTTTTAGCGCATCGTACGGCTGATCGTTCACGCTGAGAGAGGTACAGGCGCCGGTTGGTCACCGGACAGGGAGTGACACAGCACACAACTATTTATCACTTGAATTCGTAGGGGAGAGCAACCGACGCGCTTCCGGTGAGTCCCGGAACGGTCGGCCGGACCATGGCGATAACCAACGCCCGCGGAGACGTCGAGGTTTCCGCACACGACAGCGAGGGACAGATTAGCAAGCAAGCGTCTCTGAGCGACGCGAGCGCTCCGGAGGGGAGCGGGGGCAAGAGCCGTGTCCGAACGGGAACGAATTTTGCGACGGCGTCGACGGCGACCAGCTTCCGTGTTGGGAATGCTTCTGTGCCGTGGAGGTCGGCGAGTAAGATGTCGCCGACTCGTTTCTACGCAGGGGGGCGCGACCGGACGGACTACGAGCAGTCGCCGTCTGGAGGGTATCGACTGGTCTACAGCATCTACGAGTGCGACGCGGCGAATTGCACGGCGTCCACGGCGGTTGAGATCGACGCCGATCCGCGCGACGTCACCCACGCCTGCGAGAACCACACGCTCGAGGAGTTCGAGGCGATCGCGGAGGTGAAGGTTAGATGAGTCCGCGCTGCTCGGGGTGCGAGGCATACGTCACGCGGGAGTACGTCCGGGTCTTCGGTGACCCCCGGCGGGGCAAACTCGCCGCTTGTCCGGCCTGCAGCACGTTTCACGAGCGGACGCTCGGCGTCACCTATCCACGCGGGGACGCAGACGCCGGTGAGGTGGTCCGATGACCGGGAGCGGCGACACTGCCGGCGAGCGTGACGACGCGATCAAAACGCTTCATCGGCGTTTCGGGTGGTCACAGTGAGGGGGTGACGGCCGGCCACCGCTCGCGTTCCGACCCGCCGCTGTCCCCGAGCGCCTCAGCGACTGCGGGTGGTCGGCGTGACCGTGTTCGAGGCGGTCCCGGAGCGGCTCCGACAGCGCGCGCAGTGGGTGTGCTGGCGGATCGAGCATCGCGACGGGGAGGAGACGAAGGTTCCGATCAAACCCTACGACGAGCGTGCTGACGGCGAGGCGGACCACCCGTACGCCGCGTCGACGGATCCCGACACCTGGCGCTCATTCGAGACGGCCGTAGCGTACCACCGCGACGGTCGTGAGCGGACGGACGGCGTCGGCTTCGTGTTCGCCCGGGACGACATCGTTGCGGGCGTCGACCTCGACGACGTCCGTGACCCCGACACGAGGGAGGTCGAACCGTGGGCGCGTGACGTCATCGAGCGCCTCGATTCGTATACGGAGGTCTCCCCGTCGGGGACTGGCTATCACGTCTACGTCGTCGGATTCCACCCGGGCGACCGGAACAAGGTCCCCCAGGACTCGACGCTCGAGGCGTTCGAGTCGAGTGAGCTGGAACTGTACGATGACGGCCGGTTCTTCACGGTGACCGGCGAGCAGGCGACCGAGTTCGACGTCTCGCCGGCCGTCGAGCAGCGCAACGGCGTGGTCAAAGACCTGTACGCCGAGTACATGGCTGCTGGCGAATCAGAATCGGCGGCGACGGGTTCGACGGCACCGCCGCCGGACCTCGACCTCGACGACGAGGAACTCCTGGAGAAGGCGCGCGCCGCCGAGAACGGCGAGAAGTTCTCACGGCTGTACCGTGGCGACGACTCGATGCACAGCAATGACACGAGTCGTGCTGACCTCGCCTTCTGTTCGATGCTCGCGTTCTGGACCGGCGGGGACCGCCACCAGATGGACCGCATCGTTCGGAACTCCGGCCGGATGCGGGCGAAGTGGGACGAGCCCCATTACGCCGACGGCACGACCTACGGCGAGGGAACGATCGACGAAGCCCTCTCCGGCGTGACGGAGTTCTACTCACCGGGAAGCCAGACCGCGCCGACTCCGCCCGCGATCGTTGGTGAGACGGCACGAGACGCCGAGACGGACGGCGAATCCGATGCTGCCGATGACGATGGAGCCTCGTCATGGGAGCACGTGCGCGGCGTCTACGCGAAGCCTTCGAACGTCCCTGGCTGTGAGAACAAGTACGCCAGGAGTGAGGCGGTCGACCTCCTCCTCGCCGATCACGCCTTCGCGACGCCGCGAGACACCGACCATCTCCACTACTACGACGCCGAGACGGGCGTCTTCGTCCGCAACGGGGAAACGTACGTCTCGGACATACTGAAGGCGAACCTCGGCCCGCACTACAGCCGGCACGAGCGAAACGAAATCGTCGACCAGCTGAAGGCGACCTGTCGCCACACGCGCGACGAATTCAATGCCGGCGCGGCGGACGCGCCGCTGCTCTGCGTGGCGAACGGCGTGCTCAACTTAGAGACGCGCGAGCTCGCCGACCACTCGCCGGCGTACCTGTTTACGCGCCGGATCGCGGCCGCGTACGACCCTGACGCGGCCTGTCCTACCGTGGACGCCTTCCTCGACGACATCACGAAGCGCGAGGAGGACAAGCGGACGATGCTCGAGATGGTCGGACATGCGCTGTGGCCGCGCTACGACTACGAGAAGTTCCTCATCCTCTTCGGCAAGGGCTCGAACGGCAAGACGACGTTCTTCAACGTGGTCACTGACCTCCTCGGCGCGGATAACGTCGCGGAGCACGAACTCCAGTCGCTCGCCGAGAACCGCTTTGCGACGGCCGACCTCTACGGGAAGCTCGCGAACATGGCGGCGGACATGTCCGGTGCGAAGGTGACCGACGTGAGCAAGCTGAAGGCGCTCACCGGTGGCGACCGGATCATGGCCGAGCGGAAGGGCGAGCAGGGCTTTTCGTTCCGGAACACAGCGACCCTCATGTTCGGGGTGAACCAGCCGCCGGCGTTCGGCGAACGGCTTCACTCGATTCAGCGCCGCATCGTCCCGGTACACCTCCCGTACAACTTCACCACGGAGGCGGACGACGGCAATCCGGACGCGAAGAAAGAGGGCTTCGTCGAGTCGATGACGACCGACGAGGAACTCTCCGGCTTGCTGAACGCGGCGCTCGACGGCCTCGACCGCCTCCGCGAGCACGGCGACGTGAGTCTTCCCGAGACGGGCGAGGAGCGCCTCGAATACTACGAGAAGTTCTCCGACCCGATTAAGCAGTTTCGCGTGGAGTGTCTCGACAATCAGCGAGGGTACGAACTCCCCAAAGCGGTCGTCTATCAGACCTACGTTCGGTTCTGTGAGGCGAACGACTTCGCTCCCCGTGATCAGCGCGTCTTCTGGCGCGTCCTCGGCCAGACCACCTTCACCGTCGACGAGTACCGCCCCCGCGTCGACGGCGAGCAGATCCGGACGCTTCGCGCGGCGACGCTGACCTCCGAAGGGGCACAGCACATCCCGCCGACGATGGCCCACCAGGTCACCCTCCCGTTCGACGATATGGCTGACGTCGACGACACCGACCGTGATGACGACGCTGACGGGGACGGGGACGGGGACGGCGACGGTCAGCCAACTGAGCGGTCGACGGTGCACGACGAGACGCCGCTCGCCGATCTCTCGGTCGCGGACGGCTATACGACGGTCACCGTCGAAGTGCTCGGCTTCGAGGAAAACACCGCCGAACGCGGCCCGGCCTACTCGGGGACGGTCCGTGATGCGACCGACATGGTGGACGTCATCGACTTCGCCGGCGTCGCGGAGCTGGCCGGCCTCGAGGCGGGCAAGTGCTACCGGATTAGTGGGACGAAATTAGAGATTCACGACAAGTACGGCCCACAACTCACCTTCAGCGAATACGCGACCGAGGTGGCCGAGATTCAGCAGGGCGTCGGGACGACTGAGCGAGGTGACCGCGGCGCGAACGCCGATCTCGCAGAGAGTACCGACGCGACTGATCAGGCGGTTACGGACGGGGGCGCGACCGCCTCCGACACGCCTGACGCCGGGGGTACGACCGGGGAGGAGACCCCTCCAGAATCGCCTGACGCGTCGAGTGCGGTCCCTGACGATGCGACGTCGACGCGTGCCGACGCCGTCCGTCTTCGCGAACTTATCGAGCAGGCCGGATCGGACGGTCGGCTCCCACGAGGGGAGTTGCTGGCGAAGGCCACGCAGTGGCGGGGGATGGACCCCGAGACGGCAGAGACCGCGCTCGCCACGGCGCTCACCACGGGCGTGCTTCAAGAACCAGAAACGGGCGTCTACGAAGTAGTGTAGCCGGCTTGACCTCCCCCCTCGTCCTCCTCGACGGGGGGACGCGGACGCCACGGCGTCCGTCGAGGGCGAGAGTCCGTCGAGTGACATCCACCCTGCCGTAACCGGCGGAGCTTCCCACACACTGGGAAGCCAGTCAGGCAGGTGTCAGCGGCGACGACCACGACGACAGCCTCGCGGCTGCCTCGACGCCCATCCAGACGTTCGTCGTAGCTTCGCCCGCGCGCGCAACGAGACCTCCGTCCGAGTAGGCCGAGAGCGTCACCTGGTGGCGGACGGGAGCCGACCAGCGACGCGTCCCTCACCGAACTGACGGAGACTGAAGGACGCCCCTCCTACCGACGCCCTCGGCGTACTCCTTCACCGAACTGACGGAGGCTGAGGGAGCGCCGACCAGACGCCGACAGAACGAGCTGGGAAGTGGACATCGGACGGTGCTCACAGTGAGGAGGATGCCGACGGCGAGTGCCGAAGCGCGCGGCGCGCATGATGTACCCACGACCAACAGTCATGAGAAGCGAGGTGAGTCAATTGAGTCAATCTGAGTCAATGTCAGGAATGGTACATTGACTCACAAAATCGCCACACTGCGGAGGGGTGAGTTGGAGTGAGTCAATTGAGTCAATCAAATCGCGTTTGCTCGCTTACTAACTATGGGTATAATCAGAGAGTAGGCCGAGACATTGACTCAATTGACTCACCCGTCTCAATTCCACTGCCGTCTTGTGGTTTTGCTGAGTCAATGCCGACCCCCACCTATTGACTCACATTGACTCAACCGACTCAGCGGACCACGCCCGTGACCACCGGGTCAAACGACCCCGCCGACCAGCAACGGCACTCGTCGATCCTGTCCACGCTCCCCCGGCGGTCTCTCCGGGGGACGTCTGAGGAGACCCCATAGCAGCATGCGACGAACACGAACGCTGGTTCTAACCCCGACCGCTCTTTTCCTCGCTGTCTCGCCGCTGCTCAGAACTTTCCAGCTCCGACCGTCTACAGCGTCTACATTCCCCTCGGAAATCAGTACAGTGTAGACGGTCACTTTTTCGAGTTCTCACCACCGTCTACGCGAATTCACAAGAATGAGTGGGTTCTCTACCCTGTTTTCTGGAGGCGTGGACGGTGTAGACGGTCCCTCCACTAAACTCGCATAGAGTAGCAGAAAACGAGGTAGTATACGCTCTAATAAAGAAGGTAGGGGGGGGCCCCCGTCTACAGCGTCTACACTTCTCGTGTGTCTGATAGGACTCCGCCGATTGATGAGTGGTGTCCGCGGTCTCCACCTGAAACGTATGCGCCCGTGCTGAGTGGTTCGCCGAGAACGGACGTTCTGTCCACCGATATTGACGTGTAAATTTACCACACTGATCAGAAGGTTCTTGTACCTATAGATCTTATAGACGAGTGAACACACCGCATCCGTCCGTCGATGCCCTCAGTCCAGTGCTATGCCCTCGAATTCGAGCCATACAACGATCGCCGTCCAGCCGGAGACGCGTGACGCCCTGTTCTACCGGAAGCGCCCGGGCGACAGCTACGAGGACGTCATCCGGCGGCTACTGGCCCACACCAACCGGGCGGGGGCGGAGTCCCCGAACTCGTGATGACCTCCGGCTGTCGTGCCTCCGGAGCGAGCAGGATGCACGAACGGGGCTGGTGTTCCCCCGATACCGTCTCTGTGGTTTGTAGCATCGTCGGATGGGCGGCGGGGTCCGCCGTTCATCCGGCCGCACCGACTCGCCGCAGTCGACGGCCTGCTCCACGCCGTACCATTCCATTCATCCATCCATCCATCATGACCGACGCATCTCCCACCACCGACACCCCCGAGACCGACAGTAGTGACGCTGACAGCGACGTGATCGTGTTAGGCGCGCCCACGGCGTTCGCCACGATCGGCGACCCGACGGACCCCGACGGTGAGCGCCTGATCGAACTCCCCGAGCCCGACCCAGGCGAGGACGTCCGACGGTTCGAACTCCCCGCGGCTCAAGCGGATGCTGCCCATGCCCTGCTACGAAAGCACCCTCGCGTCACCGTGCTCTCGAATCCGACCGAGCGCGATCTCTCGAACGTCAAATCCCGCATGGACCTCGAGAAGGAGTGGCAGGAACAACAGGCGCGCAAGCACCAGCGCCGCCGTGAGAAGCAGGGACGGCACGACCCGGCGGAAGACCGCCCGGCCAACCGGTGGAAACTGATGGTCAACGCGATCTATGATCGGCTGGTTGCGGCGGGAGACGAGGAGGCAGCGGCGCGCCTGCGGGACACGCATCCGCTACGAACGCAAAAGCAACTGGCCGACCGCCTGGCGGTCGACTTGGAGGAAGAGGGGTAGCCGGCGTGGCGTCCCCCTCTTCCTCCTCGCCGGCTTCGTCCGGTTCGTCTGCCTCGTCTGCTGCGGCGCTCGGAGTTGTAGAGGGTAGTACTGAGCCCGATTATTCGAGCGTTGACCTCCCCTCGAAAGCCCGGACGGAGTACAGTTACGTCGAACGGCGCGCCGAATTGCTACAACTCGTCGAAGAGGCGGGCCACCCCGCCGCACTCAACCAGACGGAACTCGCCGAGGACTACGGCGTGAGCCAACAGCAGATTAGCAAGGACTTCGCCCGGATCGCCCGCCACGTTCACGCTCGGCTCGTCGATCGTGACCGACGGGCGTTCACCGTCGAGGCCGTGGTGTCCCGTGCGATCCGGGGGCTCCTCGATAACGAAGAGTATCGGAAGGCGGCGAAGACAGCGATGGACTACGACGAGTGGATCACCGAGTTCCACGATCTCGACGTGTTGGCCGACCGCCTCGAGCGCCTCGAAGCACAGCAGGAGGGCCAGCGGTGACCCGCCGGTCGAAACGCGGCCTCGAGAAGCGCCTCGACCAGCTCGAAGACCAGTCAGAGCAGACGCCGGAGCTCTGTTTAGTATACACCCCGCTCTCAGTGTCCGACCCTCTCAGCACTGCAATACAGACGGATTGGCACGCCCAATGTGCTCGTGGGAACGCTCCGGGGTTCCTCATTATGACGTCCGGGGTGATCGCGGAGTTCCGCGGCCGGCTCTCCCGCGCGTTGTACGATCTCCGAGCCGAGACGGGGGTGTACATCCCGCAACCGACGTTCCTCGAGTTTCTCCACGGTCGGGTGGAGGGAGACGTCCCGCTTGGCGACGAGGGTGTCCGTGCATTCTTCGAGCAAGCGGCCATCACGGCAGACCACGTTGATCGCGTCTGGGATCGGACGGTCATGGCAGCGTCGCCGGACTATCCAGCGTATGGTCCGCTCGCCGGCGCCTCCGGCCACGATTCCGACCGTTCGATCGTGGAGGGGGGAGCATGACGCGCCGATCGAAACGCACCCTCGAGAAGCGCCTCGACACGCTCGAGCCGTCCCACCCCGACGAGGAACGGATCTTCGTCGCGATCATCGGTGGCGACGACGACGCCCCGACCGGGTGGCTCTCGCCGGCGGAGTACGAGCGCCACTACGGCGACCTGCCGGAGAGCGAGTTTACGTACAGGATCAATCCAGGTGATCGGGAGTGACCCGCCGATCGAAACGTGACCTCGATCGGCGGCTTGACGCGCTCGAGCCGTCCCACCCCGACGAGGAACGGATCTTTGTTGTCAGGATCGGGGGCGATCCTGAAACACCGAGTGGCTGGATGTCACCGGCGGAGTACGACCGCTACTACGGGCCAGAGGGCGAATTCACCTCTGATTCCGGTCTCACGATCGAGCCTCCCGCGACGTCGACGTGGCACGACGGCTCAGCCCCCCGAGGACTCCAAGACCGCCGGTGATAGATAATCAAGCACATGTCCAGCAAACGCGATCTTGAGCGGCGCATCGACGCCCTGGAATCGCCCGAACTCGCCGACGGTATCGACTCCGATCTCCCCGACTACGGTGGGTTCGACGTCATCTATGGCGACGAGGAGCGAGACGACACCGCAGAGGGCTACACGCTGGTGGCGGACGGCCAGTCACGCAGAGGCACGGCGTGGGAAATTTGGGCCCCTCCCGCCGATTGAAGCGGCCGACACGAGCGACTGACGAAGCAGCACCCCGCCCCGGCGGCGGCGAGGTGCGCGGACACAGGTGGGGATTGAAGGATCACCGCGTCAGTGGCATGCCACTGTTACACCCTCCCCCGGACGACTGGCCCGGGGGACCGGTCTGCGCTGCACGACTCGGAAGCTACCGGGCCGGTCTCGCGCCTCGACGACGCACACCGGCCGCGGTGCGTCGCGTCATCGGCATCCGTACGCAAGCGCGGCAGCTGCCACGCTCCCCCGTCGCTCGTTAACTCATTGATAATTGGTTGTATATAGCACGCCTCCGGTATAGTGATTTCGTGAGTATCTGAGTAACAAGATGTGCTGTCGTCGGGCTCCGAGTGGTATTGTCCTGCGTCTCCAGCAGCTCCGGTTAGCACCGGCTTATGCCGGATAATTCGGTAACTTACAATGTCACTGTAGCGTGGATGATCGGCCGTCGCTGACTGTGAGTAAGGGTCGGTGACGCCGCAGAAAAGGTCATACCTATAGAGGCGGGGGACGGCCCCCGCGCTTTCGTTAGGACTGTTCGGCCGAGCGACAGTCGGGACAGAGCGCCCGCCGGAGCGTCTCGCCCTCGACGCGCACGCGGCGGACGTCCTCCTTGATCTCGCCGCAGGCGTCGCACGCCTTGAACATCACGCTCGCCCCCGTCCCCATGTCACGCTCCCTCATTGGTCTCGGTCGGACAATCGGCCGCGTGGAGGAGAGCGTTCCGGCCGCCGAGTGACATGAGCAGCTCGCGCCCGCAGCCGTCGCAGCGGACGTAGCGCTGTCCGCCCTCTGCGGGCGGCTCGACGTGGTACGTGTACTCACCCTCACCCTCGTCCTCGCCCTCGAGGACCTCGCCGTCATCGCCGGCGACGATGAGCCCGCCGTCCGTCGCGACGGCCGGATCCTGCTCGTCGTCGCCCGTCGCTCGGTCCACGTCCTCGAGCGCCTCGACCAGCAGCGGATCCATCGCGTCGCGGTCGGCGTCCGCGGGGACGTCGCGAGCGCCCGTCTCGAAGGCCACCCGGCGGGCGTGCTTGCACGTGACGCCGCGGTACTCGTGGTCCGGACAGGTGCACGCGCCGGTGCGTGCGTCGACCGTGTACTCGTCGCCGCCCTCGCCGTACACGAGGTAGAGGTCGGGGGCGTCCTCGACCACCAGCAGGTAGTGCGTGAGGGCGCGCACATCGCGCGGGTCAAGCTCCAGGTCGAGGTCATTGTCGGTACGTTCTTCTGCCGCAGTCTCGTGTGTCGTCATGGGTGTTACCGTGCAAGACACCCCAGCCCGCGCGGTGTGACGCGCGGGCGTTTCCTCCTATCGAGTGAAACGCCCCGAGGGACCGGTCTGTCTCTACCTATAGCTACTACGTGGAGTAACATAAAGATTACTCTCTGGAGTAGCGATACTCCAAAGGGTAATGTTTATCGCGGAGGAAACCGCATAGAGTAATGTATGCCAGCACCGAACCCGTCCGCCATGCCGGAAAAGACCTACCGCGCCCTGCTCACCGACCGTGAGATAGAGATTCTCGCGGGGGACGCGGACGTCTCGGACAGTTACCGATACCGTGTCGTCGCCCGCGTTCGAGACAAGATCGAACGGATCGGCGAGGTTGACCTCCCCATCCTCGACGAGCACCACCCCACGCTCGGCGATGAACTTCGGGAGGCCGTCTGTGAGGACGACGATGGGTAACGACAATGTCGCCGAGGCGGTTGAGCGGCTTTTCGACGCGCTCGAAGACCTGAACCGTGTGCACGGCCAACGGGAGGAATTGGCGTCTCGGGACATAGAAGCGCTCGCTGAGAAGCGTATCGGCGAGGATGTGAATTTGTCCGACGTGTATGCACCACCGGACGATGGACAACTTTGGATGGCACTTCGTCACGTCGACGCCGCCCGGGAGGCAATTGCGCAAGAACTCGAGGAAATATCTCCTCGGCTCGCTAAGCAGGGTCTACACGAAGACCGCGCCGACGAGTGAGATGCCAGACGATGCCCCCCGAGAGTATGATAAAGCGTTCACGACGCCGCTCGAGTACCGCGTGCGCCGCCGGCTCGGGATCGACGTCGAGCGTGGACAGGTGCGGCGGTTCGTCGTGCAACTTGAGTACCTGCTCGATCCTGACCGCGAGGAGTGGGCGACGGTCGTCCGCTACGATCACGACGCCGACGGGAGTGCTGAAGCGACGCACGACGTTACCGAAGAGGGGCTGCATATCGACGTCTACCGCGAGGGGGAGAAAATCGACAGTCACGAACTGACGCCGCCGCTCCCGGCGAACGTCGCGCTCGATGCCGCCGAAGACCACTTAACTGAGCACATGGAAGGATACATACGGAGATTTGAACAATGGCACGGGATCACGAGCCGGTAACGGACGCCGAGATCGAGGCGGTTCGCGACGCGATGCGTGAGCAGCGTGATGAGATTCGCGACTACCTCAAAGGCGAAGGCGTCGACGTCCGGGCGTGGGAGCGCGGGCGGGCGCCCTCCCGTGCGGATCGCGAGTCGGCTGACTCCGACTGAGTCTGCAGGGGAGACAGTGAACTACCCCACCCTACCGCTCGCCTAACGGATCCCTTCTGCGGAGACCAGCTCACCGCTGTCGGTCGTCGTGATGAATCCCTGCTCGAGCGCCTGCTCGATCGCCGCGTCTACCTGTGCCGGGGAGTGGCGGTTTCGGTGGGTCAGGATCTGCCCGACGCGGAACGGCTCGATACTGACCGGCTGTGGCCCGCCCGTGTTGTACTCGACGACTCGGGCCACCTTCGCGGCGAGAGCATCCCGGTCGGTCTCCCGCTCACCGTCGTTGTGCATACCGGCGGTTCGGTCCCCACGAACACGACCGTTCCGCCCGTCGGATCACGAACGTATTCGGATCCGGCTCGACCCCCACAGCCGGCACAGCGAAGGACCAGCGGAGCGCGGGTCCCAGTCCGCGCGGAGCGGCCGGAAGCGGGGGCTTGCCCCCCGACCCGGAAGCCTGAGCGTTACCCCCGACCGGAGGGAGGGGGGCGTCCGGCGGTGGCGGTGACGGTGCGGTGCGGTGCGATGCGGTGGCGGTCGTCTCGCCGCTCTCGCGTCGCGTGTCGTGTCGTCGGCCACCGCCTCGACGCCCCGCACACCGCGTTTCTCTCGGACGGCCTTACATAACTACCAGCAAGAGACGCCGGTATCGTGGGGCCATGATGTGCGATTACTCGGAAATCGCTATACTGCGCCGTGGTGGGGGTGGGTCCACGAGCACAGAGTAGTTCTGTTATTTGTGAGGGCGGGCCTGTCCGCCTCGATCAACTCCCGTCGGCGCCGGACGTCCCTGTCCTCGAGCACCGACGACCGGCCTGTCAGTCCCACCCGCGTCACGCAGGGCGTCCTCCCGAACGCGTCGCTCTGTCTGTCAGTCCTGAATTCACTTTCACCGTACCGGTGATCTACTTAATACAAGAGGTGTAACAGAAGTGTGGTGGTAGTACCACAGATGGAAATCAGACGACGACAGCCGGATTCACCACCGAGTGCGGTGGTTCTTAAACTTGCCAGGCCCACCCCACGCCGCCACGAAGGAGTGAATCCCACCGACGACAGCCGGCCGACTGACCCTCGTTCTCAACACGCCCGGCCGGATCCGGGCTCGTGTCGACGACGTGACCTCCCGGAGGTGTCGCTCCCCCGTGGCGCGTGACCAGCGGCTCACGCTCTACGTGGGGAAGGGCGAGAAGGGTCAGATCGAAGAGGAGGCCGACGAGCGCGACCTGAGCGTCTCGGAGTACCTCTACCGCCTCGTCCAAAAGCAACGCCAGAGCGAGGCCGCAGAGCGCCTGATCGAGGAGAGCGAGGCGGAGCGGCACATCGAGCAGCTGCTCGCCGACGGCCGTGACGAACTCGTGGCGGTGGCCGACGACGTCCGCGACCTCTCCGCCCGGGGGAACGTGTACGCGATCGCTCTGTGGGAGCTTCTGAAAACGGAGCATCCCGACACGGAACGCCGGGAGGCACTCTCGACGGCGGCGCGGCGGCTTCGCATCCCCGTCGAGGAGCACCCTGACCTCCACCCCGCCGACGTGGACACCGATGGAGACGCCGATAGAGACGACGGCGGAGACGTCGACGAGGAGGGAGCCAGCGAGGGCTCCGGCTTCGGCGCGCTCCGTGATACCGATTCGGGGAGCGGTGGCGGTGAGGGGGGAGGTGACGAGTTGTGACGACGTTCTTTCAGACGTCGCATCGCCACGCGGGCTGTGGCGATCTCCTCGCGTATATCGAGCGCGACGCCCGTGATGACCTCCGGAACCACCGGGGCGAGCCCCTGACTGACGAGCAGCGGGCGGCGATGCTCGCACACTCAGAGCGCCACGAGTTCACGCGAGATTTCATTCTCTCGCCGGAGAACGGTGAGCGCCTCTCCGACCGCGAACTGTCGCTTCGCACCCGCCAGACCATGCGTGAGTTCCTGGCCGACCGGCCCAATACCGTGTACGCCTACGGGATCCACCGCGACACCGAGCACCCGCACGTGCACGTCGCGATCGCCGGCTCGCAAAACTCGCTCTACATGGACCTGGACGATATTCGCGAGACGCGTGCGCGCGCGGATGAGCACTTCGTCGAGCGGGGGCGCGAGCACACCCTCCGCCGGGACGTCGCTCGTCCCCGGCCAGAACGTACGGATCGAGCACCGGAACAGCACCAGCACCAAGAACAGCACCAGCAGCACCAAGCAATGACACACAACATGGACACGAGTGACCCCGACCGGGGAGCCGACGCGCTCGAGGCGTCGCTCCTCCGGGCGGAACGACAGCAGCAGGCAGAACAGACCACTGAGTACACGCGAGCGCAGGAGCAGGAGCAAGGCCGCGAGTCGGAGCACGACCGCGGGCGGGGGGTCTGAGGGAGATGATGGAACTCGTCACAGACCTCGCCTCGACCGTGCTCACCGTCGCGGCACTCGGCTATCTCGGCGTGTCCGTATCTGACTTTGGGTTAGGAACGCGATTCAAACCCCGGCTTCGCGAGCGCTGGTGGCGCCTCTCGACGATGCAGCGCCGCGCCCTCCTGGGTGGCCTGCCCGTCCTCATCTACGTCGCCTGGGGCGCACCAGCGGCCGTCTGGAGCCTCATCCTCATCGGCCTCGTCCTGGGGTGGCGCCGGCTCGCCGCGACCGTCCGCCGGCTCGTCCGCCGGCAGGCGTTCACGCGCGCCGCTCGCCAGGGGTTCGTCCTTCCGATGGGGGTCGGCCTCACCGGCGGCGGTGCCAGTGGCCTCGTCGCTCGGGTTGCCGCACTCCCCATTCTCGGCCGGCTCGTCGACCTCACGGCGGCGACGATCGAGCGGCCCACCAGTATGCTCGCGCTCGGCACCACCGGCTCCGGCAAGACCGAGGTAGGCAAGACGCTCGTCTGGCAGCTCACCGACGCCCGTCGGGGTGACGAGCCCATCGTCGCCTTCGATTACAAGACTGACTACCAGGACTTTCTCCGGGAGGTCTGTGGCGAGGACGCCGTGATCCGCGTCTCCGCGTCGGGGTCGACGCACATCTGGAACGTGTTCCAGGAGGTCGACGACGAGCGGGACTACCGCGAGCTGGCCCGGGCGCTCTTCCCCGCCGACGGCGACGGTAGTGCGAAATTCTTCGAGCAGGCCGCGCGTGACGTCTTTCGCGCCACGTGCGTCGCCCTCGATCGCGAGTACCGCGAGGATCCCGACGTCACGCTGTCGAACGCCCTACTCGCACGCACCTTCCGGGAGTTCTCACGCGAGGACCTGTATGAGGCGCTCTCAGAGCACGGCGACATGGCCGCGGCGACGTCCGCGCTCGATCCCGACGGCTCTCGCCAGTCCGTCGGCGTGTACGCCACCGTCCAGCAGCGCGTCGCTGACGTCTTCGTCGGCGACTTCGCGGGCGAGGCTGCGGCCCGAGCCGACGAAGCTGCGGCTGCGGCTCCAACGCACACCGCCGACGCGGAGATCTCCATCCGCGAGTACATGCGCAACCCACAGGGGCGCGTGCTCGTCCTCGATTTCCCGCAACGGCAGGGCCAGACCGTCGCGCCCATCTTTCGGTTCCTGGTGGATCACGCGGCGATGCACGCGCTCGACGACGCCAGTCGGGGGGCGTACTTCATCCTCGACGAAGCGACGCGCATCCCCGGGCTGCGCCGCCTCGACGACCTCGTGAACCTCGGTCGCGGCCAGCAGGTTCAGGTGCTCTTGACGCTGCAGTCGGTGAGTCAGCTCTTCGCGAACTACGGGAAGGAACGCGGGACGTCCATCCTCTCGGGGTTGGTCTCGCGCGTGATCCTCCGGCTCGGTGACGAGGCGTCGATCGACTACGCCCGGACGGTCGTCGGCACGGAGTTCAAGACCTATACCAAACACGTCGAGAAAGACCACGCCGGCGATTTCTCGGTCACGAAGCGTCGGGAGCTGAAGGAGGAAGAAGAACACGCCTTCGCCCGCGGAGAGTTCACCCGCTGGAATCCCGGCGTCGGCCTGTTCATCGGCCGCACCGGGTGGCGGTATGGCTACTTCCCCATGTTGGACGATCAGCTCGCCGTCGAGATCGACGAGGCGCACGCCCGGACGTAAGCGAGGACGGGACCGACGCAACGTTTTTTCCGAGGCGTCGCGCGCGCGGGGAGGCGACGGCGGCGCTGTCGGTCGGTATAGCTATAGCGTGTAGCTATACTCATTCGTCGGCGGGCTGCCCGTCGACGTTCGGCATCGGATCTTAACCAACAACCGCGGACGCCGTCGTGCACGTGTTGGTTAAGCCGCGCGCAGGACGCCCCCGTCCCGTCACTCGTTGTTCGTGCGCGACGACGACGACCGACTCGAGGAGGAGCGCGACGGCCGCGCCGTCGAGGCTTCTGCCGCCGCCGCCCGCTCTGTCGCTCCCGCTGATTCTCCGCTCGGTTCCGGCTCCGAGGCGGGCTCTGGCTCCGTGACACGCGCCGCCTCCGACGACGACGACGACGAGGGCGAGGACGACGAGGGCATCCCGGTCAGCCACCACTTCGCCCGGGTGACGATCCCCGCCTGTGCCTTCCGCTCGGCGATCGACTGCTCGCGCTCGACCGCGCGGACCAACTCGTTCGATGCATCGATCCGTGAGTTCGCTGCAGCAAGCTGTGAGCGGAGTTCATCGGTCTTTCGTCGGAGTGCGTCACGCTGCTGCGCGAGTTCATCACGCTCTTCAGCGCGCTCGAATATCAGCCGCACAGCCTCCGATTTCCCTCGCTCGCCCTCTTCTGGCTCCTCACGAACCCGCTTGAGGTACGCCTGGTGACGCTCCTCGAGCGAGGCGGTGATGCGTTCCATACCCATCGCTTCCACACGCCTGCTGCAAAACGATGCGTCAGACGAGCGGCTGACAGCCACCCTGCAGCAGACTGCAGCGCGCGCTGAGTGAAGTGTAGTACCGTTCGTCACGGATTCTACATGGATGCAGCACTCTGTATCGCAACATACGGTATATGCATCACGCCGGACCGTCCCTTCCCCCGCCTCGTCCACCGGTTCGCCCTCTACACGTCGAGCGCGCGACATACAGGCGGTCGCGCCCGCCGACCGTCGTACGCGTCACTGCCGACAGACCGGGTTTTGAAAACCACCAGACGGCGCGCGGATAGGTCTTAACGATCAGAGCGCGCTAAGCCCTCATAGACAGTAACTCTGTGGTTAACTACCAGAACAACCGAATGACTTACATCGATGCGGTGGCTTCCGTCAGGCAACCCGGAGACAGAAGCTACTGGATCGTCAGGCAGTCCGGAGACAGGAACCCGCTGCATCGCCGCACCGAGAGAACCACGCGCGGCACAGATGCGAGGAACACACACCACCCTGTAAAAGCGAATAGACGTATCTATACAATTCCGCCGAATTGGCGGCTGTCTGTGCCATTTTCCACAACATCTATAGGTGACTGTAGTGTAGAATGGAATAGACACGAGCCACGCCCGGCCGTGTCCGCAATCGCCAAGCGTCAAGCAATGGTTCGGCCGACGCGCCGCGGGGTTGCAGGTGGACTTAACTCACCCACCATCGAAATGCGCCCCGTGGCGTTTTACGCCATTCTGAAAAAACAATGAACCAATAGCTACGGCTGGCCTTTTTAGAGACACATTGACACACAGTTGTGTGCTTTTAGCGCATCGTACGGCTGATCGTTCACGCTGAGAGAGGTACAGGCGCCGGTTGGTCACCGGACAGGGAGTGACACAGCACACAACTATTTATCACTTGAATTCGTAGGGGAGAGCAACCGACGCGCTTCCGGTGAGTCCCGGAACGGTCGGCCGGACCATGGCGATAACCAACGCCCGCGGAGACGTCGAGGTTTCCGCACACGACAGCGAGGGACAGATTAGCAAGCAAGCGTCTCTGAGCGACGCGAGCGCTCCGGAGGGGGAGCGGGGGCAAGAGCCGTGTCCGAACGGGAACGAATTTTGCGACGGCGTCGACGGCGACCAGCTTCCGTGTTGGGAATGCTTCTGTGCCGTGGAGGTCGGCGAGTAAGATGTCGCCGACTCGTTTCTACGCAGGGGGGCGCGACCGGACGGACTACGAGCAGTCGCCGTCTGGAGGGTATCGACTGGTCTACAGCATCTACGAGTGCGACGCGGCGAATTGCACGGCGTCCACGGCGGTTGAGATCGACGCCGATCCGCGCGACGTCACCCACGCCTGCGAGAACCACACGCTCGAGGAGTTCGAGGCGATCGCGGAGGTGAAGGTTAGATGAGTCCGCGCTGCTCGGGGTGCGAGGCATACGTCACGCGGGAGTACGTCCGGGTCTTCGGTGACCCCCGGCGGGGCAAACTCGCCGCTTGTCCGGCCTGCAGCACGTTTCACGAGCGGACGCTCGGCGTCACCTATCCACGCGGGGACGCAGACGCCGGTGAGGTGGTCCGATGACCGGGAGCGGCGACACTGCCGGCGAGCGTGACGACGCGATCAAAACGCTTCATCGGCGTTTCGGGTGGTCACAGTGAGGGGGGGTGACGGCCGGCCACCGCTCGCGTTCCGACCCGCCGCTGTCCCCGAGCGCCTCAGCGACTGCGGGTGGTCGGCGTGACCGTGTTCGAGGCGGTCCCGGAGCGGCTCCGACAGCGCGCGCAGTGGGTGTGCTGGCGGATCGAGCATCGCGACGGGGAGGAGACGAAGGTTCCGATCAAACCCTACGACGAGCGTGCTGACGGCGAGGCGGACCACCCGTACGCCGCGTCGACGGATCCCGACACCTGGCGCTCATTCGAGACGGCCGTAGCGTACCACCGCGACGGTCGTGAGCGGACGGACG
The DNA here is from genome assembly GCF_029338575.1 of Halomarina halobia. GTDB lineage: Archaea > Halobacteriota > Halobacteria > Halobacteriales > Haloarculaceae > Halomarina > Halomarina halobia. The sequence goes on from NZ_CP119995.1 coordinate 38,794, forward strand.
GCGTCGGCTTCGTGTTCGCCCGGGACGACATCGTTGCGGGCGTCGACCTCGACGACGTCCGTGACCCCGACACGAGGGAGGTCGAACCGTGGGCGCGTGACGTCATCGAGCGCCTCGATTCGTATACGGAGGTCTCCCCGTCGGGGACTGGCTATCACGTCTACGTCGTCGGATTCCACCCGGGCGACCGGAACAAGGTCCCCCAGGACTCGACGCTCGAGGCGTTCGAGTCGAGTGAGCTGGAACTGTACGATGACGGCCGGTTCTTCACGGTGACCGGCGAGCAGGCGACCGAGTTCGACGTCTCGCCGGCCGTCGAGCAGCGCAACGGCGTGGTCAAAGACCTGTACGCCGAGTACATGGCTGCTGGCGAATCAGAATCGGCGGCGACGGGTTCGACGGCACCGCCGCCGGACCTCGACCTCGACGACGAGGAACTCCTGGAGAAGGCGCGCGCCGCCGAGAACGGCGAGAAGTTCTCACGGCTGTACCGTGGCGACGACTCGATGCACAGCAATGACACGAGTCGTGCTGACCTCGCCTTCTGTTCGATGCTCGCGTTCTGGACCGGCGGGGACCGCCACCAGATGGACCGCATCGTTCGGAACTCCGGCCGGATGCGGGCGAAGTGGGACGAGCCCCATTACGCCGACGGCACGACCTACGGCGAGGGAACGATCGACGAAGCCCTCTCCGGCGTGACGGAGTTCTACTCACCGGGAAGCCAGACCGCGCCGACTCCGCCCGCGATCGTTGGTGAGACGGCACGAGACGCCGAGACGGACGGCGAATCCGATGCTGCCGATGACGATGGAGCCTCGTCATGGGAGCACGTGCGCGGCGTCTACGCGAAGCCTTCGAACGTCCCTGGCTGTGAGAACAAGTACGCCAGGAGTGAGGCGGTCGACCTCCTCCTCGCCGATCACGCCTTCGCGACGCCGCGAGACACCGACCATCTCCACTACTACGACGCCGAGACGGGCGTCTTCGTCCGCAACGGGGAAACGTACGTCTCGGACATACTGAAGGCGAACCTCGGCCCGCACTACAGCCGGCACGAGCGAAACGAAATCGTCGACCAGCTGAAGGCGACCTGTCGCCACACGCGCGACGAATTCAATGCCGGCGCGGCGGACGCGCCGCTGCTCTGCGTGGCGAACGGCGTGCTCAACTTAGAGACGCGCGAGCTCGCCGACCACTCGCCGGCGTACCTGTTTACGCGCCGGATCGCGGCCGCGTACGACCCTGACGCGGCCTGTCCTACCGTGGACGCCTTCCTCGACGACATCACGAAGCGCGAGGAGGACAAGCGGACGATGCTCGAGATGGTCGGACATGCGCTGTGGCCGCGCTACGACTACGAGAAGTTCCTCATCCTCTTCGGCAAGGGCTCGAACGGCAAGACGACGTTCTTCAACGTGGTCACTGACCTCCTCGGCGCGGATAACGTCGCGGAGCACGAACTCCAGTCGCTCGCCGAGAACCGCTTTGCGACGGCCGACCTCTACGGGAAGCTCGCGAACATGGCGGCGGACATGTCCGGTGCGAAGGTGACCGACGTGAGCAAGCTGAAGGCGCTCACCGGTGGCGACCGGATCATGGCCGAGCGGAAGGGCGAGCAGGGCTTTTCGTTCCGGAACACAGCGACCCTCATGTTCGGGGTGAACCAGCCGCCGGCGTTCGGCGAACGGCTTCACTCGATTCAGCGCCGCATCGTCCCGGTACACCTCCCGTACAACTTCACCACGGAGGCGGACGACGGCAATCCGGACGCGAAGAAAGAGGGCTTCGTCGAGTCGATGACGACCGACGAGGAACTCTCCGGCTTGCTGAACGCGGCGCTCGACGGCCTCGACCGCCTCCGCGAGCACGGCGACGTGAGTCTTCCCGAGACGGGCGAGGAGCGCCTCGAATACTACGAGAAGTTCTCCGACCCGATTAAGCAGTTTCGCGTGGAGTGTCTCGACAATCAGCGAGGGTACGAACTCCCCAAAGCGGTCGTCTATCAGACCTACGTTCGGTTCTGTGAGGCGAACGACTTCGCTCCCCGTGATCAGCGCGTCTTCTGGCGCGTCCTCGGCCAGACCACCTTCACCGTCGACGAGTACCGCCCCCGCGTCGACGGCGAGCAGATCCGGACGCTTCGCGCGGCGACGCTGACCTCCGAAGGGGCACAGCACATCCCGCCGACGATGGCCCACCAGGTCACCCTCCCGTTCGACGATATGGCTGACGTCGACGACACCGACCGTGATGACGACGCTGACGGGGACGGGGACGGGGACGGCGACGGTCAGCCAACTGAGCGGTCGACGGTGCACGACGAGACGCCGCTCGCCGATCTCTCGGTCGCGGACGGCTATACGACGGTCACCGTCGAAGTGCTCGGCTTCGAGGAAAACACCGCCGAACGCGGCCCGGCCTACTCGGGGACGGTCCGTGATGCGACCGACATGGTGGACGTCATCGACTTCGCCGGCGTCGCGGAGCTGGCCGGCCTCGAGGCGGGCAAGTGCTACCGGATTAGTGGGACGAAATTAGAGATTCACGACAAGTACGGCCCACAACTCACCTTCAGCGAATACGCGACCGAGGTGGCCGAGATTCAGCAGGGCGTCGGGACGACTGAGCGAGGTGACCGCGGCGCGAACGCCGATCTCGCAGAGAGTACCGACGCGACTGATCAGGCGGTTACGGACGGGGGCGCGACCGCCTCCGACACGCCTGACGCCGGGGGTACGACCGGGGAGGAGACCCCTCCAGAATCGCCTGACGCGTCGAGTGCGGTCCCTGACGATGCGACGTCGACGCGTGCCGACGCCGTCCGTCTTCGCGAACTTATCGAGCAGGCCGGATCGGACGGTCGGCTCCCACGAGGGGAGTTGCTGGCGAAGGCCACGCAGTGGCGGGGGATGGACCCCGAGACGGCAGAGACCGCGCTCGCCACGGCGCTCACCACGGGCGTGCTTCAAGAACCAGAAACGGGCGTCTACGAAGTAGTGTAGCCGGCTTGACCTCCCCCCTCGTCCTCCTCGACGGGGGGACGCGGACGCCACGGCGTCCGTCGAGGGCGAGAGTCCGTCGAGTGACATCCACCCTGCCGTAACCGGCGGAGCTTCCCACACACTGGGAAGCCAGTCAGGCAGGTGTCAGCGGCGACGACCACGACGACAGCCTCGCGGCTGCCTCGACGCCCATCCAGACGTTCGTCGTAGCTTCGCCCGCGCGCGCAACGAGACCTCCGTCCGAGTAGGCCGAGAGCGTCACCTGGTGGCGGACGGGAGCCGACCAGCGACGCGTCCCTCACCGAACTGACGGAGACTGAAGGACGCCCCTCCTACCGACGCCCTCGGCGTACTCCTTCACCGAACTGACGGAGGCTGAGGGAGCGCCGACCAGACGCCGACAGAACGAGCTGGGAAGTGGACATCGGACGGTGCTCACAGTGAGGAGGATGCCGACGGCGAGTGCCGAAGCGCGCGGCGCGCATGATGTACCCACGACCAACAGTCATGAGAAGCGAGGTGAGTCAATTGAGTCAATCTGAGTCAATGTCAGGAATGGTACATTGACTCACAAAATCGCCACACTGCGGAGGGGTGAGTTGGAGTGAGTCAATTGAGTCAATCAAATCGCGTTTGCTCGCTTACTAACTATGGGTATAATCAGAGAGTAGGCCGAGACATTGACTCAATTGACTCACCCGTCTCAATTCCACTGCCGTCTTGTGGTTTTGCTGAGTCAATGCCGACCCCCACCTATTGACTCACATTGACTCAACCGACTCAGCGGACCACGCCCGTGACCACCGGGTCAAACGACCCCGCCGACCAGCAACGGCACTCGTCGATCCTGTCCACGCTCCCCCGGCGGTCTCTCCGGGGGACGTCTGAGGAGACCCCATAGCAGCATGCGACGAACACGAACGCTGGTTCTAACCCCGACCGCTCTTTTCCTCGCTGTCTCGCCGCTGCTCAGAACTTTCCAGCTCCGACCGTCTACAGCGTCTACATTCCCCTCGGAAATCAGTACAGTGTAGACGGTCACTTTTTCGAGTTCTCACCACCGTCTACGCGAATTCACAAGAATGAGTGGGTTCTCTACCCTGTTTTCTGGAGGCGTGGACGGTGTAGACGGTCCCTCCACTAAACTCGCATAGAGTAGCAGAAAACGAGGTAGTATACGCTCTAATAAAGAAGGTAGGGGGGGGCCCCCGTCTACAGCGTCTACACTTCTCGTGTGTCTGATAGGACTCCGCCGATTGATGAGTGGTGTCCGCGGTCTCCACCTGAAACGTATGCGCCCGTGCTGAGTGGTTCGCCGAGAACGGACGTTCTGTCCACCGATATTGACGTGTAAATTTACCACACTGATCAGAAGGTTCTTGTACCTATAGATCTTATAGACGAGTGAACACACCGCATCCGTCCGTCGATGCCCTCAGTCCAGTGCTATGCCCTCGAATTCGAGCCATACAACGATCGCCGTCCAGCCGGAGACGCGTGACGCCCTGTTCTACCGGAAGCGCCCGGGCGACAGCTACGAGGACGTCATCCGGCGGCTACTGGCCCACACCAACCGGGCGGGGGCGGAGTCCCCGAACTCGTGATGACCTCCGGCTGTCGTGCCTCCGGAGCGAGCAGGATGCACGAACGGGGCTGGTGTTCCCCCGATACCGTCTCTGTGGTTTGTAGCATCGTCGGATGGGCGGCGGGGTCCGCCGTTCATCCGGCCGCACCGACTCGCCGCAGTCGACGGCCTGCTCCACGCCGTACCATTCCATTCATCCATCCATCCATCATGACCGACGCATCTCCCACCACCGACACCCCCGAGACCGACAGTAGTGACGCTGACAGCGACGTGATCGTGTTAGGCGCGCCCACGGCGTTCGCCACGATCGGCGACCCGACGGACCCCGACGGTGAGCGCCTGATCGAACTCCCCGAGCCCGACCCAGGCGAGGACGTCCGACGGTTCGAACTCCCCGCGGCTCAAGCGGATGCTGCCCATGCCCTGCTACGAAAGCACCCTCGCGTCACCGTGCTCTCGAATCCGACCGAGCGCGATCTCTCGAACGTCAAATCCCGCATGGACCTCGAGAAGGAGTGGCAGGAACAACAGGCGCGCAAGCACCAGCGCCGCCGTGAGAAGCAGGGACGGCACGACCCGGCGGAAGACCGCCCGGCCAACCGGTGGAAACTGATGGTCAACGCGATCTATGATCGGCTGGTTGCGGCGGGAGACGAGGAGGCAGCGGCGCGCCTGCGGGACACGCATCCGCTACGAACGCAAAAGCAACTGGCCGACCGCCTGGCGGTCGACTTGGAGGAAGAGGGGTAGCCGGCGTGGCGTCCCCCTCTTCCTCCTCGCCGGCTTCGTCCGGTTCGTCTGCCTCGTCTGCTGCGGCGCTCGGAGTTGTAGAGGGTAGTACTGAGCCCGATTATTCGAGCGTTGACCTCCCCTCGAAAGCCCGGACGGAGTACAGTTACGTCGAACGGCGCGCCGAATTGCTACAACTCGTCGAAGAGGCGGGCCACCCCGCCGCACTCAACCAGACGGAACTCGCCGAGGACTACGGCGTGAGCCAACAGCAGATTAGCAAGGACTTCGCCCGGATCGCCCGCCACGTTCACGCTCGGCTCGTCGATCGTGACCGACGGGCGTTCACCGTCGAGGCCGTGGTGTCCCGTGCGATCCGGGGGCTCCTCGATAACGAAGAGTATCGGAAGGCGGCGAAGACAGCGATGGACTACGACGAGTGGATCACCGAGTTCCACGATCTCGACGTGTTGGCCGACCGCCTCGAGCGCCTCGAAGCACAGCAGGAGGGCCAGCGGTGACCCGCCGGTCGAAACGCGGCCTCGAGAAGCGCCTCGACCAGCTCGAAGACCAGTCAGAGCAGACGCCGGAGCTCTGTTTAGTATACACCCCGCTCTCAGTGTCCGACCCTCTCAGCACTGCAATACAGACGGATTGGCACGCCCAATGTGCTCGTGGGAACGCTCCGGGGTTCCTCATTATGACGTCCGGGGTGATCGCGGAGTTCCGCGGCCGGCTCTCCCGCGCGTTGTACGATCTCCGAGCCGAGACGGGGGTGTACATCCCGCAACCGACGTTCCTCGAGTTTCTCCACGGTCGGGTGGAGGGAGACGTCCCGCTTGGCGACGAGGGTGTCCGTGCATTCTTCGAGCAAGCGGCCATCACGGCAGACCACGTTGATCGCGTCTGGGATCGGACGGTCATGGCAGCGTCGCCGGACTATCCAGCGTATGGTCCGCTCGCCGGCGCCTCCGGCCACGATTCCGACCGTTCGATCGTGGAGGGGGGAGCATGACGCGCCGATCGAAACGCACCCTCGAGAAGCGCCTCGACACGCTCGAGCCGTCCCACCCCGACGAGGAACGGATCTTCGTCGCGATCATCGGTGGCGACGACGACGCCCCGACCGGGTGGCTCTCGCCGGCGGAGTACGAGCGCCACTACGGCGACCTGCCGGAGAGCGAGTTTACGTACAGGATCAATCCAGGTGATCGGGAGTGACCCGCCGATCGAAACGTGACCTCGATCGGCGGCTTGACGCGCTCGAGCCGTCCCACCCCGACGAGGAACGGATCTTTGTTGTCAGGATCGGGGGCGATCCTGAAACACCGAGTGGCTGGATGTCACCGGCGGAGTACGACCGCTACTACGGGCCAGAGGGCGAATTCACCTCTGATTCCGGTCTCACGATCGAGCCTCCCGCGACGTCGACGTGGCACGACGGCTCAGCCCCCCGAGGACTCCAAGACCGCCGGTGATAGATAATCAAGCACATGTCCAGCAAACGCGATCTTGAGCGGCGCATCGACGCCCTGGAATCGCCCGAACTCGCCGACGGTATCGACTCCGATCTCCCCGACTACGGTGGGTTCGACGTCATCTATGGCGACGAGGAGCGAGACGACACCGCAGAGGGCTACACGCTGGTGGCGGACGGCCAGTCACGCAGAGGCACGGCGTGGGAAATTTGGGCCCCTCCCGCCGATTGAAGCGGCCGACACGAGCGACTGACGAAGCAGCACCCCGCCCCGGCGGCGGCGAGGTGCGCGGACACAGGTGGGGATTGAAGGATCACCGCGTCAGTGGCATGCCACTGTTACACCCTCCCCCGGACGACTGGCCCGGGGGACCGGTCTGCGCTGCACGACTCGGAAGCTACCGGGCCGGTCTCGCGCCTCGACGACGCACACCGGCCGCGGTGCGTCGCGTCATCGGCATCCGTACGCAAGCGCGGCAGCTGCCACGCTCCCCCGTCGCTCGTTAACTCATTGATAATTGGTTGTATATAGCACGCCTCCGGTATAGTGATTTCGTGAGTATCTGAGTAACAAGATGTGCTGTCGTCGGGCTCCGAGTGGTATTGTCCTGCGTCTCCAGCAGCTCCGGTTAGCACCGGCTTATGCCGGATAATTCGGTAACTTACAATGTCACTGTAGCGTGGATGATCGGCCGTCGCTGACTGTGAGTAAGGGTCGGTGACGCCGCAGAAAAGGTCATACCTATAGAGGCGGGGGACGGCCCCCGCGCTTTCGTTAGGACTGTTCGGCCGAGCGACAGTCGGGACAGAGCGCCCGCCGGAGCGTCTCGCCCTCGACGCGCACGCGGCGGACGTCCTCCTTGATCTCGCCGCAGGCGTCGCACGCCTTGAACATCACGCTCGCCCCCGTCCCCATGTCACGCTCCCTCATTGGTCTCGGTCGGACAATCGGCCGCGTGGAGGAGAGCGTTCCGGCCGCCGAGTGACATGAGCAGCTCGCGCCCGCAGCCGTCGCAGCGGACGTAGCGCTGTCCGCCCTCTGCGGGCGGCTCGACGTGGTACGTGTACTCACCCTCACCCTCGTCCTCGCCCTCGAGGACCTCGCCGTCATCGCCGGCGACGATGAGCCCGCCGTCCGTCGCGACGGCCGGATCCTGCTCGTCGTCGCCCGTCGCTCGGTCCACGTCCTCGAGCGCCTCGACCAGCAGCGGATCCATCGCGTCGCGGTCGGCGTCCGCGGGGACGTCGCGAGCGCCCGTCTCGAAGGCCACCCGGCGGGCGTGCTTGCACGTGACGCCGCGGTACTCGTGGTCCGGACAGGTGCACGCGCCGGTGCGTGCGTCGACCGTGTACTCGTCGCCGCCCTCGCCGTACACGAGGTAGAGGTCGGGGGCGTCCTCGACCACCAGCAGGTAGTGCGTGAGGGCGCGCACATCGCGCGGGTCAAGCTCCAGGTCGAGGTCATTGTCGGTACGTTCTTCTGCCGCAGTCTCGTGTGTCGTCATGGGTGTTACCGTGCAAGACACCCCAGCCCGCGCGGTGTGACGCGCGGGCGTTTCCTCCTATCGAGTGAAACGCCCCGAGGGACCGGTCTGTCTCTACCTATAGCTACTACGTGGAGTAACATAAAGATTACTCTCTGGAGTAGCGATACTCCAAAGGGTAATGTTTATCGCGGAGGAAACCGCATAGAGTAATGTATGCCAGCACCGAACCCGTCCGCCATGCCGGAAAAGACCTACCGCGCCCTGCTCACCGACCGTGAGATAGAGATTCTCGCGGGGGACGCGGACGTCTCGGACAGTTACCGATACCGTGTCGTCGCCCGCGTTCGAGACAAGATCGAACGGATCGGCGAGGTTGACCTCCCCATCCTCGACGAGCACCACCCCACGCTCGGCGATGAACTTCGGGAGGCCGTCTGTGAGGACGACGATGGGTAACGACAATGTCGCCGAGGCGGTTGAGCGGCTTTTCGACGCGCTCGAAGACCTGAACCGTGTGCACGGCCAACGGGAGGAATTGGCGTCTCGGGACATAGAAGCGCTCGCTGAGAAGCGTATCGGCGAGGATGTGAATTTGTCCGACGTGTATGCACCACCGGACGATGGACAACTTTGGATGGCACTTCGTCACGTCGACGCCGCCCGGGAGGCAATTGCGCAAGAACTCGAGGAAATATCTCCTCGGCTCGCTAAGCAGGGTCTACACGAAGACCGCGCCGACGAGTGAGATGCCAGACGATGCCCCCCGAGAGTATGATAAAGCGTTCACGACGCCGCTCGAGTACCGCGTGCGCCGCCGGCTCGGGATCGACGTCGAGCGTGGACAGGTGCGGCGGTTCGTCGTGCAACTTGAGTACCTGCTCGATCCTGACCGCGAGGAGTGGGCGACGGTCGTCCGCTACGATCACGACGCCGACGGGAGTGCTGAAGCGACGCACGACGTTACCGAAGAGGGGCTGCATATCGACGTCTACCGCGAGGGGGAGAAAATCGACAGTCACGAACTGACGCCGCCGCTCCCGGCGAACGTCGCGCTCGATGCCGCCGAAGACCACTTAACTGAGCACATGGAAGGATACATACGGAGATTTGAACAATGGCACGGGATCACGAGCCGGTAACGGACGCCGAGATCGAGGCGGTTCGCGACGCGATGCGTGAGCAGCGTGATGAGATTCGCGACTACCTCAAAGGCGAAGGCGTCGACGTCCGGGCGTGGGAGCGCGGGCGGGCGCCCTCCCGTGCGGATCGCGAGTCGGCTGACTCCGACTGAGTCTGCAGGGGAGACAGTGAACTACCCCACCCTACCGCTCGCCTAACGGATCCCTTCTGCGGAGACCAGCTCACCGCTGTCGGTCGTCGTGATGAATCCCTGCTCGAGCGCCTGCTCGATCGCCGCGTCTACCTGTGCCGGGGAGTGGCGGTTTCGGTGGGTCAGGATCTGCCCGACGCGGAACGGCTCGATACTGACCGGCTGTGGCCCGCCCGTGTTGTACTCGACGACTCGGGCCACCTTCGCGGCGAGAGCATCCCGGTCGGTCTCCCGCTCACCGTCGTTGTGCATACCGGCGGTTCGGTCCCCACGAACACGACCGTTCCGCCCGTCGGATCACGAACGTATTCGGATCCGGCTCGACCCCCACAGCCGGCACAGCGAAGGACCAGCGGAGCGCGGGTCCCAGTCCGCGCGGAGCGGCCGGAAGCGGGGGCTTGCCCCCCGACCCGGAAGCCTGAGCGTTACCCCCGACCGGAGGGAGGGGGGCGTCCGGCGGTGGCGGTGACGGTGCGGTGCGGTGCGATGCGGTGGCGGTCGTCTCGCCGCTCTCGCGTCGCGTGTCGTGTCGTCGGCCACCGCCTCGACGCCCCGCACACCGCGTTTCTCTCGGACGGCCTTACATAACTACCAGCAAGAGACGCCGGTATCGTGGGGCCATGATGTGCGATTACTCGGAAATCGCTATACTGCGCCGTGGTGGGGGTGGGTCCACGAGCACAGAGTAGTTCTGTTATTTGTGAGGGCGGGCCTGTCCGCCTCGATCAACTCCCGTCGGCGCCGGACGTCCCTGTCCTCGAGCACCGACGACCGGCCTGTCAGTCCCACCCGCGTCACGCAGGGCGTCCTCCCGAACGCGTCGCTCTGTCTGTCAGTCCTGAATTCACTTTCACCGTACCGGTGATCTACTTAATACAAGAGGTGTAACAGAAGTGTGGTGGTAGTACCACAGATGGAAATCAGACGACGACAGCCGGATTCACCACCGAGTGCGGTGGTTCTTAAACTTGCCAGGCCCACCCCACGCCGCCACGAAGGAGTGAATCCCACCGACGACAGCCGGCCGACTGACCCTCGTTCTCAACACGCCCGGCCGGATCCGGGCTCGTGTCGACGACGTGACCTCCCGGAGGTGTCGCTCCCCCGTGGCGCGTGACCAGCGGCTCACGCTCTACGTGGGGAAGGGCGAGAAGGGTCAGATCGAAGAGGAGGCCGACGAGCGCGACCTGAGCGTCTCGGAGTACCTCTACCGCCTCGTCCAAAAGCAACGCCAGAGCGAGGCCGCAGAGCGCCTGATCGAGGAGAGCGAGGCGGAGCGGCACATCGAGCAGCTGCTCGCCGACGGCCGTGACGAACTCGTGGCGGTGGCCGACGACGTCCGCGACCTCTCCGCCCGGGGGAACGTGTACGCGATCGCTCTGTGGGAGCTTCTGAAAACGGAGCATCCCGACACGGAACGCCGGGAGGCACTCTCGACGGCGGCGCGGCGGCTTCGCATCCCCGTCGAGGAGCACCCTGACCTCCACCCCGCCGACGTGGACACCGATGGAGACGCCGATAGAGACGACGGCGGAGACGTCGACGAGGAGGGAGCCAGCGAGGGCTCCGGCTTCGGCGCGCTCCGTGATACCGATTCGGGGAGCGGTGGCGGTGAGGGGGGAGGTGACGAGTTGTGACGACGTTCTTTCAGACGTCGCATCGCCACGCGGGCTGTGGCGATCTCCTCGCGTATATCGAGCGCGACGCCCGTGATGACCTCCGGAACCACCGGGGCGAGCCCCTGACTGACGAGCAGCGGGCGGCGATGCTCGCACACTCAGAGCGCCACGAGTTCACGCGAGATTTCATTCTCTCGCCGGAGAACGGTGAGCGCCTCTCCGACCGCGAACTGTCGCTTCGCACCCGCCAGACCATGCGTGAGTTCCTGGCCGACCGGCCCAATACCGTGTACGCCTACGGGATCCACCGCGACACCGAGCACCCGCACGTGCACGTCGCGATCGCCGGCTCGCAAAACTCGCTCTACATGGACCTGGACGATATTCGCGAGACGCGTGCGCGCGCGGATGAGCACTTCGTCGAGCGGGGGCGCGAGCACACCCTCCGCCGGGACGTCGCTCGTCCCCGGCCAGAACGTACGGATCGAGCACCGGAACAGCACCAGCACCAAGAACAGCACCAGCAGCACCAAGCAATGACACACAACATGGACACGAGTGACCCCGACCGGGGAGCCGACGCGCTCGAGGCGTCGCTCCTCCGGGCGGAACGACAGCAGCAGGCAGAACAGACCACTGAGTACACGCGAGCGCAGGAGCAGGAGCAAGGCCGCGAGTCGGAGCACGACCGCGGGCGGGGGGTCTGAGGGAGATGATGGAACTCGTCACAGACCTCGCCTCGACCGTGCTCACCGTCGCGGCACTCGGCTATCTCGGCGTGTCCGTATCTGACTTTGGGTTAGGAACGCGATTCAAACCCCGGCTTCGCGAGCGCTGGTGGCGCCTCTCGACGATGCAGCGCCGCGCCCTCCTGGGTGGCCTGCCCGTCCTCATCTACGTCGCCTGGGGCGCACCAGCGGCCGTCTGGAGCCTCATCCTCATCGGCCTCGTCCTGGGGTGGCGCCGGCTCGCCGCGACCGTCCGCCGGCTCGTCCGCCGGCAGGCGTTCACGCGCGCCGCTCGCCAGGGGTTCGTCCTTCCGATGGGGGTCGGCCTCACCGGCGGCGGTGCCAGTGGCCTCGTCGCTCGGGTTGCCGCACTCCCCATTCTCGGCCGGCTCGTCGACCTCACGGCGGCGACGATCGAGCGGCCCACCAGTATGCTCGCGCTCGGCACCACCGGCTCCGGCAAGACCGAGGTAGGCAAGACGCTCGTCTGGCAGCTCACCGACGCCCGTCGGGGTGACGAGCCCATCGTCGCCTTCGATTACAAGACTGACTACCAGGACTTTCTCCGGGAGGTCTGTGGCGAGGACGCCGTGATCCGCGTCTCCGCGTCGGGGTCGACGCACATCTGGAACGTGTTCCAGGAGGTCGACGACGAGCGGGACTACCGCGAGCTGGCCCGGGCGCTCTTCCCCGCCGACGGCGACGGTAGTGCGAAATTCTTCGAGCAGGCCGCGCGTGACGTCTTTCGCGCCACGTGCGTCGCCCTCGATCGCGAGTACCGCGAGGATCCCGACGTCACGCTGTCGAACGCCCTACTCGCACGCACCTTCCGGGAGTTCTCACGCGAGGACCTGTATGAGGCGCTCTCAGAGCACGGCGACATGGCCGCGGCGACGTCCGCGCTCGATCCCGACGGCTCTCGCCAGTCCGTCGGCGTGTACGCCACCGTCCAGCAGCGCGTCGCTGACGTCTTCGTCGGCGACTTCGCGGGCGAGGCTGCGGCCCGAGCCGACGAAGCTGCGGCTGCGGCTCCAACGCACACCGCCGACGCGGAGATCTCCATCCGCGAGTACATGCGCAACCCACAGGGGCGCGTGCTCGTCCTCGATTTCCCGCAACGGCAGGGCCAGACCGTCGCGCCCATCTTTCGGTTCCTGGTGGATCACGCGGCGATGCACGCGCTCGACGACGCCAGTCGGGGGGCGTACTTCATCCTCGACGAAGCGACGCGCATCCCCGGGCTGCGCCGCCTCGACGACCTCGTGAACCTCGGTCGCGGCCAGCAGGTTCAGGTGCTCTTGACGCTGCAGTCGGTGAGTCAGCTCTTCGCGAACTACGGGAAGGAACGCGGGACGTCCATCCTCTCGGGGTTGGTCTCGCGCGTGATCCTCCGGCTCGGTGACGAGGCGTCGATCGACTACGCCCGGACGGTCGTCGGCACGGAGTTCAAGACCTATACCAAACACGTCGAGAAAGACCACGCCGGCGATTTCTCGGTCACGAAGCGTCGGGAGCTGAAGGAGGAAGAAGAACACGCCTTCGCCCGCGGAGAGTTCACCCGCTGGAATCCCGGCGTCGGCCTGTTCATCGGCCGCACCGGGTGGCGGTATGGCTACTTCCCCATGTTGGACGATCAGCTCGCCGTCGAGATCGACGAGGCGCACGCCCGGACGTAAGCGAGGACGGGACCGACGCAACGTTTTTTCCGAGGCGTCGCGCGCGCGGGGAGGCGACGGCGGCGCTGTCGGTCGGTATAGCTATAGCGTGTAGCTATACTCATTCGTCGGCGGGCTGCCCGTCGACGTTCGGCATCGGATCTTAACCAACAACCGCGGACGCCGTCGTGCACGTGTTGGTTAAGCCGCGCGCAGGACGCCCCCGTCCCGTCACTCGTTGTTCGTGCGCGACGACGACGACCGACTCGAGGAGGAGCGCGACGGCCGCGCCGTCGAGGCTTCTGCCGCCGCCGCCCGCTCTGTCGCTCCCGCTGATTCTCCGCTCGGTTCCGGCTCCGAGGCGGGCTCTGGCTCCGTGACACGCGCCGCCTCCGACGACGACGACGACGAGGGCGAGGACGACGAGGGCATCCCGGTCAGCCACCACTTCGCCCGGGTGACGATCCCCGCCTGTGCCTTCCGCTCGGCGATCGACTGCTCGCGCTCGACCGCGCGGACCAACTCGTTCGATGCATCGATCCGTGAGTTCGCTGCAGCAAGCTGTGAGCGGAGTTCATCGGTCTTTCGTCGGAGTGCGTCACGCTGCTGCGCGAGTTCATCACGCTCTTCAGCGCGCTCGAATATCAGCCGCACAGCCTCCGATTTCCTCGCTCGCCCTCTTCTGGCTCCTCACGAACCCGCTTGAGGTACGCCTGGTGACGCTCCTCGAGCGAGGCGGTGATGCGTTCCATACCCATCGCTTCCACACGCCTGCTGCAAAACGATGCGTCAGACGAGCGGCTGACAGCCACCCTGCAGCAGACTGCAGCGCGCGCTGAGTGAAGTGTAGTACCGTTCGTCACGGATTCTACATGGATGCAGCACTCTGTATCGCAACATACGGTATATGCATCACGCCGGACCGTCCCTTCCCCCGCCTCGTCCACCGGTTCGCCCTCTACACGTCGAGCGCGCGACATACAGGCGGTCGCGCCCGCCGACCGTCGTACGCGTCACTGCCGACAGACCGGGTTTTGAAAACCACCAGACGGCGCGCGGATAGGTCTTAACGATCAGAGCGCGCTAAGCCCTCATAGACAGTAACTCTGTGGTTAACTACCAGAACAACCGAATGACTTACATCGATGCGGTGGCTTCCGTCAGGCAACCCGGAGACAGAAGCTACTGGATCGTCAGGCAGTCCGGAGACAGGAACCCGCTGCATCGCCGCACCGAGAGAACCACGCGCGGCACAGATGCGAGGAACACACACCACCCTGTAAAAGCGAATAGACGTATCTATACAATTCCGCCGAATTGGCGGCTGTCTGTGCCATTTTCCACAACATCTATAGGTGACTGTAGTGTAGAATGGAATAGACACGAGCCACGCCCGGCCGTGTCCGCAATCGCCAAGCGTCAAGCAATGGTTCGGCCGACGCGCCGCGGGGTTGCAGGTGGACTTAACTCACCCACCATCGAAATGCGCCCCGTGGCGTTTTACGCCATTCTGAAAAAACAATGAACCAATAGCTACGGCTGGCCTTTTTAGAGACACATTGACACACAGTTGTGTGCTTTTAGCGCATCGTACGGCTGATCGTTCACGCTGAGAGAGGTACAGGCGCCGGTTGGTCACCGGACAGGGAGTGACACAGCACACAACTATTTATCACTTGAATTCGTAGGGGAGAGCAACCGACGCGCTTCCGGTGAGTCCCGGAACGGTCGGCCGGACCATGGCGATAACCAACGCCCGCGGAGACGTCGAGGTTTCCGCACACGACAGCGAGGGACAGATTAGCAAGCAAGCGTCTCTGAGCGACGCGAGCGCTCCGGAGGGGAGCGGGGGCAAGAGCCGTGTCCGAACGGGAACGAATTTTGCGACGGCGTCGACGGCGACCAGCTTCCGTGTTGGGAATGCTTCTGTGCCGTGGAGGTCGGCGAGTAAGATGTCGCCGACTCGTTTCTACGCAGGGGGGCGCGACCGGACGGACTACGAGCAGTCGCCGTCTGGAGGGTATCGACTGGTCTACAGCATCTACGAGTGCGACGCGGCGAATTGCACGGCGTCCACGGCGGTTGAGATCGACGCCGATCCGCGCGACGTCACCCACGCCTGCGAGAACCACACGCTCGAGGAGTTCGAGGCGATCGCGGAGGTGAAGGTTAGATGAGTCCGCGCTGCTCGGGGTGCGAGGCATACGTCACGCGGGAGTACGTCCGGGTCTTCGGTGACCCCCGGCGGGGCAAACTCGCCGCTTGTCCGGCCTGCAGCACGTTTCACGAGCGGACGCTCGGCGTCACCTATCCACGCGGGGACGCAGACGCCGGTGAGGTGGTCCGATGACCGGGAGCGGCGACACTGCCGGCGAGCGTGACGACGCGATCAAAACGCTTCATCGGCGTTTCGGGTGGTCACAGTGAGGGGGGGTGACGGCCGGCCACCGCTCGCGTTCCGACCCGCCGCTGTCCCCGAGCGCCTCAGCGACTGCGGGTGGTCGGCGTGACCGTGTTCGAGGCGGTCCCGGAGCGGCTCCGACAGCGCGCGCAGTGGGTGTGCTGGCGGATCGAGCATCGCGACGGGGAGGAGACGAAGGTTCCGATCAAACCCTACGACGAGCGTGCTGACGGCGAGGCGGACCACCCGTACGCCGCGTCGACGGATCCCGACACCTGGCGCTCATTCGAGACGGCCGTAGCGTACCACCGCGACGGTCGTGAG